>JBNLDC010000063.1:0-127310 GCA_050304135.1 Chitinispirillaceae bacterium | reverse complement strand
TCTTAAACAATAAAATGCACACGTCAACTTCAAGGGGGTATTTCTTCACTACAGCAACTTTTGACCTAATAACCTTTCCCGTTGCATCAAATCGCCATTGTTTTTCTTAAAAAGAGGGTTGGCTGTCGAACTTGGGTTAAGCACTGAACAACGAGCGTTTAATAAACGGAAGCGACAACTGTAGAATTATGTACACTCCGTAGGAGTGTTCAACTCGCACCATGCCCCGAAAGTACTGCAGGCACGGTTTTTAACAGAATTTTCATATCCAGCATTGGTGACCAGTGATCGATATACTGCATATCCAGTGCCATCCACTCCTCAAAAGAGATATTGTTCCTACCACTCACCTGCCAGAGGCAGGTGATACCTGGTTTTACACAGAAACGACGACGGTGCCAGTCGGTGCTGAATCCTTTGTAATCCCGTATGGGAAGTGGCCGTGGGCCTACAAGGCTCATGTCTCCCTTTAAAACGTTAAAAAGCTGTGGCAGCTCGTCGATGCTGAGTTTCCGAAGGATTTTACCGATTGGCGTAATACGTGGATCATTTTTCAGTTTAAATGCAGCACCTTTAATTTCGTTCAGGTGCTCAAGTTCGACAATCTTTTTTTCCGCATCGGGAACCATGGTACGAAATTTATACAATTTGAAACGGCGTTTATTGAAGCCGATTCGTTCCTGAACAAAAAAGACCGGTCCGGGAGAGGTAAGTTTGATGGCCAACGCTGAAAGAAGTAAAACCGGCGAGACAAGAACCAGGAGTGCAAAGGCTGAAGAGAAATCGAATGCTTTTTTAAACAGAAGCAACCTTCGGCGCATCTGGCCGGTACAGTAGGTCAGCAGCATTTCGTTTTCAAGATATTCAATTTTTGGGTAACTGTTTTTCGGTCTAAAAAATTCCGTTTTCATTCTGACGAGGATACCCTGCTCCGATGCTGTCTCAATTATTTCATTTATTTGTTGGTAAAAGCTCTGTATCGGGAGAAAAATGAATATTTCATCAATAATGGTATCTCTGAGATAAGCTTTAAAATGAGTAAAATCTGAAACAATCTGCTGTTCGTATCTGGTATCGGTGGGTCCTGCCCACGTATCATCGATAAACCCTCTAAAGTTGTACCCAAGCTCAGGGTTGTTTTTTACCATGGAGCTGAATGCTGCTGCCTTGGCGTTAGTACCGACAATAACAATGTGACGAAGGTTGATACCGCTTTTGCGGAGTTGTTTCAGAAGCAGGCGCAGAAGAACTCTGCTTGCAGAGAGAGTGGCGAATAGTAGAATGCCGAAAATAAATACGAAACGGCTGTCAACAATATCGATAGGTCGAAAAAGGTTGATGGTAAAAATGATTGCAGCACTGAAGATTGTTGCTTTGGCGATATCCAAAAATTCCTGCCTCATCGAAGAGAGGCGCCTTGAATTATAGAAACCAAGTATGGAAAAGATAATGTGCCAGCTGATAATCAGACTTGAAAAAGTAATTAGATTCGGAATGCTGATTCGAAGAGTGATCAACTCCTTCAAATACGGTAATGAAAGTGGTAGTTTATTCACGATCATTGCACCAATGAAGGCAACCAAGCAGATGAACAGGTCAGAAATACGAAGCATTTCAAGCAGAAACTGGCGTTTGAAGGTGTTCATTATACACTCCAAGACTGGGGATTTAAAATTATCCCATCTGACCATATTTTTGACAAGATAAAAATATCTTTAATAATAATAGCGTGACACATTACGGAATGATTTGAGCAAAAATGTTATATACTACCAGCTTGCAATTTTTTTGGGCTATTAAAATATACATTCTGACCGTGACAAATTAAATTGTTGCATGAAGTGACTGTGGTAACGGACACCGGTTTATTGAATTATCACTTTTGTTTAGTCATATTTTTTGTGTAATGGTTCCACAAAGGGAAAATGATAGGAAGCAATGTGAAAGTATTTAAAACAACCGAATCGGCGATTGTTGGATTTCGAAAAAAAGTCTACCGGTTTTTTAAACAGAACGGCCGCACGCTCCCCTGGCGCACCGACTACAATCCTTACCACATTATAGTGTCGGAAATAATGCTGCAGCAAACTCAAGTGGACCGTGTTACTGAAAAATTCATACAGTTCATCACTGTATTTCCCACGTTGGATTCCCTTGCGGGTGCTCCACTTGAGCGAGTGTTGTCGACCTGGCAGGGGCTGGGCTATAATCGCAGGGCAAATTCACTCAGGGAAGCTGCCAGACAAATTATTCAACTGTATAAGGGTGTGGTTCCTGATGATCCTGAACTACTGAAAACGCTTCCGGGAATCGGTCCCGCAACTGCAGCATCCATTGCCGCATTCGCTTACAATAAGCCGACATTGTTTCTCGAAACCAACATCCGGACAGTGTATATACACCATTTTTTTCCGGACCGGGAGTCTGTGTCCGATGATGAGCTTCTTCCGGTCGCAAATGCGGCGCTGGATCGTCGTAACCCTCGTAAATGGTATTCAGCATTGATGGATTACGGGACAATGCTCAAAAAAACGGAGGGGAACCTTTCTCGTAAGAGCTTGAATTATAAAAAACAGTCTCCATTTCATGGCTCAAAACGACAATTGCGCGGCATGATTTTAAAGACACTCGTAACTGGAAAAGGTTATAGTGTGGTCAGTCTGGCGAAGAAACTTGATCGTTCAGCGGAGGAGGTACGGGAACAAATTGATGCCCTCGTTGGCGAGGGGTTGCTTGTCAGGAGGAGTGGTATCCTTAGAATTGCCGACTGAGATTATTAGAATATGAATCGAACGAATCCTCACGTGACTTGCTTAGGGATTTTGTCATTTCCAAAATGTGGCAGAGCCCTTCTATGCTGTAGCAGATAGTTCAGACAGGTAAAACCCGGGGTTGCATTGCCTGGGGGGCAGATGATATAATCTAGACAGTCTGGATTATTTGAAGGAGGTAGTATGGGTATACCGTGGCAGGTGCAGGATGCGAAGAATAAACTCAGTGAGGTCATTGATCGAGCTTTGAAAGACGGGCCGCAGGAAATCACACGACATGGGAAAAAAACAGCGGTTCTGCTTTCGATGAGTGAGTATTTAAAGCTCAAACGGCAAAGAGGAACACTCTTTGATTTTTTTCAACGTTCACCATTGGCTGGAGTTGAAATAGAGCGAAATAAAGACCATTCGCGGGAGGTCAATCTTTGAAGTACCTGCTGGATACCTGTGCCATCTCTGAGCTTGTTAAAAAACATCCGGATGAGAAAATTGGTCAATGGATTAAAGAATGTGATGAGGATACTGTATTTATCAGTGTTCTCACGCTTGGGGAGATACAAAAAGGCATTTCGAAACTTGATGACAATAGAAGACGCATCAAGATTCAAAAATGGCTTGATTCCGATCTGAGGAAACGTTTCGCAGAACGCATTTTACCGGTCTCCCTTGAAGTTGCTCTGACATGGGGTGTTATTGAAGGTGAGTCTGCGAACAATGGTCGTCCCCTTCCAGTAATAGATGCTTTGATTGGAGCGACTGCCGTGACACACAATCTTACCGTAGTCACGAGAAATGAACGTGATATCCGGGGCACCGGTGCACGGATACTTAATCTGTGGGCTCCAAAATGTTCTGAGCCCTGAATTCTTTCCACATCGCGTATATCTTCCTGCTTGCATCATCTGCTCGTGATGGATATAATCTTCGTGTTCTCTGTTGCATCCATCATTTCACCTACAGGAGGCGGATATGCGAAAACTTATTGTTCTGCTCATTGCAGCTGCCGCAACAATTGTGTCGGCGCAGGACGGTATCTACGGATCGTTTCTCGTTGGTCAGAAGTTCGTTGACTTCAGTCTGATCAATCAGGAACTGCAGAAGATTAACGGTGTCCCACCGGATCTGTTCGCGGATAATTACTTTACCTTCGGAGGTGAAGGGCACTTGATCCTCGCCAAACGTCTGGTTCTTGGGGGGAAAGCATTCGGAATTGTCGCTGAAAAGAAACTTGAGGGTACTGCGGATCCGGAGCGGCGGATCAGGATTACTTCGGGGATGGGAGTGGGCACGATCGGCTTCAATCTGACCGGAGAAAATAGGTTCGGAATACACCTGTTCCCGCAGCTGGGAGTGGGGGTATCCTCACTGATCTATCAAAGTAAGCGGACGATGACCGATGAACAAAAACAGTTTGATACTATTATGGTGGGTACTAGGGATAACGTTGAAACACTTGGTAAATTTGGGCTCATTATCGATCTCGCCGCCGGATTCGACTGGTACAAACCATTCAAGAATTTCTTTACGATTGTGCCGGGGCTTGATGTGGGACTCATGCTGCATGCCGAAGCCGGGTATTCTCTATTGCCGGGTTCACTTAAATGGCGAAGGGATATCGATCTTAACGGCAAGGATCAGGTAGAGGGTGGACCGGATCTCAAGTTCAACGGATTTTATTTCAATGTGGGTTTAGGTCTGGGGCTGTCCGCAAAGAGTTGATTGGCTATGCCGGTGTCGCGCCAGTTTCTTCGGCACCGGTATTTTCACCGAAATAGGTTGCTTCGATCTCTTTCACGACTTTTTCATGATTGCTGAAGGCATCGGCTAGAAAATTCTTGATATCAGGTTTCTCTTCCTCACTCGGAACATGCAATGAGGCTGCCGTAATCAAGGTTGTCTTACCCTCGGCAGTTTTCAGTTGCAGGGATGCAATCTTCTTCATAATTCGCTCCTTGGCGATGGTGGCTCCTTTGAGTTCCGTCATTGCAAGCAGCGAAAAAACCGTTTTTTCGTGTGGAGCACCAAGTGTCCCCACCAGATCGATATCCCTTAAAATGAATTTAGCAACCGAAAAGAGTTTCGGGATAATCAGCTGAAATTCCGCTTCGGTTGGTCGGTGGGCCTTACCTTTTGTCAGCATACCTTCGAGAGACAGCATGATCGTTGAAAACGGTGTATGGTACCGGTGGTGTTGCTTGAGTTCTCGATCAACCAGAAATTGCATATTGTTGGCAGAGAGCACACCGGGCGGCAGTTTGAACATCTTTCCCGCTGAAATTTTGGAGGCAATTTTTTTGAGGATCTGCTCCATCTGTTTGTGATCAAAGCCCCGGGCGGAGAGAGCTGCCATTACCGGATCATGCAGACGATCGAGTTGTCCCTGCTCACCAACCATACGAATAAGTTTTTCTGAAAGATTCTGGAGGGAGACTTCCGGTGAAGATTCAATTTCCCGGGTAATCCACTGCTCGGTTGCCTTGTCGAAGGCCGCATCGCGTCGCTCGGCAAGGAGGGTTCCCACCTTTGCAAGTACCGGTTCTTCAACACCGTATTTTTTCAGATTGTCGACAAGCTGGTGTTGGAGTTTTTCAAGCATCTGCCTGAGTACGTCGGTTCCCTGATGGTCAGAAAGAGATCCAGATTCGAGTGCCATGTTGGTGCTCACTTTTTCGATGTAATCGGTGAGCATGGAGGAGAGCTGTGCGTCGTCCTCCTGGGTCCCTTTTCGAATTTCGGAGGCCATGACGAGCAATCGGGCTGCATCATCGGGCTGGGATTGAATTGCGCTGACGAGTTCCTCAACTGTGGCGCCGATTCCCGTAGCTGCCTCCTGAAGTGAACCGGCGAGCGATTCACTTTCAAATTCGATGTTAAGGCTTCTTATAAGCTGCAGGTAGTCTGAGAGCGACATGCCGGCAGCCAGGAGTGCCGGTTTGAGTTTCGGGAGAAGACGTTTAAGCTCATTGGTTTCAGGGAGCATCCGCCGGATGATCTCTGCAAGACGCCTGAGGGGCACATCCCCGTTGGTGTACTCTTCCCGAACCAGTTTGACAATGACATCACAGGTGAGGCTCTCCATTTCGTCAACAATCGGTTCAGGTGCAGCGGAAAGCTTGCCGGTCTCTTTCTGCAGTTCTATGGCTTCGGAGAGATCAATTTTCAGCTGATAGACGGCGTTGAGCAGCAGATCGGTGTCCGGAGTGTCACCGGTGTTGACCGCGTTGCGCAGATCGGTGATCGATTGGACGGCATCATCGGCATGGTCGGGATCGAGTGCTGTTCTGGAAAATGCTGCGGAGCTCTGCTGCGGTTGTTCGAACAGATGAGCCAGATTCAGAACTTCATGTATCTGCTGAAGTACTTCCGGTGATGGAGCTGCCGGACCGACAGGAGAGGAACCGATCTGTTCTCCTCCGCCTGCTGCTTCGTCAATCCCAACCACTGTCTGGTCCTGAGTAATTTTTCCGTAGTGGACATAGTTGAGTCGGATTGAGTGACAACCTTCCTGTTGCAGATGCTGCTGAACCTGCTCGAACGGATGGATGGTTCCACTGTCGGCAGTAAATCTTATGAGTGTCTCGATCTGCTGTGCGGTAATCCCGATTTCGAACGTTACGGAGACAAGACCGACCTTTGCGAATTGCTGCAGAATCCTGCGGGCATTGATAACTTTGTCGACCGGCCACTCTTCAACAAATAGACTTTCCCGGTCGATTACGATCGAAACCGATGGAATTGATGCCAGCGTTTTCTGTAGTGCCCCGAGAAACGGTCCAACACTTTTAAGTGTCGTGGGATGTGTCGGTCCGTACAGCATCGCACTGTTGAAAACGACATTGAACAGGCGGATGAACTGTTCAGCCGTTTTCTGAGAAATTTGCGTGCTCACACGGCTCCCTTTCCGGGAATGCCGGCCCGGTATCGGGCCAGATCGTCGTGGAATGCCCTGCAACTCTGATAACGCTCTTCCATTTTCGGGGCAATCGACTTGAGTATGATTTTTTCAAGGGGGGCATCGATTGTTTCTGATGCCTGAGAGGGCGTTTTTGAATAAAGAGCATCCGGAGTGTTCATTTTCAGGTGGAGGAGCGCCTCGACACTGGTTTTCTGAAAAGGCAGTTTGCCGACCATTGCTTCGAATAAAACAGTTCCCGCACTGTAAATGTCGGAACGCGGGTCGGGAGTACCGTCGGATATCTGTTCCGGAGCAATATACAGTGGTGTACCCATAATCATCGAGGTGTCATCTTCCGTATTCATGGCTGAACGGGCGATGCCGAAATCGGCCAGATAGGGGCGTCCGGCACGCTCCTCAACAAGAATATTCCCCGGTTTTATATCCTGGTGAATCACCCCCTCTTCGTGTGCGTAGGCGAGTGCGTCAAGAACCGGCAACATGATCGCAAGTACCGCTTCAACGCCGATTGTGCGACGTGATGGTACCGGATGAAGTGCATGACGCCGGATTTTTGAGCGCATATCCTCACCGTTAATAAACTGCATGGTGATAAAAAGCAGGTCAGGGGTGTTGCCCATATCGAACACGGGAACGATATTGGGGTGGTTGAGCCCCGCGACGATTTCCGCTTCTTCCCTGAAGTGAAGGGTGATATTTTTCTGAACATTTATGAATCTCGGGAATACCTTGATGGCGACTTTCCGCTTGAGCGATTTCTGATACCCCACGTAAACGGCACCCATGGAGCCTTTGCCGATGAATTCAACGAGGGTGATATTCCCAATATCCTGCCCGATGTATGCTCGGGGATCGAAGGTTGCCGGATCAAGAATTTTTGCCATGCATGAACTCCCTGTGCGCACCGGTGGCGGTCGACGCGGAAATGTTTCCGTTGCGAAAGGTTCGTCGGTCAAAAGAGAAGGGTGTACAATTTTTCCACCGCAAGGTATTATTATAGCATACTTTTTCCCGAGGAGGAACCCCTATATGCAAATCCAGTTTTGTGGTGGCGCACAGACAGTTACCGGCTCCCAGATGCTCATTTCAGTGAATGGAAAAAAACTGCTGTATGAATGCGGGTTGTTTCAGGGACGTCGGGAGGAGTCCTATAAAAAGAATCTCAATTTCATGTTCGATCCCGCCACGGTGGATGCGGTGATTCTCAGTCATGCCCATATCGACCACAGCGGCAATCTGCCCAATCTGGTACGCAAAGGGTTTAAAGGATCGATTTATGCCACCCCGGCAACCATCGAATTGTGCAAGATAATGCTGCGGGACAGCGCCTATCTTCAAGCGAAAGACCTTGAATGGGTCAATAAAATACGACGTCGTTCCCATCACCCCGAGATTGAACCATTGTACAGTTTGCGTGATGTGGAGGCGACACTGGACCAGTTTGTGGGAATAGACTACGACAAGCCCTTTACCATTGCACCGCAGGTAGAGGTGGTATTCCGTGATGCGGGACATATTCTGGGCAGTGCCGGAATTCATCTGGAAATTAATGAAAACGGCAGGACCTACAAGCTGGGATTGACCGGTGATATCGGAAGACCGGGTATTCCCCTGATGCACGACCCGAACGTGCTGCGTGATCTTGATCTGCTTATCATGGAAACAACGTACGGCAATCGCCTGCACGAGAGTTATGAGGATGTCGAGGAGGTGGTGGCCGGCGCCATCCGCACTACTGCTGCGGCAGGGGGGAAGATTATAATCCCTTCGTTTGCGGTTGGCCGGACACAGCTTCTGGTGTATGTTCTGCACAAGCTGTTCAATCAGGATCGTATTCCCGATATGCCGATCTTTGTTGACAGTCCTATGGCGTGTGATGCGACCGAAGTATTCAGGCACTATCCCGCGGACCTCGACAGAGAGACCCGGCGTCTCTTTCTTGAAGGACACGAGGATCCCTTCGGCTTTAAACGACTTACCTACATACACGATGTTGACGGATCGAAAAAACTTAATTCACTTGCTTATCCGCATGTGATCATTTCTGGATCGGGAATGGCCGAGGGCGGACGGATACTGCATCATCTCAGGAATAATCTCGAGAATCCTAAAAATCTGCTGCTGTTTGTGGGTTATGCGGCGAAGGAGACGCTCGCCCGTAAAATCATGGACGGCAGGCATGAGGTGAAGGTGTTCGGTGAGGAACATACGGTCCGGTGCAGGGTGCAGGTGATTGATGCATTCAGCGCGCATGCCGACCGACGGAATCTGCTTGATTATGTTGACCTGACACCGCCTTCGCGTCTGAAACACATATTTCTTGTTCACGGGGAACCTGAGCAGTCACTGTCACTGCGTGACGCGCTGCGGAGCAAGGGGTATGAAAATATCCATTATCCAGCTCCCGGAGATGTTTTCAATTACACCAAAGAGGTGTGGTGACACCGGCTGAAAGGATTCAGGTCGTCTGTGCGGTAATTAAACGGGGAAAAATGGTGTTTGCCGCCCGGCGGCCTGAGGATCGGACCAATGGCGGGTTGTGGGAGTTCCCCGGAGGAAAGGTGCATGAAGGGGAGACGCTCGAAGCGGCGCTCCACCGGGAAATCAGGGAAGAGCTTGCTGTCGGAATCGGTATTCACGAAGCTTTGTCGCCGGTACAATGGGACTACCCGTGGATAGCAATTGAGCTGTTTCCGTTTGTCTGTTCCATGGAGCCGGAGGCTGAGCCCCGACTGCTCGATCATGCGGCGGTACGGTTTGTTTCGTGCAGGGAAGCCGCCGGCCTGTCGTGGGCACCGGCTGATCGGGTAATTGTGGAACAGTATTTTCTGGATTGAATTACAGGTGGTGTAGAGACACCATGCATAGCGTCGATAGGTATAATAAGTTATGGGTTTAAAACGTTACGTGCAACAGCATATGCCGTATCAAAATCGGCATTGTCAATCCAGTAGAAGCGCCATGGCAAGGCGTCCCTACCAGCGCGCCGTTCCATACCGCGAAACCAGGTTTCCTGTCGTTTCGCAAGCTGGAATATGGCATGTTGCAGGTTGCGGATCATGGCGCAATAATCGGTCTCCCCGCGAAGGTACCGGGTAATATGCCGGTACTCCATTCCGAGCATTAAAAGCCGGTCGTCCGAAACACCTGCGGCCCGCAGTGAACGTACTTCGTCGACCATACCTTCGTCAAGTCGTGCGTTGAGTCGTCTGGTGATCCGCTCATGCAGATCAGTTCGTTTGAATCGGGTACAGAGAATAAGCGGTGTTATCGAGGGTATCGTGAGTTGGCCGGTTGTGCCGGGATGGCCTCTGCGAAAGGTGGCGACCTCGATTGCACGGACGATCCTTTTTTTGCTGCTGGTATCAGTCCGGATCAGTTGCTCCGGGTCAAGGTCCCCGAGCATCGTGACAAGTTCCTCTTTCGGGTTTCTCATCAGACGGTTTCTGAGTTCACGGTCTTCGGGAACATCGGGAAGGGCGTAACCGCGCAGGACCGCTTCGATGAACAGCCCGGTGCCACCGCAGAGTACCGGTAGTTTTGATTGTTCCCGAAGGCCGGTTATCGTCCGGTAACAATCCTGCTGATAATGGTGCAGCGTGTAGATGTCGCGCGGATCGGCAATGTCTATAAGATGAAAAGGAACCGGTCTGCCTGTGGCAGTGTACTCATGGATATCCTTTCCGCTGCCGATGTCAAGCCCGCGATACACCTGCCGGGAATCGGCACTGATGACCTCTCCATTGAACCGGTCGGCGAGCTGTACCGCAAGAGAGGTTTTTCCCGAGGCGGTCGGGCCGCACACGACCAGTACATCGGCGGTTGGATCGGTCTGGAGTGGTGGCATGGGTGAAAAATACCTATGGAACGGTACTCCATGGGGGCGGGAGTCCGGAAACATGATATTTCATCAGATTCTTGAGACTTGCCGGTGGGCGGGTAGTACCATATAATATCGAGTGATTACACCGGTAGTAATAAGGAATTATGAAATGGTGAATGGAAAACCTGGGGGTTCTGTGAAGAGTCGTTTACCGATAGCTTTTGCCGGTATCGCCGCGCTTCTCCTTTTCTGCGTGGTTCCCACTGATAATCCCGAGCAGCAATTTCACTTTGTTCATGCTGATTGCTGTGATACGGTCGCTCCCTACGGCAGACTCCCGGTAGCATTCAGCGAACCGCTTTCAGACAGTTCCCAACCTGAATTTGTTTTTGATCCGCCTTTTTTCTCTTTTTCAGTGGAAGTGAATGAGCTTCGTGATACTGCACTACTGAATTTTTCCGAGCCGTTAGCCGGTGCTGCGGAGTATCAGGTCCGGCTGGGAAAAACGATTCGTTCATCACACCAATCGGTATTCAGACCCGAAGACGACACCCTGCAGTTTGTTACCATTGCAAGGGAACAGGAGCCCAATGACCGAAGGAATATTGCGGATACGTTGCAGGGAGCCACATACGGCGCAGTTGCAACGGTTAATGACACCGACTGGTATGTGATAACCTCCACAGTTAAGAAGGTGTATTGTGTTTCCTCCGGTTCCCGGACGGGGTTTCTTCCCGGTGGACCGGAGGCCTGGCAAGAATCCCGGGAGTTTGCCGAAAACGATACTGTAGTAATTTCCGATACAGTTTCCCTGCCGCTGTATATCGCGGTACACTCCTACCTCAAATCGGTGGGCGGCTATTACAAAATCGGCTGTCTGCCGAAAAGGCCATGACGCAGCACTGCGTATCGTATTGACAACACCCTCCGAAAAAGGTACTTTGATAGCGGCGAAATCAGAGGATACCAATGGCGCAACAACCAATCGTTTCTATTATCGGCCGACCGAATGTTGGCAAATCGAGTCTTTTCAACCGGATTATCGGAAAACGGTTTGCCGTTGTTGACGATCAGGCCGGGGTTACCCGCGACAGGAACTACTATACAACCGACTGGTGTGGAGAATCCCTGATTCTGGTGGATACCGGCGGAATGCTTCCGACCGATCACGCCTCAATCCCTGAAGCTATCCACGAACAGGTGCGGATTGCCGTCAGCGAATCAGCGGTGGTTTTTTTTCTGGTTGATGTTACGACGGGGTGTACCGATACTGATATGCAGATTGCCCGGATCATCAGAAAAACTTCTCCCGAGAAGGTAATCTGTGTGGTCAACAAGGCGGAATCCATACAGCGCTCATATGAGACGGATGAGTTTAGAACGCTCGGTCTTGGGGATGTCTATCCGGTCAGTGCCGTACATGGAAACGGAGTGGCGGAGATTCTGGACCGTGCAGTTGCGATTATTCGGCTTGCACGCGGGGAAGGCGAGAGCGGGGCGGAGCAGGAGGGTGAAAGCGAATTACGGCTTGCGGTGGTCGGACGTCCGAATGCGGGAAAGTCATCACTTGTCAACAGGCTGCTGCACAGCACCCGGATGATTGTTGACAATCAGCCTGGTACAACCCGGGATTCCATCGACTCGCCGCTTATGTGGAACGGCAGAAAAGTCACACTGATCGATACCGCCGGACTTCGGAAAAAATCCCACGTTAGAATGGATATGGAATACTACGCGAACCTGCGGGCACTCGAAAGTATCGATCGGTGCGATATCTGTGTTCTTATGATTGATGTCACCAACGGAATCGGTGTGCAGGATCTGCGTATCCTCCGAAAGATCCTTGAGTTGCACAAAGGGGTGTTGCTCGTCTGGAATAAATGGGACATTAAAGCGGAGAAGGACCACAAAACTTTTGATCAACTGGTGGCTGAATCACGTCGTCAGTACAAGGAACTCCATTTTATTCCTATGGTGTCGGCATCGGCGCTGACCGGCCAGCGGACAGGGGTTATTATTGACCAGGCATTTGCTATTTATGAGCGGATGCATACACGGGTGAGTCCAACGGAATTCGAAGACAAGCTCTTCTCCTGGGCACGCGTACACCCCCATCCTGTCATACCGGGAAAGCAGGTGCGGTTTCTGGGAGCAAAGCAGATCAAGGCACCATTCCCGCTGTTTCGAATTTTTACCTCCAATCCCAAGGAGGTCGTTCCTGCCTATCATCGGTATATCGTTAATAAAATTTATGAACACTATGATTTTGAAGGATGTCCGGTGGTGGTTGATTATCGAACCGGAGCCAGAGCTCGCCGCCCCCGATGGAACGGTGGTGAGGCTGCCGGTCAGGGAGCTGACGGCGGTAGCGCTGAATAATTCCAGAGATGTAACCGGAGGTCATAATTCAGGGGGAGAACGTTCAGTACTTCGTGCAGATGGTGCACAGGAGCGTTGAGCTTCAATAACCCATTCAATATATTTTTAATTACTCAGGTATCCAGAATCCAGGAGATAGAATTCAGAACTCAAGAAAACAATAGACAGGACAATCCGAATACAACACCTGTTTGTTTGCTTATCATGGGTCTCAAAATCGAAGTATCCTCGTCACCTCACCGTGAAAGTCGGATTCCAGTGAAGGAAAATGCGTTATTAATCTTGCCACTGGATCCCGCCATTCGCCACTGAAATGAGGATTGATTTACCGGTCTCAAGATTAGTAATGCCAATCATTGTGCGTCAGATACTGATATAGTGCATTTTTTTTGGTGTACCATTCTGAATACTGGCTTCTGACTCCTGAATCCTGAGTAGATACTATATTTTAAAACTATATTCTGAGGTATCTTTGAACTTTGGAGATATCCCGGAAACTGACAGTTTCGGCAGTATCCTTGCTATGCGGTGTTATTCTACAGGTATAGGTGTTGCCGGATGTAACCGGTTGTTGCAGTACAGAACAGATCTTATTGGAGGCAGTGGTGAATATAGGTGTGCTTGGAGCAGGAAGCTGGGCTATCGCTTTGGCGGTGATGTTGCATAAACGGGGAGGACATGCGCTTCGTATGTGGGAGTTCAATACTGGAGATGCGGCAATGCTGCGTGAAAAGCGGGAGCATCCGGTGAAACTGCCGGGAATTATGATTCCCGATCCGATTGAAATTGATACCTCTATTGCCGATACTGTCTCGGGAGCCGAATGTGTTATCTGTGCGGTTCCATCTCAGACCATGCGGTCCACTATGCAGCGGATTGTTGCCGAGGTGCCCCGCGAGGAGATTGACCGGGTTAAGTTCTGGGTTGTGGTTGCAAAGGGTATCGAGATCGGATCGCTGAAACTGATGAGTGATATATTGCTCGAGGAGCTGCCGGAACTTCCGCCGTCCAAGGTGATTGTGCTCTCCGGGCCGTCGCATGCCGAAGAAGTATCACGCGAGCTGCCGACCACTATTGTTGCCGCATGTGAAGATCTTGAGAACGCGACTACCATTCAGGAAGCTTTCTCCACTGCAACTTTCAGAGTCTATACGAATACTGATGTTCGGGGTGTGGAACTTGCCGGAAGTGTTAAAAATGTGATTGCACTCGCCGCCGGCATCTGTGGTGGACTCGGGCTGGGGGATAACACCATGGGGGCACTGCTCACACGCGGTATTGTCGAGATGATGCGACTCGGACGACGGCTCGGGGCGCAGGAGTCGACCTTCAGCGGACTTGCCGGGATCGGTGATCTGATCACCACCTGTATCAGTAAACACAGCCGTAACCGCAGAATGGGTGAACTGATCGCCTCCGGACTCTCGCTCGACGAGGCGCTCGGTAAAATGACTATGGTCGCCGAAGGCGTGCAGACCACAAAATCCGTGTACGATCTTTCTCAGAAATATGCCATTGAGATGCCGATCACGCAGGAAGTCTATCGTACGCTGTTCGAGGGGAAGAGCGCGAAAGCTGCGGTAAAGGATCTCATGGTGCGGGAATCAAAACCGGAGTGGTGGTAACCGCTCCTTCACGATAATTTACGGAAGCGAACGTCCGGACCGGGATGCAGTTCCGGAAACGGTATAACGGAGGCTGAACCATCATGAATGAAAGTACGAAACTCTACTATTCAATCAGTGAGGTCTGCAGCAGATCTGGGCTGGAACCGCATGTCCTCCGTTACTGGGAGAGCGAATTCTCTCAGTTGCGACCCAAAAAGAACCGGGCAGGCAACCGGGCCTATCGCGAAAAAGATATTCAGATTATTGAATTCATCAAATATCTGCTCTACGAAGAAAAATTCACTATTCCCGGGGCTAAGAAGAAACTAACTGAAATGAAGGGGCAGGGTGCCGATCTTGTAAAACCGGAAACGTCACCCGAAGGGACCCCGGTGTCCCTCCTGCAGATAAAAAACGAACTGGGTGAGGTGCTGCGGCTGCTCAAAGCCTGAAGCATCACAGATTTGCATCCTGTCTTCCGGCGGGAGAATCACCGGTGAAGGAATCCCCATGGAAAGAACTGTACTGCCGTTTTTCATATTGATGCTCCTTATGACGCCTCTTTTTTCTCAATCACTTATATCTCCTGATCATCCCGGTTTTCAGTATATGGGGAGGACCGATCAGCGTTCACCGGGGAAGGTAGTTTTCGACTGGCCTGGTGTTACGATAAGGACCATCTTTCAGGGAACATCCTGCAGTGCGGTGATGGAGGGAGTTAACTATTTTGACGCGTTTGTTGATGGTGTGCTCAAGGCGACGTTCTGCAGCAAAGCGGCAAAGGCAACCTTTCTGATCGCCGAAGGACTGACTGACCGGCCGCACCGGTTGCTTATTGTCAAACGATCGGAGTCCGCCGGGGCACCATCGGCTTTTTACGGGCTGGTACTCGATTCGGGAAAAACTGTTTCCTCGCCGCCACCACCCTCGCGGCGCAAGATTGAATTCATCGGTGATTCCTATACCGTCGGGTTTTCCAACGAATATCTTAATCGTGAGTGCCCGGCCGGGAAAGATGATTCCATCATGCTTACGGCAACCAATGCCTACAAGGCGTTCGGCCCGCTTGTTTCACGTGCATTCGGAGCACAGTATCACCTGATTGCTGTTTCGGGAAAAGGGCTGGTGCGTAACTACAACGGGATCGACAAGGGAAGGGAACTGCCGCGGTACTACGATCGGACGCTTATCTCGTCGGTAAACAGTACGGTAAAGTCAGCCCTCTGGGATTTTTCCCGTTGGCAGGCTGACGTTGCAGTAATCGGTCTTGGTATAAATGATTTTCAGGCTGATCCGCCGCATGCGGATTCCACCGAGTTTGACAATGCATATCTGAAACTAATCAATCGGTTACGCGGGCTGTATCCCGGGGTGAAGATCATCTGCTGCGCTACGAAAGTGTGGCCCGGCGATGAGCTGATACCTCATGTCAAAGGTATTGTTGACAGGCAGAAAGCCGCAGGAAAAAATGATGTATTTTATTTTGAATATCATACCGAAAACGGGGCACTCTACGGGCATCCGCATATCTACGATCATCAGAAGGTTGCCAAGGAACTCATCCCACTCGTCTCTTCCGCAACCGGGTGGCGTCGGACCGATATGGTTCGGGGTAAGTAGGTCCCGCAGTGCTCCGTAGGGCTGTAATAATTGTAAAAGAAACCGGTTCCGTGGATTTGGTCGTCATTCCGGCGAAGGCCGGGATCCATTGGAGAACAGTGATAACGAGCTTTACTTCACTGGACCCCGGGTTGGCTTATGCTGCTGCTTCGGGGTCGCTGGGACTGTTCATGCATCCTCGTATAAGACTTTTACGACCTGGTTACCACGCGTAGCCCGAATCATCCGGCTATCAGTGTTGAAATGTTCAATCACCCTGATGTGGTTTCCCCGTGTTTCTCCGATTCGTCTTCCCCCGCAGTTTTCTCCTCCAGCTCCATTGCCAGTCTTTTTTTCCGGTTTCGTATTCTCGTTGCGATGAATGCAGCAACCGCCAGCAGAAGAATGCCGATCCAGAGAAATGCATAATCGGTCAATATAAAGATCAGACGGTACCGCCGTGCCATCTCTTTTTTAAGTAGAATGTCAAGTTCCTTTGCGGAAAGTCCGAATACACTCCGGCAGGCGGCATCGAACCGCCGGTACTTACGGGAGGCGGCAAGCAGCTCGGGAATAAGATCGTAGCCGTAGGTGGTCAGCAGGAACTGCACCGCGAAATGCGCCTGGCTGTAGGCGATTTGTGCACGTGTAAAGCTGTACCGGTTGAGGTACTCCATCGAATCAAGCGGAACCAGTGTGTGCAACACGATTGCGCGCGACAGTATTACCTGCTCTTCAAAATTGATGTCTCCCGCCAGACTCATCGCCATGCCCTCATGAAACCACCGGGGAATATGCAGGATACCCCATGCGCGGGCAAGTGCGCAGTGCACCATCTCGTGCAGTATGATCTGCTGCAGGTCGTTGCGGTAGAAGGCGGAGGTGCGGTCTACGGGAATGACGATGGTGTCTCTGCCCAGGGCTCCGCCGCCACCCCATTCCGGGAGGTGAATACCGGTTTTCCGGTTACCCCCGGTGCGGTAGAAAAGGATGCTAAGCGGCGGTTCCGATTTGTCGCGGGATGAATCGATAAGAGCACTGATGCGGTGATACTGCCGGGCAAGATACACGGTGTCGAGATATGCGGGAACCTCACCTGTCAACTTAAGCGGAATTCCGAATGCCGGGAAGGCGTTGAGCAGCAGAAACATAAGAGTGGCAATATGGCGCATAAGGTGCATCGTTGCTTTTTCGTCTGCGGAACGTACAAAACTTTAATCTTGATCGTTGCGGATTACAATCATAGAATATACTCTGAAAAATCAGGGATACCTATGAAAGAGACTACACCACTATCGGTAAGCGCCACTCCGGTCACCGCTGAAAAAAATCAGCAGCGTTCGACCCGTAAATCCTCCGGCGGCAAGGGGCATTTCAGTGATCCCACATGGATCTATCTGAACAGTCTGGGGCGGGTACCGCTCATGAGCAGAGGGCAGGAGGTGCAGTATGCCATTCTGATGCGGTTCGCGCAGTTCAAGCTTCTCGACATGGCGTTTCGGGAACATGCGATACTCGATACCGTTACCACCATTGCCAACGAACTCGCCGCCGGCTCCATTGAATGCGTTGATGTTCTGCGGATCGAAGAGGATCGTGTCAAGGACCCGAAAGAGATCGAAAAACTTCGGCAGCAGTTCATTGATGCCGTTGCAACCATTGGCGAAGAACAACGGCAACTGGAAGCATTACGCAAAAAGGCGCATAAAAAACATGAAGATACCGCACTGGCTGAAGTTATTGCGGAACAGCAGGAGCATGTCATCGAGCTCTGTCAGCAGTTGCGGCTCAATTCACGCCGCATTCGGGAACTGCTTGAACAGTATAAACAACTCCTCGGAACCTCTTCGTCAGAAGCTCTGGAGCATTTCGCGAGCTGGGAGGAGATGCGCAATCAGGCGAAATGTTCCATTATAGAGGCGAACGTCAGGCTGGTGGTCAGCATCGCGAAACGGTACATTCACCGCGGTATGGAGATCAGTGATCTGATACAGGAGGGGAACAAAGGGCTTATCACGGCGGTTGAAAATTTTGACTATCGTAAAGGCTACAAATTCAGTACCTACGCCATATGGTGGGTGCGGCAGGCGATCACCCGGGCTATTCACGAGAAATCGAAAACCATACATATTCCGGCAAATACTTTTGATCTGGTGGGAAAAATCGAGCGGTTCACCCGGGAGTGGACCCTCCAGCATGGTTCACAACCAACGGTTGAAGAAATAGCCGAAGGACTCGGTAGTACGGTCGATAAAGTTGAAACTGCCCTTGAATGCGCGATTGATCCCATTTCTCTCGATATGGAGGTCGGTTCCGACGACGGAACCACCATAGGTGAATATATTGAAGATACTCATTCGGAAGATCCGTTTCTGCGTCTTTCGTTGGTCTCTTTGCGGGAGCATATAAAACAGGCCCTTGAGTCGCTTGATCCCAAAGAGAAGGAGACGGTACTCATGCGGTTCGGTCTTGACGACGGGCGGATAAAAACGCTTGGCGAGATCGGTCAGAAGCTGCATTTGACCAATGAACGGGTTCGCCAGATAGAGATCAAGGCTCTGCGGAAACTCAAACAGACAAGTCGTTCCCAGGTGCTCCTTCCGTGGAAAGAAGGGGTTGAAATGGTTGACGATGCCGGTGATGATTTAGAGTAGCAATTCGCCCGGCAACTGATCCTGCCGCTGCAGTAAAATTCCTTCCAGTTTCTGTTTATAACCAAAATCCCCGTCTTTTTTTACCGTAGGAATTATTTTCTAACAGAACCGGTCTATTCGGGCAAAGTCCGTATCCGAACATTTTACCGAAAAAAGGTGCTCCATGGATCTGAAGGTACATGAACGACTGGGTAGTACGACCCTGTTCCTGCTTGATCTTGACGGCACCGTCTACCTTGGCGATCGGCCGATTCCCGGTGCAGTTGACTTTATTAAAAATCTCGGGCGGCTCGGCCACCGGTATGTTTTTCTCACCAACAATTCCTCCCGATCCCTCTCCGAGTATATCGAAAAAATTTCCGGTATGGGATTTCCAGTCACCGAAGAGAATATCCTTACTTCCGGACAGGTGACCGGCTGGTATCTGGCGGCAAAACAGCCGGGAGTATCGGTATATGTCGTAGGTACCGAATCACTGCAGCGGGAACTGGCATCGTACGGACTGAATATTCTGGAAGATACCGCAGAGAAGGCTGATTTCGTGGTGGTTGGCTTTGATACTGAATTGACCTACCGCAAACTGCGCACCGCCGGTATGCTTATCTCCGAGGGTGCCGGGTATATCGCCACCAACCCTGACCTTGTCTGTCCCATCGGCGGGGGCAGATACATACCCGATTGCGGATCGATCTGCGTGATGCTCGAAAATGCGACCGGTCGGCAGCCGATGTTTATCGGGAAACCACATACGAAACTGATCGATTGCCTGCGCAGCCGGTTTCCGGTTTCACCAGCCGCCACCGCTGTCATCGGCGACCGCCTCTATACTGATATTGCGCTCGGCTGCAATGCGTCCATCATGAGTATCTGTACACTCACCGGCGAGGCTGACCGGCAGGCCATCAAAAAATCACCCTACCAGCCGGATCTTGTGATTGAGTCGATTGATGAGTTGAACGGGTATTTGTTGTAGGGACGTTCAATTGAACGTCCTTACAGGATAGAAGAAACAATCAGAAGTTCCTCCTAAAGTAACCACTAATCCTGCCGATACTAGAAATGGAAACATCTACACAAATCCAAGGAGGAGCCATGGATCCGGTCTCAGCTGCAAGCCGTTCAATCGAAGCCGTCAATGATATCCTGCAGGTAACCAATCAGGCAACCAACGATGCCGCAGAAAATATAATGAAGGTCAGTGTGGAGATGGCGGTAGGTGCGGAACTCGGTAAAGGACAAGGCGTCGATCTTTCTTCCTGACTATCCCTTTTTCAATTTCACCAGTAATATGAGGTATGGGATTCATCCCATTTCTTCTTGTTTGCTATTGCCTGATGGTAGGTGGTAATGTATTCCCGTGCCTGATGCTGCCATGAAAAATCACGTCGCATCGCCCGCTCTTTCATTTTCCGCAGATGTTCCTTGCGGTCGTAGTAGGTACTGATTGCCCAGCCGATCGTGTAGTACAGTGCATCCTCTTTTGCTTCCCAGAATTTGAAGCCGGTGCCTTCACCGGTGGATTCATCATACTGTTCGACCGTATCCTCCAGACCTCCGGTAGCCCGTACGATGGGCAGAGTCCCGTAACGCTGTGCGTACATCTGGGTAAGACCGCACGGTTCAAAAAGCGACGGCATCAGAAAAAAATCAGCTCCGCCCTGAATAAGATGTGAACGCATATCGTCGAACCCGATGTAACTGCCCACATGGCCGCTGTACCGTTTGGGAAGATCCCCGTAAAAGGACTCGAGATGATTCTCGCCTGTACCTAAAATCACGAACTGGACAATCATATCCCGGAGCACCCGTTCGATGGTTCGCGCCAGCAGCTCGAAACCTTTCTGCTCTACAAAGCGGCCTACCACACCGATCAGGGCAACTCCCTCCACCTGACGCAGGTCGAAGCGTTCCTGTAGCTGGCGTTTACATTCATTTTTACCGTCGGGATGATCCGCATTGAAGTGTGCCGGCAGGTAGGGGTCCGTTTCCGGGTTCCAGAGCGAGTAGTCGATACCGTTGAGTATCCCTTTGAAGCCGCTTCCCCGTGCACTCAGGTAGGGGGCGAGTCCGAATCCGCCGAAGGGGGTCGTTGCCTCCCGCGCAAAGGTCGGGCTGACGGTGGTAACGCAATCAGCGTAGTGGATTCCTCCCTTGAGAAAGTTGATGCGATCGAAAGATTCGAATTTGTCGGCAGTAAAGTTATGCCAGCCTACTCCGAGATAGGAGAGGTGGGATTTCGGGTAGACTCCCTGATAGGCGATGTTATGAATGGTAAGTACCGAGGCCGCGTTGCCGAGCAGCCGGTCGTTCCAGTGCCAGAGCTTGAGGTAGGCGGGAGCAAGTGCCGTCTGCCAGTCGTGTACGTGCACGATATCGGGCTTGAATCCGGTATCTTTACAGAGTTGCAGTGCCGCCCGGGTCAGGAATCCGTACCGGCACGGGTTATCGTCGTAGTCGTTCATGGCTTTGTCATGGTAAAGGCCGTCACGACTGAAGAACGCATGGTGTTCAATACAATAAATCGGAACCTTGTTGTCGTCTTCGGTGGCGTGTACCGAGCACCACTCCTCGGTATCACCCATCCAGACGCCCATCGGTTCCAGAACGGGGCGCAGGCCGATTGCGGGACCGTCAATCTGCCGGTAAAGGGGAATCACAATCCGTACGTCATGGCCGAACTCACGGAGCTGCCCGGCAAGCGCCGCCACGACATCGGCCAGACCGCCGGTTTTTGCATACGGGTAGAGTTCCGATGCGACAACAAGAATGTTGAGTCCTGAAGAGGTCTGCTCTGAATCGTGAGAGTGCATGGTCGCCTCGAAACGCCGGGAGTGTTGCAGGGGGCTACTGGTAATGCTGTTACCCTTTCCGGTAAAATACTTTGCCGGGAAGCTGAGTGCAACGACGTCCGGCGCACGGCGGGCTCCGGAGATTGTGTTGAGCGGGTACTATGATATACTTTTTAATTCACGCAGGATAGTAATTTGTTTAGTCATGTTTCAGAAAAAACGTACCGCCGTGACGGATGCGATGTACCGATAAAATTTCTCCTTTATCACCTTTTGACCCTGCCGGTCTGTGAACTCACGGAGCGGTTTTTCGTGAAGGAATTCCGATAATGCACCTTGCTATACACCGGTTGCTGTTTGCAGTACTGCTGCTTGCGGGAAATATCGCAGCATCTGATGAGATCGGGATTACGGAAGAACCGGTAATGGAACTGTCTGTTGAATCAGAGACTCCTGCGAATTCGGTACCGGCGGATTCTCTTGTCGGACCGGATATACTACCGGTGCTCACTACGTTTGTAAAGGCGGAATATCCTGCTTATCTTGTTAAGAAGGGGGTGGCGGGAACCGTGACGCTCGAACTGCTTATAAGCGAAACAGGAACGGTGGATAGTGCTGCGGTGCTTCGCGGTGTTGTACCGGAACTTGACAGCTGTGCCGTTCGTGCGGCACGTCGCTTCGTGTTTTCTCCGGCAATGGCCGATAGCGTTCCGGTGGCGGTGCTTCTGCAGTACGATTACCGGTTTACGCTTGCAGATGCCGTTGATTCACTGATTCCTTATAGTAATTTCAGCGGCAGGTGTCTGGAAAAAGGTACCAGAAAGCCGGTGCCGGACGCGGTTATCGCCGTTACGGTAATCGATTCAACGACTGATACCACCCTTCCGGTGCCCTTTTCCACCTGGATGCGGACGATCGGTACCTTCACGGGTCAGAGTATCGACGAAGGTCGCCTCGTAGCGGTGAGCGACAGTGCGGGCGAGTTCAGGTTTTATTCGCTGCCGGCTTGCGGCATCGCGGTGAGGGTACTCATGCCGGGATACGCACCGTTTGAAACAGAAGAATTTCTCACAAAAACCGAGGCGCTGCATTCCACGTACTACATCGAACGACAGGCGTATTCGGAATACGAGATCATGGTGTACGGCAAACAGGCAGAGAAAGAGGTGAGCCGCCGTCAGCTCACTATTGGTGAAGTCCGCAAGATTCCGGGGCTTGGTGGTGATGCCGTCAAGGTAATCCAGACATTGCCGGGGGTGGCCCGACCGACCATGGGGTCCGGCGAGATCGTGGTACGCGGGGCACCGTCGTGGGATTCCCGGTATTTTGTTGACGGGATGGAAATTCCGGTGCTGTATCATTTCGGTGGAATCAAGTCCACCTACAATTCCGAAGCACTGTCGGGAATCGATTTCTACCCGGGTGGTTTCGGAACCCGTTACGGCGGGGCGATTGCCGGGGTTGTCGAGATCGCCGGTCGTAAAGGCACTTCGGAGCGGATCAAGGCGGCGGGGGAACTCAGTACCCTCGACGGATCGATCTTTGTGGAGGGGCCTGTTCGCGACAGTGTCACGTTCATGGTATCGGTACGCAGAAGTTTCCTCGGCGAGATCATTCAGCCGATTATCCGCAGTATGCCGGATCAGTTTCCTTTTACCGTCTATCCATTTTACTGGGATTATCTCTGCCGTACGGACGTTGCCACGAAAAACTACGGTAATTTTTTCGTAACGCTGTTCGGTTCACGTGACAGCATGTCGTTTATCTTCCCCGAGATGCGGCTCGGGAGTGATGAGCTGACGGAGCAGACCGACCGCCTGGGATGGAATACCACCTTCAACATGGGGATACTCGGATGGGACTGGACGATCAACCGTATGTGGAAGAATTCGTTCCGGTATCAGCTCATGAATATCTCTTCCGATTTCGGCTCTCCGTTCGGGAGGAACAGTCAGAAAATCTGGGTTGATCATATCAGAGAACAGCTCTCATTCTCTCCCGGAAAGCACGTGACCGTCAACCTCGGTGCCGATGTCCAGTGGAGTCTTGCCGATCTTTCCTATGCGCTGCCCGATGCGTTCAATGTGGTCGATCCGGGTAATATAGAAGACTGGCGTTTCGGCGATCTGGCCGGATATCTTAATGTCGAATGGGAACCTACTGATAAGGTGCAGATTATTCCGGGAGTTCGGTACGATTATTATCCGGAGCTCAACTACCGGGGATCGCTGCTGCCGGCATTCTGGGAGTATCACCTAATCAATAATAAACGCGGATTTTCAGGAGAACCGTCGGCACGTCTTACCGCGCGGTATGAATTCATCGATCGGCATACTGCGAAAATTGCTCTGGGAACCTACAATCAGACTCCGGAGCCGATGGGTGAAGTACTTATGGAGAAGTGGGGAAACCCGGCGCTTGGTGCTACTAAAGCGGCCCATTACGTTGGCGGCTACGAGTGGCAGGTTACCGATCTTATTTCCATTGATGCGCAAACCTATTTCAACCGTCAGTGGGATATTCCGGTGCATGTCGGCGGATCGGATCTTGATCCGTCGGCAGAGTCACAACCTCTTTACAAAGGTGACGGTATGGGGAGGATGTACGGTTTTGAGCTGCTCATCCGCCATCTTCAGGGCGACCGTTTTTTCGGCTGGCTTGCCTATACGCTCTCTCGCAGCGAGCGTTATAACCGCACCGATGGGGAGTGGGAGTTTTTCGATCTTGACCAGACACACCATATTCAGCTGCTCGGCAGCTGGCGTCTGCCGAGAAACTGGGAGGCGGGTTTCCGGTTGCGATACGTTACGGGCAATCCCACCACCCCCGTAGACAGAGTGATCGAGGTGGAAAATTATCCGGGAGCCTTTTCCTTCAGGCCGGTGTACGGTCCAAAAAATTCCTCCCGGGTCGATCCGTTTTTTCAGCTTGATATCAGAGTCGATAAAAAGTTTGTGTTCAACAAGTGGTTGCTGTCGGTTTTCTGGGATCTGCAGAACCTGAGTTACTTTGTGTATAAGAGTCCTGAATTTGAAATTTACAACTATGATTATTCCGATAAAATGGCCTTCAGTAATTTTCCGATGTTCGCAATCGGGCTCAAGGCGGAATTCTGATCCGGTCTGGTTACCCCGGAAGGTAAATATGATGCGTAACATTGTTGTTCTCCTGTTGTTTGGCGGAATGTTATGGAATTGTGCCCAGTTTCCGACCCAATATGAGCGGATCGAGGCGGATCGGATCCGCCTTCTGGATTTCATGTATGAACCGCCGGATGCGGCTCCCGGAGATTCCGTCACACTCCGTGCGGTCTTTGCGGGAAAACCGGTTACAGCAGATGCTGTCACCTGGCGGGTATCGTGGAAGGTGGTTAAAAACGCCATGGGTATCGATACTGCATTCGAGGAGGAACCGCTCCGCGCAACGGTTACCAACGGAAACTTCTCGGAGCGCACCAGCTGCATTGAGGTCCGTTTCGTCGTGCCTGAAAATTGTATTGAAAAGAGCCCCATGATTCCCGATCACTGGCCGTCACTCCTGCCGGAAGCGTTGCAGACTGAGATTCCTGAAGAGTTCACCGCAATGTCGAAACAGCAACTACTCGGGATGGTGGATTGGATTACCGCCGAAGGGGTAAACGTCGATTCAGCTGCTATGGCGAGAGCTGAGGAGGTGACTCCCGGTCTGACAGAAAACCTCCCCTTGGTTGCGCAGGTATTTACCGTGCCGATTCGAATATTCGCCGACGTCAAAGGAAGCCACCGGATACAGAGCGATTACACCGTGGGGTACTCGTCACGACTGGCGCAGTGGCCCGGGGTGCAGGTATTTGAAAACACCAATCCGCGGATTGATTCGGTGGGTATTTACCGGGTTGAGGGTAACGGCATTATGCGGTTTGATCGGGAGGATGAGAATACGTCGTTTACCCGTCTCTCGTTCGCCTCGGAGGATACGACACGGATTACTGTTGATACGGGGTATACCTATTTCGTTACGGCATTTACCGGAAGGTACGATACGGTATTTACGCTCGGTGATATGATGGAGGGGGCGCCCCCGATGCGGACCGAAGAGCACACCGCCGAGTGGCTCTTCCAGATGCCTCCTGAAGAAACAGAAGACCTCTCCCCGAATGATCTCATGAATATCGGTTCGATAGGGGATCTTGACGCGGTGCTGTTACCTCCCAGAAAAAGTGCCGTCAGGCACTTCACCCTCTGGGTGCAGGTGACTGATTCCAAACTCGGGGTACTTAACCGTTCCCAGGGATCGGTACTGGCGGAGACACACGGTGTATTCGAGTATACCGATGCATATCTCGCTCAGTTCAGGAAATAATGTTGTACCGGTACGCGTTCACCTGATGTAATGTACGGTTTCCGTTGAATTTCCGCTCAGGATACCTGTTACTGTATACTATGTATACCAGTGCGTCCGATCGGTCGTATACACATGTTTCAAAACTGAAATTTCAGAAAATAAGAAACGGATACCGATCTTTTATGCACTTTATGGAGGTTCGGTAACTATTTTCTACAACTACTCAGGTAATCCGGGGGCAATGTATACAGTACGCTCGTGGTGAGCTGAGTTTACCTTGGGCACGGAGCCTGTCGAATGTGCTCAGGATGAGCGGAATCAACAATCGGGGTACCTGAATAGTTACTATTTTTTAATGTTTTCCATAAGAATTCCAGTTTCTGAAAATTTCGGGAACTGTTTTTGCACCTATGGTGTAAGAGGAAAAACTGTGTTGTCTATTGTTCCTTATTCGCTTAAGTGGTATAATAGTGGTGTACAAGGTGTTTCGCATGAAAAAATATTTAATCTGTTTGTCTATTATTTTTATGGTAATTACCGCAGCTGTTGGTGCCGGTGAGAGGAGCAGCTATACTCTGGCATTTACCCCGCTTGCCGCGAGTGGCATCGATGAATACGATGTAAAAGTTTTCAACGAGCAGCTGAGAGATGAAATTGAGATGCTCGGAGTCTATTCGACACTGGAGTTTTCCGAAGTACAGACTCGTCTGGCGGAACAGAATCTTCCCAACGCCTGCTCAGATCTGAATTGTGCCGTTATTGCCGGACAGCTTATTGGCGTGGAGTATTTCGGCTATGGTTCGATCGGGAAAGTCGGCAAAGCGTATACATTGAGCATGCAGATCATTGAAGTGCGGACCGGGAGAGTTATCCGCGATGTATCTGAATTTTTCAAAGGAAGAAAATCCGTATTCAAGAGAAAGATCCTTCCCGAATTAGCCGCCAGAGCCTGCGGTGTTGAATACATTAAAAGGAAATAACCCCGGTACCGCATAGAGCGGCGTTCCCTGTACGTTCTCTTGTGTATGGCAACCAATAACGATCTTTCATGAAAAGCACTGCTTTTTTTACTGTTTTTTCTGTCGGCCGGAAAAAAACTGACATCTGTTTTATGTTTTCCTTATATTAAAATCACCAGCAATTACTTTCCTACCTGCAAGGCCCTCTTGCAGTAATTTGGGTGAAGCGGAAAGCGCCGGTGCAATGCCGGCGCATTTTTTTTGCGGGAGAATACTCTTAGGTTGCGTTGCTGTTTCAATTTAAGTTATTTTGTTGAAATATGTTACACCTGAGCCAAGGAGTCGTATGGCAGGTCGTGTTGAAGATATTACGATTAATTACGAAGAAGACGGTGTTCTGGTTGTCAAGGAACTCGACAAGGTCGTTTTATCAAAAGGTTCGTGGTCGACCATTCTTTTCAAATACCAGCAATGGGAAAAAAACAAGAATGATTATGGTCCGGAACGGTATTCCATCCGTCGCTATCGCAAGATCGATGATGAATATCGCCAGCAGGCGAAGTTCAATATTTCAAGCAAGGATCAGGCAACGAAACTTATTAATGCACTTCAGGCGTGGATAACCGTCGCGGAGTAGTATTCTGTAGTGGAGATCCGGGGTATACGGAAATGCTGCACTGTATTTCTACAATGAGCGGCATTCCCGTATATCGGTGTGTTTTTCTATCCTATAGTTCGATGATACTGCCGGCAGCGGTAGTATCATCGAAAAAATCTTCCTTGAAGTAATGAAAACCCTGCTCATCATTGGAATAATATTCTGAAGCCGTTTCAGTAAAGAACGATTTCAGTACGCTATCCTTGCTTTCACCTTCCAGAATCCGGTGCACCAACTGGCTGTTCTCTGATGGTGTCACAAAAGCAACCGCAAAACGTGGCATGTACTACTCCTTATATTTGATCCTGTTACAATTTTGAATATCCAAAAATAGATTGTTGATACGGCACATAAAAGAAAAATTACGCATACCGCAGGTAATTCAGGAAAAAACTGCCTAACTGGTCGAGGCGGAAAACGGCAGGGAAGTGTCTGTCGAGTGGTGAGGATGCAGACAAACCGCTATTAGATCAGTACGAATCGTCTTCGCTGAAGGTTTCGTTCCGTTCCTCTTTCCAGGCCATCAGCTGTCGGGTTCTGCTCGGGTGCTTGAGTTTACTGAGTGCCTTGGTTTCAATCTGTCTGACCCGTTCACGGGAAATATTGAAGATCTCGCCGATTTCCTTGAGTGTTTTAATCCGACCGTCGTCGAGGCCGAACCGCATGATCAGAATCTCCCGCTCCTTTGAGGCCAGAGAATCAAGGACTTCCTTGATCTGCTCCCGCAGATGCATGAGCGACATTCGCAACGAGGGGTCCTCAGCTTTGGTATCTTCGATGTACTCACCAACGGTCATGCCACCGTCACTGCCGACCTCCATGTCAAGGGAGATCGGTTCCATGGAATACTCGAGTGCCATCTGCACTTTGGCCACGGTACAGCCGAGTGCTTCGGCAAGCTCATCGTGACTTGGTTCGTAGCCGTAATCCATTACCCACTTTTTGCATAACCGGATCGTTTTGTTGACCAGGTCAAGCGTATTGGCAGGAATGCGGATCGCTTTTGATTTGTCGTTGATTGCCCGGGAGATCGCCTGACGAATCCACCAGGTTGCATAGGTGCTGAACTTGTATCCCTTGCGGTAATCGAAGTTCTCCACCGCCTTGATAAGTCCGCGGTTTCCCTCCTGAATCAGATCGATTATTTCCATACCGCGAAGGGTGTATTTTTTGGCGATGCTGACCACCAGACGGACGTTGGCCTCAATGATGGCACATTTGGCCTGGTTACGCATGGTTTCCCAGTGGGAGAATTCTTCGAGCTGTTTTTTCTCGGTACCTTCCATCAGATAACTTTTAAAACTTTCGAGAATCAGTTCGATCTGTTTGGAGTTGAGGCCCAGCTGGCGGCAGAGGTTGACGATCTCGTCGTTGAGACGGTCGATTTTTTCCTGGTGGTTGTCGGGTTCCTCGCTGAGATTGCTGATGGCGGTGGTTTTGCGTTTTATGAGACTGATGACCTTGAGGAAGTTTTTCCGCAGCAGGTCGATATCTTCATCTTTGTCAAGTTGGTCTTCTTCAAGCTGGAGTACATCAATGCACTCAAGCTCGTTGTTGCGGAGTTCTTCGGCGATCCGGTAGAGACTATCGAGGGAAGTGGAATGTTTGAAGGCCATCTCGAAGAGTTTGCCCTGCGCATATTCCATCTGCATCGCGTATTCAGTTTCCTGCCCGCGGGAGAGCAGCGGTACTCTGCCGACGCTGTTGAGGTATACCCATGTGGGGTCGGTGTACCGTGCCTGCTTGCGCGCGGAAGCTACCCGTCGCGTTCTTCGTTCGTAAAGGGGCACCTTCTCTTTGACGAAGGTGTTGATGGTGATGTTTTCCTGGGCGAGAATCTGCTGGACCCGATCACGCTCCTGCGGTGTCGAGGCAACTTCTTCAATCTGGGCTTCGGTGACAAACCCCTGCAGGGCTGCAAGCTTTTTGAGTCGCACGGTGGTGCGGTCAACGACACTGGTGGATTTCGCAGTCGCTTCGGACTCTTTTTTCCTGATCATTCTCCTCCGTCCAACTCATGCAGTTGCGTCATGTAATCCCGCAGTTGCTGCAGCAGTTCACTGCGACGGTGCGGTTCACGATTCATCTGCAGTTTACACTCCCGAATTCTGGAGTTGATATACTTTTTCCGCAGATGGACGATTTTCTGCACCAAATCATCGTGGATGTTTTGAATGGTAACTTCTGCTACCATCAGAAATGAAAGCAACCGTTTGATTTCCGGGTCATCTGAGCTGTCGATTATTGCATTGAAATGATGATTCCGATCATACGTTGCAATCATTAATGAATATATATCACCGGATATGCCATCCGTAAGTGTTTCGGGGGTGACGTAATTTCGTGCCTCATCAATCAGTTCCGGTTTGGCAAAGAGCAGTCGCAGAAAGCTGCCCTCGAGTGTTCCGGCATAGAGCATGTCGCGACTGAGCAGTGAACCGGACGGGCGGCTGCGTCTCTCTTCGGAGCCTCCTGAGAGTTTTTTGTTGAGCAGCCGTTCTTCGATTCCGAGGCGGTCGGCAATGTCTTTTTTGAATCGTGCGGCAACGATTTCGTCGCGCAGGGAATTCATGATTGGTGCAAGTGCATCGACCACTGCCGACTTCCCCCGTGGTGTGCTGGCTTTGTGCTGGGTGATCATTCTGCCGATAATGAATTCACTCCACGACTGCGCAGTTGCAAGCAGTGCTTCGAATGCTTCGCGCCCCTGAGCCCTTACCAGTGAGTCTGGATCGTCTTCTGGCGGGAGCAGGAGTACCGAGAGGTCGAAATTAAAGGGGGCAAGGGTGAATACCGCCCGTTCGGCGGCAGTGCGTCCGGCGTTGTCGCCATCGAAGGTCAGCAGTAACGAGTGGGTGAACCGCGAGAGCAGTTGCGCGTGTTCCGGTGTGAGGGCGGTACCTGAACTAGCTACAACATTCCGGATCCCCGCCTGAAACAGTGTCAGGTAATCCATGTACCCTTCCACAATGATCACGGTTCCTTTTTCTTTAATGGTCTGTCGTGATCGATTGAGTCCGTAAAGAAAGTGTTTCTTTTTGTAGAGCTGGGTTTCAGGAGAGTTGAGATATTTGGGAATGGCATCGGCTTCCATACCCCGGCCTGCAAAACCGATCACTCTTCCCGACAGGTCACAGAGCGAAAAAATAACCCGGTTGCGGAACCGGTCATAGCATCTGCTGTTCTCTTTTCTGATTGCCAGTCCGCAGGTGACGAGAGCCTCTTCGCTGATATTTTCGTTTCTGCAGTAATCAATGAGTCCGGTCCAGCTTTCCGGGGCAAAACCAAGTTTGAAATCACGAACCGTTTCAGGTTCGAGTCCGCGGGATTTGCAGTACTGCACCGCTGCCGGTGAGGGACGTATGTTGCGGTAGAAAAAACGGGCGGCAGTCTCGTGTATTTTGAAAAGATCCGTTTTTGTAAGCTCTCCGGAAGGCGCGTTTTCCATTGGTGCGTAGCCGTCGTATTCCGGATAATCAGAAGGCGCTGAATGCGATTGCTGCTGCTGTTTAATAACTACTCCGCACTCTTCGGCCAGCATCGCGAGAGCCTCGGGAAAACTCACCCCTTCCATCTCCTGGACAAAAGAAAAAACATCACCCCCCTTGCCGCAGCCGAAGCAGTGGAAGAATCCCTGCACCGGATTGACATGGAACGAAGGTGTTTTTTCCTTGTGAAACGGACAGAGTCCTTTGAGGGTTTGTCCCGACCCTTTGAGGGTAACATATCTGCCGATGACTGCGGCAATATCGCTTCGGGAGCGGACCTCCTCTTTTATATGGTCGTCAAATGGGGGCATGGAGGTGTCTGGTCAGAAAACGGTTTCAGTTCAACGGTGAAAATACGGAAGTGTCATCGCTGGTAAAAATACCGAACGGGACAGCGGGAATCCAAAGGGTACCGGCAAGGTAATTGGTGGATTTTTGCGAAAACCTGCGCATATCATAGTTTATCTGCATGTTTCGAATTCTGCGGACCAATTTTCCTGTTCCTCGTGTGTATGTGCTGCTTCAGGTTATCGTTGCCCTGGTTTGCGGCTATCTTACCGTCTATTCACTTACCGACAGCGATATTTTCTGGCATCTCGCCGCAGGAAGAGAGATCGTAAGCAGGAGGGCATTGCTCTATACCGATCCGTTTTCCTACACTGTTCCCGGGGCCCGGTGGATTGATGTGCACTGGTTTTTTCAGGTACTGGTATATTCCGTACAGCGGATCGGCGGATTGCGACTGCTCCTGATACTTAAATGGGGGATGGTCTCTGCTGCAGTGTTTCTCCTCTTTTCGGTATTCAGAAAAAACAGGGCGGTACTGGTAGTCTGGTTGATGGTACCGGTTGCGGTATACCTGCAGCGGTATCTTGTACCGATGCGTCCGATCATTGCAACACTGGTTTTTATTGCTGCGGAAATTGCTCTGCTAGAACGGTACTGCTGTACGGGGAGGCGGCGTTTTCTTCTGATTGTCGGTGTAGTGCAGATCTTATGGGTGAACATGCAGGGGCTGTTTGCGCTTGGTCCGGTCATTGCCCTGGCTTACGGTTTTGGGGAGTGGACCGACTGGTATTTCAGAAGACGGAAATCACCGTCGGGTTCTTCTGGTACCACTTCGGAATCCCGAAAATACCTGTATCTTCTGGTATTCGCACCCACTCTGCTGCTGCTTTCTCTTGTCAATCCTTACGGTTGGCGGACCTTGCTTTTTTCCTTGCGACTTTTTTGGCGGATCACGCCTTCTCAGTCCAATCTGTACTCAAAGACCATCGATGAGAACATGCCGCTCACTGCGATGGTAGGCACCCCTTATATGCTTTATGTGGTCGTGGTCGCCGGGGTGCTGCTGTTTTTTCTGCTGTCGGTAGTGTACCGTAGAAACGGTGTGCGGACCGGGCACTGTCTGCTTGCAGGGGCAGGGTTGCTTCTGGCGTGGATGGCACAGCGCAACGGTATACTTTGCACGCTGTTTGTACTGCCGGGATTACTCTGGAATTTCAGCGTGGATACTACGCTGCAGGGACGTGTGTGGAGCCGTGCCGGCAGGCTGTCGGTTGTCGTAACGACGGGATTCGCACTGGTCGCACTGGTCAATCATTCACGAATGCTGCTTTCGTGGCCCCATATTCTATCGCCGTTTTCGTATCCCACCGAAACCGCAGCCCTGCTGCGTCGTGCGCCGTCAGGCGGAAACCTCTTCAATGCCGACCGGTATGGAGGGTATCTTCTCTGGAAACGGTATCCGCAGTGGAAGGTTTCAGGTGATACGCGATTAACCATGCGCCCCGATACCTTCTATCGTGAGTATCGTGGCCTCATTGAGCACCCGGAAACGTTTGACGGATATGCTGCCCGATGGAATATTAACCATGTAGTTCTTCCGGTGGCGCCGTTGTCGCTTTATCTGCCGCTTGCTGCGGCACTGTACCGCAATCCGCGATGGCGGCTTCGGTTTACTGATGGTGCCGAGGTGTATTTCTGCCGGGGATCGAGATGCAGTACCACCGTCGATCTGAATCGTTTGGCAACGGTTGATTCGCTGGTTGACCGGTTACGGCAGCGGTATGCAGACGCTCCGACGGTTCAGAATGAGGCGGTGGTCTGGCTTGGCAGGTGGTGTCTGGCAGCCGGAGCCACTAAGGGGGCACGACGGGTGCTGAGCATGAGTACGGGAGGTGACGGAAAACTTCTGCTGGCGGCAACCGAAGAACAGGCGGGCAGGGTCGATACAGCGGAGCACATTCTCAGAACGGTCTGCAGGGAGGAACCACGGAACACTCAGGCGCGCTTTGTGCTTGCAACGCTTCTTCTGCGATGCGGAAAACGGATGGAGGGAATACGCGAGCTGGAGATTCTTCTTAAAAAAGACCCTTTCAATAGACGTGCTCGAAACATACTTTATAAGTTGTCACAGAACAGTGGACGGTAGAACCGGTGTACTGGGCGGGGTGTAATGACTTCCGGGAACGCCGCAACCGGATACCCGTATATCAGTCAGAACGTCAAAGGAGTGAAATATGAAGATGCGAACAGGTCTGCTCCTGTTGGGAATGGTTGGAGTACTTATGGCGCAGGAAGCGCCCATGGGATCGGTAGAACAGCCGGGAAAAAAAGAGGAAAAACAGCTTGCCGGTTTGAAGGGGAAAGTTACCGGCATGATCGCCTGGGCGTCATCACGGGCGAACAGCAAGCATGATATCTGGATCATGAATGCCGACGGCAGCGAAAAACGTCCGCTGACACAGGGTGACCGGGTCGACTGGTATGCACGGTTTTCACCCGATGGGAACACGGTGCTCTTTACGCGGAGTAAATCGGGGTGGGTACCGGAAGGAGATGCCGAAGTATTCGACAAATGGGATATCTGGACAATAGGCATCGATGGTTCGGATGAACGGAAAGTTGCTGATAACGCCTGCTGGGGAACCTGGCGCCCTTCCGGTGATTCGATCGTGTTTGCCCGTGGCCCCAAGGTATTCATAAAAGAACTCGCCTCGGGAGCTGAGAAAGAAATTTTTGATGCTGAAGTGAGCCTTAAAAAAGGTGCCTACTCGCAGCAACCGCAACTCTCTCCCGACGGAACAAAACTTGCGATGACCGTCCGCGGTTCCCGCAGGGAGACCGGTATCTGGAACTTTAAGGAGAGTGCCTGGTATACCACCGGTGCCGGTTGTCAGGTGGAGTGGTTTCCCGACGGCAAACGGATACTCCGTATGAACGAGGGACAGGGTAATGGTGGTACCGAGGTACTGGCAATTAATCTGGACGAAAAGGGAGACCCTACCGATAAAATATCCGGGCTTGCCATTCCGAAAAAAATGCGGTTCATGGATATTCCCGGCAGACGATCACATGAGTACTTCCCGAAACTCGATCAGACCGGTAAATGGATGGTATGGTGCGCCACTCAGTACGGCCATGAACATGATATTGCCGATTATGAAGTGTATATCTGGAATATCGACATCGACAAAAAGAAGGGGCCGGTCCGGTTGACCTTTCACTCCGGGAACGACCGATGGCCTGATATCTTTACCGGAACTCCTGAGCAGAAGGCTACTCGGAAAAGTGAGACTTCCGGGGAGTCTACAGAAAAAGAAGCAGCAACAGCACCGGAGCAATCCGCAGAAGAACCTGCTGGCTCCACGACCGGTTCTTCTGCAGAGGAATCTACCGGAGAGTAATCGGCCGGTAGAGAACGTATGAATCTTGTTCTTCTGGAACCTGCTGATTTTACCGGGAATGACGGCCATACGGTCCATCTTTCCGGTCGAAGGTTAAAGCATGTTATCTCGGTCTGCAAATGCGGCACCGGCGCAACGCTGAAGGTGGGACTTCTTGGTGGTAAAACAGGTATCGGGACCATTCTCCGAATGGACAGCACGTCGATGGATCTGTCGGTTGAATTGACCGAAGACCCGCCTCCCTCGCTCCCGTTGACACTGGTGATTGCGCTTCCCCGTCCCAAAAGCCTGAAACGATCGATCGAGATGGCGACATCACTCGGCGTGAAAAAGATCGTTATTATCGGGAGCTGGCGGGTGGAGAAAAGTTACTGGTCGTCGCCGGTACTTTCAGAAGAATCGCTCCGGAAGCATATGCGGCTTGGACTGGAGCAGGCCCGGGATACAATTCTCCCCGAGATCACACAGCGTAAACGGTTCAAACCCTTTGTTGAAGACGAATTGCCGGAACTGGTGCGGGATCGGTTGGCTCTTGTCGCTCACCCCTACAATGCAAGGCCATGTCTTTTTTCGATTGATCGCCCGGCGCTGCTGGTGATCGGACCCGAAGGGGGATTCATACCGTATGAAATTGATCTGCTCATAAAAGCCGGATGCGAGGCGGTTACGCTGGGGCAGAGAATTCTGCGGGTAGAGACGGCAATAGCCGCATTTACCGGACGATTGTGGTAAGATCAGAATCGTCCGGCAATTCTTTTGTGAAGGTTATCTGTGTTGTATCAAACCGGTGTGAAGGAATCTTCGTCTTTTCCGCAGCATCCCATTTTTGTGCAGTATTTTTTACAGAGAATCATGCAGGCTATTCCGAGAACAACGACGACAGCAGCAACTATCCACCATTTTTTCTTCATAACGTATCCTTTTGAGGGCAGTAAAAGCCTTTAAAAAATAGTATTTGCGTCGATATATCGAAACAGGTACCGCATAATTATCAGTACTTTCAAATGGTGTCGAAAAGTATATTTATGTCGCTTTCAACGAAAAAATCCGGAGTGTAGCGCAGTCTGGTAGCGCACTTGGTTTGGGACCAAGGTGTCGGGGGTTCGAATCCCTCCACTCCGACCATTATAATGCGCCCATAGCTCAGTTGGATAGAGCTACGGATTTCTAATCCGTCGGCCGCAGGTTCGAATCCTGCTGGGCGTATATGAATAAGGGCAGCTGCAAGCTGCCCTTATTCATATACGCCCAGCACCCGGCATTGAGAAACCGGTTCGACCACGGAGGCCCCCGAGCCGGAGCACAGGACGTGCGGAGACCATGCCGGTGTAACCGGCACCCGCAGGGCACGGAGCAGGATGCGGAGTGTGAACTTCCGGAGTGAGGACAAGGGCCGCAGTAGCGGCCGACCGGAGGGAGGCCAATCCTGCGAGCCTCGTATCTGCAATACTTTACTTCTGATCCACTGCAAGCTGCCCTTATTCATATACGCCCGGCACCCGGCATTGAAGGACCGGTTCGACCACGGAGGCCCCCGAGTCGAAGCACAGGCGATGCACCGAGTAACATCGAGGTGATGTGCGGAAATCATGCCGGTGCAACCGGTACCCGCAGGGCACGGAGAGTAGGGTGCGGAGTGTGAACTTCCGGAGTGAGGCCAACCCTGCGGGAGTGTATAAGTTAAATCCCCTATTTTGTCCTTTATTAGTCACTTACGGTTTTTTATTTGCCGCTCACTTGTCGTCCATATAAAATTACTATCTATATATTTATTTGATAAAAAACCTCATGGCTCATCATGAAGACGAGATGTTATGCATAAAAAATATAATTTATGCATAATAGTGTTGTTTAGTGCACAGGTTGGTAGTATATTGATACCATTGTTATTAACCCAAAAAAGGAAGACGATAATGGCATTTAGAGCAGATGAATCAGCAAGTAGTGGGTTTGAATCAGTAAAAAGGTATCTTGTTTCAAGAAATATTGAACCTCAAGAACGAGAACGAAGCGAAAACAAGCTTTCCGACATTGTGGAACGATACGGGCCGGTTGTTGAGAGTTATCCCTCTTGGCATCCCTTAGTCACTCACCATGATGACCAATGTCCAGCTACTTGTCCTGCCGAAAGTTGTGGGTACGAGGGATTAGATCACACTATATATTTTGTGAATGCTTTTATCACTTGTCCTTATGGCGATGGCCAAGAGGTTATTGATTCTGTAGAATCGTTACAATATAAATCGGACGTAGCGCCATATAACTCAGACGTGGCAACGATTACAGCAGAACGACTCGATGTTCAGTTGTATCAACCCAATGCCACCCCTATACTTGTACGTTGTGATTGGAGAAAGAAAATCGCCACCAATGGTATGATTCCTGCATCAATTGCAGTACCTCTTATGCTTCTGAAGGAAGTACCTTGCTGGGAATGGTCAACATTGGGAGAAACCTGGGAAACGATGCTTCCGTATTTTTTAGGCTCTCCACATGGAAGCAGGTCTTCACTTTTTGTAAACCAAGAAACAGGACTGACTATTAAAAAAGTTTGGAATCTGCTCATTAACACGGGTATGTTTGGGCCTATTAAGGTATCTAATCAGTATTAAGTGTTAGTTGCAACGCATTGATTGGAATATAGAACAAAACCAAAATATTTGTGCAAGGGAGAAAAATCAAAAATGTAAAACCGGATGATGTACTTTTTATCAATGCCAATGAGCATTTTGATAAAGGTAAACGTCAGAACCGGTTGCTCCCGGAACATACTGAAAAGATCGTTTCAATGCATCTGTTCCGCAAAGAAAAGGTATATATTCCCGCTGTGTGGATATGGCTGAGATAGAGAAAAATGAATTCAACCTGAACATTTCACGGTATATCAGTACTGCGAAACCGGAGGAGGAAGTAGTTGATTTATTGGAGGTGGACAAGGGGCTGGTGGGTATCGAAAAGAAGATTAAAGAAGCTACCGCACAGCATAACGAGTTTCTTGAGGAGTTGGGGTTTCCTGGGTTGTCGTAAAGTTCCAAGTCTTCCAGTAAAGAAATATTTTACAACAAGGCCACATTTGAAATATTTTAATTTCAGGACCCTCAATAATATATTCTCAGATATTTTCCGCGCCTGTATTTGATTGAAAGAAGAGAACCGATTGATTACAAATGAAATAATACCGGTTACCGGACTTTTAGATCGGTTACATTCGTATAAAATCAGTTTCGCGATCAGCTCATGTTTTGAAGCGTTTATAGGTTCTCTTCGGGATGACCTCTGGTGCTACATTGAATATCCGTATGTAGACAGAATCTACCGCGATGCATATTACCATTTTTATGCTTCAAAATTAGACAATTACAGCAGAGATTGTTTGCGAGTATCTTTTTTCAGCAGAGAAATTTCTACAGATCTGTTTTTTAATGAAGCTGGCCAAAAAACATTACAAGAACATTTTCTTGGTTTCTCCGTTTTTCGGTTACCACCTAACAGTAAAAATCCCGGAAGAACAGCACTTGCACCGCATGCATTAAAAACACTTGATTTTATTTGTGAACTTGCTCCGATTTGCGCAACCGTAGGCGGAGTTAAACTAACCGTCGACGCATTTCCCTTCTCAAGCCAGGACGGCGAATGCATGACCTGTGCAGAAACATCCTTATGGGCTGTAAAAGAATATTATGGGAATAAATATCCTGAACACAATATTACCCTGCCTTCAGAAATTCACAAAGCATTCCAACATAACACAAGAGTATTACCTTCAGAAGGATTGACGGTACTTCAAATAGCGTCAGCACTAACCAACTTTGGTTTTGGTACTTATCTGTATTCCCGAAAAAAAAATGCTGATGGCACTCAAAACCCCGCTGAAGATGAACTGTTCCGTCGGAATCTGTTTTACTATATCGAATCAGGGATACCAATCATTTTAGGTTTGAACAACAATAGCATCGGGCATGCAGTTGTTGCGATTGGGCACCAAGTCCTTTCCTGTACTGAAATTGCAGGACAGGTCACTACCCACTTGGCTGGTGAGGCAAAAAACGGGATTGTGGATACGGCTGATGTTAAGCGGAATCTTGTTTTCATTGACGACAATTATCCACCTTATCAATCCGCAAACTTCTTTGCCCCGTGCACTTATTATACCGATCCAAGATTTGCCGATGCTAAAATTGAACATTTCGTGGTTCCTCTCTATCATCGGATCTATCTTGATGCACGTAAAGCATCTCACCTGTTGAACCAAGTCATCGAAGACCCGTTTCTTGGCTGGAAAAAAATGTCCGCGCTGAAAGACCAACTTCTTATTAAAAGAATATTCCTTACTTCCAGCAGTTCGTATAAATCCGTAACATTGAAATCAGATATGCATATGGATTTGAAACGAATTATTCAGGCCCTACAGCTACCAAAATTCATGTGGATTGCAGAACTAAGTACGCCCGATTTATTTTCAGAAAGACGCGCTTGTGGATTGGTCCTGCTTGACGCAACCGGCTCTGACAGGTTACAATCTATATCAATGGTTCTTTACCCTAAATACATGCACATCCTGAATGAAGATCTCACACCGGATTATGGATCTTTCTCCATATACCGTAATAATTTAAAAGGAGCACTGTAATGGAAATGCAGAAAAGTTCCATTGCGTTATTGGTTGAAGAACTCAAAAAAGAGCATCCTGATCCAATCATCTCCAAAGATGACTATCTTATCGCTGAAAAGAGAATTAATGGCGAGATGGAGAGGTTCTCAATCGAACAACGTGCCTACTTCAATCAGAGTGTTGAATCGGCGAGCACTGCCTATTTAACATTTTAAGTGATTGTAATGTAGTATGTTACAGCTACTGCTCTACTTACCCCTTATGTCGGGTTTCTTAACTAATATAGTCCAAGTCCCATAACAATTTTCATATACCGGGATGAGTCTCCTCCTGAACGGGGAAGATGTTATTTGGAATATTGAAAATATTGTGCGGTACTCAAAAAAGATAAAGATCTAAACTAAAGTTGTGGTACCCAAAAGGGTGGTATTTTGCTTGTTTTTGACCAATAAAACTAGCCCCGGCATAGAACAAACGGTTTGGTTTGGGTTTGTCATACTCGCTTATTCCAAAATGGGTATTTCAAATAAACACTGCCCGAGAAGTCCCGAAAAGGTCCGTCAATTTCTTGGCCATCGCCTTTGAAATCGCCTGTTGCTCGGTTTCAAAGGCGCTAACTCTGTAGGGTGAAACGCCAATCTTCTTCCCGGATTCTGCAAGTGTCCATCCACACATCTCACGATATGTTTTAAGCGTTTGTGATGGTGTTATGGTAGTGGAAACATCCTTGTGCATATTGGTTTTCAATCTAATCGACCAGCTTGTCGCTGTCATCAATATAATCGGCTTCTCCGGCGTCGGCCAGGTTGCACTTCAAACACCCGCTACCGGGTATTGCACAGCCCGCCTTCAGGCTCCAGCCTCGTTTCATGAAACGAGGCCTTGACCAGTTTGCTGCCATTTGCCGATCCTATACCTTGAGTGATTGTTTTCGGGTTGCCGCCTTTATCACTCCGGTAGGAGCGGTCTGCTGTGGTGGTGATATTCAGTACGGTACCCGAATCTCCCAGCGTCAAGAAGTCAAAATGGCCGTAAACGGCTTTTCCAAGAACGATAAAACTCCCGGTAAAGGCAAGTCCCTCACCATTAGATGCAATCGCATGATCAAAGAATTTAATATATCTGGATGAAATAATTTCCAACTCCGGAAGAGTGGTGGCGAGTGATTCTTCTACCGTCTGTCCGGTTTTTTGGGTGGCTGGAATCGAATCAACCACAATGGTATCGCTTTTCGGGGAATCTGCAGCTGACGATGTGACAACACTGGAATCAGCTTCGGTGGTGTTTCGGTTGATGGTATCCGGAATCAATTCCGGTGCGTCAGCGGCGAATGTAAACGGTACCAGCAGTAGTGCCGGTCCGAAAACTGCTTTTAACGGTATCATTTATTCTCCTGCTGAGTTGGATGTAAACAGACCGTGCAGTACATAAATTGTAGCAGGTGCACGGGGAATAGATCAAGTGAAATGTAGTATTTCGGTGAATAGTATAAAGCCAGACGCAATAGCTATTTCATCTATGTTACATACGGTGTGTTACTCTGATTTTTTATATGTTATAGAATTTTTATCTTTAGCTATTTCTGAATCGACCTGTTAGATTCCATACTATGTATATTATTCAAAACTAGAATCTCCCGTCCTCTGGCGGGGTCAGAGATAATAGGCTTTGCCATTTATCTCTGAAACAATTGTGTTAATACTATTTGTGCTAAGGCACAATGTTTTGGGTAATCCGCGCCACACTATCGTGTGTCGACTCCCTCCTGCTTTTGGCACTCCGTGCTTTGAAAGCGTAAGGAGTTCAGTGCATACTGCACTGTTTCTTTATACCGCTTTAGGCTTCCGGCATCAAATCAGGAGGCCCCGTGCTTCGCGCGGGGAGGATTCACTCAAACATATCCGAAAGAACCACTAATGACCATAAGTTACAACGAAATAGTTCCCTGGGGACGCAATTACGACGAATACTGCCGGATGTTCGCCCTCTCTCCGGAAGACCTCAAAAAACGCATCCTTGGTTGCGGAGACGGCCCTGCGAGTTTCAACACTTTCGCCAATGCCGCAGGGGGAAGGGTGATTTCGGTCGATCCGCTGTATGGTTTTTCCAGGGAACAGATTGAACAGCGAATACAGGAAACCTGGAAGAATGTCATTCAACAGACCCGAAGAAACCGGGACCGGTTCAAATGGGATCAATTCTCCTCCGTTGATGAGCTTGGCAGCGTCAGAATGTCGGCAATGCAGGAGTTTTTAGCTTCGTACAACGAGGGAAAAGCCGAAGGGAGATATATCGACGGGGCGCTTCCGTCGATTGAATTCCCTGATAACAGTTTTGATCTCGCGCTCTCTTCGCATTTTCTGTTTCTCTACTCCGGCAATCTTTCGCTCGATTTCCATATTGCCGCGATTACCGAAATGCTTCGGGTTGCCCCTGAGGTCCGCATCTTTCCACTTGTTGATGTCAATGCAGATCGTTCACCGTATGTGGAAGATGTTGCTGCCCATTTTTCGGCACTGGCGGTTGAAATCCGTAAGGTGGATTATGAGTTTCAGATAGGAGGAAACGAAATGATGGTGTTGTCCGGAAACAACGGGGAGTAACTGATTCATGATTGATGAACGTCTGGAAAAACAGCTCGCTTTTATTACCGAAATCGATAAGGTCAAACAGATCTTCCGTCAAACGCGACTCTACGATCAATCCCGGTATGAGAACGATGCGGAGCACGGGTGGCATATGAGCATGATGGCGCTGGTGTTTTCCGAATATGCCTCTGATGGTGGAATTGACATCTGCAAAGTAATGAAAATGGCGCTGCTGCACGATGTCGTTGAAATCGATGCCGGAGACCAGTACCTCTATGGAAGAGATACGGTGGATCTGCCGAAAAAAGAAGCCGAAGCGGCACGGCGGATATTCGGATTGCTTCCCGATCCGCAGTGCGATGAATTCATCGCGCTGTGGGATGAGTTCGAGGCCCGGAAAACTCCCGAAGCCAGGTTTGCGAAAGCGATTGACCGGCTGGGGCCGCTTCTGCAGGAGCATCATAATCACGGGCATGCCTGGAAAAAGCATGGGGTGCATGCAGATACGGTACGTAAGGTCAACCGGGTTATTGAAGACGGGGCTCCCCGGATATGGGAATTTGCCCGGGAGCTGATTGAAGAGTCGGTTCGTAGGGGTGATCTGCCGGAATAGCTGGCTGGTCTTCATCTGGCCTATGCTTCTGCCCAGGGGGAAACCCTTCGAACTGAATCTGTTAACGTTACAGTACCCTGTCGCATTCAAAAAAAAGCGGTTTAAATCCTTAATCCCGTAACGGTATATTTTAGTACATTCCGTTGCCTCATTAGGTTCTATCTCAACAAAGCAGGGTTAAAATGCCAGTCCCACTGAGTTCCTCTTCGCACGTTCTATTTATCGGAGACAGCATTACCGATTGCGGCCGAATGTCGCTGCTGCGACCTCTTGGAGACGGGTATGTCTCACTTATCGGCAGACGTCTTAAAAAAACAGTGCCCGATTGCCGGATTACCAACCGGGGGGTGAGTGGCGACCGGGCGGTGGATCTGGCCGCCCGATGGAAAGAAGACTGTCTTGATATCAAACCAACGGTTGTTTCACTGCTGGTAGGTATCAACGATACGTGGCGACGGTATGATCAGGGGCTGGAAACGCCGATTGATGAGTTTGAAGAACATATTCGCGACCTGCTCAACAGGGTGGTGACTGCTCTGGGGGCGGAGCTGGTGATTGTGGAGCCTTTTCTGCTTCCCATGAGCGAGGAACAGAAACTTTGGAGCTTTGACCTGAATCCGAAACGTCGTCTGTTGCGAGGTCTGGCCTATGAGTATGGCGCAACGTTCGTACCGCTGCAGGAAGAGTTTTCAAAAATGGCGGCAACGGTTGGAGCTGCAGCACTCGTTTCCGACGGCGTACACCCTACCCGCAAAGGGCATGAACTGATCGCCGGAACGTGGCTTGCACAGGTAGCGGCGGAGCAGCCAGCCTATTCCTGAGGAGGTGGAGTCCCGGATTCTCTGAGATAGAGTACACCGAGAGAGTCGAAATAACGGTTTATCGCATTGCGGTACGAGAGCGGATAATTGCCGTTGGTGAGTGCTTTTCGTCGGAGGAGCTGGAACTGGTCAATTCTTCCGGCGGCACTATCGTTGATAGTGCTACCGGTGGTCGGGGTGAACATCGTCTCGGCTGATTTTGACTGACGCTCTTCCTTTCCCTCTTCCTCCCGGTGCAGAGAGAGCGCTGACTGCAGCATGCGGGCAAGGAACCGGTCCTGACGTTCGGTGACTTCCTCGCGGGGTTCCTGCAGCATACGGCTGAGGGAGCGAGCCTCCTCTTCAAGTTGTTGAATACGTTTACGCATTCCCTCTCCGGTAGCATCGCCGAACTTTTCACCAAGCTCTTTGAGTTCATCTGCAATAGCCTTTTGTGCCTGTTGCGCCTCTTTCCGTGCAGCCTCATTTCCTTTGCCGTTTTCGCCCTCGGAGCCGTCTCCCGGCAGTTTGCCCTGCATCATGGAGCGGAGAAGCTGTGCGGTGGCGCTGTTCACTGCAGCCTGCCGCCCGGACATCTTGCGCAGCGACTCCTGCATGCCTCCGGGACTGTTGCAGCTGCCCTGGTTTTCGCCACTGAGAGTTCCCGCGATATCGAGCAGTTTTCCGGCGAGCCGGCCAAGCGTCTGTTCAGTGAACTGCATGCCGAATGAACCGTCACGTTCTCCCATCGACGACATGGCCATTGTTGCAGCCGTGCGTGCTGAGGATAGCTCTTGTCGCAGTTGCTGTCGCAGTGAAGGTGCGAGGAGCGGTAGACTGTCCATTGACCTTCCGAAATATCCGAGTGCCTCGTGGAGCGCCTGCTGTTCACTCGCCAGCTGACGCAGTGTGGAATCGTTTCCGGTCGGGTTTACTACGGATGAAAGGCGACGTTGCCAATCGGCCATGCTGATGGCTCCTCCGGCGAGGTCGAGCATCTGTCTGCGGAGCGCTTCAAGCTGTTCGCGCCGGAATGCACTGGTTTTCTCGTGCAACTGCTGCGCCATGGAGGTAAGTGCCGCACTCATCTGTCGGCCGTTTGCCGAGGGAGAGCTCGATGATTCCTCTGAAAGTTCCTTATGCATTGCTGCAGAGAGAGAGTCGATCTGCTGGAGCGTGGAAGCTGCGCTGTCAAGGTTCAGGCCGCCTTCTGAAGCGGATTTGTTAATGTCTTTCCTGAGCTGATCAATACGGCTGAGCAGATCTTTCTGGCGAGCTGCGGACATCGATTCGGTGCTGTTCTCTTCGGAGAGCTGCGCCTGTTCCCGGGCGAGTTTTTCTGATCGCATTGCAAGATCAGTCAGCTCGCGGTCCCGTTTGAGCGCTTCGAGATACTGCAGGGTATTGTCGAGTCGTTCGCTGAGTTCCGGGAGTGCCTCCTTGAGTTTGTCGACCGCTTTACGCATATCATCCATGGTGATTTCACCCTGGTCGTTGCGGTTGAAGAGAAGACTGTCGCCGTACTGGCGGATAAGCTCCTCCATGGTTTTTCGTATCTCGTCCATTTTCCGGGCGATATCTTCCCCCAGCTCCCCCTCGTTGCGCAGTTGTTCAACATTTTCCTGAAGCTGTTCGAGCGAGGCCTGCAGTGAATCAGCCTGCGCCTGCATGAGCGATTCAATTTTTTCGGCGAGTTTCCGTTCTTCCCAGCCGGCCTGCTTTTCCGGACCCGATGTTGCTTTGTCAAGTTGCTCCAGATGCCGCATAAGGTCGTTCTGGCGCTCCTGCACGGAGGATAGTTGCTCGTTGACCGATGATTCACGTCGGGCCATGGCCCTGTGGATCTCGTCGAAGGTGGGCAGCCGGTAGAAAAAGGTGTCGGAAACGGTCGTCCGGGGTACCGGGGAGTGCGTGTCCCGGCACCGTGCCCAGTAGAATACCGTATCGCCGGGGTAAAGTGATAACCGGGAGAGTTTCCAGACAAACTGCCGCTGCAGCAGTGGCTGCGGTCTCCCGGGTGAGAGATCCATAGTTGACGGTTTTCCGGTGTCGCCGGATTTGCAGTAATACAGGGTGACTGCCCGGACACCCAGATCATCACTCGCCTCCACCAGAAGTGTTTCAACCTGTGCCGGTTTGAGAAGTGCATTTTTCCCGGGGCGCAGGAAACGGATTGAAGGCGGTTCATCGGGAATGACGCTGACGGTATAGGAGGGGAGCGTATCGTTGTTCTGCAGAAAGGTATCGGTAAGTGCGAAGGTGTATGCCCCGTCGGTATGCACGGTAAGGGTGCAGTGTGCCGTGGTGCCGTGTATGGAAAGCGGGAGGGTGTCATTCCCGAAGAGCAGTGATCCGGCATGCAGCGGCGATGACGTTATGGTGATGGCAGCGCGGGTACCGCTGTACGCATTGAAATCCCCCTGTCCTTCCGGAAGGGTTCGTGTTGGCTGTCCACAGTAACGGGGTGGGGACAGGTCGACCTGCAGACTGGTAAGGAGAGGTGGTGGTACCACGGTAACGGTTTCAGTGGCACAACGGGTAGTTCCATAAAGAAACGTGTAGGTGAACGATGAGGGTATGCTGTCAATCCGGGTGGTGAACCGGTCAAGTGAATCAGGGTAGAGTCTTCGGGTGTGGCTGCTGCCATGGTCAAATCCGGTGATTTCAATACGGCAACTCGGAGCGGTAACTTCACCCTCAGGGTGCAGGCCAAGGGTGACCGAGGCGCCGCGCGGCAGATGGATGGTACCGGGAAACACCGACAGCTGTTGCCGGTTGAGGCTGCTGAAAGGGAGTTGCCAGAAACTGCAGAGCAGCGGACGGGCGGTAAAGAGGGTTGCGGCGAGCGATACGATGAGCGTTGCGGCGATTATACTCTTCCTGCCGAAACGGTTTTTCGGGACTGCGTTCGAAAGGAGGGGCAGTTGGCCGGCGGCACGTTTATAGGTTTCCCGGTAGAGTTCATTTTCCGTATTCTCTTTAGCCGAGAGTTCGAGAGCCAGGGAGAGGAGTGGATGAGCAAGCTGCTCTGATGCGGCTGTCTCGATTGCCCGAACCGTTGACAGTAGTGATGGACGTCTGAATATAAGTACATCTGCAGTAGCGACTAAAGCCGCCAGAATTCCTGCAACGGCTATGGTGTCCCAGATCAGTATGAAAAAGGTATAGGGGAACAGGGAGAACAGCAGGTGAGTGATAATCGTGGAAACGATGAAAACCAGGCCGATGGTCCGCAGTCGGGAACCTGTCAGTCCGGCGAGATGGTGTCGGTGGCGGGCGGCGGCGAACCGGTGGAGCGTGGTAAGGGTGCTGCTCATGGATTGAAAAAGTACGAAAGAATGTTGATGCCCATTTCAAGTGCAGCTTCATGGAGGGCCGGACCATCGTTATGAACCTCAAGGTTCTCCATACCGTCACCAATATCGGAGCTGAGGGAGTAAAAAAGAATCAGGCGGTTATCAAAATAGATGCCGAATCCCTGCGCATTACCGCCGTCGTGCTCATGGATTTTCGGCAGCCCGGCAAGAGGGTACTTGCTCCGGTAAATCGGATGGTCGGAGGGAAGTTCAACAAGTTGGTTCTCGGGGAACAGCATCCGCATCTCGCGTCGGAAACTTTCGTCCATTCCGTAGTTGTCATCAGCCCATAAAAAACCGCCGCCGATCAGGTACCGCCGCAGGCGTATCCGCTGTTCTTCGGTAAAGTGAACATTGCCATGCCCGGTCATATACAGAAACGGAAAACTGAACAACCGGTTGTCGTTGATACCGACGGTGGTGATCGTATCACAAACCGGAAGAGTGGTGCGTTTCCGGATAGCGCTCACAAGATTAGGCAACGATGAGGGGTTGGCATACCAGTCCCCACCGCCGTCGTATTTCAGGCGCGCAATGGTGACACTGCACGACTCTCCCGGCAGGGTACCGGTGAAGGCGGTCAGAATAAAAAGGAAAATTGACAGTGTCCGGGTTTTCATTATACTAAAAATAACTGTTGGGTTTCAGGTGTGCGGTGGGTTCCACCCCGTCTGGTCATCCGGGCACTTCTGCAGATATAAAAAAGGCGGGTAGTGACCCGCCTGAAAAGTTCCTCAGTCTGTATGGTGCACCATTATTTGGCAACGGGCCACCGCTGGTGCCACCAGATAAGTACCGGGCTTGCGACGTACACTGAAGAGTACGTTCCGACACCGATACCGATCAGCAGTGCCAGTGCGAAGTCTTTGATCGCCTCGCTTCCCAGGATAAACAGTGCTAGAACAACAAACAACGTTGTTGCAGAAGTGATAATTGTTCGGGAGAGTGTCTGGTTGATACTCGAATTGATGGTGTCTTCCAGTTTTTTTCCGCGCAACCCACCTTTGATGTTTTCTCGGATACGGTCGAAAATAACAATCGTGTCGTTGAGTGAATACCCGATAATGGTAAGCAGTGCTGCAAGGAAGGTCAGAGAGATTTCACGGCCAAGCAGCGAAAATACGCCGATAGTGATCATGGTATCATGAAAGAGCGGTACCACTGCGGCTACACCGAATGGAAGATGGAACCGGAATCCGACGTAAATGAGGATCGCGAGCAGCGACAGGAGTGAGGCGATAATGGCATTGCGACGCAGCTCGCTACCGATTTTCGGACCGACATTTTCCACACGACGCACTTCGAAAGGATTGGCACTGTACTCTTTCTGAAGTGTGCTTTGGATCTTGTCGGCAACGCTATTGTTTTCCGGTTGTTTGCGGACCATAATCTGCAGTTCATTTTTTTCGATGGGGCCGATTGTTTTTACTTCAGGTGAACCATACCCCAAACCGGAAATGATTGTTCTGATGGTTCCGATGTCACCCTGGACCGGTTTTTCGAATTTGATCTGCACCACCGTACCGCCGGCGAAATCAATCGAAAAGTTAAGTCCCCTCACGGCGATCGAGCTGATGCCCGCCAGAATGGCGACCACTGAGCAGATCACGGCGATATGGCGGACACCGATGAAGTTTATTTTACTTTCTCTGATTAATTCAATCATAGGATACTTTCTCCGTGAAAAGAGCTCAAATACTCAGTTTGTTGGATTTTTTATTCGAAATAATACTCATGATTATCCGTGACACGAACAGTGCCGTAAAGAGCGACGTAATAATACCGAATATAAGCGTGATTGCAAACCCCCTGATCGGACCGGTTCCCTTCCAGAAGAGGATCGCGGCGGTGATCAGTGTGGTCACATTGGCATCCATGATGGTGACATATGCCCGATCGTATCCGGCATCGATGGCGCTGCGGACCGTTTTCCCAAGGCGAAGTTCCTCACGGATACGTTCAAAAATGATTACATTCGCATCAACCCCCATACCGATCAGCAGGATGAGACCGGCGATACCCGGCAGGGTAAGCGTTGCATGGACACCCGCCATAATGGCAAGAACCGAAAGAATGTTCAGCAGCAGGGCCACGAGTGCGATGATACCGCTCAACTGGTAATAGATGAGCATGAACAGTACCACGATCGCGGTACCGATAATACCGGCAAGTGCACCTTTTTTAACCGAGTCCTGTCCGAGTGACGGACCAACGGTTCGTTCCTCGATGATTCTGACCGGTGCAGGGAGTGCTCCCGCCCGCAGCACGATCGCGAGATTCTTCGCCTCTTCCATGGTGAAGCTTCCGGTGATCTCGGCTCTGCCGAGAGGGATTTTCTGGATAATACGGGGAGCGCTGTAAACGGTGCTGTCGAGAACGATAGCGAGAAATTTGTTGACGTTTGCTGCGGTGACGGAAGAGAACCGGCGGGCACCCTTCGCGTTCATTTCCATATCCACCTTGGCGCCACCGGCACGCATCCCGGTCTGGTCGATGGAGGCCCGGGCATCTTTAATGATGTCGCCGCGCATTTCCGGAGAACTTTTCACATAATAAAGTACCCGGTAAAGTGTCCCTTCGATCTTGGTGGTGTCGTGTCCCCAGAGGAACGAGTTGTTGCCGAGACCGGCACGGTTGAGTGCATGGCGGACATCGTCGCGAACAAAAATGGTGTTGACGAGCGGAACTTTGTCGGTTTTAACCCCGATCTGATCACCGATCTGCACCAGGTAATCTTTGATCGTACCGATCGATTCCTCTTTATCGTCGGTTGCAGCTACGGCGGAATCGGCGGTGGAATCAGCAGCGGTTTCGTTGCCGCCGAAAAGAGATTCAGCCTGTTTCTGTGCTTCTTCCTGTTGTTTAGCCGTTGAGTCGGTCGCTGCAGATGCGCTGTCTTCGGAATCGTCTTTTTTTCCGGAAAGTACATTGTCGATAACCGTTATTGCCCGTTCGAGTTGTGCCGGTTCGCGAAGCAGCTTGAATTCCAACTGTGCAGTGCGTCCGATAACCTCTTTGGCCGCAGCTTCGTTCTTGAGGCCGGGCAGCTCGACGATAATGCGTTCTTTGCCCTGTTTCTGGATAATCGGCTCCGCGACACCAAGCGCATTGATACGGTTCTCTATAATGGTATAGGCCCGGTCGAGCACGTCTTTGTCGGCTTCTTTTTCAAGGTTGGAACGGTCGATCTCGAGCACGAGTCGCATACCACCCTGAAGGTCGAGGCCGAGGTTGAGTATCTTTCTGAAAATGCTCGGATGTTGCAGAACATACGCTTCCCGTTCCTCTGCCGTTTTTGAGTAGTAGACAAAGGAGGGAACCAAAAAGTATACGGCAAGGGCAACTGTCGCCAAAATCAACAGTATGCTCATTGGGCTGATTTTCTTCATGTGACCTGGCACGTCCTTTCTTCAGTATTACTGGGGAGCCGCTGCTTGGCCGGGGTGGAACGTTGTGGGCGGCGTGGGCCCGGAGGTTTATGGTTGATTGCTGATTCTGTTCAAATAGTCGTTGACTTTTTCTACGATGTCCTTGGGGTTCTGCGGTTTCGTCAGATACAGATCGCAACCGACACGTTGCCCTTCACGGTAATCATGTTCCTGGTTCAGCGCCGTAAACAGGAATACTATGATATCCTTCGTTTCGGGATTTCCCTTAACCCATTCACAAACATCGAATCCTGTCTGTCCACAGAGGATGACGTCGAGGATGACCAGATGCGGTTTCTCTTTTTTGACAACCGATATGGCCTGGTTGGCGGTAATCGCCTCGAAAACGCTGAAGCCTTCCAGTTCCAGGAACAGTCTCAGTATTTTCCGTATTCCGGGTTCGTCATCTACCAGCAGAATCCGAAACGGTTTCTGATTTGTCACAGTGTGAATCCAATCCAATGTGTGTCGAAACCACTGCTTCGGCCGGTTGAGCAATGGTGAAAGATACTTTTTTTAACTGCAGAGGCGCAACCGGTTTGGAATTTCTTTTTTTCTGCAGGAACGGAAAATATCCCGTTGGAATTTATGCAACCGTGATGATATAATGCGATAAACATCACCGGTTCCGGTATGATGCTCCACCGGAACACAGCGCTCCACTGCATATAACGGGGCAAAACGACATAAAACCTCACCTCACAGGTGTATATATGAATGATGATGCCGTTTCCACCACAGAAATACTGTATTCGGAAATCAGCCGGTTGAAGAACCGGGTGGAGGAGCTTGAAGCTATTGAGCACAAATACCGGGAGAATCTATCGGAACTGGCTGAAAAAGAGGTGTTTAATTTCGCGCTGTTTCAGTATAATCCGGCCAATATTGTTGTTGTCGATCGCTCCGGCAGGGTGATCAAATCAAATGCCGCAAAGAAAAAAGCGGGCGGAAGACTGCCGAATATCGGAGACATAATGTATAAGGATTACGCCTCCCGTCATCAGGTCGACATGTTTTCCCGACTCATGGATGCGATGGCAACCGGATCCATACTCCGTTTTCCGGAGCTGCCGTACGAAGAAAAAGTACTCTCCATCACCATTGCTCCGTTTCCCAAAGGGGCGATCATCATTTCCGAGGATATCTCAGAGCAGAAAAATGCAGAGCGGGATCGCAGTAAACTGATTGATGATCTCAAGCGGGCACTCGATGAGGTCGAGACCCTCCGTGGACTGCTGCCGATCTGTGCAAGCTGTAAAAAAATCCGCGATGATAAGGGGTACTGGAACCATATTGAAGTGTACATTAGTGATCATTCAAACGTTGATTTTACCCACACGCTCTGTCCGGACTGTGTGCGCCATTTCTATCCGGAATACTGGCACCAGTTGCAGGAGAAAGCGAACAGCCATACCTGAGGTGCGGGCAGGCATTTCGCATTGCCGCACACACCTCTCCCGGCCTTCGGCCACCCCCTCAGTGAGTGGGACAATAATCAGGGAACCTTGTTGAGCAGTGAAACGTCGTCTCCCCCTCTTCGAGGGGGAGACGACGGCCGGGGGAGGTCATCGGTAAGTAGCTGGTACTCTCTTCATTTACAGCGTTTCCATAAGGTATACTTTTATTGAGATGATTAAGTGCCGCGAAGCGGTAAAAATTTGCGGCTTCACCCGGAGCACCATCCCGTCAGCTTACCTTTTTTCCGGCAGGGATCATGAAAACATCGATTGAGAATGCTTTACCCAGACATTCACCGTCGGCTGCAGATCCTTTCAGGGATTTTCATCCGGTATTGTGGAGTCCGCAGGCGGCAGCAGGAAAAGGGCGACAGATATACTCAATCAAACGTGATCATGGGGTAAACGGGACATTTCGTCTCCATAACCTCAATGATGAGATCAACGACAGCCGATCGTTTCCTGACAAGATTCTTGTTGAGTATTGCATCAACGGGTCGAGTTATATCCTTTTTACCGTTGCCGATCTGCTCAATTCGAGTTATCCGTTTGACCGGCAGTCCGAAGGGAATATCCTCGGAGAGATTGGTGAACGGATTGCCAGGCGGGTTACCAAATATTTCCTGAAGCATCTGAGCAAACGGGGGAGGACCGGCGGGATTTTTGATGAACGCTTCGATCCACAGCACCGGGAGGATTTCATTGTCGCCAATACCGACAAGTATGTTCTCAAGATTCAACAGTATCCCAATCTTATTATTCTGCGTCGTTCGGGGCGGGGGAAGTACGGTTATGAGAACATCAAGGAGCTCGACGGATTTTTTGATTACCGGTACAGTGGTAAAAGGCACATTATCGTGCTCGAGAGCAAGCTTGAAAAGATCAACATCAATTGTGCGGATTTGACTGACAATCTCTTTTTTCCATTACGGAAACTCTTTCCTGAGGCCAGTTTTCACTATATTCTTTTCACCGACCGCCATTCTATTTATATACGTAACAATTTTGAACGGTGGCGACAGATAAAGCAGTTGCCGGCAACAATTCATGAGAGTCTTGCCGCAAAGGGAATCGGCTCACTCTTTTTTACCTTCAATGAAAAGCGGGAAGATTTCGAAAAGATCAAGAACTTCCTGATGTTGCAGTACCGGTCACTCAAGAACCTTTCTCTGACACTCTACGGAAAAACGATAGTTTCCGAGAAGGAACTTACGATTTTTGACGGTGGAGAAACCCCGCACATCAAATTGGTGAAGGATGTAGAGAGTGGGTTATGGCGTGAAATACCACTGCGCCATAAGAAGGGAAAAACAGGGCTGGTGTTTCCGCTGCCCCGGCAGGGGTGAGATGTACGTTAATTTCCAGCTGCTAATTCCATTGGTGAGTGTGGTATCGTACTCTTGCGATTCTGAACCGCAGGATCAGACCGGAAGACTAAATAGTGTCTGTCCGAAAATCCCTCCGGTCTGCGGACAGCTGCGATACACGGTCTGCGTTGTCGGTCTGCATCGCCATATTTTCAATAATATGCCTGGTTGCCTCCGGCGCTCTCCGTGTGGTGAAATGCGGGCGGGGTCGAGTCGACCTCTGCGTATCCCATATGTCCGCTTGTCCTCGCCCACGGAGGTAGTTTCCGGACAGAGATACTAAATAATCTGAAACTGGCACCATTTCCTTGAATTGCTTATATTTAGTCTGTTATTCGGGATACAAGTCTGGACCGTCTGTCTGAGCGGTACCAACTGTTCCTCACGGAAAGCAATTCAGATCTACCCTATTCCTATTTATTGATGGAGGTATCCATGTTCCGACGCCGGACCACTATGCTTGCAGGTTTGCTGCTTGCTCTTTTCGCTGTTCAGCCGTTTGCCCGCAGTATCCTTGAAAAAAAGATGTACTACATCAGTAATACCGGAAAGACCGGTATGGCCCGGTTCTGGACGGTATTTCTCGGAAATCATGACTGTAAAATCCGTCGGAAATCTCCCGGAGTGCCGGAAAAAGAGATTGTTGCAAGCATGAATCTGCAGCTGCTCTCAAGCGGATATATCGAAGGAAACGGTTACGGTGAAAGCGGCAAGGTGCAGTCGCTGCCGGTGATGGAGCTCAAGACCCCCGAAGGTGAACGCAAAATCAGTATCGACAGTATCCTCTGCATTTATGATTATGGTACCAAGGTCATTCTTAATTCTGGTGCCGAAGGTGATTTTATTATCAATGTGGAAGGCGACCGTAAGGTGGCGAGAAAATTTCTCCTGCGTGAATTCAAACTCACCAATTATTTCGGCGAAGAAATTCTCAAAGAGGGCTCCGAAGAGACATACCTCAGTGCAATCGCATTTTCCAAAGCGGGGCTGGCTAAAGCGCAGAAGGCTCAGGCCGCTGTGGAAAAAGGTCAATGACCGGTCGGGTGCGCGGTAGTGACGGATTTCAAGGGGGACGTTTGCAACGTCCCCTTTCGGTTTCAGGGGGGTGTTCTGATGCGGCCGGGATTACGGTAATATTTTCGTATTGCTGTTCCGGCGTCGTCTCTACTGCTTTTGACAGCTCGGCTGACAGTATGCTGAACTTCGTTGTTGTGGTCCCTCTAACCAATTAGTTTTCTTCCCTTTACTCTGTTTTTTAAACAAGGTATTATTCTATACTGGTTAGTAATTCGGCAAGGTAGTACCGGGAAATGGCTGAATACACTACCGCAGTCGTAACGGAGTCACCGCTGCTGCTGTTTTCATAGGTCTTATAATAATCGAAGTTTATTTTTAGAGCAGTGGTTGGAATCGGTATCGGAACAGTTGCAAATAACCCCGGTATCAACTCCGGGATGGCTAATCGAAACAGTGATGCGATCATTAACGGGACGGTAAGTAAAGGAACTGTGTGTGTGGAAGCCAATGGCGATACTTTATAGAGTTGTTCTCCTGCTTCTTGTCGTATCTGCAATTGCTGCCGGACAGGGTGCCGTATCCTTTCAGGTGGTTTCCGCCGACGGAACCGCCCGGGTACAGCGCTCCCAGCAGCGTTCCTGGGAAAAGGTCGGCATTGGTGACAAACTATTCGACAACGATCTGCTGGAAACCTATTTCCAGACCAAGATCACCATGCTCTTCGGAGCGAACAATGTGGTAATCCTCGGATCCAATTCAAAGGCGTTGCTCAATATCTCAGAAAAAACCGAAGGGGACCGGACCATTACCGATATCAACCTGACGCTTTTCAACGGGGGTGTTTTTTCGAAGGCGATCAGCAATTGCAAGGTAAATATCTACACTGCGCATGCGGTCGGTACCATGGACAGCGGTTCGGTGACCACTGTTGCGGAGGGGAAAACCGGAGAGACCGGATTCCAGGTGCTCGGCGGCTCTATTTACGTACGCAATATCGCGCAGCAGAAAGGTATCGAACTGCGTTCGGGACTCACCACCATGATTCAGCCGAACAAGGAACCAACGGCTCCGCTCTACATTACCTACCGTCACGTTGCCGTTCTGCAGCACTATTTCGGTGAGGAGTATATCGTTGCCGAGCTGGATGCCTCGGGAATCAAACCGACCGATGAACGGGGTTCTCAAAGCAGCGGTTACAATGCCTTTGCAACTAAATCCCGCGAGTATGTTGACGAGGGAATGTACCGATCCCTTTTCAGTCTCAACAGGATTTACGGAAGTATACTTGACGATAGAGAGCGCAACAGATTGTTTTACAACGCGATTGTACCGCGGGTGAGTGTCACCGACAAACTGATGACTGTTTCGCTGCAGGGAGGAACCGGGATTGCGGGTGGAATCGCGAGTCCGCTTATCCGTCCGTCGATTACTTTCCGTAAGGGAAAATTCGACGGGGGAATACGGTTCTCGCTGGTGGGAACGGCGGAGGGATTTTCCCCGGGGTTTACCTCTCTTGGCGGGATTATGGATAAAATCGATCATCTTGCTCTCGGCACCACGGCCGACTCGTGGTCGCTCTATCTCGGGGGGCTGCGTAACCTGACCTTTGGTGACGGGCTGGTGGTTGATCACTTTTCCAACAGCAGCAGTAACAATGCCTTTATTCCACTCGGGTTTCTGGGGCATGTCCGGATACTTGATCATCTCACCATCAAGGCATTCACCGCCTCGTTGACGGCACCTCTCGTTACCGGTATGTATACACTGTATGAACCATCGATTTATCATGTGGGTCTCGGGTATGCCGCAGATTTCAATCAGTATGCGGAAATGGTACCGAAGACGGACCGGCGTTACACGACAACACAATCGGATTCGCTCTACCCGTCGGTTGCAAACGGTAACGCCGTACACTGCTATATGGCGGATCTTTCAGCTGATGTTATCGACCGGTATGATTTCCGTTTCACACTGGCGGTGGAATTCGCCCAGAAGCTCTTTGGCGGTCAGGACGGGTTTGTAGCGAGAATGCCATCACTTCATTTTGATCTGAAAAAAACCAGTTTCGGTGGTGGCGTCATTGTTGAATCAGGCAAGCTGCTGTCGGGGCAGTTTGACGGAACCTATATGGAAAATCGCTATCGGGTGAAAAAAGATCAGCGGAGTCGCTTTATCGATTCGGTCATCACCCCCAATAATCGGCTATCACGTGATCGGAATACCTTCGGGGTATCACTTTTCTACAAAATGAATCCACTTCGCGGTATGGACGTTGATCTGTATTACAAGCAGGATTTTACGGGAAAAAAGACCGTGGAGGAATATACCCGTGATTCGGTGTTTACCCGCGATATTCCCGGTGATTTTTCTTACCGCTTACGGCTTGCCGTAAATGACTCTCTGGTAAAACCAGTACAGCTTGCGGAACTGGTTCTGCAACAGTCGCACGGGCGTCTCCTTCCTCTTGAAGGTATGCCGTTTCTCGGATGGACGTTTAACGGCAGCGTTAATTGTACCTTTGTTCCGCTTTTTTTCGGTATTTGTTTTGAGATCGGAGGAAGATTTTTTTATATTGATTCCGGCTCGGCACCCGACGCATTCACCACCGGCAATGAGTTCGGTTTTGAGTTTCATGTCGGAGCAAAAAAAGATCTTTAGCAAACATAGCACAGAATCTTTTTACATTCATTTCACTTCAGATTATCTACCGAAAAAGAGAGTGGCCATGGCGGATAACCCGATTCCAGAAGAAGTAATCGCTACAATTCTTGAACAGACCCTGAAAGAAGACCTTGGGAGCGGTGGTGATATAACGTCAGCTGCGCTTTTTTCAGATGATGATAGCGCAACAGCGGAAATAAGAAGCAAGTCGCAGGGAGTGCTCTCAGGAGTGTATCTGCTCGAGCCGGTTTTTCACCGCCTCGACCCCCGCCTGCGTGTTGAACTCCTTCTTTCCGACGGCAGTGCCGTTCTTCAGGGAACCGTAATAGCAACCGTGACTGGTCCCATCCGTGGTATTCTGGCGGGTGAACGGACCGTGCTTAATTTTCTGCAGCGGCTCAGTGGGATTGCGACCGTCACCTCCCGTTTTAAAGCTGCCCTGAGCGGCACCTCCTGCCGCCTGCTTGATACCAGAAAAACAACTCCGCTGCTCCGGCATTTTGAAAAAGCGGCGGTAATGCACGGGGGGGGCTGCAATCACCGGTTCGGTCTGTTCGATATGATGCTCATCAAGGATACGCATGTAAAGCGATCCGGCGGAGTGGCGCCGGCGCTTGAACGGGCGATCGCCTACCGGACCGCCACCGGCAACTCCGCATTGAAGATCGAGATTGAGGTGCAGTCGGAGGAGGAGTTTGAAGCAGCGCTCAAATGCCGTCCCGATCGTATCATGCTTGACAACATGACGGTTGCCGCGATGCGCCGCTGTGTCGAGTTGCGTACTGCGGAACAACCTGAAGTTGAACTGGAAGCGAGTGGTAATGTCACCCTGGATACCATCGGTGGTATTGCCGCTGCGGGCGTTGATTATATTTCGTCAGGAGCATTGACCCACAGTGCTCCGGCTCTTGACATACATCTGATTATCCGATAGTCGGTCACCTATGATTCCTCACGCACTTTCCGGACTCACGTTCATCGAGCGGTTTTATACCTATCCGTCGCTGGAATCGACCAGTGAAACGGCCCGGAAAATGACGAACCGTCCCCGCGAGGGTTTTTTCTGTATTCAGGCGGATCGGCAGACTGCCGGCAAGGGAAGACGCGGCGGCCCCTTTTTTTCGGACAGTCCGGGAGGGCTCTGGGTAAGCCTGGTGATGAATCTCCCGGAGACGGACAAACACTTCATATTCAACCGTGCTCTCTCGCTTGCCATCGCGACCGCCCTCGAACAGTGCGGTAGAGAGTATCCCATCGCGATAAAATGGCCGAATGATATTTACTGGGGCGACAGAAAAATCTGCGGTATTCTCCTAGAAACACACCCCCGGTTTACGGATCTGCTGATACTCGGGTTCGGAGTGAACGTCAACATTCAGACCGATGAATTTCCCGAACAGCTCAGATCTATTGCCACGTCAATAGCCATCGAGACGGGTAAACCGTGCTCACTCAGCGCGCTTCTGCGCATCATTCTCAAACAGTTCAAAATGCTTATCAGTACCGATCAGGAAAAGGTGCATGCACTCTATTCAAGCAGGCTCTATCGTAAAGGTGCCTACATCGGTATCAACGGCATGACCGGCATTTTCTCTTCGGTGGCAGCCGACGGACAGCTTGAACTGATCAACAACGGTATTCCGGTACTCGTCAACAGCGGCTCACCGGTATTCCTAGACACGAAGGATTCCTCGGTATGGGGCCGGTAACGGTCCGTTCGGTGGAGCAACCGGTCCTGGCTGTTGACATAGGAAATACACGGGTCAAGGCGGGGTTGATAGATCCCGCCGGATGCTGCTCTGCGGTGACTTCTTTCCCGACCGGGGAATTGAGTCGGGAGCTTTTACCGGCAATCTCGGCCCTTACCGAAGGGAACGGGGGCGATATCCCGGTGGTAATTGCGGGGGTGGTTGATTATGCTGCAGAGGAAGCCGCGCGTATTCTGAGCGGCAACGGTTTTCGGGCGGTGAGGCTTACTCCTTCGGCATCGCTGCCGATGGTCATCCGCTATTCAGATCCGCTCTCACTCGGTATCGACCGTATCGCCAATGCCCTCTTTGCAATGACAGCCGTTTCCGATCAGCCGGTAATCATCATCAGTGCCGGTACCGCACTGGTGATTGACCTGATTGCCGATGGCGTGTTTCAGGGGGGGGCGATTCTGCCGGGAGTCCGGTTGCAGCTGGAGAGTCTCCACAATGGGACCGATGCGCTGCCCCTTGCCGAAGTCGTGCAGGGAACCGCAATCCCCGCACTGCCTGCAACTGCAACACGGAAGTGTATGACCGGAGGGGTGGTACGGGGAGCTGCTGCCGCAGTAGAAAAATGTATCGACCTCTATACCGCGCGTTATGCCGACGGTTCCCGCCCGGTAGTCATTGCAACCGGTGGTGACTGGGAACTGCTCGCACCCTGTATCTCAGGCCCGGTCATCCGCTATGTTCCGGATGCGACGCTCATCGGCATCGCCTGTTCATTACCCTATCTTGGCTGATTCTGAAGCGTTTTTATCATTGCTTATGCTATTTGCAAAAAAAACAAAAGTCTACCCTGGTCGCAGAGCGGAATAACTACTACAGAAAATGATCACTACTTTTCTATAGGGACGTTCAATTGAACGTCCCTACCAATTACGGTATTCAATCCCGGGCTGAGGAGAGGTCACACCGGCGGTGTTTCCCGGGCTTCACTGTTCCGGTAAATCCGCATGGTCAGGTAGGCAAGTGAAATGGAAGGTTCGAGTGCAAACTGCCGGAGTATTTCCCGTGAGAAAAGGTCGTCCATGGTCCTGCGGCGTCGTGCCGAAACCATGTAGCGAAGGGAGAGTTGGACGCCGGACTCGGCAACCGTGACGTATACCTTGGGAGTTACGAAATTGTACCGCAGCAGATAACGACGGCGCACTTTGCGCAGCCGTTCCAGAATTGAATCCTTTTTCTCCTCGAAATCCTTTTCGGCAAGATCCAGAATGATTTTTTCGGCTTTTTCCCAGTCCGACTCGAAGGTGACCATGATCACCAGCTCATTCCAGATAAGGTCGTGACCTTCGGTGTAATTGTGTACCGTGTTGGTCAGGATGAGACTGTTGGGGATGGTGACCAGCCGCCCGGTTGACTGATCGGCATGTACCCACTCGCCGATCTCTACGAGGGTGGTTCTGAGCACGCCGATGTCGATCACATCTCCGGAGACGATCTTCCCGATGGTAATGCGGTCGCCGTGGCTGAAGCCCTTCTGGGAGTTGATGATGAGCCAACCCACAAAGTTTGAGAACACGTCGCGCAGGGAGATGGCGATACCGGCGAGAAAGAGACCGACCACGAAAAAGGTATCCTTATGCGCGTACGTCCCATAGAGAAAGAGAATGGAGAGAAACCCGAAAAACAGTGCGGTGTAGCGCAGCCATTTTTTCAGTGAATGCCGGCGCAGGTCATCGCTGACGTATCGGTCGGCAAGCAGTGTGGCTACCCGTTCAAGAATAACAATGACAAGCAGGAGGCCCGCAAGTGCGACAATATTACCTTGAATGAAAGTAAGGATTCCGGTGCTGAAGGTCCGCCAGTCAAAAGAATTCACGATAGAGTTTCTCCGGTTGCTAAGGGGGGCGTAATGATTATAGCAAAGAACGCATAGCCGGCGCAATATAATCGATTACCGATCGTGCCGTGACCCCGTATTCTGTAAACTCCCGCGATGCCAGTTCACCGGCTTTTCCGTGGATGTATGCACCCAGTAGAGCCGCATCGGTAACGCTCATACCCTGGGCGATAAATGATGTGATACACCCGCTCAGCACATCGCCGCTTCCGGCTTTGGCGAGGGCGCTGTTGCCATAGGGAAGGAGCGATACGGTGCCGTCGGGAGTGGCAACGAGGGCTGGATTTCCTTTGAGCAGAATGGTTGTCCGAAGACGTTGTGCGGTGGTAGCGAGCCGTTCCGCCCGGTCACAGGGATCAGGCGGCAGGGGGCCGAAGAGCCGTTCCCATTCGCCTTTATGCGGAGTGATGCACAGTTCGCCTGCGGCGTGGTCGGCAAGTTCCTCCGCTATTCCCTTGAATGCATTGATGCCGTCGGCATCGAGCACTGTCGTGAGTGGGCAGGTTCGAATGACCTGACGGACAAAATCGACGGTTGCTTTACCGTGTGAGAGTCCGGGGCCGATGCAGAGAGTCTGCATGCGCCCGGCGAGATGGAGTAGCGGCCCCACGGCCGAAGCGTCAAGTGTACCGTCAGGAGTTGCGGGCAGGGTATGGAGCACCGGCTCGGTCAGTTTGATCGCCAGCGTGTCACTGATGGAATCGGGAACGAGGCAGTGAACCATTCCGCATCCGCAATGCTGTGCTGCTTCGGCCATGAGTGCTACCGAACCCGTCATGCCGGGAGATCCCCCGACAAGCAGTGCAAGCCCGTGATCGAATTTCGATCCGTCGGGGTGGCGTCGCGGCAGGAGTTTCCGGAAATCGTTGTGGCTGGGGAGCATCATGATCGGGCGTGCACGTACCACGATTTCATCGGGGTAACTCAGATCTTCAACGATCAGGGCGCCGGTGAACGATTTTCCCGGAAAGAAATGGAGTCCCGGTTTCGAAAAACCCATTGCCATGGTGGTGGTCGCTCTGATGCAGGGAAAGCCGGGAAGGCCGGTATCGTTGTCAAGGCCCGACGGCGTATCGACGGCAAGAACAGGCACCGGGCAACTGTTGATCAAATCAATCATCAGCGCATGGAGACCGTGCGGGTTCCCCTTGAGCCCTGTTCCGAGGAGCGCGTCGATGATAAGACTGAACCGGGAGGGGTGGGGAAAGTCAGCAAGGTCATCAATGGTTATCACCGGCAATTTCGCCGCACTGTAATCGCGGTATGCAAGGAGACATTCACCTGCCAGATTCTCGGGAGGAACAAGCGAATAGCAGGCAACCCGGTATCCCTCTTCGGCAAGCAACCTGCCTGCAACATAGCCGTCGCCGCCGTTGTTGCCTTTACCACAGATAATGGCGATCTCACCCGATGCTTTGTCGGGAACCATCTTTCGTGCCGCGTGATAGAGTCCCATCCCGGCCTTCTGCATGTACCGGTATCCGGTGGTCGGATCATTGCCGATAGCGCTGTGGTCGACATCGCGCATCTGTTGTACGGTAAGAATTGGTTGCATGGGCAGCCGTCCGGGGGAAAATGAGCGGGTACTATCGCGTAGTTTGAAAATAAATGAATGACAGCGTCGGTGCTATACTCAGGCGGGCGGTAAGGAATATCTGCCGGTGTTTTTCGGAGAGTTTTGCGGCTGGTGGTGTGGGGGCGCGGGCTGGTTACGCCAGGTGGTCGAAGAACAGTCCTTCCACCTGAGAGACATCTTCAATAATGCGGTTGAAATCATCGTGGCTGATGTTTTTACGTTGTTTTTCTTTTATTTTCCCCTGGTCATCGAGGAGATAGAGTTCGATGTACACCTCTCCCCATCGTTTGAATACTTTAAACCGATACGGGAGGTTGCGCTCCAGAAGACGTTCATTGGCGGCATCGACCGCTTTGCTGAGCGGGTGGAAATAGTCTCGTACTTTTTTCGGAGGGCGCCGCTGCTGCTGTTCCTTCTGCTGCGGGTTACGATCGAGAGAAGGACGTGTTGCCTGAATCGCTTCGAGAGGAGCGACATTTCTGACTTCTGACAGCGGTCCGGTATCTTCGATGGCCATATACTATCCCGGTGTGAACAAGGCTGAGAGATAAACAGGTGCCTTTCAGATGATTCCCTGCTGCTCCGGAGTGTCCCGGCAGTAACTACGGCAGGTGTGTGGAATCGATAACCGGTGAAATGTTCGTGAGTTCAAGCTGTAGCGATGAGGCACACCTTATAAATTTAAAACAGCACTTGCATGAATTGCTACTAAAAGATAATACTTATATTAAATATACGGATTCAACCCATACCATACGTATGTCTTTTTGTTAAAATCCAAGGAATTATAGTGACTACACCACAGCGGTTCGTTATACTCTGCCTGCTTGCTGCTCTTTTTTGTCTGCCGGTTGTTTATTCTGATTCTCAGGCTACTCCCCGGAAAAAAAACGGGGGAGAAAAATATATAAGCCAGGAACTTATCGATACCTCCATTCAGCGCGGGTTTATTCTGCTTAATGAATCAGCGGATATGGCGGGAGTGGGATTCCGGCATCAGCGTTCGATCGTCGAAGCGAAAAAAATCGTCCGTCGTCTTAAAGAACAGGCAATGGGAGACCCGAACGAGAAGTACATCCTCTGGAAGGCTGGGGAACTGGAGGCTCAGATATACCTGGAAGAGAGTGATCTGCTGCTGCAGCAGATGCAGAAGCGGCAGCTGACGATCAATGAACTGGTTGCCAAGTACAATACCGAGGTCGGTAAATGGCGGCCCGATTTCGCCACGCTCTACCGCATTCATAAAAGTATGGGGCAGGTCGACCAGCGAAAAGCGAACGAATTGGCCGATTCGTACAACCAGCGTAAACGTGCGATATCCCGCGAAGCGGCCTATTTTCTTGAGAAAGCGCTGGTGGCCGGTGATGTGGAGAAGGCGCGTAAGGAGGTCGGTTATTGTCTCCGCAATCAGCTCTACCTCGATATATCGGAATCTACCTACAAGCGTTTTGAGGATCGGGTTGAAGGACTGATCAATGCGCAGGATGAAAGTCCGCGGATTGCCGCTCAGGTTCGGGGTGCCGGAACCCTGCTTAGTAAAAAGAATATCACCAAAGCCCGCCGGACGCTCGACAGCGCCACGAACCGATACACCACTATAAAGGAATATCTGCCGCAGCGTGAGTCGCTTACCATGTCATCATCCATCAAGCGGGTGAAGAACCGCCTAGGTGCAATGGAGGATTCGCTGGTCGATGTGAATGTGGCCATTTTACGGAACAGAGGTGTAGATGCTGCCGACAAATACCTGCAGACCGTATTGCGTCCTCTCGGAGTCAGTCGTGAGAAGGCTGCTTCGGTCGACCGGATGATTATTTCCGTCTCGTCGCCTGAAGACAACGCGATGCGCGCGGAGCTTGAAGGACTCGATGATGGTGATGCGCCGGATGAGAACCCGGTTATGGACGACATTATGCTTGCGGCCAAGAAAAAGGCCCGGAAAAAGATGGACAGCCTGCAGGCAATTGAGGATGCCCGGATGTGGCGGGAACGACAGGAACAGGCACGCAGAGACAGTATTGAACAGGCTCGTCTGGCGGTTCTCCAGGCAAAGGTGCTGCGGGCCGATTCAATCTCCCTGGTGATATACGGCTGCATTGAAAAGAACAATCTCAAAGCGGCAAGGAAGATTCTTGACCGGGAGAAAAAATTCCTTAAAGAGACTATGAAACCGGATGAGTTTTCCATGCTCGGTTCAACCATTCGCCATTTCTCCCAGCCGGTTGCTTCAGCCAAGAGCGAAGTTACCTATATCAAACCGGTTGAACAGAAACAGGCAAAGCCGCAACCGGCAAAGGCAGCGGTTAATCCGGGGTTGAAGTCAAATCTTGAACGGGCGCAGGAGGAAATTATTGGTATTTATACGATGCTGGAGAAAAATGATATCGCTCGGGCATATCGCCGTTTTCAGGTCAACCGCTCGCCTCTGCAGAAATACCTCGCCCCGGAAGCTTTCAGCATGCTCGAAATGTCGGTGACACAGGCATACGAATTCGCCGCTCAGAAATAACCGTATGCAGACAGGGGGCTGTTGCTGCTTCCCACCTTGAAATTTATTCTGATTTATAGTCCGGATATGCTTTCCAGCCTTCCGTCCGGGGAACGCAAGCCTTTTTAGGTTGCTAAATTTCCTGAAAAACATCATTTTAAAAAGCTATGGAACATAACAACAGTGTCGCGATAGCACCGGCGAGAGTACTTTTGTTCGGTATCAAACACTCCGGAAAAACCAGTATCGGTAAAATGCTCTCAGAGGTGCTCGGGTGGTCTTTTTCCGACCTCGATGACTGCATTGAGATGCGAACGCGGGAGGAAGCCGGGGTTTCGATCAGAGATTTTTTCCGTGTTGAGGAACGCGACCGGTTTTTCACAATTGAGCGGTCCTGTCTGGGAACCTTTCTCGAAAACCGGCCCGCACCGTGGATTCTCGCAACCGGCGGCGGGATTATCGACAACACCGCAGCGCTGGAGCTCGTTCCCGAAGGAACGGTAAAGGTATTTCTTCATAATGCCCCGGCTGTTCTTTACGAGCGGATTATCAGGAAAGGGTTGCCGCCGTTCATGTCGGCAGACGACCCGTACGGAAGTTTTCTCTCCATTTACCATTCACGCACGTCACGGTATCGTGCGCTGGCGGATATTGTTGTTGATCGGACGAACGAAACGAAAGAGGAGAGTATTCAGACACTGGTCACTTTACTGAAGGGGTATATCGATGGCGGGAAATAGTTTTGGTCATCTGTACCGGATTGCCACATTCGGCGAGTCGCACGGCGGCGCGGTTGGTGTTGTTGTTGACGGGGTGCCTCCCGGACTTGAACTTTCCGAAGAGGATATTCAGATACATCTTGACAGAAGAAAGCCTGGGCAGTCCTCGATCACCACCCCGCGGTCGGAACCTGATCGGGTGCATATCCTCTCCGGTCTCTTTGAGGGTAAAGCAACCGGAACGCCGATGCTGCTTATCCTTTATAATCAGGATGCCCGTCCGCAGGCATACAGCGATATCAAGGGGATGTTTCGTCCGGGGCATGCGGATTTCACCTATCTTCAGAAATACGGCATCCGTGATCACCGCGGCAGCGGACGTGCGTCGGGGCGGGAAACTGCCGCACGGGTGGCGGCAGGGGCGATCGCCCGTAAAATTCTCGCGGCGCGTGGTGTAACCGTTACTGCATATGTTATTCAGATCGGTGCAATTACCTGCAATGAACGTGATCTGTCGGTGATCGAACAGAATCCGGTCCGTGCCTGCGATCTGAAGGCATCAGAGACGATGGTTAAACGGATCGAGCAGCTTCGGGACGAGGGAAACAGCATCGGTGGTATCGTTGAATGCCGCATCGACGGGGTTCCCCCGGGACTGGGAGAGCCGGTGTTCAACAAGCTCGAGGCGGAATTGGCGCACGGAATCATGAGTCTCGGCGCGGTGAAGGGGTTCGAGGTCGGCTCCGGATTCGGCTGTGCCGCGATGACCGGTCTGGAACATAATGATCCGATGGATAAAAACGGTTTCGTCTCGAATAATGCCGGGGGAATCGTTGGCGGTATCAGCAACGGTGAGCAGATTATCTTCCGGGCTGCAGTAAAACCGACCTCCTCGATTTCAAGCCCGCAGCGTACCGTTGACCTGAGCGGCAATGAAATAGAGATCCGGACCGAAGGTCGGCACGACCCGTGCATCTGCCCCCGGATTGTCCCGGTGATCGAGGCGATGGCGTGTATCGTGCTGGAGGATCATTTCAAACTGCAGGAGAGTTTGAAAACGTGAGTTGACATTTGCTCGGTAGAGCAATTCAAAACGTTACAGAAAAAGCGGAATGCCTGAAAAGGTTTCCGCTTTTTAATGTTATACGAAGGTATTGCACCGGCGATCAGATATGTTCCGCCACAGAACACCGTCCGGGTCCGGAGTAACATTTACCGTAATAATAGTTGACGTGAGAAATAGAACAACTGGCGTATACCGGTGTCACGATGTTGTCAAACTCAAAACGATGTCGGCAATAATAGCGATAATCGATAATACAAATATCGCGAAATAGTTCCAGTTTTCCCGGGAAACCATCAAACTCTGCAATACGTATAACAGGGTTTCCTGGTCTTCGTCAGTCAGATTCTGTCCCGTCTGTAGTTTTGCTACCAAACCGCTTTCTGAAACGGCGTGCCGTCGTTTTTCCGCAATGCTGTAACGGTAAAGAAAAAAGAGAATATACCCCACCACTGCCACATACCATACCGGTCGGAATAACGCGGGAGAGAGGTACTGAAAAACAATGAGCATTCTGAATGCGGCGGCAGATAATAGACCGATTATAAAAAACAGATACACTATCCATTTCGCCAGTGGTTTTCTATGGATCATGCAACTAAACCATTCTTTTTAATTGTCTTTGAATTGAATGCTTAACGTCATCAAGGTGAAAACTTTTTCCAATAAAAACAGGAACACACTGTTCAGTATGTTCCTGTGAGTCAGACAACCGTTTCCAGGAGCCTATCTCCTTTTTTTAAACTCGATCTTCAGATCGCTGTAAACAATAAACCGGTCCTTGCTGCCGTTGGTGATGGTCGAGTCGTACGTCGGATTTTCCTTGCGTTCCCATTTGTTGAGCTTGACGTTTTTCTGGGTGTAGACCTGCTGGGTGCATTTTTCCCGGGTAATGAACTGGTAGATGGTGTCGCCCATCAGATCAAAGGTTCCCCACGAGATGAATTTCCAGTCTTCCTTGAGGAAGGGGGTTGTCTGTCCGTGCCGTTCTTCGGTGCTTTCGAAAGATCCGTCGGCGCCGAATTTGAATACGCGTGTCTCTTTCGCATGGAAGCGCATACCGGATTCCTCGGGCGCCTGAAGAAAATGGACATCACGCCAGGTGCCGATTATTTTCGGGCGAATTTCCTTGGCTTTTTCTTCGTTGGCAACGAGGATGCCCATAATGGTGTCGAACTCCTCGAGTTTCGTACGGGCTTGTACCAGCCAGTTCTTCGCGATGAGCGAGTCGGCGATGGCCAGCAGGCTGTCGGCGTCTTTGAGCGGAAGGCCGCTCAGACCCGCTTTACGTTCCACGAATGATTTATGCAACTGATCAATGATCGGCTTGTTGCTCTGCATTGCCTGTTCGTACCATGCTTCGGCGGCAACGATACCTTTTTTCAGGGAGTCTCCATACGTGCGAGCCTTCCCCATCTGCGATGATTTTTTAGCTGAGTTTACCTGATACAGATACACTTTGATATCTGCCAGAACACTATCGGGAGTACCCTTGTCTTCGAGTGTCTTGATGCGTTCTTCGATGGTCGGGCCTTTGGGACCGCAGCTGACGATAAGTCCGGCAAGCAGCAACACTGTACAACAGCCTGCCGAAATTTTCTGGTATAACTTCATGGAAGCCTCCGGTTGTAAGGGGGTGATTAGGTATCTGGAGTCTGAGTCGTTTCACCTCGTACGGCTCTCTGTAATATATATATCGAAAAAATTATCAGGCGTAATTAAAGCGAATATTTTTCAAAAACGGACCCGATCGGTGTCTGGGGGTGCCGCTGTTTCTGCACGGTCGCTATGTGCTCCTCGAAGGTGGCGGTATCGGATCTCCAGAAGATCCCCACCGGAATCGCGGCATCACCACCGGACGAGGTATCTTCGTAGGTGGCAACAGTCGCCGCAAGCGCTCGTTCCTTGTCGGCGGGGTCGTGCCCGTGATTCCTGTTGATATCAACAATCCGCGGCAGGAGCGATGCCAGTGAAACATCGCGGTCGAAGGTGCGGCACGGGGCGATGATCTCAACAAATGAGAAACCGTTGTGGTCGAAGGCACTGCTGATCGTCTTCTGCAGGTGTTTCTGCGACCCGGCAAAGGTGCGGGCAACGAACGTGGCATCGCAGGCGATCGCGAATTCCAGCACGTTGAGGGGAACACTGAGCTTGCCGTAGGGGGTGAGTGATCCCCGGTAGCCGACCGAAGAAGTGGGGGATGCCTGGTTTTTAGTCATCGCATACATACGGTTGTCAAGGCAGAGCACGGTCATGTTGAAGTTCTTCCGGGCCGTATGGACAAAGTGACCGATGCCTATTGAAAAGAAATCACCATCCCCGGCAACCACTACCGCCGGAATGTCCGGATTGGCGATCCGTGAACCGATTGCTACCGGCAGTGCTCTTCCGTGAAGCGTATGCAGACCGAATGTATTCAGCAGGAGGGGCATACGTGACGAACAGCCGATCCCGGAGACGACATTCAGCCGGTGGGGGGCGATCTGCCGTGCGGCAAACACCTCGGTAAGTGCGGAGAGTACTCCGTAATACGAACAGCCTTTGCACCAGGTCGGTTTTATGGAGCTGCGGTAGTCCTGCGGTTTCCAGGTCATCAGGAGTGCTCCTTTGCAGGAAGAAATTCCTTCAACCGACGTTCGATTACTCCGGGCAGAAAAGGTTCCCCGCTCGCCTGAGTCACCGAAAACGGTCGTGCATCGGTAAACATCCTGAGCAGCAGTCCGTACTGCCCCGTGTGGTTGGCTTCGATCACCACCTGTGTGGCGCACCGCTTTGCCCACCGGTTGATCGCAGCGGTACAGACGGGGAAGAGCAGTAGCGGGTAGATCGCACCGACCCGGATTCCCTGCCGTCGCAACGATGCTACTGCTTCGCGGCAGACCGAAGCGGTCAGTCCCCAGGAACACACCGCGATGTCGATCGCTTCGTCGTCTGACTGTTCGTCGTCAAGAAAAACCGGTTCAGGAAAATCCTGTTCAATGGATGCCGTTTTGTCATGCCGCTGCTGCATCCGGGCAGTACGCCCTGCGGGAGTGGTAACCGGCGTTGAATCTTCACCGTGTTCCACACCGGTTGCACGGTAGGAAACGGGTGAAATTCCGGGAGTTGCCATAAGCATTTCTCCGGAATGATCCTGCCGGTAACGTCGGTAGTCGGTGACTGCAGTGTCGTCCGGAAGCTGCGACCGGTTGACAACCGGATGGTTTTCAAGCGCCGCCCGGGCGACCGTTGTTCCCGTCATCCCGAGGGTGGAGTCACTGAGCAGAATGACCGGACACTGATAGCGCTCCGCACAGTTGAATGCGGTAACCGTTGTACCGAAGCACTCTTCGACACTCCGGGGTGCAATGACGATACGCTGGCCTTCGCCGTGCCCACCGAAAATGGCAGCGTGAAGATCGTCCTGAGAGTGCTTGGTCGGCATACCGGTGGAGGGGCCTGCACGCTGCACATCCACAATAACGACCGGCAGTTCCACCATCGAGGCGTAGCCGATGAATTCCTGCATAAGTGAGAGTCCCGGTCCGGAAGTGGCGGTCATCGCTTTGGCGCCGCAAAAGGAGGCTCCAATCACTGTTCCGAGGGCGGCAATCTCATCCTCCGCCTGATAGGCGAAGCCCCCCCGGTCCGGAAGCTCCCGGGCGAGGACCTCGCCGATCGGGGTTGCCGGAGTGATCGGGTACGAGGCGTAAAAGGTACATCCCGCCTGCAGCGCACCGAGTGCCACTGCAAGGTTGCCGTCAAGTATGAGGCGATTGTCCGGTTGTGTTTGCGGGGGAACTGCTGGGAGCCGAAACTGACTGCAGTCTGAAAGGTGCTGATGAGCCCAGAGCAGTCCTGACTCTAAGGCCATCCGGTTGAGTTCGATTATATCAGGGCTTTTACTACTGAATCGTTCGGTGAGAGAAGTGCCGAGCAGTTCCTTGCTGATTCCTGTCAGCATGGCAACAATGCCGGTCGCGACGGTCGATCTGAGCGTGCAACTGCCGGCGGTTTCCCGTGCCAGTTGTTTTACCGGAACACAGTAAACCGTGATGCCGTTTTCGAGCAGTTGCTGCTCACGCTTTGAACATTCAGGATCAGTGAGCAGGGTTGTCTCTGCAAGCACCAGCGTATCGGGCTGCAGGTCGGCCGTGTCGAGGAGAAATGCGTCGGTGCTCAGTGTGAACAGTATGGCGCAGTCGCCCAGTGGGGAAATGATCGGTACTTCGGAAATGGTGATCAGTGATTGTGCATAGCCACCGCGGATGTTTGACGGGAAACTCTTGGCGACCGATGTTTCGACCCCCTGCCGGGCTGCGGTTCTCATCAACAGCTCCCCGGCGGTCATGATACCGTCGCCTGCTTCTCCGGAGATTTTGCAGCGGAGGGTATAGGAGTGGTGTGGGGCCATGGTTTGGTACCGGTGATGATGTGATGGTATACGCTACTAAACTAAAATGGATTTCGGCTGAGTGGGGGGCAATGGAGAAAACCATTACCTGATTGTGCATTTTTGAAACATTATTTATAATGGATTGTTTACGGATTTGAGGTAGTCTGAGGACCGCTGGGTTTCCTTTTCCGGAAATGATTGACGTAAAAATAAGCCCCGGTGTACAGCACAATAATAAAGGTCAGGATATTGACCGGGTGATGAAGAAAGCGGTAATAGGAGAACCCGTGTTCGCAACTATAGCAGATGATCGAAATGAGCGGGATATGAATCAGATACGGATAAAAGGAGCTGCGTCCGGTTTTTCTGACCACCGGAAATGAGAGCAGCCGTGCTATAAGTCCTGTTTCCGTCGCAAGTCCGTAGAGAAAAATAAAGTAAAGCGGTAGCATCAGCACGTGATACGAAAGGAATACCGTCAAACCGTTGTCGCTTTTCTGCAGGTGGAGATTGGCGAAAATAAGCCCGAAGGTAATAAGCAGCAGGAGGTCGTTTCTGATTCCGCTGAAACGTGATACGGTGCTGCGTCTGGATGAAAGCTGGAAAAACCGGGCGAGTACCATGCCGGCAACAAATTCAAAAAAACGGATCGGTGCGAAGATATGAAAAAACGGGTAGAGGTCTCCCGGAGTTCCCAATGCACCGAAGAACAGCCCCCAGAGGAGTATCGGCAGGAAACAGGCGAGCACCGTGAGTATGCAGGTCCTCCTGCGCTGCAGCTTCATGATCAGCTTGAGCGTGGGACCAAACAGTAGATAGCAGAGAAACATCGCACTGAGAGCCCACGAGGGTCGGTTGAGGGCGTAGGTGTTGAAGGGAAGAAATGCCCAGAGAAAAGTAAGATGTATGCCGAGGCTGTATATGAGTTTCGGAATGTTGAGATCACCGGTGGGGAGCTGGTGAATGACCTTCAACAGCGCAATCGTCAGGGTGGTAATCAGATGGAGCGGGTAGAGTTCCGAGAAACGTTTTTTAAGGAACGACCAGTTATCGAACGTTGCCGCTTTTTCGGCGAATTTTATGGTGAAAATGAATCCACCGAGCATGAAAAATATACTGGCATGAAAGGCGGGGCCTTTGAGTATCCGGAAGAGCCAGAGCGGCTTTTGATGCATATCATACAGCCCTCCAATGCCCTGCAGATGGAAGAGTACAATGTTGATGGAGGCGAGAAGTCGCAGGCCGTCAACAGCGAGGAAATATCGTTTCGGTTCTTTTACGGCCATTAAATTCCCGCAAAATCAGAAAAATAAATTATGGATCAGTAAGCGGAGTGTGTGGTAATGGATTGGTAGTGAACGCCTGAAAATACTCCGGCCGGGGAGAAACTGGGGTGAACGTCAGGTTTTTTCCGCTTTCTCCCGTTCCTTCACCTTGAGCAGCTTGATCTCGTTTTTCACCCCACCGTCGGCATCGAGTATTCTGATTTGCATCAGTTCCTCATCACACTCCCAGATGAGGGGGAGTGCAAGGTCTTCCTCCAGCCCGGAGAGTCCCTCGTCGAGTTTCGCTTCAAGTTCGTCGGCAAAGGGTTCGACTACTCTGATGGCGATGTTTTCCATGGTGTCACAGGCGAATACCGAATTGCGCGCGGTATCGATGGTGTCCTGTTTTTCTTCGTCGGGGATCTCGAGTTTGGCGACCTGCTGTTCGTATCGTGTAAAGAGCTCGGTGTGCAGTTTGAAGAGATATTCATCAAATTTAAAATGGGAACTCGCCGTGTCGCAGAACTGATACAGCGCACTGGTCGAGAGATGGAGAATAAGATTCCGCTCCGCAAGAGAGACCCGTTCTTCGCCGAAAAGGGAGACGGCATGCTCCGGGGTCCGGCAGGTTTCCGGTGCGAGAAAAAAACGACGTATCTTCGGAAAGCGGGCTGCGGCAATCGTGGCGGCGAGCTTTTCCTCGAAGGTCGGCTCCGGTTGCTCCTCGCCGGTAAAGACGGGAACTTTCATGTCGAGTGCACCGGCGCACTGTTCAATGAGTTGTTCCTCTAAGCGCTGCGGTTCTTCAATGTAACTTATCAGTTCAACCGGAAGTGAACACGTTTCAGCGAATTCCTTCCGGGAGAGTCCCAGTTTTTCCCGGTTGGCGATGATCATCTCTGCTAACGTCATGCTGGTTCCTCTGGTGGCACTTTGGTGATAGTTCAGATTGGTATTGTATCATTATGTCCGAAAAAAATCAGGTGGCGGACCTTTTGCAAAATAGTTGCAGAACTGCCGGGAAAACAATTGGTTCGGTGGTATTCGAAGACAACGGTCAGGAAACGGTGGTTACGACGGCGCTCCGCATGAGTCCAGAAACGCACGGGTCCGCAATTCGTGCCAGTAGTTTCCGCCGCGCCCCTGTCCCAGAAACCCGACATGACCACCGAACCGAGGCGCCTCGAGGGTAAGGAACCGGTGGGAGCGTGCGAGTTCCCGAGGGAAACACTGCGGGGTAAGTATCGGATCATCGGCGGCACTCAGCAGCAGTGTCGGGACCGTGATTGCCGGCAGCAGCGGCAATGATGATGTCTGCTCCCAGTACTCCTGAGCGTTGGCGAATCCATTGAGGGGTGCGGTATACCGGTTGTCAAACTCGGTGAAATTCCTGATTTCACGTATGGCGTCAATCGGGAGTTGTTCGGGGAACGGGTGGTGTTTCGCGATTACTTTTTCGGTGAGCATGGTAATAAAGTACCGGAGATAGCCTCGGTTTTCAGGGCGTTCGATGTTCGCGGCGCAGGAGGATACATCGCAGGGGGCTGATACTGCTACCGCTCCGCGGAGTGACAGCGGTTTATCCCATTGCGGTTCTCCCAGATACTTCAGTACGATATTGGCGCCCAGGCTGAAACCGATCAGTACCAGAGAAGAATACGCTTTTTCCGCAACATGACCGACGGCGGTGGCGACATCGTCGCTGGATCCCTGATGATATGCCCTTGCAAGCAGGTTTGGTTCACCACTGCAGCCGCGCAGGTTGACGGAAACCGTATCCCACCCCGCCTGGTTGAGCGCGCGGACCATACCGAGCATATACGGCCGGTAACTATGCCCCTCCAGGCCGTGAAAAAGCAGCGCGCAACGGGACCGATCCTGTTCCGACCAGTCAAGGTCGAGAAAGTCGCCATCGGGGGTGTCGATTCGGCGGCGGGTATAGGTTATCCCTTTTACTTTTCTCGCTTTCTGCGGAAAGAGCGTTTGCAGATGCGGGTTGCGGAGAAAAAACGGCGGATTAAAACTGCTTTTTTCGATACAGGGCATGGGTGGAAAATACTGGATGGGTAGTACTGACGAAAGCGCAACGGTTACGGTGAATGCTCCAGCAGCGGACGGATATGCGCGGCAAGTTCTTCGGCGATTTTCCGGTGCGCTTTCACATCCGGGTGCCAGTCACAGCCGCGGTGCCAGTCGGGAAACCGATTGTAGGCCAGAAATGAGATCTTCCGGTTTCCTTCCTGTTGTTCCCGTTGTGCAAAGTCACTCATCCGGCTGCAGAGCGGATCAGCGGGCGGACTCAGGAGTACTATGTGGACGCCGGGGTAGAGCCGGTAGAGTTCGCGGGTAAAGGCGAACAGCCGGTTGGCGAAGAGTGCCTCCGGTGGATGTGGCCGGGTTGAGAAATCATTGGTACCGAGGGTGATGACGACCACATTCGGTATCCAGACGGAGAAATCCCACTTCGGTCCAAGGGAATCATTCCAGAGCGTTTTGTGGTAATAGTACTCGAACGGCTTGAAGGAAGTGAGGAAGGGTGAATGGTAATTCCTCACCAGTCCGCGCCGGGTAATGGCGAGTATGGAACATTCCGCACCAATCAGGCGGGCGGTTACCGGGCCATAGGAGTAGTAGGTATTCGAATGGTTGTGGACGGATTCACATTTTGATCTTGTTGATTCGTTACCGTAGCCGAGGAGCGTGGAGGCTCCTATGAATTCAATCCGGTAGTTCGTGTGTGGTGGTGGAGGATGGAGCGTGCACCCGCTGTCGAGATAGAGGCCGGTACACTCGGTGATGTATCTGCTGGTTTCATAGCGTTTGGTGAGCAGCAGATGATGGAGCGTATCCCTGAGGCCGGTAGCGAGCGTATAGCGGTGGATCTGCGGATCGGTGGCGAACCGGTGCGAGAATTCGCCGTCTATGAAAACGCTGTAAATATCATGCTTGGCGTTGAGGCCGATCGAACAGGAGGTGCCCTCAAAGAGGGTTTCAATGGTGATGTAAGACCAGTCGAAACGGGTGCATGCGGGATTTCGGGTAGCAACTCTGCCGGTGTAGCGGATGCAGGGATCGGTCGGTTTGACCATGGTTTGGCTGAATGCCGTGGATGTCAATTCGGGAGTGAGGCAGAGATGCAGCAGTAAAAAAACGCGTAGTGCCACAGGCATTCCCTGAAATCAGATGTAAGTACGACATTCAGTTACCTGAGTATACTTCTTCCCTCTGAAAGCCCACAAGAAATGGATTCAAGACCGAAAAAAATGACCAGGGCAGATTATTGGTAATGATGACGGACAGAAACCTTATATTATTGAAAATTGCAGGTTCTATTTCTACAAGCCGGGGAGAAGCATATGCTCGCATTTCATAAAAGGGTTATTCCATTATTGGTTTTCATGGGGCTTCTGGTATCCAGACCGATGGCATTCCAGAGCTCCAAAGGCACGCCGCTTGGCGGGATGGGGACAGGGTTCGTTAAATTCAACGCCCGAACCGGCGAATTCGGTGTGAGCGGTAAAACGCCTCCCCCGGGAGCTGATGGTAATGAATTCGCCAACAGAAAACCCTCTTCGGCAGGCTTCTACTTTTTTGCGAACGGTGCTACGACAGCAAAGGCGAAAACCAACGACGAAGAGGCGAGGTGCCCGCTTTATTTTGCAGATTTCGGGGAAACCGGCGGAGTAACGTTTCTTCTCAACGCTTTCGGCCCGTTTGTCCCGGGTGAAGATCCGGAAAATTACAAGCTCGCCACCTCACCTATGGCCCTGTTCGAGGTAATGGCAATCAACGGCAACGGTGAAGCAGTGGATGTTGCTGCGGCACTGGAGTTCGCCAACGGCGGGCTGCTCGGCGGGGCAAACAGTGGAACTGCGGAGAGTGGCAACAAGGCGATCAGTTTCAGCGGTGCGGAAAATGCGTATCTGACGGTAGACTGCGACGGGACCTCTCCGGCCTTCAGCGTCGGTGCGGTAAGTGCTTCCTTCAACGGAACGCTTCCCAATGGTAACGGCAATGCGGTTGCTGCAAAATGCACCATCGCGGCAGGAGATACCGTTCGGTTTAAATTCGTGCTCTCCTGGTGGCGTAAATATGAAAACACCAATTCGAAATACGGTGTGGCAGGCGGGGACAAAGAGAACTACTGGTATCACAATAATTTTTCCGATTCCAGGGAGGTTGCCGTCTACGGGATGGAAAAATTTGATTACGTCCGCAATGGGGTGGTGTCGTTCGTTGACCGGGTGCTCGCTTCGAACTTTCCTGACTGGTACAAGGATCGGCTGCTCAACAATACTTATCCGCTCATTCAGAATTCTCAGTGCCCCAAGGACGGACGGGTTGCCTTCTGGGAAGGCACGTACGGCATTATCGGAACCATTGACCAGGGTGAACATGCAGCACTTTTCTATACGTTCAACTGGCCGAAAAGTCAGTGGCAGGAACTGCTTTACTGGGGGCGTACCGCCTGGCAGGGAGATATCAAGGGACAGATACACCATGATTTCAATAAGGGTATCCTGAGTTTCAATGGTCCCGGTCAGGATCGTTTTGTCTGTCCGTGGGACCAGTGGAACCGGGATGATTACTGGTGGGTTCCCGATACACGGCACTGGTCGGATCTCAACAGCATGTTCATCTTCAAAGCGTATGAGCTGATGCTTGCAACCGGAAACAAAGATTCGGTAACATCCTATTTCCCGTATATCAAGGCTACTGGAGAACGTCTTATACAACAATCATCGGAGGCGAATAAAAGTATTCCGGAAAACAGTGAGAGTACGTACGATGAACCGGGTAAAAAAACACCGGAGTATGCCTGCGGTATCGCGCTGGCCGCCTATCTTGCGGTTGCCGACATGGCCGAGTTCATCGGTGAAACCGCAACTGCGACAAAATTCCGTTCGCAGTACGAGAAGGGCCGTACTGAATATCGTACCGATTATTTCAAATCCGGTTTCGGTACCGGCAAGGACATTGCTGAAGGTGACGTTGCCGGGTACAGCTGGGCGCGGTATCTCTGCCTCGAACCGGTCATGGACTCCGATTTCGTGGCGACAGGAGTTGACCGTTGCTACAAGTATTACAGCCCGATGTCGAATATACGGTCACGGCTCGGCCGCTGGCACTTTTACGGGTACGACCATTTCGGCGGAGCCGCCATCAGCATCGGGAATCCGGATATGGGTATGGAGGTGCACAAGTGGGATTATGACTTCTACTATACCGGGAATCCCGGGTTTGTGTTCTGGCAGACACTTCAGAAATCAAACAGCGAATATGCCAGCTACATGACGGCGCCGTGTGTCTGGCGCTCCTATTTCCAGATGACGGGATACCTGATTGACAATGCACATAACCGCCTCTGGATCCGGCCCAATATTCCGACGTCGATGGGAAAGAAAATCACGAATGCCGTACTGCTCAACCCGAAAGGAATGGGTACCCTCAACTACGATGAGAACAGTGATCCCGCTGCTCCCAAGCGTACCCAGAAAATGACCATCGCGTTCGATAACGGTGTGATCATAAAAGAAATTGTTCTGAAAAACAATGCTGAATCAGGCGCACCGCTCTACGTCAAACTGACGAATGGCGGATCGCCGGTGGCAGGGGTATCCTCGGCGGCAGAGGGGAGCGGTTTTGAAAAAAATATCCACGTGACACTGGCATCGCCCATTACCATCAGAGAAGGGTTGCAGATTGAGGTTTTCAAGGATACCACGGTGGCCTCTCTGCAGGTACACCGGCAGCCTGCAGCTGCGACGGCACTGCCGACTCAGACACTCTCTCCGGGCAGGCCGATCCGGTTTTCCATCGGTAGCCGCAGGGTGGTGACACTTGAATTGTTTGATCTCAATGGAATGAAACTCGGTACCCTCTGCCAGGGGAATATCGGCAGCGGGCAGCATTCGGTGGTCTGGAACGGTGCGACTGATGGCGGTGCCGTTATCGGCAGTCGGTCGGTAATTCTTCGACTGTCAACTAGTGACGGGCATGTTACGCGGCAGGTTCCGGTTTTCCGCTGAGCGGAGTGACTGCACGCGCGGATGCGTATATGCTGAACTACTAAAAGGGATCCGGAAGCCTGTCTTCCGGATCCCTTTTTAAACATAATGACTCAGCACCGTGCAAATTTTCCGGTACTGCGATCGCGATCAGTACTTCGCGTCGGCGAACTCCACCCAGCCGCCGGAGAGCACCAGCGCCTCGTCAAATTCTGCAAGAGTAAACGGCACGGTTTTGCTGCCGCTATCCCAGCTGAAGGTGAGTTTCTTTTCCGTAACATCGATTGCACAGCTGACCGCACTAAGTTTCTCAAGCGCGAAGAGCTCATCGATTGTTTCGGGGTCGAGTTCGATCGCGAGCATCCCGCCATTGAACATGTTCTGCCTGAAAATGCGGGCGTAATTCTGCGCGATAATACAGGTGATCGCATTGACTTCAAATGCCCACGGCGCATGTTCCCGCGATGATCCACAGCCGAAATTTTCGCGTGAAAGAACTACCCGTGCCTCGCCGCGCCACGCTCCCTGCGGATCGAACCCGTCGAGTTTGAGGTCTTCGAGCAGATGAGGACCGAGTGCGTCTTTATCCATTTCGGTGAGGTATTTCGCCGGGATGATTTCGTCGGTATTGATATCCGACCGGTCAAGAAACAGTACCGGGCCGCCGAATGTTTTCATATCATTTCCTTTCAAAATTGTTGGGACGCACAGTCGTGCGTTCGTACATCGATTATTGTGTTCTCTACACCGCAATTTTTCGCGGGTCGGTCAGATGCCCCGTGATCCCGCTGGCCGCGGCACTTGCGGGGCTCATCAGATGCACCATACCGCCTTTTCCCATTCGGCCGTTGAAGTTCCGGTTGGTTGTCGAGGCGCACGCCTCTCCTTCGGCGAGTACCCCGGTTGACATCCCGAGGCACGCTCCGCAGGTCGGGTTGGTAACGCAGTACCCGGCGTCCATGAACACCGCGAGCAGTCCCTCGTCCATAGCCTGGCGGTAGATTGCCGGGGTTGCCGGAACCACAATGCCGCGTACACCGGGTGCGAGCCTGGTGCCTTTGGCGACCGCCGCCGCTGCACGGAGATCACTGATCCGGCCGTTGGTGCAGCTACCGATATAGACCTGGTCGATTTTCATATCGGTCATTTCGGCGAGCGTTTTCACCTGATCCGGTTTGTACCCGAAGGTAGCCGACGGCTCAACCGTGCTTACGTCGATATCGATAGTTTTCGCATACTCGGCATCAGGATCACTATGCCATTTTTTGAATTCCTCGAGCGCCGCCTCTCTGGATGTATACTCCGCCGAAATAAACGGCCAGAGATAATCAACCGTCACTGCGTCGGGGAGGCAGACTCCCGAAGTACCACCTGCTTCAATCGCCATGTTACTGAGCGTCATCCGCTCCTCCATCGACATCGCCTCGACTGCACTTCCGCGGAATTCGATCACATGATCGGTCGCACCGTTAACGGTCAGCGTTTTTATGATCGTGAGAATGACATCCTTGGCGAATACGCCCGGATTCATTGTTCCGGTGAGGTTGATCCGTACGCTTTTCGGCTGACGGAAGGCACAGACTCCTTTGAGAATACCGACCTCAAGGTCGGTGGTTCCCACACCGGCGGCAAACGCTCCGAACGCCCCATGGGTACAGGTGTGGCTGTCGCCCATGATCACCGTATAGCCGGGGCGGATAAATCCTTTTTCCGGAAAGAGTGCATGACAGACACCGTTTTGTCCCACATCAAAAAAATGGGGAAGCTTGTGCCGGGCTGCCCATTCGCGCATGACCTTCGCCTGCATTGCGCTTTTCGAATCCTTGGCGGGGGTTACGTGATCGATAACCGCCTTGATTTTTTCCGGGTCGAAGACACGATCTTTTTTTCGCCACTGCAGATCGGTGATGGCGATCGGTGTGGTGATTTCGTGACACATGACCACATCGAGCGAGAGCACTTTTGTTCCTTCGAACGGCTCATCGCGCAGATGCGATGCGAAGATTTTTTCGGTAATTGTTTTTCCCATACGGGCTCCTTTCATAAACCGCTCATTGCAGCATGAGACGGCGATTCATTCTATTTTTTTGATCCTGTCCGCTGAATTCCCAGAAAATCGACATGGGGCGGAGCGATGCTCCAGACCGCGCGGAACATTTCACTTCCGGTGTTCGTCACCTGATGCGGCAGCTGTGCATTGAAGTAAATGCTGTCGCCTTCCCGGATCGGAAAGGTTTCCGTGTCAACCGTCAGGACCGCGTTTCCCGCAAGTACATACCCCATTTCCGCTCCCTCGTGGCCGCCGCCGCTGAAAGCACTGCTTTTACCGAGCGCTACCTCGATCAGGAACATTTCCGCCTGATACATCGGGTGGAGACTGGTCATGAGCTGTTCGTACCGTACGCCTCCGAGATCGTTCCGCAGCCGTTCCCCTTTATGGTGGATACGGACCGGAGCCGCGGTTCCGATTTGTTTGAACAGGTCGGAGGGGTCGATATCCAGCACTGAACAGACGGTTATCAGCGTTTCCAACGAAGGGGCAACAATACCCCGCTCGATCTGACTGAGCATACTCACCGATATACCGGCTTTCTGCGCGATGTCCCCCTGATTATTTCCGGTTTTTTCCCGGTAGATCTTGAGGACTTGCCCGATTTTCGGAATGAGATCTTTAAGTAATACTGTATTCATTACAGTAATTATAAAATATGCTGAAGAGAAAAGCAAGAGAAAAAGTGCTTTCGCAGTGTCGGATCAAATCGCTTCAGGTTTTTTTACTACATTGTTATTGGCGGTGAATAAAATCAATTCGGTGTGTAGTGTTGTCGTAGCCGTTCAAAGGCGGCATTATAGGTCTGAGCGATTTTATTTGCTGTGGAGGTCTTGCTGGAATCCGACATGAATTTATCGGGATGGTACAGCTTCATAACACTGTTGCGTGCCTGGACAACTTCGCGCAGTGATCCGGAGGGAGTGATGCTGAAAACTGCAAGATCATCCAGCACCTGCTGCGGGAGAGCGGAGGTGTCAGTAGTGGTGGATTCAGAGGGATCGTGGGTATAATCGGTAGAAAATGATGATTCACCGGAAGCCGCTCGGTATTGAGCAGTAATATCTGCCGATAAATGTCCGGATCGGTAATCGCGCTGACCGCACCAAGATCAACTTTAAAAAAAAGGCTGGATTTCAATCGGCTGATAAATACCGGGAGTTCTCCGGGGCGGTGAACGCTCAGTACTTCCCCCACGAGTTCTTCAATGGTAAATCCGTGATCAATCAGAAACTCATTAAGCTCTTTTTTATCGGTACAGTTAATCCGGACGTCTTCAAGCATACATCCTCCGAAGCGGTTAGAGTAGCAGGTGATCAGACGGGTAATAGTGGTCGCAATTACTTACGACGGCATAGTCTGACTGCCACCATCGTACAGACTGCTTTTTGTAAAATGCAGTTGGATACATCGGATTTGCCAGAATATACGGAGATTGATCTGCAAAAAATTACTTTCAGGCAATCACTCCCATACAAAGGGGAGAACGGGAGAAATCCTACGGGATTCGCGGTAAATTGAAATGCTGTTAATGATTGCGCGGCAAAAACCGAATAATACATATTAATGAGATACTGACAGGCCGTTCCGGGGTTGCAACGGAAAGCGCAGGGGTTCCTGCAAATGTTTCACTGCTGCTGGACTGATTCACCATCAAATTTACCATATTGATTCAGGCGTGCAATCACCGTTTCAGATTGAGCGAAGAAGTGATTGTGGTTTCTGTTACTTAACGATCAGGGAGTAACCATGGCAGAGTTATGGCACATTGCGATAGCAGGACCGAATGTTCTGCCTTCGATGCTTCTGGCGGTTATCTGTCTGTACTGGATTTCGGTCATTGCCGGTGCGGTTGATCTTGATTTCTTGAATCTGGATCTCGATGTATCGCCTGACACCGATGTAGACGTCGGTGATGCGGGAGGGGACATTGGTGGGGGCCCTTTTCATGCGGCGCTGATATTTTTCAATCTTGCGGATATGCCGCTGATGCTTTTTTTAAGTATCTGGGTATTGCTCACCTGGCTCGGTACGGTGTCGTGTACCTACCTTGCCGGTGGAAATCTGCCGACGGTTATTGCCCTTGGTATTATTTCCGCCAATGTGGTTATTACACTCTTTGCGACTAAATTCATAACTGCCCCACTCAAGGGGCTGCTTAAAAAAAGTAAAGACCTGTCCACCCGTAAAACGGTCGGAGAGATCTGCCGTCTGCTCGGTGATCTGTCCCCCGACCGCCTTGGTCAGGGCGAGGTGAAAACAGAGGGCGCTCCGTTGATCATTAATGTGAAAACGCGACCAGGCTGTTCAATGAGTAAAGGACAGACTGCGCTTGTTATCGAAAAAGACAAAGAGAAAAATTTCTATATCGTTGAACCTTTTAATGACTGGGAGGCATAAATGATTGACCTGGGTTTCTGGCCGTCGGTGGCACTTGCTGGAATTGGCGCGCTGGTTCTGTTTGTACTGGGATTTCTGTTTTTCTATTCAATATTCTATAAAAAGGTAAAACAGGGAAGCGCGATAATAAAAAACGGCGCTGGGGGGCCGAGGGTTTCGTTCAGTGGGTTGTTCATTATCCCGATCCTGCATCATGCGGAAAAAATTGATATCTCGGTTAAGCGGGTCGAAATAGATCGCTCGGGAAAAGATGGGTTGATCTGCCAGGACAATATCCGGGCTGATATCCGGGTGGCATTTTTCGTTCGTGTCAATCAGACGCCGGAAGATGTGCTGAAAGTCGCACAGTCACTGGGAGTGGAGAAGGCTTCAGAAACGGCAAGTCTGCGGGAGTTTTTTGATGCAAAATTTTCCGAGGCGCTCAAGACGGTGGGAAAGCGGTTCGATTTCGTCAATCTCTATACCGAGCGGGATCATTTCAAGAGTGAAATCCTTCAGGTAATCGGTACCGATCTCAATGGGTATGTGCTTGATGATGCGGCGATCGATTATCTGGAACAGACGTCACTCGACACCATGAATCCCGACAATATACTCGACTCTGAAGGTATCAAGAAGATTACCGAGATAACGGCGCGGGAGCGCATTCTGTCGAATCAGATCCAGCGGGATAAGGAAAAAACAATCGTCAAACAGGATGTGGAAGCGCGTGAAGCGATACTTGAGCTGCAGAAACAGCAGGCTGAGGCGGAGGAGAAACAGAAAAGAGAAATCACTGTTATAAAGTCACGTGAGGAAGCAGAGTCGGCCAAGGTTGCTCAGGAGGAGCGGCTCAAGGCGGAACGGGCCCGTATTATTACCGAAGAGGAAGTTGCGGTTTCCGACGAGAACAAAAACCGGCAGATCATTGTTGCCCAGAAAGCAAAGGAACGAACTGCCGCAGTTGAAACCGAACGGGTGGAAAAAGACCGGCTGCTTGAACAGACGGAAAAGGAGAAGGTGTTTGAACTTGCACAGATCGAGAAGCAGAAAGCGATAGAGGAAGAAAAGAAAAATATTCAGAATGTGATCCGGGAGCGGGTCATGGTGGAAAAGGCAGTCGTCATTGAAGAAGAGAAGATAAAAGACACCCGTGCGTATGCCGATGCCGACCGTATCAAACAGGTGGCCCTAACCGATGCGGCAAAGATGGCCGAAGAGGCACTGTTGAAGGAAGTAAAGGCTGCGGAGGCAAGTAAGGCGGCGGCTGAACATTTCTGTCAGAAAGAGATCATCGAGGCCGAGGCAAAATTCAAGGCATCGGAGAAAGAGGCCGAAGCCATGAAAACGATCGCAGATGGTAAAGCTCAGGAGGAGGCGACACTGGGGCTCTCCGAAGTACGGGTGATGGAAGCAAAGGCGATTGCTATTGAGAAAGATGGCACTGCGAAGGCCCGGGTACTGCAATCGACTGCCGAGGCAGAGGCAAAAGGAGTCGAGGCAAAAGCCGCGGCACTCGAAAAACAGGGCGAGGCGGAAGCTGCCGTAATGGCGAAGAAGTACTCCGCCGAGGCGAAGGGCATTGAAGAAAAAGCGGACGCAATGAAGAAATTCGATGGCGTCGGCAAGGATCATGAGGAATTCAAACTCCGTCTGGATATGAGCAAGGAGATTGAACTTGCCAAAGTGTCCATTCAGAAGGATATTGCGGATGCGCAGGCGGACGTTATCACGCAGGCCCTTAAATCGGCACATATCGATATCGTGGGCGGCGAGACAATGTTCTTCGAAAAAATCATGGGTTCGATTACGCAGGGCAAGGCAGTTGATCGCCTGGTCGACAACAGCGACGCGCTTACCGATGTCAAGGATACCTTCTTTAGCGGCGATCCCGATTATTTCAGAAAGCAGCTCAGAGGATTTCTTGATCAGTTCAGTTTTTCATCGGAAGACCTTAGAAATCTCTCTGTATCGGCACTTATAGGGAAAGTAATGGGAAACAGTGATGAAAAATCACGTGCCACACTCAAGGAACTTCTGAAAATGGCGAAGGATTCCGGGGTTGCCGGAAAAACGATTGAAGCACTCGGGCTCAAATAACCTTCGGAGGGGCTGATCAATGGCAGAAGAAATAAAGGCCGCCGCCGGTGCGCCGGAGGCGGCTGCTGCTGACGGAGGGCTTGAAGGCGGTACCTACGAGATCATAAGGGAACGGCTTGCCGGACTGGGGACCGACCTGCGGGGGCGGTTGGAAAAACTTAACGTCGCCCGCAAGGAAGTGTTCGGTTCAATCGAGACGACGCTGCTCGGCAGTGAACGGATTACTACCCGTAATAATTGTGTCCCCCGTGATATGGTGCCGGTGGGTAACCGGATTGTTTTCGGGTACAATGTTCATATTGGACTGAAGACACGTACTGAGCTTGAAGATGTGTTTGCGGTTTACGAGTACGGTAACCGGACGTTCCAGGAAACCGGACTTGATCTCCTCTCCGATGAGCGGTTTCTTCGCGACTTTCAGGATCTTTACAAGTATTACACAAAAACCGTCCTGGTTAAGTTCTCGATTATCGGCCCCTACCTTTACATGGTGTTCAGGACCGGTAAAAGTATAACCGATGTAAAGACTTTCAAATGGCTCGTCAAGGAAGACGGACTCGACTACGTCGACAATCGCAGCGATCATGAATATCGTTTCCCGGACCAGCACCAGTTCGAATGGAAACGGACCCAGCGGGAATTTCAGCGGGCCGGCGAGTTTCCACATATCTCGATTGAGGACCGGGTATTTGTTGAAACGATCGGTGGAGATCTTACCATCAAAGTCGAAGACAACACCGCTACCGGTAAGGGGATTTACAGTGAACCGGTGGATAACCCGGATCAGACTCTTGATGACGCGGAAATACTCTATGCCGCAGTCGGTAATATCATTCTGCTGAAAATCCGTCCGTATCAGGAGAAAGATTTCCGCTATCTGATATTCAACGAAAAAACACAGCAGGTGGTGCGGATGGATTCGCTCCACGATGCGTGCATCCTTCTGCCCGATGATCACGGCATCATTTTCTCCAACGGGTATTATCTGCAGTCGGGAGACTACAAGGTATTCAATACCGAACTCACTGACATGCTTTTTGAGCAGCGGATCAGTGCCCCCAATGGTGAGGATTTCCAGTATCTGTTTTACAACAGGGAAAGCGGCATATATGCCGTTCTCTCGTACAATCTCATTGCGCAGTGTGTGGACACACCGATCATCTGCAACGGGTATTCACATTTGGACAACGGTGAGCTTATTCTCTTTAAAGCGGATGAGGAGCCGAAAAAGAGCCATGTGCTCCAGATATGGCAAACACCGTTCGTCGGCAGCGATTATCCCATGACCACCGAAAGTGATTCGATACTTTACAAAATTGGCAACAAAGAGATTGTACGCTGCATGTCGGAATGTCAGGAAGTACTCAATCTGATTAAGAAGGAAGACAGTTACGCCAACCTCTTTGTTGATATCAGCAAACTGGCGGCCGGAATTGCCGATGGTTATTTCTGGCTCGACAAGGCCGAAGGTTGCTTCATCCGTGAAGTGATTACCGGTATACAGAATACCGCTGCCGCAGCGGTGGAGGAATACGAGAAAGTCGCCCGACTCAGAAAGTCTTCCTTTGCAGCCGTAGAGAATGTGAATCAAAAAGTACAGGATTTGCTTCGTGAATTACGGGCATCGGTGTTCGACAGTGTTGATGTGTTCGTTGGAGGGCTGGCGAATCTCAGGGCAATTCGGGGAGAAATCATTTCATGCCGGGAGCTCCGTTATGTCGACCTCGGACAGATCGACGCTGCGGAAAAAGAGGTGAAGGAGAAAGCAGACGAACTTGCCGAAGGGTGCATTACGTTTCTACTCAAGCCTGAAGGGTTGGCTCCCTATCATGAAAGGGTGCAGCAGCAGCGATCGAGTATTGCATCGGTACATAAATCTTCGGATGGTGAGGACCTCGGTAAAGCCATCGGACAGACTTCCAGTGACCTGGAACTCCTCATTGAAATAGTCAGTAACCTGAAGATTGATGATCCGACGCAGTCCACGGCGATTATTGAATCCATTTCGGCGATTTATTCGACGCTCAATCAGGTAAAGAGTGCTCTGCGCAACCGCATGAAGGAATTGCAAAGTACCGAAGGGGCCGCTGAGTTCAATGCGCAGATCAAGTTGATCGATCAGGCGGTCACCAACTATCTGGATGTTGCCGACACCCCGGAAAAATGCGATGAATATCTGACCAAACTGATGGTGCAGATTGAGGAACTTGAGGGAAAGTTCGCCGATTTTGATGAGTACATTCCTGTCCTGTCGGGAAAACGGGATGAAGTGTACTCCGCTTTTGAATCAAAAAAACTGAGTCTGCGTGAAAAACGTGATAAAAAAGCCCTTGCACTGCAGAACGCCGGTGAACGCATTGTCAAAGGTATTGCCAACCGGCTTAAAACCTTTACTGATATTAATGAAATCAACGGATATTTCGCATCTGATCTGATGGCAGGTAAAGTCCGTGACATCATAGAGGAACTGTTCTCCCTGGGTGATCCGGTGAAAGCCGATGATCTCCAGAGTCGTTTTAAGACCATTCGTGAGGACGCGGTCAGACAGCTCAAAGATAAAAATGAGTTGTTTGTCGGGGGCAAGGATGTTATCCGGATGGGGGAGCATAACTTCTCCGTTAACACGCAGCCGCTTGATCTGACGATCGTCCGCAAAGATGACGAGATGTTCTACCACCTCACCGGAACTGATTTCATGCACCCCGTACAGGATGCACGGCTGAAAGACCTGCGTCAGGTGTGGGAACAGGAACTCCCTTCGGAAAACGGCGTGGTATACCGCTCGGAATATCTGGCGTACACCATGCTGAAGGCATCGATCGAGGGCCAGATAGAACCGGTTGCAACTCTTGCCGCACAGAGCGTTGATGAACTGACTCCCCTAGTACAGCAATTTATGGCCCCCCGATATCAGGAAGGATATGTGAAAGGGGTACACGATCATGACGCCGCAATCCTGCTCCGTACGCTGCTGCAGCTTCATGAGTCACTCGGTCTGCTGATTTTCCGGCCGGAAGAACGGGCGCTTGCACGGATATACTGGCAGTACTGCGACGATGCCGGACACAAGGAACTGCTCAGAGCAAGGCTGTCGGGACTCAATGAGGTATACGCGGTTTTCAACGCGACCGAGCGCATGGAGCATTACGCGGCACTGACTGCGCCGGCGATTGAAACGTTCAGAGCATCGTTGGGACGTTTCGGCGGGGCTGATATATCACGGGCTTCACGGTACCTCTGTGAAGAAATCCGCCGGGGTGAACAGTTCGTGATCAGTGCCGAAGCCGAAGCTCTTGTCAAGGGTTTCAAGGCGTTGCTTAAAGAGAAAAAGGCGGAGGAACGATGGGGTAATTCCCTTGCGGCACTTGCAGACAATCTGGTGGCACGGTACGATCTGGTACACGACTGGATTGCCGCCTACTGCGAAGAAACCGGCAGTCAGGGGAGCGGTTTATTTCCGGAGGAGGCCGCTGCACTCCTCCTCACCGATTCGTATCACCCCCGCCAGGTGGTTTCCACTCCCGTTTCGGTACATCTTGAAGGACTTCTGGGTGATCACCCTGTAATTGAAAAAGGAACCTGTCGGTTTGATTATATCGGGTTTTCGGAAAAAATCGAAGGGTTCATCCGGGATACACTCCCACAGTTCGATGCCTTCCGAAAACTCAAAAAAGAACTGACCGATGCCTTCAGAACCACACTCCGTCTTGAAGAGTTCAAACCCCGTGTGCTGACCTCCTTTGTGCGCAATCAACTGATTGACAAAGTGTATCTGCCCCTGATTGGCGACAATCTTGCGAAGCAGATAGGGGTTGTTGGTGAAAAAAAACGGACGGATCTTATGGGGATGCTTCTGCTGATTTCTCCACCGGGATATGGTAAAACCACCCTTATGGAGTATATCGCCAACCGGCTCGGTATCATTTTCATGAAGGTGAATGGTCCGGCAATCGGCCACGGGGTAACCTCCATCGACCCCGATGATGCCCCGAATGCCGGTGCCCGGGAGGAACTTAAAAAGCTCAATCTTTCTTTTGAGATGGGCAATAATGTGATGATTTACATTGATGACATCCAGCACTGCAATCCGGAGTTTCTGCAGAAGTTCATATCGTTGTGTGATGCGCAACGAAAAATTGAGGGGGTATACAACGGCATTTCCCGAACCTATGATCTTCGCGGAAAAAAGGTTGTGGTGGTTATGGCGGGAAATCCCTATACCGAAAGCGGGGAAAAATTCAAAATACCCGATATGCTGGCAAACCGTGCCGACACCTATAATCTCGGCGATATGCTCAGGCAGAACGAGGAGGCATTCAAACTCAGCTACATCGAAAATGCGATGACCTCAAATCCGGTCCTCAATCGCCTCTCTTCCCGGAGTCGTAAAGATATTTATCAGCTGGTTGCTGTGGCACAGACCGGTTCACGTGATGGTCTCGATCTGGAAAGTACCTACAGTGCAGAGGAACTCAATGAAATTGTGGCGGTGCTGCAGAAGCTCGTTGAGGTGCGCGATATTATTCTCAGGGTCAATATGGAATATATCCGTTCTGCGGCAATTGCTGACGCGTATCGTACTGAACCTGCGTTCAAACTCCAGGGGTCGTATCGCAATATGAACCGGATTGCGGAAAAAGTCCTTGCAGTTATGAACAGCAAAGAGCTGACCAGTATAATTCTGGGAAGTTACGAGAATGATGCGCAGACGCTTACGAGCGGTGCCGAGGCCAACCTGCTCAAATTCAGAGAACTCAACGGCTACCTGACGCCGGATGAACAGGTTCGCTGGAACAATATAAAGAAGACTTTCGGCAAAAACCGCCTAGTCGGTCAGGACGATAAAATCGGTCAGGTGGTACTGCAACTCAGTAATTTTTCCGATGGCCTCGAGAGTATACGTCATGCCCTTGATGAAGGAATCAAACAATCCAATACGCATCATAAGGTGCGGGAGAAAAGAAATGCGGGTACTGATTTCGGCCGTCTTGACCTTAGTCCCGCCACCCAGGATTTTCTGTTAAAGGCGATTGCACATATGGAGAACGCACTGGCCGGAAACAGTGGCAGTAACGATAGGAAACCGGTAGATTCTCCGCAGTCGTATCAGAATGATATTGTATCCCTTCTGCAAAGTCAGATGGAGATTATGAAAGGCTGGCTGGAACCGATTTCGAATACGACCCTGCAGGAGTCGGCCAATGTGGAGAAGCTTCAAATCGCCGTCAACCGGGCCATGTGGCTGCAAAGGGAGCTGATTAAAAGGTTTCTGGCGGAGCGTAAGAAGAACAAACAGGGTACCGGAGGACTCAGTGAGCAGGACCTGTTGGGCGAAGAACGGTAATTGATCCGGTTACCGTTCTTGTAATAAATAAGGATGATTAATTGCTGAATTATTCAGTTATTTCTAATTTTTCATCGATACTGCAGCACTTAAAAACTCCCATTTTGACGTACTTTTATATATATTGGAGCAGGGAGTATTGCACGAATTATGGAATTGCCTGAATCAGACGAAGCCCAGCTGAGTGATCTCGAAGACACCAACCTCAATATCTCGGACATTGATAATCTTAAACGATTAACAAACCGCCGTTTTATTGAACGGGTAAGTGGTGACATCGTTGAGCATATCCAGGACGACGAGTTCCAGCTCGAGTCTATCGGAAGAAAGCCGGGCACCTACTACAGGGACCTCATTTTCGCGATTATTCAGATCCGGCTGCCCGAAGAAGAGGCCAAGCGGGACTGGCGTGATATCCTCAAGCACAAATATCTGCTGAGCGAAAAACTGGGTCGCAACGTCGGTATCCATGTGGCGACACTCGACTACTACACGAATATCAAGAAGCGGTTCACCAATCCAAAAATCATCGATGCGCATGAGTATGTTGACACTGCAAGTCGTGCCATAACCGATGACCTTACCAAAGCATACAACCGGCACTTTTTTGATGATGAGTTTAAAAAGCTCTTTCTGCAGGCACGGACCTCCGGAAAAGGGTTCTCTCTCATCATGCTCGATCTTGACCATTTTAAAATCTACAATGATCTCAACGGCCATATTCAGGGCGATATCGCCCTGATTGAAATCGTCCGGATTCTCCACGCGGTCTGCAGCAAGGACGATACCGTTTGCCGGTACGGCGGTGAGGAGTTCACCATTCTGCTTGGTGCGCAGCCGATCAACCTCGCTCTCAAAACAGCGGAACATGTCCGTCAGGCGATTTACGACTATCGTTTTGTCAATGAACAACTGTTGCCCGGCGGTCGCCTGAGCGCCTCACTGGGGGTGACTACCTACCGCAGTGATATCGCCAATTCGCAGGATATGATCGAAGAGGCGGATGTGGCGCTCTACCGGGCTAAAAACGGTGGTCGCAACCGGGTCAAAGTGTTCCTCAACGACTCGGCGGCGTAAATGGAGATGGACCGTTTCATCAGCGGCTCGAGTCGACTGGTGTGCCTTCTCGGCTATCCGGTGGCGCATTCGGTCTCTCCGCTTATTCACAATCATGCGTTCCGTGCACTGAATCTGCCCTACTGTTACGTTCCCCTTGCCGTGCCGCCGCAGTCGGTGCATTCCGCCGCAGCGCTCTTTCGTTCGGCCCGGTTTGCCGGTGCGAATGTCACCATTCCGCATAAATCGGCAATAACGCATTACTGTGACCGGCTCTCGCCGCTATCGGCGGCAACCGGAACGGTTAACACGCTCTACTGGGAAGATTCACTGTTGTGTGGTACGACGACCGATACCGAAGGGTTCGTCCGTGCCGTGACTGCTGCAGGGCACAATCTTGACGGGAGTCATATGGTACTGCTCGGCAACGGTGGTACCGCGCGGACACTGGCGATCGCTCTGGCGATGGAAAAACGTATTGCCTCACTCTGTATTGTCGGACGCAATGCCGGCCGGATCGGGGCACTGGCCGACACTGTGGAACGGGTGACCGGATTTTCCGTCTCCCGTGTACCACTTGATGGAAAAGAACTCCCGGCAGTTATGGAACGGTGCACACTGCTCGTCAACTGTACCAGCGTGGGAATGCATCCCGCCACTGGTGTGACACCACTGCCGGGTGCTCTTCTGCATCCCGGTATGATGGTATTCGATGCCATTTACAATCCCGCTGAAACACGGCTTTTACAGGAAGCCCGTGCATGCGGTTGCAGAACCGAAAACGGACTGCGTATGCTCCTGTTCCAGGGACTTGCGTCATTCCGGTACTGGACCGGAGTGTCGGTTCCTGAGGAACTGTTCCCTTCCGACCTGCTCCAATCTATGCTTGAAAGGTAAACATCGTACCATGAAATGGATTGTCCGGCCCTCACGGCTCACCGGATCGATTACTATTCCTCCGTCGAAATCACATACCATTCGTGCGCTGCTTATCGGGACCCTCGCTGAAGGTACTTCGTATATCCGGAAACCGCTGCTTACCGGCGACGGTGCTTCGGCCCTTGGTGCCGCACGGAGCCTTGGTGCCGAAGTTGACTACACCGGTGATCTGCTTACCATTACCGGTTGCGGAGGGAACTTTGACGCAGGCAACGATTTGTTCGACATGGGAAACAGTGGTACCGGTACCAACCTGTTTACTTCCGCCGCTGCGCTCGGTTCACGACCACGTCGGTTCGATGGAGATACCTCCCTGCGGTCGCGACCCTTCAGGCCGCTTCTTGATGCGCTGGTACCGCTCGGAGCGACGTTTTCCCGGGAGCGTGAACAGGGTGATCTGCCTTTTACGATCACCGGTCCGCTGCGCGGCGGAGCAACAACGGTTAGTGGTGTCTCATCGCAATTCCTCTCGAGCCTGCTTTTTACCTGTCCGCTCATCGATGGTGAAGGAACGGATGTTACCGTAGTAAACCTTCAGGAGATTCCCTATGTGGAGATGACACTCTGGTGGCTTGAAAAGCAGGGAATCAGTTTTGAACGAAATGATGATCTTTCAAAATTTCATATCCCGGGTCGCCAACGGTATACCCCCTTTGATCTGGGGGTTCCCGCTGATTTTTCATCGGCGACGTTCGCTGCGGTAGGGGCGGCGGTGACCGGTGGGAAGGTAACATTATCGGGGCTCGATTTTTCCGATACACAGGGTGATAAAGGGGTGTTTGATCTGCTCGGTGGGGCGGGATGTGACGTACAGCATACCGATGCCGGAGTAACGGTTACAGGCAATGCCGCACCGATGGCGCAGGTGATGGATCTCAACCGGATGCCCGATTCGCTTCCGGCACTTGCGGTGCTTGCCTGCGCCGGGGCGGGGGAAACACGGATCGTCAATGTGGAACACGCACGTATCAAGGAGACCGACCGGATCGTGGTGATGCGTGAGGAACTCACGAAAATGGGTGCTCTGGTGACGGAAACGCCTGACGGGCTCGTTGTTCAGGGCGGAGATCTGCATGGCGCGGTAGTCAACGGTCACGACGATCATCGGGTGGTTATGGCGCTTGCACTTGCCGCAATGATTGCCGAAGGAGAAACCGTCATAGAAACCGCCGAAGCCGCCGCGGTAACCTACCCCACCTTTGTTGAGGATTTCAGGGCACTCGGTGCCGCCATAGAAACAGTTGAGGAGTAACGGAAATGCAGTTAACAGTCAATCTCGGTGAACGTACTTATTCAATTCTGCTCCAAAACGGGGGGGCGGAACAATTGCCCGCGGTGCTCAGGGAAAAATTCCCGAAAAGCAGGTTCGCACTCGTCACCAACACTTCGGTTGCCGGGATCTACAGCGATCTTGTCGCATCGTGGAAAACTTCACTCGGTTGTGCCGTGCATGAAATGCCTGATGGCGAGGAATTCAAGACGATCGCGACCTGGAACGGCATTCTTGATTTTCTGCTCCGGGAGAAGCTAGAACGGTCGAGTATCGTGATTGCACTCGGCGGTGGCGTGGTGGGTGATGTCGCCGGATTTGCCGCTGCGTCGTTTCTGCGCGGTGTCGGCGTTGTTCAGATTCCCACTACGCTGCTTGCAATGGTCGATTCAAGTGTGGGGGGGAAAACCGCGGTGGATCATCCTCTCGGTAAAAATCTTATTGGTGCTTTTCATCAGCCGAAGCTGGTGCTGGTCGACAATGCTTTTCTGGCGACACTTCCCGAACGACAATTCATGAGTGGTTACGCGGAGCTTTTTAAAAACGCCTTCATCGGCGGCCGTGAGGTGTTTGATTTCATAAACGAAAATCATGACGCAATGGTGAAACAGGAACCCGCGGTACTTCTCGTGGGAATCCACCGTAGTATTGCGGTAAAAGCGGCGGTAGTGGAACAGGATGAACACGAAACCACCGGGATGCGCGCACTGCTAAATTTCGGACACACCTTTGCTCATGCTCTCGAACGGTATTTCGAGTTCAGGGAGGTGCTCCACGGCGAGGCGGTCTGGTGGGGGATGCACTGTGCGATTATCTGTTCCGGTAAAATGGGTCTCATTTCAACTGAAGCAGCACCCTTGTACGCTGCGATGCGGCAGCGAATGCCTGTGCCAGAATTTTCGGTAACCCCCGATGCGCGCCGCCTGTACAATATGATGTTTACCGATAAAAAAGTATCCGGTGGTGCTCTGCGCCTTGTGCTGCCGATCGAACCGGGAACCTCGGTGGTGCGCAGTGATGTGCCGGAAACGGTGGTGTTCGAAACCATTCAGGAAATGGCAGGGTAGGCACCATACATCCTCTTGCCGGTAATGGTCAGAAATCAACAATAAATAGTTAGCGGTACAATCCTTCAATGGATTCCGGCTTTGCCGGAATGACTCTTCAGCTCATTGTTATACCTGGGGATCTCCGTTTTTTTTCTCATCTGTTTTCACGAACAGAAAGTCCCACCGCTGCTGCAGTCTGAAGAGCGAAAATCCCACAGGAAGCATCATAAACACGTTGACCATATTACTCATTGCCATCTGGTCGGTAAGGTGCAGTTTTTCGAGCAGCGGCAGTTGCAGCCACGACATATACAGGAATTCGTAAATAATAAACAGATAGAAAAAGTATTCCCAGAACCGTTTTTCCAGAATCCGGATACCGAAGGTTGATGCGACCATACCCGTAAGTGCGGTTCCCATCACGAAAATGTCAACCATCTCCCAAATGCCGTACAGTTTGAGCATCTCCGGACTGAACGTGACAAAAAGATACAGCAGTATATATACAGCCGTATACACTCTGAAAAGAATCTTCATGGCAATTTGAACAACCGACTATTCGGTACACCCGTTTTCATAATTGTTCCTGCTCTCTTCCCGCGAAAAAACCGTCCGTGCTGAATCTGCTTCTTCGGAAGTAAGTTCACGGTAGGCATGAAAATACCTCCAACCGTATCCCCATCGCCAGGGAAGCGGTAGAAACGGCGAACCGAAAATCCGGACAGCGATATGCATAAATCCGCTCTGGCTTTTGTACCCGTGTTCCCTGACACACTGTTTGAGTACACGGTCGGCCTCACGTCGCTGTACTCGTGTTCCGCCCTGCCAGTAAGCCCGGTCGTGTTTGAGGCAACAGTCACACCAGACACCGGGGTTGTCTCTCGGCCCTTCGGGGCCTCCACTGCACTGATCGGTCGTAAATGGTTTGATTACGGTTCGCGGGGAGCAACCTGCGAGAATACCGATTGTTAGAAACAACAAGGTGCTTAACAGGAGTTGTCTGATGTACATCCGATACTTCTTTCAGTGAAGGAGCGGACCGGCAGATGACACCTCCAACCCGCATGATCGGGGAATTAATACCAAGGGAGTTTAAACGCCAGCCCCGAGGCGTACATGACCACCGGGGCGCTGAATCCGATGACCATGTGGGTGATGCCAAGTCCTTGTACCAGGTTATGGTTTCCCGCACTCAGTGCCTTTGATTCCGCAAAACCCAAACCGATGTTGGCTGCCATCAGTGTCGCGTGAAGTATAAAAAGATCCCGGTGAATATGGGTATCACTGTAGGCAAGCGGGTTTTTACTCATCCGCGGCATTGAAAGTTCAATAGTGGCGGTTGCCGTGTAACAGAGTGACGACGCCGTAATGAGGGCACCGTGTAGAACCCGCAGTGCCTGAGAGGAGGAGGTTCCCCACTCGTTTTTTATCTGGTTGGTCTGCTCGGGAGTCAGCGGGCTGTCCTCATTGAAACCGATGGAATCCCGGAACTGGTGTCCGCGGTTACGGAGATCGAGAAAATGCCAGGTACCGACCGCGTCGCTCAGCAGCAGTAACCCGGCAGTGGTGAAGGCCAATGTCTTGTGAACCTGCATGGCGGCCAGTTGACGATCTATCAGCTCCTGCGCAAGATCAGCATCGGTTAGTTCACTCGTATCGGAAGACTGGAACAGCACCGCAGGGATCGTTGCCTGTGGAAATGTACCGGCTTGGGAAAAAGATATGGTAAGGAGAAACAGTAAAAATGAGAATATAAATTTACGCTCTGAGCAGAGTGTGCTCATGGCGTTTGTTGTTCCTCGGGCACAAGGCGACCGATCGGTTTCCGTTTCTTCAGCACCGCCTTTTTGTGAGGACTTTTCATCAGTTCTGCAGCAAGGTCGGCACCAGCCCTGTGTCCGTGATGTTTTCCCTTTTTCCATGCACGGATATCGGAGAAGTCGTATATGAGACTGTCAACGGCAACATAGATCGGCTTCCCTTTTTGACCATTATATTCGGCAAGTTCACTGGCGGTTAATGTAAGGCCTTTAGCCGTATCGGTACTGTTTACAGCAGGTTCTTCCGGTTTCTTTATACTGTTATCCTGTCCGTAAGAGAGTGTACTACCCACGGAAAACAACAGGAAAAAAATCACTCTGATCATGCTATTCTCTCCATTTCTTACTGGTGGTGGTGTTTGGTTGCGATCGACCGATACACCATTGTCGGGTTCCATGCAATGGTACCCGGTTATCTCAGAAAAATGGTGAATCGGACAGGAAAAAGCAATACAGGAAACGATGAAAGCATAGAGTTACTAACTACTGTTGCGGTACTGATGATAGTGAGGTGAGGTCGGTTTCGAGGTCTGATTTTTGCTTTCACACCTCTTGACGACGTATTTTCAATAAAATATGCAGTAAAAAGGAGCATTTATGCAGAAGCGTAACCGGGAGATCCCGGTCATCCGGTATGGTACAGTGGCGGGAAAACAGTTCCTGAAGAAAATGAAGGCAGCGAGGCAATCACGTGGCGGAGAAGTTGCCGCCCGGGTTGCTGCAATCCTCGACGCAGTGAAAAACGAAGGCGATCGTGCACTGTTCCGGTATATGGAGCAGTTTGATAAAATCAGGTTGACACCTCGGACCGTCCGGGTAACGAAGGAACAGATTGATGCGGCTGCGGCGAAGGTGACACGGCCGCTGCGGCAGGCAATCCGTGAGGCTGCGGCTCGTATCGAGGCGTATCACCGCAGGCAGCTGCCTGAGGGGTTTTCGATGAAAACCGCCGAAGGGCAGCTCAGTCAGCTAATCAGGCCGCTGCGCAGAGTAGGACTTTATATCCCCGGCGGGTATACGGTGTATCCCTCCACGGTACTGATGGATGCGATACCTGCCCGGGTGGCGGGAGTTCCGCAGATTGTCGCGATTACTCCGCCACGCAGTGAACTCGACCCGGGTATCGCCTATGCACTTAAACTTTGTAAAATTTCCGAGGTGTATCGTGTGGGTGGTGCGCAGGGTATCGGGGCACTGGCATACGGTACAAAAACAATTCTCCCGGTTGATAAAATTGTCGGCCCAGGAAATGCTTATGTGTCAACTGCAAAGAGGCTGGTGAACGGCACGGTGGATATCGACTCGGTGGCCGGACCGAGTGAGGTGGTCATTATGGCCGATATATCGGCTTCGCCGGAGTGGGTGGCGCTTGATATGCTCGCTCAGGCAGAGCACGGTACCGGCGACGAATTCGCTATCTGCGTTACCGAAGACGGCGACTACGCGAACATGGTCGCCGAGGCAATCCGTTTCGAGCGACTGCAGTCACCGGTAAAGTCGGTGCTCGACAAACTTCCGCGTCACGCCATTGTGGTTATAGTAACCGGCTCACGCGATGAGAGTATCGAACTGGTGAACAGTATCGCACCTGAACATCTGCAGATCATGACGAAAACCGCAAAACGTGATTTGCGCAATATTTACGGTGCTGCGGCGGTGTTTGTGGGGCCGTACACCCCGGTGGCACTGGGTGATTATTTTGTCGGAACCAACCATGTGCTGCCGACCGGCGGTGCAGCGCGCTTCTCGTCGCCGCTCGGAGTGGAGAGTTTTATTAAACGGATTTCGGTAGCGGAGGTTACTGCCGCAGGTTTGGAAAAAGCGGCACCGTATGTCTCGGTATTCGCCCGTTCCGAAGCGTTCGTACACCATGCCCTCAGTGTTGAACGCAGGAGCTGATGTGCACTCCGGCTTTTGCCGGAGTCGGGGTCGGTTATCGGTATCGCACAACCGTACGTAATCGAATTGTATCCGGTGTTTTACACCGTTTTTTTTGTGTACCGCTTTCGAAAAAACTTTAAAAAAGACGATACCGACCCCGGTTCCCGACCCTGACCCCGATGTTTTCAAATGGAACAGGGTTGATAATTTTGAGACATCATGCAAGCCCGAGCAGCGGCGCAAGGCGCTGCTGCGCCTCTTTCAGGCTCAGCCCGGTTCGCTGTGCGTAGTCCTTCACCTGATCCTTCCCGATCCGGCCGATGCCGAAATAATGCGATTGCGGATGAGCGAAATAGTAGCCGCATACCGACGCCGGCGGAGTCATGGCAAACGAATCGGTCAGCGAGATCCCGGTTGATTTTTCAACTTCCAGAAGATCGAATATCACCTGTTTCCCGGAATGGTCGGGGCAGGCCGGATACCCTGGAGCGGGCCGGATACCCCGGTAGGCGCACTGAAAAAGTTCCGCGCCGCTAAGCGATTCTTCGGGGGCGTATCCCCAGATCTTTTTTCGCACGACTTCATGGAGATATTCCGCGGCGGCTTCGGCGATACGGTCGGCGAGCAACCGGACGAGGACTGAGGAGTAATCGTCCCCGCTGCTGGAGAATTCCCGGGATGCTCCCTCGACTCCGGTTCCGGCCGTAACTGCGAACATACCCAGGTAGTCGTTTACTGCAGCATCCTGCGGAGCGATGAAATCGGACAGAGAACGAAGCGGCGGAGCTTCCGGTCCGTCAACCTGCTGGCGGAGCGTGTGAATTGTCGTGGCGTTGCCGCCGCGATTACCGTCGGGATATACCAGCAGCGAATCGTTACTGTCGGATGCCGCCGGAAAAATGCCCACGATGCCGCAGGGAATAAAAAGCTTCTCCCCCGCGATCCGTGCGAGCATGGCCTTTGCATCCTTGAACAGGATGGTCGCTTCCTCCCCATATTTTTCATGTGTGAGAACTCCTGGGTAGGCGCTGTGGAGTCCCCAGGCGTGAAAGAAAAAGGTCCAGTCGATATACGGTTCGAGCAGTTCAACCGGCAGGGCTTCAAAACGGGTGATGCCCGGCTGCTCAGGTACTGCGGGAACGGAGGTGCTCCAGTCGATCGGGAAACGTCGCGCCCGTGCAGTATCAAGTGAGGCGATAGAAACCTTCCGCTCCACTTCCTCCTGTCGTTTCTGAAGAGACTGCTGCTCCTGACGGACGGTGGCTGAGAACTGTTTGGCAAGGCGCGAATGGAGCAGCGAGGAACAGATACCCGGAGCTCGTGACGCATCCTTTACATGAACAACCATGCCGTTATACCGGGGAGCGATTTTGACTGCCGTATGTATCTTGGAGGTGGTGGCACCACCCACAAGCAGCGGGACGGTAAATCCGGTTCGCTCCATTTCGGCAGCCACCGAGGCCATCTCTTCGAGTGATGGTGTGATCAGTCCGGAAAGTCCGATGAGATCGGCGTTCACTTCGCGAGCTTTTTCAAGAATCGCCTGCGCCGGGACCATTACGCCGAGATCGATAACCTCGTACCCGTTGCACTGCAGCACAATGGTAACGATGTTCTTACCGATGTCGTGAACGTCTCCCTTCACGGTGGCGATCACCAGACGACCTTTCATTGATGCGCCGCCGGTATGCTGCGCCTCGATAAGCGGGGTAAGGTAGGCTACCGCCTGTTTCATCACACGGGCGCTTTTAACCACCTGCGGCAGAAACATCTTCCCGCTGCCGAACAGATCACCCACGGTGTTCATGCCGTCCATGAGCGGTCCTTCGATCACCTTTACCGGATCGGTGTAGGTTTCGAGAAGTTCCTCGACATCAGCTTCAACGAATTCGGTGATTCCCTTGAGCAGTGCGTGGGTCAACCGTTTTGCCGCACTCTCTTCGCGCCACGACATATCCGGTGTTTTAACCCCTCCCGCAGCACTGCCTATTCCCTCCCAGGCGAGCAGCCGGTCGGTGGCATCGTCGGTGCGGTTGAAGATGAGGTCTTCGACTATGGTGCGCAGCTGCGGATCGATCTCCTCGTACACGGCAAGCAGCGCCGGGTTGACGATGCCCATATCCATCCCCGCGGTGATCGCATGGTAGAGAAATGCCGAATTGATCGCTTCACGAACGGGATTATTCCCCCGGAACGAGAAGGATACATTGCTTACCCCGCCGCTGGTGAGACTCTGCGGGAACCGCTTCTTGAGCTCCCGTACCGATTCGATGAAATCAATGGCGTAGTTGCGGTGGGCATCGATCCCGGTGCCGATCGCGAAAATGTTCGGATCAAAAATGATGTCCTCGGGAGCGATACCCGCACTTTCCGTCAACAGGGTATATGCACGACTGCAGATGGCGATTTTACGTTCGAGAGAATCCGCCTGTCCTTTTTCGTCGAAAGCCATCACGATCATTGCCGCACCATAACGGGCAATCTGCCGGGCCTGCTCAAGAAAGGGTTCCTCGCCTTCCTTAAGACTGATGGAGTTGACGATACACTTTCCCTGCAGACAGGCAAGCCCCGCTTCGAGGACTTCCTTTCGTGATGAGTCGATCATCACGGGGACCCGGCAGATATCCGGCTCTGCCGCAACGAGCAGAAGAAAGTCGCGCATCGCCGCGGCTCCGTCGATCATTGCATCATCCATATTCACGTCAATAATCTGTGCGCCGCTCTCCACCTGATTGCGAGCGACCTGCAGTGCCGTCTCGTAATCCTTTTCGCGCACAAGCCGGGCGAATTTAGCCGATCCTGCCACATTGGTCCGTTCACCTACGTTGACAAACAGGGAGTCGGGACCGATAACGAGCGGCTCAAGTCCGCTCAGGCAGGTTACCCGGGGGCGCTCTGAAGGAACACGTGGAGCGATATCAGACAGCGTTTCGGCGATAGCCCTGATATGGTCCGGGGTGGTACCGCAGCAACCACCGGCTATGTTGATCAGTCCCTCACGGGCGAATCCGCCAAGTACCGATGCCATGTGTTCAGGGGTATCGTTGTACCGGCCGAATGCATCGGGGAGCCCGGCATTGGGATGGAGACTGGTTCGGCAGCAGGCGGTCTGAGTAAGCTCCTGCAGGTATGGATGGAGTGCTTCGGCACCCATCGCGCAGTTGAGTCCGATCGAGATCGGTTTTGCATGCATAACGGAGTATGCGAATGCCGCGGGGGTCTGGCCGCTCAGGGTGCGGCCGCTGGCATCGGTAATGGTACCGCTAATCATCACCGGCAGTGCAGTACCGGTTGCGGCGAAAAGTCCGGAGAGGGCGAAAATTGCGGCCTTGCAGTTGAGCGTGTCAAAAACCGTCTCGATAAGAATAATATCAGCACCGCCTTCAACAAGTCCTTCCGCCTCTTCACGATAGGCCCGGGCGAGTTCATCAAAGGTGATCGAGCGCATGCCGGGGTCATTGACATCCGGTGAGATGGAAAGTGTACGGCCCGTGGGGCCGAGTACCCCGGCAACAAAACGCGGCTTATCCGGAGTGCGCGCCGATGCACTGTCCGCCTCGTTCCGTGCGAGCCGTGCGGCGGCCCGGGCGAGTTCTCCAACGAGATCCGAACACTGGTAATCTGCCTGCGAGAAGGTGTTGGTGTTGAAGGTGTTGGTTTTGATGATATCTGCACCGGCATCGAGATAGCTGCGGTGAATTTCAGCAATCAGCTGCGGTTGCGTGAGCGTGAGCAGGTCGTTGTTGCCTTTGAGTTCACCTTTGTAGGCAGGGAAAAGGGAACCTCTGAAATCCTCTTCGGTAAGGGCCGCCTTCTGAATCATGGTGCCCATGGCACCGTCGAGTATGAGTATGCGTTTGGAGAGGAGTTCTTCAAGTTTTTCGAATGCCTTAGTGGTATTCTGCATGGAATCTACTGATCCTTTTTAGGAAGAGTGAAATAGAAAGTACGTTTTCAGCCGGGATTTAGTCTGCCTGCGGAGAACTATCCGTTTTCGGGATGTGGTAACCTTGCCGGATCAAACTTCGATAGTGCCGAACTTTCCATCGTTAATACGGATACGGGTACGCGGGTACCCGGATACATAAGCTTAGTTAGTAATTATCTGTTAAAAATAGTAGATTGGAAAGAATCGTGACGTACTAAGTCGTGAAATGCACACATTTCAGGTATTGTATGCGGAATCGATTACCTTACGGGCTGCTGTCAGTCTGCACTTCCGGCAGATCCACAGCGCGGTACTCGCCGCCATGGTCTTTTACGATGAAGACTGAAACGGTATCGCAGGATTCAAAGCCTCCGCACGGGGAGAATACAAGGCGTGACATCTCGGAACATCAGAACCTTTCTACTCGACCATCTTTCCCGGGAGGCACAGACCTTCTGGGGAGAAACCGATGCCGCTTACCTGGAACGGGTGGCCGACGACTGGCTCGATGCTACCGGAGCATCGGGAGCAGAGTATCGTATTAAACGGATACGGGTGCTCGCGGGAAGCTGTTCAACCATTCTCGACATGGGTGCGGGGTGCGGAACGTTCGTCCGTTATGCCCTGCGGCTCGGTTTGGATGCATGGGGTGTGGAACCGATGCCGTGGAAACAGATCGTTGCACGCGAGGTGTTGCATACCGACGGAGCTCCGCTGCAGATCGTTGGCGGGAGGGGCGAGGAGCTTCCCTTTGACGACGGCACCTTTGATTGTGTTACGACCTTTCAGACCCTTGAACATGTGCAGGATCTCGTGGCATGCTGCAGGGAGATGGTGCGGGTCACGCGTCCCGGCGGCGGTATTTATATCCGCTGTCCGGATTACGCCCTGTCAACGTACGAGGGACACTATCGCCTGCCGTGGCTCCCCGGTCTCAGAGGAACTCGCGCCGAACGGTATCTGAAGTGGCGGGGTAAACCGCTCGCCGGATTGCACTCGCTTCAGCTGGTCAGTGCCCGGCAACTGCGGATGATCTTCATGAGTATCGCCCGGGAGGAGCAGATGGAACTCACCTGCAGCAATGTCGATTACTTCAGGATATGCAACCGTCTGCATCTGCCGGAGCTTCCGGTTGTGCGCGTTGCGGTGCAGCCGCTGTTTCTCGCACAGTATTGCAGAATGCTTTTCAGAGCCGATTATCCGGTGCACCTCTTTGTCCGGGTTGGGCGGAAACTGCGCTGACAGAGTTCCATTGACCCTTTTATCCCGTTACCATATAATAAGTTCGAGTGATTCCGGACCCGGAAGGTCCGGCCGTTCCCTCGAAAGAAAGGGCTTGTAATGTTCCGTAACTGGTGGATACCGCTCTGTGCCGCAGGTTTGTATATCGGTTGTGCTTCAACCAAACCGCAGATGGAAAACGAGGCACTGCTTCCTGAAATCGATGTCATACAGGTAAAGGAGCACTCCGACGAGGCGCTCAAACTGGCACAGGAGGCAAAGCTCGATGTCGAAATGGTAACCAATAAACTGACCGAAACCGATAATCGGCTGATCCTTCTCTCCGAAGAGGTCTCAAGTGTCTCCATTGCAAAAATAGAGGAACTGGAAAACCGGCTGGCACTGCTCATCGAGGCATACAAGGATCTGCAGGCACAGGTGACGGCACTTGAGGCAATGCCGCGCATCGCGCCGGTGAGGAAACGAAAAAAAACTGCGACCTTTTCTCCCTCCTCCGCCGCGCCACTGCTCGGATCAACCGAGTATGAGTTCTATCAGAATGCATTGCGGACGTTCAACAGTCGCGCGTACGATAAGGCGATTGAACTGTTTAATGATCTGCTCAAGGAGTATCCGAAGGGTGAGTATGCAGGTAATGCCCGTTACTGGATCGGTGAGTGTTATTATGCCCTTGGAGATTATGCCTCAGGTGTCGCCTCCTTTACTCATGTTTTTGATATTAAAAATTCTCCGAAAGGCGATGATGCGCAGTTCAAGGTCGGGCTTTCCTACCTGAAAATGGGGCAGGCTTCAATGGCCAAAGAGGAACTCAAAAAACTTATCGACCGGTATCCTGCAAGTGAATATGTCGAGCGGGCGAAAAAGTATCTGGCCGAAATAAAATAACAGACCCGAAATGTGTCCGAGTGGGGTGCATCTTTCTGTAAAAACGCGTGAAATCAGACGCTTTACGGGACCTATTGGTTTTACGGTTCACCGCTTCCCCCTTGCATTTCAACCCTATCATATACCAGTTTTAATGGTTCCTGACTTCCTAAACGGAAGTGATTCAGTATGCTTGGCGGGTAAAATCTGACGGTTGCATACAATAAATCACTGTCCGGAGCGGAGTGAAGGTGGCTGTATCCGAATTTCCGGGCGAGTATTTTGATAGTACCCGGAAGTATCCGGAACCAGCTTTCGACCAATCCTGTCTTAAAACCGGGAATTCTCAGACCGACAGTTCCTGTAAGGCAACCCTTTAATACTCGGATTATCTATGACATTTCGACGGTACGGAATCTGTCTGGTTGCAGGTACGATGTTTCTTGCGTCATGTGCCTCCACCAACAAACTTGAAAAAAAACGAATTGATTGCACGGATCGCGTGACGAAGGCGCTGGAGCTGTATAAAAACAAAAAATATTCGTCGGTACTGGTGCGGCTTGAAGACGCACGGACGCAGTGCAACGGGAGCCCGATCATGGATACCGTACTTTTTTACCTCGGCATGGCGAATGTCAAAACCAAAAAGTATGTCGAGGCCCGTACCGAATTTCAGAGACTGGCACAGGATTATCCCGGTTCGCCGTTTTTTGACGAGGCGAAATTTCGTATCGGGTATTCCGTGTTCATGCAGTCAAGTCCCTATAACCGGGACCAGCAGGAAACGCGCGAGGCAATCAGGCTGCTCGATGATTACATTGAAACCTATCCCCAGAGTTCCTTTGTCGACAGTGCCGGCTACTATCGCACCGAAGCCTACGAGAAGCTGGCCACCAAGGAGTTTAAAAACGCCCAGTTTTACGAAAAGGTAAATGAACCGGATGCCGCGATTGTTTACTATCGCACCTTCATCGGGCAGTACTCTGATTCAAAACTGGTTGATCAGGCACGGTATAATGCCATTGAACTGCTCGTGAAACTTGACCGCGATACGGAAGCCGGGGAACTGCTTGAAGAACTCCTTCTCAAGGGGAAGGATAAAAACCTTAAGAAGCAGGCGAAGCAGCTGCTTTCAGGCGGTAAACGTAACGGCGCAGCTTCGGAGAACAAGTAGCACATCCGTTGACCACGGGAGGTTGCATGACTGCACCGATTGGTGTACTTGGTGGAATCTTCGACCCGGTGCATTTCGGACACCTCGCGACCGCCAGGCTTGCCGGCGAGTTTTTTCACCTCGATCAGATATTTTTCGTACCAGCGGGGGTTCCTCCGCATAAGCGCTCAACGGTTTCAGCATCTCCGGAGCACCGTCTCTCCATGCTCCGAATCGCTCTTGAGGGCGAGTCCGGTGCAACAATCTGGGACGGTGAGATCAACAGCCCGCGTATTTCCTACACCGTTGATACCCTTGATGCGATTCAGAAATCCTTTCCGGAATCTCCACTCTGTTTTATTGTGGGGGCCGACAATCTGCATGAAATTCATACCTGGCACCGGTATCGTAACATTCTTGCAATGGTCACACTCTGTGTAGCAGAGCGGCCGGGTTTTTCCATGGAGGTGCCGGATACTCTGGCAGAAGCGAACATAGAATTCTTCCCGTCGCCGCAGTGGGGCCTCAGTTCAACGCAGGTACGCCGATATCTCGCGAGCGGGTACAGTTGCAGTCATCTGCTTCCCGGGACGGTTCGGGAGTATATTTCCAGTAATGGTCTCTACCGTACGTGCGACGACCGGACGGAAACGGTACAATGCAGACAGGCAGACGAATAAAAACGGTTCTCACATAATTCTCAGTTCATTCGGAGACGGATATGGCCGATTCCGACCCGCGAACATCACGAAATGATTCACCCCGAAGAAAGTTTCTTGGAGTCCATTTCCGCTGCTGCAACCTGTATCAACGGATTTACTGCAACGGAACCGGGTCCGCCTACGAGGGGCGGTGTCCACGATGCGGAAAACAGGTCCGCATTCCTATCGGTGAAGGCGGCACCAGCAGCAGATTTTTTGAGGCCCACTGATATGATTTCCCGACGCTCATGTATTGGCGCACTCTGTTCATGCGGAGCCCTTGTTGCCGCCGGTGGAGGAACACCGCTGCTCGCAGCCGGCACCACATCCGGACATCCCGCACGATTCTGGCATCCGGAGGGAACTTCGGCGGCGTGTGAACTCTGTCCGCATGGGTGCATTCTGCGTGAAGGGAAAACCGGAAAATGCCGCAACCGGACGTTCCGCCATGGAACGCTCTATGCCCTCGGTTACGGGCAGCCGTGTGCCGTTCACGTCGATCCGATCGAGAAAAAACCGTTTTATCATGTGCTGCCGGGCGCCAGAACGTTTTCGATCGGTGTTGCGGGTTGTAATCTCCGTTGTAAAAACTGCCAGAACTATCAGATAAGTCAGCGAAGTCCGCTGGAAACGGATAACCGGTATCTGCCCCCGGAAAAGGTAGTGGAGGAGGCACTTCGGCAAAAGTGCACGGTTGTCGCTTTCACCTATACCGAACCTTCAGTCTGGCTGGAATATGTGATCGATACAGCGACTGTTGCCCGTAAAGCCGGACTCCGGACGGTGATGGTCAGTTCCGGGTACCTTAACGGAGCACCGTTTGAGGAGGTTATGCCTGTTCTCGATGCAATCCGTATCGATCTGAAAAGTTTCAGCGACAAGGTATACCGTGATCTCAATGCCGGTACTCTGCAGCCGGTACTCGATACGCTGCAGCGTGCGAAACGAGGAGGCCTGTGGCTTGAGGTGATCAATCTGGTGGTGCCCCGGTGGAATGATTCATCGCAGCAGCTGCGTGAGTTATGCCGGTGGGTTGCCGGGGAACTCGGTGGGGAAACCCCGCTGCATTTTTCCCGGTTTTATCCGATGTATCAATTGTCGGACGGGTATCCAACACCGGTAAGTACCCTTGAGCGGGCAGTCGGTATCGCCCGGGAAGCAGGGATCTCGTATGTCTACATTGGAAATGTTGCCGGAGCGAACACCGCGACAGTCTGTCCGGGGTGCGGGAAAACGGTAGTCGATCGTGCGGGGTATACGATTACCGCGAACCATCTTGAAGGTGGTAAATGTGCCTACTGCGGCAGGGCAATTGCCGGGTTGTGGAGGTAACACATGGTTAAAGGTAAACTGACGCTTATTCTTATCGGTGGAGTGATGCTTATGAACAGTATGTTTTTCAGTGCTTCTGCACAGAATACAGTGCGTAAAGCGGCGGTCGCGGGAACGTTTTATGAGAAAAATCCGAAACTGCTGCGGGAGGTTATTCTCCGGTATCTCTCCGACGCCCGGCCGCTTTCCGAACCGGTACGGCTGATGATCTGCCCACATGCAGGATTCGTTTTTTCCGGGCCGGTTGCCGCCAAAGGATATGCAACAATGGATGGCAATGCGAAACGGGTGATTATCATCGGCCCGTCGCACTATGAAGCTTTCAGAGGTATTGCTGTTCCGCGATTTGATTACTATGAAACACCGCTCGGCAGAGTGAAAATTGACCGGGAGGTCGTTGATCGCCTGAACGGGCAGCCGGGAGTGATCGCCGCGGAGGGATTTGACGAACCGGAACACTGTCTGGAGGTGCAGCTTCCCTTTCTGCAGGTGCAGTTGTCGGATTTTGCCATTGTGCCGCTGCTGGTGGGAAAAGCTGATCCGAAACAGGTGGCGGAGCTGCTGTTGCCGTTTATCGACAAACAGACAGTCGTTGTTGCCTCGTCGGATTTTTCACATTACGAGAAGCAGGAATCGGCGCGTTCAATAGATGATGCATCCATTGCCGCCATACTCTCCGGAGAAGAAAATGGAAAAATCAATGCCTGTGGTGATCTGCCGATCAGGATTGTGATGTCACTCGGGAAAAAGCTCGGCCTGGAACCGGTAAAACTTGACGCGAGGACATCGTACGATACCGCACCGCAGCATTGCCCGAAAACCAGGGTGGTTGGCTATGCGGCTATCGCGTATGTTTCACCCGAGGCTGCGCGTCGGTTCAGCGGGAGTGAAACGGAACGGAAAAAAACCGACGATGGGTTATCCGACGAAACAAAAGCATTTCTGCTCGGGGTGGCACGGGGAAGTCTTGAGGCTGCTGTGACTGGGAACCGGTATAAGCTGCCAGCTGATACCCCGGAGGAGGTGAAGGAAAACCGGGGCTGTTTTGTTACACTCACCGCACAACGCGCACTCCGGGGATGCATCGGGTACATCGAACCGATAAAGCCGCTTGTTCAGGCGGTTGTTGACAATGCCGCAAACGCGGCGTTGAGCGATCCGCGTTTCCCGAAGGTAACCCCCGGTGAGGTTGCCGGAATAAAAATTGAAATATCTGTTCTGACTCCTCCCGAGCCGTTACCGTATAAGAAGCCTGAAGAGCTGCTCGCACGACTTGTCCCCGGACGTGATGGTGTTATTCTCCGTAGCGGCAACCATCAATCCACCTATCTTCCACAGGTGTGGGAGCAGTTGCCTGATAAAGTCGCCTTCCTTGAACAGCTCTCGCTTAAAGGGCGAATGCCGCGAGACGGCTGGAAACATGCCGAAGTTTCAACCTACCGGGCAGTGCATTTTGAGGAATGAGTACGCTCGGGCACCAAACTGACAAACTGCGTCAGATGCGTCAAACAATAATTCAGGGTGTACCGGGATCTTCTGGTGCCGTAGTATTTGCGACCGGCCTGGTAACTGCTGTAATGCAGGTTGTGCTGGTGCGGGAGGTGCTCACCGTTATCGCGGGTAATGAAATGACCGTGGGGATGGTGCTGGCGATCTGGCTGGCTGCGACTGCGGCGGGGGCTGGTGGTGCCCAGAAAAAAACAGTTCTTTCGTTATCGGATGCACTCCTCGTAGTGCTGATCGTATTCGCCGCAGGACTGGCAGGCATAAGGGCGGTACGGCTGTTTCAGTTGCCGGGTGCTGCTGTGCCCCCGCAACTGTTACCGTTGCTTCTGCTGGTTACTGTTGTTCCGGGGGCGGCTGCCGGCGGTTATATATTTGGTGTAACCGTTAAAAACGGCGAAGGACGAAATCGTTACAGTAACGAGCAGGCGGGAAGCCTCCTGGGGCTCAGTCTGGTAGCAATTGCCATTTGGCGGTCGGTTCCCAACGGGATAATTGCTGCCGGAGTGTTACTGTTGCTTCTGCCGCTGCTTCATGGCAGTATCCGGCGGGGTGTGGGTATCGCGGTGGTCGCGTTGCTGTTTCTGACCGACAGCTCCACTGCCGCATGGAAGTACCCGTTTCCCGTCAGTCGGATACACTATACCCGGGATGGTGAGGTGGCGACTGCAACTGTTGAAGGTGAACATTTGACCTATGTCAACGGTACGCTCCATGCGCTCTCCTACGGAACACCGGCGGTCGAACAGGCGGTCCATGCACCGCTGTCGATGCTGCCGGCCATGCCACGGTCGATACTGCTGCTCAACAGTGCCGGGCACCTGATTGAAGCGCAAAAATACCGGGGGGCGGAAATCCGCTGCATTCGGCTCGACCGGCTTATGGTTGACAGTTGCTGTCCATTCGGCAGTCTCGCTCCGGAAATGTCGCATGGACCGTTCGATGCGGTACTGCTCGCCTGTTCAATGCCTGATAATATCAGCACAAGCCGGTATTTCACCCGATCGTTTTTCCGGCAGATAAAAATACTTACCGGAGATTCGGGGATTTTTTCCTTTACCCTTCCCTTTCATGGAGAATACATCGATGAACGGGAAGAGAAAATACGCTCGATCATTATTACCACCTTACGCGATGTGTTCAGGTATGTGCAGGTACTTCCGGGAGAGGGGTTCACGTTTCTCGCTGCCGATGCCGATTACACGCTGCCTGATAGCTGCAGGGTCACGACCGGGTATTTTCAGCCGGTGGTGCTTGCCGGATTGACTGCCGAGCGAATCGCGGCAGCAAACCGACCGCCTTCGGTGAATCGTATGCATACGGCAGCACATCCCTGGTTGCTTATGCCCGTACTTGATGGCTATCTGCATCTGTTCAGTCTGTCTCGATGGCTTTTTATCGCGCTGCCGCTGCTGCTGGTAATGGTTCTCCTGCCGCTGACCCGGTTATCTAAACCGGTGGTGTCGGTCGGCAGTACCGGAATGTGTATAGGAGTATATTCAACTGGGCTGATTATTATGTATCAGTCATTCTACGGGACTATCTACAGCCAACTTCCGCTGCTGCTGCTGTCGCTTTCTGCCGGGTTCGCAGCAGGGTGCAGGGTACGGCAGTTTCCGTATTCTGATCTCTGGGTTGGCGGAATACTCGGCGGTTCACTTGCTGTATTGGTTATTTACACAAAAGAACCACCGGTGGTACTGTTTTTTCTCTGTAATGCGGTGGCGGGATACATGGGGTCAGCGCAGTTTGTTACCCGTTCCACACGGCAGACCGGTTTCCTTTATGCGGCAGACTGCACCGGTGGGGTACTTGGTATGGCACTTGCGGCCACCATCCTCATCCCGCAATTTGGACTGGGAATGGTGGCCGCGGGAATCGTGGCGCTGAAACTGGTATCGGCTATACCCTTTCGAAAACAGGTGTCACTATGAGAATAATCCCGGTTGGTGGTTATCAGATGAGGAGCCTGACCTGCAATGAATGATAAGATAATTACCGAAAAAGCAGCGGTAAGGCGCTGTCTCAAGACGATCTATAACATAGAGACGGAAACGTTTACTCCACCATGGAAAGATTCTGATTTCATCAGTGAGCTTGATGACGAGGCTTCCCTGGTGCTGCTCCTGGTCGTGGAGGAGAACGTGGCGGGGTATCTGTTCGCGAAACAGGCGGCAGATGAGGTAAGTGTCAATAAACTTTGCATTTGTAAAAGTTTTCGAGGCAAAGGGTTCGGGAAAAGGCTCGTCAGAACATTGCAGGAACTTTGCAGCGGAACATGTTCAAAGATGTTTCTTGAAGTTGACAGTTCGAACAGGCTGGCAATCGCGCTCTATAGAAGTTGCGGGTTCACGGTCTCCCGGGTTCGTAAACAAATCTATGCCAACGGGGCGGATGCATTTGAGATGTACTATGAATATGCCCCGGCGCAATAAGATTGCAATGGACCAACTGATAGACATTTTCTTTTTTCGACCCAGGCATAATTTTAGCAACTTAATTATTTGCCTCACTACCACTTTTTTTGACTAAAACTCTCCACTTCTCACTGATAAATAACCCCATTATAAGAGGAAAATAGGTGCCTCAAAGTTGAAAATTCAAGATTCGACAACAGCTACCGCAAGGCGATGCATTGAGTTTATCGAAATGAGGAAGGTTCTCAGTGGAGCGGATAGAGGTGTTTTTCAGCTTGCCAGACTATTAAAGCTTGTGCTGAGCTAAGTCGAAGTAAAGTCATAATCGAGAGTCGGCCCGGCAAGTTTTTGGGTGTGAAACGGTATCTCTACTGGCGGTGCTCTCGGCGGAGTCTCCTTCCACATACCGCAGTGCCGCAGTATCTTTTCAATCACAGCATATTGGTGTTGCTCTATAAAACGGTACGAGAAAACAGTGCCCTGCACTGGGCTCCTTGCGTTTAAAGAACGATAGTGACATGGCGCCAGGCGAAGCCTGGGGCGTTGGAATAGAAGACATGGAAGTCAACTTGAAATTCGCCGGTAGAATCAGCGGATTCCCCCCGCAACCCAGCGGCAGGGGAGGAAATCCGCCCGGTAAAGGTTTGCCACCAGCCGGAAGCCAGCCTTGCCCGTAGTCCAGTAATGGCTGCGTGGAAGCGTAGGCGGTTAGCGCTGAAGCTGTGTAAGTGAGCCCCGAAATCGTTCTCTATCGCTGGAGCCTTCGTATTTGTCACCACGGGGGCAGTACCGAGGTGCAGCAATGGCATAGCACCGAAGGTCCGGCCGGGGTCTTGGAGCAGAGCAAAGGCGTGGAAAGATTCTCCAGGAACCTGGGAGGTCCCGTACACCTCCACCAGAGAAAGCCGGTAGGTCAACCGAGGGTTGCGTCCCTGAACGACCGGGCTGTAAGTAGCTATCATTCGGGCGACATGCAGAGATACGAAGAAGCGGATGGTCGGTGGTACCGTCAAGTGAAGGAAACGAGACGCGACGGGATGGGAGCGGGAAGTCTTAGCACCATCATAGTACTGATGAGCGCGGCGAACCTTACCCGAAGGGAGCCGAAGGAGGAAAGGACGGTGTCGGAATTATGGAACCGCAGTTGAGAAACACGAGGGATGCCAAGGAATCCCGAGGAGTGTACACGAAACAACAGCGGATAGCGGAGCTTGCGAAGCGATTGCCGGAAGTGAGCTTCACGTCGTTGGCGTATCACCTTGACCTTGAATGGCTGAAAGAAGCCTACCGACAGACCCGTAAGGACGCAGCGGTGGGAGTGGATGGAGTGACGGCGCAAGAGTACGAGGGTAAGCTGGAAGAAAATCTCCAGTTGCTTCTCGAACGGTTTAAATCGGGTACCTACCGTGCCCAGCCGGTGCGTCGAGTCTACATCCCAAAGAGTGGAAGTATGAAAGAGCTGCGGCCGCTGGGGATACCCGTACTGGAGGACAAGATTCTGGAACGGGCGGTAAAAATGGTGATGGAGCCGCTATATGAGCAGGACTTCCTGGACTGTTCTCATGGCTTCCGACCGGGACGCTCGGTGCACAAAGCGCTGGACATGCTCTGGAAAGAAGCAATGGGGATGCGCGGATGTTGGGTGCTCGAAGTGGACATACGCAAGTTCTATGACACGATGAAGCATGAACATCTGCGAGAGTTTCTCAAGCGCAGGGTATGCGACGGAGTGATAGTACGTACGGTAGGAAAATGGTTGAATGCAGGAGTTATGGAGGATGGAACGGTGCACTATGACGAAGAGGGAAGTCCTCAAGGTCGGGTGATCTCTCCGCTTCTGAGCAACCTGTACCTGCATTATGTGCTGGATGAATGGTTTACGCGGGAGATAGTCCCACGACTGAACCACCGGGCGTCACTGGTTCGATTTGCGGATGATGCAGTTTTGTTGTTCGCTGACCAGCACGAGGCGAAAGTGGTGAAGAACGTGCTGACAAAGCGGTTTGCGAAGTACGGGCTTGAACTGCACCCGGAGAAGACCCGGTTGGTGAAATTTACCATGCCTCCACAGAGGGGGCACTGCGAATCGGGGAGCTTCGATTTTCTGGGGTTCACTCACTACTGGGGCAAATCGCGAAGAGGACGGTGGGTGATCAAACGCAAAACATCCGGCAAGAAGTTTCGGGCTGCAGTAAAGCGGGTTAGCCAGTGGTGCAAAATAAATCGCCATAAGCCGTTAAAAGAACAGCATTCGGTCCTGAGAGTCAAACTCCGGGGTCACTACAACTTTTACGGCATAACCTGTAATATCCGAAGTCTGAGCCGTTTTAAGGAATGTGTGCAAAGGAGCTGGTATAAATGGCTTAAGAGGCGCCGTCGTCCGAAAGGGCGTGGAAAAATGACGCTTGACAGATTTAACAAGCTATTAGCACACTATAAACTGCCGGAACCGTACATTGCTCATGGGTATGCATAGCGAAACCATAAATCTGAGGAACCGTATGCCTTAATCGGGCTCGTACGGTTCTGTGGGGGCTTCGGGTGAGCAATCACCCGTTTCTACCCGGAACCGCAGACGCCAAGTCCGACCGTGGAGAGTTGTCGTTTACCGGGAGTGTCGTGCTCCATGAAATATTCTCTGGTAAAACAATCGTTGGCGTGCGGCGCTATCGCGGCCAAAAGGCAGGCTCTGTTTCTTACGTCACGTCCGTTCCGTCGGATTATATGGGAAGAAACAGCGATATGTATTCCATATAGTTTTTCATCCTGATAACTGTTATAGGAACGATAGTGACATCGAAATGCAGCACTGTCTTCCGCCGGACACGCGTCGCACGCCAGGCTGAATGGCAAGCCACCAACCGATAGCTTGAGCAACAATGCATCCCGTCTCTACAAAAATCCACCGGTCCCAAGGGGCGACTGCGGCTCGCCCGGCGGGAATAAAGCGGTATAATAGAAACGGTACGAAGTACCGGATTCCCTACGCTTCTAGAATGGAATGACAACCGCGTAATGTCCAGAGGTGTTTTTCATTCCATTTTTTTAAGCGTGTGGTATCCAGTGCTGTACACTGTTTTCATTATACCGTTTTCGTGCCGGAATACCTCTGGGCGCGGCGCGGGGGCGCCCCCTCGCTCCTGATATTTATGAGAAAGGTGCTCAGGTGCAATGGCTGGTAAACGGTGACACCGGTGAAACCATGGAAAATCAGTCCACAGCGATTGAACTGGTGAAGACCAGGAATCCAAATCCTGCGGCTGTGGAGGTTCCGGGTGCAGCGTACGTTGACATACTAATGGTTTCATCTGTAGAGTGGTAAAAGGGGCAGATAGCAAGCCGCGCATACAAATCCGCGTGTTCAATAACCGCAGAAACCAGTTAATGCTTGCGGTACTTGTTCACGGCTACAGTGAAGGTTCCACATGTTGCTGATAAGTGGTGAATGGGTAAAAAAAAAGGTTTCCGCTACCCCGGTTGTCAGACCGCTATTATTTTACTATTGTTCCGTTAGAGCAGTGGTACGCACTGAGGTGCTCCTTGCCGGAACGGTTCCCGCTCGCTGTAATTGTTTCGTTTCCGGAAGGTGTCAGAGTGAATCAGGGGTGAGACCGACTGCGGGTACCGGCACTCGGGTGTCGATTGGAACCAAATTGAAGAAGTGAAAAATGAAGTGATTGAAAATACTCTTTCTCATCTTTCCCTGCTTATGGGCCCTAAAAACATATCTTGAAAAGTATAAAGGCGAGTGTTTGTCCATGCAACGATTTTACAAAGGATCTATAACTGATTGTGAAAAATGAATTATTTATAACCACTTACATTCTTTCGACTTTTGTCATTCAAACATTTTGTAAGGAATTATGGCAATCATACAAATTTGAGATAAACCTGTATGAAAACAATAGCTCTCAAGTTATGGAGGACGCAGATTCTTCCCTTTACTTATTGATTACTGCTGATTCAATAAAAACGTTTGAAGAACATCAAGGTTGTTTTTTAAACGGCTCTCATATTATTGACAGTATAAAGAATGATTCTATTTATTCGCAAACTTTTTTATCGACGAATCAATCTGTTTCTATAATTCAAAACAAGTTCTTGTACTACGTAGGAAATGAATTGATTTATTATGAATCCGAAGAAATTGTTGATGATGGATTGAAAACTATCGCAAAAATATATTTTAATAAAATTGACACATTAACTACGAATGAATTAACTGCGAACTTTTGTAAAACAATTTCCATAAATAGTCGAAAATCCATGAAAAGTAACAAATTGTACTCAACCAAGAAAAGAACTGCTTACAACCTATTGGGACAACAAATTAATCATAATTATTTGTTAAAATTGAACAAGTTGAATATAACCATTTACAGATAATTTAAGACTGAAAACATGGAGGGGACGCGCGCAAAATAAAAGAATTCTCCAGGCACAGATGCCCAGGCAATTTATGCGGCGTGTTCAAAGCAGATCTTGGCCTGTGCGGCCCTTGCCCTGCGGTTACGTTATAAATCGCCGGATCAATTGGCGACAATAAAATGAATCATTTAAAAGTTGAACTCGCAGGCAGTTGAGCCTGTAGTATAAAACAGCAATATCTCCAGCGTAAAAATATTGTACTTTGACTATTTGTCATTTGGCTTTTTTAAGTAAGCAAAACATATTTCCTGGTAACTGGCCCCCCAAAAAAAGGAATCCATGAAATTTTTAATCATTGTAACATTTCTTACATGCGTTCACCGCCTCGTAACAGCTGAGCCGGGCGATTCGGTATTCTCCAGACCACAATGGATCACGATGAATTCAGTGGCCCGCACAACCAATCAGGTTGAAATACGAGCGTTGAAATTCCATGAAGGATACCTGTATGCAGGAGGAAATTTTGACCAGATCGGTGGGGTGAAGGCCAGGGGAATCGCGAGATTTAACGGATCGGTATGGGAACCTGTCGGCGGTGGAATCCATAGTGGCAGATTCGTTAGTGCTTTCGCGATCGACAGTTCAGGAAGATTATTCGCCGGAGGATCTTTCGATTCGATAGGTAGTGCCAAATGCTCAAATATCGCGCTATGGGACGGTGTGAATTGGCTCGCCTATGGAAAAGGTGAAGTTCCCATTGAGATTAAAACCATCGCCTTTGACGAGAAAAATATTTGTTATGCTAGCGGTATGGCATATCGCGATTATATAATAAGCCGTAGCTGGGATATGTATCTGAATATATATAAGTTGGAAAATGATTATTGGAAGAAACATGTATCGAGTTATCTGCGTGAATGCTGCTCGGGAACATTCTGCTCCTGCCCTACAGAATACTGGAGCATTAATGCCATCGTTCCGACAGTCAACTACGGTGTGCTCTACGGGGGAAATTTAAGCCACCTTCCCAGTAATGAGCGCTTCAGCAATGTTGACGCGATGGCGCTCGACGATTCGGGCAACGTTTATATAGCCGGCGATGCTGTTTATAGTCGCGGATGGGGTGACTATACAGACACGGCATACGGGCTGCATAAGGTTACAAAGCGATCTCCCGCCTTTCCGGATACAAGTATCGTGATACCAGACATCAATAAAGGGGGAAGCAGTGCATACCATATTTACGCCATGGTTGCGGATGACAAAGGCAACCTGTTTCTGGCGGGATCCTGGGCGAGATGCGTCGAGGTCTGGGACGGGAAAAACCTTTATTCTATACCCGCCATCGTGGACGGTATTGTCAATGCACTTGAATTGAGCCCCGATGGAAAAATCCTCTATGTCGGCGGCAAATTCGATCGCGCAGGGAATGAGACCTCCCCCATTATCGCTGCAGTGAACCTCTATGTCCCTGTAAAAACCAATGTACTTCCCGCGCCCGCTGAGATCCGCTTCGATGTGCGGGTAATAAATTCCAAAATTGTACTGCGTGGCCAACCTGCAGGCGCACGTATTTCCATATATGATCTTTCAGGTCAATTGTATCGCGGAGTCTGCAACCGCACGACGATTGATCTGGATAAGAATCCAAATCAACTGCTTCTCATTCGCGTCACGCATAAGGGGCGTACTGCCACGCGGACCGTCTGCATAGGAGGCGGATATTGAACTATATGTCAGAGAGAAAGTCTTTCTGCCATATTCAAGAAAGGAATCAGAAATAAATGAAACTAATTTTAATAAGGTCCATTCATTGGCTTAATACACGTATCATTGAATGTCATAACGTACATTCAGTTAACAGACAATTTGTACTGCGTTAGGAAAGCCTCACATGGACTAACGGCAAAGATATCGACTCGCTACGCCCGGTGCTACGCACACAGTTTGTTTCGCTAAAGCTCCACAAGCTTCTGTCTGGGCGGCCTTATTTCTTTCTTAAGAATATCGAGCCGGATAAAAAGAATGAAAACCACTACCACCCAGGATCTTGAAATGCATTTGCGATGCTTAGTTGTAATCCTCGTGTTCTTCAGCAGTATCAGAGCAAACCAATTAACATCAAATATTGATTTCCTGAAGGCGCATGTTGCCACACTCGTAAACACCAGCAGGCCCCGGAATTATAAAAATCCCGACATTCTGGATTCGGTTGCTCGTTATATAACATCCGAATTTGAAAAATACGGTTTTAACAATGTCAGGGAACAAAAGTACGATGCCAAAGGCAGTACCTACAAGAATATAATAGCTTCCGTTGGGCCGGAAAATGCGAAGCGAATAGTACTGGGAGCACATTATGATGTCTGTGGACCGTTGCCCGGAGCAGATGATAACGCCTCCGGCGTTGCCGGATTATTGGAAAGTGCAAGAATACTGTTTCAAAACAAGGACAAACTAAAGAATAGAGTTGATTTCGTAGCCTATTCATTGGAAGAACCCCCCTACTTCAATACCAGATTTATGGGTAGCTACATCCACGCTTCTTCCATAGCAGATTCCGGCGTTGCTGTAAAACTCATGATATGTTATGAAATGATCGGTTATTATAGCGAAGAGAAGGAATCTCAGGAGTACCCCATAGGAATTCTCAAACCTTTTTATGGTTCACGGGGAAACTATATTGCGTGTGTTTCAGATTTTAAATCCGGTAACTATGCCAGAAAATTAAAAAAAGTCTTTAATAAACAGACAAACATTAAAAGCAAGTGCTTAATGGCACCGAAGTTTCTTACCGGTATCGATTTTTCCGACCATAGAAATTATTGGGGGTATAAAATGCATGCACTTATGATCACCGACAGCGCATTTTACCGGAATAAAAACTACCATTCATCCGGCGATACGATCGATCTGTTGAATTTTGACAAAATGGGACAAGTTGTAAATGGAACGGTGATTTTTGTTTTACAGCTTTAATGCTTTTTATTGAAAAGATTAGCGGCATTGAAGAAGGAATCAAAACTTTTCAGTTCCCTGCAACACAAGAACAGCACCTGCAATCCCAATAGAATCAACCGGATGGTGGTAAAACATCCCGACTGATCGCATTCATTGACATTCAGATATTACCCGGTCAGCTTATCAGCAGTTTCGCAGTGGTTTTAAGCAGCAACAATTCCTGACAAAACAACCAGCCACCCCGGCGATATACTTTACCGCTGAAAGCGATGTGTCAAACCGGCAGAGAAACAAGTATTTTGAGAAGCTCCGTTTTTTCAGGTCCTGATTCAAACCTGTTCACAACACAAAAGCGACGCCGTTCAGTTTGTTTCCTGCAGTGCTGCAGATTCGGGACGGCCTCTTTTTTAATTCAGTCGTGTAAAAGGGATGCTGGTGATTCGATCCCCCGTGTTGATCTTTGCGAAATATATTCCGGCAGGCAGAACATTACGCGGCACGGTGACACGATGCACTCCGGAAGCCCGGGGTACCTGTTTCATATCGAAGGCGACTTTGCCAAGCATGTCGATAATTTGCAGATGCACACTCCGGCTTGCAGGCAAATAACAGGAAAGCGTCGTGCCGTTGAACGTAACTCGCGGAGATGACTCTTTCTTTTTCGATGCGATCACCGAGCTGCTTGTCCTCAGGAGGTCTTGCGGTGAAAGGGCCGCAAATGCCTTACGTTTCGCGACGATTGCAGGATCGGCGTTATTGAGCGCAGTCTGAATAGCTGAATAGACTTCGGCTTTGGGCTGATACGACGTAGTCCAGACGAGGCAGCCGCAACCGCTACCTTTCCAGGAATCGGCGTCACCGACGCCCCAGGTCAGAAATGAGGTTGTATTAAAATTTTCGAGGCAGGCTTCAATCAGATTGGTCCAGGATGAGGGGCTGCCTGTTCCGTTTACAATATCAGTTTCCGTGCACGACACCCGCAGACCAAGTTCCCCGAGGCGCTTGATATTTTCTGAAATGTTTGCCTTGTTAACCGGTGCGGTCAAATGACACTGCATTCCAACCCCATGAATAGGTATCCCTCTTTCTTTCATTCCTTTAACCATATCATAGATATAGTCGGACTTGGTGGAACCTGCGTTTTCGCCGCTGTAATCATTATAGTAGAGATAAACATTTGTATCGGCCTGATGGGCATAGCTGAAAGCGGAATCGATAAAATCTTCTCCTATTTTCGATTTCCAGAAACTGTTTCTTAAACTGCCGCTGCGGTCGGAAACACATTCATTGCAAATGTCCCATTCCAGAATTTTTCCCTTGAAATGAGTCATCAGATTGGTGATATGGTTCTTCATGGCCGCGAGCATCTCCGTACGGTTCAAGCTTTGTACCCACGACGGTGTCTGGGCATGCCAAACCATGGTATGTCCGCGCATTTTATATCCATTAGTGGTACAGTACGAGGCAATCTGGTCTCCGCCGCTGTAATTGAAATTCCCTCTGGAACCTTCAGTCGCATCCCACTTCATGGCATTGACACAGACAAGCATATTGAATTCATCTTTTACAATAGTACCCATCGTGCCCGATGGAACCCTCCCGAGAGCAGTACCGTAATACATATCAGCTTTTGCCGCCGCATCCCTGAGCCCTTCGCCATTGACATGGAAAAAGGATGCACCGACAATAAGGACCGACAAACTGATCATACGTCTCAATAAACCTGTGCAACAAGACGCTCCTACCAGGTTTTCATTTCTCATCATCCACCCCTCTTTAATTGTAAAAGATCAGAACCGTTTAAACTTTTTTAAAAAGCCCTATACGGCAATATACGCATACTGCTCCGGTTTCGCCATTTTTACATAACCACAATCAGCTTGCCGGACTATTAAAGAAGTTAATCTGTTACTGTTTCAGATTACATACAAATCAATAATGATGTTATGTATATATCGATTGATAAGTCCGGCCCCAAACTGCAAGAAGAGAAAAGCATGAAAGACAGAATAATTGAATGCATTCAAAACCCGGATGCATTTTTAAGTTCTTATGGAGACGGCAAAATGAAATCAGAACAGGAATGGATAAAATGGTAGTTCCCGCACATGTAGCATTCATTATGGACGGTAATGGCCGATGGGCAAAGGAAAGAGGTTTGCCGAGGCATAAAGGACATTTGGCGGGTATCAATCACATAAAGAAGGTTGTCGACGTTTGTACCCGTATCGGAATCCGCTATGTTACGGCGTATGTATGGTCAACAGAAAACTGGGGCAGGCCGGCACGGGAAGTCGGTCACCTGATGCAAAGCATTGTGAAATATGGTCCCGGAATGGCTAAGGAACTGCACTTAAAAGGAGTCCGGATTCTTCATTGCGGAACCCGTGATGGATTGGATGCGAAGGTGCTTGAAGTGATCGATTTCGCCACAGGTTTAACCGTTGACAATAGTCCCAACGTATTGAATCTTGCCTTCAATTACGGCGCAAGAAGGGAATTGATCGATGCGGTGAAACAGATCGCGAGGCAGAACATCGCTCCTGAAAGTATCAATGAGCAGACAATACACGATCGACTGTACGCTTCAATGGTGCCTTCAGTTGATCTCATGGTGCGCCCGGGTGGTGAAAAACGATTGAGTAATTTTCTGCTCTGGCACTGTGCACACAGCACCTTGTATTTCACCGATACGTGTTGGCCATCCCTTGAAGAAAAAGAAATACTCGCCGCGATTCAATTCTATAACGAACAAAACAGCAGGTAGTGCAAACGACCTGTTTCTTATACGGATACTGGTGAACAAACAACATCCGGTTGGTGAATACACCGTTTCTTGGGATGGTAAAAACAACAACAGCATCAAAATGGCAGCCGGATAGTATTATTATCAGATTCAAGTCGGTGACTTTATAAGTACAAAACGAATGCTTTAATTTGAATTGAACTTATAATATGCGGTAAGTAAGGGGACCATACACTCCGCGCTTGCTAATATTGCGTTGACTCGCATAAGAAACTTCGGGTAATTAGTACGACCACTGGCGAAAATAAACAGACACAAATAAATTTATTACCATAGTACACACTTATATCTTGATTATGAGGGAATATGATATTTTGTATAGTGGTAAACATCTGCTTTAATCATTAAAAATAACAGAAATATTATAATCTTAGACGGAATCAGATGTGAACTGTTCAAAATGTAGTAAATCATTTTCAGATTTAGATAATCGAGGTTCTAAACTTGAACCAATTTGCCCAAATTGTTTAAAAAATAATGATTCTTCATCTCTGGAAGAAGAATATGGTTATAGAAATAAAATTTGTGATGAAATTACAAACGATATTGAATCCAAAGAAATTCAACTTAATAAAAAGGTGAGAGAGTTAGATAAGGGGGAACCCTTGATAACTGCAAAAACTTATCTTAACTATCCTGAGGCACGGCATTTACGCGATTTTTTGATAAGTATAGGAATCTTTGCACAAATTGAGCAATCCGGAAATAATGGTGACGATGATCCGTTTTACAGAATAGATATTCAGAAAACAGATGCTGAAAAAGCTATCGATCCGATTAATGATTGTATCAATAAAATGGTGGAAAAAACCAGAAAAGATGTTTATAAAAATGCCAAATGCCCTAAATGTGGCTCAAGGGCTTTTTCTAAAGCGATTATGCTTTCAATAATTGAAAGAATCTTATTTATAGGTTGCGAAGCGATGCAATGCGAAAAGTGCGGAAAGAAATGGGTAATATAACCTGTAGTGTAAACGATGCAAAACAGTTCTGAGATCATTCTATTTATATGTGAGAAATTAGCAGAGAAATAATTGGGAATTAAATAGTAATTGTAATTGATCTTTTAGACAATCCGGGTTAGTGGTCCCAAATTGCAGTGGAAACCACTCATTAAGAACGACCTAAAAAGTGACCTATAAAAGAACTGGAAAACTACAACCATGACTACCAGGCTTATAAATTGCGCACCGGTTCTTGCAACTCAGAATATTAAAAAGACGGTTGAGTATTATACAAAGTATCTCGGGTTTGTAGCGGAAGAACATTTCGACAGCCCCGAGCAATTTGCCGCATTATACAGAGATGAAACTGAAATCATTATCGTACAGGGAAAATCCGGAGAAATAGCATCGAACCGTTGTACCTTTGGAGTCGGATACGATGTCTATTTGGTTCCGGATACTATCGAAGGCGTTGACACGATTTTTGAAGAATTAAAAGGGAGAGGAGTAAAAATCGACACTCCCCCATCGCTAAAACCCTACGGCAGTTATGAATTCAGTATAGAAGACATTGATGGCCGGATAATCGGTTTCGGCCAGATACAGCAAAAAGAGAGGTTTTTCAGGAAGTAGTTGATGCAAACAGGAACTATGGCAATCATTATTCACTTATTCCAGGTAACTTATCTATGAAAACTCGTGGTTTATCCTGCCCCTACTGTAATAAAAAAATGAAAACATTGTATCATTATGAAATCGAAATCGATCGTTGTGATGCATGCCATGAAATTTGGTTTGATAAAGGTGAGATGTAAAAGTTTTTAAAAAACGATGGCAGATCAAGCTCTTTGTATAAAACGTTCATTAAAGACTTACCTGATTTTCCTCATCAGAATTGTCCATCCTGCAATAGTTATAGTCTGTGCGTTGTTGAAAAGAATGGAAATAGAATCGGATACTGCAAAAGATGTAAAGGGACTATGCTTAAGCATTCGACACTTATTGCTTTTTCAACAAAAATGAAAAATAACAAATCAACTTCAGGATGGGATATACTGGACACGGGTATCGCAGAGGTATTTTCCGGTGTGTTCGAATTCTTCATCGAAGCTATTACAGATATATAATTGGAGTTAAATGTTTTTTACTCAAATACTCCTGTTGCTGCTGGTTTCAGATAGCCAACCATGTAATTTCATTCAAACAATTGAAATTGATACCAATAAACACCTGCTCCAAATCACACCGGATTATACTACCGAAAGTGCTATTGCTGCACACCAAAGAATTGAAAAAGATCTGAAAAACGGTACGTATGATTTGATAAATGATTTTTACATGCTTTTTCGCTACCGGAATACGGAGATGATTCCCGTCTGGTCGAAAATTGTTATTGATAATCCCCAGAATGATTTATTACAACTGTGGTTTATCAATGCGGTTGCACAAATTGGTGTTAAAAGATACCTGAAATTGATTTTATCGTTCCGGGATTCTCCAAATGCGATTGTCCGCGAATATGTTGCAAATAGCTATGGTTTTCTCGGTTCACTGAACGACCTGGATAAACTTGATGACTGGTATACATCCGAAACGAATTGTTATGTTAAAGCAACTATTCATGCATCCATAAAAGCTATAAAAAATGGTGGTTATAAAAGCAAAATTCCCTATCTGCCGAAATATTATGACCAGAAACCACTGAAGATACAATTTCTATACAATAAATCAATAAATAATGACCCGAACTACCAATTCGATCTTGTTGATACATCAAATACGCTGCTGCCGTGCTCTTCGTTTTGTTTTCCTCATCAACAATACCTGTGGAGGCTTCGAAATGCTCCGCAAAGAGGTTTTTTTGGAAGTAAAACAAATAGTATCTACCATATTGGTACCGATAGCGGGTGGTTGCTCGAAGGGCTGCCGGTACATGCCGTTTGTGATGGTATTGTAAAACAAATCAGTCATAACATATCATGGGGTACGCTGGTTGTTATTGAATCAGTTAACACCAAAACATCTGATACGCTTTGTACCATATTCGGCCACCTCTCCCCTTATCTTGATGTAAACACAGGAGATGCTATAAGAACGGGAGATAAAATCGGTCAAATCGGGAACTCTGTATCGTTTGATAATGGTGGTTATTGGGCTCATCTGCATTTCGGCATTGAAAAGAATTCATTCTGGCGTGCGCAAATCGTTGGATACGATCAGGACACTTCCTCGTATGAAAATCCAGTTGAGTTTATTAAAAGGAACGGCAATGAGAAACCATAAACTTTACCGACTAAAATATCCGGAGATTTGCAGCAATATTAACTTGCTCAAAAAGCTATCACTTTTTGTTATACTTACAACCTTCAGTTGCCTCGGAACCGATACCCTTTCCATAAAACCCACCGACTCCGCTCGCATTTCTGATGAAATTCTGATGGCTACCCGAGCACGATTGAGATACAGAGCCAATCTTGACAATACAATGATGCGTACCGGGAAAAGACATGCCTACATCTGCGGCGGCTTGGGATTTACTACCTTGTTCAGTGCATTCGCAGCTATTATCACTACGAACTTTGAACCAGAGCTTACCCAGAGAAAAGAATTCAGAATTTCCGGATCGGTGTTTTGCGTATCGGTAGCAACGCTTATTCCTCTATACGTAATCTGGAAACGAGATATTAACTATTACATGAAAAACCGGTCCAAAAAGATAAAGTATTGATAATGCTACCTTAAAAATCGCGGGAAAGTCAGATGGGTTCGGGTCTATAACAATGAGTTTTAGTTAAAACAGTTCCAAAACACTCAAAGGATCAAAATGTCATTACAGTGGGAATTAACCATACCAAAGAAAATTGCAGTCAAATCAAATTTGACACTACTTTTTAACACGACAGGTACGTGGATTACCGGGTTGCTTCTACTGGTATCCTTTATGGCATGCGGATTTTAATCCGTATGTGCCGTTGCGGGAAAGAAAAGAGCCTCGGACCTGCTGTCGGTAATTCGACAACGCCGTTCACAATTGATTTCCACCTATTCCAGCAGGAACCTGCATGATAAAAATCAGGAATATATTATTCGGTATTTTCTGGGCTTTTATATTTCAGCTGTTATTTCAATCAATCGCCGCGATCGGATTGACCATATTCCTGAACTATAAAAGTGTTCCGTGCAACGATGTCGGTAAAATCGTCGTAGAACAAATAAAATATTTTTCAAACCTGCTTTCAATACTACCCATATACCTGTCAATATATTTGACAATTACCCAAAAATTGCCCGGGACAAAAACCGAAAACTGGAACGATGTTGATGAAATAATTGATAATTTCAACGTGAACATTTCCATCTCATTGATATTACAGCTGTTTATTGTTCAAACTGTTACGCAGGTTGGATTGCATGCCGTGCTCGAGGCATTGAAATATAAATCGGTAAGCGAAAGCACCTACGCCATACTGTTTTCAACTGGTTTATGCACGATTGTCGCCTATCTGTACTTTTACCGGATGTTCAGGATAAAAGTTCAGGATGAATTGTCATTTTCGGCAAAAGAGATAAAATTCCTTCCAATACTGTTGCTCTTAATCCTGGCCGCAGGAATCATTTCATCTGAATTAAACAATATCGGTTTAAAATACATTCCATTTAAACTGTTCAACTTTACAAAGATCTACCAGCAACTTTTCAGCGGAGGAATAGCATCAATACTACTGGTAGCACTTATAGGTCCACTTTTTGAAGAATATTTTTTCAGAAGAATACTCCTTAAAAATTTACTCGGAAATTACTCGCCGCTTTATGCGATTTTTATATCATCGATTCTATTTGCCTGTATCCATTTGAATTTACAGTCATTTGTATCATTAGTATTCATAGGACTGGTTTTAGGGGCAGTTTATTATTTTACTGACAGTTTGATGTATTGTTTTTTTATACACGGTTTTCACAATTTCATCGTTTACCTACTGATCAATAATATCATTACACTAAATGTAGATGGATTGTGTATTGACCCTAACCACCCTGACCGGATTGTATTTCAGCCGTTATGGTTGGATCTGTCTGCTGTCGGAATACTGGCACTTATTGCCGCTGGTTATTTGTATGCAAGAAAGAAAATGTTTATTAACAACACGACAACCTGGTGATGCTGAAAACTGAATCTTTCCATATTACAACGTTCAGCAATGCATCATTCAGCAATGTGTCGCTTAACAGAGCCGGTGTATAGGTTCCCGACCGGCAGCATCAATCCCGCGTCGACACCGACCTACCATCCCTTAATCCGGGTACTACCGGCAGGGTCAACGACATCGAGCTGTACTACATGGGATGGAAATTATACCGCATTGCAATCTGATCGGCAGTTTCATCTCGTTGAATAGAGTTTTTTGATTTTACAGTTCAACCACGAAGTATGGATTCAGAAGTTCTTCTTTATTGTAGGTAAGTGGCTTGCCGCTTTCGAACTCTTTCACCGAACCACCCGCATACAGAACTACCGCATGCGCCGCCGCGGTATCCCACTCCATTGTGGGGCCCAGGCGAGGATAGATATCAGCGGTACCGTCGGCAACCAGACAGAGCTTCAATGAACTTCCGATACTGGTGAGATTGATGTCACCATGTTGTTTCCGGAGAGACTGCACGAACTGTTCGGTCTGCGGATTACCGTGCGATCTGGAGGCGACCACCGTGAACTGTTCCCGGTTTGATATGACCGGTAACTTTTTCGCTTTCGGAAGAACTATTCTGATATCGGCAAGCGCATCTCCACGAATTTGCTCAAGCAGAATACTCGGATACGATTTACTTCCCAGGTATAATTTCTGAAGCACCGGACTGTACACTATTCCCAAAACCGGTATTCCGTTTTGCACCAGAGCAATATTTACGGTAAATTCCCCGTTTTTTTTTATGAATTCCTTGGTACCGTCAAGTGGATCAAGCAGCCAGAATGTTTCCCACGTTTTTCGTTGTTCATAGGGGATGGATCGCCCTTCCTCCGATAGAATCGGATAGTCCGCAATCGATTGAAGACCCTGGACGATACAATCGTGAGAAGCACGGTCGGCCCGGGTGAGCGGAGAAGAATCATCTTTATACGTGACTCCCAGATCGTCACTGTCGTAAATAGCAAGAATTGCCTTACCTGCTTTAACCGCTATGGTAATCAGTTCCGGCAGTTTTTCATCAAACATTATTTTTCCCTATTTAAGGATTTATTTACACGAGCTACATTACCTGATGCAGGTGAATACCCCTGCGTTGATGCAATTGCGATAGTTCTACTTCGGTACGATAAACATTTTTACCGATATCCGTCTATTTCCATCGCCTCACCCCAACTCCCCCATCCCCTCTTCCCCTCTCCATGCATGGAGAGGGGAAGAGGGGTGTCCGAAGGACGGGGTGATGGGGTGAGGCGACTGGAAGAAATGCCGATACTACGTTATTCTACCGAAGTAGAAATAGTATATCCGAAGAAAACCTATAGAACACCATGATTCTTCAGATATTCCACTACCTTCACAATATTTTCTTCC
>JBNLDC010000062.1:0-26592 GCA_050304135.1 Chitinispirillaceae bacterium | reverse complement strand
TTCAACTACCTGCTTCAGTAATGTAAATTTATGTTTGGCTGGCTTCATCGTGACCTCCATGTTAATTGTTTCGCAACTTTAACATGTCACGAGGCCAGCTGTTTTGTCAACCTTTTTGAATTCCTATGGGATGGTAGTGATTGAATTTAATAAATTTCAATGTAAAAGCTTTGGAAATTCCGGATAGACCCACATTTCAACATCCAGAATTCACACATACAAATGACGATTAATTGTTTAATACATATGTCTTTGTGTACCTATTAAACGAGCCTATCCGCACCATTCTTTTTTTGTTTACATATTATAACAAGCAAACACACCCGATATGTTTTATAGGTTAATTTCTTAAATATTCTTAGGCTAAAACCACTTGGAAAAATGTCGGCATTCTTATTGAAATATGTTTTTAAAATAAGGCTAATCTTACTTTTTTTGTAAATAGACATTATTGCAATAAAGCCCTAATAAAACCAATTTATAACAATTGGAGAATATTTGAAAACATTATTTGTACTTTCTAAAATTTTAGGCAATGCGAATTTCAGTAAAAATATTTTAGAGACGGTAATGTTAATTTCAGATATTGATCCAACAATATTCTATTTTGAATATAGTGATTATAACAAAAAAACCCCTAAATATCTTCTTAAAAACTATCGTTCTTCTTATATTACAAGGGCCAAAATTAATGAAAATGGTATAAAAAATGATTTTGATCTCATTTTTTTTCAAAGTATTCATCTTACTTTATGTTTTAAAGATTGGATAGACCAGACACCAGCTATTGTTTCTCATGATCAAACACCCGCATCTTCGTTTGAATTAATCAAGCTTGAACAAAATACATTTCAAACAGATATATTATGTTCCTTAAAAAATATTCTAAACCATATTATTTACAGGTCAGTGTTAAAAAAAATTAAAGTTTTTATGCCTTGGACACACTATTGTGCAAACTCACTTGTTCAACACTACAAAGTATCATCTGACAAAATAATAATATCACCAGGATACGTAAACATTAAAAAATCGATGCTTAATTCTATAGTTCGCGATTTTTCAAAGAAAGAATTACTGTTTATCGGAAATGAATTTAAAAGAAAAGGAGGAGAAATTTTATTAGAAATTTTTCAGCATTTAGATACAACATACCACCTTACAATTGTTACTAATGATAAAATTGTCGATTCAATCGAATTACCAGTTAACATCTCACTACTCAAAGGTATAAATACCTTGGATCAACTTATACCGGTTTATGCATCTGCAACGTTGTTTGTATTCCCAACCAAGCGGGAGCAGATGGGTTTAGTATTAATGGAAGCAGTTGCTACAGGACTACCATCAATCGCAACTGATGTAGGAGGTGTTTCTGAGATAATAAAACATAATCAAACCGGAATACTAATGCCTTATTCCAGTACTGCTAAAGAGTGGGCTGAAACAATTGAGAAGATTTATAAACAACAAAATTGGTTATCTACAACATCTGAATACACAAAATCATTTTGGCCAAAATATTTTTCTCAGAAAACCTATACGGAATTATTAACTTCGGCCTTTAAAATGGCAATAAATAGACATTGAACCACCACTATCTGCATAGCGAGTAGTCTGAATATGACACAGTACTATACACAGCGATGCAGGTTTGCCCATTTCATAGTACCAAGACATTTCCTCGATAATGTAATGTATCTTTCACACATTTTAAAAAGGATATTCTACAACTGCTATTTCAAGTAGTTTCTGTTCAGGATTGACATTTTACAGGATGAATGTAATTCCCACGGAGGCGGGACCACGGAGCGCAGCGTAGTAGCCTGCAATCCAGTATTTCCGCTTATTTTCAAAGATGAATACCCGATAAAACAACTCGGGTATGACGGAGTCCCTTTATTCTGAACAGGAACTAAGTAAGTATTCTTCCACCTTTTTTAAACTTAACCAAATGAGGACCACATGGGTATAAGTAGTGTAGTAAATGAATGATTCTTAAAATATCAGCTAAAAGAAAAAATACAGAGAACGGTTGAAAAGACCTTCAACCGTTTCTAATTAGGATTTCATTCAGGGATTTTAAAACTCCCTCATGTTCAATCATCGTTTCATGGGGACATGCAAAGTCATGGAAATGCATTCCATCTTTTACCACATTCTTCCACCCGCGATAGGGATCCGAACAACCATAATTCTGTGAGGCTCTGAAGTACGTTATCATGCCTGCATATGGTTTCGGATCATATTTCTCCGCTATTTTAAAATGTTTCTGCTCAACCTGCCAGTACCGCAGTTCATGAGGTATGGGTATACCTCTCATCCGATAGGAATAACACTTTCCGTATTTGAAGGCATCTTCAATACGACACCAGATACTGTGCGGAAGCTTTTGCAGCAGATTCTTTTTTTTCCGCCCCGCTAAACCAACTGTAGTGCCATGAACCGGCAGCGGCTTGTAATACTTTACGCAGACAGTATCAAACATTATCAGATTGTCGACCCGCTCTCCCGAATTTACGAGGTTTTGTGCCATTTCATACGCCACGAGCCCCCCCATTGAGCCTCCACCAAGGATATACGGCCCATGCGGCTGAACCTGCCTGATTTCTTCAACATACGCCTGTGCCATGCTTTCAACGCTTGAAAAGGGCTTACTTATACCATCCAGTCCGCGGCTTTGCAGCCCGTAGAATGGCTGATCTGCAGGGAGGTATTGAGTCATCGGATAATAATTCATGACATTGCCGCCCACTCCATGAACACAATAAAACGGCGTTCTGGTTCCTTCCGGCCGTATTGGAACCAGAAAAGACCATGGGCTCGGTAATTCAGACGTTGTATCAGAAACGGAAAAACCGCTTTTTTCCTTTTCATCAGTCTTATGGCTATCAAGTGCTGCTGCCAAACCTGCAATTGTTGGAGTCCGCATAAGAACAGCGAGGGGAAGATTGATTCCGGTTTTCTCGAGTATCTGCGAAAACATCTGAACAGCTAGAAGGGAGTGCCCCCCCAGTGCGAAGAAATTGTCGTTGATACTGATACTTTTTATTTTCAAGACATGTATCCAGATTTCAGCCAAAAGCTTTTCAGTTTCGGAGCGTGGAGGGGTTGTTACGGTAGTTTCTCCCGATACAGTAACCATTGGAGGTGGCAGCTGTTTCCGGTCAATCTTTCCGTTCGGCGAAATCGGCAGGGCCTCCACCATTACAAAATGCTGTGGAACCATATAATCCGGAATTTTAGTACTGAGAAATCCACGCATTTCTTCCGGTGAAGGAGTAGCGTTATTATTTGCTTTCAGGTAAGCGACAAGTCGCACATCTCCGGGAGCGGCTTCAAAGGCAGTTACCACACAATCATCAATTGAACCGGAGCTTTGTAAAACAGCCTCGATTTCTTCCGGTTCAATACGGAATCCCCTGATTTTCAACTGATTATCAATTCTCCCCAGACATTCAACGGTACCATCCGGCTGAAATCTGGCCAGATCGCCCGTCCGGTACATTATTGCACCAGGTTTCCGGGAAAAAGGATCGGGCAGGTATTTTTCTTGTGTCAATTCCTGTCTGTTTAAATATCCGAGAGTGACACCGGCACCTCCAATGTACAGTTCTCCCACAAGACCTGCAGGTACCGGTTGCAGATTGTTGTCCAGTATATAGACTGTCGTATTGGCAATCGGACGACCGATAAGAATCTTTTTTCCGGATTCGGTAATCCGGTGGCAGGTCGACCAGACGGTTGTTTCGGTGGGCCCGTACATATTCCAGAGTTCCGCAACCACCGGCAGCAACCGGGCGGCGAGATCCCTGCTGAGACGCTCGCCACCGCATAAAATTTTTAATCCACCTGATGAGCCTTTCCACCCCGACTCGAGAAGCAGCTGCCAGGTTGCAGGTGTTGCCTGCAAAAGTGTCGCCCCTGAGTTTTGTACCATATCGGCAAGCGCCTTGCCTGAAGAGACGGTTTCACGAGGGGCAATTATGCATTGCGCACCGGTACAAAGCGGAAGAAACAGCTCAAGAACGGCAATGTCAAAAGAGAGAGTCGTGATGGCGAGAACTACATCATCCTGCGATATTCCGGGTGTGTCGCTCATACCGGTTAAAAAGTTTACAACTGCACGGTGGGGTACAAGTACCCCCTTTGGTGTACCGGTGGTGCCCGAGGTGTAAATCACGTAGGCCGGATCTTCAGGATTAAACGAAGCGTTTACCGGTTTACTTTCGGGGTAATCCCCGGTAACGGGAGCATCCCTGTCGGGAACAACGGTTGTAATCTCACTCTCAGGTAACCGGTTTGCACCGGTTTCTGAAGTGACAATAATTCGAATTTTTGCATCGGATACCATGAAGAACAGTCGTTCGGCGGGAAATGCGGTATCCAGTGGAAGATAGGCTGCACCGGTTTTCAGGATAGCCAATGCAGCTTGAACCATCTCAAAAGATCTCTCAAGAAATATTCCGATGATTTGACCTGGTCCTGCTCCGTGCTCGATCAGATGATGTGCAAGCCGGTTCACACTTCGGTCGAGTTCGGCATACGTTATCCGCTCACCCATAAACTCAAGTGCCGGTCGCTCGGGGGTACGTTCAACCTGTTGCTCAAAAAGTTCATGCATACCGGTATTCTTCAGAAACTCTTTCTCTGTAGCATTCCACCCGACAAGCATCTGCTCTTTCTCTTCGGGAGAAAGAAGATCAAGTTCAGCAATAGCTTTGTCGGGATTCGCCGCAATCGCTTCATAAAGCACCCTCAGATTGCCGGCGAATCGCAGAGCCGTTTCTTCGGCAAAAATATCCCTGCTGAAATTAATCCGGCCCTTACATTCAGCATCGACCTCCTTGAACCATAAAAACAGATCAAACGAGGAGATACCGGTAAAGGGTTCGGGAATTTGGGTTATCCGAATATCGCCCATACTCAATGGCCTGGCCCGGGCATCCTGATAACTGAAAAGTGCCTGAAAAAAGGGGGATTTATCGCCAGGCCACCTATCGACAATCTGTTCAAAAGGAATGGTGTGATTGCTATTCGCTTCAAGACTCGTCTGTCGGACACGTCTGAGTATTTCCCTGAACGATGCGACACCATCAAGATTGATACGAAGCACCACATTATTAGTGAGATAGCCGATAAGTCTTTCGATTTCCGGTTTTGTTCTGCCCCACATCGGACAACCGATACTTATATCGTTCTGCCCTGCATAGCGGTAAAGCATAACATAGTACCCTGCCAGAAGTACCATGAATATTGATGCATCCTCCCGGGTTCCTATAACTTTCAGGGCTGAGAACAGTTTATTCGACAGGTGAAAATTGATACTGCCTCCCCGCCGGGAGGGATTGTTCGGACGCCCGAAGTCGTAAGGTAAATTCAGCTCGGTTCGATCCCCTTCGAGTTTGTTAAACCAGTAATCCAGCTGCCTGCGGGCGTCATCACCGTTCAACCATTTTTTCTGCCACACCGCATAATCCGCGAACTGAACAGGAAGCGGTTCCAGGGGAGAAGACATTCCCTTTGAATAGGCTGCATACAAAGCTGCCACTTCGTTAATCATGATGTCGAACGACCACCCGTCCCAAATCAGGTGGTGCGTCATCCAGAAAAAGAGATGGACTTCTGGGTGCAGCCGAACAAGTTTCACCATCAGAAGCGGGCCATTTGTAACATCAAACGGAGTCATGACCGCTTTCTGTAACTGTTGCCAAAAAATATCGTCGTTTCCGTTGTATCGGTCGGCAACATCTATCAGTTCAATTTCCGGGAGATACGGGGGATGAACGATCTGAACCGGCTCTCCGTTGTCCATGGTGAAGGTGGTTCGTAGAATTTCATGGCGGGCAACGATTTCCGAAATACATCGCTTGAACAAATCATGATCCAATGGGCCTTCAAACCGAAAAAGGCAGGGAAGGTTGTAGGCTTGCGTTCCGGGCATAAGCTGCTCGACATACCAGATACTCCGCTGCGAGACCGTAAGAGGAAGTGGCTGCATCCGGGCGGCTGGAACAACCGAATCTTCCGGCGTGGACTCTGTAGCTGTTAATGCCTCCCTGAGAAACGCAATCAGTTCCGGTTTCCGAATTTTTATTTCCTCGGCCAGTTCAGGCGTGAGCACGCCCTTCGGGGCATTACACTTTATACGGTCGTTTTCGTACCCTATCACAATACCGAGGGTGTGGAGCTGATTGACAAATTCACTTATGGTCATATCTCTATTTCTTCCCGATCATCGGTACCCGTATCTCCCGGAGCCGTTGCATTCCTGATGTTCAAAATGGCTTCGGCATGCACTGCCAGTCGGGCAATGGTCGGCATTTCAAAAAAATGATGCATCGCGAGTTCAATGCCGAGTTCTTTACGTATGCGGACAACGCACTTCATCACCAGCAATGAATGGCCGCCGATTTCAAAGAAATTATCATCGATATCAAGATCCGGTATTTTCAACACGTCCGTCCAGATTTCCGCAAGCATTTTCTCGATGTCTGAGCGGGGGGGGCGTTTAACTTTTAGGCGGTTGTGCGTATCAACAGCGGGAGGAGGAAGCTGTTTACGATCAATTTTACCGTTGGGGGTGCGCGGCAATTCATTCATGGTAACAAAATGTTGCGGAATCATATAATCAGGCAATAATGTGTGAAGGTAATTCCTTATATCCGCAGCATCTGCCGATACTCCGGGTTTGAGCACCATATAGGCAACCAGTCGCAGATCTCCCTGCTCAAATTCAAAGGTTGCCACCGCACATTGTTCAATACGATCAAAATTATTCAGGACCGCTTCAATCTCTCCGAGCTCGATACGAAATCCCCGGACTTTAACCTGATTATCGATTCGTCCCAGACACTCTACAATCCCGTCGGCTTGAAATCTCGCCATATCGCCGGTTTTATACATGAGATGTTGCCCGTCGGTACCAAAAGGATCCGGCAGAAAATTTAGTTGTGTCAACTCAGGACGGTTCAGGTAACCGAGCGTAACACCATCACCGGCGATATATAATTCGCCGGGAACTCCCATGGGAACGGGCTGAAGGTTTGGGTCGAGGATATAAATTTGCGTGTTGGCAATGGGACGCCCTATAAGAATGCGTTTTTCCGAGCCAGAAATACGATGGCACGTTGACCATACTGTTGTTTCGGTAGGCCCGTACATATTCCAGAGTTCCGATCCTGTCGCGTGCAGGTCTGCTGCTAAATCAGGACTCAGACTTTCGCCTCCGCATAGAATCTTGAACGGCGATGTAAGTTTCCAGCCGGCAGCCAGAAGCATCCGCCAGGTTGCGGGGGTTGCCTGCATCACGGTGGCACCATTGGTTTCAATAGCTTTTTTCAACTCGTTACCATCATAAGCCACGTCCCGGTCTGCAATGATTGTTCTGGCACCAACCACCAGAGGCAGGAAGATTTCAAGAACGGCAATGTCAAACGAGAGGGTGGTAACCGCAATGAGTATGTCATCCTGATGTAATCCCGGCTCATGCTGCATACTCAGCAGAAAATTAACTACCGCCCTGTGCGGCACCTGCACCCCTTTAGGCTTTCCGGTCGATCCTGACGTATAAATTACATAAGCAGCCATTTCCGGATTAAAGCCCTCAGCCGGAAGGGCATCGGCAGAACAGGTAGCTATTGCCTCCGCATCCCCATCGAGTGATACAATGCGAGCTCCGGTAGAGGGGAGGTTCGGTGCTACAGAAGCCTCAGTGACCAGCAGCCCGATTTTTGCATCGGTCAACATATAGGAGAGTCGATCCGGGGGAAACGACGGGTCGAGCGGAACATACGCCGCGCCGGTTTTGAGAATGGCAAGCACCGCCGTGATCATCCGGGAAGAGCGGGACAGCGCTATTCCCACAAGAGCACCGGGAACGACACCAGCCTTTTTCAGGTAGTGGGCAATCCTGTTTGCCTGTTGCTCGAGCTCGAAATAGGACATTTTTTGGTCACGATATGCAACCGCAATTCGATCGGGTGTTGTTTTTGCCTGTTTTTCAACCAGGTGGTGCACTCCGATATCCTGTGGATACACAGACTTCGTATTGTTGAATTCTATCAGAATCCTTTTTAATTCTTCGTTTCCAAGTAAGGGAAGTGTTGTAATTGGTCGGTTTGAATCAATTACAATACCCTCAAGAAATGTTTTAAATTCATCGAGCCGCCGCCGGATTGTTTCTAAGGTAAAAATATGGGTATTATATTGGCATTCCAATACAAGTCTGCCCGCATTTTCAACGCCGTTAATGAAGAGCTCAAAATTTTCGAAATGACGGGGATTTGAGAAAAACTCACTCGTGAGACCTTCGAATTTAATGCTGTTTACATCCAAACCCTGGTCGATATTGAAAAGTACCGACACCAGCGGTATCCTGCCAGGGTCCCGGGGCAGCGACCGACGCTTAAGAAGACTACCATAGGTATATTGCTGGTGATCTGATGCATCAAGCATCGTCTTTTTTACCATTTTCATAAGTTCCGTAAATGAACTTTCAAAATTTACCTGTGTGCGAATAGGAAGGAGATTGACACAGTGACCAACCAGCCGATCGTGATCGGTTACCGATTGACCGGCAGATGGAGTACCTACAACCACATTATCCTGTCCACTTATTCGGGCGAGATAGGCCTGGAATGCAGCCAGCATGATGACAAAGAAGCTGCAGCCTGATTTACCGCCTGTTTTTTTGAGAGCCAAAACGAGCGCTTCATTAAGTGTTATATCCACTCTCCGTGAATTAAAGGTCCGGTAGGCGGGTCGCGGGCTATCGACAGGCAAATCGAGAGCTGGGGGAATGGTCATAAACTGCCGATCCCAAAATGCAATGGTTTCAGTAAACTCTTTACTTTTTTGATAAGCACTCATATCCCGGGCGTAACTGCTGAAGTGGTAGGCATCAGGCAATAACAGGTTATTCCCGTTTTTATCCGCGGAATATAATTCACCAAGTTCCGGGAGAAGCACTCCGAATGACCAGCCGTCACATATAATATGATGCACGGTAAAAATCAGCTGTTGGTCCTCGTCCCCTAGCTTGACTACGCTTATTTTAAATAACGGCCCATTCTGCAGATCGAACGGGGTTTCTACCGCATTTGCGAGAATAGCCTCAAGCTCCTTATGCTGTTCAGTTGCATTGAGTACGGTAAGATCAATGACCGGTATTTCTATATTCTGTGGAGCCGCAGTAATGCAGAGCGTTTTTCCATCGGGGCTAAAAAGTGTTCGTAGCGCATCATGCCGTCCGATAAGCGTCAAAAAGGCTCGTCGAAGTACACCGATATCCAGGGGCCCACCTAACCGCAGCGAAACAGATTCGTTGAAGGCACAGTTGGCATCGCCACCCATCTGCACCGAACCCCAGATCTCCTGCTGTGATTCGGTGGCAGGCGCAGTATAGAGAATCTGTTCTCCTGCAAACGGATCGTAGTCGATCGGTGCTCCGGTAGAATCCTGCTTGATGTTTGTCATTGTCAGATGTTCCTTTCTACCGGCACGTATTTTCCCGGACGGTCGGGGTCGGGAACGAACCATGCCGGGTTCCCTTCACGGTCCCGACCAAGGCGTGCATCGGAATGGGGTGGTTTCGACGCGTCAAGCGCAGCAGCTGCGTTTGGTTCTTCTGGAAGGAACTCACCCTTGCGCAACTCTTTGACACTCTCCTTGAAAGCATTGATGACAAATTCAATATCCTGATCGGTATGTGCAGTGGTAAGAAAACAGGGGCGATGGTCCCATATATGAACACCCTTTTCGCGTAAATGAAGAAAAAGTAATTCGCCATAGGGTACCTCTTCAGTAAATGCCACGCGGACAACCGAAGCAAAATGGGTCAGTTTGAGGGGAACCCCGGTGGTTTCACAATATCGATTTAGTGAATTGACAAAATAGGTAGTCCGTTCATTGACTTTCTGCTGAAGCTGAGGACCCTCGCTTTTAAGGTGCTGGACAACAGCCTTTGCCGCGGCAAGCACCGGCGGATGCCGTACAAATGTCCCGGCAAAATAAGTTACCCCAACCTCCGGTATCGATTCATCCCCAAAACTCCATTGTCCACCATCAAGGGCATCCATATATTTTGATTTTCCGGCAATAACACCGATATTCATTCCACCTCCCAGAACTTTGCCGTAGCTTGCAAGGTCGGCTTTGAATCCAAAATACTCCTGTGCACCACCAGGGCATGTGCGAAAACCAGTAACTACCTCATCGACAATGAATGCGGTTTCCGACTGTTCGGTTAATTTCCTGAGTTCCAATAGAAATTCTTTTGGCTGTAACTCCGGAAGACGGCTTTGTACCGGTTCAACAAGAATTGCAGCAAGTTCATGTGCACGGTTTTTAAGAATTTCCAGGGTTTCGGGAGTTCCATAATCAAGTACCAGAATATTTTCAACCGCACCGGGTTGGATACCCGGAGCGGCAGGAAGAGACTTGAGTTTTTTTGTTCCCTTGACAATGACTTCATCGAAAATGCCGTGGTATGCTCCAACAAACATGGCAATTTTATCTCGCCCCGTAACAGTACGGGCAATTCGCATACAGCCAAGAACAGCTTCCGACCCGGTATTACAAAAGGCAACCCTGTCGTGACCGAGGAATTCAGTAAGCATTACACTGAGTTCACCGGCAAGAGGATGCTGTGGCCCGATCTCGATCCCCTGATCGAGCTGGGTACGAAGCGCATCGATAACAAATGGCGCACGGTACCCAAAAAAATTTGAACCGAACCCGTTGAGCATGTCAATATATTCGTTCCCATCAATATCCCAGAGCCGACAACCGAGAGAACGGTTCACTACTATAGGATATACAAATTCTTTGTGCTTCGGGGTAAAGCCCGAGGCTGCACGGGGGTCGGCGAGAGTTTTTCGATATTGTTGTGTAAATTTTTTGGACCCGGCAGTGTGAGCACAATACCGTTTTATGAGATCCTGTAAATGTTTTGATTGTCGTGGTGTTAAAAAATCTGATTGGGTCTTCGTTATACGCAAAGCGGGACCGACAAATGCTTTGGCTGTATCCTGTTCCTGTACCTGATCTGTCTGTGGTGCAGAGGGGGAGGGGGTAATTGGTGTCTGAACCGTTGTTTGTGCTCCACCGGCCACAAGGGGTGGCATTCCTAGCATTTCGAGCTGATGTTGCATGAGCTGTAATTGCTGAGCAATAACCTGCTGAATTGCTCCGGTGGCTGTTCCGGCTGCCATGGTACCAGGTATCTGCATTGTTGTTGGTGTACTTACCGGACCCTGGAGCGAAGAATTTGACATTGCTACTTGTGGTATACTTTCTGCCGGGAGCTCGTTGTCTAGATGGCTAACCAGGGAGTTAATGGTCGAAAATTCTTCGCTTAATTGCCTGAATGCTATATTGACCTTGAATTTCTGCTTAACTGCCATTGCGGCCTGGGTGAGAGCTAGAGAATCAAAACCAATTTCAAAAAAGCTCAAGTTATTGTCTGGTGGCAGATCCTCACCCGAGGTTGTTTCGAACAACTCACGCACCTGGGCCAAGAGTCTATCTTTTCGTGACGGTGCGCCGGTAATAACTGGCGGATTTGGCATAGGATCTCCTTGAATTTGCGGAATAGTAAGGGTAAGAGGAGCAAGCCCGGAAGGCAACCCTGCTGCAGGCATGCCCGGTTCGATCCAGTAGGATTTTCGTTCAAATGGATATGTTGGTAATGCAACTCGCTGGGGTTTTTCTTCGGGGTATAATTTTTTCCATTGAATTGCTTTACCGTGAATCCAGAGTGAGCCAATGGCTTTATAGAGAGATGGATATTCCACCGCCTCCTGCCCAGAGTCGCCAAGCGACGCAATAGCGGTACGTTTTTTTTGATCCCTGACATTTTGTTTGGCAAGTGTCGTAGCAACAGCGCGTGGCCCTACTTCAAGAAGTATCAAGTCCTGATTTTTCCACAATTCTGTTATTGCCGGTGAGAACTTAACTGTTGCCCGCAGGTGTTTCGCCCAATATTCGGGGTCGATTGCCTGATTATCGGTTAATAAAACACCGGTAGCGGATGATACTATGGGGATTGATGGTTTTGTCAAGGTGATAGAGCGAACGATAGTTAAAAACGGTTCAATAATAGGGTCCATCATCGACGAATGAAATGCATGCGATGTATGCAGTGGCTTGCAGGGAATATTCTGCCGTTCAAGAATTTTTTCCAGATGACCAATCGCTTCTGATGGTCCGGCAGCAACACAATTGGCAGGACTGTTAATTGCGGCAATGTTAACTGTTGCAGGCAACAGTGGTTCCAGTTTTGCAGCTTCGGTTCGAACCGACAGCATTGTACCCTTGGGCATTTCCTGCATCATTTTTCCCCGGGTCGCCACAAGCATCAGTGCGTCAGTCAAAGAAAATATACCCGCAATACATGCTGCAACGAATTCTCCAATACTGTGGCCAAGCATAGCAACGGGAACAATATTCCAACTCATCCAGAGCTGTGCCAGGGCGTATTCAATAGTGAAAAGCGCCGGTTGCGTGTATTGCGTCTGGCCCAGAATTGCAGCGGCATCTTCCGGGGTTCGTTTGCTGTTAAAGAGTATGTCGCGGATATCAATACCCATCGGTTTTTTAAGCAGGTCTGCACACTGGTCTACGGTGGAACGAAATGCAGGTTCCTGTTCATACAACGATGCACCCATCCGATAATACTGAGATCCCTGTCCCGGAAATAAAAATGCCACATCCCGGTCTGTCGCATCGGTTTGGCCGGTGGTGATAAAACGGGGATCCATTGACTGAAGGATATCAGAAACTTCTTTACATGCTTTGCCAACAACAACTCTGCGGTGATTGAACTGGCGCCGCCCATTCTGGAGGGTAAAAGCAATGTCGGTAAGGTCACCTCCCTGGAGCAACGCTTTTTGCAGGTTTTCTGTGGCAGCATCAAGAGCTGTGGGGGTGCGTGCAGAGATTGGCAGAAGGTTGATAGTGCCGGAGTTTTTATGATTAACCGTCGCCGGAGCCTCTTCGAGAATTACATGAGCATTGGTGCCACCAACACCAAACGAGCTCACCCCTGCTCTGCGTGGAAATCCTTGCGTTTGCCATGGGCGAAGAGATGCATTGACAAAAAATGGTGTTTGCTCAAAATTGATCTGTGGATTAGGATTCTTATAATGTATAGTTGGTGGAATCATACCTTTTTTTAACGACAATACGGTTTTAATAAGACCCGCAATGCCGGCAGCATGCACAAGGTGACCAAAGTTACCCTTTACTGAGCCGATAGCACAGAATTGTTTTTTACTGGTTGTAGCACCAAATGCCTGATTCAGAGCTTCTATTTCAATTGGATCTCCAAGGGGTGTTGCTGTACCATGGGTTTCGATATAGGTAATTGTTTCTGCCGGTACCTCCGATTGCGCAAGGGCTGCAGCAATTGCTCCAGCCTGTCCCTGCACACTCGGGGCGGTAAAACTCACTTTGTCACCACCGTCATTATTAACACCGACACCTTTGATTATTGCATAAATCTGATCCCCATCCCGTAGGGCGTCTTCTATTCTTCGCAAAACAACAAGACCGGCGCCACACCCGAATGTGGTACCACTGGAACTACTGTCAAAAGGACGGCAATGACCATCTGCAGACAGTATTGCCCCTTCGTTATAAACGTATCCGGTCTTTTGTGGTACAATTATCGAAACCCCTCCCGCCAGCGCCATATCGCACTGGTACGTGAGCAATGCCTCAAAGGCGCTACAAACGGCAACCAGCGATGTTGAACAAGCTGTATAGATATTTAGACTGGGGCCTTTGAGGTTCAGTTTGTAGGATAAACGAGTAGTGAGAAAGTCCTTTTCGTTCAGCAGCATGGCCTGAAAATCACCTACCATATCGATACGATCTCTTCTCGTGAGAACGTTGTTCTGGTAGTACGTATTGTTATTCATGCCGGCATATACCCCAATAGGCTTTTTAAACCGGTCCGGATCATATCCGGCGTTTTCCAGTGCCTCCCAGCCAAGTTCGAGAAAAACCCGCTGCTGCGGATCCATAGTTTCAGCTTCACGAGTGCTGAATCCGAAAAAAGATGCATCGAATTTGTCTATATTATCGAGAATACCCCGTGCCCTGACATACTTTGAATCCTTCAATAATTCGCGGTTAACCGAAGGATCAATTTCGTCATCAGAAAAAAAAGAGACAGACTCTACCCCGGCGCAAAGGTTCTTCCAGTATTCGTCGATAGTATGAGCCCCTGGAAATCGGGCAGCCATTCCCGTTATTGCAACACCAAATTCTGGAATTTCAATTTCAGGCACAATAGGCCCCTTCTACTTAGTGTTTCTTAAATCGGGAAAATGCCGACCGTTGTTGTGTTGCCCGTTGCGCAAACCCATCGCTTATAACATTGGAGGCAGGGGCAAAATGTTCTGCAAGTGCTCGTACCGTAGGAAACTGGTATAATTTTACAACGGCAACATGTTTCCCGAGCAGTTGGCTCATACGTGTTGCTAATTGCATACTTAAAAGCGAATTTCCACCTATATCAAAAAAATTATCAAGTACCCCTACGTTACTAATTGCCAGAATTTCACCCCAGAGTCGAGCAAGATTTTTTTCGAGATCAGTGGCAGGAGCAATATAGTCATTCCGCCGGTTTGCCTCGTTGATTCCAGGATCCGGAAGCGCTGATCGGTCAAGCTTTCCATTGGGCCCAAGGGGTAATGCCGGCAGCACCATGAGTGCTGAAGGCAACATATATTCCGGAAGTCGTTGTTTAAGAAAATCCTGGACTTGCGTGATATCAGGCACGGCGTTACCACGACCACATATATACCCGATTATGCGTTTGTCCCCATCCGCCGAAACACGTACCGCCACTGCTGCAGATTCAATCGCTTGATGTAACTCCAATGCTGCAACGATTTCACCGAGTTCTATTCTAAAACCGTGAATTTTCACCTGGTCATCAATACGCCCAATGAAATCGATGTTTCCACCTTCCAGGAAGCGAGCTTTGTCACCCGTTTTATAGAGTTTTTGCCCGGGTCGTTTATCAAAGGGGTCGGGAATGAATCGCTCCATTGTCAAATCGGGTCTGTGGAGGTATTCCAAGGCGACACCGTCACCTCCAAGGTATAAATCACCCTCGGCGCCAACAGGGACAGGTGACATAGATTCATCAAGAATATAGGCGGTGCTGTTGGCGATAGGTTTTCCAATTGGAATGGAGGTCGCCAAAGGTTCTATCGAACGAGGGATAGAATAGCAACAGGAAAAAGTTGTACATTCTGTCGGGCCATAACCGTTAATCAATTGCGTATCGGGCAGCAGCTCAAGCGCTTTGCGAACATGTTTTACTGATAATGCTTCGCCGCCGGTAAGTAGCTGTTTGATGTATCGCAGCGAATGTGGAGCCTCCGAAATGATCATATTGAAGAGTGAAGCGGTAAGCCAAAGTGTTGTAACGTGGTAATTACGGGTTATGGTTTCCAGATCTGATGGATCTGGAACACCCTCGTAGGGGAATAAAACGCAACATCCTCCATTTAACAACGGCCCCCAGAGCTCAAAAGTTGATGCGTCAAAGGTGGGAGGTGCCAGATGGAGAAAAATCTGCTGATTGTCAAATTCAGCATAGCTATTGTTTTTGACAAGGCGAACTATCCCCCGGTGAGGAACACAAACACCTTTGGGTTTACCGGTTGAACCGGATGTGTAAATGATGTATGCAGGTGCATCTGCCGATGTTGTGCAGGTAAACTCTTCGCCGGTTTCTTCCCATCCGCTGTCCATAACCAGAAGTGGGATGTTATAAGTTTTAAGTTGGCTCTCGAAGGATCGTTGTGTTACTATTACCGGCGCTTCGATATCCTTGAGGAGATACTCCAGTCGCTCACCGGGATATTGAGCATCTAGAGGCACGTATGCACACCCCGCCTTCAGAATGCCAAGTAGAGCAATAACCATTTCAATGGAACGATCCAGTACAATAGCAATATTCTTACCATTTGACCATCCATTTTTTTGAAACTTACCAGCTAGTACACTGCTGAGAGTGTCAAGTTGTTTATAGGAGAGTATACGTTCTGGGTTTCCTTCCCAGCCAGGCAAAACCAGGGCGGGTGCCTGGGGGGTCTGCCGGGAAATTTCTCCAAAAAGCTCATGGACGCTGGAATTTCGCGGGTAAAGAACCTCTGTTTGGTTCCAGATGGAAACTTTTTCCAGAATATTTTTCTTATTAAAGTTCATTTTCCCACTTCTCCGGTGTTTTTATTTGTTCCCCCAGTTACGCGACATTTTCCATAATTTAAAAATAAAACATTCGCCAAAACAGATGGTTTTTTATTGTTGTAATTATCACGAATGTTTTAAAGTTTCAAAGGATTGGAGTTGCTTTGGTTAGGATACAATCCTCACACTTATAGTGTCTAATAAAAAGAATATACTCATTTTTTAATGATTGTAAAAATTATACGCGCCAAAGAAGGATTAGCGTTTTCTTTACCTTTTCGTTCTTTTGCAATGAGTAATTCTACACCTCTATCGGCATGCTTGTAAACCAGTGCATGTGTTTTATCGGTAGTTCCATCTATTACAACAATAGATTCTTGGTATGCAGCGAATTTACTGATTTTTCCCTGTTTCGTTTCTTTGCATAATAGACGGTAAAAACGGAATTGGGGAAATTATTTAACAGCAACAAACAGCATTCTGCCGTTTAAAGAGAGAAAACAATCTCAAGGAAAGAGGCAACCCAAATAGGCAAAAACGAGGGCTACTGAAGTCCAGAAAACAATAACTGTTTGCTTATCTGCCCAATAAAAGATCGTGTGTATTCTCCATAACCCCACCTGGCATAAATACAACATCTACCTTCGAAATGAAAATCTTTAAATTACCAACAGTATCTTGTAGTAGAACATGACTGTAATTCGTCCTCCTCGATTAAATCCCGCACTCTTTCGGGGAGAATTTTATTACAAACTTCTTTTCGTTGTGTGAGTTAGGAGACAAATAGCGATATTTCGGTAATAGTATGTTCTGCAAAATAATGCTGGTATTTTGCCTGCATTTAATGTTTTACTATAACGGTAAAGTTCCGATTGGTGATCGCCATAACAGCCGCATTTTGAGTTCAAGCCAAAACCTGTCTTGCATTCTTGCAATAGAGGGTTTGAATACTTTTTTTATGATGGATTGAAAAAATCCCAAATAACAGGTATATTATAATATCTTGTTTACACTATACCTTCTTATCAAAATTGTACCTACATTCAGAATTATAAGGGTATTAGATGACCGAGCTGCAGAATTTTATACAGGACCTTCGGAAATATTACCTGTTAGAATTAGGTACCGTTTCTCCATCTTTATTTAAAAAACTAAAACTGTTTATTGGCAACTACGGCCTGTTTTGTTGTTTTACCCACAGGCTTGGTGCAACAATTAATAAAATTCCTAACTACAATTTTCCCTTAAAAATATTCTTGAAATTAGTTTTTGAAATTTTAAACTTCATCTCACGGTTTTTTCACCATGTATATATCAATAATGCAACGATCGGTCCAGGTTTTTACATTGGCCACGTGGGCAACATATTTATCGGATCTATTGAAGTGGGCGATAATTTCAACATCACCCACAATGTTACGATAGGCGTTGGCCGAAATGCTGCCGGAAGAGGCTTACCAAAAAAAATCGGGGATAATGTCTGGGTGGGAACCGGTTCTGTTATATCTGGTTCTATCACCATCGGAAATAATGTAACCATCGCAGCCGGAACCATCCTTTCAAGAGATGTTCCCGATGGATGTCTTGTTGCAGGAAATCCTGGTCGTATCATACAACAGAATTATGATAATTCTGATCTCCTTGGTACAGAACTTTCAAATGATATAATATCAGGTTCTTCAGATTAAGCCTGGTTTCCTACTCTATTCGATTCATCTTTCTTACATCCCTCAGAATACGCAATTCTGCATATTTATTAACTGTTGCATAATAATATGCACAATTTGTTAATGACCTGTATACGTTGGCGTCATCCCGGCGACCACGAAGCGGCGGCGTAAGCCAACCCGGGATCCAGTAAAGAAATGTAGTAACGCACCTATCTATTCTGGACCCCGGCCTTCGCCGGGGTGACTGTATTCCTTCTATTTTGCGACTGTTAATAAGACTTTACCCGATAACAAATATTAACGCTGTAGTCACTACCAGGCAGTATTAGTCTCTCTTTTTAAGATAGTAACCAGAAAAACCGTTGACCGTCAGTTCGGGATGCCCGGGTATTTTAACCCATCTGTCCTGTTTCCATTTATATACAATCTCATACCCCATTTGTAAAAACGGTTCTATCAACTCTTTATACGAATGAATACGATAGCAGCACCAGGCGGTACCGATATTCTGTAATGTCACATAACCTGTCGACTCATGTATGGGGGTTTTATGAATAATTATATGGGTCGGTTTATGCTCCATTGCATGTACCCTCCCCGGCAGAAGCTCCCCTGGAACATATTGTAGAGACCCCGACGCCATTAAAACATCAATTTTTTTTCCGGCATCGGCCATATCGGTAATAAAAAAAAGATTGTTTTTACCTTTTTCAAGAGCAAGCGACCTGCCTTCCTCCACTACACTCGGCACATCTAAAATCACCCATTCCATTTTATCCGGATACTTAATAACAGTTTCATAAGAATAATATGCAATACCTACATGCCCTCCTATTTCAAGTATACGGTGGGGAGAATCCCTGAGTACTTTCTCAAACCAGAAGAGCATCGGGTATTCGTCGTACTGCACCTCATCTATCCAGTTTCGATACCATTTTTCGGATTTTGCGACATTATACCCAAGTTTCTCCAGGGGTGGCCCAGCCTGCATTGCCTCTTCAAAATTGTCAAATACTCCCCAATATCCATTAAGTGGTACTGATCTCATCCGTAACCATTGGATTTTTTTTTTAAAAAGCATATACTTCCCCCTTAAATGTACAGAAAATTATATAGTAATTGATAAACTTCTCTTAGGAGAAACCACGATACTATACATATCACAATCATTTCGCTGGCAGAAAGTAGTTACAGAAATGCAGTCGAACCTATTTTCCCAGAATTTTTTTAATTAGTTTAATCAATATTTTTACAATAACAACCCGACGCAAGGCAACGTTAACAAATAAAAAAGGTTTTGTTTTTAAAATAATAACACGAAGCTCTTTATAAATAGTTGTACCGCTTTCCGGTAATTCAATATCGTAAGAAGGTAGTTTACGTCCTATAATAGAAAACAGCTTCATTCTGGTTTTTTGACGATTAATTTTTGATTCAAGATTATACCTCTGTGAGTATCGCATCTCATCGAGAGAGACGTTATTCACCTCGATCATCTTTTTTTCTTTCAATTCATTCAGAATTGTTTCCGCTCCCTTTGACCTGCACACTACAATCGACCATCCGTACCCTTTTTTTTCATTGATATACTTATCAATCCATGCATCACCACAGGCGAAATCAGCCAACAATCCGGTGCCATCGATGCATACAACACATCGATTCTGCTTATTAACAAGGGCGTTGCTTTTAAAATTAGGGTATTGTTGCGTTGTCGACCGGCCTTCACCATTTTTTGCAACCAGAAACCCCGGCCATCCCCCTCCTCTGAACCTGAATTCCGACACCGATGCCGGCTTGATTCCTGCAGCAGAAATGATACCATCCAGAAAACGAAAATCTCTGTAGCCTCCACAGAAATTAGCCATTGTATAGGGAAAAAGCTCCTTATCTTCCGGTTTTTTTTCCAGATGCATACGCAATGCAGCAACCTGGCAGGGAGTTCCGGAAAAAAGATATCTTTTCCGGGATACGAGACATTCACGCAATAATTCAACGGTTGTCGTCGGACAATATTTTGATCCTTGTGCCTCAATCAGTTCTGATTGTGTTGTTGCAATAAATGCTTCTGTTCGAGGCCCTTTTTTACCCTGCACGAACCGGACTGCCGTGACACCATCAACCTTCTTTTTTTCAAGCAAATAGGCTGCTATTTGAGTCATCATTCCACCGGATGAACACCGGTCTAGATAATTTGTATTCAAACTCCTACAAACATTGGCAGTTCTGAAATAACCGAAATCTAACCCATGGTACGAAGAATCCTGATATAATTGGCTACTCAATTTTGCAATAGGAACACCTTTTCCAGGGCAAATATCAAACAATGATTTGTTGGAATAAAATTCTCTGCGATTCTTTGGAACAAATGGCCTGAAAACACCTTCGCTTTCCTTGAGTTTCATTTGTGCGACCTCTGTACCTGTCAACCCTGTACACGCACCGCATGATATACACAGGTTATTTTTAATTACGTCATTCAAAGATGTGCAACTTTTCATTCTAATCCTTTAAGTTATGCATAAAATACTTTAGCAAAGAAGCACCTATTAGTGATTACACCAAGAAAGGTTGATTGTCAGAAAAATATACATTTCGGACTATTTGTCTTTTGTAGTACGATAAATATCATATACCATTTTAATCATTACCCGTCAATTTACCTCATTGACTTTTTTTCCCCCAATCAGTGCGACAACCTGTTTCCCAAGAGATCGTACCATCTCCGGTCTCCCTGAACGATCACTATCTGCAGGTTTTTCCGGTTGTTGTCTGTTACCCGCAATTTAAGCTGGATTTTATGCCGTTCTTCCGGTGTAATTCTTTTCATTCTAAAATTACCCAGAGAACTCCGCTTTATATCCCCTATCCGCAGTGTTGATATCACAAAATTATCATAATAGCGGTTCTGCTCCTTCGGGGAACCGCCGTTCCAGTAACAATCGAGCATTACTTCGTTACACCGATAAGTCTCCGTTCCCCGCAGGTCCACGTTCAACCGTTCAACAATGAGTGAACTGTCGGCCCATATACGATATAACCCGTCACTTTTTCCGGGAGTATTGAGCTGCACCTCCATTTCAAAGCAGATCCATCGGTCGATATTATCAGTTGAATCAAAAGAAAACGGTGACCGTGCAATGGGAAGCCACCCGCTGCCGGTTGTCTGAGAACTGTTTTTTGCCGAAACATCGGCAACTATATTTCCGTTATCAATCCAGCAATGGATACCAAGCAAACTGTTCCACTCGCCACTGCGAATCCGGTAACGTACCCGTGCCATTTTCGGCGGAAATCCATTAAATCCTTTTTCAAATTTATGATACCAGCGGTAGAAAAGATGTTCAGGAAAACCGTTATTCTCCACCCGAATAACCCATCCCGCATCCACCTGCCCTTCCGTATAATGTTGCCGAAGTGAATGCGATCCATCAAAAGCTTCATCCGCCGAACGCTCAAATCCGCTGGTACTCACATCCTGGTATTTTTCGCCAAGCGGTTTCACATCTTCGAAATCATCACACCAGAGCCACTCAGGATGGTTCGACCACTGTTCACACTCCCCGGCAGACAATTGTTGCACCGGCACCGAAAGGGCGGTAAGAAAGTATACATACACAACACGTTTGCAGCTGCATTGCCTGATTTGCATACGAGGTACCTCCTTTGTTCCCAGAACACTCATATGTAAAGGGACAGGCCGTTCACGAAAAGGCTAATTCATCATTTCAATGCCTTTTTAACCGCCGCTTCGGTATGACCACCCGAAATGTAAACCGGAAGGTAACTAATCAGGTATTCTGAGTCAATGTTTTCAATACGCTCATGGTGAGCTTGTCGAACCATGAGCCCGTTTTCACATCCGCTTTATCCTTCGACAGGCTCAGGATAAGCGGAATCTACAATCTCACAACTGAGTAGTTACACCGGAAAATGAATTGTTTCATGGCCTTTTACCGCCATACTTTTTCAAAATAACTTGTGGAAGCAATAATCTGCGGCTAAAGAGAGATCGAATATCGGTTTTTATCGGGATCGGGATGGCAATCAGGATCGAAAAAGAGAAGATGAGTTGTAGATAGTCCCGTGTTTTCTTTTTTGTTGGAGGAGGAAAAAAAGACGATTCCGATTGCGATAGCGACCCCGACTCCGAAATACTGTCCCGTCACCTAGTCACCCCGTCTCCCAGTCACTCCGTCCCCTTCTTCGCCCCCCTACCGCACCGAAGGCTGCCACAGCACCACCCGCTCGCCTCTGACAAACTTCAGCCATGCCACGAAAATGGAGGCATTCACTACCGTAAAAAACGCAGGGATTTTGAAAACCACCAACCCGGTCAGCTTCGGGATGACAATTCCCGCCAGGGCTATAGTATAGAATGACAATTGTATCCCAAACAGCACCCCATATACGGTGGAGTACATTGCAGCCAACCCGCCGGTAACAAGCGCCCCCAGCATAAAAAACGGTACCAGCCAGCGCATCAGCTTATGGCAGAAGTACTGGTACGAAAAGAACCCGAATTTGAAAATGTTGAGGAAGTAGGCATGGTTGAAAAACACCGTCAGCCCGCGGATAACCGTCCGAACCTTCCGCTGGAACTCACGGCTTTTATCTTTAATGTCCTGATAGTACCCGATGGCATTCGGATCGCTCACACCGCGCATGCCACGCTTCATGCTGCTCAGGAGCGTACGGAAGTCACTCTGCATTTTTGGCGAAAAATCGTCGCACACCTCCCTGCGTGCCGCAAAAAACGACCCGCTCAGGCCCACCACCGAATTCACCTGCGATTCGAGTTTCCGCAGCCACATTTCGTATTGTACGTAAAACCCCTCACCCCCGACATCCGATTCATCATCGGCAATCATTTTATCCTCGCTGCTCACGCACCCCACTGCAGGATCAGCAAAATTCGAAACGATTTCCATGAGCCCGTTCGGATCGATTCTTGTGGCGGTATCCGAAAAAATAATCACCTCTCCCCGCGCTTTTTTGACGGCTTCGGCTTGGGCATTTTCTTTCCCTTTCCGGTCGTGAACAATAAATAGTTCAACATCCTTATCGGCATACTCCTCAACAATCGCGTGGGTTCCATCGGTCGAACCGTCGGAGGCGACCATTATCTGCAGCCGATCGCGCGGGTATTCAAGTTGCAGGGTATTTTCGAGTTTTTCGCGGATGCGTTTCTCTTCGTTGAAGGCGGTAATGATGAGCGTTGCGGGCGGCGTAATTTTGGAGCGCGTATGTCTTTTACGGCGAACAATGGAGATCAGTTTTAAAGTAATCGGATAGCCGAAATAAGCAAAAAAAGCGCAGAATGCAAACGACCAGAACAACAGTTTCATGGTAGCTCCAACAAAAGTGGGTATCGGGAATTAAAATACTTTTCGCGGAGGGGTGGGTGTAGACGATAGGCGGTAGGAGGGGGTAGGCTGTAGGTTGTAGGGGTAGGAACAAAGTTGTAAGATTCCTGATCGGAAGCCTACTGCCTAATAGTTATCGTCTTTATTAAAGCAGTTAATGTTTTTTCCGTCGTTACAAACTTCTCATCAATCTTCACAAATACAGATTCATCAATAAATTTCAGACGGCGAGCCAGCCCGGTTTGATAATGAAGTTCCCTGAGTGAACCGAAAGCAATCTCGATAAATCTGCGATATTCAGCAGAAGAAGAGCGGGTACATTCTTCCACAATATTCGATGCGGCTGAAACAGCAGCCCGTCTCATCTGAGAAGTCAACCCGTACAACTCTTCTTCAGGAAATTTTCCGGTTATCTGATAGGTAGTAATGACAATCTCATCTACCATATGAAATAGTTTCAACTTTGTATGATCACGCATCGAAAAAACCTTTTCAGGCTATTGGTAGTAGCGTGTAGACTGTAGCAACAATCATCTTTTCCTACCCCCTACTGCCTATGACCCACAGCCCACAACCTATAGCCTATAGCCTAATACAGGTGCTTCCCCCCGCACTCCTTCGCCCAGTCCTTGAGCGCCTCTTCGAGGGTAAATCCGAAGGTGAATCCCGAACCGATCAGTTTTTGTGAGGAAATGTTGGTGGATTTGATGAGCTTGACAATCCGTTCCGGCACAAGCCCCATTTTCTTTATAAACGGAAGCGGTATGAGGTTGAGCACCGCGGCACCGAGAGCAATAAGCGGATAGGGGACCACTATCTCGGGTGCCTTGTACCCAAACGCTTTTTTAAAGGTTCCGACAATCTCACGAATGGTAATCTTTTGCGGATAGCAGAAATTGTACACAAAGTACCCGGAATCCTTCCGGGCGTAGGCGACAATGAACGAGCAGATATCCTTGACGTACAGACATGCCTTTACCGTTGTGGTGCGCCCCGGATAGGCGAACATGCCTTTTTCCAGAGCATTGGCGATACGGGTGAAATTACCACCTTCGCCCTTGCCGAAGATAACCCCCGGTCGAACAACGGTAAGCAACCGTTTTTCCGGTACCCGTTGGTACCATTCCCGATGGATATACTCCGCAATAATCTTTGATGAGCCGTAGGGAATCGCCGGCATGGGGATCATCTCTTCGCTTTTTTCATCTTCGCCCGGACCGTAGACTGAAATCGATGAGGTGAAAACTATTCGTTCGCATCCGATGTTCTCAGCAAATTTGCAGATGTTTTTCGCACCGTTGATGTTCGCTTCGAAATACTCGTGTGCCGGATGCCCCGGGCTGGTGTGCACCGCAGCCAGGTTGATGATGCACCCGATCGGCCCGTTGAATTTTTCCTGATCAATCGGTTCACGAATATCACACTGCACATAAATAATCCGGTCATCTTTCGGCAGGGAGGTACCCTTGTGCCAGCAGGGTTTGCGGATATCGGCCAGATAAACGGTTTTATACTCTTCGAGCAGTCGCGGGGCGAGATGGGTACCGACAAATCCGGAACCCCCGAAAACAACAACCGATTGCATGGTACAACCTTTCAATTCGGGTAACTGGAAGCTGTGGTAAAAATACTTCCGTTCATGCGGGAAGGGTTAAATTCCGGCACTGAATTGTTCAATAAAAAGAGGTTAGGCGTTAGGTATAAGGCAATAGGTAGTAGGTAGTAGGCTGTGGGCTATAGGCTGGAGGTTCAACTTTCCGCTTTCCACTAATCACTATCAACTATTCACTATCCCCAATCCTCACCACCGGCGCAGCATTCCAGTCAATAGCCTCTTCCGCCCCGCTAATGTCGGTAAATGCAAAACATTTAACCAGACGCCGCAATTTCTCCAGTGCCCCCGAAAGCCCGAAATACGATTTGAAACGACGGTGGAGCGGCAGCCCCTTGAGTACCGGTTGCTTCGGATCAAAATCCCGAGGATGAAAATACGTCATAACGTAGTGTGATTTACGAGTGAGATTCCGGATAAGCGGATAGGGAAAGAGCCTGAAATAGCCGCCCCCCGAAAAGATTACCGGTTTTCCCAAAACCTCCGCCGTATTGATTGGAAATTCCTTCAGATCACCGGAAGTGGTTTTTATAATAGTCGGTACACTGTGCCCGAAGGAAGCGAACCCGCCATGCCCCCGGCCGGCCGGGAATATCGATGAGTCGAGGGTGATTCCGCAATCGGTGAGCACTTCGAGTGTCCAGGTGTTCGATTCGGTGATCGAAAAGCCGGGAACTCTGAAACACCGGACCTTTTTACCGGTAATCGCTTCGAGATTTTCAATGGAGGCACGCAGATCGCTCCTGAACTGTTCAGGTGTCTGCTCGTACGCCAGCTGATGTTCCTGGGTGTGGGAACCGATTTCATACCCGGCAGCATCGATTTTCCTGATGATTTCAGGATACTTCTGTGCCACCCAGCCAAGACAGAAAAAAGTAGCCCGGCACCCGGTTTCAGTGATCAGGTCTAAAATCCGGTCGGTATTTTCATGAATTCGCCGTTCAAACGAATCCCACGCTGCAACCGACCGCGACGCATCAATATCGAGTAGATTGAACCACTCTTCGATGTCGAAGGTGAGTATTCGAATTGGTTGGGTCATTTTAAGTACATTTCTATCGGCGATAGGGTATAGGCAGTAGGCAATAGTAAAACAATTAGCAAAGAAAATGAAAGTACCTTGTCATCCAGACAAGAACTCGAGTCCGATGAAAAAAACGTTACGATATCTGTCTTTCGGATCCCGGCCTTCGCCGGGATGACGGGATGACGGTTGATCACCTTCGACAGTATAGGATTTCTGTAACGTTCTATAGCTCACGATTCTTTTCTCTTCCTCCATCACCCCTCTACTATCCCTCTTCCTTCCGACCTCTCCCACAGAGAGAGGCGTATATGGCGCAAGTGATCATGGGGTTTATATAGTATCTGTTCAGAATTGGCCATTTCCGGACACTGAGGCTCTCGAAGTGACCGAGTTTCCCGTTAAAATGTGTCATTTCGAGAGCCTCAATGACCGTTCTGGAAGAAACTGTTCAATCCTGAACAGGAACTATATAACAATAGCTGAACCGAAAATGAGGGGTTCGAGTGGTTCGAGAACCTCACCCACCTCACCCTATTGCCTATTGCCTATTGCCTATTGCCTATTGCCTATTTGGCGAGTTTCAGGACATCGTGAACAATCTTAGGATACCTAAGTGTGTCAGGACATCGTGAACAACTCTCATTTGAATTTGTTTACAGAAATACGATTTTTTATGGGCTCTCTGATTTCATACGTTTTTTTTTCAAT
>JBNLDC010000061.1:0-55231 GCA_050304135.1 Chitinispirillaceae bacterium | reverse complement strand
TACGCTGCCCTCGAAAAACACTTCGCTTGAAGAAATCGAAGCCGCGATGGAGGTTCGACATCGAAAACGTCAACAAGCGATCGACAGCGCATTCAGGTGTCAAGGTTGTCGTTAGCATGTTTTATCGTACCGAAGTAGAATTACTTCAACGTTATATAATACATTTCATTCCAACGATTCATTATATCACATTTTTGAAAATTGTATGAATGGAACGAGCATTATCCATTCAGTGGAACATGATTCAACGGTGGATAAAACTTATACCACTATCGATACGATCATCACTTCCATAACGAATTGGGATACACTCCTTGAAATTAGTGGTCAAATAATCATGAAACCAACCAGGCGAGATCTTGATGGTGAATTAACTCATGTTGATAATTGGTGGCTTGATTATTATTATTGGATTTCTAGGCGGCAAAAGCAACAACTGCCACTGGGCGATAAGTGGAAAACACCCATAATGCCCGTATGGTACCAACATTTTGAAGACCCCAAGAAAGACTCGATATTTGGGGATTATAACAAAATTCACTCTGAAAACCAGGGGGTTTTTGAAATACAGCGAACGACGATATCTACAAGTGGTACCGAATCATCGATAATTTATCGCCAAAATGTTGGTTTAACATCCTACCATTTTATTGAAAAGGAGCTCGGCGCAAGGCCTACTATCGACATTGAATTACTATCTTTTGAAAAGGTTTCTATTTCAAATTATATACCTCATATCAATCATTCTCACGATTTAATTCGCCATTTAAACATCCTGGAAGTAAAATTCTCTCTACCGCACTTCTCCATTGAAAACAACAACAGGGTATTTAACCTTCAAGGAAGATCCTTTCCCTCAAAGACGTTCAAGACAAACAAAAGGCATACACTCACAAAAAAACAACCGTAAGTGGTAAAAACAGTAGATGCAACAATCATTTATTCAACTACAACTACACATAGAGTTCTGGGTAATCTCAGTACTCTTACTATCCGGACTTCCCGGGTGTATCCATCCCGTTGACAGCCCAGCAGAACCTGTAATTACCTACATTGACGATACAATACCTGCTGTCGATCCACCCGACGATACAATTCCTACAGTCATTCCACCAAAAGACACTATCATCCAAAAAAGGACAACCGGTTTTGCACCCTTTAAAACAGGAACTACCTGGCTTTACAGGATTTCCCATTACCGATATGTTTCCGGTGATACTCTTTTCCGTAAGATTACGATAATCAATACGGATTCCACCCATGCAGTTCTGGAAATACACGATTCTGCATGCTGTTTATATGGATTATTTGTTTACCCTGGCTGGCCTCAGCCGGGTGAGATTTTCACCGATACCGTTGAAATCGGGTTTTCGGACCTCACCGCTGCATCTCTTATTGACAGCTATTTTCCCAGGTCAGGGTTCCCGGAAACATCACTGGATGAAATTTCCTGCGGGGATGACGTATGGCTCTGGCATCATGATTCCACAGGAGCGTACTATTCCAATCAGATCATCAGTGACTACATTTCCGGAATAGGCCTCGTCAGACAACGAACCAGCAATCACGGCGGTGGTTCCCATACCGAACTTATAGAATTCAATAGTCAACTAGTAGATTTCACCACCTGTCTTTAACCGTAAAACTCATTAAAGCACTAACAAACCTGTTACTTATCGGGAATAATGCGGCAAAGCCGAAATCAGTCAGACCTCCCAGATTGAAGCTGTCAGTACGACTCACCGGTAATCACTGCTCAACCAGATCACCAGATCATTCGGTTCCCCTTCAGGAAGCGTCTGCCGTATCGGCAACACACTGAGCCCGGGAAATGTGACTTGAGCAGTGCCGCGGCAACCAGACCCTTATCGGATTCCTTTTTGGTGATGATAGGCCAGTAGGACCGGTCAAACCGTAAAGCTTTCGTGCTGATGATCGCCCCTTTGGCCGCTATCCGCAAGAGTAACCGCCATTTCAATTTCATTCCGGGTTTTATCGTAATCCAACAATACACAACCAAGGAGCATTCTATGCATCCGAAAAACATTCTTACCGGAGCACTCATTATGACACTGTCACTTTTACCGAACGATCAGCCGGCAGCTGCGGATACCTATCCCGTTGCCAACGCGGTCGCCACCTTCGCCGGAGGCTGTTTCTGGTGCATGGTGCCACCCTTCGCCAATCTTCCCGGAGTTACCGAAGTGGTGTCCGGGTATACCGGAGGATCAAAAGAGAACCCCACCTACGAAGAGGTATGCAGCGGGAAAACCGGCCATCTCGAAGCGGTGGAAGTACATTATGATTCCACGAAGGTATCCTACAACGATCTGCTTGATGCTTTCTGGCGCAATATCAACCCGACGGACAAAGGAGGCCAGTTCGCCGACCGGGGAACACAGTACGAAACCGCCATTTTCTATCACAACCGGGAACAGCAACGGCTCGCCCGGGCTTCGCGAGACGCACTTGAGAAATCCGGAAAATTTGAAGATGTCATCGTGACCTCCATTGTACCGGCTAAAAAATTCTACGCTGCAGAGGAACACCACCAGAATTATTCAGCCAAAAACCCGCTCTACTATAAACAGTACCGTGAAGGATCCGGCCGCGCGCCCTATCTCCGGAGGGTCTGGGGTGATGATGATCACAGCGTGAAAAAACCGGAGAAACCACTCCCGGATGCATTGAAAAACCTTCGACCTCGCGACAGTGAACTCAAAAGGAAACTTTCAAAAACACAGTACGACGTCGCCGTTTGCAGCGCAACCGAACCCCCCTTTAAAAACGCGTACTGGGATAACCACCGTGAGGGAATTTATGTGGACATCATTTCCGGGGAACCGCTCTTCAGTTCGAAAGATAAATTCGAATCCGGTACCGGTTGGCCGAGTTTCACCAGGCCGATCGACACTTCATCAATCGTGGAGAAATCGGATACCAGTCACTTCATGCAGCGCATCGAAGTACGGGGAAAAGCGGGGGATTCACATCTCGGCCACCTGTTTCCCGATGGCCCGACACCAACCGGAATGCGATACTGCATCAACTCCGCTTCGCTGAAATTCATTCCGAAAGAGGATCTGGAAAAAGAAGGGTACGGCAGGTACCTGGAGCTTTTCAAATAACATAAGCGGCAGGCACTACCGTTTCTGATACCGCGGCTCAACCTGCCTGCCGACAGGATAGGTTCCCAGCAACCGGTAGAACGTAGTCATTTCCCGGAGATGGCTGAGGGCATTGCGCTGAGCCTTTGCCGTAGCAGCGCCTTCGAAATCGAGATAGAACAGGTACTGGAAACCCTGCCCGAACATGGGGCGCGACTCGATCTTGAAAAGATCAATATCCCGGAGGGAAAACACCGAAAGGGCCTTGAAAAGGGCACCTGGGATATTCTTGATTGAAAAGACAATGGACGATTTAAGCCGAGTTTCCTCCGAGTTGTGCCGTACCGGCTTCCGGGAGAGCACAAGAAACCGCGTCATGTTCTTTTTATCGTCCTGAATGTTCTCCGCAAGAATGTTCATACCAAAATCAATTGCCGCCTGCATTGAGGCGATCGCCGCCATATCAGGTGCGCCCTCCTCCTTGATGCGCTTTACCGCGCCAGCGGTATTGACCGTCTCTTCCGGCACCATACGGCGGTGTCGCCCGAGGTAACTGCGGCACTGCGCGAGCGCCTGCGGGTGGGAGAGTACCCGGCGGATTTTCGCAAGCGTAGTTCCCTTGTTCGCGATAAGATACTGGCCTATTTTTAAATTGAGTTCCCCGATGATATGAATATCGTTTTCAAGCAGCAGATCATAATTCTGGTGCACGCTGCCTCCGCGCGTGTTTTCGATCGGTACAATGCCAAGTGTTGCGGGTTCCATTTTTACCGCGATAAACACGTCTTCAAAGAGCGGGACCTGCTCAAGCCGGTAGTCCGCCCCGAAATACTCACGCGCCGCCAGTTCGGCAAATGACCCGCGTTCACCCGCATATACAGCTTTCATTTAAACAACCTTCGCAGTTCCACAAAATTACGTTTGTAATAGCCGTCGTCAAGACTGCTGCAGACAACACCATGCTTCGTACTTGCATGAATAAATATATCATCGTGCAGGTAGATACCAACATGTCCCACCCTGCCGAATGCCCCACGCCTGAAAAAAACAAGGTCACCGGTTTTCGCGCCGGACCGGGCGACTTTACGCCCCATGGACCGCAACTTAGCGGTTGAATGCGGTAGTTTTACATGTGATACTTCACGATACACCATGCATACATACCCGGAACAGTCGGTGCTGCGACGCGACATTCCACCGTACCGGTACGGTGTTCCCAGATAACTCCGTGCGACCTGCTCCAGGCGGCTTCCGGGAACGGAGTAATTTTTCCGGTAATCCCATCCCGAAGTAACTTTCCGTGAAGTACGTGCAGACGCACCGGCACGCTTTGAACCGGAGCTGCCCGAACGGGTATACCTGACCGAAGGAGTCAGGCACCCACTGCCGAGAACAACCGCCACCATACCCGTAAGCACCAGTACGTTTTTCTGAGAACGTATCCGCCGTAAAGCAGCTTTCATCCGAAAGAGCGGACCGATCAGCGGTACCACCGGAAAAAATAGAGGCTGATGAATACACCGATCACCGAGAGCAGACTGAACCGGAACATGAACCCGAGTTGAAACTTGATGGCGTTAAGATCAATGAGTATCGGTTTATTGTGAATGAAGTCACCAATCCCGAACTGAATACTGTAGGTAAAAAACGTTTTGACGACATTGTCGCCAATGGGAAGCATCGACACGATGCTGTTGAGATACGATCCGATGAGAATGCCGATAAAAGCCACCACGAAAAGTGTGGTAATTCTTTTTTCCTTGAGCGGTACTGCCATGTGTTTCCTCCACTTCAAACGGAATGATAATGTATTTCGGGGATCAGGCGTAACCCCTGACGGTTATTGCTTTTTGTACTCACTGAGCGTCAGGGTAACTTCCTTCTTTTTTCCTTTACGGACAATCTTCATTACTATGGTGTCCCCAACGAAATAATCAAGAAAAAAACCATCAATATCGATGTGCGAGCCGATGGTACGGTCACCCATTTTCTGAATAACGTCTCCGGTACGCAGTCCGGCCTTCTCTCCCGGGCTTCCCGGCTGCACTCCGACAATCGCGACCCCATCGAGACCTTCGTACCCCAGTGCCAGGGCGATTGACCGGTTAAGATCCTGAACGGAGATACCGGTCCAGACCTGCCGCCGTTTTCCGTAGGTAATGAGTTCCTCGGCCACCCGGCGTGCCCGGTTGATCGGAATGGCGAATCCGATACCGATCGAACCTTTGTTACTGTTTGAGCCGGTGTAAATGAACGTATTGATTCCGATGACTTCGCCCATCGCGTTTACCAGTGGCCCGCCGCTGTTACCCGGATTGATCGCCGCATCCGTCTGGATCATTCTCTGGTAATACACCCCCTCGGACGGGGCGAAATTTCTGTTGAGCGCACTGACCACCCCCACCGTTACCGTGGGGTGGGCATCGTTGATGAAATTAAGAAACGGATTGCCGATCGCGATTGCCCATTCTCCGATCATTGCCTGTTCAGCATCTCCGAATTTAACGCAGGGGAAATCTTTCCCCTTTACCGACACTACAGCGAGATCCGCCCGTTCGTCGGTTCCGACAACAGTACCCTTGAACCGGCGGCCGTCGGAAAAGTTTACATATAATTCAGCCGCATTCTGCACTACATGAAAATTGGTCAGCACCATGCCATCGTTGCGGATAACGAATCCCGAGCCGATACTTTCCACCTGCCGGTAACGGGGCTGCAGATCGGGACCGAAAAAGAAATCAAAAAAATCATTGGAGTAGTAGGGACTGCGCACCATCTGGATCTGGGTCACCACAATACCCACCACACAGGGAGCAACAATACGGGTTGCACTGACAATCGCATTCGTACGCGAAGTGGCTACGGCTGCAGAAGCTGCCTGCATGACAGCTCCCGACGACATTGAAGCAGATTCCGGTACAGCGGTTCTCCCCAGAGCGGTATCAGCAGTTTCCCTGCCGTGCAGCAGGACAAGCAGGTTCTGCGGTACCACGCGTTCAAGCAGACGCCCGCCGAATAGAAGTCCAAGTGATACTCCCGCAATAAGAAAGAGCAGGTACACCAGCATTTTTCCGTCTGTTCTACGAATCATTCAACCTCCGCATAGCGCACATTGTCAAGCACCAGCCCGCAGGGGGGTGCAGTGGTTCCGGCCAGTTTTCTGTCTTTCGCGGCAATCAGGGAGGAAAGCGGTATCAGCAGCTCTCCTCTGCCGATATCAATCAGCGTACCCACGATTGAACGGACCATTTTATAAACAAACCGGTTCGCTTCGATAGAAAATACCATGCATTCACCCTCCGGTACAATCGATGCGGCCGTAACCGTGCAGACAGCTGTTTTACTGCCGCACCCTGCGGCACGGAAGGTGGTAAAATCATGCTCTCCCAAAAGTGCTGCAGTTTCATCAGCCAACCGGGACCAATCGACCTTATAGGAAACATGCCAGGAACGTCCGGCGAGCAGTGGTGTCTTCCGCAAACAAATAGTATAGCGGTAAGATCTCCTGACTGCCGAGAACCGTGCATGAAACGAAGGCGGTACTTCCCGTACATCATAAACGGCGATCTCCGGCGGCAGCAGTGAATTCATCGACAGGGTAAAGCGTCTGGTGTCCGCAAGCTCCGGACAATCAAAATGCATACCCTGCGCACGTGCATGGACTCCTGCATCGGTGCGTCCCGCACCGGTAACGGCAACCGGCTTCTGCAGGATGGTGGCTGCCGCCGCCTCAAGACATTGCTGTACACTTTTCTCTTCAACCTGGCGCTGCCACCCGCAAAATGGTGTACCATCATACGACACTCTGCAGAAATATCTCATGCCGCCCTGTCCGTCACCAACAGCGACACCTGCAGCAGACGATAACAGAACAGTTCCACTTCGCGGCGTCCCCCTGCCGATCTACCCGTTTTGACGGCGACATCGAATTCGAGCAGCCACTCGAGAATCAACCACAGTTCCTCGTTGGTAAACTGCTGTGCCTGTCCCACGATACCGGAGGCTATAATCACCGGATAGACCTTGCGTTCTTCTCCCTTGCGAAGCAGACCGGCAGCACACCCGATACGAAATGCCGCTTCATTCTTCGCCTGAAAATTTCCGCCACCTTTTCCGGTAAGCAACTTCACTTCCCGCGGATGCTCCCGGGCGAAAAGACGAATACGCAACAGAGCCGCATAGTGACGATACAGAACGCCGATAATCATGGGGGCGGAGCAGGTGGTTGAAAAAAGCGACTCAATCACCTCCATCACCCGCACCGGTTGCCTGGTTGCACAGGCGGTCGCGAGCTCAAAAGCACTCATCCGACGTGACGCGCCCACGACGGTCTCAACCGCTTTTCGATCAATCGGACAGCCATCGTCGAGATGGATGTCTATTTTCCTGATCTCGGAAAAGAGCGTGGCGGTATCCCTCCCGGCAAGATCCACAAGAAGTTCCACTGCATCCTGATCTATCGACCGCCCGCAGAGGCCGGGAACGTTATCACTGAGCCACTGCCCCACCTTGTACTCCGGCGGACTCTGAAAATCCCGGTAGACAAACTGTTGCGGATTTTCGTCCGCCCGCTGCTTCGCACGAAGTTTGCCGGCGGGAGTATTCTTCCCGGTAGCGCGCTTTCCCGTATCGGAACAATCGATAAAGAGATACACATCATCGGGAATGTCGCTGAGTATTCTTCCAAGCGCATCAAGATCACCGGCGGAAAGGGTCTCGGCATGATTGACGGTGAAAATACGGACGTCACCGAAGAGTGTGGGAGTTATGAGTTTCTGGAGAAAATCGGAGAAGGATTCGGTGGAAGGATCAAACAGTTCCTTTACACACGGACCGGCAGCGGCCACGACCGCACTGAGTGCCTGTTGCCGCACCGCCTCTTTGCCGACGGTATCACTTCCCGAATAGATATAAACATGCGGTACCATGGGTAACTTCCGTATCAGGGCAGCAGCGGTTCCACTACCGACTGCTTCTTGTTGGTTGTCTCAATAAATTCACGCTGTGCTTCGAGAAACCGCATCGGTTCCTTCCTGCAAACGGTGTACACACGCTCTGCAAGTGATGCGCCATCCTGAGCGGAAAACGCCACGCCGGCTTCGAGCAGAGCATCGGCACTTGCCTGCTGAGTATGCACATCCGGTCCGAAAAAAACCGGAATAGCGAAACAGGCGGCATCCCACATGTTATGCCCCCCGGTATCCGTAAAGGTCCCCCCGATCACCGCGGCGTCGGCGATCTTGTACATTTCATCAAGAATGCCCATTTTTTCGATCACGCAGACTTCCCATTTCCGGGCGGTAGAGATAGTATGAAAAAGCGCTGCCGAACCACCGATCTCGTCGAGCAACTGTGCGGCCTCCTCCATGTAACGGGGGACCACGATCAGTTTGCACGGGTAGCCGAGCCGGTTCATGTGAGACACGAATAACCGTAATGCGCCACCCTCTCCGGCATGCATGCAGCCCGCGGTAACCACGAAAGCATCTTCCTCGATGTTAAGTCCTCTACGCAAGTCCAGCCATTGAGACCTCTGCGGTCGATCGATTCTGATATGCCCTTTGAGGTTTCCCACAACATGCACCGCGCCGGCGGGGATTCCCAGTTCAGAAAACCGTTGCGCGTAAGCGTCACTCTGCGCCAGAACAATATCCACCGGTGAGAGCAACTCGGAGAGCAGCGGCCGGAACAACCGGTAGCGCCGGTAGGCGCGTTCCTCAATCCGTCCATTGACGATACCGACCGGTACCCCTCGGCGCGCACACGCCCGCAACATCGACGGCCACAATTCAGTTTCGAGCAGCCAGAGGCGAACCACCGTGTAGTGCGAGAGCACACGGCTCACCAGCGAAATGGTGTCAATAGGCTGATACCCGATTGCGCAGAAATTGTTTTTACGGTTCTTCTCGAGAAAGGTAACACCGGTCCGGGTGGTGGCGGTTATCAGATAAAGATCGTCGGGATTGCGTTCTCGAAGCATGGTGTAAAATTTAAGCAGCAGTTTCGCTTCACCCATCGAAGCGGCGTGCAGCCACACCACCCGTTTTCCCCGGAAGTCCCGTACCGGCGAGGGAAGTTTCTGACGTTTCTCGATATCCCACCCCTTCTCTTCCGCGATACCCCGGAGCATCGGTGTGAGCGAAATTCTCACAGCGTCAAGCAACAGGCTGTACAGGGTAACGGCGATATCGGCGGTAAGGCGAAATACGGTCATAAGTCAATCGTACCGATCGACAGGCGGTTTTTTCCGTTTTCTTTTGAATCGTAGAGTGCCCGGTCGGCAGCGGCGATAAGACGATCTTTCCCGACACTCTCATCTCCCCGATAGACCGCCAGCCCGATACTGACGGTATAATGTATGTCCCGCTGCGCAAACGAAAACGGCAGTGATGAGATCGCTCCGAGTATACGCTCGGCCAGAATGCGCGCTCCGTCAAGATCGGTATCAGACAGAATGATCCCGAACTCTTCACCGCCGTACCGTGCGAGCACATCGCCGCCACGGACCATCGCCATAATACGGTGAGTCATGTCAACCAGAACTGCGTCACCGATCTGATGTCCGTAGGTATCATTGACTTTTTTGAAGTTGTCGATATCAAGCAGCACCAGCGCGAACACCCCTTTTCTGCGGTTCGCCCGTGCGATTTCACGGTCGAGTGTTTCATGAAAGTGACGATGATTGGCAATCCCGGTAAGACTGTCGGTTTTCGCCTGACGACGTGCCTGAAGCGCAATATAGCCGTGATCAACCACCGAAGAAACGATCGAACTGAATACGTAGAGAAACTGATTCTGCCCCTCGACCGGTACCACCGACGAATCGAGAAAAACAGCCAGGGTTCCCAGAACCCGATCGGTAATCATCATGGGAACCGCGAGAGGCGTCACCGACTGCAGCTGCGACAATTCTCCGAGTTTCCCCTTGAAAACGACCGGCTGGAGCCGCTCAAGACTTTCCGGTTGCGGAACTCCAGGTGACATAAACACCTGTTCTTTAAACCGATCGACCAGTTCGAGCGCATCCTGTTCCGAAAGTTCACCGTGTGCCGGCATGAGGTACAGCTCCTCGAATCCCGGGATGGAAATGCTGATCACCGAGAGTACCGCATTCATGCGCAGGTTCGCCTCGTCAAGGGTAATCCGCATGATTTCAGCAATTTCGAGCGAGAGCATCAATTTACGAATAAAGTAGTAGAGCGAGGTGATCTCATGAACGTGCATTTTTACGTCGGGAGCGAAATCGTCGGACTGACGCATAAGTGCGATACTGCGCAAATGAAACAACCGTGCTGCAACCGCCTTTTCAACCTGAATGAAAAACTCCGTAATCTGCAGCGGCTTGAGCAGGTAGGAATAAACACCCTGATTGATCGCGAGTGTCGCACTGTCGAGCGAAGCATAACCGGTAATAACGATTACTTCGGTAAATTCATCTTTCCGTTTTGCATGCTCAAGAACTTCCAATCCAGAAACGTCGGGAATTTTAAGGTCGGTGACCACCACATCAAAGTCATTGTTATCGATCAGCTCCAGCGCCTCGGAACCGAGCGAGCAGATTTGCACCTTGTAAGTCGGCTCCAGCGCATCACGAAGCATTTCACAGATGATCTCTTCGTCATCAACAATGAGGATGGTACAATCACCCGGCCGTTTTACCGTTACATTTTCCATAATATTTTCAGGCCAACCGGTTATCCGCATACCGTTTCAAAACTTCGGGTCCGTTCATGCGGTAGTTTTCGCCACCTCCCGGGGTCCTGCAGTTGCTGTTGCAACCACGTTCCGGAATCTCCGGGTCTGCTGTTGTATGCCACCATGAGTGGAAACAACCAGTCTTCTGCCGCGAAACAACTACACCGGGTGGCGATGTGCATAGAACTGAGTACTGGTACTGCGGCAACCATCCGATGCCGGCAGCAATCCGGTTTCCGGGAAATTCTCCAGGGAACATTTCTCCAACGCCCGGGAAACAGGGAATCAGATCATATTCATATGAATATAACATAGTTTATGAAACGCCGGGGGAAAAAGCGTTTGATTCCTGCAGCGTCCGCAATCAGTCGGAATACTCCGGCATTTGCGGTAAAAGAGTGCATTGGACCTACCTCCCCCAGCCCTTCCACCAGCACGGTTCCTCCTTGATACTATTTGACTTCCTCCAAACGGCGAACCTATTTTATTGACCACAACTGCACAATATCCCGATATGCGTCCCGTAGTCAGGAATCAGGCAGACGTCCGTAACATCAGGCACCGGCACAGTATAATCTTCGGAGAAGACATAGCCACCCGCAGTACAGATGTGCCTCTAACCAGTAATTCTTTGTCGGCAGGTTTCATGTACACTAAAATTTGCAGGTTGTTTGTGGTTTCCCTGACGGGACTCTGGCTTTTTAGTTGTTCTTCACTGGATCAGTATACCGGGGTCGGAGAAGATATCATCAAAGACACTGATCCGTCATTTATGGATTTTGATAATAATTTCTTCGCGGTAGCACTCGATTCTGACTACATCGATTCTGCATACAGTCTCCCTGCGCAGTCACGGTCAGGGTTCGGAGAACATCCCGGCAAGTTAGCAGCAGGATCAGACAGTACTGCTGAAATCTATGGCTATATCCATTTTAAAATAGGTACTGCATTCACCACGAATTTCGATACCACCGATGAATTTGACAGTGTAGTGTTCGTATTCGACACTCTTTACGACTCTCTGCTTCCCGGCAATTACACCGCAGACACCAGACTCTCCCTGTTCAGTCGTGACTCGGCAACCATCGACAAGCTTGATCCTGAAGAACCAACCGGAACACCTCTCTGCATCCTGAAACAGGATAGCAGCTCGTTACTGAGCGGCACCGTTACCAACGAGAGTTTCACTGAGTCCGTGTTTGATCAGTGCCGTGCTTCGTTGCGCTGTTACCTCGATTATGATACTACGAACAAAGAGGAAAAAGAGAGATATTGTGACAGCATACTAAAGACTAACTTTTACCTTGCGCTTCATGCTTCGGAAGGCTCTCTCGTACGATTTAAAAGTACTGCCGACCACTATCCCGCAATGGTGATTCACACTCACAACTTCAGTAAGGACGATACCGTTTACAATACCGATACCCTTCGCGGGTACCCCTACTACGTTGCCTCGGAAACGGAATCCGTCAGAGAAGAGAAATCCCTGGAACCGCTCTCCTCGTGGCTTCCCGGAAGAACAGCTGTATTCAAACTTAATCTTAAAGCACTTTGGGATACCATGCAGACGACCGGATTCGATGCGATACTCTCCGCAGCAGTTGTCATAAAAGCCGACCTGCAAAGTACTGACAACAACGACACTGTCCCGCCCTTTAACTATCTACTGGTTTCCGACACTGTAAAAAACATCGACAAGTTAGATACTCTGTTCGCCCGAGCCAACCGGAGCTATGGTCCGATAATGAATCTGAAAGCACCTTCGGACAGTTCCGAACTCGTCCTTCCGGTCGATTACCATCTCCAGCATTATATTGAAAGTAAAAACGATAATTTTTATCTCTATATACGTCTGGTCAGCAGCAGAGTTATCTGGAACCAAGAGGTACGCTGGTCCAAACCACGGTTTAAAGCAGTTCTGACCACCTCCAAGTAGAAATCACCAATGATGCATCGAAAAATTCATATACTTCCGTTCCTTGCACTCCTTCTGGTCACACCGGTATTGTCCCAATCGCTGCTCGGGTTTCAGTATCCGTTCGGCATGCCGCTGCGGGGAGGTAGTGGTACCGCCCTTTCACTGGCAGGAACAGGAACCGGTATCGGGAACGATTATTTAGGTCTGACACAGAATCCTGCAAATCTCGGTATCACTGCCAGAACCACCTTCTCGTCAACCGTCAGCGGTGATCTGCTCACCCTTGATGAATCCGGGAAGAACTCCCGTCATCTTGATCTCGGTTTCCGTCTGATCTCGCTCTCCGTTCCGATCGGTTCCTTTGGTGCAATAGGGGTTTCTGTTGAACCATTCAGCGCCTCAAATGTCCGTTTCCGCTACTCTGAACCCCTTAAGAACGACGCGGCCCTCCCCGACAGCGCGGAACTGGGCATCATCGAGCACGGCGGTGCGATATCCTGGCAGGTCGGATGGGGTTATACCATTCTCAAAAAGGTTCGCGTCGGCGTTGCCTACCGGTACCTCAACTTCAACCATACCCTCACCAAAAGTCGCGATACCTATGGTTCACTCACTGACCACTCGATTGATTCAACCACTACCCGGTTCACCACCAGTGGCTTTCGTGCAGGGGCGCAGGTGCCGCTCGGCAACTTCACCATCGGTGTCAGCGGGGATTATTTTCTTCTCAATACAGCCAAATCAAAACAGGTGATCGAGGGGACTCTGGATGATAGTGTCAAAAGTACCCCCGATTCCTATGACCTTAAGCCACCACCGGCATTTTCCGTTGGTGTCTCATGGCAGGTCGACCCCCGCTGGCTTGCTGCGATCGACGGTGGTGCCACCCTGTGGGACGAGTACTATTCGTCAGGCAAAAAAGGTATACCCCTCAATAATGCTTACTACGTTTCCGGTGGTGTGCAGTTTATCCCTGCACCGAATCTCCTCACACCGAAATTATACGAAATTATCCAATACCGGGCGGGGGTACGTTATACCCAGCTTCCCTCCATTGAGGGCGTCGAAGTTGGGGGCACGCTGGCCCTGGGACTTCCACTGCTTGCAACCGGCGGGCTGTTCGACATTATATTCGAATATGCACGGAGATGGGATAATCGATTCGAAGCTCACCGGGAAAACATCCTCAGCGTCAAGTTCGGTATCAACGGGGCCCGGAAGTGGTATCAATCAAGTGATGAAAGTTACTGATCTGCGCACCTGTTCGTATTGCGCGAAATATCGTTCAGTTGCATCCGGTCGACCCGGCGCAGTCAGTTGAAACTCAGACAGTGACCGGAATATACCCCCCGGGATTCTGTCGGGTACGTTCCTGATGTACCAACCGGAGTAGTGCATGAAAGCGACTCAATCAACCGGCCCGACATCTCCACACCGTACCGTCGTTATTCCAGCAGGGTATGATAAAACAGTTCTTCGCGCACTCCCCTGCAATCCGGAGCAGCTCTTTGTCTACTGGGAACTGCCGCATACCACCGCCTCATGCATCTCGCTAACGCTGTCCCTGTTTGATCAGACAACTGACGCAACATCAGAAAAGAAACCGGTACTGAATCTCCCCGTAACCCCCGAGACGCGGAACTGTTACATTTCGGTCCCGGTACCCGGTTGCTCCTATACGGTTACCCTGAAAGCAGCCTTTGCCGACAACAACCGGATTACGCTCACGAGCATCGACACGGTCAGCCTGCCACAACCAACACCATCGCGCCAGACACCTGCCCGCAGGGTAATGACTGCCCCGTTGCGGAACGAATCGGAACCGGCACCGGACAAGCTCGCATCGGTATATGAATCCAACGAGACGACGACCACGTTATCCCTATCCTCCTGGACACTGCAGGGGCATACTCCATCATGACGAACATAGTCGGCATGACCAACAAACCACATGGGTACCTCGCCCTTGTTCTTCATGCGCACCTTCCGTTTGTCAGACACCCGGAAGTTTCCTACATGATGGAAGAGAACTGGCTCTTCGAAGCCATAACCGAGACCTATCTGCCGCTGCTCTCCCTGCTGCGCAATGCACAGGATGACGAAGTTCCGGTCCGGTTCACCCTTTCACTCACGCCGACCCTCTGTACCATGCTCGGCGACGACCTGCTCGGGGAACGCTATCGGGCGCATCTCGCGAAGCTCCTTGAACTTGCGGAAAAAGAGGTCGACCGGACAAAGGGGAAAAAGGCCTTCCACCGCACGGCGCACATGTATCTCGAAAAACTTTCCGGATACCGACATCTTTACGAATCATACCTGCAGGGTGATATTCTGGGTGGATTCCGGTATTTTCAGGATATCGGAATGATCGAAATCATCACCTGCGGAGCAACCCACGGTTTTCTACCGACCATGCAGATCCACCCCAATGCGGTACGCGCACAGATTGCGGTTGCCACCGAATCGTACCGGAACATTTTCAACCGCTCGCCCCTGGGAATCTGGCTTCCGGAATGCGGGTACTACCCGGGGCTTGAAACCATTCTGCACAACGAAGGCCTGCGCTATTTCTTTACCGAGTCGCACGGTCTGCTCTCGGCGGATCCGCCACCGGAATACGGCGTCTACGCTCCGGTTTACTGCAGAGAAGCCCGGGTCGCGGCATTCGCCCGCGACAGTGAATCGTCACGGGCCGTCTGGAGTGCTCAGGAGGGTTACCCGGGGCACCCCTCGTACCGGGATTTCTACCGGGATATCGGATTCGATCTCGACATCGACTACATAAAACCGTATATCGACCCGATCGGCATCCGCATCAATACCGGCATAAAATATCACCGCATTACCGGATCACAGCAGCAGAAACTCCCCTACGAACGGGAAGAGGCGCTTCGGGTTGCCGTCGAGCACGCCGGCAATTTCATGTTCAATCGTCAACGGCAGGCGGAATATCTCCATTCAATCATGGAGCGTCCTCCGGTGATCGTCTCTCCCTACGATGCTGAACTCTTCGGGCACTGGTGGTACGAAGGCCCCGAGTGGCTCAATTTTCTTTTTCGGAAAATAGCCTTTGAACAGAATACACTGACACTCATTACCCCGTCGGACTATCTTGCACACTATCCCGACAATCAGGTATGCACTCCCTCCTTTTCAAGCTGGGGCGAAGGGGGCTACAGCGATGTCTGGCTGCACGAGAACAACAACTGGATCTATCGCCATCTGCATCACATGGAAGAGCTGATGATTGAAGCGGCCACCCTGCACCCCGACGAAGCACCGGGACTCGTCCGCCGTACCCTCAACCAGATGGCACGTGAACTGATGCTTGCGGAATCAAGTGACTGGGCATTTATTATGAAAACCGGTACCATGGTCAATTATGCCGTGCGCCGAACCCGGGAGCATATTGCCAATTTCCTGCGCCTCCACGACGATCTCGAAAAAAACAGTATCGATCCCAACTTTGTTGCACTACTCGAAGCACATAATAATATTTTTCCAGAGATGGACTACATGGTGTACGAAGGCGAACATGCACCGCAACCGAGTATACTGAACCGGTAAGGAGCGCTTCTATGCAGTGGAAAACAGTTTTATTTCTTGTCGGCATTGCCGTTATGACATCAAGCAGTTATGCCGAGTACGAAACGGTGAATATTTTCGGGTCGATAGGCGGGGGTTTCGGCATGGGGGGAAAGCTATATCGGTCAACTGAAACCATCGACAACTCAGAATCCGTAACTGATCGTTTTTACAATTACGGGAGTGGCTTCAAGTTCGATATTGGTTGTCAGTATTTTGCCATGGAAAATGTTGCATTCCAACCCTCTTTCAGCTATTCTGCAGGTATTCCACTTAAAGATGAAACCATTACTTCTACAACAAATGCCAGTTCCACCCAAACCACTACCTACAGCCGCCATATGTTCGGCATTAAGTTACAGGTAGTACCCCGCTTCGAGGTGCTTAATCTCATTAACCTTTACACGGGAGTAGGTTTCGGATTTTACTGGAATGCGCGTCCTTTTAAGGTCGTATCAGAAACTGAAGTGGCAGGGACAAAACTGAAACAGGAAGCCAATGGCAAAATTACCTCCAAACCGGCACTTGGTTTTATAGGAATGCTGGGTACCGATTACCCCCTTAACGACAAGTTGACCCTCTTCGGTGAGGTGGGATGTGAACAGATCAGTTTTACTCTGGATAAATTTGTTGTTGAAAAATCCAGCGTAACCGGACTCGATGAAGGGACTACCTACTACTCGAAAGATGATGCCAATAATGACAACTATTCTCCCGAAAAAGTTCCCGGAACCAATTTTCAGATCCGCCTCGGCGTCCGTTTCGCCATCAAATAATCAGCAGTTTTTCAGATGATCATACAACGCCTCCTCACGCAGGAGGCGTTTTTATTTTTCTCCTTCGGTTCCACCAACAAAGATTCCCGCTTTCCGCATAAGAAACAGCGCGTTTCTGGTGGTCGACGGCCCCTCCCTGAGCAAATAATCAAAACGCAGCTCTTCGCCTTCGTACTCCTCGCGGAAATGATAGTTACGGTACTGCGGCTCGCTGTCGGCAAGACGGCATAGTGCAAGATCATGCGTGGCCACCAGCCCGAGCGTGTATGGTTTGGAGAGTGCCCCCAAAAGCGTGACCGCTCCATCGTGCCGATCGGCACTGTTGGTGCCACTGAAGAGTTCATCGACCAGAAAAAGCAGCGGTTGCCCCCTTTTTGCGGCATCCACGATTTTTCTGATCCGCAGGAGTTCGGCGTAAAATGTTGACGTGTGCGACAACAGATTGTCTTCCGTCCGCATGGAGGTATAGATCCCAACCAATGGAACGGAAAGTGCGCTCGCACATACCGGTCCCCCGGCATAGGCGAGCACCAGATTGCACCCCACGGACCGAAGAAAGGTACTTTTCCCCGACATATTCGAACCGGTGATAATGCCGATACGGCCTCCGGATGTTCCGAGCACGAGATTATTGACCACCCGTTGCTCCGGCTGCAGAAGCGGATGACCGATTCCCTCTGCTTTGAGCTGTACCGTCTCATTTCCTTCGGCAATGTCCGGGAAAACCCAGTCGGAATGATCATACCGCAGAAGCGCCAGGCTCGACAGTGCCTCGAACGCCCCAATGCAACCAAGCCATCCCCGGACGTTCCTGCCGTTGCTTACTTTCCACTTTTCAAGCCGAACCCTGCAGCGGATATCCCACAACAGAACCGCATTGGCCAGAAACCAGGGAAGCGGACTCAGGCGTGCTTCGGTCGCATCAATGATTTTTCCCAGTTGCAGCATTGCAGCCGAGGCACCCGTTCCCTGCCGGTTCCCGAGGATTTCCCTGCGCAACTCCTGCAGATGGGGATCGGCAAACTCCTGGTGCTCAATGCAGCCGATAAGGTTGCCGAATGGCTCCAGAGCCCGTTTGTATCGGTCAAAAATGGAAAACAGCCTGAAATTGTGTGCCGCTGTAATTGACGCGATCAGTACCTGAAGAACAAGTATCGGAAGTGCATATATGAGGGTTCGGTCAAAAAACCATCCGGTCAACACTGCAGCAGCTCCACAAAACGGCAGCAACGACACGAAATGCCATATAGTACGTTTTGTTGCTCTGCCGCTCTCCGCCCATGCAACAAGCGGCTGCGGATCACCGGCGAGCGCCGATGCGAATCCGGCAGCCTCGAAGCGTTGACGCCACGAAAATCTTCCGGCGAGATCCTCAACCGCTTTCTGACGCGATCTGATGGTGGCGCAATCTCCATCTCTGAATTGCAGCAACTCCGCCAGACGCAGTTTTCCGTAATAAGTATGAGCGCAACAGCAGTACTGAAACAGCGATCCAGGTCCGAAAACATCAAGATCCGAGGTATACGGATGGTCATGATCAACAAATGCCTCTCCGGCCTCTTCAAAGGTTCGCCATGCATCAGACCACCGGTCACCCCCCATCCGGTTTATCTCGATAAACGCGGTAAGTTCATCTTTCAGCCTGAAGAGTTTTCCGTGACGAAGAGCGAGCATTGCAAAAAGAAGTATCGTTACACCGGCGCATACCCCCGCCGCCGGATAATTACCTGCCCGATAGGCAATCACCATACCCGTTATACCGACAGCTACCGTCAACAGTCGCAGGTTGCTGATCAGTGCAGTTTTTTTTCTGACATGGTCCCGATGTACCACCGATTCAACGTGTTTTTTCTGATAGCGTGATTTCGGAGCGAAATTGAGGATACTGTTCACCGGGATTTCCGTTCCAGTAACATGGTTATTCACCGTTGCAGCAATCGCCCGTTCACAACGACCAAACCCGAAGGCCGCCGGAAGGCGCTACTGCGTTATTAAAGACTATGTTTTCCAGTACCAGCGAATACCATTACTACGGAGGGCTACAACCGTATCAAATATACCAGAATCATGATTGAAATGCCAATAGTTGAACCGGACCGGTACGTTGACAGACCGTTAACCCCTAGTTCACTACCGGGGTCTGCTTGCAGCATAGAGGAGTTGATCAATTTCCACCCCATTCTTAACAATGCTTTTTTCCAGTCGTTTTTCCAGAACAAATCCGGCTTTTTCAAGAACACGATGGGATGCCGGATTATGTGAAAACGGCAGGGCGACGATGCGGTCAACCGGAAATGCTGCGAACGCCATGCGTAGCATAGTCACTACCGCCCGCGTCATTACACCCCGGTTTCTGAACTGTTCACCCAGCCAGTAACCGAGTTCCCCGCACTTCCCGCCCTCATCATAACGCAGACTCACCCCGATTCCACCTGCTGCCGTACCATCGATTTCGATTGCCCGGAACAGGATATCACTGTTGCCGATGGAATTCACCAGAAACAGTTCCCATTTTTCACTGGTATCCGGAAATGCATCGGACATGAATGCACACACCGCAGGAGTACAGCCGAATCGCACGACACTATCGAGATCATCAGTCTGCCAGGAACGAAGCGTAAATTGCACGAGAACATCACTCCCATTATAAATTTTAAGCATGAAATGCGGCGGGTTGAAATCAGGCGTACCACATCCCGGTACTACTCCACTGTGCCCCGAATACCGGGCAGCACCCGATACCGTTTTCTCCTGACAAGTATACTGTGTGCCACCTCATTGAATTCATCAACAGATCGTTCAAAATAATGTGAGGACTCAGCTTCGTAAGTAAGAATAGTCAGAAACCGGGAGAACGGAATGCAGTACATGACTCCCTGCTTGGTGAGGGAATTGGGAGAAGTGAGGGTATACCGGGTGACCGTACAGGGAACACTGTCGATAACAATAATTTCATTTGCCGTCACCTGCAGGTTGAAAGCATACCCCCGGGCACAGTATTCCCCCAGCACTATTTCCGGGATTTCGTGCAACAGGATATCCGGCGGCAGCTGAAAACCGTTGGTCAACGTGTCGCGCCACTGGTGACTTTCAAGAAGGATGTATTCAAGCGCCAGACCATTGCGGGTAAACACCGTGGAACGGTTAATCCGGCGCTGATACCAGTTTTTCGGTTTTTCCAGACGAATTCCGTACCGGCGGGGTTTGTTGAGCATTTTCTGATCAGTCAATTTCCATGTCGATACGCAGCCGATCGTGCACCAGAATAAACAGCAGACAAGCATCAGTTTCAGATTATTCACCGAGTCGCTCCAGATAGAATCGCACGATTGCCCCGTCCGTGGCAGCCGGTGCCACCGCAAGATACCGTTCAAGGCAAACGCGGGCACTGTCGCAGTTGCCGTTTTTAAGGTATAGCCAGCCCAAATCCCTTACACTACGGGTGTTTGACGTATCATTGCGGAACGCCGACGTTAATGAGTACACGGCAACAGGAAAAGAATCTTTCGGAGCATAGTGTTCAAGCAGACTCCCCCTGAGATAGTACCATTCCGGCTGCGGGACATCGTCATCGAGCTTCCGCAGTGCCATTTTATAGAGTTCCCGGACACTGTTCGACTGACGGAGTAGCCTGACAATATGAGCCATATGCGGCTGCAGTACCTCGTAATACTCCTGTTTATTCACCATACCCGACGTTGAATCAACCCCAATTTCCTCCAGCATCTTTTTTGACGCCTGATACCGTTCCGCAAATCTGGGATGCGTAGCCGTTGAACTGCGGTACCCTTTTTCCTTGTACTTGAGCCATGAGTACATGGTCGAGATCAGTTCCTTGGCCACCCACACGTTGTAGCCGGATTCGATACAATTACGCAAGGCACAGCTGTCCGCTTCTTTTTCAAGAGATCGGGAAAAGCCGCTCATCGCCACCCGGAGATTGTACGGAGTATCCCCCCCGAACAAAACGCTCCCGGCAGCACGTTCGTGCAGTTCATAACGGAACCTGCGATGATGATCGAGGCGTACATGAGCAATTTCATGAGCAAGCAGCAAAGCAAGCTGCGCATCATTGTCAATCATACTGAAAATACCGAGACTGATATATACCGTACCGTCAGAAAGGGAAAATGCGTTGGTTTCGGAGCCGTTGATAAGCAGTATACGGTAGGGAGGAACCGTTCCCTGCGGTACGTTGACAAGACGAGCCACTATCCTGTTGAGATGTTCCGACAACGCCTCTTCGTGCAGTAACACCCCGGCAACCTCAACCGCCTCATGAACGCGTGCATCGATCGCCGCCCGGTCGGAACGCTGAATGACAACTTCCCTCTTTTTGGAACCGGACAGCGGCAAGGGAAGCACCATGCACCAGCAGACAAGCAGCACTGCCCACGGTTTCAGCTGCGGGCTCCTCATGGTTGCGTCTTCATTGTGGGAAAACAATTGAGAAGATTGTAAAAAAAACTTTCACAGTCACCATTCTGCACCATATCGATCTTCCCGGTTTCGGTGTACAGAAAATACCAGATAATCTCCCCCCACCGGTTGACCAGCGCACAGGAAGCGAATGTCCGGTCTGCGGGAACACCGCTTCCCACGTAATACCCGGTAAGCGCAGCCCCGATTACCGCCCCCACCGCAGCGGCGGCGGCCCGTTTTTCGCGCTGCCGTGTCGCCCGGTCATCAAATCCGTCGATAAAAAGAAATGCATCCGCGGCAACCTGATTTAAGGAATCCGGAATCGGCGATACCGAATAAGCGAAATGTGACTCAGCATCGGGGAACGCGCCTGTACCAAACACATTCATCTGGATTTGATTATTGACAACAGAATAAAATTGCCGCAGGCGGGACCACTGTGCATGCGGCAACGGATCGTCGGGTAGTATCCGCACCGTATAACCTTTTTTCTGCAGAAGCGTTGCAACCTGCCGTTCAATCTGGTTCCGTGCGGAGGAACTCATGACCTCATTGTATTCCCTGATCCCCCCGGCGGTCAGATGATACCAGTCGAACTTTACGGGGAGCAGTGCAATCGTCCGTACCTGCGCACACTTCTGTTCAAACAGAATCGGTGTCTTGCGCAGTTGTCCGAAGAGTGGCACTCCCAATACCATAATACATAAAACCATACCGGCCGGAATCAACTTTAACGGAACCACTGTGGATGTAACGGGTAAGCGGAAGAAACGTTGTCGCATAGTATTAGTGAGAATATAATTACGGCAGACTCAGGACAATAGTTTCCGGACAATCTGCAACTTCAGAATACTTCAACCCGGTTTCTACCGTTCTCTTTTGCCCGGTAGAGTGCCTTGTCTGCTTTGGCAATGAGCTCATTGAGCTGTTTCGCATGTTTCCGGTACTCAGATATCCCGAAGCTCATGGTCACCTGAACCTCTCCGCCCTGGGGTGATTTGAACGGTAACGCGGCAATGGCGCTGCGAATCCGCTCCGCAGTCTCAGCTGCCCCCTGATCATCGGTCTTGACCAGAATAAGCGCGAACTCCTCGCCCCCGTAACGCGCCACGGTATCGATATCCTGCCGCACACTGCTCTCAAGCACCGAGGAAACACCTTTAAGCACCACATCACCAAAGGGATGCCCCCAGGTATCATTGACCCGTTTGAAATGATCGATATCGCAGATAACCAGAGAAACCGGTTCCTGATAACGGATCGCCCGGGTAATTTCGTCGGCCAGTACCTGCTGAAAAGTACGGTGATTGTTGAGCCCCGTAAGGCCATCGTGCGTAGCAAGTGCATTCGCTTTTTCGAAAATGAGCATCTTCTCAATCGCCAACCCCGCCGAAGTGCTCAACCGTCCGAGAAGTTCCCGGTACGATTCATCGTAGGCGTTCTCCCGGAATGATTCCACCAGTACCATACCTTTACATTCATCGACCCCGAGTGGTACGGCCACAAAGGAACGTAGTTCCTCGTTGCGGGATTCATCGGGAGTGTAACGGGTTTCGTAATGTTCTTCGGAAAAATTCCGGCAGAGCACGATATTACTGGTGTAAAGCACCGATGCCAGTGATTTTCCCGTAACGGGAAATGATTTATCCGCAAAGCCATCGGCATCGGATCCGATTGCCGCCAGTATCTTCGCGGATTCACCCTCGTCATTTTTCATACTTATGGTAAGACGATCGCATGGCAGTGCATGGGGCACGATTTCAGCGATCCGGTCGACAATGGACTGACGTGAGAGATTGCGGAAGAATTCCTTCTCAATGGAGCTCATCGCGGCAAGACGACCGTGCTGCAACTTGTGTTCCGTATGCATATAAGTACTGTAAATCGCTTTTCCGAGAAGCGACGCAACCTCTCCCAGAAACGAGTGATCCTCATCGGTAAATTTTTTCGGGCTCAGACTATCCACAATCACCGTTCCCCGTTCAACGCCTCCGGCTGTCATCGGACTCGCCATCAGTGATCGAACGCCCACATCCTGCGTATAGTAATAGAGCGTCATACTGTCCGACACGATCTCTTTGAGATTAAGTTGCTTGAGCCCGTCCTTGAGAAATCCGCCGATTACCCCGACTCCCGGATAGAGAATCGCTTCACGGTTTATATGTTCTGAGGGTGAACGGAAACGGCGCAGCATATAGCCACCGTCGGTAGTGGGAAAAAAGACTACGAAGGTATGTCCGTCGATACGGGACTGCAGCAGATGCAACCCCACGTCAAGCAGTGCATCGATCTGCGCTTCGGTCTCATTCCAGCGGTCTTTACGGAATTCCCTTCCGAGAGCCGCAGTCGGCGGAACAGGTTCCACCTCCTCCGTTGCCGACTTCTGTACCACCCGCGGTAGTGAAATTTCCGTTTTCGGGATAGTTTCGGATCGGATCGGACGCCGACGCCCCGTGGCAAGGGCAAGACCGGTAAGAACAATCACCAGAGAAAGGGTAAGGGGAACACCCGTACGCTGCACGTCACCACCGATAAAATGAAACACTCCGGCAGCAACCGTTACCATTGTCAGCACCGTAAGAAGGGCGTTATGATTGCGTTTCATCGGTAACCTTTTCCCCCCTGAAAAGCGATGGGATCGACAGCACTTTACCGATAACCTGCAGCAGCTTCTGCCGGTCGATCGGTTTGGCGATCACACCGTTGAACCCCATCGCGAGCAGACTTTTTCTGGTGATCCGCCTGAGAAACGAGGTCATCGCAATCACCGGTATGGCGGCGGTTTTTTCCTGCCGTCGCAGATCATTAAACAGACGTACACCGTCCATCACCGGCATCATAATATCGGTAACCACCAGATCAGGCAGCAGCTCCTGTGCCCGGTTAAACCCTTCAAAACCATTTTCAGCGGTAACCACGTCAAAATCACGGTAAAGAAACACCTCAACGAGATCCAGTGTATCAAGGCTGTCATCAATCAGCAGAATTTTCGGTTTCCGGTCCGTCACCTTATAGCCTTTCGATACAATACCAGGCCGATAAGTAGAAAAAGGATATTACCAATCCATGCACCGAGCAACGTTGGAAAATGTCCGTTCTGAGCGAATACGATAGCCAGACGCGAAATAATCCAGAAGGAGAACATGAGTGCCAACCCGATTCCAAACAGTACTGCACCGCCTTTACGACCGGCACGGGCGGTAATCGCAATACCGAGTAGGATAACGATGAAATTCATAAACGGCAGTGCCACCTTGAACTCCAGCTCCCCCATATATTTCTGTACCTTTTCCCCGCGCCTGCGGGCAGCCTCAATAAATCCGCGCAGTTCCCAGTAACTCATTTCCTCTTTACTCTTGATCCTGGCGACCATAGCAACCGGTTTGGCGGTGAGTACCGTATCGGGTAGGGTATCAAAGGTGGTTAAGGTAACACCCGAATCTGAAAAACTTCGTAGGGAACCGTTGACAAACCGCCACCCGGTACTGTCAAACAGCATTGAGGCGGCACTGATCCGTTCAGTGAGGCGGTTACCGCTGAACGTCTCGCGGGCTACTTTCCGTGCCATCTGCGGAACGGTACTGAATTCACCGAAAACATACATGGTTGCCGGATTGCCGAAATAGTAAAAATTACGCCGGAATTCCCGGATACCGTGCACCCGTTCTATTGTCGAAGCGGTCGGATCCTTCATGTAATCCTTCAGTTCTCTCCGGGCGCTGTTGGCACGCGGCAGAATCCATTCTCCCCCGTAAAATGATGCAACCGACAGGACCATTCCGAATACCAGCAGGGGAAACGTAAGTTGACGTAGATTGATTCCCGCTGCTTTCATCGCGACCAGCTCACTGTTTTTAGCCAGTTTCCCGATGGAAAACATCGATGCGAGCAACAGTACCACCGGAAGGGTAATCTGGATTATCCAGGGGAGGTAATACCAGTAAAACAGGGCGACATTGTGCATTGATACCCCGTCAAACCGTTTAAGATTACTGACATAATCGACTGCAACAAAGATCGCTATTATCGAAAGAAGAACTCCGATCACATACCCCATAAAAAGACCGATCAGATAAATCGGCAGGGTACCGAAGAGTTTCCGCAGAATCCACCGCGGAACAAGGGCTAAAAATCCGGGAATTTTAAAAAGGAAATTGCCCGAGATCGCCTTGAGCAACGGATGTTTTCTACCGGAGAACCCTTTCCACCAGGTAAAGAGCACATCGAACCGGATGGTCGTCTCCCTGAGCATGAGGATAATAAGCACGACACCACACAAAGCAATGAAAATATCCCCGCCCCACATGGCGATCCATGGGGGAATTATCATTTTATCGGCCATCGATTCACCACCGATGAGGCTTGCCCAGTATATGATAAAGAAAAACAGGCTGTAACTTGCCCCCACGGTAAGTCCACCCCGTCGCGCCATAATTCCGAGGGGTGCACCGATCAGCACAAAGAGAATGCAGGCAAAGGGGATTGAATACTTTTTATGCACCTCAACCATATACTGACTTATCAGGCGGGTATTTGCCTTCATGCGCCGCAACAGGCGATCAATCACCTCGCCGAACGGCCGTATTGATGCGACGGTATACATTCCGGTGGAATCAATCGACTTTACCCATGCAGCATACGAAGCAGTATCGGTAAAGCCGGTACTATCTTTCTCACTCACGGTTGTATCAGTACTGCAAAGTGAATCAAGTGTCCGGATCCGGGCCGTAAGTGAATCAATAAGCGCATTGTACTCATTCATGAGCAGAGTATTCGATTTTTTGAGACCGGCCACATCATCGAGCATCATCCGGACGTTTTTCTCCCGGTCTCCCCGATACTCGGAGTTAGTGCGCTGAAAACGGGAGTCCACATTTTTAATCGCCACAGTCTGCCGGGCAAATCTGCCCAGAAAGTATTCGTTGGGTTTAGTACGTGAAATACTGTGCGTCTCTCCATCGTACAGGACCAGTTCAATATACTTCTGATCAGGAGTGATACGGAGATCCCCGCTGTCGGCAACAGTCACCGACGGATCCTGCCCCGGCGTATTGGTAAAAATCCTGATATTACCCAATCCCCCGGTTTTGTTATTTACCCGCTCCGTATAAATGGTATACCCGCTGAAATCGGTAATAAGCACTTCCGGTTCGATAAAAGCAGTTGGTTTTTTACGGGAGATATCTGAAAGGAGATTGGCGGTCCGGTGGTTTGCTTCGGGCAGAATCAGATCATTGAAATAGATATTAAGCACGCCGAGCACCGCTGCGGCGGTAAAGACCGGTGTTAAAAGCGGCCAGAGGTTCTGACCCGATGCTTTTATCGAGGTAATCTCATTATCACCGGCCATTCTACCGAACGTGGTCAATGTTGCCACCAGAATCGCCATGGGGATGGCGAGGGTGATAATCCAGGCGAGTTGAATGATGAATACTTCGAGAACAATAAGCGGATCGAGACCTTTGGAGATAATCCGGTCAAGCAGCAGCACCATCTGCTGCATCACGAAAAGAAACACAATGATGCTCATTGAAGAGAAAAAAGGAGCAATGAGCTCACGGATAATGTAGCGATAAAGTATCATACCGGAAACGGGAACCGACTGTAAAAGGGAGTTGTCACTTCAGTGAAAATACCACCAAACCGTGTCTGTTTCAAGCACACCAGCCAGAGTGTTGCAATAGAAAAAAAAGAGGACTACGGCTTTTGTTCCTCTCGCTGTTTATCGATGAACCAGAGTGGATTGAATTTGCCAAGTGGAGTATACTCGTGGCGCCGCTTGTTCCAGAGCAGATTCCAGTGAAACAGATAAAGAAATTGCGGATAGGGTGTTACCGGCCTGTCCGTAACCGTCAGCTGCGCTAACGGGGTTCCGTCCGGCCAGGTACCCATAAATATCTGCTCCGGGTTTCCGCCCCCGAGCGCGATGTTTCTTCCGAGCGAATCGCCACGGAAGGTCTCGGCCGCGAGTGCATCAGCCAGCCGGTAGAGAGCGAAGTAGTCAACGGCATCGATATCATCCCCACCGCTTGATAGTGGTGAAGTATGATCAACCTCCAGCTCTTTGTCGTCGTATTCATCGTTGTGCACGATAACGAAATCCTTGTTCCGGTATGAAATGGAAGAAAACGAGTAAAACAGATCCTCGGCCATACGCCAGTCACTTATTCGATCTCCTTCATAAACTTCAATGAGCAGTCGGGTATGCGGAGGAAAATTGCTGAACTGCTCCGGCTCAAAATTAAACACATACCACGGTGCGAGAATGAACATGAACGCTCCGTTCCTGCCCCATCGTCGGAGTTTCAGGAAATGCCATGCCACTGCGGGAACCGCGCCGCCGCCGTACGAATGCCCAATGAAACCGATCCGTGTAGTATCCACCGAACTGCCTAATACTTTCATTGCCTCCACCGCTCCGGCGAGCATCAATTCGTACCTTTTCTTATTCCCGACAGTCATCGAATACATCAGGTACGAAGGAAACACGACGTGATACCCCTGACTTACAATATTGTTAATTAATCCCTGGTAATAATCGGGCATGGGCCACTGAAATCCGTGCAGAAACAGAATAACCGGCCGGGGACCGTCGCCACCCACCGGACTGAAGAGGTAGATTTTCCCATGTCCTTTCGTCGGATGAAAAAAATCACGTTTGCTCACCTTGTACGATCCAGGTGCTCCAAATCCTGAGGTGATGGGTGAAACCGGACTACCGCTGTCGGCGTTCACTGCAGCCATGGTGTCGGTAATTTCACCGGCTCCAGGTCGCACGTTGATGTAGTTGCGGAGCGTCATCCGTTCACGGTTTCCCCATCGCGGCTTATCACCGAAAAAGGTAACCTCCCGGTAGCGTTTATTTCTTGCATGGCTCCAGAAATTCATGAAATTGTTTTCGGGCAGATAGACAAATGCATTATGTCCTCCACGAAGCTCCCGCACCAGTGTACCGTCGCTCCAGGTGCCCATGAATCGCTGTTGTCGATTACCGGACCCGAATGCAATAGCACGGGCTGCCGGATTTCCGTTGAACGTAACGTCGACCAGCGCATCCGTAAGCCGCCAGATTCCATAGAAATCCAGATTGTCGGTACTCTCTCCTCCGGCAGCCCCGCTCGGCGTGCTGTGCCCTGCGTAGAGCGGTGGCGTATGCGAGGAATCGGAACGGAGTATGATATAATTCTTTCTGGAGTTGCTCACCGGGATATGATCGAATATATCCTTGGCCATGCGGTGATCATTGACATAGTCGTTTTCGAACACCTCTACAATCATGGTGACAGATTTGGGGTAGGCCTCAAGTTGCAGTGGAGAAATTTCATAAGTGTACCAGGGAGCCATTATATATAGGAATGCTCCTTTTTTTCCCCAGAGCCGCTGTTTGATCCACTCGAGTGAAAGTGCGGGAACCGCGCCGCCACCGTAGGAGTGGCCCACAAATCCAACCCTGGTACTGTCAAGCTGTTCCCGCCAGTGTTCCACCCCGGCGTTAAAGCCTGCACGCAGTTGCCCGTATGCCATTTCCGGCTTTGCCATCGCGATCATCTTCGAGAACGGCGGGTAAAGAACCGCTAAACCACGTGAGGCAAGATGTTCACACAGTTCCCGGTAATTTGAGGGGTCAGAGGCTCCAATGCCATGAAAAAAGAATACTGTCGGCCAGACGGTATCACTCTTGCAGGGTTTGAAGAGGTAGACCGATGCGCCCTTGACCGTGGGAGCGGGAATGCTGTCCCGGCATATCTGATACGGACCGTGGGCACCGTACCCAGTGTCGATGGGATTGCGAATGGCATAACCGGAAGCGTAAACTCCAGTAACCAGCCCAATGACAGTAATGACGACTGTGATCCGACACTTCAAGAAACAGCTCCTGAACAGAGACGTGGAGAAAAAATCGTTTCATTAAAATACCACTTACCTACAAGCGCGTGAAATGATAGTAACATTCAACCCGTAAGGATAAAAAAATCCCCGTTCCGAAATATCGTAACGGGGACACGTACATTCTTCCTGCTATGAAATCAAACGCCTATTTCGCGATACATACCTTCTCCGAAATGCGTTTTCCTTCCGAAACAACCTCCACCACATACATGCCGTTGTTCATCCCGAGAGATTTTTTCCCTAAATGCAGCACCGCATGTTTTTCCGGTACGGCAATAGCAGCTACCTGTTTTCCGGCCAATGTATAGAGCACCACCTGCCGGGAGGGTGCAGCCGCGGAGAAAGAGAAGTGCAACGCATCATGATGCTGCCGTATTTCAGCAAACCCGCCGTTTTCCCTTTTCGTAATTTTTGCCACCTTTACTATATCGTCCTCGGGAGGGTAGCTGCCGGTTACCGTCGCATTCCAGTACATCATATAACGCGTATCGTGAATAGAAGAAAACGGAACAAACTCCAGGCTACTCTGGGCGCTGTTCTGAAAAATACCGGGTGCCTTGTAAGCCTGTGTTTTTCCCGCCACCGGTGTAAACTGCTTATTGAGATTTGCAAGATCTATCTTCAGCTTGGGTGCCGCTCCCGGATCAAGTAGCGAACCATTGGCAACATGATCCCATCGACCGTCGCCCGAAACAAAATTCGAGATTGGACTCTCGCTGATCTTACTCCCCATAACGATCGGCCCACGCATAACCGCCACCCACGAAGGGATATTGTTCATACGCTCAACAGTAAAATTCATTCTCATGAGGATTTTCACCTCATCGCCGTCATTCCAGGTACGATCGATGGCGATATACGTTGCTGAATCCGACAAAAGACCAAGCGTTTCATTACCGATCATAACGGCCATTCCACCTTTGCGCACCCATCCCGGATGACGGATCATCAGAGTGAATCGGGTGGGAACCTCAGTGCCTATCGTAAGGACGGACAATCCCGTATCCGGAAACGTTGTTTCCTGCCGCACGGTAACCCCCTTATCTTTCCAGTCAAGTTCTGACGCGATGAACAGGTTCAAAAAGAGGGAATCATTACTGTGTGTGTAAATAAACTGTCCGTATTTTGTATGGTTCTCCATCCCGGTTCCGACACAGCACCACATCTGATGATCCGCCCGTGAATACACCCGATAGTGCCGTGGATGAACCGACGTAAAATAGACGTATCCGCCATGATCCGGGTGCTGGGTGGAAAGGATATGGTTGAAGAGTCCCCTTTCATAAAAATCGGCATATTTCGCCTCAGGCTTCATGCGGAACAACCCTTCGGTAAGTTTAAGCATGTTGTGGGTATTGCATGACTCGACCCCTTCACGATTATTGATGTACTCCATCCACTCTGAGGACTTCAGGAAAAATTCCGCCTGGCTGTTGCCGCCGATCGCGATACTTCTGTTTTTAACGACGGTCGTCCAGAAAAATTCTGCTGCCTTGTAAAATGTTTCGTCATTGGCCTCTTCGGCGATTCGCTGGAAACCGATCACTTTCGGTACCTGAGTATTGGCATGCTTATCGTCGAGATTATCTCTGCCTTGAGCCATTGCATCGAGAATGTCTTTATGCGAAAATTTTTTGGCAAAACTCATGTAGCTCCCGGTCCGGTTGGACATCGCATACGCGTCCGCATACATTTCATTCATACCGCCGTGTTCATTGCCGAGCATCCCCTGAATCTGGGCATCGCTGAGCCCCGAACAGATTTTCATACCCCAGTCGCACAGTTTCAGAAACATCAGTTTGGCGTCTTCATTCCTCCCGTACGCCCACGCATCCCTGAGCCCGGCATAGGTTTTATGAATGTTGTACCAGGGAACCCAGTAATCCCAGACGGCACCGGTATTTCCCTTCTTGATTTCCCGAAAGAAATTTTTACCGTTCGGGATACCACTCAGATACCCTTCGAAATCGGCATCCTTTCCGTTCGCATCCTGGCATTTTTTAAGTTCCGCCACCATATAATCCAACCGTTCCTTACATTCCGCATCTCCAGTTGCCGCATATTGTATTGCCAATGCGCTGAGATAATGTCCACCAACATGTCCGTTGAGTCCCTCCCAGGCACCGCCACCGGTATAATCCGCAGCCTTGGGGGTTAACCCGGCCTCTGCGTAATAACTTGCAGTCAGACGGTCAACCGTATACCCCATCAAATGCTCAATATTCACCTCCATAGCATGTTTGAAGGGACCATCCAGAAGCGTTACATCACCCAACGGGAACTCATTGGGATATAATTGATCCTGAGCCGAAACATTCCCAACCCAAACACCCGCAGTAACCGCGAGTAGCATAAGTATATTTTTTTTCTCTCTCTTCATACCGTACATCCTTTCATCCTGAACCTTTATTTTTGACTATTCCCCTTGATTATCACCAAGTTATCATCGCTCTTCTGATTCATGTAGCACAACCGGACTTCATCATCGGTAAGCACCCTGTCCATCAGTCGGACCTCATCCAGCTTACCGTTGAACCAGGACCACCCCTGCTGGTAGGGTATCGCTACCGATCGGGCGAATCTTCCGATGGTAAAATCATCGCCGTTATTCCGTGCATATTCACCCGCCATAAGAGCGATAGTGTCGACAACACGTTCTCCGTTGACATAGAAATGCTGTTCATTACCGGAACGTACGCCGGTAAGATGAACCCAGTTTTCGCTTGACGGTGCAGGAGGTGTTGAATCCTCGGTATATTCCCATCCGACCTGATCCTGAAATTCAACAAATTCCCATGTCGCGTGTCCCTCTCCCAGACACTTCAACTGCATGTAATACTGCTCGTGTCCTTTTCCTGCTATCGCATGAAATACTGAATCAATAGTATCGGCATATGCCCAGAGGGACATCGAATACGTTCCGTTCTGTGGAAAATCGAGTTTACTGTCGGCAGTAGCAGGCATAGAGATATACCCCGATTTTCCATCAAAATCCCGTGCAGCACCCACTACCCCCTCTACCTGAGATACACTGGATGCTGCACCATCGTAATGATTACCGGTAGCATCCGGGACAACATTGTTGCCACCTTCCGCGAGATGCCAGACGCCCTGGAACCCGGCTACAGTATCAAACACCGCCGCACCATCCGACCCGGATTCGGCGACATCATTCCCCCAGTACATCATGAAATACCGGGAACTGTCATTACCGAATACCGTATCCACCCGCACCCAGATCTCTGCGTGACCGGCAGTCGCATCCCAGCGTTCAATTTCATACGACAGTGGTGTATCGTCCCTTTTTCTGAAACGCAGATCGTTCCCGTCACTGCCTGCAGTGGAAAAATCAAAATTTTCCTCCGACAAACGAAGCAGAACCGGAAAATCATACACATTAGCAGCAACGTCAGCGCCGGTTTCCGTTGTATTCAGAATAATCTGTGCGGAATGACTCCAGGCAGAGTTATCCGCAATGATACGTGTAGTTCCGGAACCAATGGTTATCCCCGTTTTAATCGTGCGAATTGAAGTGGGATCAGATTGGTCAACATAATACACTGCAGGCACCAGACCAGCCGGTACTGAATCGATAAAACCGATTCCATCGCGAACCAGTCCATAGAGCGAAGTACCTGGTACATATACATAGCATGAATCATCAACACATCCCGAAAGTTCTATTTTCAGAGCTCCAGGCTGTGCAAGCGAAACTACTTCTGCATGTGTTGTTGTTGAATCAATCATTATTGAATTTACCAGCGCCCGGGTTCGGGATTCAAGTTGAACAGCCTCTATCGTATAGATGCCGCCTGCGAGACTGTCAAACACATACATTCCTTCAGAATCGGTCGTATCCATGATGAAACTAACCGTATCCCTATTCGGATTAAACAGTGCGGAACGAAGAGTTACTTGAGTATTCGAAGCCGGGAACCCATCCTCCCCCCGTACCATACCGACGACCTTGCCATTATCAGTGGAACTGCTTCCTCCGGCGATATCATTGACAGAAGTACAATAAATGCCCCCTGCCACCGCAAGTCCGAAGCACAATCGGGTAAATAACCGGTACTTCATTTCGTGTCCCCCCCGGTATCCACCGCTGATTCCACCTCCCTGCTGAGCGGAAAAAGCTGTAAATGCATCTGGTATACACGGTTCGAACCGCGGTCTCCATTGACGATGGAAACCACCCGGTCTCGAAAAGCAGCCATCTCAGCTGCCAATACATCGTAACATGCCCTGGAAACACCTGCCGTCACTCCGTAAATCTGCCGTTCCTCCACCGGTATTGTATCCAGTGCGTTTTCCGCCTTTCTGAGCATTTCACGATTGAATGAGCGAACCGCCATTCGGGCCACACTGCTGTCGGAAACAATCGCACCTGCAGTCTGTCTGAACGATCCGTCTTCATGTTGTTCGATCATCCCGAGATTCCGGAGAAGTTTAACACCGTAGCGTGCCTCCCGGACTGAAATGGCTGGAACCACAGCAGCTGCCAGTGCCTTGAAATCTCCCTTGAAATTATGGAGAGTGATAAGCTCTCGAATAACGGCAACGAACCAATGATTATAGTATTCATGCTGCAGTGCGCTCAACCGCTGTTCCCTCACGGTATGCATCAGCGAAAGCATAACCGTATAATGCTCCTGTTTTTCCTGTGCAGTTTTCGCCTGATTAAAAAGAACCAGATTTCGAAAAAAAAGGGCCTCTTTCTCGTTTAATTTCAGGGCATTAACAAATCTGCTTATAGTGAGCGCTGTCAGATTCCGCTTGGATTCAATAACCTGTTTCAGAAAATTCGGTGAATTTATTTCCGCTTTCTGAGCAAAATACCGGTACGAAAAAAACCTGGATGTTTTTTTCTGCTCCTCGTAGTAATCCTTGAGGTATTCCCGGTAGTTGATATAGGTAAATATCGGTTTCATAGTGCTATTTGAAATATACGCCCAAAGAGCAATTGTTTCTTTGAAATAATAAGCGACAAATACTTTTTTGTATACAATGCGTATACATTTGTACGCATAAATCATTGATATAAATATTTATTTATTATTTATTCTAGTTTTTTTAGCAATAAGCGTATACTCAGCAGATAAAAAAAACACCCGCCGGAGCCAACTGACCCGGCAGGCACTTTCATACATTTATACCCCTATGTTACTTTTAGGTCTTTTTTCTACAAAGTTCACTATCTTGCAAGAACCACCTGCTTCGACAGATCTACTCCCGGGCCGGTAATTTTAACCAGATACACACCGGTACCTCTTAAATTTCGTCCTAATGTGCAAATACCACCTGATGAAAAAGATTTTGATTCCACCAATGTTTTACCGTCCAAGCTCAGCAAGGATACCGTCCTACGGGCACTGTTACTTCCCATCGAAGAGGTAACCGTGATTCCGTTCAAGCCAGGTCGTACAGAAAACACCTCCTGGCCAATTCTCCCCATATGTCCGGGTCGAACAGCAACAGTGACCGGTTTCAACCTGATCATCACGACACTTTTTGAAGGAAGCGTTACGGTGAGTTCCTTTCCGTTGACACTATATGCAGATGCATCAAGCGTCTTGATATTCACCTGCTCAGCACCACCAAAGGGATTTGTTGAAGTGTACTGCGGACCGGTAACAACCTCGGCACTCAAAATACCATAATCCAGGACCTTGTCGCTTGTTAATGACACCGTTGACTTGCGGGGAGTAGACAGATCGCAATTGGTAAAACTGATATTGACGGTATCGCCACTATTAACCGTTGCAGAAACACTGACCGCCGGAACATTGCCATTGGCTTTTTCAAAATTTGAGGTAGTAAACGGTATGGATTTCGCGTTAAAAGCATGGTGAGGTTTATACATCTTCATAACATAGAATGCCGGTGTTTTTACCATCTCCCCTGCGGTATTAATATTGATAATCGAATGGATACAGTTCACACCCTGAGCCAGACACGCAGCACCTACGACGTCGGCATTATGTATGAACTGATTGAGGTGTCCACCTGCAGATATCGCATCCATAACCGTGATGGTCTGCATCCAGTTATCACCTTGAAGCCAGTCGCCCCATTCATCAACACATGCTTTAACCCGCATACTGGGATCAGCCTGCTTCAATTTAGGAACAATCTGGTTATAAAGATGATCATGGAAATCACCGACAAAAACTTCGTTCATTACAGTCCAGTAATTGCTGGTAGAGGGATTACTACTGCTGAAATCATTCGGATGATAAATGTAATCATGAAACTCAATGGCATCTACTACATCCCCGATATCATTCATCCAGGTTGAAATCCAATTATAGTTACCTTCCATGGTATTGGCAGCTGCGATAAACCTGAGATTCTTCCCCTTCTCGGTAGCAAGCAAATCCTTAAAACGATCGATATTGGTGTTGAATCCGTTGGTATATCCGTTGGTATAATTCGTACCACACCCACCCCATATCTCGTTTCCGATTTTGAACCATTTCAGAGGATAACCAAGATCTTCAATTATATATTTGGCAAACGCCAGATTCTGCGCAGCATCACTCCCTGTAGGCTTGCCGGAAATCATTGCCTCGGCACCAGTAAGTTTACAGAACTCTATAAACTGGTCTACTCCTACAACACTCGAGGGATTTTTTGATCTATCCCATTCATAACCGTTGGCGGCACACCCGCCCGGAAACTGCACAGCTCCGACCCCGGCCTCCTTGAATCCTTCAATGACCTCTTTCCGCATACCGAAGACCGTTGTTTCGTTATTCAAAGACTTGGGTCCCATAAAAATTGACCCCTGACCTTTCCACTGTCTTCCCAGTGTCACTTCCATCAGCAGGCCGAAAACCTCCTGTTCGACAACAGCAGTTGCTTCGTTTACGTTCAGTGTAACAGCATTCTGACTGTAGCCTTCCGTCGCCAGCAGCACGATGCAAACCATTGCTGCTGCTATTATAATTCCACTATTTTTGAGAACACTCCTCAAATACATCGTTCCTCCTTATATAAGCGTTGATGCGATTTACCGGTATATATAGTTCCTGAATCAAGAGAATAGCATATTTACTGTACTATTACACCTATTAATGCACACATGTCCTCTAATTTGGATTTTAAAACTCCAATCGTGCCAACAATAACGCATTGAATTAATATTTAATCATATTTTTAATACTGAACTACCGCTTATTTGTAGCGAACAGTCCCTATTTTAATCGATTTAATAGAGATCTATCCTTATATTTAATATAACTAATATTTTCATACCTCCCCGCTAAAACGAATTAGGGATGGTAATCAAAACTATATTTCGTATTCAAATTGTATACAAAAGAATCACTGATCAACAAATCAGCCTAAAACCTATTGGATCCTGTCAGATTCCATTCAAACCTTGCAAACTGACTGACACTTCACGAATTGAGCAGATACTATCAAGACAACCATTGTTGCCTTGATTCATTTCTGAACATCTTCTCTGAGTCGAATTAAAAGACTATTTCTGATTTTTCCTTTTTCTCCGTGCCATCATCCTGATAAATATCGGCGGTAGAAATGCCAGACCGGTTCCGGCACCACACCCGCAACCGCTGTTCTCTTCTCCCGGGGTAAAAGACGGATCATCAGTTACCGTCACGATTGCCGGAAGAGAAGTAAAAATGTTACCGGTACTCGGTACAGTAACCGCGACAGTATAGGCTCCCGCCTGCTCCAGCATAGTATTTGGGATACTATAGATTGAGTCGGTCGCTCCGGCGATCGGCGCTCCATCTTTAATCCATTGATAGGTGAGAATATCAGCAGAATGATTCGCTGGAGGCTCTGCTTTCACTTTCAGGACACAAGGCGCATTTTCGTTCACCGTTTGCGAGACCGGCGACGTTTCAATCGGATTGCATCCCACAAGAAGTATGTCATCCACTTTGAAATTTCCGGGGGGGCCGGAGGTTGTATCGTTCGGATCCAGATTATTGATGATAAAATTCAATTCAAAATATTTGCTGCCGTTTCTGAGTATATCAGTCTTATTATGGAAACTTTCAGGAATAACAATTGTATCTTCTTTCCACTCCGCTGAAGCACTGAACGACCCTAATTCCTCCCGATATGACGGAGAACCACACTCTCCATCATTATACCAAACAGCAACCGATACTTTATGGTTCAGATTTGGACCTTTGTGCTTTAATATGAGATAGTTATACCTAGCTATATAATACCCCGTCATACCATCGTCCCATGCGGTCTTGAACCCGGCATACCCCGGTCGATAATCCCGGTAGAGAGTATCGGTCTCATCCCATCGGTTGATGATAACAAATAAATTCGAGCTGAATTGATAGTCGAAATTGATATATTTTGAACCGTCATATGACCCGGTATCAACCAGTTCATCGTATTGCGATGAAATACAAAGGTAATTAGTTCTTGCAGTATCACAATAACGGAAACTGCTGTAAATGGCTCCGGGCTGATCGGAAAACATCCACATGGGATCATTTGGTGCTGCAGAAATGAACCCTACAGACGTTATCAAGAGCAAACCCATTAATGCACTATAGAGTTGTCTCATTTGAACTCCTTCATTGTAATAGTAAAAATAACAAAAAACATCATTTTAAAGTTTTAAACTACCTGCAATCGCGTTAACGTTAACGCAAAGAACTAAGAAATATTGTTTCTGAATTAATCAACAGTTTATAGATTTTTCACACATTTTACAGTTTTTTAAATTCCAATATAATAATTAATTCTCAGAATTGTCGCAAAATAAATTCGACTCCCGATAGATTTCAATATTTTGTATTCATTTTGTATACAAATAGTGTTATATACAAATGTATCAGCAAATCAATGTCTCTCAGTTATACAATGCCAGAGTCTTTACCTCCGTATTCGCACCGGAACCAACTCTGATAATATATACGCCGTTTTGGGCCACCGGAAAGGAAACAACACCGATATTTCCATTTTTCCGAGCAACCATCCGACCATCGGAAAGGCAAACCGAGAGATTATATTTCTCCGTTGCATTCAGCGGTGTAATCATCAGTCGGCCATTGGTCTGCAGTGCAGAAAACCGTGCGGATCTCTGTTTTTGAAGAGCCAGTTGCGCCCGGATAACCGTTGACTTGACGATCTTGAGCATGGCAGTGTTATGAGCTTCCACCGGCATGGTGAAAGAACCTTCAAACATCCCCTTGTCCTCTTTTTTCCAAAGGTCACGAACATGGACCTCCCCTGATAGCCCGATATCCGAAAAATTAACTGTGATTTCTCTGGTATTATCGTTTCTGTTGAACAGTGCCACCGCCTTGGTGTCGCCGTCTTTGGAACCGAGAGGCTTACACCACACATCGAGTCCGTTCCGGGATTTGATTTTCGTTCCCTGAATTCCGGCACTGTCCTGGTTTACGGCAACGATTTCCTTGTTGAGCAGAATATCTTTGGTAGCCTGATTCATGTTCCTGATATCGTTTCCCATAATGATCGGAGCCGCCATGATGCACCACAAACTCATATGAGAGCGATACTCATTTTCATTGGGACTGCGATAGCCACCGAAGTTACCGACCTGCAACATATCCGGATCGTTCCATGCTCCCGGTTTGGCATGGCGTGCCAACGGTTCGTTTAGATCGACGATATCCAGAATACCCCACGACCAGTCGCCGCCTTCCTTCTTCCAGTGGTTGAGAATATCAGTGGTGGTGCGCCAGAGATTTCCCACTTCCGGCATCCAGTCCCTGAATTCCCAGGCACAGATACTGAAAATGATATCCCGACCACTGTTTGCAAGAGCGTCCCTCATTGTTTCGTAATCTTTCTGCATGGTTGCACTGGGAGCAGCATAACCGACTTCACAATTGTCGTACTTCAGGTAATCGACTCCCCAGGAGGCAAACGTTTTTGCATCCTGTACTTCTCTTCCTTTACTCCCGCTTTGGGTGTTGAGATTCTTGAAATTGTCCCTGAAGAAACATGTCACGGAACCTCGGTCACCATAAATACCAAACTTCAGCCCTTTGGAGTGAATGTAATCACCTAACTCTTTCATTCCTTTAGGGAAACGGTTGGGATCTCCCCGCAGGTTGCCGTTTCCATCACGAGACTGCGCCATCCAGTTGTCATCGAGATTAAGGTAGATATAGCCGGCATCTCTAAGACCGCTGGATACCATCGCATCGGCAACGCCTTTGATTTTATTCTCATCAATATTGGGCCCGAAGCAGTTCCAGCTGTTCCATCCCAATGGTGGTGTCAGGCACAATCCGTTATCAAGGGCCGATGGAGTGCCTGCCCATAGCAGTACCAGTAACACTGCAACTGCTGTTATACTTTTTGTTCTCATGAGGTTCCCCCTTTTCAAAGTTGTTAATCAAAGCGACCAGTAAAATTCCCCGAGAATTGATGAAATTACAAACGTACGTTGAATAGACGCCGATAGACTTCTGTTATAACTGTCGTGATAATTTTCCCGACCTCCATTTCATTTAAACAGGTAGCATCTCCTGGAAAATCAGTAGAACTGATTTTTGCAAAACAATGCCATATCCGGCGTTTTTGCTCAGACCTCAAGGTGTTAAAATGATGATAAAGCAAGGGAGGCATAGTTTCCGGACCAGCATTCCAGATCAATAGCACCCTTGTTCAATAATATAGCGCCTTATTTTGCAGGTATATATGAAAAGGGTAAAAAGTATGGACAAACTTGTCCACACCATTTGTTAAAAATGCCTATTTTTATGGATATTTTAAACGTACCTGATTACTTCCGGACTTCCATGTCCACAGGCCTCTCCATTCAGCTCTGGAGAGCCGCCGATACGATTCCCGAAAAACAGATGTGCTTCACATGATATACGATCCAATCAAATTTGTTGAACCAGTCAGCCATGAACACATTTCAAATTTGACGGCAACACTCCGAAACAGGTATATTTTTCCGTACCAGAAAGCAGATTAACTTCTGATACAATGAGCCTTTTTAACCGATTTTCCATAAGGTTCCGGGCAAGGTTCACCATTCCCGACAATGAGAACCTTTTATTCCTTTTCAAAAAAACTCCCCCGGTTAGTAAGGTGGGAATTGAAATCATGGCATAATGAATAAGAAAAAAATCGAACAGGAAGTATCCACCCCGATTAAAAAAGTATTAGCCCTATCAGTTGTTTTTCCGGCAGCAATGTTCCTTTCCTGTGTTGCAACGAAAATCTCACAACCATACATATTGTATGAAGGTTACCAACACGCCAACCTGTCGAATCGTACCCTTGTACTGGCATTGCCTGCCCCTGAAAATATTATCATCACCAATCCCAAAGATGTTAGTGACGATTACGGTGGTATGAATGCAACACCAGAATCACGTATAAGGAAATGGTATCTACCGATTTTTGTAAATTCATTCAGTGCGAATATGAGTGGTGACAGTCTGATCGTTGCAAACAGCTATCAGGCAGAGTTTTCTCTGAAAGAGTTCGATAAAAAACCGACTACCCTGACAACGGATCAGGACACATTGATATTACGTGATCCGATTCCGACAAAATCATCAATGCAGGAAGCCGGTTTGGACAGTGCTGTTTTAATTCAAGTCGACCGTCTGACCTTTAAAAGAAATAATTTGTTTTATGAATATTACTGGGACAACAAGACAAAGCGACCTGCCAACCTGGAAGTACAGGCAGATATACTTCTATGGGATTATAAAAATGATTCTCCTGTTTTTTACGGTACTATTACAAAGAAAATCATATTTAAGATAGCGTTGAACCGTCGACAGTGGGATGAATCCGCAACCGAACTTGCGCGAAAAATTCTGCTCTCAGTGAAATGCCTCTGATCCGGTCATCGACCGTTATGACAATCACCTGTTTCTGATTTGAGTGCATCACTTTGGCCAGCCTGCATTAGTCGGAGATGAATTTATCAAAAAGATATTCTTCCCAATGAGAGTTCCCGTAATTGCAGGTGCAGTCATATCCGGTATACTGTTTCTGTGGCTGTTACCGGTTCACCCGGGGGCGGATGCACTTGTAAAAGCCTGGTTGAAATCGACCCCTTCGAGCAATTGCGCCATTACCTACCCCGTCGATGGCACCATTTTTCCCCCGGAACTTCCTCCACCGGTACTGCGCTGGCACGACACCTCTTCCGCTGCGAACGAATGGCTTGTCTCAATCCGGTTCACCGGTATTGATTCAAGCCTGCAGTACTTTACAAAACGGCAGCAATGGACTCCGCCGGAAAATGATTGGAAAACCATTAAACTGCTGTCGCGTGAAAAACGCGGGACTATGACCATCATCGGCCTTCGTGGTTCCATCCGTCGGAGGATTGTTTCAGGTGGAGAAATTTCCTTTACAACGTCGGAAGACAGTGTCGGTAACCCGCTGTTTTATCGGGAAGTCATATTACCCTTCAGTGATGCGGTCAGGGACCCTTCACGGATCCGATGGCGATTCGGGTCCATAAGCAGTTCCGTTAAACCACCTGTCGTACTTGAAAACCTGCCGGTGTGCGGCAACTGTCACTCATTTTCCGCCGATGGGAAGACGCTGGGAATGGATGTCGATTATGCGAATGACAAAGGAGCCTATACCGTTACCAGCGTTTCCCGTACCATGCGTCTCGTCCCTGGGAATATTATCTCATGGAGTGATTACGAACGAGACGAAAACGACCCGACGTTCGGCCTTCTTTCACAGGTTTCACCCGACGGCCGCTATGTAGTAAGCACCGTCAAGGACCGTTCAGTGTTCGTCGCTAAACCGGATCTCACCTTTTCGCAGCTTTTCTTTCCCATACAGGGAATTCTTGCTCTGTATTCGCGGACATCCGGCACCTTTACCGCCCTGCCCGGTGCCGATGACCCTTCGTTAGTCCAGTCAAATCCGTCGTGGAGCCCTGACGGCAAACATATCGTTTTCGCTCGAAATGCCGCCTATCATCTGAAGAAACTGCACGATAAGGGTAAAGCGATCCTTTCACCCGAGGAGTGCTCTGAATTTCTTACCGGTAAAAAATCATTCAGATATGATCTCTGTAGAATTCCCTTCAACGAAGGAAAAGGCGGTCGGGCCGAACCGCTCACCGGGGCATCTAACAACGGAATGAGCAATTTTTTTGCCCGCTACTCACCCGATGGAAAATGGATCGTTTTTTGTAAAGCCAAAAGTTTTATGCTCCTCCAACCCGATAGTAAACTGTATATTATGCCCGCAAGCGGTGGCGAACCACGTCTGATGCGGTGTAATACCAACCGCATGAATTCCTGGCACTCGTGGTCATCAAACAGTCGATGGCTGGTGTTCGCCTCAAAACAGAATACCCCGTATACGCAGCTGTTCATCACCCATATCGATGAGAACGGTAACGATGCCCCGCCGGTACTGCTTGAACACCTTAGCGCACCCGACCGGGCTGCCAATATCCCCGAATTTGTCTACACCCGTACCGATGCCATCCGGGAAATCCGTGAACAATTCATTGATGATGTCTCACTCTGGAGGGCGGGAATGGCCTTTGAAGAGGCGGGAGACATTGCGAATGCCTACGCCAGATACCTTCAGGCGCTTACAATAAACCCGGAAAATGTAAAAGCGCATATCAGTGCGGGAAACATCCTGGAACACAGTGGTAAACCTGGCGAAGCCCTTACGCATTATCAACGGGCGATGCAACTTGACACATCGGATGCGCTTGCCCGCATCAATGCGGGAAATATTTTTTTGAACAGAGGAGAAATCAGGAGCGCAATTGAACACTACAAGGTCGCATTGCGCCTCGCACCGGATAACGGATTTGCAGAATACAACCTTGCGAAAGCCTATTTCAAGCTTTCCCGATTCAGCGACGCACGCAGGCATTTCCTTGTGGCACTGGCTTTAATGCCCAACGATGCACTGACGCGATTCGGCCTCGGAAAAACCTGTGCTCGCGAAAAAAACATCAGCGAGGCGATTCTTCACTTCACCGAAGGAGTAAGGCTATTACCCGATGACCCGGACGGGTATCAGTTACTTGCCGAAGCACTGGTGCTGGCGGGGAAAAGGAACGATGCCATTGCACTGTACCGGAAAGCCCTCGAACGGTTACCGGGAAACCCGCTGCTGCAGAGTTCTCTGGCGAACCTGCTGCGACAGCCGGAATAGTTGCCCGAAGAACTCCGGTACCACCATTCAGCGCAGAAAAATCAGCCACAGTACAGAGGAGCTTTTACCGTCTGAGGGTATCAGAGAAAAAAACCAGGATAATCAAGTTTTATTAACTGTCTCATATTACTCAGCACTGTCTATTGTGGTTAATTCGGGGTTGGGGTCGGACATCGGAATCGGGATCGTCTTTTATTCTGAGTGTTTTCGATACTGAATGCGGCATACTGGAATCAGTGCAACGCACTGGATACTTTACGCATAAAAAAAGCGGCAGTGAAATAACCGACTCCGAACAAACGAATAGTAGTGCCAACTATTATACTACGTTTACTATACTAAGAGTCACTTAAAAACGGCCCCTTCCTCCGCAACAGGAGAAAGGGACCTTAAGAGCTACTTCAGATATATTTTCTGCTGGAACTGTTCCACACTGCTTTTAACATCAACCACATACAACCCACGCGCCATTCCTTTCGTGGAGATGCTGTAGTCCAGTGGTCCAACCAGTTTATTAGAATAGGCCACTTCCCCATTCAAAGTAACAAGACGTACAGCCATCTGTCCCGGTGTCTTTGTGCGGATTACAATTTGCCGTCCTTCAGATTGCACGTTCATGGGACGTACATTCACACTAGTATACTGTGATACGACTTTTACAGGCGGGATGCTGAACCGTGCCATAAATACATCATTGACTCCCACCGGCTCGGGAGAGGTGAAAGTACCTCCGGCAGTCCAGTCTTCAAGATCTTTTTTCCCCCATACGTCCCGTACCTCGTACTTTTTTCCATTGGCAATGTCACCTCCCACCGTTTTCATCTGCTCGGTGGTTACACTGATAGTGACAGGGCCATTATTGCTGCGGTTGAAAAGCAGTATTGCATACTCACTTTTAGTCTGTCCTTTCAACAGTTTAACCCATACTTCGGATCTCCCGCTGACGACCTTCCGCCCCTGAATGATCCCCATGGTGGTATCTCCACCTAGTGTGTCCTGGTTAATCCCTATCGCATCCTTGTTGATAAGGATCTCCTGGATCTGGGTGCTCATGTTACGAATGTCGTTACCGGCTAGCAGCGGTGCCGCCGACATGCACCAGAGGGAAAAGTGAGTTCTGGCCCTTGCATAGTTGGTCGCGAAATCACCGTATCCCACTTCGAGCATATCCGGGTCATTCCACGCACCGATGCGAGCATACGGCCATAACGGCGTATTCTTATCCAGATTGTCCATCTGAGAGCCATACTGGTTACTGATATCTCTGGTGGTCCGCCACAGATGCCCGACGGTATCTCCCCACTTCCATGGCTCCTGCTCACCCCAGTTACAGATACTGTAAACAATGGGATGGGCATCCTCAACTTTATCTTTCATTCGATCAACCGCTTTTTCCAGACAATCCCTTACTTTTGTAAACTGCTGCACTGCAGGACGATTATCATGACAGCAGAAATCAACTTTCAGATAATCGACACCCCATGCCACAAATGTATCGCAATCCTGCTGCTCATGATTGAGCAAGCCGGGGAGCCCCCCGGTACCATAACAGGTCGCACAGGTCGAAGTTCCCACATCGGTATAGAGTCCGAACTTGAGTCCTTTGGAATGGATATAATCGGCAACAGCCCTCATTCCATTAGGGAAATACTGCGGATCAGCGGCAAGTCCACCACGGGAGTTTCTGGTTCCCATGGCCCAGCAGTCGTCGATATTGACATATTCATAGCCGACCTCTGCCATGCCTTTTGAAATGAAAGCATCGGCGATCTGCTTTATCATGTTTTCGTCTACGCGTCTGCTCGGGTTCCGGCAACCGAAATAGTTCCAGGTATTGAACCCCATGGGCGGTGTACGAGCGAGGTCGTCCTGAAGCGCCAGTACGTTTGTTGCGCCAAATGTTATCGCACATAAAAATGCTGCGACTGTCTTTAAAAAACATCTGTTCATCATTCCTCCATTTTTTGAAATTGTTTTATAAATTTACCATTATTTTCTTGCCCCGAATTCCTCCGCTCATCCTGGAGAGAATTGGTTTGATTTCATCGTACCATGCGTGATTCGCTTGATCAATATCCTCCTCCTCCCTTGTTTACTTTGTACTCTCTTATAATAGATATCATTTTCTTCTGACACTTCAGAACGCATAGAGAAATCTGAGTTTCCAGTGCCAGTTCCCTTTCTCGGTCAGGTTCTCCCCTTCGTACGGCGTTCCCTCCATCGTAGTGGTCCGATGGTGATCGAATGCTGCTCCGGCTACCACACTAAAACCCTGAACCACCATTTTTTTCGCATATATTGACCACCGATAGAATCCGTCATCATAATCTTCTTTTTTATAATCCTTATTGGGCACTGTTAGATAAGGTATCGGAGATTGCAACGTAACGACACTGGTGAAATCGTTTGGTAAAACGCTCGGAAAATACTCTAGTTCAATGGAAAACACATCAAGTCCATGGAAGGTCGGGATGTTAAACCCGACCATTCTCGGAGTTCGCGCATTCAGATCGTCATACCATGCTCGGTAGGAAGAATCCCTTGTCCCCGTCTGCGGGTCAACCACCGGATAATCAACAGCATCGTATCCCTTGAGGCCGACAGCACAGATTTCACCATATATTTTGAGGTCCTCCGGGCCGAATATCTCCGGTGAACCGAAGAATTTTTTCGGATCGATTGTGGCATGTGCCATTAGCTTGGTCGCCTTGAATGAATAGTGTCCTGTATCGCCGTTTTCTTTGTAGAACTTGTTGTAATTCCCTACTTCCCCTGATGTAGGAGTGGTTCGGCTGCCATCAACCGGGAAACAGCGTGCGAAATCGATTCCTACACCAACCTCCACAGCATCAAGCACATTGTATCTGGCAAGCAACGCAACCGAAAAATCAAACAACGGAAACATGAATGCTTCACTCGTCAACAAAAAATCAGCATGCAGGTTGGGGATCACCTCGGTGCTTGCATGCAATCCAAGGAGTTGCGCGGCAGGATAATCGAATTCGTTGAGGACGTACGTCGGGTAGGTACCCGTACGGAACAGGTATTCACCAAGATTCCTGACTTCGTGATTATACTTGAATGAGAACAAACCCAGATTGAGACGGAGGTATGGATTTTCGTCATCACCAAAGGTAAAATTTCCATACGCCTGCTTGATATACGCGATACCGAACGGTCGTACCGACTTCGCGGAATTAAATTGTTGCGGAAAAGGATAGTTCAGATAAAATTCAGGATTAAGGACAATGTCGAGCCATTCGCTGGGATGGGCATTAATTGAAAAACCGATGAGCACATTATTCTGCCAGTAATGCGCAACATCCTTCTGCAGTTTGAAATTGTAGCCACTGACGATCTGTCCGACTTGCCAAAAACCATATCCGCCAATGCTCACTTTTTGCTGTATACCGGAAATCCCGGCAACATCGGGATCATCTTCGAACGCCAACACGCCTCCCGCCAATAGAAACAGTACCAGCGGCATGTGTACTAAACAACGGACTTTACGGGTCATTTTTCCTCCTTGTAGTAAGAACAGGTGTTAGTATAATTCTGAATTGAATTTCTTATGATAGTGTCCTAGTACAGTAACTTTAACACTACAGCCATTAACATCTGACGTTTCAATAACATATAGTTTTCAACTGCATCGACGGAAAACCACGCCAAGTCGTCCTCACTGCGATTCCGTAACCCAAACGTATTTGACACATCAGTTTTCGAATACAACAAGTGCATCCTTCGCTTTCTGATTCATATACTCAAGCTTCACCCGATCGGCAGACAAGGCAGTGCGGTAAATCCGGACCTCGTCGATTAACCCGATAAAATTGAATTCATCCTTACCATTGCCGTGAATTCCAATATACGTATTTTTTCCTGCACCGACATAATTGATTGCCTCCGTAACCTCATCAGTGGTAGTGTGAACATCCACTCCATCGATATACAATGACTGTGTAGCGCTGCGCTGATCGACGGTAAACGATACAAAATGCCAATCGGTCCGTTTAAAAAAAAGCCCTGTAGTCGCATTGAAATAAGTCGAATCACCCGGAAGCTGTACCGAACCGATTGTTCCGATCTTATTAAGTGCATAATCCATCCGGATAAGTACGGCATCCCCGATCGACAGTATTTCACTGCCTCCGTCGGCCTGTGTAGAATCAAGCCGGGCCCATGCACTCAAAGTGACAATTTGCGGTTTACCAAGAAGCGTTGCTATTTTTATTGAATCTTCACCGGAAAATTTTTTCCCGAGCCCGATCAAACCTTCAGTATCGACCGGTGTACATGTTTCCGCATCATGTTTCCATGAGGTCGCATCGTTACCGGAACCGCTAAGGTGCCAGACACCCAGATACCCTGCGGCAGAATCAAAAACAACACTTTTTTCCGCAGCGCTTGAGGTAACCGGATTTCCCCAGTACATCATAAGTGATTGAACGGAATCGTTGCCGAAAACGGTATCGACCCGTACCCACACTTCGGCATGCCCGTTAACCGGATCCCACCGTTCAATCTCATGCGGCAGGATTTTTCCGTTTCTTCCCCTGAACACCAGATCTTTTCCGCCGGAATCCGCTTCCGAAAATGCAAAAGTACTATTGCCAAGACGTACCAGCAACGGGAAATCGAACACATCACCTGCGACATCGGCACCGGAGGATGATGTATTGAGCAGCAACCGCCGAGCATGCCCCCAGAGCGGTTGCTCGACGATCACGGTAGAGTCCGCCACGATGGTCACTTCACCACGCAGCACATTATACTGCTCCTCAGCCGCCGAAACGAACAACAGCTCCGAAACGAAACCCGCAGGCACATCATCAAGCACCATTGCTCCGTTGTTCGCCACGGGTGCGGCCAGATCGGTTCCAGGAATATAGACATACCCCTCCGCTGCTGCCTGACTCAACGAAAAATCGGCAGTGATCGATCCTGACCGTTCAAGTGTTCCAGCCGGAACCGCCGTCACGGAATCGTCCTGAACGGCAATATCACGTTTCAAAAAGCTCGTTGTCTTATCGTGTTTACGGGCAATAATGGAATAGGTTCCCGTACCAATCCGGCTGAACCGGTACATTCCTTCCTCGTCGGTGGTATCTTCCAGTGCACGGCGGGAAGTATCCGTAACCATCGGATTAAAGTCGGAAGGCAACAGCTTGACAATAGCGTTCACAGCCGGTGTCGCATCCCCATTGGCTACTTTTCCCGTGACTCCGTTGGTGGTTTCCGTTGTCGCCCCCGCTAAATCAGGTGTGCATGCGCTTTCCGCTAAAAGCGAGAGACCCGCGACAACAGTAAGGAGTATCTTGCGAAAACGGCTCATCGCGAACTCCCTTCGGCACCGGTACCCGCCAGAGGAAACAACTGGATATTGAGCTGATAGGTACGGTCCGCATCCGTGCTATCATTAACAAAAGATATTATCGACCGGCGGAACTCGGTAACGCGGTCACGGATTTCCTCGAAATCAGCGGCATTGATGTTCATGGTAACAGTCGAAATATCACGTACGGACCGGTCATGACGTTCAATCGCTTCACTGGAGAGACGGATGGTCTCTTCCTGATAGGCATCGATCGCGACCGACCGCCAGTCCTCTCCGGTGGTAACCGCAGTTTCGGTAAGCTGATACCGTCCGTCAGAATCTTTCCGGATCAGCTGCAGTTTCTCGAGAAGCCTTACTGAATCACGAGCTTCCTTTGCCGACAGCGGCGGTGAGAGTTGCTTGCCCAGAAGGGTAAAATCTCCCTTGAAATCAAAGTATTCAAGCACCGAACGCACCACCACATGGTACCAGGTCCTGAAATATTCATATTGCCGCTCAAGCAATCGGCGACTCTTCACATTTCTGATTGTAAGCAGCTTTTCGAACAGCAGCTTGCTTTCCCGTTGAGATCGTGCCTTCCCGAAATGAACCAGTAAATGAAAATACTCTGCTTCGTTATCAGTCAGCCCGCAAAAATCGCTTACCGCCGCAACCGTTTTTTCCGACAGGTGACGGGATTTAAGGATCACTTTAAGAAGGTAACTGGGATCGATACCAACCTTATTTCCGAAGTACCGGTACGAAAAATAGCCGTGCCGTTCCTTCTGATCATCATAATAATCTTTTAGGAAAGTGCGATAGTCGAGATATTCAAAAACTGATTTCATGCAAAGACCTGAAAATGAACTACGTGCACACCTGGAGTAATGCCATCAGTGGAAACCCCTGCACCCTGTCTTCAAAATATAGTACAATTTTCACCTGTAAGTATGGTAGAAGTTAAAAAGTTTGGACAATTATGTCCACAAACTATGCCGATTTCATTTAAATTAGGGACAAATAACGTTCAAATCATATTTTTAGCAGATTAACTTGTCTACAAACTCCATCGAGGCCCCTAAAGCTCCTGCACCGATTATTATACAGCATCCATCATAGTATCAGATTATTATCCGTTTTCCATTGCGCCGCGAGGAATTTCCATGCCGTAATATGACAATTCAATTCATTCCAGAAAATCAGAGTAGAATCAATTATATTATTTCAATGTTTGAACATATCAAAGCAAAAATCCTCACCATTGAGACGCTTCACACCGTTCGAAGCAGACATCCCGATAAAAAGATTGTGTTCTGTTCCGGCTGCTATGACATTCTGCAATCCGGCCATGCCATCTTTTTCAGTCAATGCAGAGAATTCGGTAACATTCTGGTCGTCGGTATTGGTAGTGACAGTGTAATTACCGAGCTAAAAGGTCCGGGAAGACCGGTTAATCCGGAGAATAATCGGCTCTACCTCGTTGCAGCCATGCAGGATGTTGATTATGCCGTCCTGAACAGCAGGGAACTGACCGGCGGAAAAATGGACCATGCCCCACAACTGGAAAGCCTTAAACCGGACATCTATGTCCTGAACAGTGATGACTCCGACATTCAGACCAAAAAGGAACTCTGCAAACGACTCGGTATAGAAATCCGTTTTGTTGACCGCATTGTTCCCCCGGAACTCGAACCGACCTCAAGCAGCCGTATTATCGATAAAATCAAGTTTTCTTATAAGGCACCTCTTCGTATCGACTTTGCCGGGGGATGGGCGGACGTTCCGTTTATCATGGAGGGACAACCGGGCTATGTGACGAATGTAGCCATTAAACCGCTTATTGAATACAAATCCGGCGCATTCAACTTTGCCGGTTATCCGCGTGGAAGCGGACTTTCGACCTCCACGGCAGCAAAACTCCTCGAAATGATCAGTGCAAAAACCTATAACGCCGAATCAAAATCGCTCACCGCCATCGCAGAAGATCTGTTCAACCTTGAAAACAGGGAGCTCAACTGGGCAATCGGGAGGCAGGACCAGTATGCGATCGTTTTTGGGGGTCTGCACTGCTTTGAATTCGGTTCTGACTACGGTAAAACCGTTGGAGAAGATTTACCTGCTGAACTTCTCGAAAAATTCAGAAAGAATCTCGTTCTTATACACACCGGCATCAGCCGAAACGCACAGGTAGCGGTTGAACAGGTGTATAAAAATTTCCACACACCGGTCGGAAAAGCAGCTCTGGAAACAATAAGTGAGTGCGGCCAGTTGTTTTTTGAAGCTCTGAGAGAAAGTGACTTTACCGGTTGTGCGGCTATTATGGAGCGAAATTTTGAAGCACAAAAGCAACTTGCTCCGGCAAGCTCTTCTGAGCGGCTTGATGAAATGTATGAAGTTGCAAAAGAGAACAGCGCTCTAGGAGGCAAGATATGCGGAGCCGGTGGCGGGGGTGCTTTTGTTTTTTACGCGAAGGACCCGGATCGGCTTATCAAGGCGTTAAAAGAGCGTTTTGTTGACTGTTTCGAGATTGATTTTGCGTTTGAGTATGGATCAATCAAGGGGTTGAATGGACAATAGGAAAACCTAATCTTAAATCTACGCAAATGTAAAACAAGACCATCCCAGAATAAAACCTATTTTTTTATTTTGTAAAAATACTTCTTTGACTTTAATGTCAGAGGGGTTCAAAGGAGTCCTTTGGGAATCAACTGCCATCGGTAATTGGTTTGTTTTCTTGAATTTCAATAGATTCTTACGCCACATCTAAAGTAATATTTCCCCATGAAACCACAGGATACCCGCGGGGTTAAAAATGACGCCACAAATTTTTAAGTAACAACGGGAATTCGGACAACCATATATCTGAGCTGGTCCCCCGCAGATGTCATACAAATTTGTTTATACAGAGGTCCGGACAAAATGAAAAAAATATGTAAATATGATCACATTCAATTTTTCCTGAAAGAATTTCAACATCGTATTCTAAAGCAATTTTCCGAAACGACTCTGGTTCCATGAGCATTTTCGCCACCAGGTACCTTTTCACTACACTTCAGGATCCAAATGGTATGAGCACCTCACCTTCAGGTCTATTTTTGGGTGGCCATTAAGTTTGTAAAGTCGCATAGCGACAAAACGAATTAATTTTTGCCTGAAGGTAAGATATTTTAAAAACCCCCGAAAAGAACACTAAGGACAAGTACTTTTAACTGTAACAGTTCCCGTTTGTGACTTTAGGGGGCACCCCAAATTATCCAAATCATTAACGACACAATGATATTTTCCTGCATCTGACGTTCTTACTGGTGAAACATAAAGACTTCGGGAGGTGGGATCAATACTGTGGCTTGGATCAGCCGAAAGAGGTACATCGTCTTTGTACCACTGGTAATAATAATTTCCGGAACCACCACTCACTGTTACATCAAATCCGATCAAACCGCCTACACAAACATCCCAATTATTTGGATCCGGTGCAGTTACTGTTAGAGGTGAATACTCAATTGACAATGTTGCAGTAGAACTCGTTTCACTGCAACCATTACCATTATCAACAGTACAGGTAAAATCACCTATTGTATATACAGAGGTCAGTACACTTAAAGTCTTTGAATTCGTATTTCTGTAATTTGCGCCATCTGAAACAGGAACCCCATTTCTTTTCCACTGGTAATAAAGATTTCCAGTTCCTCCCCCGGAAGCTGTGACATCGAAAGTTTGCCACAGTTGATCACATTGAGTTTCAGATGCAGGACCGGTAATATTGATAGGAGTCACCATTGATACCGCTAAATAAGCATATGCTGTAGGGCCATTGCAGGCACCTTCTGCCCTGACATAATATGTTGTATTTTTTGTAATTTGAACATCAATTGGACTGCCAGTGCCTACATTATCGGAAAAATCTGATTTCGATGACCATTCCCATGATGCACCATCTCCTAGGGCACCACCTTGTACGGTTAGTCTTGTGGTACCATTTGGACAAACTGGATTTTCTGAAACATTAATACCCGTCGGTGCTTGAGAAATTGCGTTCACAGAAACATCCACAGAATTCCACCCGGATTCGCCACACGTCCCTCCCTCTGAATGTACCCAATAGGTTTTATTTGACACGGGAGAAACAATTGAAGATGAAAGTTTCGTACTTTGATTACTCTCATACCATACCCAAGAACCGCCATTTCCTGGCGTATTGGTTACACAGAGGTTCAAATTTACAGTACCTCCCTGACAAATCGCATCCGGTTGTTCAATTATCGGATCAGCAGGCGAGACACCTACTGTTAGCGAAGCAGAACCGCTCCCTGAACACCCACTGCTGTTGGTGACATTACAGGTATATGTCCCGCCATCTGCAGTGGTGACGTCATTCAAAGTGAGACTTGCCTGAGTGGTCAGCTGTTGTGTACCATGATACCACTGATACGTCGCATACGATCCAGAGACACTGAGTGTAACATCTGCTCCGGGGCAAATGGTTCCCGGAGATCCAATGATGGTTACCCCAAATGGCGCATCTGCCGTCCATTTCGCGTAAAACTCCTTGTCACCGGTTGAGTTTAGCGGTATGGATGTCACCGGGGTTCCTGTCAAACCGGGATTATTGAACCACCCACCGAAAGAATTACAGGCTTTTGAAGCAGCCGAAAGCATAATTGGTGTTTCTGTTATCGTGTATGTCGATGGGTTGCCTCCATCATCGCCACCATTAGATATATAGGAAATGGAATATCGAATTATATCCCATTGCGCATACAGCGTAACATCAGCATCTGTGGTGTAACTGCCACCTTCTCCATATTCAGTGCCGCTGCCATCGGCTTCCGTATTCCAACCAGTAAAATTGTAGCCGCTTCGGGTGAGATTACCACTATTTGACGAAAGCGTCAGAGAAATACCTTCGATCTTGGTCTGGTCTGATGGAGCTGTGCCGGCGGTGTTACCGTTACCATCGTAACTGACCGTATACGTCGGCAGAGCTGTCCACTGCGCATACAGCGTAACATCAGCATCCGTGGTATAACTGTCACCTTCTCCATATTCAGTGCCACTGCCATCGGCTTCTGTATTCCAGCCGGTAAAACTGTAATTGCTTCGCGAGAGATTGCCACTATTTGACGAAAGCGTAAGTGAAACACCTTCGATCTTGGTCTGGTCTGATGGAGCTGTGCCGGCGGTGTTACCGTTACCATCGTAACTGACCGTATACGTTGGCAGAGCTGTCCACTGCGCATACAGCGTAACATCAGCATCCGTGGTATAACTGTCACCTTCTCCATAATCAGTGCCACTGCCATCGGCTGCCGTATTCCAACCGGTAAAACTGTAATTGCTTCGCGAGAGATTGCCACTATTCGACGAAAGCGTCAGAGAAATACCTTCAATCTTGGTCTGGTCAGACGGAGCAGTGCCACCGGTGTTGCCATTTCCATCGTAACTGACCGTATACGTCGGCAGCGCAGTCCACTGCGCATACAGCGTAACATCAGCATCCGTGGTGTAACTGTCACCTTCTCCATATTCAGTGCCACTGCCATCAGCAGCCGTATTCCAACCGGTAAAACTGTAATTGCTTCGCGAGAGATTGCCACTATTCGACGAAAGCGTCAGAGAAATACCTTCAATCTTGGTCTGGTCAGATGGAGCTGTGCCACCGGTGTTGCCATTACCACCGTAACTGACCGTATAAATCGGTTTGGTTGTCCACTGTGCATAGAGTGTTACATCTGCATCAATGGTGAAATCTGCTCCTTGTGCATAGTCAGTTCCACTCCCATCAGCCTCCGTATTCCACCCAACGAAACTATAACCGGTTCTTATGAGATTTCCGGTGTTCAAGGCTATAGTCAGTGTAATACCTTCTGTTTTTATCTGATCGGCAGGGACTGAACCACTTGTGTTTTCATTGCCATCATAGATTACAGTAAAAGTAGATAATACATTCCACTGTGCATACAGGATCACATCCTCTGTTCCCATAGTAAAACTTGCTTCATTTTCATACTCGACATCACCAGAGGGATCAGTCGACCATCCAGCGAAGACCGATCCATCTTTTTCAAAAGCGTTTGCTTTCAAGACTACAGCTGAATCTGCCTCAATGGACTGCGGGGTCATCGTTCCTGTAGCGACCACATCATTTTTATCAAATGTTACAGTATACCTTTTCACAACTTCAAACTTAAGGTATACTGTATCAATCGAATTATTCTCCCGCAGCGAACCATCGGTTGCGGTGATGGTAACCTCGTTGAACTCTCCCTCCGCAAGACCGGTAATCTCTATATCCCACCGGTCATCACTGATGTGTTCACCGGTAAAGCTCCCTCCACCCATCTCTGCAACCACCGAGGTCACTCCCGAAGGA
>JBNLDC010000060.1:0-88332 GCA_050304135.1 Chitinispirillaceae bacterium | reverse complement strand
CCGGTGCAAAATTATGATCAGGAACGCAACCGGTCAATTTTCGGTCCGTGAAAACTGCGATCTTCAAACGAACAGATGGGTAAGTGGGAAATTTTGAGCCCTAAACAGTTTTTTGAAAACAATCGTCCGATTTAGGTTGTACTATTGCTCCAATGAAAAAAGGGAAACCCGAAAAGGGTTCCCCTGTAACTAACGAAGATAACCGGATCCGCTTAGCGGATAACCATCGCGATGATCGGCGCGATAACCAGCGACACCACACTCATCAGCTTGATGAGGATGTTCAGCGAGGGACCGGCGGTGTCTTTGAAAGGGTCACCTACCGTGTCACCGATAACAGCAGCCTTGTGCGCTTCGGAACCTTTACCGCCAAGCGCACCGCCTTCGATGTGCTTTTTGGCGTTATCCCACGCACCACCGGCATTGGACATGAACAGTGCCATCATGACTCCGGAAACCGTCACACCGGCAAGTACGCCACCGAGCATTTCGGCTCCACCGAGCATACCGACCACCACCGGAGTACATACCGCGAGAAGACCGGGAAGCACCATCTCCTTGATGGCGGCGGCAGTGGAGATATCAACACAGCGGGCATAGTCGGCTTTGGCTTTTCCTTCGAGCAGGCCGGGGATCGTTTTAAACTGACGACGCACCTCTTCGATCATTTTGAAGGCGGCTCTTCCGACCGCACCCATCGCGAATGATGAGAAGAGAAACGGCAGCATCGCGCCGATAAAGAGACCGGCGGTCACCATCGGCTGGGTGACATCGATGTTCACCGTAGCCTCATCCAGGGGGATTCCTGCCGCGAGGCGGGTTGCCTGAATGGTCTGACGGAACGCGGCGAACAGGGCGAGAGCGGTAAGTGCGGCACTGCCGATCGCGAATCCTTTACCGATAGCGGCAGTCGTATTGCCTACGGCGTCAAGTTTATCCGTCCGTTTGCGGACCTCTTTGTCGAGTTCAGCCATCTCGGCCAGACCACCGGCGTTATCGGCAATCGGTCCGTAGGCGTCAACTGCGAGCTGAATACCGGTAGTAGCAAGCATTCCGAGAGCGGCGATTGCGATACCGTAGAGTCCCGAGAAGAAATACGCGAGAAGAATAGACGCGGCAATGCAGAGAACCGGAAGTGCGGTGGACATCATACCGGTACCGAGTCCGGCGATGATGTTGGTGGCGGCACCGGTTTCGGATGCTTTTGCAATTTTCTGTGCCGGTTTTTTGTTCTCGGCAGTGTAGTATTCGGTCAACAGACCGATGGCGATACCTGCGGCGAGTCCGCCGATGGTCGACCAGAAAATGCCGATGGAACTGTAGGTTGCCTTTCCGAGTACCGAGAAGGTTTCCGGTGCTATCAGTTTCACGAGCGGATACGTCAGCACCGCCATGACACCTCCGGCGCCGAACGTTCCGAGGTTCAACGCAGCCTGAGGATTACCACCCTCTTTGGTGCGGACCAGAAACGTACCGAGAATAGAAACGATAATTCCTGCACCTGCAATAACCAGTGGCAGCAGTACCAGATTGATCTGACCGGCCGAGGCACCAAGTACCATCGCGCCAACGATCGCGCCAACGTACGATTCAAAAAGATCGGCACCCATACCGGCAACATCACCAACGTTATCACCAACGTTATCGGCAATAGTCGCGGGGTTGCGCGGATCATCTTCAGGAATACCGGCTTCAACTTTTCCGACCAGGTCAGCACCAACGTCTGCCGCTTTGGTGTAGATACCACCACCAACGCGGGCAAAAAGTGCGATCGATGAGGCACCCATCGCAAACCCGTTGAGGATCGGCAGAACCGTGAGGGTCAGATCTTTAATCTCGCTACCGAAAAGTTTCGTATAAATAAGGAAGAGTACGGAGAGTCCGAGAGAACCCAGACCAACCACACACATCCCCATAACGGTACCACCCGAAAAGGCGACCTGCAGTGCCTGCGACAGCCCGCGCCGTGCACCATTCGTGGTACGCATGTTCGAAGCAGTTGCCGTCCGCATCCCGAAAAAACCGGCGAGTCCGCTGGAGAAGGCACCGATAACGAACGACAGTGCCACCAGCCGCACGTTGCCCTTATTCACAATGGCGAGCAGCCCAGCGACCACCAGAACGAAAATTGAAAGTACCTTGTACTCACGTGAGAGAAAGGCCATCGCCCCCTCACGGACGGCAGCGCCGATTTCTTTCATCTTGTCGGTACCGCAGTCCTGTTTGTTGATCCATAAGGTTTTTGAAAATGCGAACAGCAGTGCTATCACGCCAGCACCGATGACCGCGTACAGGTACATCATGTTCATACAGCCTCCTGAGGTTGTAAAGGGAGAAATAGATGAAATAATTGCTTCTGATGGTTGATTTCGACAGTAGTGCGGAGTAAAAAGGTCACGAATCGTCCCGTACAGGATAGTGCAATCGTGGCAGTAAAAAAGAGTAATAAAATAATAGTTTGAAGTGCACCTTCCAAGCACTCTCTGACTTGAATAGCCGGTTTCATCAACGGTATAATAAAATCCGGATACATTTCTGCAACTTCATCACCTCTCACGTGAAGGAAATACCGATGAACAAGGACCTGATTGTCACCTACGCACTCAATTTCGCCTACACGATGCTCAGGGCGATAATTTACGCCGCCGGTTGTTTTCTTGCCTGGCGGGCGTTCGACTGGATGGACAAGGTGGATATCCGCAAGGAGATCACCGAAAATCGCAACTGGGGGTGGGCGGTGATGATTTCGGCCCTTTTTATCGGTCTGGCGTATGTAATCGGGCAGATATGACCCGCAGCCGTTGTATAATTGTCCTTTTTGGAGTACTGTTGACCATACTGTGCAGCCGGCAGGACCACACCTCTCCAAAGGTGGCTTCTGCAGACAGCACAGATGCGCTCGCCCTCACTGCCCCCGATTCAGTTGCCGCACCGGATTCTGCCGTACCTTCCCCCGTGGCCGCCACCATCCGGAAACGCAAACAACCCCGGAAAAAGACACGAAAGAACCGACTGCTTCAGTGTGCCCTCAACAACAGCAGGTTCAATCCACAGAAATGGCTTGAGGACGACCGCACCTTTCCACCACCCGGACCTCCGGGAAGGATTTCGCGATTCGACCCGATTATCAGAAAAATGGCTCGACGCTACGGATTCGACTGGAGACTAATCGCGGCGCAGATTTATGCGGAGAGCGGTTTCGATTCCTCCGCCAAAAGTTACTGCGGGGCCCGCGGGCTCATGCAGGTAATGCCGAAAACGGCAAGCCACCTGGGCACCGATCCGGTGGAACTCGAAAAACCGGAAGTCAACGTGGCCACCGGATGCCTCTATGACCGTAAAATGGTAACGCTCTGGAAACGAAACGTGGACAACCGTGAGGAACGGCTCGCTTTCGCGCTGGCAAGCTACAACGCAGGTAGAGGAAGGGTACTGCGTTCCTTCTCATCGGAGGACTCCCTTACCGAGTGGGAAAAAGTTCATCCGCTGCTTCCCGAAGAAACGCAGGATTACGTTCACCGCATCGCCTTAAAGTATGATTTTTATTCCCGCCACGCGCTGCCGTAGGCGGGAAGCCCGCATACACTTCGATGTTCGGAAATAAACGAACCGTCAGGTCTGCCGGAGGTGGATACTCCCCAACCCGAACGTGATGAGTAATGAGATGTAGTTATTTAGTTCCTGTTCAGGATTGAATAGTTTATTCCATAACGGTCATTGAGGTGGTCCCTGAGTGCATCGAAGGGCTCTCGAAATGACACCTTTTAACGGGAAACTCGGTCACACTTCGATCAACTCAGTGCATCGCTTCGAGAGCATTTCGACGGGCTCAATGTACCACCTTAGTGTCCGGAAATGGCCAATTCTGAACAGGAACTATTTACCGTCACAGTATAGTCGGCACCGTTTTTTTATTCGGAGTCGGGGTCGGTTTTCGGGATTGAAAAAGGCTTGAAATAACGACGATACCGACCCTGAAATCCGACCCCGACCCGAAGATCAAAGCACATGACAGTAGTGCAAATTACTAGGAGACAGTACTAATTACCGGAGTACGACGAAATGAGTGCATTCCGATAAACTTGTCTCGTCTCTTCGGTATGGTGAGTGATGAGTCGGGGATGAGGCGAACGGGATAACATTCAGCAGCTAGCAGTTGTACCGAAGCAACGGCACCAACAGCAACCGCTACCAGGACTCTTTCGACAGGTCGATTTTTGGCCGTTTTCTTTTGGGGGAACGTTTCTTTTTAGGGGGAGAAGTTTTCGTTGTCTCCCTGGTAGCACTCTTTTCCGGTGCTTTCTCCGGAACGGATTTCTTATCAACCTTTATTTGTGCAGTAGCCGGCTCTTTGTCGGATGGTGTTTTTGCGGAATCTCTTCCAGACTGTTTTTCGGGCGGCGCCACACTGACGGTATCGTTCTTCGGTTTTACAACTGAGGCCTCCGACGATGCCTCGGATGTCCCGGCTGCTGCAGGGGTTACGGATGGGGCAATCGGAGCTGCGGTTTTTTCCGGTATCAGCCGCGTTGCCGCTGCTTTTTCATCGGCAACGGTTGCCTCCATAAATTCCGCTTTGTCGGCTTTAACCATACCCCCCTCCCGGGCATCGGGAGGGATCGGTTCCGCGGATGGTTTCAGTTTAGGCTTCAATCCACCACCAGTGGCAGGTTTCGCTGGGGAGGGCGGTTCCCGGTAGGTTTCACCGCTTCCGATTTTCTTTTCGGGAACCGATTCGGGACGATTCATCGCGGCGGGAATGGGTGTGATCGAGATACCGGTCTCTTTTTCCAGTTTCTGCAACACCTCCGCAGCGGTAAACGCGACATCGTCGTTGGGATCATTGGAGAGCTGCTGCATCAGGTAGACCGCACGGGTCTCTTTCATTTTTCCGAGTGCAATCAGACACTCGATCGTCATCTCCGGGTTCGGAGATTTACCGAGCACTTCGATAATAATATCGGCGGCAGCCTGCGTCCCGATCTCCCCCAGTGCAGCGATGGCCAGCGACCGCAGTTTAGTCTCCTGCACCGGATCAAAAATTATCTCGTAGAGTGCCGGCAGCATGCGGTCACGGTTGGCAACCAGTTCGGCCATTGCCTTGCTCACGGCTTCGGGTTCAAATGGTTCGGCATTGTAAAGATTATTGAGGACAGCCAGCCGATCAATCGCAATTTCCTTGAGACGTTCGGTATCGGTAAGATTGCTGTCGGTAAGTCCAGTAAGTGACCGGTTCATTGATTCAAGACGCGAGGAACTGGTCCTGAGCAACTGCTTGAGGCTGTCAACTTCACTGCGCAATTCACTGATGGAATTTGATTGATCGGCAAGACTGTTTTCGACACCTCTGAGTCCATCGGTTTTTCCGAACTTGAGCCCACCCCTGAAGCGCAGTCCGAACCAGATTCCCGGACGTATGAACGCGGCATTGGACGATTTGAAAAACGGACTGTTCGGCTCAACGTTGTCGTTCATGAACATCCCGGTGATATCGACGACTCCCGCTGACACTTCCACTCTCCGCTTCAGAAACCGCCAGGAGGCGAACAGGGAAGGGTGCATTTTTTTCTCCCGCCGGTGCACCTCCGCGGTCACATACAGATTGAGTCCGAAATATTTTTCGATGACGAAAAACGGATTGACCATCTCATCCTGATTACCGGGAATCATCTGCATACCGAAATGCAGCCGCAGGCGGGCTGGTTCGATACTTTTACCGAACACGAAGTACAGTTCATTTCCGAGTGAATCACTCAGGCGATCGTTCAGGTAAGCTTCACGATGGGTAAATAAATTATGAATGCCGATGGCAAGCGAAGGCATCCAGGGTCTGGTCTCTCCCAGGAGGCGTGCTTTGACACCGAGGGAAAAACCACCGGTATACCCGGCCTCGATATTCACCCATTCAATAATACCGAAATTGACCGTTCCGACCGGTCGTATTTTATTTCCTTCGACAATATCACTGAAATAGTAAGCGTGGGCATTGAGAACAAAACTACCGCCTTCCAGCATATCGGCATCGGGAACATACTGCACTGCACTCCAGCGGGTAAGTGCAATACTCCGGCCCGAAAAAAGAAACACGGCGGTGAGTATCAGGATATACCATCCGCCAACTCTGCAGTGCGGGGTTATCCATCGGATTGCGGTGAACATAAACGTGGCACGACTCCTCTGATTCTGTTAACCGGAGAACTTGCCTAATTATGACACCTCTGCACGTTAAATGCCATAAAAAACAGTCGTTTGGAAATTTACGGAATGAGCAGGCCGGGTAAGGGGGCGGTTTCCGGCAAATGCATATACGCAGCAAAACACGTAAGGAAGCACTTTACCTCACCTCATGAGAGGCGACGTTCAGTAGACGCGGCTTTAACTGCGCTTGCGTTGGCTTAGGATCAGATACTGATGGAGGTGAGCGCCTGACATCCGAATGCGGAAACAATCGGAACACATCGGAGACCGCGTGGGGTCAGATATTTCCGTTTACCGTTGAATCCAAATCTTCGTCGTCAACTTCCACGGCTTTCGCTGCAGGCTGTTTCATCATGCTCCCCTGATCGTCTGCAGGTTCTGCCGCGTTATCCTGTTCCGTGGCTGCAGCGGTTTCTGCTGCATCCGCAGCAATATTTCCAATCTCCCCGTCATTTTCAGATTCGACCTTGGGAGGCTCGGGAAGTCGGTCACGGATCTCTTTCAGAAGACGGATAATGATATCATTCTGTTTGACAATGCGGTCGTTTGCACCGTGATTGTCACGTTTGAAAGGAGCCGGTTTGCGGCGCTGATGCTGCTGGTTGCCGTAATTTGAATTACCGTGATTGGAGTGATTACCATGGTTACCGTGCTGCGGCTGATTACTGTTGTAGTTGTAATTCATACTGGGACTGTACCCCTGAGATTTCGACATACCCGGTTTGCGATTTTGGGAATAATGCATATTCCGTGACGAATCATCGCTATTCATGAAAAAAGCTCCTTTCCTCACAACGGAAGATAAAAATTGAGAACGTGAAAATGAGCACTCCGTGCCCGGTAATGCCGTTCAGCATGTAATTTGGGATATCTAACTTTGTTTAACGGTCACTGTTTTAAGGTTGTACCGTTGCCCGGTCAACGAATGTATCAACGTGTGTGGCATGATACGCTAAGCTGTTTATGATCCGGGAGACCGTTGAATTATACCCTAAAATATATTACCGCACAAGCAAATTGTTCAGATATTTCCGGGGTGCACGATCCGTTCCCCAATCACATTCGGTAGGCTTACAACTGCATTTCCCAGCCTGCGACGGACTGAACGATTACATTTTGTAAAAGAACCGGTTTTCCGTTCAATTCTCAGGTCATTCACCTGGAGGTGCCTTTCGCACCATGACCGGATCAACCGTGCCTCCCCCGCAGTCATGAGTGCAAGGGCGGTCAGATTTCCTTCGGGAATACCTGTTCGTTTCAATTTTGACGAATTCATTGCATCAGGTACCTGCGGATGGTTTTGAGAAGTATATTCGGATGTGAATCATGAATATTCACCATAAGCAACGGATAGTTCCATGAAAAGAATTTTACGCCTGCAGCTTCTCGCGGCAGTACTCGTATCTGGCTGGTTTTCACCGGTGCGGGCCTTCTCCCTCGACTCCCTTTTCGAACCGGTGTTCCGGACCGTCGATCTGCTCCCTGATTACTACCTCCGGTTCGAGCTTTCAACATTCGCACTGCACCGTGATGCATTCTTCAAACGGCAATACCTTGCCGAGCCCCACCCTGATCTTGAATTCAAGCTGCTGTCATTCAATGATATCGTCAGTTCAGTCTGGGATGTCGATTTCCTGTTCGGCCTGGGTGAAGTACCCGGGAACAATGTTTTTACGGTACTCAATGTGGCATTCGGTATCGATCCGAAATTCGAGATCGCACTGCCGTCGGTGCTGCTCACCACCGGGCTGACCCACCACTGCTACCACGAGGTCGATAAAAGCTACTTCCCGCTGGTGCATAATAACCGTTTACATGCCGGTGCCGCTTCACCGAATATGCGTCTGAACGACTTTTTCGCCAACCTGCACGCCGACACCCTGATGCGGTTCCGCAACCGTTTCAGCTGGCAGGCCGATGCGGGCTGGTATCTCAAGGAGTTTTTCGGTCTTGTCGGAAGCGACAAACTCAACGGCAACAGTCCGCTGGTTGCGGATATCACCTCCACCACCCGGTATGCGTTCAACCGTCGGCGCAGCTGGATTTTTTCGTTCCGGGGCGAAACCACCGTCGGTACCTTTACGCGCAACGAAGGATACCGGGTCAAGGCTGGCGGTCCCTTCTACTGGCGACAGGGTATCGGGATCGAGGCCTACTTCATACGGGGAAATCGCGGCGGATGTTTCTACTGCATGTACCACCGCGACGATCTGCCGGTCCCGCCCGATGCACCGGAGTTTACTCTGGGCAATTCCCGTTTTTCCAAAAACGGGCTCGCCCAGTTCGGCATCATCTTTTTCAACTGACCGGTCAGGAAGCGGCGGACCCCGTTTCGACGGTGTCGACCGGTGTTTTTTCGGGAACCAGATACCAGCCGGCAAGGTAGGTTACAATACCCGGGATAAACTGCGTAAGCACAGTCACGAACACAAACGCAAGCCGCACCAGTGTAACATCAATACGGTACTGATCCGCAATGCCGCTGCAGATGCCGGCGGCCATTTTACCTTCGGAATAACGATACAGTTTTTTCATGAAAAACCTCCCTCTGTCTGGTCGGTGTAATCGGCGGTTCTCTTTGTAGTATCTGTTCAGAATAGAGCAAATAAAATCCGAACAGAAACTTCGTATCAGGAAGTATACAGCATTTCGCGACGGTGCTGCAAGAGCGGCAGGCGCCGCCGTGTTGCGGCAATACATTCCGGATCGACCGTTGCATATACGATGCACTCCCGCTCGCCGGCATCCACAAGCACATCACCCCAGGGCGAGACCAGCATCGAATGGCCGTACGCCTGGTACGCAGCCTTCGGGTCGGAAGATCGCCCCTGTGACACCGCCGCCAGATAAAACTGATTTTCCACTGCACGGGTGCGCATGAAGCACTCCCAGTGTGCCGGACCGGTCACCTGATTGAATACGGCAGGAACGAGCAGCAGATCAACGCCGTCAAGCGCAGCCTTCCGGGCCAGTTCCGGAAAGCGGATATCGTAGCAGATATTTATACCGATGGTACCGAGCGGTGTCCGCGCAACTGCAAAGGAATCACCGTGAGAAAACACCTGTGATTCCCGCACCCGTATACCGTCAAGGTCCGCATCGAACAGATGCGCCTTGCTGTACGAAAGCAGTTCCTTTCCGTCAGGACCGATCAGCCAGGCGGTGTTGAACCGGCGTTCGTCCCGTTTCTCGATCATGGATCCGGTGCAGAGGTACACGCCGAGTTCTTCGGCAAGATCCCGGAACCGCTGCAGAATCGCGTGCTCGCCTCCGGCAATCCGCCGGAGTGCGGGGAGTTCAAACGGATAGTAGAAAATTTCGGGAAGGACAATGAGTTCGGCGCCGTTTGCCGCGGCTTCCCGCAGCATTGTGAAGGCATGTTCAACGTTGGCGGCTTTATTGTGTCCGGGAGTGATCTGGCAGAGCGCAATAGTAAATGGTCGCATAACGTATCATTGCACCGTCACGCGGCGGCGGAAAGCATCCACCGCAGGAGCAACCCTGCAATCACCGGAACCGCGAGGTTGTCGTTAATCGTCAGCTTCGGAGTTATCCGCAGCGGAATCAGCTCGAAAAGGGTTACCGTTGCCGAAGTGGCAAGCGCCACACCGAGGGGAATCCGACCACCAACAGAGGTAAGCAGACCGGGAATCAGCGGAAATACCGCAATAAAGAAAAACAGACAGAGCAGAAAACAGGCAAGAGATCCCTCAAGGCTTTTCTTCCCTATTTTTATTCTCCCCATACTCATGCCGACCAGTGCTGCAACCGCATCGCCAAGTATGAAAACCGTCAGCACCATTAACGCAATGTGCGTATCCTTACGAAACAGGATTGAACAGATAAGTGCCGCACCGATCACCCAGGTGGAACCGGTAATGACATGTTTTTCCTCCTTGCGGAGCATGGACCCGGCGAATTTGTAGAAAAGTGCCTGAACGGCAGGATTTTTCTGCCGCAGTTTTTCGATGATGACCGACCCGAAAAAGAGCACCGCGAGAATGATGGTGGCAATCAACCAGGTACCGGTCCACTGCGGGATGTAGTAGATCCCCGCCGGCATGGTAAGTGCAAAGAGATGCAGCAGTTTTCTGGCGATTTCTTCTTTCGGTAGACGCATGACCATTTACCCTTCCCGTAAAATGGAGTTTTCGACTGATGACACTTCATATCCGACCGTTCATGGTGGCCGTACAGTGCGTGATGCCGGAAATATAGTACCTGCACCCGGGGGTATCTTCCAAAAATTACCCGTTACGGTCTTCCGGCCGAAACGGCTGATCGCTCCGGTCTCACTGCCGTAATTCCACCGGATAGTACCAGGAATAATAGGTATAGGATGAATAGGTCGGCTCCAGACGAAGCGTGAGCGGTTGCCGCAGCGGTGTCCGGCCTTCGGCGATTATCCTGAAACGCACGCCCCCGGGAGAGATCCGCCGCCGTTTCACGTAAAACAGCGTATCCGCTCCGATTGCGGAAAACAGCGTCACGTAGCTATGTGCGGTGGCAGACACTTTCAGATCGAATATTCCCGGGGATTTCCCGGGGTAAACCGATGCTGCGGTACAGTTGGTCCCCATCCAGAAATATTGTGCACCCTTCTTTTCGGCAATGAACACCTGCCCGTATCTTTTGTATATGGCAATACCACGCGGCTGCTCGAATTCATTGTCGCCGCTGCCGTGCGCACCGAATACGGCAAGTACGTTGAGCTTGTGATCAAACTTGACAACACAATGATTGCCGAAATCGGTTACCCAGTAATTATGATAGTAATCGGTAGCTCCGTAGCAGGCGCTGTGCCCTTTGGGCATGCGGACACGCTTGATAACACGTCCGTCAAGGGTACATTTAACCACGGCCCGGCCACCGTCCTCCGCATAAAAAAGCGCCCGTTCATGTCTGAAAAAACTCCAGGAATTGGTTCCATCGGCAACCGCTACCGCCGTCGGAGCGGATTCCGCGGTCGGGAAACGGTGCAGCACTTTTCCGTCGGGAGCAAAAACGACAATCCGCCGGTTACCGGGATCGGTAACGTATACACGCCGTTCCTCGTCGATGGCAATGCGGTTGGGACCGGAAAGTCCCGGGTCGTCTCCATGCTTCCCGTTGAACGCACAGACCCACTCCAGTTTTGATTTCGGATTGAAGAGTTGCACAATGCGATTGTTTCCGCTGTCGGCAACAAAAACATCACCCTTCCCGTTGGCGGCGATTCCTTTGGGATGAAAGAATCGGTCCTCACCACTTCCCTTCCTCCCGTACAGCCCGAGAGTCCACATTGATGTATTATAAATAATCTGATGTTTCCCCGAATTGACACCGTACACCACAACCTCGTCGTCATCTTTCTCCGTGGTCGTATCCTCCCACACCTCAAGGCGTGCAGTGGCGAGGCCCTGCGGATCATCAAAAAAGGTCCGTGGTCCGAAGAACATGAAGAGATGCTGCGGCGCCGCCCTGCGGATCCCGTAGGAATGGCCGTAGGGAGGAAACACCAGTACAGCCCCGGTGTCGGGCCGGGCATTGGCCATTCCCGAAAACAGTATAATCAGTATTCCCGAAAGAATACGGCGATGCACTACCTTGTGAAAATTGGTCCTGCCGGAGAAACGGTTCATGGCATCCGTACTCTTTCTAAAGGATGGGTATCACGGGTCGGGACATGGTGACCTGTATCACTCCCGGCAGTTTAATTAGTTCCTGTTCAGGATAGGGTGATTTTCGTCATACCCGAGTTGTTTTATCGGGTATCCACCTTTGAAAACAAGCGAAAAAACAGGATTCCCGCCTTCGCGGGAATGACATTCATCCTATTAAAGGTTACGCCTGAACAGGAACTAATTAGGCCGCTCATACTGAGCTGAGTTTACCCTGTCTCCCCTCCCAGTACTTGCTACGAAGGACGGGAGCCTGCCGCAGGATGATGTTCCAGACCATACCGCGACAGGTGGTGGGACACATTTAATTGCCGTTGAAATAAATATATCGTTTTGTCGTACCAAAGTCCCGAACACAAATGCCACCAATAGTACTTCGGAAGGAACCAGGGCTTCCCCTTCATCCGTTTTTCCGGTTTGTATTGACGATACCGGGTAAGGATTTTATACTGAAATATTGCTCACTAACCAATGGACCAGAGAACGCTTATGACTATTGATGTTACGGAAGTTAAACGACGGCTCCAGGTTTTTCTCAACGATCAGAACCTTGTTAATGAATACCTGCGGCAATTCGGCCCCTCAATCGACCCTAAAAACATCAAGGCGATCAAGGAGTCAAAATCAGGCGCACTGCAGTCTGGAGAAGCTGCCGCCGTTGGCAACGACCCGATCTACGAAATCATGGTCAAGTGCCCCGTATGCAATAAGGAGAAAATTCCACGATACGAACTACGTGCCAAAAGTCAGCAGATAACCCAGAACAAATTCCTGGTGCCGCTGTACGAAGGTGCACCTCCCTACCGGACGGTTGATTATACCCTGTTTGCAGTGACCGTCTGTCCGCGCTGCATGTTCGCCTCTCCGGACAAAAAGGATTTCATTCATTCAGGCGTTGCAGGTCAGGGAGAGAACAAATCGCAGATCATCGGCAATATCCTGATGACACTTCAGGAAAAAATCGGAGAACGCAAATCGGTACTCAAAGCACAGTGTGACTGTGAGAGTTATTTCAACCGGCAGCGCACCCGCGAAGCCGCAATCGACAGTTACCGGTTAGCAATGTCACGTGCCAAGGTTGAAGCCTGGTACGAACAACCCTACTCTCTCTACAAACTGGGAGCGTACGCACTGCGCATTGCAAAGATCACCCATGATGTTCACCTCGACAATCAGGAATATCTGCGTGAGGCGCTCGGCTATTTCGAAGAGGCATTCAAAGCCTCCAACTGCCCCTCCGAAGATATAGAAATGCAGGTTATTTATTCCATCGTCGCCCTCAACATAAAGCTCGGCGACCAGAAAAAAGCCAACTCGTATATCGGCGTATTCAGCAATCTTCAGACGACCCGCAAAGCCGAGATGCGTGACAATCCGCGTCTGAGTACCACCATTATCGACCGATGGACCGATAAAGCGAAAAATCTGTGGGAAGACCGCGACCGGGATGACCTCTTCGCGAATGAGTGATTCCTTCCCGAACCCGCACTGCGCTCCCCTGCGGCAGTACTTCAACGAGAAACCTTCCGGGTAAAACGGCTCGGGATCAATCATTCTCCCCATCCTGCAGATTTCTATTGACAGATTATTCCTGTTTTAGTATTTTATATTCGATTATTTGAATATTTGTATATTTGTACCGATATTTTCCTGTAGCAGGATAGAGCACATCCCGCAACCTTACCGGAGGTACTCTATGACATCGTTCGTTAGACCGTTGCAACGGCAGCTTCGACTGAGGTTCGGTGACCGGCAACCGGCGAAATCACCTTCCGGTCTCGATCCGGTGAAAGCATAGGATTTCATCAATGAAAAAAAAACTGCCCCGACTGACCGCGACCACTGTTCGAAAACCGTTTCAGATCGCCTTTATTGCCGCGCTGCTTCTGTTGCTGCAGCAGGGATATATCACCATCTCAATGATTCTGATCGGTGGAAGCGCACTCGGCATACTGTTCGGAAAAGTGTTCTGCCGTTGGATGTGTCCGATGGGTTTCATGATGGAAATGATGAGCGGAGCGGTCGGCGATGAGAAGGCCCGGGCCATGTATCAATACCACAAGCTCGGGTGCCCCATTGCATGGGTGAGCGGCCTGCTCAACCGCATCAGCCTTTTCACCGTGCGACACCGGAAACAACGTGATTGCAACGCATGCGGAAAATGTGACAGATCCTGTTACGTGGCATCGCTCAACAGCAAGTACAGTCTCTACAAACCGGACTTGAAGAATCCGGCGAACAGTTACACCTGTTCCCGTTGCCTCGCCTGTGTCGACAGCTGCCCTACCGGACGACTCTCCTACAACGTAAGGAATTCCCTGCAGTAATCCGGATGGATCCACTCCGACAACTGTATTGCTGAACACATCTGCACTTCACGAAAACTGTTTATAAACAGTTATTTCTGGACAATCTGCAACAGCACCACCTCTCTTCCACTCAAAAAAGTGGAGAGCACGCAAGGCATACGAATTGCTTTTCTTAAAAACAGTAAAGGTTAGATAGTGTACACCTCTGCGAAAGGAGATCTATTAGATACACCACGTTAGATCTGAAGATCCTGTTTATGGTGAGATACCGTGAAAACAGTATCTCACCTTTATTATTACCTGCTCAGGCCGGATACATATCGGTAGTATTACCGTATAACTGAAACCCTTCTCTGCAGATCAACCGGATTTCCCCAGGCATCAACCGCGTTAAACCTAACCAGATAAATACCAGCGGGAAGTCTGCCGGTGGGCAAACCGGTGGGACCGACGTTTCTCGGCGCCACAGCGGTACGGGTAATGGTTGTTCCCTTCATGTTAACAAGGCTGACGGTGCCACACGAAAAGTGCGCACGGTTGTCCACATTCACCCTGATGCATCCCCCATTGGTGGAAATGTCAAGAACAGGATTTCGAATAGCACTGAACCGGCGGCTTCTGATCCCTTCAACCTGCCCGTATTCTCCCTCGGGAAAAAATATTCTGTCAATAGCGAATACCCCCGAAATCCCCTTTGCTCCCTGAACTTTCCACTGAGCCTTAGCAACCGCTTTCCTGTCAAAAGGAATAGCAGTATACCCTTCCCATCGGTCGTGAACGACAAGGGAATCAAACGGCAGGAGGACCTTCCTCCATTCACCATTGGTCGGAGGGAAATTGCGGTAGTAGACAATACCTGATCCACGTTTCTCTTTTCTAGTCGGGTGGTTCAGATCGCCCACATCGTTACTGTCACTGAGTTCAAACGTAAGACATTTCGCTCCGGCATCAGTATAATACTCAAAATAGACTCCGTCCGCCGCTGCGCTGTCGGCATTCCAGTAGGTGCATTTTACCGAATCGTACAGGTTGATCCCGATACCGACAAATCCGGCAATGGAGGTGGAATCCTTCATCACGGGGTCACCAAGTATATACTCCAGAACGGCTGCTCTCCCTTTTCCATCGGATCCGGTCTGTTCGATAAGGTTCAGATCGAGTTTACCGGTCACCGCATTGAGAGCGGCATACTGCTCCGTAACGGTCGACGTACCGCCGATGTCTGCATCATTATATGCAAACCAGTAGGAGTTGAGCAGTGGCGGGCCCTGATTGAATGGCGCCATGTCAAAATTGGTGAAAAAACCGGCAGTCGGACTAGCGGTTTCAGTCTTCATCCACAGTGCAGAAGATACATAGTTCCAGTTCCCGATCAGTACCACATCCGCGATATCGAGTGTATCTCCGGTAATTTTGCCGTCACCTTTGACTTCCCATGAGATTTTCGTGCATCTGGTCGTATCAAACTCGAAATCATATGCCCAGGTTCCCGGGAGTGAAAGGTCGCTCAGCGGAACAGTCACTTCCTGCCAGTCACCAGGTTCTACCGTGAACGTAGACTGATAGTAACCGAATTCGTCCCCCGCCATCTGTGACCCCGGCTTGTCTGCATACAGGTCGATATCAAGGGTCTGTATCCGCACCGAAACCTCGGTGAGCGTATTGACACGCGATTTTATTTTGAATCCGAGTGACGTCACCCCTCTGAGGTCCATTGCACCGCCGTCGTGAATGAGCTGAGTCCCTATCCCGACAAAGGGCATTGCACAATTTTTCCCGGCGGAACAATATCCGGCTTCCCACGGATCCCCGAAAGTGAAGGGCATGGTTGCGCACGGTCTGCCGAAACTTGTGGTAGTCTGAAAGGTGTATTTTTTTATCATCCATGCATCGGTGGTATCACCGAACGCATGACGTTCCACCGAATCGTACGGAACATTGATGACCGACGGTTTGAGGCCGGGGAACAGTTGTGGTCGATCGTTGGGGCCCACACCGGCGTTATCATCGGAATAATACCAGTAATACTCCAGGTCGTTCTGATCGTTGTCGAAGGTATTATCAACAACCTGATCGGCATAGAGCGGAGCTGTACCATTTATGGCAAAAAGCAACAGAAGCAGGGCGGTTGATCGGGATGGGTGACGCATACATCCTCCTTTTTTGAGGTAATTAAATGGGATTCCCCGGTACAATACTCCAGTCAAACGAACCCAGGAAATCGATTCATCGGATACTTTCAACGTTCTCTTTTGCCTACAGAAGTCAGAATGTCCAACGTTGCTAAAAACCGATTTTTCACCTTTCCGATGATGACGTCTGATTTTTTTTGATCCAGGATAATCACGTTACCCTGTTAGTGTTGACGTCATTCTGACTCCTGCTTTCAGAATAATGTACCACCTTTTCTAAAAACCGTATTTGCAGTTCCGGAGGAAACTATTAACTGCCTTATTATCAAGCCTGGAAGCCGATAATGTGAAGTATGGCAACAGGTATTGTTAATCCTGGAACGAATTGTTAAGGATTTTTTAAAATCGCCGCACACCGACCGTATCTTATTTCATGGCGTGATCTGTAGCCGATTCCGGAAAAGGGTTGATATTTTGATTTGCAGACAAAAGCATGGTGTTTTGTTAAGAATTCGTGCGTAAATTGGACATCGTCCCGCTGAGTGGATGGAGGACAATTCAGGTAAAAAAGTGAAGCGGAGTATTCCATGGGTTCAGGAAAGGGAATTATTCTTGCTTCTTCAGGCATCAAGCACTGAATGCGGTAAATAGGAAACAGTGTGAAAGAAATAATAATGCGCGAAATAGTACAGTCTGCGCAGAAATCTCATCTCATATGCGCATATAGCTGGAAAGTCGCATCTTTCCGGGAGCATATCTCCCCGGAAGTATATTTTTATCCATATCGACAGATATTTCTTCAACAGTTTACCCGGCTCCCTCAGAGAGAACAACCATGGACAGACCGGGCAGGTAGTGGAACCACATATATGAAAACAGTTACCATAGACAACGTCACCATTGTCCTGTCTCATCCCGCTCCCTCCGGAGCCGACTGGATCGGCCAGGAAGAACCGATGCGCCAGCTGCTTGCCTGCTGGCATGTCGTGGCTGATGGTGATCTGCCCCTTACCCCGCGGCTTATCGGGCATCCGGGAATCGGAAAAACCACACTTGGAATGGCGGCCGGAGCTTCGCGCGGTCAACCAATCTACGTTATGCAATGTACCTCGGATACCCGCCCGGAAGATCTCCTCGTTACGCCGGTGCTCTCCGAAAAAGGAACCATTTCCTATCATGCCAGTCCGCTGCTAAGTGCCGTCATCACCGGTGGTATTGTCATTATCGACGAAGGCAACCGGATGTCGGAAAAATCGTGGGCGTCGCTTGCGTCCCTTTTCGACAACCGCCGGATGGTGGAATCCATCATCGCGGGAATCACCATCGAGGCTCACCCGCAGTTCAGAGCTGCGGTGACCATGAACGATGACGCCTCCACGTTCGAAATTCCCGACTATATCATGTCCCGTCTTCAGCCCGGGATCAGAATCCCGTTTCCCTCCCGCGAAGACGAACTGCAGATCCTGCAGTACAGCCTGCCGTTTTCCGACCGGCAGACACTTGACCTCTGTGTCGATTACCTTCAGCGGGCGCACGGCCTCGACCTTCCCTATTCGGTCCGCGACGGCATCAATGCCATCCGTTACACCCTCAAGCTCCGGGCCTCACAGCCGGAGAAAGATACGGAACAGCTCTTTACCAATGCACTTCGTCAGATTCTCGGCGATGATGCACTCGATCTTGAAGGGCAGGCATTGCAGCGCAGGCAGTCGGGTGAACATCTCCCGTCGATGCGGTTAGGTGACTTTTTCTTTTCCGATGACGAGGAGCTCAACCCCGACGCTCCAGAGGAGTAACCGGCAGTGCATCTTGATTCCCGTATTACCGTGTTGCCGATACTGCACGGCAGGGCTGCTTTCGCCCGGCAGGTCAGGCGTATCTGCCTTGAAAACCGGTTCGACTGCATTGCCGTCGATCTACCGGAACTCTTTGAGCCGTACCTTGCCGATGCGGTGGGACAACTGCCGGTAATCCATGCGCTGGTCGCGAAGGAGGCGGTCGGACCCTCGTACTACCTGCCGATTGACCCGTGCGATGCCGCCATTGAGGCGGTCAGGCAGGGACTGCAGCAGCATATTCCCTTTGCGGCGACCGGTGCACCACCCGATGTTCTGCATACTCCCCTCCCGGAACTTCCCGATGAATACGCCATTGAATCAATCGGATTCGATGCTTACAGCGCTCTCTGTCTCAAGGTTATCGAACAATCGCCGGCCGACGCTGCAGGGGCGGAGCACGGACGCGCAATCGCATCGCGGTTGCGGACCCTGCGGATGCGCTTCCGGTCCATTCTCGCGGTAGTCCACCTGCGACATGTTGCAGAAGTGGTCAGGCACTACCGCGACGATGTTGCTGAAACTCCCGCAGCCACTCACGGCTATACCGTACTCTCCGAAGTGATCAACGCCGACCATCTGTACTTCGCGCTCGGTGAACTGCCGTTTATCACCGGTAAATATGAGCGGGAACGGTACGATCTGTTCGCACCGCCGTTCGATCCGGTCACCGCTGTCAAGGAACTCTTCCGTGAAACCCGCAACGACTATGCGGAATCGCAGGATGAGGTCACCGCACTGCCGCCGGTGCGCATACAGGCGGCACTCACCTTTCTGCGCAACCTGACCGTCAGGTCCGGCAGGCTGCTGCCGTCGCTGTTCGATATCATCGAAGCGGCGAAAGGGGTCGGCGGCAACAGTTACGGACTGCGGATTCTCAAAAACGCGAAATTCTACCCGTGGTTCAGTGTTGAGGAGAAAAACATGCACCTCGGCATCGGCATCGACCGTATCCGCATTCCCGCATGGAGCAGCTCCGGGCCCGCAGTCAACCTGCTGCAGGACCACCGGATGCACTGGCGGAACATCGAACTGCGCCCCGACCCGTCGGACCTCCGGGCAAAGAAATACCGGTACAACTGGAACCCGTACGGAATGTGTTCTCATGTTCCCGAAGACCGCACCATTGAGCGGTTCAACGGAACGGTCCGCAAAAAAGCACTTAAAATGATGGTGGAAGATCTCGCCAAAACGGAAAAATTCAGTACTTCGGTTAAAGATGGTATTGACATCAGAGACACGCTCCGTTTCTGGCACACGGGTGACATCTACGTTAAGGAGCTCCCCCCTGCCCGGGGGAAAATCGATACCGTGGTTATTATCTTTGATGCTGCGCACGACGACCGCTATCCGAGCCGGACCACCTGGTATGCGGAACACCCCGAAGAATCGACGCTGACCTTTTACGCGACCGACCCGTTCGAACACCTCATTGGTCCGGGAATCGCGAAATGCACCTACGGTGGGCTCTCGCTGCTCTTCCCCCCGCGTCAGGTCCCTGACATTTTCCAGGTTGACGTCCCGGTACAGCTCCCCGACTGCGCAGCCCGGTTAGTCTACGGTGCCTGCCTTTTCTCTGAGGAAAAAACCGTCGCCTTTGTTGCCGCAAAAAAACCGGGAGCTCTGCTCACGAATCTTGCGCGCAGCCGGGGAAAACGGTTGTTCTGGATTCCCCTTGCACATTTCTCACACGAAACCGTGCGCAAACTCCGGCAATTTCATATTTTAAATGGAAAAACAGTCCGAAGCTGGGCCGGAAGATTTATCGGCGACTGATCTGCCGCATCGAACCAGCCGGCACCGAGGTACCATACATGCACCATACTCACCATCGTATACTACGTCTCAATATTATCGACATAGCTCTCAGCTTGTCCGGGGGCAGTTACCGGTACCGAAAAAAAGTTAAAAAAAAGACGATACCGACTCCGATTCCCGACCCCGACCCCGATGGATTCAAAGGGAACAGTGGTGCTACACTAACGAATGATACCAATAAACGCAAAACAGAAGAAATAAGGCCGGTGTTTCGACAACGACCGGTGTCCGGCAGAAAAATGCCCGGTACTACCTTTCTCCGCTGGATCCCGGCCTTCGCCGGGATGACGGTAAAGCGTATCAGGCACCAAACCATTCCTGCCAATTCTTACAAAACAGTAAATAAAAACCGAAGTGTCAAGTGGCACCGTATCGTTCTGGTTCTATCTCTGCTGTATGCAGCATCATTTGCCGAAATTGACAGTGTACGGCAACAATTTTTTGACAGTCTGGAACTTTCACTCCGCAACGACTACCGTCTCTGCACCGCCGACTCATCGGTCAGACCGCTTGACGACCTTCTCCGATGGAAAAAAACCATCGACCAGTTCTGCACCGACACCGCCTATCCGGGAATAGTCCGTACGTTTTCCCGGGAAACCGGTATCAATCCGTCTGATGCCCGCCCCTGCGAAATCATTCAATGGTATCAGCGCAGTCAGGTACAGGCGAGGGAATCAGCGCAACTTCTTGCCCGAGAGCGGGAACTGGCCGTCAGGGAACACCGCGATTCGCTCGCCCTGGTTCGCGAACTTGAACAAACAACCCGCAACAGCTACGACCTCAAAGGCATACCCTTCGGCCTGTCACGCACAAGTTTCATCACTATCGCAAAGCGCAATGCACTGCCACCGCTCATCACCGACAATCCGGTCTACCGATGTGATAATTTTCCGCTCGGCGTCCACCGGTTTACCGCGGCATTTCATTTCACTACCGACAACCGTTACTGGTGTTACGAACTCGAGTCTCCAACGGTCGCTTTTGACTCACTGAATACGGGTGCCCGACCGATGGTGGAGTACCTTTCAGCACAAATGGAATCGAAGACCGGCAACGCGCCCGACCATATTTACCGTGTGGGACAATTTGATATTGTTCCCGGAAGATTATCAATTGTCACCAGCTGGAACCTGCCGGACGCGGTGATGTATATCGGCCTGGCAAGAACGGGCAACCGGTTTTATGCGAAGGCCATCGTGCAGAAGCGATAGGATTCAAGAGCTTTGACGGACGGGGGCGAAAACAACCGGAATAAAAGACGCTCATTAAACGGCAGTGACATTCCGAAAGTATTAACCGTCTCATAATAGTCGGCACTGATTTTTGTCCGTTCGGAGTCGGAGTCCGAGATTAAAGTAACAGCAGTGCAAATTACTATGAGACAATTAATAAGTCAGCCATTCAGTAATCAGAGGGAATAAAGTGGCATAGAGGGACCGGTATCAAAAGAGCTTCCAGTGCAGGTGGAGATACAGGTACAGCACATACAGTGCGGTCACATCGAGCAGAATTCTGCTGATAAGCAGCCACGGATCAAAATCTTGAATATCTTTTCGGGATGGAGCGACCCCTTTATTCCTCGGCGGCACAACAATCACCTTCCGGATTAATTCAGAAAAACAAGTATGTTCAGTATATCACGAACGAACCGACAAAACAACCCTGAACTCACTACTCCTCCCCGCCGGACAGGGGTTGCGGATCTGTTTATCCTCCTGATTGTCGGTATGGTCACTGTTGTCACTTTTCCCGCAATTTCCTCCATGAAAGCCGGGAGTGTGACCATTTTCAGGGATAACCGACCGGTTGCCACCTATCCGCTCAATACGGATCGGACAATACCGGTTACCGGGGTACATGGCCCGATGGAAATCACCATTCACGACGGAGCGGTGTCGGTTACCCGTGCCGACTGCCCGCACGGGATATGCAGAAAAAGCGGCAGTATCCGCAACCCGAGCTCACAGATCGTCTGTGCTCCCAACCACATTCTCATCATGATAACATCCTCAGGAAATGATACCCTGGATGCAATCGTACGATAATCAGCACGAATCAAGCAGTGATGTCGCACAGCGGACCGTCTGGCTCCTGATTGCGGTTGCACTCAATACACTAGAACTGTTCATTCCCCGGATTCCGGTGCTCCCCTGGCTCAAACCGGGTCTGGCCAACAGTATCACGATACTCTGGATTATCCGCTATGGAATGACGGATGCGCTGCTGTACACCCTCCTGCGGGTCTGGATATCATCGTTCTATTTCGGATTTTCGCTGATTACAATGTCGCTCGCCGTTGGCGGCGGTGTTTGCGCAACCGTTGTAATGGGAGTTCTCTGGCAGCTGCTCGGCAGGCGGGGAATGCTCGGAACACTCGGTCTTGCCGTTGGTGGAGCGTTCGCACACAATGCGGCCCAACTAATCACCGTGTACTTCCTCCTGACCCGCAACAGCGCCATTTGGTATCAGTTGCCGTTCATGGGGATTGCGGCGCTTCTCTTTGGCGGACTGATCGGCAGCATGGTTCCGGTTCTCTGGGGCGTGCTGGTGCATGAACCGCCTGCAACCGCATTGCACAAAGAACCGTCGCCATCGAACCACCTTGTTGATCACCGTTTCACCCCGGTGAACCTGCTCCTGCTCGGTGGATCGGTGGCACTGGTTTTTACCGGAGATTTCCGTTTACTCGGTACGATTGCCGCGGGATTGACCATCACTGCATTTTTTCTTCTCGGACGTAAGCCATCGGTCCTCATTCACCCCCTCAAACTGTGGCCACTGTTTCTCTTTGTCGCCCTGGTGTATCTCTTTTTCTCCTATGGTACCAGGGTTCCGTTTATTCCTTTTATCACTTACGAGGGGTTTTCCGATACCACAGCTCAGTCGCTGCGGCTCTGGACCTGGCTCGAAACCGGCCTGCTACTCCAGAGATTTCGTTGTAACCAGCTGCTTTTTGCCGGACTCCGCCGCCTTTTTCCCCGTCATGCCGATACCCTCCTCGCGGGCTTGCTGGCATTGGAGTACTTTCCCGATATTGTGGCGTATGTCAAAACACGGGAAGCACGGGGAGGGATTGTCTGGAGAAGGCCCTTCAAGGCACTGGCGGTGTTCACCGGACGGGTGCGGGAGCATATTGTGGATCTGCTGTCCGGGTGAATTACGATACGCTCCGATAGTATATGAACAACAGTGGTTTTGTATTTTTAAGGTAAAAAAATGTATACAGATACGGTTACGCAGGAGAATCAACTGAAAAGGAATCTAAAATAAGTCTGGTATAGAAAGTCAGGGTAATTAGTATAACTACTATACAGAGTAATCAGATCGTTTCAGTTTATGACAGTAACTTGATTCAAACCTTAAGTAACCTTCTTTTTTAAAACAAAACACTGAGAAAGAGCCGGATAAGCGCTCCCATATAACAGCTCGGCTAAAGAGCTTAGAATGGAATCAGTATTAAACTTGGTATATCCATAAAGTTGTGACGGATTTCCCTCGACAAGTGTAAATTTGCTATCTTCAATCATTGATCTTATATCCATATTTTTACCGTGAATATTTGTTTGTTTTTTTGTGAATGGATAGATATCAAGAAAAAGATCAACAGTGAGTATAAATAACCCATCTGGTTTTAATGCATCAAACACCCGATTCATTCCCGTCTGGATATCATTTTCATTAAAATGTTCCATAACACTAATTGAAAAAGCTCTATCATATGATTCAGGAGGAAGTATCGCTTCATTAAGGGTAACGTTCATAAGATTGACTTTTGTATGAAAGAGATTATTCAGATGCTTCATGGTCGTTTTGTTACAAAGCCACTTACTTTGTGTTTGCGATGGACCGGGATCGATGTTTGTAACATTACAACCACATTTATCCAGCACAAATTGAAACCCACCAAGCCCTCCTCCAATATCAATTACAGCCATTCCCTTGCTGATTCCTGAAATATTGAATGCCCACGGATATTCAAATTGCCGAATGGAGTTATTACGCTGAATGCAAAAAAAACCATTTACTAAGGGACGAAATTTACGTGGAAACATTCTACCTAGTGGAGAAGCAATACCGTTAGGAGCTTTCCATTTTTTATTCCATTTTTGAAACTGAACCGGCATTTTTTTTGTGGCAATCATTAGTATCACAATCTATTAAAAAGTACTACCCCGGAGTCGAGCTACGAAGATTTGTACCGCACTCTTTAAGAATATTTCAAAATACATCTTTTTATGCGAGTAAACAACCCCGTACTGTATCAGTTCAATCCCGTTTCTTACAGCCACCGGTAAACCCTGAGTTCGTTGAACCTGTCAACAAATTTTATCTGGTTTCGAGATTATACAGAGATGTCAGTTTTTCTGGACCACACATAGTTGTCCTTTACACAGACGTAAACGCACTCAACATTATAGGGGATGAGTACTACACGGACTTCAATTTCCATGACCGAATCAGCAGCATCAGAGTCCGTAAAGGTCCCTCATGGGGAGAACAAACCAACAGTCATATAAGGCTATGGACAAATGGTTGGTGGAGTGGAGGATACGTAACGTACCCTGAAGGTACCAGCCGGTCATCTATGGGTTCATTTAATGATCAGAATTCATCTCATTCCTGGGTTTGCTGGCATATACACTTAGTGCATGGCAAGTGGAAACAGCACCGGCTAACATCGCCGGTGCTGTTAATGACGACCAGATTGTATCCAGCATACTGAACTGCAATGCCTCCATCGTTAAATCTGAAGTTTTCAAACTGCAGATTTTATCTGCAGGGTTCTCTTAAACATTAAAACCGGTATTCGATTTTCCACCGGCATTTCCCACCCGAAGCAACCACCCGACCCAGATACGCCTCCGGAGAAAACGTGCCCTTGTTCGCCCACACCGGAAGTGAAGCAAGAGGATAATCGGTAGTCACCCGAACGGTTCCCACTGCGGGGTGCGTGATCTCTGCGTCAAGTTCCACACCGGACGGTATTCCAAGCTGCTGAAACAGCCCCTTTTCCCAGGGATACTCCTGTTTCAAACAAAGCACGCCCTGTTCATCTCTGATATATCCGGCATTGTCGGGGAGACTCCATTCGAATCCGAATCGGCAACAGCGGCTGTCGGGTGCTGGTGGAAAAAACGGGTGCGGAAACCATGAAAGCGAAAAATCAATAGATGACGTATTGCAGAGGTCGGTCTGTGAGGTGACGGTTCGTCCGTCAAGGGTGACGGTCCGCATCAGGGTCAGGGAATGACTACCGGAACATTGTTCAGTTGTCATTCGAATATATCCCGTACCTTCTTCAACGGTCCAGTTGCAGAAGCGCACCACGGTCGGATTGTCGCGCACATGAAACGGGTGGCCAGCGCTGGTACGAAGCACTGCTCCCACCCCGATCACCGTTACGGTTTCCCCGACGGCAACGTCATCGTTTCCGAGTGGCGATACAAAGGCTTCCGGTGCTCCCTGCCCGTGAAACGGCAGCGGAGCAGGTGAAGGGAATTGCGGACCGGTCAACAGCGCCCCCCTGCGCCTGTCCTCAATCTGCCAGATATATCCACCGGTACAGTAGCGTGAGCCGAGGTGCGCCGTGTCGGTACGAGGGTCGAGGATCGAGAGGGCAAGAGCGTTATTTGAGAGTGTAAACAAGGATTCGGAATCTCTTTCCAGGACGGAGCAATTTATCTGAGGCTACCAACTGTTTCATCGTTTCCTTCAGGAAAATCATTCCTGCCCGAAAAGCAATGCAATACAATCGTCCACTGCAGTACCCCGGAAAACGGAAAATGCCTCCGGGTTCAACACACGCGAACAGAATATGTCCGACGGAAATATTCGCCGACCCTCAGTATTCAATGGTATACTTACCACTACCGACACAGGCTTCCTGTCGAACAGCAGCTCGGCCACAACCCCGAAAACCTGACATGCCGGTAAACAACGATGCGATTCTCCCACATTTCACCCGAAGGGACATCGTGCAAAACGTTCAAGGCGACCGGTTTTATCTTTCACTCACTGCCCTGCTGCAGCCACTCCATCGTCTGATTTCCCCTTTAGGCAGTAATAAGGAGAAACGCAAACGGGTTCTGGTGATCGGGTCAGCACTCCTGCTGATTCCTATTCTGGTGGTGTTCGTGATTCAGGATATTCTCCAGCCTCACCGGCTCGGTCTTGTAATGGATGGTGGAACCCTGCTTGTATTCAGCATATCGCTGGGATTCCTGCTTAAAATCCGTAACGGAACATGGATTTACCGGCTGATGACATTCGCCGTCACGATTCTTCTGGCGTATAATATCGTTATCGGTCCGAACGGCGACAACTCACTCATGTGGGCACTCACCTACCCTGCCATCGTCTTTTTTATTGTGGGATTTCCCGAAGGTCTGCTCTGGTTCGCCTGCATCCTTCTGGTTTGTTTTGCAACGTTCACCTTTCCGCAGACACTGGGAACCTATTCGTATCAGCTTGAAACAAGAATTGTGTTCGGTGTGCTGTTCTTCATTTTTACCGGTCTATCAATCGGCTTTGAAGCGCTGCGCTGGTATTTTTGCACCACCCTTGAAAAGCATCAGACGGAACTGATGGAAGCACTTGAAAACATCCGCACCCTCAGAGGGCTCCTGCCTATCTGCTCGGTCTGCAAAAAAATCCGCGATGACCACGGGTACTGGAATCAGCTTGAAACCTACCTCTCCATGCATACCGATGCAAAATTCTCCCATGGTATGTGTGATGACTGCTTCAGGGAACAGTATCCGGATATCTACGCAAAACGAAACGGACAAATCGGTGAAAAATCAACCCCGAAGCAAACCGGAGACTACTGAAGCCTGGCGCCACGAGGGAAAGGGGGTATCCTTCATGAGCCTGGAACCGGGCATTGATTTTACATGCCGATTCCAATACCATTTATTCCTATAAATAGAGCCTATCGTTCCGCTCCGCCGGATTTGCATTCACTGAATTCCATTATTTATATAAAAGTACGGATTCCGCTTCATATCCGCTCAAGTTGCATCGTTTTATGAAATTGCCGCAAAGGAGGTATTTGTGCTTGAGACACCTGCTGTACACGAAATGGATTTTATTCCTGATTACCATTGCTGGAAACCGGAAACGACTGACTGGCCCTTTGCTTGGGCACGGAAATTCAGAAAAGATCTCCACTCACGTAACCTGACCGGGAAAATTGTCAAGTACGAACTTTAGTTCGTACTTGATGTAATTTATTCTCCCGTGACGCACTTTAGTGCGTCACGGGAGAAGTTTGCGGAAACAGTTTCTTTATTTGGCACATATAATCGCCGCCCGTCATGGGCGGAAATACCCTTTCTTTAAAAATAGGATAAATTGTGGATTTAGAAGATATCGATGATTGGTCTTTTTTGCCCAACAATTTATTTGTTTTTATTGAAAAAGATGACAAGGTATACATTTTTTCAGCTGAAATAAAACATCCGATCCATCAAATCAATGAATGCAAGGCTATATGGGAGAATTACAATAAGAAAAGGAATACTGCGCTAAATAATTACCGCTCTGTTGGGAATAAAAATACGAGTACATTAGATAGCATTAATAGGTTTGAGGAAGACGGATTCAAAGCTTATTGTGCGTGTTTTAACGAAAAAGCAATAATGGAATCATTTATGGAGCCAATTAACATTCAGGCTCAATCGATAGTTGTAATTGTGAAGTTATTTTTATGATTGATACGAACAGTTAATTTACTATTACAAATAATCCAAAACAATAAAGATTACTGGTCGCGCGAATAAAAACAAAAATACAGTTGGCCATACAGCCTATAACAACAGCGGCAACCGGAAGTACATCTACAAAGCTTCGCTCCGCTGCACATTACTGCTGCACTACAGGTGTTGCGCGACATTATTGCAAATCACTTGTCATTTAATATTACCAGACTTACGGGAATTCCAATGATTTATTCTGATAAAAAGATTGCAGTTTCTATTAGAGTTCTGCTGGCACTGCTTCTCGGGCTTTTCTGTGCACCATCTGTATTCGCTTCGAGCTTCCATCTGTCGAGGAAGGCTGCTGCACTGAAGAGATGGAAGAAAGAGATGGAAGAATCATACCCGACTAAAGAAGTTCTCATGACAACCAGGTACTTCGTTCGAGATGTTGCTGCCAATAATCAACAATATATCATGACAATGGAGGGAGAATACTGGGATATTATCCGGTCAAGATACGGAGGTAAAAGCGCAAACGTTGATCGGCCGGAATTACAGCATCTGTACGACTTCAACTGGTATGTCTTCCATGAGCTGAAGAAATACCGTGAAGCAACGGTGAGCAACTCGGACCAGTTCTTTCGCGACTATCTCGGAGTCGTTGATGAATTCTGCGAATCCGTATCATCGGAGTATGTTGTTCAGTATTTCTTTGAGGCATACTATGTTGACTGGCTTGTCACCGCAAGCTACCAACGTCAGAATCTTGCCCGGGTTCTGCCTGTGGTTAGAGAAGCTATCAAAGACCTCCCTCAAAACATTCAACCCATTCAGAGCATGCTCGATACGCTTACAGAACTGCTGTCGGATATCAGCAAGAACCGAGACGCCATTCTTGATGTATTGTCTGTTGCCAATGGAACCTTCTTGAAATCTGAAGGGCTGCATTTGACTGGCAACTTTTTTGTCGGGAGGAAGGACGCTGTGCTGGTTAATGCATTCCGGGTCCTTGAAGACTTCAGATATCCCGTCAAAATTGCTGCAGACACTCTCGACATGGCAGTTTTATCGCTAAAGTGTATTGACAATCTGAGCCATGGCATAGCAGTCCCGGGATACTACTACAAAAAGCAGGTCTTCATCTTCCCTGACAACCAACTGCACTCATGGGATGATTTTGTCCAATATTTCGAGGGGAAAGCAAGGTTCCCTTTGCTTGACTTGTTTGTCTGCGATACGACTATTAAGTCGTATTTGGATAATGGGATGATTTCACAAAGCGCTTACAGGGAGATGATGTCTCTTCACTCCTCGCTAACTTCAGCCCAAGGCAGAAAGTTCGTGGAGGCTGTTGATAAACTGGCTAAACCGGACAAAGCGCTTGGATACCCTGAATGGAAGGCAGAGACCAGAAGGTCCCTTCTCATGCATGAGGTTGTCGGTCATGGCGGCACCTTTGTCAATGGTGTTACGGAGGCTTCTGAGGCGCCTACTTTTAAGTATCACGTCGATGCAGAATTCTATGCCTACCTACTTCAATTCCTATACTCCAATATCAGAGGATTCGATTTAGCCTGCATGTTCTCCTTCATGGCTAATCCAATTACATTCTCACATCAGAATGGTAATGCGTACCTTCGCATCTGCAGAGAACTTGCCGAATCCATTACAAACAACAAAGTGCATAAAAAAGCATACGGTACATTTGGAAAACAGAAGAATTATCCGAATATTGAAAATCTGAGGAAGAATCTTGACCGGTTCGAAAGCTTGGGCTACCAGGAAAGAATTGACAGTTCTCTTTTACCATTGGTCGGATATCTGAATACTATAGATGCAGCAGCACAGGAAAAAATGTTTAGGACAATCTATTCACGAAACACAGCAATGCCGATTCCTGAACCTGCGGAGGTCATAGCCAAGTAACCAACAAACAACATGTCAGATATGCTATTGGTTCCGCTGCACTTCACAAACAGCATATCTCGGCAAAAACGTTGCACGCCACCGGGTTCAGGCTCTACTACAAAAACAAAAAAAGACACGCGCAGAAAGACAATAGAACAGTAAAGACAATTTTATGAAAATTAGGACCAAAATATTTGCTGTACGACATGGTGAAACTGAATGGAACAAAATTGGAAAACAGCAAGGACATCTCAATAGCAATCTAACAAATCTTGGTAAATTACAGGCTAAAGCAATTGGTAATGGTTTGCAAAAAAACAAATTTGATAACTTTTATACAAGTGATTTGGGACGTGCAATTGAAACGTCCAACATTATTTCATGTTTTATTGGAAAAGATTTTATTATTGATTATAGATTAAGGGAAAGAAATTTAGGAAGTCTTCAAGGCCTTACAAAAAATGAATTTAAGAATATGTATCCGGAGGACTGGATGCGATTTAATAAAAATGATCCCGAGTATGTTTTACCAGATGGAGAATCAATAAAACAAAGATATGAAAGAGCTATAAATTGTATTGAAGATATAGCCTCACATAATTTGAATAAAACCATTCTAATCGTTTCGCATGGAGGAGTTTTGATGAGTATGGTTTATAAGGCATTAAATTTGCCATTAAGCCAGAAAAGATCTTTCTCACTTTTTAATGGCAGTATAAATATTTTCTCGATATCTGATAAAATGGAATGGAACCTTGAAGTTTGGGGTGACACACACCACTTAGATAAAGATGGCCTTGAAACCTTAGATGACAATTAACAAAATAAAGAAGACAGCGCGCGAATGAAATGCGAAATGCGGACGTGAAAACGAGTTCATGATTCTCTTCGACTTCGCTCCCGTCCTCCTCCCGCCTCCCGAAGTTTTATACGTCTATCCTCCGCAGTCTGCCTGCGCGAAGCCGTCCACCCTCCGCAATGCTATGGAGGACGGGCTTCGGCGAAGGCAGGTAGCTGCTGCGGATGGGAGACAGGGTAAACGCAGCTCACCATGAACGGAGTTCATTGCTCCATTTCATTTCTCCAACGGGATGACTGCGAGTCATTTACACCCGAAACCATCTCCCTTTTTTCAAGGCTAGACCCTCCTCCTACATCCTCCCTACCACGTTGTAATTTTTTACCCGGCAGCAACGTTGTATCTTTATAGTAGAACACTCCTTCCCGCCGGCAGCCTGAAAGGGAACCACCCGTGCATCGGTACTGCAACCTCCTTCCACTCATTTTCCTGCTTCAGATTGTTGCCCCGGCGGAGCCACCGAAAACAATGCCCCGGTTCCAGCACCTCACCCGCCCTCGCGATACCGTCAAAACCGACTCAATGTATATCACCACCCTCGATAGCGCACGGTTTATCAGCCCGCCACTCCGGACACCACTGACCGGAGGAAAAACAACCGTTCAGATTCTCCCGAAGTGCCCGGTCGATTCAGTAATCATTTTCGTACACCATTCGTTCGATAAAGTCGATACCCTCGCCAGACTGCACCGTCCACCCTACTCCGTGGAATGGAATTTCCCGGATCTGCCGGATCAGGATCAGATTCATCTGCAGTTCGGCTACCGGTTGTTTCACCCCTCCGGTAAAATCATTACCTCCAAACCACTTCCACACCAGTGGGTGATTGACCGGCATGGAAAAAAAAGCCGCAAAAAAAACTATTGCCGACAGATCACCCCTCCCGACACCGTTATTGTTGACGGGAACCTCGGCGAATGGAAACGCACCCGTATGGCGGCAATCGGCTCCGTCGGACGGTTCGCTTTCCGGTGGACCAGCGCGTTTCTCTACTTTGCCGCCCGGATCAGGACCCCGACGATCTCCCCGTCAGATTTCATTGAAGTACACCTGGACCCTATGCTCACCCGCGGCACCTTTACCGATGAACGGCACCGGAGTATCCGGTTCGGGCCGCAGAGCAGAAGTTTCTGTATTGTCGCGTGCGATACCGGATCGTTGTATATGCAGTGTGACAGTATCGTTTCGCTGCTCAACGAAGGGCTTGTCTGGAGAGTGAAAACAGAGTCAACGGGCTATACCATCGAGGCGGCGATACCCTTTTTCGCGCTCTCCGACGAGGAATTCCCGCACATGCGGTTCGGTGCCGATGTTACCGTCAAAAGTTCCGCCGGTCCCGTCCCGTTCACTTCGTGGGCCGGCAACAGTGAGTATACCCGATACAACCCCGGCCACTGGGGAACAATCATTCTCCGTCAGGCCATGCTGCCGCTTAAAATCATTATGGTAGCGAGCGGCATACTCATCGGACTGATCTGCGCGGTTATCGTGTTCCTGCTGCTGCGCCATCTTTTCAACAATGAACGTTTCGAGCGTGATGAGCATCGGGGTGGATCAGAGGAGTTGCGCACCATCACCGGGTGCATTCTCGAACGGTTGGGCGATACCTCCCTCACAGCAAAGAGCGTGGCACAGACAACCGACTTGAGTACCGAGGCTATTGCGACAGTGCTGCTGCAGGAGCTGGAGTGTACGTTTGATCAATATCTCGCATTTCAACGGATCAACAGCGTAAAGAAATTGCTCTGGAATTTTGACCTCTCGCTTGCGGATATTGCGAAAAAGTGCGGTTTTGAAAACGAGGAAGCCGTTTTTACTCCCTTTGCACATCAGTTCCATACGGATCCGGCAACCTTCCGGAAACAGATTCAGGAGCTTTCGCTGGAAGAGGAGGAAATGGAAGAACCTGAGACGAGTGGATAACTATCCCTGATCCGGCATTTTGTCTTGACGAACAACCGGAAGTATATTATTTACTCTTTGATGAGGTACATCTCTGCCATGAGCACATGACAGGACTTTTCAACTATCAGAAAAGCTTAATCGGTTGGCCGGTTGTTAGAATTACATTGTCTTTTTATCCTTTTCCCGGTACAATTAATTTTTTGATCCTGCCTTTCAAACGCTTTATTGTTGCTTATTTATTATTGAAGTCGAGAATACCATGAATCATCAGAATCCCCAGGATAATAATCAGCAATCAGACGATGCCATGAAGTCTCCGGCTTCGAATAATCCGAACACCGATCGTCCCAACAAACCGGGCCTCGAAACACTCCTCAAGAGTCTGGAGCAGGAACGCGACTGGTTGCACCTTCTTCTCGATCACAGCAGGGATGCGATTTATTTCAAGGACCTCGACAGCCGCTATCTCCGCGTCAGCAGAGGTCACCCGGCAATGCAGATATTCTCTACACCGGAAGAGGCAATCGGTAAATCCGATTTCGACGTTTTCCCGATTGAACATGCACAGGAAGCCTACGATGACGAGAAACGCATCATGGCAACCGGTGAGCCGATTCTCGGCATCATTGAACGCGAAACAGCTCCCGGTATGCCGGAGAAGTGGGTATTTACCTCAAAAATGCCCATTCGTGATAAAAACGGTTCTGTCACCGGTACATTCGGTATATCACGTGATATAACACAGATCAAACAGTATGAAAACGAGTTGCAGAAAGCCAAGGATGAGCTTGAAGAACGGGTCAGAGAACGTACCAAGGAGCTGCAATCAGCCAACGAGGCACTTGAGCGCCGAATCAAGCAACTTGATTTTCTGACCGCCGCCTCGTACGAGATGGCCCAGCATGTGAGCATTACCGAACTCGGGACAGCGATACTGGAATCCTTCACCTTCAGACTCAATGTCTCAACCGCGATGATCCTTCAGTTCAACGATAACCGGTATACCAGGGTGGGCGCAACCGGGGCTCTGGCGGATCCCGCATTCAAGAATGCGATTGAAGAGGCGATCCCTCAGCTCCACCTGACCGGGATTACCTCCCCGCAGGTAATTCACGACTGGGAAACAAAGCTGCCGAAGGAAACACCATGGAATGATCTGGGTGATTATCCCGGCTGTATCGCCATTCCACTCCTGGCCGACAACCGCTCCGTCGGTATTCTTCTGCTGTTTTCAGATATCAGTATTGTCCGGCTGCTCGACGAAGAACGCAATGTTATTCTGACACTGGCTGCGCAGGCCGCTGTCTGTATGAGCAATGCCCTTTACTATCTTGAACTCGATGAAAAAGCGCATCTTGAAGGAGAGTTGCAGGCGGCACGCTCAATACAGCAGCGTCTGACCCCGAATGACAAACCGGAAATTCCGCGGATCAATCTCAAGGGGCTCTATTCCCCCGCCTACGAGGTGGGTGGCGATTACCTCGACTACTTCAAAAATGATGCGGGGTGCTGGGTGGTGGTCATTGCCGATGTGTGCGGCAAAGGAGTACCTGCGGCACTGCTGATGACAATTCTACGGAGTGCATTCCGGGTGGAAGCCCGATCCCAGACCTCGGCGAAAGAGCTGCTGTGCGCAGTCAACGATTCCATGCAGACCAACCTTGACGACCGCTCGTTCGTCACGGCGATTTGTCTCATTATCCGTCCCGACGGATCACTCATGTCCTATGCCCGGGCGGGGCACCCGCGACTGATCAGAATCACCCCGGATGAACACCGGGTGGAAACGATTGATTCAGACGGTATTGCCCTTGGCATTCTTTCCGACCGGGCCGCTTTCGAGGGCACCGTCACCGAAGCCACCATACCCCTGCTCAAGGGTGAACGGTATATCATCTACACCGATGGACTCACCGAAGCATTCAATCAGCAGAAAAACACCTATGGTCTCAACAGGCTTCACGGGATCCTTGAGACCAAACCCTCGGAAACCTCTCCGGAAGCGACACTGAATGCCATCCTCAAGGATGTAAAAAGCTTCACGGCGGGAGCCCCCTACCATGATGACCTTACCGTCATCGCGATGGAAGTATCCTGACAAAAAGGAAATTCACCTGTTATTCAAGGTAACGTGCCAGCAGGGAACGCAACCCGGTATCCCCCTCGAACCGCATATGCGTGAAATGCAGACGATCAAGAATCGTGTTGGCACTCTCGGAGAGATCAACCAGACAGGTTGACGTAGAAGAAGTGGTGATATATTCGGGGTCACATCTGATCGGATCAGAGAAACTCAGATACATACGGCAGGTAAGCGGCCGCTCGTCGTACACCATGCAGCACCCCTCCGCATCGAGGAGCGGACAGGGACGTCTCAGCCGGTAGAATACATGCAGGAGCAGATCGACCGGATCAATGGCCGGCTCGGAACTCTGCCGCACGTCGTGTTCCTCCAGCCGGTTCTGTACCAACGCATCGAGACGTTCCAGTTCGTTGCAGTCACCTCTGCAGCTCCGGAGAAGCTCGTCGACCCGGTGCGGAAACGTCCTCCTGATCTTCTCGGCGATTATTTCAGCTTCGAAACTGTTGACATCTTCCACCCAGTGATAACAGCAGGTCGCGCATCCACGTGTGCAGGTAACCGAATAATCGGAACCGGCTATCATCTGCTGCTGAAATGTGTCAATATCAGCAAGTATCATCCGCCAATGGCCAAGGAACAAATCGTCGAGTGGTGATGAAACAGCAAGCGTTTCAAGTGTTTTCAACTGTCCGATAATTTTCCCCAGAACCGATCGTGCCGATCCTGACAGGGTAAGTGGAGAGTTGGAGTTTCTCTTACTTGTTTTTACGATGGAAACCGGCATAATTTACGGCAGTCTGACAAAAAGGTTACTGTAGTGCAAGCTCAGTTCCATTGAAACCCGGGGATCAAATTTCCAGGAACCGGTGGCAAGGTTATCTTTGTTTTTAAGCCACCCGGGTTCAGCGTACAGGGAACACCCCATCAGATCCTTAAAATAATATACACCTCCCACGCCGACCGCGAACCGTTGCTCGGCAGGACGCTGCTCCGAAAACGGCAATCCCGAAATATGCGTTTTATCGTTCCACCTGCTCAGTTCGGTGTTACCCCCCCGTTCATTGTAGGTAATAGCTATATGTGCGGCACCGTAGTTGTTAATGACGGCAACCCCTTCAAGCCGCAAGGAGATCCCGTCGTTGAACGAATACCCCAGACTTTTTCCTCCGTAGCTGTACCGTTCTCCGATTTCCGCATTGCGGTCGGGAACGGTGTACAACCACTCCGACAGGTAGGCGGCCTCAAATTTAAGCAGTGTTTCCGTAGCGGAAATCCGCACCGGATTGTGCCAGTAGATCCCCGCATCAATGCCCCAGTGGGTCGGTTCCTGATCGGTTACTTTATCATCATCCACCTGAAAATCATCAAGCACCAGCTGACCGCGGAGTGAAACCGCATCGGTAAAGGGGTGAATATTCCACTGCAAACCGAGCATCAGATTACCGTTGCCCTCCTGATTCATATTGACAACCGAATACAGCGAGAACGGGTTGATGTACTGCAGATCCGGAAAGCCTTCGGACCGCGTGAAGAGTACGGTCTCGCTGAGACCTATCGTCACCCATTTACCCAGAATGATATTGAGTGAATGCGCCGTCAGATACCGTCCGATCGATCCGCCGCCATCAACATCCCGGCGGGAGCTCCTCCAGGTGAACGGTGCAAACAGGTGCCGGTATTCGAGAATGCCTCCGGCAATCTGCCATTCAATAGCATCATAGGCATACGGATTTGACGAAAGGAGAAGACTCCGATCGGGAAAAGGCCCCCAGTTGCGTTTCTGTCGCCCGATACGGAAAAAACCATACTTCCAGTTCGCCTGCAGCAGCGCCTCTTCCACCACCCCCCGTGCGAAACGGTCTGAATGAGCCGGGTAGAACGGATCGTCATCGTAGCGGGTATCGACATCAACCATCTGCCGCACGGTAATGGAGCGGAAACGGGCCTCGTGAAACAGATCGGTATGGAGTTCATACGGTCTCGAACCTGACGTATAGTGCAACTCTCCGGCGATATTCGGCTCAAACCGCCAGTAATTGCCGCTGTCGCGGCTGCAGGAACTCCAGAGCGACGGATCAAAGAGTGTCGCGCTGTCAATTTCATCCCAGAACATGCGACTTGGTGAGCCTTCCGCCTTTTCAAAATCAGCTGCAATACGATAGAACGGCAGCCGCCAGTTTTCAAGCGGCATTGCGGCATGAAGTCCTCGGTATCCACCGGACATCAAAAAACAGATCAGCACCGGGAGAAAAAAATCAGAACGCCGTATCCCGCTGAAAAAGTACCAGAAACGTTTTAAGAATGATTTTAAGATCAATCCATATACTCCAGTTATCTATGTAGGTGAGATCAAGTTTCACGATATCATCAAAGGTTTTAATCTGGTTTCTGCCGCTTACCTGCCACAATCCGGTAAGCCCCGGACGAATACTGATCCGCCGATAATGCCATTTCTGATAATTGGCCACCTCGTCGGGGGTGGGAGGCCTGGTCCCCACCAGTGACATTTCTCCTTTCAGCACATTGATCATCTGGGGAAATTCGTCAAGACTGAATTTACGCATGAAACGACCGATCGGTGTCACACGGGGATCATTTTTCATTTTAAACACCGCCCCGTCAAGTTCATTACTGGCCAACAGTTCCTTTTTACGCAGTTCGGCATCGACCGTCATTGAGCGAAACTTGTAAATCACGAACCGTTTTCCGTTTTTCCCGACACGTACCTGCTTGAAGAGAACCGGACCGCGGGAGGTAACTTTGATGGCAACGGCAAGCAGTGGGTACAGTGTGACAAGAATCGCCAGCCCCACCAGACCACCGAGAATATCAAAAAAACGTTTGAATATCACCTGATCGGGATCAAGTTCCACCGTATGTGAAATGAGCGTGGGCCGATCCATGAACCGGTGATACTCCCAGCGTGCGAAGGTCGTGGCACCGGAAATATTCAGAAACACCCGTGCCGGACGCCCCATCTCTTCACAGATCCGCAGATACGGATCAATGCTGAAATTACCGGTTGTCACCTTCCGGGGAATACAGAAACAGACCTCCTCGGTATAGCTGTTTCTCAACACTTCCTCGAATTCCGCCGGAGTAATACTCAGATCCAGTTTCTGATTTATCCGCAACCCCCATTCAGGATGACAGATGATTTCCTGATAGATCTGCGAGAGTATCCGCCCGCGGCCGACCAGAATCATGGGAGTTATATTGCGGTTGTTGCGTCGGAGACTGACCATCACCTGCCTGATCATCAGTTTTTCGACAATGATGAACACAAATGCTATGCCGGCGAACGCAACGTACAGATAGCGACTGCTCTGATCCCGGGGCAGCAGGTACAGAATGGCGGCACCGAGCATCCCCGCCGAGACAAAGATTGCTCCCACCCTCCGAATCAGTTTGTATGTCCAGCTGAAATCCAGAATGGAAAACAGTGAACGGGTCCAGGCGAAATAGAGGTAAAATCCCATGAAGCCGACAAGAATGACCCAGTAATCAAACATGCGGGAAATAAGGAATGCTTCCCCGAATACGATGACATTCGCCAGGTAGAAGGCGAACAGAATCAGTACGCAGTCAATCCCGGCGATAAACTGTTTGACAAAAGAGGAGTGTTGCTTGAGCATAGGATCCGTTTTTCTACGGGAAGCATTACATTTCAGCGTTGAATTCGAACGGAAAGTCGAAGGTCATCGCGCCAAGTTTTTCGGGAACCGGTTTGAATCGTATTGTGCGCACATACGCAACGAACGGATCTAAAAATACTTTATTATCAATGTCACTCGCCCTGATAGCGGCATGAATCACCGCACCGGCGGCATTGACACGAATAGTGACCACCACCGTCCCGTCGAACGATTTCCCCCCCTTGAGACTTTTTTTGTACAACTGACGGAGATCGGGGATATGTTTCTGAATGGAATCGCGAATGGATTCACGGTTCCGGTACTGTAAAACCGCCTCGGAATTATCATGAGATTCTGCCGGTGCCCGATGTGTCACTCCCGCAGATGAGCGGGATACCTGTTTCCGGATGTTCGCGGAGTCAGCCGGCGGACCGGTGCCGGCCAGCAGACCGGAGATAACCTTACGTGCATCACCAGCCCCTACCGGTGTCTGTTCTGTATCCTGACCGGTAAGAAACTCCTCTATAAGATCGGCACATTCCGGTTGCACTCCCAGTACTTTCTGCAGATAGTCAGCAGTGCGCAGTTGCACGGGGGAGGCTCCCGTGTCTGTACCGGTACACACAACAGCAGGTAACGGAGCGGCCCCGGATGGAGCGGTGACAATACCGGGCAGCCTGGTACGCAACGAATCAATATACCCGTCAACTTCCGGGCAGGATTGTTGCAGCATTTCGTAAAGCCTTTTCGATGCGGCAAGAAGCAGTGCCGCCCCCTCTTCGCCCCATTCGACACCGGTAACCAGAAGCAGTCGTTCCGTAAAAAGTGGTACAAGAGTATCAGCGCCGGACTCGGGCAAACCACTTGCACAGATCAGACGAACTCCAACATTTCGGAGTTTCACCGGTTCATCGGTTGCAACAGGATCAAACCGGACAAGTTGTTCGGTACGAAGTGTATCGGAACCGAAAACCAGCGCCGGCGGGAGTGGAGTTTTTTTTCCGCACGACATAGCCATAACCACTGTCACCACCGCTGCCCAAATCACTGCCGGGACCGTTTTCATTTCATTCTCTTTCGTTACACCGGTGTATCAGAAACGAATGCCTGCATTATCTTTGAGAAAAACGGATAACTGACCGTCCCCGGTCAGCCAACAACAGCAATATCCGGACGTTGTAATTCGGCAAGCAGCGACCGGATGCGCTTTCCGAGCAGTAGCAGGTCGCCGCTGTTATCAATATACCGCCAGTTCGTTTCCGGAGGAGCGGAAAACTCCTGTTCCTGCTGCTGCATTCTCCTGATGATAGACGCTTCAGCGAGATCCGGTCGTGCCGCCTTCAACCTTTGAAGCCGGATCTCAAAGGAAGTCGTTACCCACAGCAGCAGGTCAAACCACGCTTCGATCTGCCAGAGAGGAATCAGTGCCGCATCCAGTGCGATCAGGGTAGTATCCTGCTCGTGCACCATCCCGTGTAAATGGTGAAGGAGCGCCGGATGGACAATCGTGTCGAGTTCGCGCAATCGCTCCTGAGTGCTGAAAGCAACAGCACCAAGTCTCCGGAAATCAATTCCGTTTTCATCCACTGTTTCCGCGCCGAATGTTTCAGCGATCCGTCTGCGGATATCGTGGTCAGCCATCATCACCTTTTTGGCTTCGCCGTCACCGTCAATCACCCGGTATCCCTCTTTCGAGAGAATACGCGAACATTCCGATTTTCCAGCACCCATATATCCGGCGATACCGATACAACAAATCGACCTGTTACTTTTCAAACCGTGTGTGCACCTGTCAGTGAAACCGTCACCCGATTACCCGTTTCGTTGAATTCGATTGAATCGACATAATGACGAACTATAAATAAACCTCTTCCGCGCGGTTTTTCAAGGTTTTCAGGTAATGTCGGGTCTGGAATGGTTTTCGGATCGAATCCCGCACCCTCATCAAGAATTGAAATAACCATCCGATAACGGTCAATGGTATGCCCGACGACCACCCGTTTCGCGGTATCCCGGTTATTTCCGTGCATAATCGCATTTACCAGCAGCTCGGTAAGTACGATTTTCATTTTACGAATCCGCTCGTCCGGATACCCGTGAACGTCCATCGCGGCAAGCAGGATGGCGGTAACCTGGTCCATCTCCTCCAGGTAGTTCAGAAACTGCAGGTAGATGATTTCTCCAGGAGTAAAACCAAGTCGCTCAATGAGCAGGTCTTTTCGTGATTGCGTCTGAATTTCGGCATATACCAGCGAAATATCAGCTTCCGGAGGAGTGGCCTTCTCACTAAAAACTGTACGGAATTCATTAAGCAGCGAAGTGCATCCCTCATGTGCCAACTGGTGTCGAATAATCCCGGTTATCCGAGAGCGGGTATCGATACCGGGAGTATCCATTCTGCAATGCACTCCGTCGCTGTAGAGAAGCAGGCAATCTCCCTGGGTAAGGTAGACGCGGTGCTCCTCCCACCCCTCGGTGCCGGAATCAACCGGTTCTATCAGACGGGTACCGGACACCAGATAGTCAACCGCCAGGCTCTCTCTGCGGAATACCAGCGGTGTAACCGTACCGGCATTGCAGTAAGTCAGAAGGTTATCATGAAGATCAAGATACCCCACGAATGCACTGAGCCGGAGATTTGTGGAGAAATTGAGTGCCAGTTCATTATTGACACGTTCAACAACCGCAGCGGGTGAAACCGAGGGGTGAAGGTGGCCGGAGAAACAACCTTTCGCCATTGCCGCAATCATGACGGGTCGCACACCGTTTCCGGGAACCGTCATCATCGTCAGCGCGAGCATATCATCGGAAAGTCGTCGGATATCGAACAGATCGCCGCCCGGCTTATTTGCGGGCAGTACCAGCGAACCGAGTTCCAGCCCCTCAAACGAGGGAAAAATCCGGGGCAGCATGGCTGCCTGAATTTTCTGTGCCAGTAAAAGATCATCCCGTGATTCAGTCCCCGGTAAAGAAAAATCACCGTCCTGTTTTTTATCGGTTGAATCCATTAAATAACCTGACACTCCTGCAAAACATTGATGACCGCATAACCGTATCTGATCCGGCGATGAAAAGGGGTGTTTTTTTCCAAAAAGGTTGCCTCAATTAATGATGCGACGTATCTTCATGATGTTGCACGTGTTGTGTACAACCGCTTCACTACACCGGTTTCAACAAATTCTACCAGGGACAATTCGCTGACACCGGTGTAACAATCAGAGTGGTCGGAAAGCTGTCTGATTCAGGAATTATTATTATAAGATTCACCCGTAGCGGTGTCCACGATTTCCAAGGAAGTAACAGGCTATGCTGGCAAAACTAAGATCAATGGCGGTACTCGGTATCGACGCGTACGAAATCGAAATAGAGGCGGACATTTCCGAAATGCTCCCCAGCTTTACCATTGTCGGGTTGCCCGACGGTGCCGTGCGGGAATCACGAGAGCGGGTAATGTCGGCTATTAAAAACTGCGGCTTCGACTTTCCGTCGCGAAAGGTGACCATCAATATGGCGCCTGCAGACATTAAAAAAGAGGGAAGCGCCTTCGATCTTCCCATCGCCATCGGTCTGCTGATGGCTTCTTCGCAGGTTGCGATCGAGGGAATCGACCGGTACACGATCCTCGGTGAACTCTCGCTCGACGGGACCGTCAAACGGGTAAAAGGAGTGCTCTCCATGGCGATCAAGGCTCGGGAGATGGGAATCCCGAAGATGATCGTTCCACGGGAAAACGCCATGGAGGCATCGGTTGCCGAAGGGGTCTCGATTTACCCGGTGGATAACCTCACCGATGCACTGCAGCTGCTCCAGGGCGAGACGTCACCGGAACCCTATACCACTGATCTCAAGACACTTTTTAATACGGCGCGAAACTATCACATTGATTTCAAAGACGTTAAAGGACAGGAGCACATCAAACGGGCTCTGCTTGTGGCTGCCGCGGGAGGGCATAATATTTTAATGGTTGGGCCACCGGGATCCGGAAAAACAATGCTCGCACGCCGCTTCCCCACCATTCTTCCCGACCTCTCCCTCGATGAAGCGCTTGAGACCACCAAAATCCATTCCGTTGCCGGACTGCTTGATCCGGACACCCCGCTGCTCGCAACGCGTCCGTTCCGCTCGCCGCATCATACCATCAGCGATGCGGGCCTGATCGGAGGAGGCTCCTACCCGCGCCCCGGGGAGGTGAGCCTGAGCCATCACGGAGTCCTTTTTCTGGATGAACTGCCGGAATTCAATAAAAATGTTCTTGAGAATCTGCGTCAACCACTCGAAGACGGTAAAGTGACGATCTCCCGTGCAGCGGTCTCCCTCTCCTACCCTGCCCGATTCATGCTCGCGGTCGCGCTCAACCCCTGCCCGTGCGGGTACTTTACCGATCAGCGGCACGAGTGCAGCTGCCGACCGGACCAGATACAGAAATACATGGCAAAAATATCCGGCCCGCTCCTTGATCGCATTGATATCCATGTTGAAGTTCCGGCGCTCTCCTACGAGGAACTTGCACAGAAACAACCGGGGCGCGATTCGGCCTCCCTGCGCGAAGAGGTGATCGCCGCCCGGAACAGGCAGGAAGCGCGTTTTGCCGGCGATACAAAGATCTACTGCAACGCTCACATGGAATCCCGCCATGTCAAGAAACATTGCGAACTCGACGAAGCGAGCCAGAACCTGCTCCGTAGCGCAATTGAAAAACTGGGGCTCTCGGCACGGGCGTATGACCGGATCCTGAAAGTTTCACGAACCGTTGCCGACCTTGCGGGAGAGGAACTGATACAGGCGGCACACGTTGCCGAGGCGATTCAGTACCGGAGCCTGGACAGGAAACTGTGGTTGGGGTAGGGTGAGGAAAGTGGAAAGTAGAAAGAGTAAAGATAAAAGCAGTTTTGAGAACCTCGATGTGTGGCGAAAAGCATGCGAAGTCAGTGTCGGTATATACCGTTTATTGCAAGTAAGATTGCTATCATTTCATTGAAGGATTACAAGCAGCTTAGCGACCAATTACTCGAAATCTCAAAGATGCTTGAAGGACTGAGAGCGTCATTGAAGGATTGTTGAGCTTAAACTTTTATCTTTCAGATATCCCACTATCTGCAATACCGGATACTTCGGAGGCATGGACAAACAGAGGTGAGTGTGGTCTGAACATGCTTTGGCTTCAACTATTTCCACTCTTTTGTAGTCACATAGTTTCCGTAGTATCCTTCCTATTTCAAGCCGATGTTTTCCATATATGATTTTTCTCCGTCACTTCGGTATTCAAACGATATGCTACTTGCATTCCTCTACTGTATGGGATAATTTTTACTTTGAGTACTCGACATTGCGAACTCCTTTCTTTTTCATGATGAAGGAAAAAATAAAGAACTGCCCACGTACTATTGGCGGGAAAAGACGTTGAAATGCATAAAGTTGGTATAATCAGCAACGCAGCAAGAAGACAAATTTTTCAGTTCGCGAACATAAAGCGCCTTCCAAAATCGAAGGCGCTTCTCATGATTTCGGCCGGGAGCGTGCTGGTGCCGGTTTGCGGAGAAAATAATTGAGCAATAAAATCGATAAGCATGCACTTGCACTGAAAATAAGGAATCTATAGCTGCATTACAGCTTGGTGCCGGAAAAAAGTATAAAAAAGTTACCGTAAGGCATTTAATTTAAAAAAATATACAGAATAGAATATAGCTGGAGGAAGAATTCATGAGTGATTCTCTGGATAAACTGACTATTAAAGGATTTAAATCAATCAGGAAATTGGAAGATTTCAACCTGACGAATCTCAATGTATTGATCGGCAGCAACGGTGCCGGGAAAAGCAACTTTATCGATTTTTTTCGTTTGTTACGTGCAGTATGTAAAAATACGATTGAAGAATTTATTCGCAATGGTGGTGGCATCAGCGACTTCCTTCACAACGGAAGAAAAGTGACAAAAGAACTTGAATTTGAAATGATTTTTGGTATACGGGGATACCGTTTTTCTGTCATCCCGACAGTTAATGAGCAATGCACTATTTCGAAAGAGGCACGATTTTATGAAAAAGGCAGCACTGGATGGTGGGAACTCGGAGATAGCCCGGATGAAAACTCGCTCCTTGTGAAGGAAGCAATAGGGAATACCCGTGTCAGCAGATACAGTAAACCAGTTTACGATGCAATAATGTCCTGGAAAATTTACCATTTTCATGACACAAGTTCCACCGCAGGTATGAGACATGCAGAAATAATACAGGACAGTAAATTCCTGCGGCCCGACGGATCAAACATTGCTCCATATTTATTAGGATTAAAGAAACAAAAAAGTGATGTATATGATGAAATAATTGATGCAATTCGGCTTGTGATTTCTTTTTTCGAAGATTTTGAACTTGAACCGGAATCTTTTGGAGCAAAAAAGAAGGTGAATTTAACTTGGCGCCAAAAGGGTTCAGATTATCCGATGCAACCATATCACTTTTCTGATGGTTCTATCAGGTTCATTTGTTTGTGCACGGCACTTCTTCAACCTGAACCACCTGCAACCATAATCATAGATGAACCGGAACTTGGTCTGCACCCTTCAGCGATCAGCATTTTGGCTGAATTAATTCAAAGCGCATCAAAAAGAACGCAGCTAATAGTTGCGACTCAATCGCCGACATTAATTGATAATTTTTCAGTTGAAGATATAGTTGTAGTTAATCGGAAAAATGGTCAATCTTCTTTTTCAAGACTAGCTGAGAAAGATTTTAACATATGGTTAGAAAATTATTCAGTTGGTGAGCTCTGGACAAAAAATGTTATATCCGGGGGTGTCACCCATGAATAATAAAATCATTGAAATCGTTGCAATTGTTGAGGGACAAACAGAGCAAATTTTTATCAGGGACATTATTACTCCTTTTTTAGCGACAAAGAACATTTTCTTAACACCAATCATTCTATCAAAACCGGGACAAAAAGGTGGAGATGTAAAATTTTCACGTGCAAAAAATGATATCGAAAGACATCTCAAACAACGACCAGACACTTTTCTTACGCTTTTTATTGACTACTACGGTATACGGAAAGGATGGCCGGGTCGAGATATCCCTCAGGATGAAAAGAGAGCATTGTCCACTTACCAGAAAGCTCAACGGGTAAATGACGCAACGATGTATGAAGTATGTCAACTATTTGATGACTATGGACCAGACAGGCGATTCATCCCCTTTATTGCAATGTATGAATTTGAAGCTTTACTTTTTAGTGATTCACACATTCTTGCAGAAAAGCTTCAGGTCAGTAAAAAACAAATTGATAATATATTAAACGAATGTGGAGAACCCGAAAACATCAATGATTCTCCCATAAGTGCTCCATCAAAACGCCTTGAGTCACTTTCTAACAGATTTAAAAAGACAACGACAGGGATCACGATTGCAAAGGAAATAGGGCTACAAAAAATACGAGCTAAATGTCCAATATTTAATGAATGGATTACTAAAATTGAGCAGCTCTGATGAATAGCGCCTCCGGTTTTGACTATTTTCATATTTCTATTTTGAATATATTGAAAGCTTCTTCTAATTTTGACCTGCAGATGAACTTGATGTACCTCTTAAATTGTCCGGAAAAGAAGACATTCGAAGATCATTCAGCCTATTAAGCAGTCCAAAAAGCCCAAACCCTATCCATATATATTGGTGATCATTTTTTAAGCTTAGGTTATAACCATATCCAACACGAAGAAAGCCACTAAATATTGATGCGTTAAGGCCAGCCCCAAGTTCAATTGCTTCATTATTATCTAAATCAAGATTTGCAGCATGAAATCCTAAGCCGACATCCAATGTATTCCAAATGCCATTAGGCCGCTTTCTGTTGAAGTAGTGCGCTTCACAGGATACTGCAATATTTGGCTTAAATTTTTGTGAAGCGCTTGTTATCTCTCGGACAAATATCATATCTCCAGAATATCGTCTGTGTAAACCTGTTAAAACAACTTCTGCCCGGTAGTGAAAACTCATTTTAGGCAAATTATCTGCTGTGTTGGCGTTATTATCGAAGAAATCAACATATAGCTCAACGATATCATTTGGTGTAACGCCACTTCGACGCAGGTCTACAGCTGCACTTTGAAGCATATCTAATGGTTTGCGAATTGACATATTGGTTCCGTTTTCAAGAAAAGTTGATGCCTCAACAGCACTTCTGCCATGTTTAATGAATTCAGGGTTTATAATTTCAATTACCTGTACTGTTTTTAATAATTTTTTGATAATATCAGTTGTGTATTTTTCAGCATTTCGGATAGTTTTACTTGAAAAGTTGTCTATTTGTTTAGCAATATTTTTTTCTTCTTTTTCAAGATATTTTTCAGCTATGTTTGGAGCAACATTCTCAATTTCTTCAAATTGGCGGTTCCATTTTTTAATTCGTTCCATTAATTCTTCGAGTGTATCTTTTATTTGTAATAATTCATCCATACTTTCTAGAATGATAGAAGCTGATAAATTCTTATTGGCAGCATTAATTTTTTCCAAAATATTATTTACGTTTATTTGAATATGCTGCATCATCTGTACATCGTGATCGATTAGTTTGATTTGTCTTAAAAATGAAACGACATCCTTTTCTTTATCCGAACTGAGTTCATCCATAAACAGCTGAACTGTATTCTGGTCCCACTCCTTTAAAAATTCATCCATTTCAGCAATAAGAGATGATGTCTTCTTTCTTATATCATCAGCAAAAGCACCTAAATCTTGTTCAATATTAGAGCGATTTTGCTGTAATTTCACAATAGACTGCCGTACCTGTTCTACTGCATTTATTTCAGAATTGAGTTTTTTTAGCTCTGCTTCATTAGGCAGTAATGCTATTCGATTTATGGGTTTAAATGACCTGTTTGGAATATTATCATATCCTGGGACATGTAATTGCCGAACTTCTCTAAATTGAGAAGTGATATATGCTCGAACGGATACTTCAAAGCTGTCAATACTTTCAGTAAAAGACTGTGCTTGGACTAACTGCTCAACGCGTATATCATCAAGGAATTCTGAAAGCAACGATAGAAAGTCTCTTTGTCCAGTTGCTGAAAGCTCTGCAAGGCTATTGATTTTATTTCTATCAATGATAGAGTGCATCTCCTCACTTTTCAGGAGAAATATCAGACCATTCAATTCATTTCCATATTTCTGCACGTTTTCATGAAAGGCAGCAGTTGCATCAGTAGCAGTATCAGCCATCTGAACTGCCTGTTTCGAAAGGGATTCAAACGATCGTTGAAGATTATTTATCAGCTTAAGACAAGTTAGTAAAGCTTTCCATTCTTTGCTCAATGAAAGCTGGTTCTTTGTTTTAGGTGGATTAAACTTCAACAGGAGGACGGAATTTGCATCAACCTTCTGATTTCCTGAATCTGCAAATAGTTCGGAAGTTCCATCATGGGCATTTTCCTGCATTTTAAGGGACACACCTCTAAATGTAGTATTTACTTTTGGTATTGTTTGTACGCAACCAACAAACAGTATAACGACTGAAATTATTACAAGGTATTTCATTGAGATTCCTTGCCGCTATTGTTTTTGCGCATTGATGATTGCTTCTGTTAGATCGAGAAAATCATTTGCCAGATCACTCTCAATGCATCGCTTTGGCTTTTCATCCCATCCAAATATTACTCCAACGCATGAAGAATTAAGATTAAAAGCGCTTCGAATTTCATTGTCTTTTTCGGGTGCGATTCTATAAACACGCAATGCAGGAACTATCTTCTGTGCAGCAAGAGCTAATTTCCATCCTTTTTCTGCTTCTTTTCCCAAATAAAGATAGGCGCTAAAATGTGGATTTTTTAGCGCTTCAATTAATTGGTTAATCGTTAGAGGTGGTAAACTTTCTGACATGAATTACTTCCTTTCGTTAATCTTTTAAACTGAGTATCAATATAATTCACTATGCGAAATCTTCTTCTTCAAGCAGCGTGTAAGTAAAAGAGTTTGGAAACTTCTCAACAGCTCTGTCACATAACTTCATTAAAAAAGCAAAATGATCAGGGTCCTGCAGAACCTGGCACCCGGCACTCCACTTCCCTACTTCGATAGACGGTCTATGAGCATTCGAGCGATGAATATTTACACCATAAAGTCCCGTTTCCTCAATCATTCCAAGTGTATCGATCGTATCATTTTTATTGCTATCGCGATAAACGGTGATCTTGCCTTTCTGTTGAAGAGCTTTATATCCCCTATGCTTTCCTACCATGTATGCACCCCGGTACTGACCGGGTTTCATTACTGCTGTTCCCTTTACACTTAGAGGTGATTTTCTGTAAAAAAGACCGGGGTCAGTTGTCGCGGGAAAAGCAAAATAATTCCAGACTTTCTCGAATATATAGAACACAGTCAACCAGTCATTGAACCTGCTTGCCTTGGTATCAGCAGTCCGGATGCCGACGAGATTTAGATCATGCCCTTTGGGACTTGTGAAAACCTTATAATTTTTCTTTTTCATGGCGTTGATAATTTGTTCCACTGTCGGAGAATTCATCTTTTACCTCCTGAAACGGTCTGTAAATTGTGATTGAATGACAATATCTTTATGGAAATAATGTTCGATAGATAGCAGAGATATGAGACAGCATGTATCATGCAGGCGAGTTATTTGTAAGGAATCGACTGTCTGTATATTGGAAACATACTATTCTTTATTTAGCGATACAAGAAACGAAGCAATATATAGAACGAATAAACACGACATCAATGTCGTGCTTAAATTACAATACCAGTCTTTCACATTATTTTCGTTACCATAAATTGGTAACAGAAATTAAATCAATTAAATATATTGACTTCGTTTTATTACAACATTTATACTTTTTTCAACCCTTACATTTTCCATCGGGAAAGGTTCTTCCCATATGAAAAAACACCAGTTTTTCCTTGCTGGCAATAGCATTCTTCCTTTGCAATTTTCTTCACGAAATTTTAAAGTAAGCATTTTTTATCAAACAAATGTTTTAAGGAGCATGCAATGAAACAAATGGCAATAGTCCTTTGCAAGGCGTGGATACCTCTCTCATCATGGCGGTGGCTTTGGAGTAAATAGAACTTATCATCACTTTCCAGCGTTTTTTTGAAAGGATTTTTTTTATGCAATTCATCAACGCACATGCCAATCTTTTCATGATTGCAATATCTTCTATCTTACTGTTTCTAATCATCTTATTCGATTTTAAATATTCAATGTTACGGGATGAAAGCAAAGCGGATAGAAAGTCATACAGTTTCGCGCGTGTTCAGCTTGCATGGTGGTCAATTATCATCTTATCCTCTTTTATCACTATACTTTTCTCAAAAGGTGTAACACCCGAACTTTGTGAATCTACACTCATCTTGTTAGGAATAAGTACAGCAACTACAGCGGCAGCAAAATTGATAGATGTTTCAGATACTACAAAAGGACACCCGCTGATTCAACACCAGGAGGGTGAAGGTTTTTTCCTGGATATTTTATCTGATGCTAACGGAGTAAGCGTACATCGTTTTCAAACAGTCATACTTAATGCGGCACTCGGGATATGGTTTTTCATTTCAGTTCTTTCAAACCTCTCTAAAGAAGCCAACTCTGTAATGCCTACCGTCTCAAAAGATGTTCTTATTCTACTGGGGCTAAGTTCCGGGACCTATGCAACAATCAAGGCTACTGAAAACAAAGGAAAATAATGCAAATATTCAAAATGTATACCATAAAAGATTGTAATAACATTTTTCTGAAGCTGACCCATCAAAACTAATCTACCGTTTCATTTTTCCGGAGCAGACCGATCAAAACTGATCAGCCGTTTTATTTTTCTGAATCTGACTGATCAAAACTGATCAGTCGTTTTATTTTTCTGAATCTGACTGATCAAAACTGATCAGTCGTTTCATTTTTCCGAAGCTGACCGATTAAAACTGATCAGTCATTTTATTTTTTTCCCCCGATACTCCATTTATTGCCGGGCCACTTCCCAGCCGATTTGCCGTTTCCGTGCAGATTCGGCAACATTTCAACAAAAACACTTCCTTGAAAAAAAAATAAAAAAAACGGGAACTTTTTTTCTTTCGCCGTGTCAAAACAGACAGATCCAGCAAAGGGGGCCTGATCAGGAGGCGCCGGTATCGGGGTACCCGGACGTTGGCACAACAACAACATCATTACAGGAGGTGTCTTATGCAAACGCTGAGTTCCGAATTCAAACGTTCACTCTATTCCCCCGCCGGTCTTATCGACCTTGGGACCCGGCTGGTAACGACCATCGGCGACACCATCGCCAAAGTCCCGAACGGGGAACCAATCACCGCCGTCCTCAGGGATGCGCTTGCCGCCCTTGTCGTCGCCAATGAGCGTGAACGAACAAATCCCGTTACCGCGCTGATCCATGAAAAGAACAGTGCCCGGGAGAACACCCTGCAGATGATCAGGGACCTGATAAAGGCCAATACGCACAACATGCAGGATGCCGCCGTGCGGGAAGCCGCACAACACCTTAACCGGGTGTACCGGCTCCATGCCGCAGCTATCATTCAAAAGGGAAATGCCGATGAATCGGCGGCGGTCAAATACCTGCTTGAATGTCTCATGAATGACGACAACAGGGATACATGTGAACTGCTGGGACTTGTGCCGATCATCGAAAACCTCGAACGTATCCAGGCCGACCTCGAAGCGCTCTATGCGGAGCGGGCCAAGGTCGGAACCGACCGGGAAAAAATGACGCTCGGCAAAGCCTCACGGGAAACCGCATACGCGATTCAGTCGTACCTCGGACTCGTGGATATCCAGGTGGCGATAAACGGCAACGAAGGCAGCAGACTTCGCAACCATGCGGAACACATTATCCGGGAAGTGGAGGCACTCGCGCGCGGGCAGCGGACACGGATGCAGAGCACCGACGAGGCGGATCCCGCCGAGAGATTGAATGACGCCGCATGAATGAGCTACGGCAGAAAGGCTGGTGATGGTGGGTGGTGAAGGACCGGGAGGATGATTTCCCGGTCCTTCTTTTTTTAAGCTCCGGAGGAAAACGACAAGATGCGATGGTTTACCCCGTTGAAATCACTGCACCACGCGTCACGGCTCCTTGAAACGATAATCATATCTACCCGTAAACAAGGTCAAACAGTTTACGGAAAAACACCGCTCACGTCCTGATTCATTGTAACCGCTCAGGTATCGGATTGTCGATTCCGCTCTTCCTGAGCACATCCGACAGGCTCGAAATTTCAAAGATGCTTGAAGGACTGAGAGCATCGTTGAAGAATTGTTGAACTCTTCAAACTTTTATCATTCCGCTTTAATCTTTAAACTTCCGTCACCGGAGTCTTGATCGGAATACGGAATGTATACTACCTGTCCGGAAAGCGGGTGCCGCTTTTTGCCCTGTGCTCAATTGCCCCCTATCTTCCCCTTGCATCTGCGGATCGATAACATATTTTTACACTATAACAAATATGTAACACCAATATTACCAGTGATATAGTCTGCAAAGGAACAATGACCGATCCACTCACCCCACCGCCGCTCCCGACCAGAGACGCCATTTATGCCATGCCACCCTTCTCCGGCCTTGATCGGGAGGACATCCATCTCGTTGCAACACCGGAGAACGCAGCAGCAGCCCTCGAGGTTATACTCAATACGCCGTATGTCGGATTCGATACGGAATCGAGGCCCACGTTCCGGAAAGGGCAGAAATCAGAAGGGCCCCATGTTCTGCAGTTCGCGACGGAGCAGGGTGCCTATATTTTTCAAACATTTCATAGGCACTGCAAACCGGCGGTTGTAGAGATTCTCAGGGCTGAAAAGGTCGCGAAAATAGGGTTCGGCCTCAAAGACGACATCGCCCGGATTTCCGATAAATTTCATATCCGACCGAAAGCAATTATTGATCTCGATTTCACCTTCAAGAGATCCTTCGGGTATAAAAATTCCATCGGTGTAAAATCAGCGGTAGCACTCCTCTTCAATCAACGTTTCACAAAATCGCACAAAGCGACCACCTCAAACTGGGCGAATGCGGCTCTTACAGAAAAGCAGTTGAGGTATGCCGCCAATGACGCCTACGCGGCAATAATCGTCTATCGGGAACTTGAAAAAAGAGGTGTTGAAGTTGTGGCGCATCCACAACAAACCCCTGCCGGGAGAGAACGTCCGTAGTTCTTTTGGTTGCCCCGCTGCGGAGATCAGCGCCTGTCTCAGTATACATACCTTCGCCAGGTAAAAAGATATAACGATTAATTGCCAGCCTATTCTCTCCTGAGAATGCTAAATTTCATCGGCTTGAGTGACTTTGCAGTAAAAATAGTCGTCTCCGGAGCAATCAACAGAACAGGAGAGAGCGACCTGCGGGGTGTCGATTGTCCACCTGCAGATAACGGAATGTTCTTTGTTGTATACCATAATCTCGCTGAAACGCTCACCGTCAACGTTGCAGATGAAAGCGCAATGCTGTGATCCGAAAGTGCTAAAAAATCTATTGATGCTTCATGCAGTGCAAACTGATACGCGAATTCAGGACTGCAGGAACCATCGGATAGATTATGTATAACTATAGAATGTACCCGGCATAAGCACAATCAATAATTTTGGATCCTAATTGGTTTACATCTTAATAACTATAGATACCACTACTCTGTTCTAAGAGAACATTTTGTTGGGCTAATATAAATAGACTTTCTTCGTAATCGATGAACTCCCGGCCTTCATCGACAGAAGAAAACAACCTTTAGGTAATTGTGCGGCATCGATATTGATTATATGAGATCCGGGATCGAGTGTTCCATTGAAATAATCGGCAATTTTTTTGCCATCGATAGAATACAAACTGATAGAAACGTCACATTGCTTAGGAATGGTATAAATAATTCGAAAGATGGCATTGAATGAACGTACATCGAGAGTAACTGTTTTAGAAGTAAACAAACTGGTTTTAGGCGATGAAGCAGAAAGTTCTTCGAGATCCAGATGCCAAATCCCACCTCCTTGGGTTGCGGCGTATAGATCGTTTCCGAACCGTTCAAAACGATTAACCGCATAGGGAATTTTGGTTGAAAGGGATACCCAGGTGACACCGGAATCAACGGAATGGTACGCGTTGTAAAGCGCACAGTCACTGTTGTGCAAATCATATGATACGAACAATTGATTTTCATAAACAGCAATTGATGTAGCGTGACGATTTTGTGAAGGTGCTACAAAGGAGCACCTTTTTTCCGGCTGGGCACTCAGCAAATCCGTATCCAATAGTTTCCAGGCATTCCCATTATCAGTCAAGGTAAAAAAACGGCTATCTGAACATCCCGTATAAATTGTTTTTTCACCTACACCTAAGCAATACGTATTCGTCCAAAGAACCCGGTCCCAATGAATCCCATCGGCACTTCTGCTGACACCGGAATCTCCTGCCACAAAATAGTATCCATTAGATTCCGCAAAATCAGCAATATGAGTTGAGACTATAGATGAGTCAATCTTATGCCAGACAGTATCATTTTCCTTGAAATAATTCTGATAATGATAACAGCTCGAACCAATCGAGAAAAAAGGAGTATACTGTATCGGGAAATCATTACGGCCCCAACTAATATTTTCCCAAGTATTTCCATTGTCTGATGAACGATAACAACCAAAGCCATCTGACACCAAAATATCTGATTGACATCTACTAACACCGTAACAGCTTGAATAGGGCAGATATCGGCCGTTGGGCATTGGTTTAAATTTCCAGGAATTACTGTTTAGATCTTTGTAAAACAAACCATTAGCCGTACCAGCAAAAAATCTGGAGTCTGTTTTTTCCAGTGAATAAATATAACGATTTACCATCCCATTAAAGCTTTCCTTAAAACTTTTACCGCCATCATCAGATCGATAAATGATTCCCCTCAGGCTAATGAAATAAAAATACCTACCCAAGACAGCTACCCCATTTTCCCTTGGAGAATATTCAGTCTGTAGCACCGTCTGGTTCCATGTGCTTCCGCCATCAGTAGAGGTATAAATGCTACACCCAATACCCTCCTTAGTGTAGATAATATTCTCACCATCCGCTATGAAATTATCCAATTGTACTCCTGAAGGTGTTGCAAAGTGTGACCAGGAAACGCTCCCGTCTGTTGACTGATAAATACTCGTATCAATTTGCATATACAGTTTGCTACCCATAGTAACAATTTTATAATATATAGTTCCTTCAGGAATTCCACCACCAGATTGGGTCCATGTGATACCCATATCATCAGAAAATAAAATCCTTGAAGTTGTACCGACTATAATCCGTTCTCCAATCACTGACACTGAATAGGTCCCCTCATTTTCTTCAAGGGGTATACGATATTCAGTCCATACCTTACCGGAATCATCTGATAAAAAGATTTTTCCATACGAAATTGCTAACAAACCTAAAGATGTATTAAACATCGATTTTATGGAAATCAAACCTGGAAGCTGGATTTTTAACCAGGAAATTCCATAATCGTCTGACCGATACAATGTAGAATCCATAGAACCTGAAGAATTTCTAAGTTTAGCAAAAATGATTTTTCCTGATGTAATAAATTGAGTCAAATTGTTATCGAACTCGGCATCTATTGTGTCTGGCTCCCATGAAAAACCAAAATTAGTAGACCTCAAGATTCCATATTGTGTTCCAACAATTATCACGCTGTCAACAATTGCCGAGTATTTAATAAAGTTATCACGAAAAGGTAGCATTCCAATTTGTTGCCATGTGTACCCGGAATCTGTCGAGTGATACCAAATCACATCATTAGCAGATGCAATTATCGCACCATCTAAAATTGTTAATTTCGAAACATAGCCCCCCTCCGGACCGTTAAGTTGCGACCACCCGGATCCATAAACATAAAATGGCAGAATATGGTAACAAAGGAGGAATAAAAAGATACGCATACTATTCACTTTAGAATTTCGAGTAAAACAATTGCTTGCAGCTTTTTAAGTATAAATTATATGATTATAAAAACAAATGTACATTTCCCTATTCCTGTGAAATTAAACAAACAGGTATCCGACGGGCATGCGGGATACAATCCGGTACCCATCCTAAATTGTAAATGCGATGTACCTGATTGTATTCCTTTTTCATTGATTGAATATAAGTATACCCGGAAAATTCGAGCACTTAAGCACCCTGTAATAGAATTGTCCCGGTTTGATGTGCTCACTGCTTCGCACATAGTAGGAAGACCAGTCAATAGCTTTTTTATTTCCGAAAGTATGAAAACACCTACTTCCCGGCCGCAGCCTCCTGCACCTTACGCTCTTTCACCGCGGCCTCGGCGGTTTCGATTTTCTCCCGCATACCGGCAAGCACTTCGCTGTCGGGATTATGTCCTACCCCTTTTATTGTCCATCTCCGGGCTTTGGAGAACTCCTCGAGTTCAATGTAGAGGTTTATCAGGTTGGCGTAGGATTCCGGTACGTCATGTTTTTTTTCGATCGCCTTGAAGTACGCTTTTTCAGCATTGTCGATATCCCCCCGACTGCCGTAAATGGCGCCGAGATTGTTCCATGCGAGACTGTACAGCGGATCTTTCTGCAGCACCTTTTTGTAAAGTTTCTCCGCAGCGGTGTCGTCCCCCTGCTGCTGAAGTTCCACCGCCCGGTTGTACCAGGCATCGGTGCTGTCGAGCACACTGATGGAATCAGCTGCTGCCGCACCTTTTTTCTGACGGTACCGCAGCTCGATATCCTTGTTTCGAATTGAAGAATCAAGTTTCTGCGCACGCTGATAGTATTTCCACGAATCGTCAACCTTACCCAGATTGTAAAACGCAACCGCGAGATTATACTGGACAACCGAACTGTTCGCCTCGACACTGGAGAGCTGCAGGTACCACTGCCGCGCCTCGTCCCACTTTTTAAGCGAGAATGCGGCATTCCCGGCAATACGGCAGACATCAACACGATCCTTACCCGATGCGGTCCTGCTGAGCCGCTGGGCCATATCCAGAGCCGGTCCGAACTGTTTCGCCTGATAGGCGATAAGCGCGAGATTGTACTGCGCCGCGAATGTGGTATCACCACCGTCGCGCATCAGTTTCATTGCCTGCTGATAATCACCCCGTACGAACGCGATCTGAGCTTTTACCGATGCTACGGCACTTTTCCATGTAGCATCGTCAGGGACTTTTGCGAGACACTCATTCGCTTTCTGTACCATACCCCGCCCTGCATAGATTTTCGCCAGTGCGAGCCAATCGGCCGCATCCTTCTCACCAAGCGACTCCAGTACCTTCTGCGCTTTTGTCGTATCGCCGTTCCAGAGAGACATTTCAGCAACCGCTCTTTTAGTATACGGCGACGAGGAGAACTCCTTTTTAAGAATGGTAAGCATTGCCCCTGCGCGTGTTTTGTCCTTTTTCTTTACCGCTGCAATTATGATGTTATATGCAGCGAGATTTCGTTTAGGGGAATCGAGCGCCTGCGAATAGGCACTGATCGCATCGGTATATCGTTCAAGCCCCGTATAGGCGTTGCCGATATTAATCTGCAGTTCCTTGTTCTCAGGAGCGAGTCGTGCGGCTTTTTTGTAGTAGTCAAGTGCTTCCGCATACCGTTTATCCCGTTCAAGTGAGAGCCCCATGTTGATACGGAGCGTCGGATTGTCGGGATCCTCGTTGAGGTTTTTTTCCCACAGGGTACGCGCTTCGGTAACATTTCCCTTACGGTTGAGTACAAAAGCAAGCAGTCCGCGTGCAGCGATATTTTTTGATTTGCTTTTAATACTCCTCTCGAAACACTTCTGCGCCTCGTTAAGATTGTTCTGTTCCAGCCAGGCATATCCCATCTGATAGTAAAGTCGCCACGGATTCTCTGTCCACTTGGGAATGAGCTTCTGAAACCGTTCCACCGCTTTCGCATGGTAGCCGGCGAGCAGATATGATTCGGCGAGTTCGTATTCGGTCTGCGGTTCCAGCACCAGTTTTTTCGCTGCGGTCTCAAGTGCGGCGATCGCTTTATCCCACTCCTGCAGATCGCGGTAGAAGAGTGCGAGATGGCGGTAGATACGCTCATCACGATCTTCCTCTCTTACGGCAGCCAGTGTTTCAACCGCCTTTGCCGTCATTTTCCGGTGATAGTAGAGTACCGCGAGTTGAAAGGAGAGCGACAGGCACTCCTCACCATTGCAGGCGGCAAGCTGTTTCTGCAGCGCGGTGGTCGCGGCGCCGAGATCTTCTCCTTTACGGGAGAGCAGGGCGAGATTGAGCTGCGCGCTGCGCAGTTCACTGTTGATCGCGAGCGCCTTGCGGAATTCCGCCTCGGCGTTCGTGTCGTCGCCGAGCTGATGCTGGATTACGCCGAGAACGTCATGAAACTCCGCCCGGTTGTCCATTGCCAGCGCCCGCTCGATCAGTTTTTTTGCCGAGGTGAGGCTGCCGTTTTTCCGTGCGCCGAGAGCTCTGAGATAGAGCAGCGAGGGATCCTGCAGGGAATCGGAGAGCCCCTCCCAGGTATTTTCGGCAAGATCGTATTTTTTCTGGTGAAAATAGATCTGCCCCAGATTGTAGGAGAGAATCGGATCATGAGGAAATTTCCGTGTTCCCTCTTTAAAGTAGGAACGCGCCTGATCGATTTTTCCACACTCTTTGGCGGCGATACCACCGGCAAGATACGCATCGGCAGTTGGACTATTATCACGTGAAAAGTACTGCTTCAGTGTTGCCAGAGCCTCGCGGCACCCACCCGATTCGGCCTGCGAGGTTGCAAGTTCAACCAGAATCGAGGGATCGGCACCTTTCGCCACCGCCTCGGTGAAATACTGTGCCGCCTTTTTATTATTGTTCCGTCCGCGTTCAAGATTACCAAGCATCCGCAAGGCACGACTGTTCCCTTTGTTCCGTTTGAGAATTTTTTCGGCCTCCGCTGTATCCCCGGTAACAATCAGACTGTACGCGTAAAAACTCCACGCATCCGGATGTTTCGGAGCGATCCGGTACGCTTTTTTTAGTTTGTCAACACCTTTTTCCCGACGTCCCATCTCAAGGTACACCGTACCGCATCTTACCAGCGCCTCAACAAACCGGCTGTTCACCTTGAGCGCCCGGTCAAACAGGCGTAACGCCGCCTCGTACTGCCGCTCGTACAGATAAATCAGGCCGAGGTTGTAACTTGCAACGGCATACTTCGGGTCGCGGACGGCAAGTGCCTCCCATATCCGCTGCGCATCGGCTATGTTGCCCCGCCGGAAATAAGTAACCCCCCGGTTGTTCTCTGCATCACTGTAGTCAGGAAGCAGTTTGATCGCCTCATTGAATGCGGCAAGCGCGGCATCGTACTGCTTTTTCTCCAGTGCATCAAGCCCCTGCCTGTTGAGATCGTATGCTTCTCCCACCATTTTGGAAAGAGCGGCGGGCAGACCGTTCGCATCATTGAGATCAAACTCGAATTCCCGGTCCGCTGCGCGCAGGGGCAGCAGCAGTATTCCCAACAAACATACCGGTATCCATGCCCGTTTAATCATTTACCCTCCGCATGAAATGAAAGTTTACTCGTCAGCTCCGCCCAGGTGGAGAAGGTGATATCGGGTGTTACGGTACCGTCCAGATCGTGCAGAAACGTACTGCGTTCATCACCGGTGAAAAGTGCGGTTTTCATGCCCGCCTCCTGTGCCGGAGCGATGTCAATTGCAAGATCATTGCCGACAAACACGGTCTGAGAAGGAAGGATCTGGTATTCATAGAGTGCATCATAGAGCTTTCTGAAAAGAAGCAGGTCGGGTTTGGCAACCTGGTATTCATAAGAAAAGAACGTCAGATCGACGTCAAAAAGCTCAAAAAAATCGTCGAATTGACCATTGCTCTGTTCGCGGATCAGAAGTGTAAGATCGACCGGGGTATAAAACTGCGCATTCGATACGATACCGAATACGATACCTCCATTTTTAAGCATCGAAATGGCATCGACCACACCGGGATAAAGCGCCCGACCCAGCGAATGTCCATTGTAGAACCAGGCTATTCTACGCGCCTCTTCGCGGATTCGAGCCTGATCACCGCGGGTGTACCCGTGCCGCCCGAGCAGTTTAATAATGAATTCCCAGATCTCCTCAATAATAATTTCAGGATGTTCCACCCCTTTACGGGCAGCCTGTTCATGTTTGAGTGCAATAAGCCCATGATAAAAATCGCTGAGCGTTTTCTCCGGCGGATCATCGGGACTTGCCGAGAGCAGTGCATCCGTCATGCCGAACTTCCCGGCAACCACCCTGAATGACTCCTGCAGTGTAGTTAATTTACTTTTAGGATCATCAAATTCCTCGCGCCAGTAGTCGATGAGAGTACCATAGACATCACAGATAACCGCACGTACTTCATATAATCGATCACACGCCGACGGATACATCACCGGTGTCAGCGGGTAACCGGATTTCCTGCGTAATAACGGATGTTCAATTTGTGCAAATTCGGCCAGTTCAGACATGATTCTCCCGGTAGCAGAAGGTTGCATCCGGTCTGTGCCGCTAAAGGATTACTTAAGCCGACCGGATGAAATGATGCTTCCTGCGCCTGTATCGTGGGAGAGCTGTGGGGGTGCTACAATAGCCCCGTGCTCAGGGAAACAGCTGCGCTAAAAGCGGTTCTGCTGAAAAAATACATTCTCAAACCCCGTTTCGCCCACCCGTTTCCCCCACTTCTTTATGAATTGTGGAAACGACGCAGATTTTCTACTGCGGAAAATACGAATCGAACTCATTATTGAACCATAAGTTAGAACAACTTCTCCGAAAACAGAGGATGAAAGCGACATTTCCGATGCTCAGAGAACGGAAATATTCTTGAAAAACCACCAGTTGCGTGATACACTAAAGGCGAATCATTCTTAAATCAGTAAAGTAATTACGCACCCTGGCGTACTCTTCACGGGGAAGCACGGCACGCAACAACGGGAAACGGCACCGTAGTCTATGAAAAAAGTACTTATTGTGGATGACTGCAGAGAAATACGGCAGCTTGTTGCAACAACGCTCGATATCGGAGAGTTCTCCGTTTACGAGGCCTCAAACGGTGTAAAAGCCGTTGAAATGGCCGGTAAATGGGTCCCCGACCTTATTATCATGGATATTGCCATGCCGGGTTCGATTGATGGCATCGAGGCGACGCGACAGATTAAAAGTGCCCCCGCAACAGCCTCCTGCCAGGTAATCATCCTCACCGGTTCACGCGTTGATCGTCAGAAGGACGGTATTGCAGCGGGAGCCTGCGATGTTCTCACCAAACCCTTCAGCCCTCTCGACCTCATAGGCAAAGTGGAAAGTATACTGGGAATTGCGGTATGACCGCAGAGCATCACTTCTCCGATGGAGCAGCCAATGCCGATGGTGCCTTATGGCATGATCGTTATCGGCAGGAAGTCGAACGCAGCAAGAACCTTCAGTCGGAGCTTGCAATTGCTCAGACTCAGGCAAAGACGTATGCCCGTGAACTGAGCCATCTCTTTCAACACTCGAAAAAGCAGCGTAAAGAACTTGCAAATACCAACAGCCAGCTCGTGAAATACGCATCCGACCTGCGTACAACGTTTACCGATCTGCGTATTGCACATAATGAACTGCAGGATGCCTACCGGGATACCATCTTTCGTCTTGTTCTCGCCTCGGAATACAAAGATAAAGATACCGGCAACCACATCTCACGCATGAGCAGATATTGTACCATGCTCGCCTGTAAAATAGGGCTCAGCCGGCAGGAAATCGACAATATCTCCTATGCGGCACCAATGCACGACGTCGGAAAAATAGGAATTCCCGATAGTATTATCCTCAAGAACGGCATGCTGTCCGACAATGAATTTTCCATTGTCAAATCCCACACCACCATCGGAGCGGTGATTCTGGAAAACGCGCGAGGTACGGTACTGCAGACCGCACAGGTTATAGCCCTCTCACACCATGAGCACTGGAACGGCAACGGATATCCGAACGGTCTTGCCGGAGAGGCGATCCCACTTCCAGCCCGCATTGTGGCCCTCACCGATACTTTTGACGCGCTCACCTCCCGGCGCCCCTATAAAAATCCCTATCCCATCGATATCTCATGCGAAATCATCCGCAAAGAACGGTGCAGACACTTTGATCCCGACATTGTCGATCTGTTTCTTGATAGTATCGATGAAGTTATTGCAATCAAGGAGGATATTGATCAATCCGATCCGGCACCTGCAACAGGCGATTTCACCTGGAGCGACCGCGACCTGCACAGCCGCCGTTAGGTAGTCACGACGATAGTATTTTTTGCACATTCCTTACCGTACGATAATAATTTTACCCCGCTGCAGCACCTTACCCTTAACGTCGTATACCGCATACAGGTACAACCCGGTAGCAACCGGTTCCCCCCTGTTGTTGCGGGTATCCCACAGCCACTGCGGCAATTCATCCTCCGCACCCGTACCGAACTGTATCCGCAGCCCCTTTTTCCTGCTGTCGAAGACGGGATGTGCCGTCTGACTGAACACCGCAATCGCAACCTCAGTTATCCCGTTTCCCAGCGTATGGAGATTCTTGAACCAGATTCCACACGGACCGCCATCGGTGCAGTGGCGGGGATTGATCCGCGGTTTGTAGGGGTTGGGATACGTGTAAAAACCGATTTCTCCCGATTCAAACGACCACGCATAATCACTAAACACGGCGCCTCCGGAATCCGGAAGGTGTGACGAATGCGCATACCGGTAATCCGCCTGAAAACCGGCAAAAGAACAGAATACACTGTCGTTACTGAAAAAGGAGACCCGTGGTCGCAGCGAAACACTCATGCTGTCGTCGGCAATCCGGATACGGGAGAATGACGACCAGCCGGTCCGCCGGGAGCCGATCCTGAAACTCCGGTTCGCCCGGGAGGTATCGGTATCGAATATTCCCGGTGTCAGTTTATCGGTGAACGTGATGGTTACCTGCGGCGATACTTCATTCGTCATGGAACTGCTGTCGGGGGATACAGACGCCACCGCAAGCGTTTTTATCCGGCATCCCCACTGCAGATCGTCGTCCCGGGAGAGGGAATCAAACAGTGTCGCGTCGATACCATCGCCGTTATTGTCGGTCGCGAATCCCATCCGATCGAGTATCCACCGACTGCTGTAATGGCAGGTAAGTGAGTCCCGGTAGAACAGATCCGACGCACCGGTAAAGGTAACCCGGGTACTGTCGACCGCGACCGATCGGAACGACAATGTATCACCTTCGGCATAGAGCGACGTGATTGTGAGTGACCGGTTGCCGCGCAGCGATGTATCAACCGAAGCGGCATACATCGGCGAAGAAAACGTGAGGGTTATTTGCGGTGTGCGGGCGACATCGTCGGCACCAATCGTCGGTTCTATTGCGGAAACGGTAAATTCTATCCGGTCAACGCGCATGCCGAATGAGGTATCGGTAGCGGCATCACGCCGGTTGTTCTGATCAACGTCAAGTGCATTCGGTCCGGAAGGTGTGGTTGCCCGGTCGTGCAGCGCACTTGACAGTACCAGTACCAGGGAATCACCGGGAATAAACAATCCCCCGGGAGGCAGAACCCCGAAGGCGGGGCTTGCCGACGAATACTGCGGAACGAGATGTACCGTTGTGTACCCCTGCAGCCATTCGCAGTGCAGTGGCAGGGGGGTAATCCGCGCGGAGGCTCGGGTATCGAAAACACTGTAAAGGGTGATTCCGTCAAGTGCAGCCGCGGAATCCATGGGTTCCGAGAAACTGACGGCGATTGACGCGTGCGGCGGAAACTCATACACGGCCCGTTTCGCCGGCCGCCGGTACGGTTGTCCCGCAATAAAATAAGGCGTGACCGAAACGATTCGGGGAAGATCATTGTATTCCAGACATACGGGAATGGTATCGGTACGGTGTCGGGGGTCATTAGTGAACACCACCACCTTCACACACTCCACGGTATCACCCATGCTGCCGGAGGCATCAAACTCCAGAAGGAGTACCGCGGTATCCCCCGGATCAACCCCCATCGGATCGGAAAAAGTCTTCCTGATCGTTTCTCCCGCAAAAACCGTATCGGCGTTCTCAAGCGATAATTCAAGCCATGCCGGCTGCTTCCGGTCGGTTGCCATTCCGGTCAGATAGAGCCGGTCACGACCGGTATTGATCAGGGGAACTTCAACCGATGTACCCCTGCTGCTCCCGGCAATGAGTGACAATCCTTCGGCAAGCAGTCGTGCAGATGCGGTGTATCCCGGGTTCTCAGAAGAATCTGCGGCGTACCACGGAAAAGCGAGATGAAGGGTGAGACTGTCCGTTCGACTGCTCCGGTCACTGATGACAATCTGCATCAGGGTATCTTCCGTATCCGGGACAACCTCCAGTGTACATACGGATGCCGTTGTCCAAACCGTATCGGAAGTACTTACCCTCGCGGTACGGCAGTGAACGGTATCCCCGAAAGCAAGATCGGTATCATCAATGCTGACGGTAATCATTGTTTTCGCATCAAGAACAACGGGCAGTGTATCCCCGTCTTCCAGAGTATCGCCATCTACAACAATTGCAGCCAACCGCGGCGGGTGGTTCACCACAATACCGAAATTCCGTGCAATCGCGGTATCCGGATCAACTGAACGCAGTGAAAAACGCATTGAATCATTCGGAGTCGCCGTATCGGCCCGCATGATGAATACCGCTTCTGATCCTGCGTCAGTGCTGTCGATGCGTTCCGGTGAACCTCCACCTGAGAGTTCCACGTAGCCGCGTACCGTGCCGTCATCATTGGTATCTGTAACCGTATAGAACAATTCCACCGTATCTTCCGCCTGAATGAGTATTGCAGTATCGCGTGAGCAGGTAAACGTATCCGTCCCGGCACTGCCATCATGCACAAGTGCGCGCAACTGAAGCTGCGGGAGACTGTTGCGACTTCTGAAAAAAAACGTCCGTTCATTCCCGCTCCATGATGCATCATCTTCTATGGTAACGGAGCAGGGCACCACCGTATCGGAAACCGCTACGGGCAGAGCCGTAAGCACCGTAGTGAACCCCGGTCCACCGGAGAGCGTTCGCCGGGCAGGTGTCGAAGGAAGCGACAGCTCGATGGTCACCGTTTCGCCGTTGTCCCGGTCATGAGCGACAAGGAATATCCCGGCGGAATCGGTGCGGGAAAGCAGCGTCACCGTATCGTCGAACTGCACCCCCCGCCAGGTACGCGATCCGGTCACAATGGAATCGACTCCGTCAATCCCCGGTTGCAGATTCCAGGTAACCGCAACAGATGAAATGTCGGGAGTCGTCAGTGAATCAATGATTCCACCGGTGGCCCGGTTCAGCGTAATGCGATACTGGTAATAGCGGTTTTCGGTTCGGGCACCATCGAGTACTGCCGCGTCCGAAAAGGATATCCATGGTGCCGAAGTGCAGGAGGAAGGTGAAGCTCCCGTCCGCAAAGAATCAACGGTATACCAGGATACACCGCTGCTCAGGTTGACCACTGCAGGTGCGAACCATAGGGAATCACCTCCGGTGGAGAGTGATTCCACGGGAGACGTATAGAATCCGCTCCGGTACCGTATCGTACGGTTCGACCAGACACATCCGGCAGTCTTCTGATTGTGACGCCACGTTATGCCGAATGAACCGGAGTCATCCACCGCCGAATTAAAGGCGGTACTGAAATCATCAAGGGTAACCGTTGCGGTAACAGGGAGCGAAAAGGAGATCGTATCGGGCATGCCGAGGGAATAATTGTTCAGTTTGTATACCAGCCCCTCGATTGCGGCCGTACCGTTTCCATCGACATCCCCCTTTGTTGCAACCAGCAATTGCCGGGTATTCGAGGATACCGTGCAGAACTGTTTTCCGGCACCGCTGATAATCCGGTCGGAGGAGATCTGAAACGTTCCACCGTTGCGTGTCAACCGGTGCAGCAGCACTCCGGCCCCATCCCACGTAACAAGAGCAAATCGATTCGGACCGTAGGAGGTAACCGACATGTCGTCGTAGTAGAAAAACACCGCAGCCCGGCTTACCGGTTGCGCATAGCTTCCCGATGGCCCCGGTGTAAGGTCTGCATCAAAGAAACGATACTGCAGCATTTTATTGCTGTTGGGACTACCCAGTGTCCAGGCGACCAGAATCGTTCCGTTACTGTCGGCTGCCACTGAACAGTTCATCAGATAATCAACGCCGGAAGCAGTGGCGGTAGCCACCGTCACTTCCGCCGCCACACTGATGGTCATTCCCCGGGCGTACACTTTCCTGAGAACAATCCGGTTCATGGCGATACTTGCGGCCACCAGAAACGTATCGCCGGAAAACACATTCTGCGATGAAAACAGCCATCCGGAAGACGAAGCGGAATCAATTGACTTATAGGCAACTCCGGTGGAAAGCCGCAGATACCGTTTGGAACCGGCACCCTTTTGAACAAACGAGGCGCAACTACCGTTATCGCCTCTGTCTACATGCAGGTAACAGTCCCGCACCGGGGTGATATCACAGAATTTTCCCACCGTTCCGATTGAACCGATACCGTTTGGTTGCAGCCGTACTCCCTGCACCTTCACCTGACGCATAAGGGTATCAACACTGAAAAATGACAAGGTATCGATCCCTGCGCTCACCACATCGGAATAGAGAGAAATCGCGGAAAATCCCGGCAGGGAGTCACCGAGGAGTTTGATCATCGCTTCGCGCTCCACTCCCAAACCGATACCACCGGCTGTTGCCACCATATTTGAATCGGTAACACCGTCTCCGACAAGTGAAAACGTCGTGCGGGTAGCGGAACCTGCCCATACCGAGGTTACAAGCGCAGCCCACAACAGTACCCCGCCGTTTCGGCGCAGTGCGTGCAGGATACCCTCAGTGCGAGGCGATATATTTCTGCTGTGCCACATCATCAATGAATTGCTGCTCCTTGCGTCGGTACTCCTTTTTCCATGCATCATGCTGCCGATCGCGGATGATTTCAAGTGCCCGACGTGCCTTGGTAGCTCCCAGCAGTTTCCGCTGTATTGCCGTAGCCTCCGCCCGTAGATCATCAATCTGTCGTCCGGTCTGCAGTATATCAGCTTTCAGCTTGTACCGGTACGCCACACTGTACCGCATAAGCAGTACCGGCTCCTGCCCGACCCGGTTATTTTTTTCCGATACCTGCAGTTCCTTGAGCGCTTCGTAATAGCCGGTAAGTACTCCGTTTGCCGCAATAATTTCCCGGTTTTTTTCGGCAAGCATGAGCTTGATCCGTTCCTCATACTGCTTGCGCAGTTCAAGAAGGGGCCCCAGTTTGAAAGTAAACCGTTTCATTCACTCCTGCCGATACCTTCAACAAGCTGTCCGAGCAACGCGGCGGTTTGATCGAAGGAAAAGCTCTCTTCCCGCGTCTGACGCAGAAAACCGCGTACCGGAGGTTCGAGTTTTATTGCTTTGTCAACCATTTCATTGCTGCCGGCGGCATAGGCGCCGATCTGAATGAGATCTTCATGCTCCCGGTAGGTGGCCATCAGTTCCTTGATCGTGGTAACCTGTTTTTGGTGTTCTTCGGAAATCACGTCGGGCATGCAGCGCGACACGCTCTCGAGCGTGTCAATGGCGGGAAAATGATTCCTGTGCGCGAGACGCCGGGAAAGAACGATATGTCCGTCGAGAATACTCCGCGCCGCATCGGCCACCGGTTCGTCCATATCATCACCTTCTACAAGCACCGTAAACAGGCCGGTAATAGACCCGGTGTCGGAGGTACCGGCCCGCTCAAGAAACTGAGGAAGCATCGAAAATACCGATGGCGTATACCCCTTGGTTGCAGGCGGTTCACCGATCGCGAGCCCTACTTCCCGCTGTGCGGTTGCGAGGCGGGTGATCGAATCGACAAGAAAGAGCACATCCATTCCCTGATCTCTGAAATATTCCGCAATGGTTGCTGCAATCATCGCGCCTTTTATCCGGATGAGTGCCGGCTGATCGGAGGTTGCCACCACGACAACCGACCGGGAAAGTCCTTCTTCTCCGAGATCCCGTTCCAGAAACTCCCGCACCTCGCGCCCCCGCTCACCGATGAGCGCAATAACATTGACGTGTGAAGCGCAGTTGCGCGCCATCATACCGAGCAGGACGCTTTTTCCCACACCGCTGCCGGCAAAAATACCCATACGCTGCCCTTTGCCGACAGTTATCATTCCGTCAATAGATTTAACACCGGTTTCAAGCGGTTCCGCAATCCGTTTCCGCTGCAGCGGGTTGGGAATAGTGGAAGCGATCGACCGCAGTTCCGATGCAGTAACCGCACCCTTGCCGTCGATCGGCTGCCCCATACCATCAATGACCCGGCCGAGAAGTTCCGGCCCCACCCGTACTGAAAGCGGTCGTTTTGTTCCCACCACCGTAAGCCCCGGATGAATTCCTTCAACTCTGCCCAGCGGCATCAGCAGGGTTCGATCTTTTTTAAACCCGACCACCTCGGCCGTACCGACCACCTCTCCATCCCGCTCGATACTGCAGACATCCCCCACCGAAGCCGATGGTCCGGTCGATTCAATGAGCAAACCGATCACTTCGGTGATTTTGCCGTGAACCCGGACCGGTTCTGCCCGCGATACCGCTTTGAAATAGGGATCAAGGGTGAAGTTCCAACACGTTGTCGCCGAGGCGATTGATTCAGTCACATCCATGCGGGAAGTCCTCATTCACTCTGCTGCGGATCTGCAGGATCCAATTCACTATCAACGGAAGACGTCGGGATAACAGGGGGGGCAACAGTTCCCGGGACGACAGTCGCAGACATGACATCCTGCCATGTTTTTTCAACCAGTTCAGAAAGTTCACTGAATTGCACCCCAAGTCGTGCGTCAACCAGACCGGAATTCGATTCAATGATACATCCGCCGCGACCGATCCGTTCATCGGCAACAATCGACAGATCCTCAAGCCGTTCACCCACCGTTATCCAGAAGTCTTTACGTTGTGACGCCATTTCCAGATCATCCGGCGCCACACGCAGTGTCATTTTTTCACGATGTCCGATATACGCAAGTGAGCGTTTGATAACCGTGAGAATAAGTTCAGGATCTGCAGCGACTTCGCGGTCGATGATCTTCCCGGTAACGGCAAGACAGAGTTTAAGCAGCAGATGTTCCGCATTGAGGACCGCCTCCTGTTTGGCGGTTTCGAATTGCGCGAGGACATCACCCATCCGCGTCTGAAGTTCGTCAATTCTTTTTTCGTACTCCCCGGTAGTCGTTGCAACACCTTCGGCACGCCCGGTTTCCGCCCCCTCCCGCTTTCCTTTCGCGTATGCCTCCTGCATTGCCGAAGCCGCGGCGGTTTTCTGCTGTTTGAGCTGTACCTGGAGATCGGCTACTTTTTTCTCGAGATCGAGAATATGCCGCTCATCTTCGGTGAGTTTCCTGGAGGTTTGCCCGGGGACGGAAAATTCTTCGAGAGTAACATTCCTTAACGGATGATCGTCGCGTTGTTCTTCTTTACGGCGCAGAATTCTCTTTAGCCCGACCGAAGCGGGATCTTTTGCCTTGAGCACCTGTTCAATCAGGCTGGAAAGATTCTCCGGAGGAATTTCAGATACGGCCATACGATTTATCGTCCCCGTTTAAACAATGATATCTTCCTCGCCGCCACGACCGGAGATAATAATCTCGCCCTCTTCCTCCAGACGCCGGATGACATCCACGATACGCTGCTGCACCTCTTCGACGTCTTTGAGCCGGATGGGCCCCATATACTCCATTTCCTCGCGGATCATCTCGGAAGCACGGGCCGACATGTTGCGGAAGAATTTCTCCTGCAGTTCTTCGGAAGCACCCTTGAGTGCCATTGAGAGATCCTTGGTATCGACCTCCTTCATCACCCGCTGCATTGACCTGTCGTCAAGCAACAGCACATCCTCGAAGACAAACATGAGATTCTTGATCTCGGTGGCGAGTTCCGGATTCTCCCGTTCGAGATTACCGAGAATATTCTTCTCCGCGCCACGGTCAACACAGTTGAGCATTTCGGCAACTGCCTTGATACCGCCGATCTCCGACACGTCACCACCAAACAGTGATTTAATCTGACTTACGAGCACCTCTTCCACCTGGTCAAGGGTATCGGGAGAGATGCTCTCCATAGTTGCAATCCGGGTGGTAACATCCACCTGGAGTTCCTGAGGGAGCGACGAAATTACCGGCGCCGCGTTTTTCGGCTCCATATGTGCCAGTAGCAACGCGATCGTCTGAGGATGTTCTTTCTGTATGAAATTGACCAGCTGTTTGGGGTCGACATTTTCAAGGAGGTTGAATCCGGTGGTACGGATGGTCTGCTGCACTTTTTCGAGGATTTCCTTCGCCTTGCGAGGTCCGAGCGCTGATTCGAGGATCTCACGGGCGTAATCGAGCCCTCCCTGCGAAACATACTGGTGGGCAACCGCTATGGTATGAAACTCTTCGAGTACCGCTTCTCGTACTTCATTGGAGATATTGTCAAGTCGAGCGATCTCGGTAGAGAGGCGTTCGACTTCAGCCTCTTCGAGATTTTTAAATATCTGGGAAGATGCTTCGGGACCGAGTGCCACCATGACGATTGCGGCTTTCATAGGCCCGGAGAGACCTGATACGTCAACGCGTTTCTTTTCGGCAGCCTTCTTGGCGTCGTAATTTTCTTTGTAAAAGCCGCCGGGCTTATCCTCTCCCTTTTTTTTGCTTATAACCGCCATTGACACTCATCCTCGTGATTGATTTTTCCGTCCCTGTCCGGACACAGTTGCCGGTGCAACCGGTCCGGTGGCCATGTATATCGTCACACCGGATTTCCGGTACGACCATTTTTATTTATTCTTTACTTTCGATCCTTGCGACTCACCCAGCCACTGTTTGATGATGAGCGCTATATTGACCGGTTCCTCACGGGTAAGCATCTCCACCCGCTCAAGTATCTCCGAACTCCTCCGCATATCTTCGGGAACCTCCTCGATCACCGGCTCTTCAAGTCCGAGCTGTTCGAGTGCCGGCATCGGCGGATTCATTGCTTCGGCAACCGTTTTCGCCATAGAGCGCAGGAAGAGGATAAAGAGCACCGCAACCAGGAACCCGAGAACATATTTGGCGATCGACATCCAGAACTCCCACCGTTCCTGATTGCGCATATCGAGCTGTTCCTGTCGCAGAAATTCGTTGTCAAACTTGACACTCGACACTGTGATCTGGTCTCCGCGCGCGAGGTCATACCCGACGGCGTTCTTGATGATATCCTCAATGTTCTGCACCTCTTCGGGGGTACGTTCAACATAAGCCGCTTTCCCGTCATCGCCCTTTTCGTACCTTCCGTCGAGCGCAACGGAAATCGTGAGTCGTTTGATGTTGCCCACCTCTGCAATCACATGCTGGACTGTTTTGTCTATTTCATAGTTGGTAAGGGAGCGTTCCCGCTGATTATCGCCATCGGGAGCGTTCTTTTTATTCTCGTCGATACGCTCTTCCGACCGGACGGTTTTACTCTCCGGGTCGTACTGTTCAAGCGATTTTTCCACCTGGTCGAAATCAAGATCACACGCAATTTTCACGAAAGCTTTGGAAGGGCCGAGCACATTGATGAGCATCTGATTCGCTTTATTTTCGAGATATTTTTCGGCGTTCTGCTGCAGTTCCATATTGCGGGAACCGGCCAGTGCGGTCTCGTCACTGCCGAAGGGATCGGAGAGTAGTCTTCCGGCGTAATCGACGATCGAGATATGTTCCGGTTTGAGTCCATCGACGCTCGACGATACCAGGTACGAAATACCGCGAATCTGCTCTTTGGTAAGCTCCCGCCCGCTTGAGCATTTCAGCACCACCGATGCTTTGGCATCCTTCTGGTTATCAAGAAAAATGGTTGGTTCGGGAATAACGATATGCACCCGGGCACTCTTGACCTCTTCAAGTCCCTCAATGGTCCGCTGCAGTTCACCTTCAAGCGCCCTGCGGGAATTGAGTTTCATGACATAATCGGTCATGCCGAGATTGGTTTTGTCGAACAGTTCGTAGCCGATGCCGTTCTGCCGCGGCAGTCCCTGGCGTGCCATCGCCATGCGGATTTCGTACACCTGCTTCGCTTCAACGGCAATCGATCTGCCGTCATTTTCCATTTTGTATTTGTAGCCGGCCTTCTGCAGTTCTTCGGTGACGGTGGCGGCTTCATCCACCTCGAGGTTGGTATAGAGGGTCTTGAAACCGCTCTCTTTACTGATGCTTTTCTGGGACAAGATGATAAGCCCGGTCATGCCGAGCAGCGTGAAGGCGACCAGTGAGGTGGTAACAATTTTCTGCTGCAGGGAAAGCCGCTGCCAGACGGCGGCGAGCTGTGTCAGAACCTGCTTGAAAAACTCGGACATGTATACTCCCTTGTGAACTTATCGGCAGAACACCGGACGCTTCCCCGCCGGAGGATCTCCCCCACCTCCGACTCTCCCGGTCTCTACAGTCTGATCCGCATCACTTCCTGATAGGCATCCATTACCTTGTTGCGAATCTCCATCATCATATTGAATGCCACGTTGGCTTCCTCAACCGTTGACATCACCTGATGAACATCGGTGATCTCGCCGGCGGCCATTTTTTCAATCGATTCATCCGCCTTTACCTGCATCGAATTGACATCACTGAGGAACCCCTGCAGGGTATCCTTGAATGACGGCCCGCCCTTCTGCTGCGGCTGCCCTGTTGCTTTTTCCGGTGCGCCATTCTGCCTGATCGGACCTATGGAATTGATCTCATTCATGATAGTGTCCTTTGGTGACTGATTCCGGGATAACTCCCTCAAGTGTATCATGTTTACGCATATGCGTCAAATGCTCCTCCGAGAATTCGTGTGGGCGTGGCAGACCTTTCCTGACTGTAAGAACGGTTGATTCCGGGACTGGTCGGCACGGCAAACGATGCGCCGACGGAACGCTGCGACGATATGGAAACCCGGGGTGCCACACCGGCGCGCACTACCCCCGACGCAGCTGATGCGAGCCCCTGGTTTCTCACCCGTGCCGCGCTTGAAAGCTGCATAAACCGAGCCCACTGATCCTGACTGCTGATTCCACTGGTCTGCATTGATTATCTCCTATAACTGCAGTGCTTGCATGGCCATGCTTTTTGTTGCGTTGAAAGCCGTCACATTTGCCTCGTAGGCGCGGGTGGCGGCGATCATATCGGTCATCTCTTCAATAATATTCACATTCGGCATAGCAACATACCCGTTGTCGTCGGCATCGGGATGTGCCGGATCGTACACCATTTTCGGCGGACGGGAATCTTCGCGGATCTCGGCAACCGAAACTCCATTCCCGAAAAACCGCTCATCCCTCGGAAAATTCGCCGGAGGAATAGGCAGATGACCGCCTTCGGTCTGTGTGCCCTGCAAAGACGGTTCTTTATTGAGAAGCCGGATGTCGCGCTGATCGCTGTCAGCGGTAAATACCACGAACTGCCGCCGGTACGGACCACCATCTGCGGTACGGCTCGTTTCCGCATTGGCGAGATTCGACGATATCGCGTTCTGCCTGATGCGCTGCGCCCGCATCCCCGAAGCGCTGATCTCAAGTCCCGAAAATATTCCCGACATCGGCATACCGCCACTCCTTTAATGACTACTATTGTATCGGTTTCGCCTGAATTGCTGCATTCATCTTTTTGAACACCCCCTGCCCGAACTTTACCGCATAGTTGTACATTATCTGCGTTTCGGCCAGTTTCGCCATCTCCATGTCGATATCAACGTTGTTCACCCCGCTCGGCTGTGTGGGATCGTACGGGTGATACGCCTCGGCATTCACATCGGAAAGATTTTTCCGCCCGATATCGAGATGCTGCGAATCGGTTTTTGATCCCTGAAGACGGGTCCGGTCAAGTGCCGTACGGAGCTGTTCCTCAAACGAGACCTCCACCCGTCGGTATCCGGGGGTGGTCACATTGGCGATATTATTGGAAATAGTCCGACTCCGCAGCATCGCAGCATCCATTGCCCGGGTAATCACCGGCAGATTGGTTTTGTTGAGCAGCATTTTTTCCAACATGGCGAACTCCGATTATGAATAATTATTAATCCGCTTAAATACCTCAACCAATAAAGCAATCGAAGTGCCATTTTCATCGACTTGTCTCTGTTGAAGCGGGTGATGTTTGATTAAAAGCTATAACTTGTTGATATTATGCCAGTTAGTCACATCAGTAGTCGTCTGAATGAAAAAAAATGATGATTTCGCTCAAGCTTGAGGAAAAAATTGCCGATAAGAGGGCGGCTTTTTTTGCCGTATGGGGGGAAATTTTTGCTGGGGGTTTTGGGGGGACGGGGAGACAGGAGGACAGAGGAGTTGGGAGACGGGGAGATCGATTTTATCGGAAAACGACCTTTCGAGTGATAGTGTTGCCAACATTCCGCGTGTGAGTAATATTTTCATTATCAACCCGATACGGATAAACTTTCACTGTAAGCTATCGTTACATCTGTTCTACCGTGAAACCTTTCATTTCAAGTAATTCGGGTACTCCCCTATCGCCTATGGCATGTCCACTTCCGAACACAATAAAGTAAACCTTATCATCTTCAAGAAATGATGCAATCTTCTCTGCGAAATTTCTATTGCGTTTGAAAACAAGTTCCTCATAAAATGGTTTTAATTGAGGATATTCTTCAATCGGTTGCTGCAGTACCAGTTGCTCCATGAACTCCGTATTTCCGCATCGCCAGGCTCCAACCATCGGTATTATGTTTTTTCAGTAATCTGCAGATCTTTTAACGTATATTCGAGAAACTCCGGTTTATTACAGTGATTGTAAAGTAGGCTTAACTGATAATCTGCCGTTTCAAGCTCCATCAGAGGCATTTTACGCTTATAGGATTTCTCAAAAAGTAATCATCAATACCATATTTTTCCGCAAATCCCAGTTGCTTCATCTTCAACTGTCCCAGTGTTAATCCAAGTATCCATGGCTGATACCGTGAATAACTTGTCAATCCGGGAAAGTGAAGTTCACTGCAGATTGCTTTCAAACTGTCAGAAAAACTGTCAGTCAGTAAATCATTCAATGATTTCCCCTCAGGATAGATCATTTTACTCATATACGCACGTATCGCATTTTTTGTTTCCCAGGAGGTGGCATCAATTTCAAGAACAAGAATGTCACTTTGTGAAAAAGCCTCTTCAATTACCGGTTTTAACGGATAAAATTCGGGGGTGGCCACATGTATGGATCCAAGAATAAATATCGATGTCGATGGAGAACTAACCTTCCAAAGAAACGACTTCTCGTTTGTACCGCAAATTGAATCATATGAGGTAAGAAACGCTACAGTAGTATCAGTGACAATTTCTTTTATTGGTATTTTTACCACCGGCCTGTTTTCGGACAGGAGATGATAATTGCGATCAGCTTTTTTATCGGGTATAACTGTAATACCCTGAATAATACTCCCGAAATCTTTTTCATAATCAGGAAAAACAACCGCTCGTGCAACACACTGGATACGAACAATAAGCCTAGCACAGCTGAGTATATACTCCCGATACATGTATCGATATCGCTTTTTAAAATCCAGCGTATACTCAATCAATGCAATGGAGTCATTATTATTTATCAACCATCCAGCATTACTTATGCCGTTATCCAGTGGTATAAGTGAGAGTTTTTTACAATAGTCACGAATTGTGGAAGTGTCTTTCGATACGAAAATCCGCACATACCATCATTTACCCCCGAAAATACCTCCCTTTTTTCAAGGAAGGTGGTCCCGTGATCCGGGACCGGAGGGATCAATAGAAACGTAACAACCTGTGATACATCATTTGATCACGGCCACATTCGAGAGCATTTCGACCGGCTCCCGTCCTCCGTAGCAGCTACTGCGGAGGGGAGACAATGTACCACTTCAGTGACCGGATACTACGGATACACACTCAACGTGAAAACACCACGCGACAGGAGGTACTCCGTTTTCCCGTCGCGATCCGAAGAATTCCGACACCGGTGTAATGCCTTAATGTTGCAGGTTGCCAGACAGTACCCGATACTCCCGGTGCAACGGTAACGACATCCGAAGAGATCACCGTTCGTCCGTCAATACCCAGCAGGGTCAGGGTGACCGGCAGCCCTTCCGATGCCGGTGTCCGGATACGTACCGCTCCACCGTATAACGGTTTCACCGACCACGTATTCCGGATTGACCGCCTGTCTGATCGGACGTCTGCGTTTGTTGCTGAAGGAGTGAACTTCCACCAGTTGAAAGTGAACAGATAGCCACTTCCTCCGGTAAATACCAGAAACAAATCATGTACCCCCGTGACACCACTGATAGCGCATGTGTTCGTTGCCCATTTCTGCATGCCACCCGTGGCCGCCACCTCGCAGGTGCCGATCAGGTCGCCATCCACGGCATCCAGACGGAGTTCGATACTGCCACCGCCGCTCTCTGCCGCTACCCGTGCATCGAATGAATCGGCTCCCTCATCAAAGTCGACACTTTCCACCTTGATGTAATCCCGGTTGTTTATTTTGTAAACATCAAGTCCTCCCTCGCTGCACCCTTCCGTAGCGACCCCGGAACTCCAGCATATCGTTTCCGCCTGTATCGTATCGTACGGATTCAGATGCCCCACACCGGTAACCACTCCCCCTTTTGTCTCGGGAATTTTCGGGATGGAACCGTCCTGATTGTATTCAAATTGTTCGATACACACCGATCGCCGGTAACTCCCGCCGTTGGGCAAACCGGCATTATGATAAAACAGATAGGAATTCCCCTGAAACTCACACACCCCGGGATGAATGGTATTGCTCACGCCGTTCGGCTGTTTGTCCATGATCAACCCGCCGTTGGTCCACGGGCCTGTCGGAGATGAACTGGTGCAGTACCGCACTGATTCCGGAAATTGGGAAGCGAATACTATATAGTAGATATTATTCCTCTTGTAAATCCATGGTGCCTCCTCGTAGTCCGGTGCGAATGCGGCATCCGTCTGAGCGAGACAGCGCAGGGTTCCGTTCCATGATACCATGTCGTCATTAAGGGTCACCCAGTATAAAACATTATTTCCAGTAAACAGATATGCCTTCCCGTCATCGTTGATGAGTACCGTAGGATCGAGCCCCCGCCAACTGTGCGTCGCATTGCATCCGGTCATCTGGTCGCTGCGGATAAGCGGTTGTCCGATATCGGTGAAAGGCCCGAACGGAGAATCGGCAACCGCAACACCGATCGCAGTACCTCCGGGCCCCGGTGTCGAAATGTAGTAATAAAATTTGCCGTCTCGATAATCGACCTCAGCGGCGTCGGCCTCACCTCCCGACCAACTGATGTCCCTGGTGCGGAAAACCACTCCGTGGTCGGTCCAGTTTACCATATCCTTTGATGAGTAGCATCTCCAGCCCTTCATCAGGTAGCCATTGTCGGGTGCATCTGCCGAATCCTGCCCGACATAGATGTATACCGTACTGTCGTAAACCAGAGGGGCGGGATCCGCGGTAAAGCAGGTTTGAATTACCGGGTTGTCGCCGAATCCATTCGAGAAGAGTAGAATAAGTGCATAACAACAAAACACAGCAAGACGATTCATAAGATACTCCATAAGATGTTTCAAACAGGAAATTACAAGTGCTCAAATAAATAGTAACTATCGTCATTCCGGCGCAGACCGGGGATGACGGTATGCAATCTGTTCTGAGATGGTTACTAATTAGTGTCTGTTCGGAAACCCCTGTTTTTTATTCCGTCATTCCGGACTTGATCCGGTAAACGGCACTATAATAACAGTGCACTGCACTGGATACACTACGTTTAATGAACGGTAGTGATAATCCAGTAATTTGGATGTAAAAACAATGCTTGGATACCGGTTTTAGTTCAATAAACTCACCAACCATCGCCAGTATGGCGTTAACTGAAGACTTTCCAGACAGACACTCATTATTGCAAAGAAACCGACACTCAACAAGTGATACAATGAAGATAGGTTCCGACAGAAACGAAAACAAGATCAACAACCTGGCAATTGCCGGCAATCTTTTATCAAATCGGATGAACCTGATGTTGTAGTGTTCAATACTGGTTATCTTCCCGAACGTACAACTCCCATTCCGGCCCGAAGATCAGTCCACGACTTGGCGGTTTCGTCATATATCCGGACAAGTGCGATATAGGTACCCGTCGCAACGAATCGGCCCTTTCTGTTTGCCCCATTCCACTGGTATACAAACGATTTATCCACAATCTCCATGGCCGGAATAGCGACAATGGCATTTCCTACACCATCATAAATGGTCAGGGATGCCGTGAAATCGGCTGCATTGGCTGACATTCTCGACGTCACTTTCACCGTCTGGAAATCATTTCCGGGTTCAAACGGATTCGGAGCGATTCTTATTCTCCATGCAACCGGTGGATAAATGATCTTCAGTAAAACGCGACGGTTACGCGGGTTCTCCTGGTAAACAGTGCCGGAATCCGCTACGGTGGTCTGTTCATTGATATGGATGGAATCTCCCCGGGATGGAACAGCCGTTGCAGGATCGATTGCCCGAATCGGAAATACCGCCGTATCTCCTTTGAATGCCGGTGGATCAACCGTGAATTTGTAGGACATCACGGATCCGGGATACTGAAGAACAAACGGTTGCGTGCCGTTGACTCGTACATCCTCCGAAAACCTGACCAGCAGGGTATCCGGATTTTTCATTCCCGCTTCACTGTACGCTCCGACCTTTACTATCGCTTCTTTCAGGACGGGTGCGGCGCTGTCGCTTACTTCCGCGGTTCTCGGTGCTGCCGGTGCAGCCAGGAACGTCTGGGCCATGAACATTCTGCCTCCGGTCGCTATGTCTTCTTTCCCGGTCACGGTACCGTACAGTTGCAGCGTTATTGTAGAATCGCCATCACGTTGCAGCAGCGCAGGGGGTATCGTATGCATTTGTCCACCCCATTGCAGTTTGAGGGTATCCAGTTCCTCCTTTGCGACCGGTCGCTTGAAACGGATGATGAGCAGATCAATAACACCATCCGCATCGGTGTCTTTGTAGCAGGCCTCTTGTATTGCCGCGGCACCTTTACGGAAGCCTATAACCACCGCAGGATTGAGCGCATGCGGGAGATTACCGGGTACATCGGATACCGTTCCGCCTGAGGCGCCGGGAACCAGTCGGAGCAGATCTCCGGCATTCACCGTGAGGTCCGACTGAACGAGAACCACCGCAAGGGTCGAATCATTTACCACTGATTCAATACGTGATATTTGCAGTACCGTGGTATCGCCAGTACCATCCGGAAGCAGTTGCAGCTGACCGCCGGAAAGAGTTGACGGAAAGACCTTCTCCGAGAAGGTCAGGTACAGTACCTCCGGTTCGGACACATCCCGTTCACGAACATCCGCGGCAGCGAGTATCGGCCCGACCCCGTCGGTGAAGTTCCGTGTATGACGTTGCTCTTCGCCCTCCACATCCATGACGATCGTCACGTTCCCCGCCGGTATTGCGTCCGGTCCGGATCGGGTGGTAAAGGGCACGGCAATAGTGGTACCGGAAAGCAGACATTGCGCGGCAGGTATCGAATAATCATTGCCGCGATACGACAACTCGACCGATGTCAGCGACTGATCGACCTCGAAAGTATCGTTAAGGGTAATATATACCATATCAGGAATGATATCGCCCCGGGAATCGGTCATGACCGCCGTTACGATCAGCGGCCATACGGCTTTCGCTTCCGTTACAACAAAAATGGAATCCGGTTTGAGTGTTCCCTGCCGCACGATTATCCATGCCGAACCGGCGTCAACCTTCTGAATCATGGCCCGCGCCTTATCGGTTGTCGCGGGGATGATGGTGACCACCTCTTCATCGGAGCTGCTCCACGTGAGTGCCGCCGCGTCTTCAATATAGCTGCCGTATATATCGCGGATGACGGTATAGAGCAGCAACGAATCGGATTCAATGTTCATGTACAGCGAATCGACATCCCAGTCTTTGTTCACAGTAAGCGATACCGAATCCGGGAGCATGTCGAGATGATCGGGAATCTGCGGTACGGTAAAGGTGAGGTATCCTGAACGGTCCTTATCGGACACACTGATGAACATCACCCGGTAATCACCCGGCACGAGGCCGGTAATCCGGGTACTGTCGATCGTGATACGGTATTTTCCCGCATTGACGGTGATACCCCCGAAATGGAGTCCCGGTTCAAGCGCGGTCGCTTCGGTGAATTGGGGTCCCTCTATGAAAAAATCAACGTTGGATAACTCCTCGCCGTCGGTAAGACGGGTGAGTCCGCAGTCATTCTGTTCGGTTTTCACCTGCTGCCAGATGTCATACTGAATCGATCCAACGTCGATCACGGTCTCTTTATAATACAGTTCACTGCTGTTGCGCAGATCCATGGTGGTTCTGATGAGCAGATTGGAGCCGACGGGATTCCGTTCGGCAAAAAAGATATCCAGATTGTACAGTTCCCCGTCAACGAGCTTCAGTTTCTCCCTGTCGTCATCAAGATACAACGTATCAGAGGCTTTGTTGTTCAGGCCACCCAGATCGATGGCGAGAATGTTGTTGACAAATATCCATACGTCGTCATCCCCCCTGAAGTCGAATTCAAGAGCGATTCCCTCATGATAGACAAACTGCATATGCATCTCCATGCTGAAATGGAAATTATGCATGGTGCCGGTGGCGTCATTCGGGTCGGTCCGGTCAAGGTATTTGATGTTGTTGGGATTGTCGAAATCGTCCAGTGGAAAGAATCCTCCCATGTCATCCGAATCGAACGTCCAGCGACCGTCGTACCCTTTGGTCATGTAGAGATCGATACAGGTGTCATTGGTCGTTCCGTCGGGGAACGTATAGGTTTGAAACCATTCTTCGAGTTTCGTGGCATTGAGCGTATTCGCCGAAGGGTCTTTTGTCAACTTCGGTTTGTAATCGGGACCGGTGAGTACCGGTTCAATCATACCCTGATGCCCGCTCGACGCACCCATGGGATTATTGAAAAAACTTACTTCATCGAGTTTCCAGTCACGGAATATCCCGGATATTTTACGGGTGTTGCAGTCACCCAGACGACCGGGGAACGTGCGGGATATCGCCGGAGGACCCGCCGGATACGGCCGGGGAAGAATGTACACGGTATCATTTTCGAGCAGAAACGTCCGCAGGTCGATACCCGCGCCGGCGGTAAGCCCTGCCGAGGTATAGATTTCTTTTTCGTAATAATCGGTGAACGTGATCTCCCGCAGGCTGTCGGGAGGGCCGGCGTAATAAAACCGGTACCACCCGCAGAGATCTTCATGGAGTCGCATCTGCATGGGAGGGCCTCCGTTGACGACCATCCGGGATGAACTCTCCGGCCAGGGGTTCAGAAAATAGACCGCTTTTCCGTTGGGGGGAACTTCGTAGACGGTCGGAAACTGTGTCGTATCCGGATTGAGTACAATCCAGATATCCTCCGCAGATACGGAAACCTGCATGAAAAGGCTGTCGATATCGAGGTTTCGGCCATATTCAACTCTTCCGTTCCACGTATCGTTGCCGATCCAGGTGGTGATGATGAATTTGACCTTCTCGCCTTTTGACAAATCTTTGTAAGTATAATAAAACCACCCGCCACCTTCATTGATCATTGCGGTACCCGGATAATAGTCCACCTCGGCATTTCCCGACATGCGCAGTGAGTCTCGTCGGGTTGCAGCAGTGTCATCCTTCCACGGGTTGATCACATGGATGGTGAATTCAGCAAACACCGTCTGTACACTGATAAGCATAAAAAAGAGCCATACTAATTGTTTCATTAATCCCACCTTACCCATGTTGCATGCATTGACCGACCGACACTGCTGTTTCACGTATGAATTCCATGTAAGTTTTATAGCGTATATCTTTTCCGCAAAATACCGACCTGCTATTTCCCGGTTTTACCATTATCGTCGTTTCACCGCTCAAAATTCCGCCACGGAATTGTTACTCCACTCACTCCTTCAATAGTGCACTTACCCTTCCGACCGGTTTGCTTCCCGGCGGGCTTTTAGTTACCCTTTGCTCCCCGACTGAAGTACTTCCGCAAAGAGTCACTTAACCAGCACCCGTACCCATCCCGTTTTCGGTGCACCGACCATGTAGACGCCTTCCGGAAGCCGGGAAGCATCCCATCTGCACAGCCCGTTCCCGTTGTACTGCAACCGTTGAACGATTTTACCGTCGGGTTTGGTAACAACCATGTTCTGATCAGCCATTCCCGAATGAGCGGAGAATAAAAAAGTGCGATCAGCGATACACACTGCTTCGAGTCTCCGGCGAACACGATTACTTTGTACATCCTGCCCGGCGGAAACGGTTGTTGTATCCCAGCCGGTAATCTGTTTTATTCTGGCGACAACAGCGTCCGCTATTTCCCGGGCATCAGCGGTATCCGGGTGCCAGCTGCAACCGTTTACCTGCGTTTCACATCGGTAAAAGTACACATCTTTGTGCCCGAGACTTGTCGTCTCCTCAGACACCGCCGTTGCAGTGGCCTGATCCATACAGCCGCTATATGCAATAAAGAGAATTGGCGTTTTCGGATAGTTTCCTCGGATGGCGGTTACAAAAGAATGAACGGCAGTGATATATTCGTTATCGGAGGCGCCTGCACCTTTATCATTGATTCCAAGGAATATGGTGACGATATCAGGTATCCAGGAGGAAAAATCCCAGAGGGGTGATGCGGCACCGCCCATCGTATCAAAGGTACATGCGTACTTTTCCGGCAAGCTGGTTTTCCCGCCCATACTTTTCATCAGACCGATACCGGATTCCGCCAGGATGACATCCTGCGCCTTGAAAGCTTTACTCGTAAGACGCGGCCATGATTTGTTGACGTTGGTATGGGCCTGCTGATCGCCGCACTCCTCGATATAATAGCCGGCGGTCCATGAATCGCCGCAGAATTCCATTTTCCGCACCGGTTGTTCCAGCGGCTGCACTGTTCCGCCATCAGACAGATATATTCCACCGAAAGTCGCGATCGCCCAGTACGGTTCATTACGTCTGATAATGCGGATAATATGAGGATCGGGTGAAAGTGACGAAACAAGAGGATACGTCGCAGAACTCCATGAATCCGCGTACACGGGTGTCGATTGCACCTTTCCGTCAACCTCGATATCGTAGTACCCGGCCCCGTCGACAAGTTCCATACCGACGGCCGTTGCACCGCTTACCAGAACCTCGATGGTGGAACCCGACCAGTTGAAGCGAGGCGCCTTAGGGTCGGTAAAATCAAATCTTCCATAGTAATTTATAGCCGGGTTGTCTGCTGGAATCAGGGTGTCGGCAGCGAGCGAAACCGATGATGCAAGCAGCACTATACCGGTGGCATATCTCCATATTTTCAGCGAACCAGGCAGTGTAAACATTTCAATGCAGCTCCTTGGTATTTAAGATTCTTTATCTGACACATCGACGTTTTAAGTAGATAATGCCAAAAGGGTTATAATCAAGAAATTTTCTTCCCTATTTAGTTCCTGTTCAGGATTTCCCTATTCGGTCGTTGAGCGGAGTCGAAACGATCGATTCCTGACATTTCCGGACAATGAGGTGGTCCCTGAGTGCATCGAAGGGCTCTCGAAGCGATGCACTGAGTTGATCGAAGTGTGACCGAGTTTCCCGTTAAAATGTGTCATTTCGAGAGCCTCAATGACCGTTATAGAATAAACTATTCAATCCTGAACAGGAACTATTTAAAATCATGGTAATCATGTTTTTCATCCGGATAATCCGGGTTAGTAAAGGTGTTTCATGTTCAGATGTGGTGTCACTACCAGCGTGGAATGTAGTAAACGGGTGAATAGTTGTACGGTTACAAAAGGTTGTTCCGGTAACGGCAATTACCAGACACCACCATCACACCTTCATTCCCTTCCCTATATTTTCTATTCCCGGTACACAACAAACAACACCTTTGAATTCAATGTGCATATAGTGCACATGGTATTTCACGAACAGCACTACCTTTGACGGCAACCGACAGGATATAGATTCCCGGTGACCATCGGTGTTCATTTTTAGCCCGGGACCATACAATACGGCTTTTCCCCGGAGAAATGGTTTTCCGTATAGACTGTACCTTTTTCCCGTCGGGACGATATATATCGCATTCTACCTGTACGGCATGCGAAAGTACCAGCACGTCGATGGAACCGTTGTTTATCCCTAAAAACCGCACATTTTCATTACCGTTTTTTTTCCCGGCACCAGTTCTTTTTACAGCGACAGTGCCGGTATCGTCAAGCCCCAAAAATGCTATCGCATGCTCGGGCATAACGGTAAGACTATGACCCATGCCATGTTCCACGATGCCTTCAACCAGTACTGCACCGGAACTGTTCGTATAGCGGGTGCGCGTCATATCGGAAGATGGCGTGTTCTCTTCCGTTGATGTCGGTGTCTGACTGATCCCGAGGACATTGGTCCATTGTTTTATTTCTTCTCCGAAATTGTTATAGTGGAGGCCATCATCCAGATCTCCGTGCCACAACTGTATCCTCGGGCGCGGACCGTTATACTCCGGAAAGGCCGCCCGAACCAGATCACCCCACTCCTGTGCCGTTTTGATGAGATTTCCCTGTGAACATTCACCATTCCAGCGGTTCGGTCCGGCGAAACACCCGAAGGGGACACCGGCGAAAGCTGCACCGGCTTTGAAAACATCGGGATACGCGCCGAGCAGAACGTTGGTCATCATCGCCCCCGAAGAAATACCCGACGCGAAAACCCGGGTGGAATCAGCATGGTACTTTTTCAGAACATACTTCACCATTGCAACGATACCACGCGAATCACCACCGCCGTCATGCTTCAGCACGTCTTCGGAATGCACATCCCAGCAGCCGTCATTGCTGTTCGCATCAGGATAGATGACGATGAAACCGTACCGGTCCGCGAGCAGGTTGAACGTATTGGCGCTGTAAATAGCGCCCGCACTTCCACTGCACCAGTGAAGCGCAACAAGCACCGGAGGATTTTCCGATACGTTATCGGGAAGGTAGAGAAACATTTTAATAGTTTCGGTACGGTCACTGAAGTCGGAAATTTCCGTATACGTACCCGCAGACACGGAACCCGCCATCAGCACCACTATACTCACGCACCGGAGAAAAGTATGTATACTATCTTGCATTGATTTTCCTGACCTGATTGATCGCCACTGCCTGCAGGCAACGGTACATTGCCCGGAACATCAGGCACGCCGGGTCTGCTAACGATGGAAACCTGTTTTGAAGCGGTACATCTTTCCGTTGGCCGACTCCACTTCACAGAAAAGAAGTGCGCTCCCGGCCGGACGGAGATCAGCAGTACCGAATGCGGCAATTCGTCCTCTTGACAGGACCTGACCGGCGATGGTATAAACCGCAAAATTTACCGGCTCCGAACCGGAATTGACCAGTGTGCAACCACTGAATGAAACTGCCGGTCCGACATTTCCAGCCGAAGGTCTGCTGAGTTTTTCCGTGGAAACAGTGGTGTATAAAAAATCCATCTTTTCCGCCCACAGCGTATACATGACTTCCGCACCGTGGTCGCTTGGATGAACTCCGTCACCACCCAGCATGGCGGGATCATCGATTGCAGCCTGGTAAAAATCTGGTCCAGCTATAAGATCGTTATCTTCGGTGAGCGCATCGACCGCCTCGAGGAACTTCCGGTGGGGCTGCCAGTTGCTGTTGGTGGCGAGAACACGGGCGATTACCGGTTCTATCCCGTGCGCTCTGCATGAATCGACAACCTTCTGCAGATTACTTTTAAATACGTCCGCATTGGCATCGGTACCACCCCAGGCGTCGTTGGTGCCCATTTCGATGGCCCAGTACCGGCAATTGCCGGCCGCTTCGAGGTACAGTGAAATATCACGAGCGAAATCGCTGCTGGTAATGCATGGTATTCCGCCGCGAATCATTGCCGGATGAAACGATGCATGATTCCGGTTGACGAGTGTCGGGAAATTATCATCGATCATGGAGGACTTATAGGCATTCGCGGAAATACTGGTACCGGCGAAAAACCATGCGTCCTCCATACCGCTGGTTGCATCGAATACCTCGATCTCATCCAGTTTCCCCCCACCTGATGCGATATTCATCCTTACCCACCGGGCACCGGTAAAATCAATGAGATGCCCCCTGACGGAAACCTTGTTACCCGTCACCGACGTTTTTGTTGTCCAGTCCCCATCCGATCCGTCGGTTGAGTTCGATGAAACCGAGATGGTGTAATCAACCGGATAGGAGAGCGTCTGCAGACACTCCGGTCTACCCGGATCGGCTATGACATCCGACCAGGTATAGGCGGGATTGTTCCAGACAAAAAATATCCGGGACGGACCGGTACCGATATCGAGTGCGATCCAGGAATTGTTACTTACCGTCCATGCGTCCCAGTTACTGAAACTGCCGTCAGCAACCATACTGCCGGTACCACCGGAAGTCGCCACCGGCTTACCTTTTGAAATCCGCGGGCTTGGAGTCATTGCCGCTACCGGGGCAGTGAATGCAGCCACAGCAAAACCGATGAACAACAACCGATTATAATACCAGGCCCCTACCATCATTTATTCCTCATAACCGCAATATAGCTCTTTGTTCAAATACGGGAGTGCATTCACTCGCCCCTCACCGGTCTCCCCCGGCACGTGTCCCCCGCACGTGCCGTCCCGCCTTTCCTACCAGTTATTTTCCCGTTGTCACGATTCGTTTCGACAACGAAACGGTCGCCCCTGCCAAACGGATGAGATAGGTTCCGACCGGCAGTTTTCCATTGCGGAGCGAAAGCGTCGTGGTTCCGGCCGCATACGCTCCATAGGCAGTTCTTTCAAGACATTTTCCGGAGAGATCATACAGTTCGAAAATACCCGCTACCGTTGCAGGAGTAGTGAACCGGAACGTACCGTTACCGGCATACTGCAGGGAATACGGTGACCGGTTCCCGCCGAAGCTCTCCAGCTTCCGGATGGCGCTTCCTTCGATCGGCTTGACGCTCACATTATCCAGATAGAGTTTTCCCGTATAATCGCCCACATCGAACACGATTCGGGCGTCCTGGTCGCTGGAATCCCGCATGGTGAATTCAAACGTGAATGTTTTCGACGTCGTTTCAACCGGAAATTTCTGATACCCGGAATAGGCGGTATACGGATCGACCTGCTGTCCGACGATCGCGGACAGGCTGTACGCACTCTCTCCGCGTGCCGTGAATGACACCATATACGTTTTTCCTTTTGCAATATCCAGCCCGGTTGCCTTCAGTTGAGCAGTCCATCCTTCAGCACCGGCGGTGGTCATGGTAATGACATATTCTCCGCCAACGACCGCGGCCGTTCCTACAGCCCCTTCCCAGGCCCCGAATTCCCATCCGTTATCACCATCTGCAAAATCACCGTTGGTGACGAGTTCAACGCCTACCGCAGGACCATTATCGGAAAAAACCGCCGTAATGGTTGTTGCCTTATCAATCGTGACGGTCAGCGGATTTTCGGTCCCGGTGGCATCGCCGCTCCAGTTCAGAAATTCATTATTCGCATCGGGTGTGGCGGTGATGGTAAGCACGGTTCCCGAATCAACCATTGTCTTGTTGGGTGCAACGGCAACGCTGCCGCGCCCGGTGGCAACGGCGGAAACCGTGAAGCGGGTGACGGCACTGCCTTCACAAACACCATCGACCATTGATTTCGGACGTACCGATGTGTTCTTGATGCTGTTGGGATCGGTGGTCGCGACTTCCAGCCCCCAGTCGCGGAGTGTCGCGAATTTACTGTCGGTAGTCATATCCATATCGGCGCAATCGTTGTTTCCCGGTCCCCACGACCAGGCGAGCCAGCCGATCTCATGCTTCTGACACTCTGCAATGATAAGTTTGTGATTGATGGTACCGTTGCACCCGACACCGGTGGGACCGAATTCTCCGATGATAAGCGGAAGATTTTTCTGCACTGACTCCGCAAGCTCGGAAATGATGAAATCATCGTTGAACCCGTAGATGTCGGGCCACCAGCCATGTGCCGACAGGAGGATATTGTGATCGGGATCCGCGCTGATGAGATCGGGTCCGACCGACTGCAATATATCGATATCCTGTCCGTATTTGGCCGCATCGATGACCAACGGCACATGAATACCGGCGGTTCTCATCCGTGTTATCGCCGTGGTGTAGCCGCTTTTGAAATCAGCATCGGCAACCGTTTCCCCGCACTCATTGGCGATGTTGACCAGAAGGTACTCTTCATGTTTCTGAATCACGCTGATCACTTCGGGTTTCACCCACCAGTCGACCATTGCCGACAACATACTCCAGTCTCCGGTGGCATCGTGGAGTTCCACCATGGGAATCATATGATTTTCATGGCATTTTGTGATGACCGCGTCAAATTTATCCAACGCCCCATCCGTTATCCAGACAATACGAACGCTATTCGCACCGGTTTTCTCGATCTCGGAAAATGCGTCACCATTCAGATCCGTCCAGACGGTCATTTTATTTATACCCCTGAGGATGACCTTTTCTCCGCATCGATCATAAAGGAAACGCCCGGCAACCTTGAACCCGGGAAGATCCGCGCAAAAACCTGAATTGGAACCTGCTAAAACCATGGTAAGTACCAAAACGGGCCACATAAACATTCTACCGATAAAACCATTATTCATAAAAACTCCACTGTTATAATAAAAGATATACTGGCAACTGTTGCCAATTAATATATCCTTTTTTCTTCAGCAAGGGCAATTATTTTTTACCCACGGTTTTTTTCCTGACCGAACATCCAACTTAATTCATTTATTTTCATCATATTATCCTTAAAATACTGCAGCAATATTATTTTTCAGATTTATAAATTGTTGCCATTTTTATTACCTTTATTATAATTCCAATTCGCTACGATAAACATCTTACCTGATTTCCGTCTGTTTCCATCGCCTCACCACAACTCCCCCATCCTCTCTTCCTCTCTCTATGCATGGAGAGGTGTCCGCAGGCGATACACTGCCCCCTGCGCACCAAAGCCCGTCCTTGGAGGATGGGTGCCATGGCTGCGAGCCCGTCGAAGTGACGGGGTGATAAGGTGAGGCGAAAGGAAGAAATGCCGAAACTACGTTATTCTACCGAAGTAGAAATAGATTAAGGAGAAAAAACGGATCTGGGGTATCCACTTTACCACACCTTTTAACCCAAGTTCGACAGCCAACCCTCTTTTTAAGAAAAACAATGGCGATTTGATGCAACGGGAAAGGTTATTAGGTCAAAAGTTGCTGTAGTGAAGAAATACCCCCTTGAAGTTGACGTGTGCATTTTATTGTTTAAGA
>JBNLDC010000059.1:0-17310 GCA_050304135.1 Chitinispirillaceae bacterium | reverse complement strand
GGCTCTCGAAGCGATGCACTGAGTTGATCGAAGTGTGACCGAGTTTCCCGTTAAAATGTGTCATTTCGAGGGGTTCGAGAGCCTCACCCAACTCTCAATGACCGTTATAGAATAAACTATTCAATCCTGAACAGGAACTAAATAAATCATTCCTGTTGAGATCATGAGCTGCCGCATATTCAATCAATAATGATGAACAATAACATGATACTTCATGTTCTATGACGGTTGTTTTAACCAGTGCAAATACCTGCTGATTGTTCTTCAAAATTCAACACGAAAGCATTACCATTTTCACACGCCTTCAGTTCAATTGTTCCCCCATGCGCCAGCATGACGAGTCGGCAGAAATACAGCCCCAGCCCTTTGGCATACTTATAGCAGTCGGTATCCACCCGCGCGTATTTCTCGAAAAGGGCTTCCACCTCTTCAGCTCAACATGTTGCCCTGATACCAATAAAAAAATATATTGAGTTTCATTAATACAGGTTTTTAATAATTTTCCAGAATAATGAATACAGCATACCTGTAATAACCATGTCAACCAATGCTCCTCTCAACCCTTCGTATTTTACTATCAACCTGCTCATCGTCGATGACGACCGTCACATTCTGAAATCCCTTGAAAACAACTTTTCATCTCCGTTATTTAAAATAACCTGTATCGATTCTATTTGCGATGCACTCTCCGCAACTCGTGATCAGACGAGAGAGTGGCACTGCTGGATTCTCGACATCGATCTCGGGGAAAACCGTTCCGGGCTCGAGATCATGCAGGCATCGCCTCACTATACTTTTGTGCTCGTACTTTCCGGCCTTCAATCCATGAAAATCGCTGCAGAAGCGATGGAACAGGGGGCTTTGGCGGTATACGACAAGGACCCTGATTCGCTTGAAAGGCTGTATGATAAAACATGCAGGATCGCCGCACTGGGAAAACTGCTGGGCGGTAAACCTACCCAGTATCTGCCGGTTTATCTTCTCCTTACCGATTCCATTATTACCTCAGTTGAGGAGTGGGCGGATAAAGCGCATCTCTCATTACGCCAGCTTCAACGGATTACGGGTATGCACCCGGTTGACACACCCAAGGCGTCGCTTTCACTCTATTGCAGTTTGTATTATAGACTTTTTCAGGGCAACTCGACGGAATCCCGGAAACTGCCTCCCGGCTGCACACAAACCGAATCCGATTTTTTCATGAAATGTTTGAAATATTGTGCAGGTCGGTTCAATTAGCGCAGGTTAAAATTGACACAGGGCCGTGAACGGCCCTGTATTAATTCAATTAGTGATTTAATTTTGTTCTCTACTCCGTACTCCAACGTCTTTTTTGAACAGGCTTCAGCTTGTATCTGCGTTGTTATTTTTAATCCACTTTTAATGTTACTGTTTCAAGATTTTCCGAAGAATTTCCAACCATAATGTCGAATTCGCCGGGTTCAACCGTATAATTCATATGTATATCCCAGAACGATAGCTTTGATTTATCAATAACGAACTCAACGGTTTTTGTTTGTCCGGGTTCGAGCGAAATTCGTTTGAAATCTTTCAGTTCTTTTACCGGGCGGGTAACAGAACTCACTTTGTCTCGAATATACAATTGAACGATCTCATCGCCTTTCATCCTACCGCTATTGGTAATGTCAACAGTAACTTTCACCCTAGCATCTGTTTTTATGGTGTTTTTTGACAAGGTCGGTTTACTGTAGGTAAATGCGGTGTAACTTAAACCATAACCAAAAGGAAATAAAGGTTTTACATCACCTGAAATATAATCGTGGTATTGAGCGCCAGGTTTATGGTTGTAATACATGGGTAACTGGCCTGCAGATTTGGGGAAAGTGATGGTCAGTTTTCCTGAAGGGTTTACATCACCGAAAATAATATCGGCTGCTGCAGTTCCGGTAGCCTGCCCCATATACCAGCCTTCAATGATAGCAGGTACATTTTCAGCTAGGTAGTTGATTGACAAGGGGCGTCCGTTCATCAAATACACTACTATGGGTTTGCCAAGCGCCATTATGGCTTTTACCAGTTCTTCCTGTTCTCCGAAAAGATCGAGAGTCAAATTGTCGCCAATATGATTTTTTGCCCACGCTTCGCGGCATAAATGCTCATTTTCGCCTATTGCAATTATTATCACATCTGCTTTTTTTGCAGTCTCTGTGGCTTCGGCAATTAATTTCAGGTTTTCTTCCCTTGAAGCGAATTCAACTATATCACTTTTCCAATTTTTAAAACTTATTGCAGTATTTGTAGTAAGTCTGCAACCCTGAGAAAAAAGCACTTCGGCTTTTCCCTTCACTTTAGCTTTGATCCCATCGAGCAGGCTGACTTTTTTATACGGTTCTCCGGAATAGCCCCCGAAGTAGAGGTCTTTTGCACAAGGGCCTACAACAGCTATTTTCTTATATTTTCCGGTTGATAAAGGTAACAGGTTTCCTTCGTTTTTCAACAACACGATAGCTTCCTGAGCCGCTTTCAATGCCAATGCAGCAGAAGCTTCACTTTTACTTACTTCTTCCGCTTTTTTCAGATCAACGTAGGGATTGTCAAAAAGCCCGAGAGCAAATTTCAGTTCAAGGACTTTAAATACCGCAGTGTCAATTTCTGCGAGACTTATTTTTCCTTTTTCCACCAAAGCAGGTAATGCATGGTAATAATTTGACATTGGAAATTCATATTGTATTCCGGTGTTAAACGCTTTTTCTGCGGCATCCTCTTTAGTTTCCGCAACAAACTGTTTTTCAAAAAGCTGGTCAATACCGAAATAGTCTGATACAACCATCCCTTTGTACCCCCATTCTTTTCTCAGTACATCCTGAAACAACCACTTATTTACATGAGAAGGAACGCCATCCACTTCATTGTAGGATGGCATTACAGCAGCAGGATGAGCACTGTCGATATTCATTTTGAATGGAGGCATGTGAATTTCACGTAATACCCGTAATGAAAGATTTGCCGGAGCCTGGTTGATTCCTCCCTCAGGTTGACCATGCCCTGTAAAATGTTTCAGGGTAGCAGCCACATTTTCCGGGCCGATTCGGCCTGTGGAAGTACCCTGGAATCCGCGAACCGCTGCAACGCCCAATACCCCATTTAAATAAGGATCTTCACCATACGTTTCTTCAACTCGCCCCCAACGCGGATCGCGACAAACGTCAATAACCGGTGACAACACGTGGTGTGTTCCACGTGAACGCATTTCGTGCGCTATGGCAGCATATACTTTCCTGAACAATTCCGGATCCCAGGAACAGGCAAGTCCGATTGCCTGCGGAAAAGAAGTAGCATCGGGTCGCATAAGTCCATGCTGACCTTCATCAACAAAAATTGCCGGGATACCCCATCTGGTTTTTTCAAGCAAATATTTTTGGATGGTATTGCGGGCTTCTACGGTAGTTTTCAAGTCAGTAAAAGCAGGTTGAACCGAGTTAACCCCATTACCAAAAACAGACCGCAATTTTGCCGTGTCTTTCAAAAAATCCGCATCGTAAGGAAATGGAATGCCATCCCAAACCGCCATTAGCTGACAAGCTTTTTCTTCAATGCTCAGATGACTTATAAGATCCATTGCGCGTTCACGGGGACTTAACTTCGTGTTTTTATACGGTAATTGTTTTTTTTTCTGCGAAAAAGCATCACTACCGGATATCAACAGTACAAACATGAAGAACAGCAAACTTTTAATCAGATTGTAGTGTCTAATTGTAATCATTTTTCTCTTTCATCAGGTTATCGGAATTTTGATTACGGATAAAATAGTTCCTGATTACCTGCAGCACAACCAGTCCGCTTAAAGTTTCATATTACTGCATAGACCTATCCAGCTGGTTTACCTCATAATTTTTCCAATTTGTTTTTTTCGAAAAAGCTCATACTATAACGCTCAGCCGGGAGTTACCAGAACGTAATAAAAACTGCCAATGGAGCCAAAAAGAGGTGTTTTTCGTGTCACATTAGAATTAGAGCAGGTAAAGAAACGGTGCCCCTGCATCGGCCAAAAGTTGGGTATTTCATGCAGAACACCGCTAAGATGTCAATCGTTTTCACGATTGGCCTTTTTAAATCGAGAAAATGGAATTTACCGGCTGATCACAAGTAGCAGTGAACCGCTTTTTTCCCACACGGAACCACTTACGCAGCAATCAACTCCCGGGCGCGGTCCATCTGATTGGGAAACATATCCACCGGAACCTTATCCTTGCCCAGTTTCTGACGCACGGTAAATCGCGCACAGGTTTCAAACTGACCCCGGCAATACTGTTTTTTCATCATCTCCGCCATTGCGGGCATGCCGGCCATTTTGTCATTGAAGAATGGACAGGCGAGGAGGCATTCACAATCAGCCATACACAGCTCCTTTTAAAAGGGGAATTTCCGACGCAACACATTGTGTACCGGACCTATGAAAGAATTTTACAATCCCGACAATCAGTATAGCATACCTTCAGATGAAGATCAATAGTGTTTTCTTCACATATGCACCAGTTTTGTGAAGTTTCATTGCAACTTATCCGATGACCATTCCGGCATACCCCTGTTCCACCCGCCCGGAAAACTCCCGACGAAGCGCTTCCACCGCAACAGTTCCGGTACAGTGACAGGGCACCATGCTGTCCCATTGTTCCGTCCGCAGATAGCCTATGGTTGCATCAATCCGTTTCTCCGTGGCGTTGACCAGATGCAGTCCTCCGATGATCCGGTGAAAAGACCTGCATCCGGTGATCTGCCTGACGCACGAAAGTGTATTCACGATACCGCTGTGGCAGCACCCGGTAATGACCACAACGCCGTCTGTGGTTTCAATCCACAACGAAAGATCATCTTCAATCAGATCCGATTGTTTCCCCAGGGGATCAAGAAAGAAATCGCCGCCGGTATCCTCGAAAGCGGTCGTTCTCGACAGCACCCCGGTACAGCCGATACCATCTGCGAGATATCGTGAACTATTCACCCATCTGATCGATTGTTCCCTTCGCATGAGCTCCATTGCCGCCGGTCGGGAAATTCCCACCGGTTTCATGCTGCCTTCGTGCCGACGGCTGTAACGCGGAATCAGCACCCCCGGATGACAATAGATCGGGAGGTCCTGCCGCAGTTCGAGAAGCCTTGCGACTCCGCCGGTATGATCATAGTGACCGTGGGAAAGAACCAGCGCATCGGCGTGTGCGGGATCACAACCCGACAGTACTCCGTTGTCAAACATGAGGTTGCTCTGACCGGTATCGAACAGCAGCCGGAACCCGTCCGCTTCGATCCAGAACGACAAACCATGTTCAGTACCCCGGGTGTTGTCGGGTGAGTGGTTATCCACCAGTATGGTTATGGAAAGATTTTTAATCACGACAAGAGATTGCCCTTTGTGGAAACAGCGGCAGCTGCGGTACCTTCTGCCGGACTCTCATGCCCGGATAATTGCGGTACAATTTGTCACTATACATCAACGGCCGCGACCACCATCAGCAGAGCAGTGACGAATGATTGCAGCCGCAGGTTACCGGTGAGGCAGCCCTTACCGATTTGCATCTTTTTTCAACAACCCTATTGCAGCTTCCGCCGCATTGACCAGTTGATAGGCGATCGGTGAGGCGGTAAGTGCCGGGTGCGTGCCGGTCTGAAACGTTGCAATCGCATCCGCAGTCATTCGCTGCTGGATGCAGGCACTGATCGTGTTGATCAGCTCACCGCCGCTTTTGGCACCGGTCACCTGGCCGCCGAGTATAATCTGGCTGGCCCGTTCGAACAGCAACTTTACTTTAAGCGGTTCGGCACCAGGCATGCACCCCGGATGACGGTTGAGCGACTCCGATTCCCCTACGACAACATCAAATCCTTTTTCCTCCGCCTGCTCAGCAGTGAGACCTGCGGCAGCGTACGCACGCTCACCCACCACCGTTGAATACACACCGATCACACCCATCGTTGTACGGGATACGGAAAACAGGTTGGCTCCGGCTACCCGCGCCTCCATGGTGGCAATCGAAGCGAGTTTCAGTGACGACGGTTTACCATCGAAAAAAGAAACCTTCTCGGCACAGTCTCCACAAGCGAACACCGCACTGTCGGAGGTCTGCAGATAGCGATTCACCTGGAAGCCACCCGTTATTCCTATGTCAAGACCGGCGTTTTCCGCAAGTTCACTGTTCGGACGTGCACCGATTCCAAGAATCACCATATCGGCATCAATCATCCCGCCATCTTCCAGAGCGACCTTTTCAACCGAATCAGTTCCTTCAAAACTGCGAACTTTTTTATCCAGCAGCAGCGTTATTCCCTGTTCCTCGAGTGCCTCCTCCGCGCGGGTACAGAAATCCTCATCGTATACCAGCTGGAGACAGTGCGTCAGCATTTCCACAATGGTAACCTTGAGATCACTTCGCTGCCGCTTACACTCTTCGGCGATCTCCACTCCGATGAACCCGCACCCGACAATACAGAGGTGCTTTGCCTGCTGCAGTGCATTAATAATCCCCTGCATATAGGGCACATCCTTCTGAATGGCAAAAATATTTTTTTTATCGTTTCCCGGTATTGGGGGGATCACGGGATTCGAACCGGTAGCGATTACAAGACGACTGTAGCCATAACGTTTACCATCAGCAAGCTCAACTGCCCGTTTGGCTCTATCGATTGCCACCACATTGCCGACCGTTGTCGAAATACTGTTTTTGGCAAGCATATCATCTGCAGGAATCAGGTTCTTTTCAGGAGTTCCAACGACCCCGAATGCATAGGGAATACCACAGGGAATCGGCACCAGTTTCTCTTTACGCACCACCATGATGCTTTTATCAGGATAATGACGCCGTGCGGTTAATGCTGCTGTTACACCCGCGGCACTTGCGCCGATAATCACCACATCGAACTGTTCCATAGCTATTCCCTTTCTGTTGGTGAAAAAATCTTTTCGTATCTGATTCCGTATTTTTACCGTCAACCGGCAGCAATTCTTACAACAGTTTTTCACTTCCCTGAAACGCAGCATCGGGATTCAGAAGCGCCACCCCCTTGCGGGGGTGTTTCGGGTCCGCCCACTCGAGCATTTCCTGAAAAAACTGCCCGCCGGTGTAGTAGTCGAATGTACCCTTTATCTGGTAAGCTTTTTTATGTCGTGTGATGAAAAGTACCGCTACGTGAGTCTCTCCGGCGATATTTATCGCCGTTTTGTCAAAGTAATTATCGGCAATGGAAATTCTCCCGTCATCCGACAGGTGAACAATCGAAGCATAAATGGAATTCGGTACCCCCCCGGCATCAACCGTCGTCACTACAACCGGTCCCTCCCGTTCACTCCACCCCGCAACCACCTCCGGCGGCAGACGTTGTACCATACCGCTGCTTCTTTCCATTGTTTCACGTGAGTCCTGCATCCAGCCATTTTCCTTTTCTTCCGCTGAATATACCGGGTCACTTCACAGTATCTTTCGACTCCCGATATGCATTCACCTGCTGCCACACACCAATAATATCTTCGGCCACCGGCCCTTCACTGAACTCCACGACCGCCTTGCCCGCCCGCTGCGCGGCGGTTACCCCACGATCATAGCGCACAGTGCCCGCAAAGCCGATTCCTTCGGTTTCAGTAAAGCACCGTATCGTTTCCGTCATTGCCGGATTGATATCCCACTTGTTGACACATACTATTGACGGTACGCCGAGCTGCCGGGTCAGTCCTGCGATACGACGCAGATCATGCACCCCCGACACCGTCGGTTCAATCACGATAACGGCCAGTTGTGCGGCGGTCAGCGAAGCGATTACCGGACAGCCGATCCCCGGCGATCCGTCGATAAGCACATACCGGGCCTGCTGCTCCTCTGCCAGCCGCTTTGCCTCGGTACGCACGAGGGTCACCAGCCGTCCGGAATTTTCGGCGGCGATACCCAGCCGGGCATGCACCATCGTACCGAATCGTGTTGACGAAACATACCATTCACCACAACGGTTTTCCTGAAAGGTGATCGCCTCCGACGGGCAGAACCGCACGCACACCCCGCATCCTTCACAGGCTATCGGATCCACCCTGCACGTTCCATCGGCGGCATCGTTGCGGATGGCCCCGAACCGGCAGAGCGTCATACACCTGCCGCATCCGGTACAGCGTTCGCTGTTGACCAGTGCCGTATGTCCACTGAAAAACGGTATCTGCCGTTTCCGGTCAGGATCGAGCAGCAGGTGCAGATCAGCGGCATCAACATCGCAATCGGCAACAACCGCCTTTCCTTTCGCCAGTGCGGCGAACGACGCGGTGATACTCGTCTTTCCGGTTCCACCTTTACCACTGATAACAACGATTTCCTTCATGCCGCAACCATGTTCTCTACCGCCTGCCACAGTGCCTCGAAATAGTCGTTTATCCCCGGGACGGCGGTAACAATCATTTCCCCCCGTGAATATGCCTCGGCAATACGCCGGTCGTCGGGAATCCGGGCCAGAATGGAAATATTCCGTTGTTCACAGTACGCATCGGCAGTCGTGTTGCCGCTGTCGGCACGGTTGACGACGACACCGTGTGGAATGCCGAGTTCGCGTACCATCGAGAGCGCCAGTTCGAGATCGTTGAGACCGAATGGTGTCGGTTCGGTGACCAGCAGAACAAAATCAACCCCCGAAATGGCAGCGATAACCGGACAGGTGGTTCCCGGTGGAGCATCGATAACTATCAAAGGTTCCGTTACTGCAGTCGCCAGTACTGATCGTATCAACGGCGGACTCATCGCTTCACCCACTCTGAGCGTGCCATGAGTGAAACCAACCGGTCCCGCATTTCCCGTCCGGACACTGCCGATATCCCGCGTCTGTTCGGAAATTGCCTGATGCGGGCAAAGCAGGGTACACCCACCACAACCGTGACAGAGTTCAGGAAACACCATAACGGTTTTTCCCAGCCGCACCAGAGCCTTGTATTCACAGAAACGCACGCATTCACCGCATGCGACACATTTTTTTTCGTCAATTACCGGAACCGGAATGGTTGCCGGAAACTCACCGGTAAACGCCGGATGCAGAAAGAGATGGCCATTGGGTTCTTCAACATCACAATCGATGTACCGGACCGCTTTCCCCTGTACTCCAAGCAGATACGCCAGATTGGCCGCCACGGTCGTTTTCCCGGTTCCCCCCTTCCCGCTTGCAATGGCGATTCTCATACGCCCCCATCCCGGTAAAAACGTCCGGAAGCTCCCGCGATAAGCATCCGGTGCTGATGAAATTCACATTTCATCTCGTACAAGCTGCCACCGAGTGCGGAGCCCGTTATCCTGGCAATGAGTTTTGTCGGTGTATGCAACATGACCGGCTTGCGGTATTTCACCGACAGATCAATGGTGTAACCGCATATGCCGTGTCCCATCAGGCACTGTGCCATTGACGCATCGGCAAGTGCCGCGACCACACCGCCGTGCATACGCCCCGTATAGCCCTGTTGCAACTCCGTAGCGGTGAAGTCACCATGCAGTGCACCGGTATCGTCAAACCGTACCGGCAGGTCGGGAATCACCGATGTCGGTCGATTGAACAGGCAATCGGTATGATATTCCTGTTTCATCCGTGAAAGTGTCCGTTCATACTCATCACACTGCCGCCTGGATATACCAGCCACATGGTCAACAGTGCCGGATACAATATCCGCCGACGAATCACCAATCAGTGATCGCAAACATTACTCCCCGTAACAAGCGATCCGTCAAGCCAACCGAGTGCCACTGTCTGCGGATGCTCGGGAGGAGCGCCAACCACGACCTCAATCCCGTACTCCGTAAAAAGCTGCTGTGCCCGCATCCCCATACCGCCGGCAATAATCACCTGCACCTGCTGATCATGTAACCATTTCGGCAGAACTCCCGGTTCATGCGGCGGCGGTACCGCTTCAGTTTTTCCGGTAATTGTCCGATCCGATTCATCGACATCAATCAGAACAAACTTTTCACAATGACCGAAATGCATGCTCAAACGGTCGTTCGCGGTGGGAATAGCAATTTTCATTACAGGTTCCTTTCATTAAGTATCTTGTTGAACGCACCTCAAAACCGGGAGGTGCGGTTTATTTATCGTGTAGATTAAATGTTGTACCGGCGGACATTACTTCTGCTCCGGTACGGTAAAATGACTTGTATATTTCTCTGATACTTCTACCTCCCCCGGCCTTCGGCCACCCCCTCGGCGAGGGGGATATTATGAGGAAAGCGCGTTACCATGAAACACCCTCTATACTCTTCACGATGTGTCCCCCTCATCGAGGGGGTGGCCGAAGGCCGGGGGAGGCGCAGATGACATGAAACGCAGTATCACATTTTATTACAGCACCCCGCTTACCAGTGTCCCTCGACATCCGCATCGTCAAGCTTTTGCAGTTTCCCGTTCCGATACGCTTCGACCGCAGTCGCGACCGCGCACCCACCGGGCATCCGGTATACGGCGACACCCGCGGCCGTGAGAGCCTTGAAAGCTTTCGGCCCGCAATGCCCGCTGATGAGCACCTCTCCTCCCGCATTGACCACTGTTGCCGCCGCCTGAATTCCGGCTCCCTGCGCCGCCGTGAGATTCTGTTCATTGTCAACGGATTCCCATGCTCCCGTAGCATCATCAATCAGAACAAACCATTTTGCCCGGCCAAAGCGCGGGTCCATCTGCGCCTGCGGGCTGTCCGCCATTGCCGTTACCGCCACCTTCATACTGTTCCTCCATTCTGTTTCCATCCCATTCCCTGCCCCCTGCGGTGCATGCCACGCCCTTTTCCACCCCGGCACCCTGCCCGGCGGCATCCCGGCATTGCAAACCGTACCGAAAGGTCCTCTCCGTTTCTGAACGTTGCAACCACCTGATCAACCGCTCCGCATACCCAGGAAACGACCCGGATGCCCCGTTCTTCGAGGAGTGAGCGGGCGTGGGCGGTTATTGCTCCGCAGATCATGACCGTTACCGATTCACTGACACAGAGATCGGATTTGCCGCCAAGTGAACGGTTTCTGACAGTATGCACGGTGCTGCTGCCATCGGGGCGCATAACGAGCCAGGTGCAGGCGGTATCAAACAGCGGTGATACAACACCATTCCATTCAGTGACTGCAATCGTTTCCATGTAACAACACCGTAGCGATAACCGTGCCGTATCATCAGGCACGCAATTGCGGGAAATTCCTGATTTTTCCGCTTTGGTGACGGTTGACACCTTGCAGCACTGCAACATGCGCAACAATTTTTTGCATAACTGCAACCTCCGGTGCTACACCGCGAAGCTGCAGTTTTCCGCCAGCTTCAACGATGCTGTTTCCGGAGCGCAGTGAAAGCAAAGTCAAGCCTGCACACACTACCCGCATACTGCTGAATCTATATTTGTAAGCACAAAAAACCCGTACCGATACAAACCGGATTTTCATGACGGCACAGCCATTACTGCAATTTGACAACGTCACTGTCAGAAGGGGCGGGAAACCGATTCTGCAGGAGTTGTCCTTTTCCCTGTACTCCGGTGAAAAGTTAGCCCTGACAGGTCCTTCCGGCGCGGGAAAATCATCGGTACTGTATCTCATTCTGGGATTTTTACAACCTGCCGACGGCGCTATTTTTTTCAAAGGAGAGCCGTACTCCGCATCGACAGTCCAGCGTATCCGCAGTACCATCGCCACGGTTCTGCAGGAACCGGTTGCAGGGGGAGCAACCGTCAGGGAATCACTATTGTTCCCCTTCTCGTATAAACACAATCGCTCCGACCAGCCTGATGAGCATACCGTCTGCAGTACACTTGAATCACTAGGGCTCTCCACTGCCATTTTGCAGCATCCCGTCGCTGAAATCTCCGGTGGAGAAAAGCAGCGGATCGCTCTGGCACGGGCACTGTTGTTGCACCGGGACATTCTGCTGCTTGACGAAATCACTTCGGCGCTTGATGACGTGGCAAAAAGTAAGGTATACGAGCTTCTGGACCGGCTGCAGTACACCGTGCTGTCCGTTACCCATGATCCCGGATGGATTGCACGGTGCGACCGGATTATCCGGCTGGAAAGCGGCAGAGCTGCCGGGACATCAGTACACACCAAAGCCGAGGCCGCCCATGACAACCATTGATATCTCATGGTACGGCATGGGCGTGATTTACAGTCTGCTGCTGATTCCCGTTCTGCTGTTCAGATTTTTCGGTCTTCCCCTCAATCGCGGGCTTTTTACCGGTGCACTGCGCATGACGGTACAGCTTACGCTGGTGGGGCTCTACCTGGGGTATATCTTCAGGTTGAATAATTTATTAATCAACTGCGCCTGGCTGCTGGTCATGATCGGCGTGGCAACGAGCCATACGGTCAGGTCGGCGCACCTCTCCCTCCGTCATTTTTTCGCCGGTTCATTCATCGCCACCTTCTCCGGGACCGCGATACTTCTGGGAATCTTCGTTATCGCCGTGATCCGTCCGGATCCGGTGTTCGACGCCCGGTATCTGATACCGATCGGCGGGATGCTGCTCGGGAACTGTCTCAGGTCGAACATACTCACTCTTGAACGGTTCTTTTCCTCCCTTCAGAAGAACAGAAAGGAGTATCAGACCGCTCTCTCACTGGGAGCCACCACCTTCGAGGCGGCCCTCCCGTTCGCGCGTGATGCCTTCAAGGCAGCCATCACCCCGACGGTATCCACCATGGCCACAATGGGACTCGTCTCACTTCCCGGCATGATGACCGGACAGCTTCTGGGAGGAGCGGTTCCTCCGGTGGCAATCAAATATCAGGTAGCCATCATGATCTGTATCCTGACCGCCTCGGCGATAACGGCCACGCTCAATATTTTTCTGGGGATACGGTTCGGCTTTGACGACTACGGTAATGTGCGCGAGGAAGTGTACCAGGAAAAATAAGGTGCAGGGTTTTCAGCACGACATCACGAATTACGGGTTGTAATCACCTTCTGTTTTCTTAATGGTCAATTGGTAATTCTTAATTTATTGTCCATTCTTAATTCTTGACGTCGTCCCGAAGTTGGTGGCAGACTTGTTTTCAAATAGAAAAAATGGTTCGAACAATAATTTGATAAATTACTATCCGTATTTCTCAACCCCCACCCCTGCCCCACTTCGAGGGCCTCAGTGCACCGCTCCCCCGTTTACGGGAGAGGGGAACAGAAACAGAGTAAAATCAATTTCCCTCTACCGTAAACGGGGGAGGGATGCCAGGGAGGGGGAGAAGTTAAGTAACATTGCAGCAATTCAAATAGTTTTGCCACCAACTTTGGGACATCGTCTAATTCTTAATTCTCAATTCTTAATTCTCAATTATCACTCCTCACCGCCCCCCATCTGCTCGTCAACCCTGCGCTCCGATTCCTTCCGGGCGCGCAGCCTCGAGACGTAGGACTGTGCAAGGTTATTTCCATACTCCGTATAGGCATCCTGTGCCCATTTTACCGCCTCATCGTAGTCCCCCAGTACCTCGTAGCCGATGGCGATATTGTAGGCGAGATACCCGGCCTCCTTGTGCGGCGCCGTACCGAGTCCCGATTTCCAGCTTTCGATCGCCTCGTCCCATTTGTTGACATCAGCGTACCGGGTTCCCTTTTCGATCGCGGGAGCCTTGCGGCTTTTGCGGTAGAATTTGCGGGTGATACGGATGGGAAGCGGAGCGATTTTCCGGATGTAACTTTCACTGATCGCGCTGCAGAGCATGCGGGTCGCATCGCTCTTCCGGATCAGTTTCGCCAGGGCTTCGGCTCTGGAGTCGGCATGCGCCCGCCAGGTGCGCGTTCTGGTGAAAAGTTCGTCGTCCACGACGTTACGCCTGACGTTATCATAAAGACGAACACCCATCTTCATGTTCATCACCCCTTCGGCGAAATACTCGTCGACTTCCCGTTCAACGGTGGTCTCCCCCTTCTTGAATTTTTTCTTTACCCGCTTTTTCCCTTTAGTCACGAGAAAGTCCGTATCGAACAGCTCGATCGCCACTACCGCCTGCGCATTCCGTGCGCTGCATATCGAAACAATGGAATTCCAGCCCATCGGCTCGGGAAAGACCGAGGTAAGACTGTTGCCCTTGTACCGGGCAGGATCAATCACCACATTGAACCGGTCGGTGGTCTGGAGAAGATTCCGCATGGCGGCAAGCCCCTCCTGCACCGCGGCCCGGTCTTCCATCGGCAGCTCTCCGGTGAGTACGCCCTCGATGATATTCGCCGCCTGCTGTTTGAAATCGGTGCGGTCAACCAGTACGATGGTCCGTATGTCCTGCGGCAGCATGATATCAGCTGGACGAAGCGTGTTCATGGTAACCCGTTTTGTCGAGACACACGAAAATGCGAAGACTATGGTAATTACCGACAGATAATAACAATAAAATTTTCGAGACATGGTAGTGTTCCGTTTTTTGTGAGAAAAAGATGTTATGTCGTTAATTCTAACATGAAACCGCAGAAGAGAGAAACTACTTATTTGCAGGAAAGGTTGCTGCGTACTACATCAACAGCCGCAGCTGCACCACCGATAACGGGCAGCCGGAATTCATTCAAGGTAACAGGTCCCGACCATTGCTTCGCTCGTTCACACTGCAATCAGGCCCTGCATTTCGCTTTGTGTGTAGCGATATCAGATTCTTTTATTTTGTATCTGTTCAGGATTGAACAGTTTCTTCCAGAACGGTCATTGAGAGTTGGGTGAGGCTCTCGAACCCCTCGAAATGACACCTTTTAACGGGAAACTTCACACTTCGATCAACTCAGTGCATCGTTTCGACTCCGCTCAACGACCGAACAGGGAAATCCTGAACAGAAACCAATTACATATCTTCAATCGTCCGGACAGCATGCTGCAATCAGAAACCATACCCGGTGCTTATACCGGCAAGTACGACTCTTCCGGCGGTACCACGGTACAGGGAACTGTATTTGGGCCCGGTGCCGTACCAACCGCTCAGGGCAAACGTCTTTACCGGATTGAACCACACCGAAACAATCGGTGCGATGGTAATTGATTGTTGCGACTCCCGTGACCAGTCACTGTAATGTATTGTACCATAATCGGTATACACCTGCAGTGACATATGAAGGTTGGGCAGGTAGGCATACCCGGCTTTGACACTCCCGTACCCGCTGAGCGATCCCAATCCCATACGCGGGTATCCCGTGGTATCGTTGATCGTTGAAAGCAGCTCTGCGGTACCGGAAAAGGAGAGTTTTCCGTCCATCAGCCGCCCGAGTCCGATGGAAGCCCCCACACCGGCACGCATATTTCCCGAACCTATCCAGGCCACACTGTTTCTCGTGGGATACCCGAGCGGGGCCTTGAATAAAAGTCGCGGCGTGACGATACCGAACCGTTTGCCGATCGATACCGAAATATCACCGGGATACAAACCGTAACGGGAAAGCGATTTATCCCGGTACAGTTCCATTGTCCATCGTAACGGGACGCCCACCTCGGCGCTCATGCCGAACACCTTCATATACGTGGTGAGTTTGAGCGAATTGAACCATGAGGTCCTCCGCAACCCCGTTGGACCGTCGTGGTCGGAAAGCACACCGTATGCACTGCCGCCGAGAGTGACGTACGTCAAACGTACCGGTTTGTGGTCAGTGCCATAGACGCAGATACCAAGCAGAACCATCAGCAGAACTGTTTTCATCGTTATCTCCTTTAATTACAGGTTGAACAGTGCGGCGTAAGCGCCGTATCCTTCGCGCACCAGATGTTCCTTCGGGATAAACAGCAGCGATGCGGAATCGATGCAGTATCGTACGTACGTCGGTGCGGGCCCGTCATTGAACACATGCCCCAGATGCGATTTCGCCACACTGCTGTGCAGCGACGTCCGAATCATACCGTAGCTGCTGTCCGGCGCCGTAAGAACATGATCACCGGGAAGCGGTTTCGTGAAACTCGGCCACCCCGTACCGCTGTCGAACTTGTCAACCGATGAAAACAGCGGCTCGCCCGAAACGATATCCACGTAAATGCCCTCATCATGGTTATCCCAGTACGTGTTGTTGAAAGCAGGTTCCGTTCCCATCTGCTGCGTTACCGTATACTGTAGGGGAGAAAGTACTGCCCTGAGAATCGAATCATCGGGCTTTGACCACGTATCCACCATGACCGACTCGGCATTCCATGACGTTCCCTCCCAGGTATCCTCAATAAACTTCTCCCGCCCCGACCCGGCGGCATACCGTTGATAGCTCCCCGGATTTTTAAGATAGTAGTCCTGATGGTACTCCTCTGCGGCATAAAACGTGGCAGCAGGACGTATCCGTGTCACGATCGGTTTGCTGAATACCCCGGTGGCCGACAGGCCGGCGAGCGTTGAATAGATCTGCGCCCGTTGCAGAAATGTATGGTAGAATATCTCCGACCGGTACGTCGACCCGCGATCCACAAACTGTCCTGAAGAATCCGTGGGATCGTTACTTTTCCAGAACACATCGAGAAGCTTCAAATACCCGATACGTCTCGGGTCGTACACCACCTGAATTGCTTCAACATGCCCGGTGGTCCCCCCGCCCACTTCATAATACGTCGGGTTTTCCGTGGTTCCACCGGTATAACCGGAAATAACCCCGGTTACCCCTTCGACTTCCTGAAAAATTGCCTCCATGCACCAGAAACAGCCACCGGCAAAGGTCGCTGTCGCCACCGTATCACTGTTTATCTGCTCCACGGGATGCGTCCCATCCGGATCACCACCATACAGCAGTCCGTTGGAACCGCAGTCTTGCACCAGAATTAAAAAGAGTGCCGACACTATACCGAGAGCTTTTTTCCTGCTCATATCCGCCTCCATGTTCGGGGTATCCCGCTTGCTTTCTTTTAATTAGTCGCCCTGGAGCTGCAGTACTTACAGATATTTCTCCCTCATTTCCGGTTAATTATTCCAACAATAATTAAACCGGTCACACCTCACTTGTCCTGAACAGTTTTTCCGGGCCGGCACAGGAGACCCTACTATCAGTCTTCAGTCGTTCCGTGACTCAACCATCAATCCGACCGGAAGTTTCGTTAAATCAACCTCCGGCGAGTCCCAGCCGGCCAATCGCGATCCTTACCTCAGCCTGCCGAACTATTTTCATCTGCCAACTGCAGATATGAATCCCTGCCTACTGTGAAGAAATTGAATGTCGGGTACTGCTCTTTCGAGCCATGAATGATCACCTTGAAGAATCAAATGCGCATTATGATTAAATGGTATATATTTAGTTCTACTTCGGTACGATAAACATTTTTACCGATATCCGTCTATTTCCATCGCCTCACCCCAACTCCCCCATCCCCTCTTCCCCTCTCCATGCATGGAGAGGGGAAGAGGGGTGTCCGAAGGCGATGCACTGAGCCCG
>JBNLDC010000058.1:0-41577 GCA_050304135.1 Chitinispirillaceae bacterium | reverse complement strand
CAGATGTGGGCGGCACAGTTCTTCAAATTCGACAAACCTCGACGCCTCCTCACTTCCGGCGGTCTGGGAACCATGGGTTACGGCCTGCCTGCAGCCATTGGCGCCAAGATGGCCTTTCCTGACATTCCGGTCATCGACATCGCCGGCGACGGCTCCATCCAGATGAATATCCAGGAACTCGCGACACTGTCGCTCAACCGGATTCCGGTAAAAATCGTGATTCTCAACAATGAGTACCTTGGTATGGTGCGGCAGTGGCAGGAGTTGTTCTATCACAAACGGTACAGTTCCACCTGCCTGCGTGGTGGATCGCTCTGTACGGAGTGCAGTGGTCCGGAGAAGTGCAAAAAGGCGTACGTACCGGATTTCGTCGCGCTTGCGGAAAGTTACGCGATTCCCGCGTTCCGCGCGACTACACCGGATCAGATTGAGGAGACACTCAAGCGCGGCCTTGCGGTAGACGGGCCGGCGCTCATGGAGTTCATTGTTACCAAAGAGGAAAATGTCTTCCCGATGGTACCTGCCGGAAAACCGATCGACGAGATACTGGAGGGATAATGGCGACACATACGATTTCAGTACTGGTCGAAAACCACAGCGGAGCACTTTCGCGGATTGCAGGGCTCTTTTCGAGCCGCGGTTACAATATCACGAGTCTGACGGTTGCCGAGACGGATGATCCGACGGTTTCACGGATGACAATTGTCGTGAGCGGCGAGGAGGAAATTCTCGAGCAGATTGTCAAACAGCTCAACCGACTGATTGATATCATCAAAGTGATCGATCTGCCCGGGGAGGAGACGATTGAACGGGAGATGGTGCTGGTTATTATTGATGCTTCGAAATCGAACCGGCACGAGATTATCGAGCTGGCGAATATCTTCGGAGCCAAGATAGCGGCGGTTGCTCATTCGTCAATTACGATCGAAATGATGGGAACCCGTCACAATCTCGACGATTTTCTCGCGCTCGTGAAACCGTACGGAATAAAGGAGGTTGTCCGCTCGGGGGCAATCGCCATAGCACAGAATAGAAAATAACTGACGTGTGATCGAACGCAGCCTGCAGGCTGCAGAAAGTCATGCTTCACAGATGTTCTCACTTATACAGAAGGAGTTGCCGTTATGGCCACAATCGATTTTGGCGGTGTTAAAGAAGAAGTCATCACCCGTAGGGAGTTTCCTCTTTCAAAGGCGCGTAAAACGCTGAAGAACGAGGTAATTGCCGTGATCGGTTATGGCGTTCAGGGGCCTGCGCAGTCGCTCAATCTCAAGGACAATGGTTTCAATGTTATTATCGGTCAATCAAAGAAGTTCAAGAAAGACTGGAATCGGGCAGTGAAAGACGGCTGGGTTCCCGGTGAAACCTTGTTCGACATCGAAGAGGCATGTGAGAAGGGAACGATTATTCAGCTGCTCGTTTCCGATGCCGCACAGCGGATGGTCTGGCCGATAGTTAAAAAATATCTGACTCCCGGTAAGGCACTCTATTTCTCACACGGTTTTTCCATTGTGTACAAAGAACAGACCAAGGTTATTCCGTCGGCTGATATCGACGTGATCATGGTTGCTCCGAAGGGCAGTGGTACCTCGGTTCGTCGCAATTTTCTCTCTGGTGCAGGCATCAACTCAAGTTTTGCCGTGTTCCAGGATGCTACCGGCACTGCGTACGACCGTTGTGTGGCGCTGGGTATCGGCGTGGGTTCCGGATATCTGTTTCCGACTACCTTCCAGAAAGAGGTGTGCAGCGATCTTACCGGAGAACGTGGTGTGCTGATGGGTGCGCTGGCCGGTATCATGGAAGCTCAGTACGATGTACTGCGTAAAAACGGCCACTCGCCGAGCGAAGCGTTCAACGAAACCGTTGAGGAATTGACCCAGAGCCTGATCCGTCTGGTCGATGAAAACGGTATGGACTGGATGTACGCCAACTGTAGCTTCACCGCGCAGCGTGGCGCACTCGACTGGAAACCGAAGTTCAAGAAAGCCGTACTTCCCGTGTTTGCCGATCTCTATAAATCAGTCAAGACCGGGAAAGAGACCAAGCGCGTTCTTGCTACCGGCAAAAAGGCGAACTACAAAGAACTGCTCGATGCGGAACTGGCCATCATGGGTACTTCTGAAATGTGGCAGGCAGGTAAAGCGGTCAGAAAGCTTCGGCCAAAAGAAAAAGCAAAAGAAATCACGAAGGCGACCAAAGGGATTGCCGGAAGGAAATCAAACTAAACAGCACGAAAACCTTTTTCAGGGAATTGGTGCAATCAGTTTTATGCGTACCCCGGTTTTCCGGGGTACGCGAACGACAACGGATGGTGGAACATGAAAAATCGTGTGATAATTTTCGATACGACGTTGCGTGACGGTGAACAGGCACTTATGGCCAGTCTGACGGTTGATCAGAAACTGCGGATTGCCCGTCAACTGGCACGTCTCAATGTCGATGTTATCGAAGCGGGTTTTCCGGTTTCATCACCCGGAGATTTTGAATCAGTCTCGACCATTGCCCGGGAGGTGAAAGGTCCGGTTATCTGCGGACTCGCCCGGCTGGTTGATAAGGATATTGTTACCTGCGGCAAGGCGGTAAAGCCGGCAGAGCGGTCGAGGATTCATACCTTTATAGGTACATCGGCCATTCATGCCGAAAAGAAACTCCGCATGAGTGAGGAAGATATTCTGGCAAGGGTCACCCGCAGCGTGAAGCTTGCACGCCGCTGGTGCGACGATGTCGAGTTCTCGGCGGAGGATGCGGGACGTACCGGCCCTGATTTTCTCTGCAGGGTGGTCGAGGCCGCGATCGCCGCCGGGGCTGCAACGGTCAATATCCCCGATACGGTCGGGTATACCACTCCGGAGCATTTCTCGAAAATAATCGACGATCTCTTCAACCGGGTTCCGAATATAGACAAAGCCGTCATTTCGGTCCACTGTCATGATGATCTCGGTATGGCGACTGCCAATTCACTTACTGCGCTTTCACATGGAGCGCGGCAGGTCGAGTGCACCGTCAACGGAATCGGGGAACGGGCGGGTAATGCAGCTCTCGAGGAGATCGTTATGGCACTCAAAGTGCGCAAGGATCTTTTTCACCTCACTACCGCGGTTGCAGCAAAAGAGATAATGCGCACCAGTAAATTGGTACGGGAACTCTGTGCAATGCCTGTACAGGCGAACAAGGCCATAGTGGGTACGAATGCCTTTGCCCATTCGTCGGGGATTCATCAGGATGGCATTCTTAAAGCGAAGCGGACCTACGAAATATTGACGCCGCAGTCGGTAGGGCTCAAAGAGGCGCGAATGAATCTCACGAGCCGTTCCGGAAGCCACATGGTGAAAAGCAGACTGCTTGATCTCGGGTACCGGGAGAACGAATTTGATCTTGACGATCTCTACGTGCGCTTCAAGACGCTCGCCGATAAAAAAGGTACGGTCTACGATGACGATCTCATCACCCTGATCGAGGCTAAAAGTCACGAGGATATCGGCGACCGGTTCGTACTCGAGTATCTCAACGTGTCAAGCGGGACGGGGACAATTCCTACCGCGACTGCACGGATTCGGGTTGACGGGAAAGTACTGCAGGAGGCGGCATGCGGCGACGGTGCGGTCGATGCGGCAACGAAAGCTATCGACCGGCTTACCGGTTACAAGTTGACTGTTGAAAACTATCGCCTTGATTCGATTACCGGTGGTCGTGAGGCGCAGGGACGCGTGATCATTGTTGGAAGGTGCAATGAGGGGGTGTTTACCGGGAGCGGCACCAGTACCGATATTGTCGAGGCTTCGGCGTTTGCCTATATAGATATTGTCAATAAAATCGCCAGGATGAAACGGTTCAAACGGAAACTGCCGGTGCATCGCGACGAATAATCAGGAAATCACTTTTTACAAAAAGGACAGCTTCATGAAGTTATTCAATATCGCTCTGATGGGTGGAGACGGAACCGGGCCCGAAGTGCTCAGAGAAGGGGTCAAGGTTCTCGATACGGTTGCCTCGAAATTTGACCTCAAATTCAACTATACTGATTATGATTTCGGCGGGGAACGGTACATGCGTACCGGTGAGACGCTTCCCGAAAGCGCAATCAGTGAACTCGGAAAAAACGACGCGATTTTTCTCGGAGCGATCGGGCATCCCGATGTCAAGCCTGGCATTCTCGAAGTGGGAATTCTTCTGAAGCTGCGGTTCGCACTCGACCAGTACATCAATCTCCGTCCGGTGAAGCTCTATCCCAATGTGTTGACACCGCTTAAAGACAAGGGACCGGAGCACATCGATTTTGTTATCATCCGCGAGAATTCCGGCGGTATTTACACCGGCATGGGCGGTGCGACCATGGTGGGTACACCCAACGAGATCGCCACGCAGCTTATGGTGTACAGCCGGCCGGTGGTAGAGCGTTGCGTACGGTACGCGTACGACTACACCCGTAAACGGGACCGTAAAAAACTGCTTACCCTGGTGCACAAATGCAATGTGCTCACCAATGTGGGCGACCTATGGGTACGCACGCATAAAGAGGTGGGTGATACCGACTATGCCGACGTCAAGCAGGATTACAATCATGTTGATGCATGCACCATGTGGATGGTCAAGAGCCCCGAGTTTTACGATGTTATTGTTACCGCCAATCTCTTCGGCGACATCATTACCGATCTTGGTGCGATGATACAGGGGGGTATGGGAATTGCAGCCGGCGGCAACATCAATCCCGAGGGTGTTTCGATGTTTGAACCGATCGGTGGCAGTGCACCGAAATACACCGGTCAGAATATCATCAATCCGCTTGCCGCTATTTGCGCGGGTGGAATGATGCTTGACACCCTGGGTGAATCCGCAGCGGCGAAAGCGGTTGACACTGCAGTGCATGATGCTCTGGCATCCGGTAAAATAAAGAGCCTTTCAGCGGGTCATATGGGCATGGGAACCTCCGAAGTAGGCGATCTGATTGCGTCACTGATAAAGTGACGTGCATGAGTACGTTGCTGTGGACTGCCGCGGCAACGTACTGAACCACCTTCTGACGCTGCCGCGATGCGGTACCGGTGGAACGGATACAGAATGAAAAAAAGCCCGAAGGTTGCATTGTACGATACAACGTTGCGGGATGGTAATCAGGCTCTCGGGGTGAGCCTGTCGCTGCACGACAAACTGCGGATTACCGGAAAACTCGATGAACTCGGCATGGATTATATCGAAGGCGGATGGCCGAACCCGACGAACACCGTTGATTGTGAGTATTACCGCCAGGTCCGGTCACTTGGTCTTCGGGCGAAAATCGCTGCATTCGGCAGCACGCGGAGGCCGGGGGTAAAAGCTGCAAAAGATCCGTTTCTTCCCCAGCTGGTTAAGGCTGAGGTCCCGGTAGCGACCATATTCGGCAAGAGCTGGACGCTGCATGTCGAGAAAGTAATCAAAACCTCACGCGAAGAAAACCGCGCAATGATCGCCGAGTCGGTGGCGTACCTTAAAAAACATCTCGATGAAGTGATATACGATGCCGAACATTTTTTTGACGGGTATAAGACAGATCCCGAGTATGCGGTCAGCACGCTCCATGCCGCTGCACAGGGGGGGGCTGATTGTATTGTACTCTGTGATACCAACGGTGGCGTTCTGCCCGATGAATTCCTGACGATTTTCAATGAGGTAAAGGCAAAGGTAGATGTTCCGCTCGGGGTACACATGCATAATGATGCGGGATGTGCTGAAGCGAATTCATGCCTGGGTGCGATTGCCGGTGCCGCTCAGATTCAGGGAACGATAAACGGCCTCGGAGAACGGTGCGGCAATGCGAATCTATGTACCATTATACCGAATCTGCAGCTCAAGCGCGGATTCAGGCTGCTCAGTGAGCACCAGCTCTCGCTGCTGACCTCCACCTCCGTATTTGTCACTGAACTCGCGAATGTCACACCGAATTACCGGCTTCCGTATGTCGGGGAAGCGGCGTTTTCGCATAAGGCGGGAGCGCATGCAGACGGCGTTCGCAAGACACGGCAGTCATTTGAGCATATTGTTCCCGAGTCGGTCGGCAACAGCCGTCATTTCATCGTGTCCGATCAGGCGGGGGCCGGAACGATTCTCGAAAAGCTGTCGGGAATACAGCCGAATCTTGATAAAAAGGATCCACTTATCAGGAAGGTGCTCAACACCATCAAGGAACTTGAGGGTGAAGGGTATCAGTTCGAAGCGGCAGACGGTTCATTTGAGTTGATTGCCCGCGAAGTGCTCGGTCAGTTCAAGGAGCCCTTTTCGGTACAGGGATTCCGGGTGATCGAAGAGAAACGTGAAAACGGATGCGTGTTTTCCGAAGCGACGATCAAGGTTCACGAGGAAGACCTCTTTGAACATACAGCCGCCGAAGGCGACGGGCCGGTCAATGCGCTCGATAATGCGCTGCGTAAAGCTCTGGTGAAACTCTACCCGAGTCTCGGCAGTGTCAAACTGGAGGATTTCAAGGTCCGTGTACTCGACGGCCGGGACGGCACGGAGTCCAAGGTAAGAGTGCTTATCGAATCCTCCGACGGCGAGAGTCGCTGGGGTACGATCGGTGTATCGACCAATATCATCGAAGCATCGTGGAAAGCACTGATTGACAGTCTGAAATACAAACTCATGAAGGAAGATCTTTTACAAAAAAGACCGAAAAGGAAATCATCGTCTCTACGGCGTGATTAACCTGTAAATAACAATCAACAGGAACCGGAATATGGCACCGACGATCAACTGGAACGAACTCGAATTCACCTACATGAAGACCGATAGTTTCGTTACCGTGGAGTTTCACGACGGAAAATGGGGAACACCACAGGTGAAGACTGATGTTTTGGTGCCGTTGCATATTGGTGCAACCGCGCTCCATTACGGGCAGGCGGCGTTTGAAGGGCTCAAAGCGTTTTCCCGAAAGGACGGTAGCATCGCCCTGTTCCGACCGATGGAAAATCAGGCCCGTATGGCGGCTACGGCTCGACGACTGGTGATGGCACCTCCTACGGAAGAGGTCTTTATGGAGTCCATCAAGCTATTGATCGAGCGCAATCGTTCGTGGGTGCCTCCGTATGGAACCGGGGCGAGCCTGTACATCCGGCCGCTGCTCATCGGTACTACACCGCGAGTAGGGGTGAAAGCTGCAGATGATTACCTGTTTGCAGTGCTTTGCATGCCGGTAGGACCCTACTACAAGGATGGTTTTTTTCCGGTTCGTGCTTATGTTCAGGAACAGTACGACCGCGCCGCTCCCCATGGTGTCGGTAATGTGAAGGCATCAGGAAACTATGCGGCGGGAATGCTCGGCGATATTGACGGAAAGAAGAAGGGGTATCCCATCTGCCTGTACCTCGACAGTGCCACTCATTCATTTATTGATGAGTTCGGTACCTCGAATTTTGTAGGTATCACCGCGGATGATACCTACATTACTCCGGCATCCGAATCGGTGCTCCCATCAATCACTAACAGCAGCCTGCAGCAGATTGCGCGGGATTTCGGATTGAAGGTGGAGCAGCGTCCGATTCCGGTGAGTGAACTCTCTTCACTTAAAGAGGTAGGGGCCTGCGGTACGGCGGCGGTGATTACCCCGGTCTATTCAATCATACGCGGAGAAACGGTGTACACATTCGGCAATGAACAGGAAGCAGGTGCTACACTGACACGGCTTTTCACGGAAATACAGGGCATTCAGTACGGTGAGGTTGATGATCGGCACGGCTGGATGGTCGCAGTTTGATACACCGTCACACTGCATGAACTGCAGTGTGGTCTGCCCGGCTGCAGAAACAACCTTTACGGGTCCAGTATGCCATTGTTACAACTACTTCAGAGGAATCCATGATTACATTACAGCAGGAAGCTCTTGTCTATCACGAAACGGGACGTCCCGGAAAAATTGAAGTCGTAGCAACGAAACCGTGTCATACCCAGAAGGATCTTTCTCTGGCGTATACACCGGGAGTTGCTGAACCCTGCCGTCATATTCAGAACAATCCCGAAGAGGCCTATCGGTACACCGCACGGGGAAATCTCGTGGCGGTTATCTCCAACGGCACGGCGGTTCTTGGCTTGGGCGATATCGGGCCTCTCGCGGGTAAACCCGTTATGGAGGGTAAAGGTATCCTGTTCAAACGGTTTGCCGATATTGATGTGTTTGATCTGGAGATTGACTGCAAAGATCCGCAGAAGATTGTTGATATGGTTGCGATGCTGGAACCGACTTTCGGCGGAATAAATCTTGAAGATATCAAGGCTCCGGAATGCTTCTTCATCGAGGAAGAACTAAAAAAACGGATGGGGATACCGGTATTTCACGATGATCAGCATGGAACGGCGATTATTTCCGGTGCCGCACTGCTAAATGCGGTGGAACTGCAGGGAAAAGACATTGCCGATGTGAAGGTGGTTTTTTCGGGTGCAGGCGCGGCGGCAATTTCCTGTGCGTTACATTACATTAATCTCGGTGTCCGGAAAGAGAATCTGTTGCTGGTCGACAGTAAAGGTGTGGTTTTCAAGGGGCGCACCGAAGGTATGAGCAAATACAAGGAGATGCTTGCGGTGGATACCTCACGGCGTACTCTTGCCGATGCGATGGAAGGGGCTGACCTCTTTGCAGGACTGAGTATCGGTGGACTGGTTACTGAAACGATGGTCGGGAGTATGGCCGATAAACCGATCGTTTTTGCGATGGCGAATCCCGATCCGGAAATCGGGTACCTTGAGGCAAAATCGGTCAACCCCGAACTGATCATGGCCACCGGACGCAGTGACTACCCGAATCAGGTGAACAATGTGTTGGGGTTTCCCTTCATTTTCCGTGGAGCACTTGACGTCAGATCATCCTTCATTAACGAGGAAATGAAAATAGCCGCCACGCATGCGCTGGCCGATCTGGCAAAAAAAAGCGAGGTGCCGGATGCCATTCTGAAAGCCTATAATGTCGAATCACTCGAATTCGGTCCGGATTACATTATTCCGAAACCACTCGACAGCAGGGTACTGGTCGAGGAAAGTGTCGCGGTCGCCCGTGCCGCCATGGAGACCGGCGTCGCCCGACAGCCGCTCGATATTGATGATTACCGGGAACGTCTTGAGCTTCTCGCGAAGCAACTCGACAGACAGTCCGGCGGGAAATAATCCCATGCGCACTATTTCATTTTCCTCGGTTGTTGATGCTGTCAGGGAATTGTGCGGCAAGGCCGCCTGTGATCTCCCGGAAGATGTGCTGAATGGTATCCGGAATGCACATACAGCGGAACGTTCTGCGCAGGGAAAAACCATTCTCGGGCAGTTGCTTGACAATGCTGCGATCGCGGGTGAACAGCATATGCCGATCTGTCAGGATACCGGCAGTGCTGTTTTCTTCGTGTCGATCGGGAGTGAATGTCTGCTTGATCGGGGAACCCTGTCCGGAGCGATCAACGAAGGGTGTGCCGCCGGTTATACCGAATCGTACCTCAGAGCGTCGATTGTCAGCGATCCGCTGTTTGATCGGAAGAATACCCGCGATAATACCCCTGCACTCATTCATTATGATTTCCATGAAGGCGATACGATCACGATAACCATTCTGCCCAAAGGGGGAGGATGTGAAAACATGAGTGCACTCGCGATGCTCAAACCTGCCGACGGAAGGGAGGGAATCATCGAATTTGTGCTAAAAACGGTTGCCGCTTCCGGCGGCAATCCCTGTCCACCGGTACTCGTTGGTGTTGGGGTCGGCGGTAATGCCGATAAAGCATCCTTTTGTGCGAAAAAAGCACTGCTCAGGAAGGTAGGATCCCGACATCCCGACACCCGGTACGCAGACTTTGAGGCTGAATTGCTTACTGCGGTGAACAACACCGGAAACGGACCGCAGGGGCTCGGAGGAACCCAAACGGCACTCGCGGTGCATATAGAAACCTTCCCCTGTCATATCGCCTCGCTCCCGGTTGCAGTGAATCTCAACTGTCATGCGGCACGTCAGGCAACCGTTGTACTGTAGCAAAGGTGATGTCAATGCACACTCTTTCCACCCCTTTCGATGAAAACACCGCCCGATCACTGGTTAAGGGCGACAATATTCTTTTAACCGGAACGCTGTTTACCGGCCGGGATGCCGCACATAAACGGTTCATGGAACTGCTCGCGGCACAGAAACCGCTTCCCGTCGATCTGAAGGGGCAACTGCTCTACTATACCGGACCATCTCCCGCCCGCCCGGGGGAGGTGATCGGTAGCGCCGGTCCAACCACCGCCTCGCGGATGGACAAATACACTCCGCAACTGATTGCTGCAACCGGTCTTCGCGGTATTATCGGAAAAGGTAACCGGGGGAATACGGTGGTTGATGCACTGGTAAAGCATTCATGCGTGTATTTCGCCGCAACGGGAGGTGCCGGGGCATTGCTCGGACGTTGTATCAAAAAAGCGAGGGTGGTTTGCTACGAAGACCTGGGTGCCGAGGCGGTGTTTGAACTCGAAGTGGTTGATTTTCCTCTGATGGTTGCAATTGACACCATGGGCGGAAACCGGTTTATTGAGGGACCGAAGGAATGGCGGGGAAGAGCGGTGGAATGAATTCGCACAACCGGCCATCTCCTTAGCACTGATACTGCAAACCGTTCCGGAAAAATGAACGGTTAATGGTATGACGGCAACAAAGGGTTAGGGGAGGCAATCAGCACCGTGCAATCAGCTTATCTAAACATAAAAAAACAGGTTTTTCCGCGACATGCAATGAAGAGAAGTGTAGTGATAGCGTTGCTGCTGCTCGTGCAGTGCGGAAATCTGTCTGTTTCACCTGAAATCAGTATTTTATCATCGTTGCATAGACTGTATGTCGCCTACACGTCACCGGACCGGATTGATAAACTAGACACACTCGTGCTCACTTTCAACTACTCCTCTTCGGTGGATGGACCGGTGAACGTTCATCTGACAATGGACTCCGGTGCAACCTGGACTGATCTTGCCGCAATCAGCCTGACCGGCAGCGGTTCGGATAATTTTACCTGGGTGCCGAAAACCGCCGATAGCGCAATTACCCAGTATTTCGGTAAAAAAAGTGCATGGTTGCAGTTGAGCGACTCCCGCTCAGAGGTGACAGTACTTTCCGATACCTTCGATATTATCGGGGCTCTTCCGGTAGTGGTCGAACCGCTTGAAAAAGATACATTTACTGCATCAGATACCATTCTGATTGCCTACGCCCAGAATGTCGATATATCCGGATTCTTCACGGTTCTTTTCAAATCGGATCCAATGACCGACTGGGTTACCGTGGTTAGTGGTACGGAACAGGTACGCAGGGACCTGCCGTTTCGGTTTTACGAAACGAAACTGGTGCCCGCCGATTACCGTGATGAGGTGAATGAAAAGGCGGGAGATGATTATTCCGAACCGATTTCGATTCTTATCGCGGATTATCAACAGAATTCCGGTACCGAAGTATACCTAGATCCGGTCATGATAACGCAGTAACCGATGGGGGACGGTAACGTTTCCCGCGTTTTCTTATGCCACTGGGATCCGAGATAGGGTCAAATCAGCTTCTGCGGGAGAATGTACGATGTGGTGGATAGTGCAATGGATATAGGGTACCCGGCATGTTTCGGTCGCCGGTGTACAACCACCGGTGGTGCATGGTACCCGCTGCTGGTGCTCCTAACCATTTTTTCTCCCGGGACTGCACGTATTCCAATCGAGTTAAGTGATACGCTTCCTGCTGCAGTTGATAATTCTCAAACTCCGTATTTTCCGCCCATTATCCGGCAACAGGGGGTAGGGTGCGGCAATGCCGCAGGCATCGGGCATCTGTTCAATTACGAAATCAACTGCGATCGGGGCACCGAGGCGAACAGCAGGGCGCACCTTTATCCCTATTTTCACACCTTCGCGTTTCTCAATAACGGCGATGCTGCTCATGAAGACTCCCTCCACCTGTATTATCTGCAGTATATGGCCGCATGGAAGATCGTCAGGGAAAACGGTATTCCCGACAGCGACGATTACGGTACGTCGGACCTTACGTCGACCGCATGGCTTGATGGATATGATAATTGGTTCCGTGCAATGCACAACCGGGTAGACCGGATCGATTCCCTGAAAATGACCGATCGGGCGTCTCTTGACACCATGAAACAGTGGCTTGTCGATCACGGCAACGGCTCCGCAGCAGGGGGGGTATTGTTACTTACCGGCAATATTTACTGCTGTGCCCAGACCTCCGTCAAGTCGGGGCCGAAGGCGGGGAGCAGTTTTCTCAAGGGGTGGGGGTGGAGCGACGATCCGCTTGATCCGAACAACTGCCGGAATTCGCCGCATGCGCTGGTGATTGTTGGATACAACGACAGTGTGCGGTGTGATTTCAACGGTGACGGTCGATTCGTTAATGGAGATTCGCTTGGCACCTGGGAGATCGGGGCGGTAAGGGTGGCCAATTCATGGGGTACGGCAGCCTGGGATCAGGGGTTTATCTGGGCGGGGTACCGGACGTTGTTTCTTCCTGAAGAGAAGGGAGGCTTACTCAATGGTAATTATCTTTACTACGTAACTGTTAAAAAATCGTATGTTCCCCGATTGACGTTCAAGGCCCGAATTACCTGCCCGATCCGCAATAATCTCAGCATCTCCGTTGGTGCTGCTCCCGGACGGGATGCCGCAATCCCGACCTGCATCAGAACCTTTGACCGGCAATTCAATTATTCCGGCGGACCACTTCCGATGCGCGGAAATGGCGCATCATCATCAATTGAGATCGGTCTGGATATATCCGACCTTATTGATTCGATCGGCGGCAACGAAACCGGTACTTATTTTCTTCTAATCGACTCAAAAGGGGGAACCGCAACCGTGGATTCACTGTTTCTGATGGATTATACCGGAGATACGACCATCGAGACGGCTTATCACGAAACCGGTGTTCCCGTCGAACCGGGAATGGCAGAGGCACCGGTGACAACTGTACTTGGAATCGGGACCGACCTCGATGGGATCGCGGTAAAAAAATCACCCTTTTCAAACGACCGCCAATCATCCGTCCGGATTAAACAAACACGCGGTGGTACTGTCCGTCTGATCCTCCCGGTAACAGGAAAGGTTTCCGGTTCACTGTATACACTCGGTGGGCAGCGTCTGAAATCGTTCTCTTCTACAATCGAAAATGGTGAGTTGCTGCTTGGGACGGGATTGCCTCCCGGTACATGGTTGCTGACGCTGCTCTATCCCGACCAATCGAAAGGATCTCTTCTTCTTCACCTCACGCGATAGAACACCTCTCAGACCGGTGGCCTCCCGCATAGTTAAATCACCACATTTTTGGACCGAAGTATCCAACATCATTCTCTCAAGAGAATAAAAACTGTTCAATGATTACTGTTTCTGTGACATATCTGATAATTGTCCTTATATTAGAAAACAATCGTACACATAATCGCACGTTATTTGCCGATCATTCTGGACGAGGAGGTCCTGCGGAAAGGTGCGATCAACACAGAAGGGGATTCCCGGATGAAGCGATGGACTCTGTTGTGCAGCATTATTCTGCTTGTTGGCGTATCGTCAGTTTTCGCAATCAATGTGACCGGTAAGGTTACCAACAGTGGCGGGAGAGCAATTCGCGGTGCCACTGTCACGCTGTTGAGCAACAACATAAAAGATACCACCGATGCTCAGGGGGCATTCACCCTGTTCGACGGCGTGGGCGTTACATCGGGATTGACGGTCCCTTCGGTGAGGATGCTCACGATGGACCGAGGCATCATCCGGTTCAGTATCTCCGGTCGGACTCCCGTCAAGGTTGAACTCTACGATATGCAGGGTATGCTTCTGAAACGGATTATCAATCAGAATCTTGCCGCTGGAGATTACCGGTACGATATCAGTTCACATCTTCACGCCACCCGGATGCTCGCCGTTCGGGTACAGATGGGTGATCAGGGTACCACCTTCCGGTATCTGCCGATGAACAGCGGTTATGCGGGTTCGGTTAACGGATCCACTCAATCCCGGGGTTCGGGAAATTCCGTTCTTGCCAAAATGCAGGCGACGGTGGATTCGATTGAAGTAACCGCTGCGGGGTATAGGGAAAAAACGGTAGCTCTTTCATCGCTTGAAGAACAGGTGACCGTAGCTCTTGATACCGTCAATCTTGCCAAGTTCAGTTTTTTTGTTACCAGCCTTGCCGCTCTTCAGGATCTTTCAGGAAGTGAAGACGGTTTCGGTGGTGACTTTCGTTTCGGTCATACCGGACCGGGGGCCGGTCTCAAAGGTGCCGACAGTATTTGTGAGTGCATCGCTGAACGGAGTATGCCCGGATCCAAAGTGAAACAGTGGCGTGCATTCCTCAGCGTGACCGCCGATGAAAACGGCAATCAGGTTAACGCGATCGACCGGATTGGTGACGGACCCTGGTATGACCGGGTGGGAAGACTGCTTGCTCCTACAAAAAATGATCTGCTCAATGATCGTCCGCAGAACGGTGATGAAGCCATTAAAAACGACCTTCCCAATGAAGACGGTATTCCCAATCATCGTCCAGATCCGAATCTGCCGGAAGTCGATAACCACCATATGGTCACCGGATCGAATACCAAAGGAAAACTGTATTCTTCAACGGCCACCTGCAAAGACTGGACTTCGGCTGATAAGAATAGCGGGAAACCGCAGTGCGGTTTAGCCTGGCCGCGGGGTATGGGGGGATTCGCAGGCAGTTCGAATTGGATTTCCAGTTTTTCTGCCGGCGGATGCGAAGCCGGTACCGAGTTGATTCAGAATGGTCCCGGTACCCCCGGAGCGACATTCATCGGGAACGGTGGAGGATACGGGGGCTTCTACTGTTTTGCCCTGATGCCTTAAGAAATTCCTACAGTCCTTGTTGTACGTCATAATGGCGGTGTGGCCGGATTTGTTGTACCGCCTTTTTAAATGACATTCCGGGGATAGTTTTTAAAGAGGATATATGGGTGTGTGTCACCCGCCGACTTCACGCATCAGCTGCTCAACCCGGTGGGTGTAACAGTGTTTCGTCAGTACCAGTTCCCGGTTGTCTGTAATCAACGTGTCCTGAGGTGACCATGACTCAAGATGGTATCTGATCGCGGCAACCGCTTCTTCCGGGGTGGTGAAACGGGAAACATGCGCGCCGGGAACGGTCTCGGCAAGCAGCGGAACCGCTTCGCTTACCGGCAGGCATCCTGCTGCCATGAGATCTAAAAGCCGCGGGCTGACGTGTATATCGGTTCCTCCGGCCGGATCGGTGAACGAGAGGTTGATGCCGGTTTTCGCCTGTTGCATAAGTGCAAAAGAGGCCTCTTCGTTGATCCAGGATGAGGTGATGATTGACGGCTCCAGTGGACCCGTATACTGATCCCAACCGCTTCCGGCAATCGCGAGCCGGATACCGCTCCGGGAGAGGGTCTCAAGTATGGCGACACGGTAGGAACTCGGTATCCCGATAAAGACGGTATCGTAAGGGCGATCCCCCGGTGTGTACGAGAGATTCGCACATCCGCAGGCGGGTGGGAGAAAATGGTAGGCGGTTGAGGTTGCGCTGCAACGCTGTTCAATCTCTCCGTGCTGTATCGCGAAGAAGTGATCGTACCCTTCCAGTACCGATTCCCAGTAGGTTGCTCTCCGGTAATCCTCAAAAAACCAGTGTGCCGTGATGATGCCGTATTTCCTGAAAAGCTGCAGGGTAAAGAGCGTTACCGGTGCCAGTGCGGCAACGAGACAGTGGGTCGGCTGAAAATCAAAGCAGGTAACGGTGAGTGACTGGTTGAACAGATCGGCAATCAGCGTCTCGTCGGGAGTGCGAAGCAGGCTGTCATACCCCTTCAGATAGGTGAGCGCGTCGATTGTTTTGTATTGATCCGCAGCGAGGTGCGAAAGAAACGCATTCGCCGTATGCATGGCGACCGAACGGGCGGCTCCCTCGGGGGGGAGAACCATAAGCCAACGCTGCGGGGTCATATCGTCAGATCGTCACCGGTGGGCAATGCATCGATTCCGCTTCCTTTAATACCTTTGTAAAGGGCAACCGAGTTGGCGAACCGTGCGGCGCTGAAGGGGTCGAATCCGCGGGCGATGCAGTGAAGGAAACCGCCGCAGAAGGCACTGCCGATAAGTGTGATATCGTTGATTGTGTCGTCGGAGGGTTGCTGCGGACACTCTTCAATCTTTCCGTCGTACCCCACAAGGCAGCCGTCGGGACCGTTCTTCACCACCACAATTGAGATACCCCGGTCCCACAGAAATCCGATGACATCAAGCGGGCGTTCATACCCGAAGAGCGCTTTGGTCTCGTCGGGGGACGAGGGGAAAATTACATCGATCAGGGGGAGAACGCTCCAGAGACTCTCCTTGGCGTCTTCGAGCGACCAGCGCTGCAGACGGAGATTCGGGTCGTACGCCACCATAATGTCGTTGCTGTGAGCGAAATGGAATGCCTTGAATATGGTATGCCGTGCCGCTTTGGATACCGACTGCAATTCGCTTGACGCATAGACAATGCGTGAATTTTCAATCAGATCCTCGTAGATCATCGACGGGGTGATCTGCTGTGCCGCGTTACCCGGGCGGTGCACCAGGTACTCACGCTGCTCCGGAAAACGACTGCTGGTAAAGTAGATCCCGTTGTAGCCGTGCGAGGTGATAACATGGTCGATATTGATCCCCTGTGCGGTCAGCCGCTCCCTGATAAGACCGTGGAACGGATCACGTGCCACGGAAGAGACCATGGAGACGCCCGAGCCGAGCCGTGCAGCAGTGGCACCCACCACCACATCGGCGCCGCCGATATCTTTTTCGTAGGAGGGGGAGAGGCAGATGTCGCCTTCGCAGTGAAACTCGACAAAGCATTCACCGATAACAAGAATATCGTAGTCGCGGACCTGGAATGGTTTCATTGACCGGCAGCCACCGCGTGTGCGAAACGGTCGATGATACGCTCGATTTCATCTTTACGGGCAAGCGATTCGCTCCATATCTCGGGAATGCCTTCCAGTCCGTAGAGCAGACCGGCAAGTCCTCCCGCAACGGCACCCGTCGTGTCGGTGTCAAGGCCGAGATTGACCGCGGAGAGTATGGTGTCGTAACTCGTTTCGTGCCGGAAAAAACACCATATACTCGCTTCGAGGGTGTCGATGATATACCCCGAAGAGTTAATGTCGTTTTCGGATAGTTTTGGTATGTCAAGCGATAGAATACGCATGTAATTAGGCAGTTCAGGTTTGAATTGCGGCTGATTGCCGTAGTAATCGAGGGCGGCGGTTGCGGTGCGGCGCAGCGCCTCCTCCTTATTATCGTTGGCGAGCAGTTCCCGAACAAGCAGGGAATAGATGCCGCATCCCACCAGTGAGCGCGGATGGGCATGGGTTATCGCCGAAACTTCGTGAATACGGCTGAGGAACTCTGCAACGGGGAGACGGTGAAACCAGAGCGCCGCCGGCAGAATCCGCATAAGCGAACCGTTGCCGTTGTCCTCTTCGGAAGTGCCGCCCGCATCGAGTGCCGGAACACCTCCGTTGCGTATCCGGTCAAGAGCGAGAAATGTCGTAAGGCCCGAATCAAACACATACCCGTCAGGAGTCCAGTGACCCTCGAAAATCCATTGGCAGAAGGTTTTACCGAGATCGTCCGGATCGTAGGCGCCGCGAAGCAGGCTTTCAATTGTGCAGAAAATCATCGAACTGTCGTCCGACCAGGTCCCCTGGGGATGATCATACCTGCCGTAGCCGAGCATGTTTTTAACGGAGCAGAGTGAAAGTTCGTGTCGGGGGGTTGATTCCACCGGTACGCCGAGTGCGTCTCCGATGACGGCAACATGAAGCGATGAGGCAATTTTTTTGTGCATAGTCATAATATAGCTAAAATACTACACTGAAAATTCAGAATTTGCTATGGAAATCAATAAAATATAGTAAATTTGTAACTACTCTGGAGCTTTTAATCAGAATTCAGGAGTCAGAATACAGAATTCAGAATACGGTAAAAAAGACTAAAATGAGTATACAAATTGGTCAAAGTACCGTATAGTACTTTTTAAAAGAGTCCTTTTTCGGTACTGTTTTATCGTATTCCGACTTCCGGCTTCCGGTCACAAAGTAGCGGTGACAAGCCAATACCGGATACTTCAGCAATTATGTAATTTTACATCATAATTAAACAGTGTCGTACGTATATTTTTCCTGCTCCGGCACATGGTTTCTCTCTGATGGTGGATGCAACGTTATGAATATTGTTGTTGATGAAAACATCCCTCTTGCAAAAGAGGCGTTCTCAACATTCGGATCGGTTACCCCACTTCCCGGAAGAGCGATCGAGGCATCCATGCTCAGGGAGACGCAGATGCTGCTGGTCCGTTCGGTAACGCGTGTTGATGCTGCACTTCTTGAGGGTTCTGAGGTGAAGTTCGTAGCCAGTGCGACCGTGGGTATCGATCATATCGATACAGACTACCTGAAAGCGAATAATATCGGTTTTGCCTATGCACCCGGATCAAATGCCGATTCAGTAGCGGAATATGTTCTTTCCGCACTTTGTGTGATCTCCGGCTGGGGAAAACGTCCGCTGACCGATCTGACGCTCGGAATTATCGGCGTGGGGAATATCGGCAGCAGGGTATTCAGACACGCCATTACCCTCGGCATGAATGTCATTCTCTGTGATCCTCCGAAAAACAGATTACTGCACAGTGAATTATACCGCCCGTTAAAAGAGGTATTCGAAAGGGCGGATATCATCTCCCTGCATGTTCCACTTACCACAGCAGGGGAAGACGCCACGTTTCAGATGGTTAACCGCAATTTTCTCGCCTCGGTAAAAAAGGGTGCCGTTCTGATCAATACTTCCCGGGGAAAGGTTGTTGATGAAGCCGCACTCCTGGATCGACGGAAAGACCTGGGCGGTCTGGTGCTTGATGTGTGGGAGAATGAACCGGCAATCAATCCCGATCTGGTCAATGTGACCGATATCGCGACACCGCACATTGCCGGGTACTCCTTCGATGGCAAGGTACGTGGCACCAAAGCACTGTACGATGCCGCCTGTGCATGGTTTTTCAAAACTCCCGGCTGGGAACCGGAACTTCCCGACGCTCCGGTTGAACTGTCGCTCTCCAGCGAGTTCGAACCTTTATCTCATGCGATTCTCCAGGCGTATCCCATCGAAAACGATGACCGCAGTCTTCGGAAGATCGTCTCACTTGATAAAGAAGAGCAATCCCGCTATTTTGACGAGCTTCGACGGAATTATCCCAAACGACGTGAGTTTTCAGGCTTTTTCATCAGGCAGGATTTTGACGCTGGTGAGGTGGTACAGAAGCTCAAGGCGATAGGATTTCAGGGATAACGGATCCGACACACCGGGAGGTCGATTTTCGTGATTTATTGAAGGACTGTACTCACCGCAGAACGAGGGATCACCGATAAATTACCGGAATGCATGGTACTGACTGGAAACCGTCGATGACGGGACGTATTTTTCATCTGCATTTACTGATCGGGAATAATTGCACCGTTACCGTCTCAGCATGCGACTGTTCTTCGGATCTGCAGAACCACGGAATGTTCCGGTTCTTTGGCGGATACGGCGGAGCATGATCAATGAATTTTCAACCAACTATTGCAACAGGAGCGACAATGCGACGCGTTTCTCTGGTGATTCTTTCATTTATTTCGTTTGTTTTCGCTGATATCGCCGTTACCCCGGATGCCCGTAAAGACCTGCAGCTGACGGTGTACAATGACTTCGCTGTTGTTAAAGACATCAGGAAAATCAACATCCCCGAAGGTGCAAACAGGATCCGGTTTGAAGGGGTAGCCACCGGTATTGATCCGGAAACAGTGAACCTCGACTGGAAGTCGGGTGTGGAGATTGAACTGATCAGTCAGAGTTATGAATTCGATCTGGTGAGTCCGACGAAGCTGATGGAAAAGTATGTCGGCAAAGAGATCGAGATCCTGCCGAGCAGGGATCAGTGGCCGGATACCGCAGTCAAAACAGCCGAACTCATCAGTATTAACGGTAAAGAACCGGTTTTTCGCATCGGAACCAAGATAACATTCGGTGATATCGGCAGAATCCTCTTTCCCTATATCCCCGATAATCTCTATACCAAGCCGACACTTCTCTGGAACGTGTTCATTCCCAAACGCCAGGAAACCGAAATCGTTGCAACCTATATGACCGAAGGCATCTCGTGGAAAGTGGGATATTTACTGCAGGTGGATAAAAAAGGTGAAAACGGCATATTCGGAGGCTGGATCACCTTCAGTAACCGTTCAGGCCTTGACTGTAAAAATGCACAGGTCACTTTTGTTGCCGGCGATGTGAAACGTATCAACGATCCGGTTGCATGTGGCCCTGTGGTTGTTGAGAATGCACCGTCCGGGTTTCAGGGAAACGGTGATTATTACTTTTATGCAATGAATCAGCGGGTAACCATGTATTCAAATCATTCCAACCAGGTCGAGTGGATTCCTCCGGTACCGGTGAAACTTAAACCGGCATTTTTCGCCAGGATAGATGCCGACGATGCCCATGATATGGTTCCACCACCGGTGTATACGTCGGTGGAAATTGAGAATGTCGCGGCAAATAACATCGGTGTTCCTCTACCCGAAGGCATACTGCGCGTCTTTAAACGCGATACCAACGATGACAACCGGTTCATTGGTGAGAACCGTCTTGCCGACACCAAAGCCTCGCAGCAGTTTTACGCGACGATCGGAAAAACCGATGCCATTACGATTACCCGCAAGGGCGGTGTCGAGGGCGTACAGCATACCGTGGAAATCCGCAATGGAAAAGACCGCACAATCGCACTGCGGCTTCAGCTCGCCACCGGAGGCCGACGTGTACGTGAATGTTCGCGCAAGTACCGGGTTGTTCATGGATCTTCACTTGAGTGGCACATGATGATAAAATCAAAGGAACTGTTCCGGCTGACCTATACGCTTGAAAAAAAGGACCGGTAGTCGTAATTACGAGGCTATGCAGTAACAATGACTTTTCAGACTCAAAAGAACTTTATTGGTAAGGACCAGACCATTCTTGCTGCCGAGATTCAGTCGGAACGGTTGATCTCGATGGTTCGTCTGGCGGGAGCGGTGTTTTTCAGCGTTGTCGCCATTTTCAGTCTTTTTCTGGGGTCCACCTCGCTGCAGGTGTTCGGCATCCAGATGGCGGCACTATCGCTTGTCTATCTCTACAGCGGTTTTTTTCTCTTCAATTCAGGCAAACGGAAACTGCACGCATCGTTTGTCTATATTCCGGTTTTTCTCGACATCGTGGTGATCACGATAATTATCTGGTCATATTACCTCAATGGAGCAGGGGTAGCCATGATAAGCAGTTCGGTGTCGGGAGTCTATTTTATCGTCATTATTTTTACCGCGTTGCATCACAAGTTGAGTCTGTCGCTCTTCTGCGGTTTCTCCGCTGCCGTCGGGTATACACTGCTCTACTTTATTTTCACGCGGGGAGAGCCGGTTCCCGCGTCACAATTCAATGATTATCCGATCCGTCTGGTACTCCTTGTTACCGCGGCGGTACTCGGCGGCATTGTTTCGCGCAATAATTCCCGTACCATTCAGAAAGTCATTTCCTCGGAAATCAGGTATCACAATCTTGTTCACCGCCTTCCGGAAATGCTCTTCACCCTTGATGCTCACGGTAACTTCATCTGGGCGAATATGGCATCCGCATCGATTGTCGGTATTCCCGCAAAGGTCCTCCCCGGCAGAAATATCCGCAATTTTATTTCGCAGCCCGACAATTTCCGCCTCGATGCCAACGGCGTCAAAGGAACGTTCGGTATCACCGATATCGCCGGAAACGAGAAATTCGTCGACTGCATCATTCAACAGGTGGTGGAAATCGACGACCGGGCGGCATTCGACGGTATTATCTCCGATGTGACCGATCGGGAAAAGGCCATCTCACAGCGCGAAGAGATGGTACAGCGGCTTTACCAGTATCAGAAGATGGAGTCTCTCGGTATGCTGGCGAGTGGTATGGCACATGATTTCAACAACATTCTGCAGACGGTCAATGATCTCTCGACGATTATTCTCAGCGAGAGTCGTGAGGATGAGACCAAGCGGAGGATCGAGCTTATCAACGAAACGATGGTCGATGCCCGGTTCCTCGTTTCGGAACTTTTCGCCCTCGGTCGCAAGAAACCGCTCGATTACCGTCACGTCAACCTCAACAGTATGATGGAACAGATCGTTCCGCAGTTCAGTAAACAACTGGGTCCCAATTATTTTCTCGCACTGGAAACGCCTGAAGAGAAGCTCTGGCTTGAAGGGGATCCGGACCATCTCAAGCGGATTTTTCAGAATCTTGTCGGTAATGCCCGTGATGCGATGCCCGAAGGAGGTACTATCACCATCACCTGTGAAAAAGTGGTGCGGACGTCAAATGAAGGGGTGATTCATGTCAGAGTAACCGATACCGGGACGGGTATCCCGCAGGAACTCTCTGAGAAGGTGTTCGATCCTTTCTTTACCACAAAAAAACCGGGAAAGGGTACCGGGCTCGGCCTTGCACTGGTGCGGAGAATCATTATGCTCCACAACGGTACCATTTCCATCGAAAAATCCGGTTACGAGGGAACGACGTTTCTTATTGAATTTCCGCTCAGCGACGAGAAGGAACTCGACAGCGACACCAAGGCACTGATGCTCAACCGTATGCCGGCAACCGTGCTGCTGCTCGATGACGATCGGAAGATCCGCGATGTTCTTAAAATATTCCTCAAGGAATTCAAGTATTCCGTTCTTGAGGCCTCCGACGGCAGCGAAGCGCTCGAAGCACTCAAAGAGAACGCACGCTCCTGCAATGTACTGATCATGGACTGGAAGCTCGGCAACGAGGATCCGCATCAGGTGATCCGTTCGCTCCGTTCAATCCGCCGGGATATAATCGTTATCGTGGTTTCGGGGTATCCGCCGCAGGAGAAGAGTATCGAGACTATGATGATCACCCGTTGGTTCACCAAACCATACGACCGCAATCTGCTTGACATCGAGATTCAGCGGGCGCTGCACCGGGTACAGGCGAAACGTCGCGGTATTGAACGGCGGGTTGACGATACGCCGTTGTCCACCGAAATCTCCGACGATACCGTGTAAGGTCACCCGTCCTGAAGCGGTCGGTTCGCCGATTCGTTCGTGTCCTTCAGATAGGTTGCCACCTCACCGACTGATTCCATCTTGTCAAATATTTTTTCGGGAATTACAATCGCCAGTTCTTTTTCGATGCTGCTGAGCAGATCAAGCCGGTCGAGAGAATCGAGTCCGCAGTCGATTTCGAGATGTGATCGGGGGGTCAGTTTCAGGGTGGTGGTTTCGGGCGACAGGCGTTTCACCGTATCGAGAACAAACCGGAATTCACTGCTCTCCATAAGTGCCATCTCGATGACCGATAGTTCGATCTCGGAGCGGACCGGTGTCCCCGGTTTACGCTTGGCATTCAGATAGAGTTTCCGCAACTCGTTTTTTTTAAGTTTTTTAGTGGTGGTGCGGGGAAGGGGAACATGCGAGACGGTAAAGTCGTTGATACGACGGTACACCGGCTGTCCTTTACCGAGGCGGAGCAACTCATCGCCGATCTGTTCTGCCGCCTGCTGCAATGTTTTCCCTTTACGCTGCGACGGATCGGGAACGATAATCGCCGCTACAATCTCTTTTCCGTGCTGTTCAACGCCGAATACACCGATTTCCTCTATAAGGGCTGATGCTCCGTAGTACTCTTCCAGTTCGTCGGGGTAAACATTCTTCCCGGAATCAAGGACGATAAGGTCCTTCTTTCTTCCCGCGAGGTACAGGTAGCCGTTTTTGTCAAGTCTGCCGAGGTCGCCGGAATGAAACCAGCCATCCTCATCAATTACTTCACGGGTAAGGGCGTCGTTGTTGTAATAACCGGAAAAGACGCAGATACCCCGCAGAAGTACCTCGCCGATACCTGACTGGTCGGCATCAATAATTCGGATCTCGTTCTCGTCGAGCACCGGACCGACGGAACCGAGGCGTGGCGTGGTACCGGGGCAGACGGTAATGGGGCCGAAGGTTTCAGTCAGTCCGTACCCTTCAACAATGGTGAATCCCATTCTCCGGAACCCTTGCCAGTAGGTTTTGTTGAGGGAGGCGCCACCGGAAATTATCAGGCGCAGTTTACCGCCGAATCCTTCATGTACGGAGCCGAACAGTTTGCATTTGAATCCATTGCCCAGAAGATCTCCCGCGAGTGCTGAAATACCCTGCATTACGGTGAACAGGCTCCGCACCGCTACACCTTTTTTCCGCACCTTGTGCAGGATACTGTCGTAAAAGAGCTGCAGCAGCTTCGGTACAGCGGGAAGATAGGTAATCCCGTTATCGTTCAGTGCTTCGAGGATGAGCGGTCCCTTGATTACCGGGACGCATACGATATCCATTCCGCAATAGAGCGCCGCAACCATACTCGCCGCGCAACCGAAAACGTGATGAAGCGGCAGAACCGCGCAGACCGTATCGTTGCTGTTAACCTGCATCCGCGAAACGCCGTACAGGCAGGCTGCGGTGAAATTTTTCTGTGTCAGTACAACGCCTTTGGGTTTACCGGTGGTCCCCGAGGTGAAGATAATCACCATCGGATCTTCAGGAGCGAAAGATCCGGAGAATGCATCAGGTGGAGAAGGTTCGTTTCCGCAGTAGGAGGCGAAACACGGACAGGTATCTTCCGGTTCGGTTTCAAGGAGAATTATTCGTTTGATGAAGTTGTATCGTGACTGCAGCTTACGGAAGAGTGCAAGGTACACTTTTGAGCAGAAAATGACGGATGTTCTGGTGGCGGTGAGTATTGATTCGATCTCTGTTGCGGGAATGTTCGGATCGACCGGGACGGTACATGCACCGGTGAGTATGATCGAATGATAGGCAATAATCCACTCCGGAGTGTTCTCGCCGATGACGATCGCGTTGGTTCCCTTTTTCAGACCTTCTTTTTTGAGTTGCGCGCAGAGCCGATTGGCATCACGTTTGAAATCAGCATAGGTCCAGCTGGTGTAGGATCCGTTGCGTTTGATGTGCAGACAGGGCTTCCCGGCATATTTCCAGAGCGATGAGCCCAATAAATCAATATATACATGTTCATTCATTACACGAGCCTTTTGGTATGAGAAAAGGGTATGACTGATATGGATTACTCTTCCAAAATAATTGCGGTGCCGGAAAAATGTGCAAAGTTCCTTACTGACGTACCAAATCCCATCGATTCGAACCGCAGTGCCCTCACCCTGATCGGAGAACAGGTTTTTATGACAAGGTGAATCGATCTCATCATCCAAAAAGTGAAAATCTTCTGAATCGGAATCCGTATTCTTCCGTATCCATGTAGTATTTTTCAACGGATAACAATCGTTTACTGTAAAAGGAATGCTTACATGCTCAAACATTTCCGGATAGTTCTTTTTATCGCTGTAACAAACCTGTTTTCTCAAAACCCGGCGGCGGGGTCGGAAAAAATTCTTGATCTGACCTTTTTCGGTTCATCGACCTGTGAAGAGTGCATGCGGATTAAAGAGGAACTGCTGCTTCCTCTTGAGCAGCAGTACGCCGGGAAACTGAAGGTGCACCTCAACGATGTCGAGAGTGATTCCGGAATCAGGGAACTGCTCAGATACGAAAAGTCATACCATATTTCAAGCGATGCCGCACAGATGCTCTTTTTTCCCGATACCTTTCTGAGTGGCTTCGACGATATCATGAAAATGGGTCGGGCCATGACTGAGGCTCGCCTCACCTCAGGTGTTACGGTCAACAAGGCTGCCCGGGCATCCGGTGACAGTATCGATATGGAAGGGGTACTGCGGGACCGGGCGTTTAATCTGGGCTTCTTTCTGGGAACGCTTGCCACCGGACTCGCCGACGGCGTCAATCCCTGCGCCATCGCAACGATGATCTTTCTAATCTCGTTTCTGGCTACCCGCAAGCGAAGCCGGTCGGAGGTTCTGCTGATCGGTCTTACCTATACCGCTACGGTTTTCTTTACCTATCTGGCTATGGGCCTGGGGCTCAAGGGGGTACTGGAACATATTAAAGGCTATCATCTGATATCGTCGATTATCAGATGGGGAGCCTTCGGGGCGGCGGTTATTGTTGCTGTGTTAAGTTTCAAGGATGCGATCACCTTTCACCGGTCAAAAAACACCGACAAAATTACCCTGCAACTGCCCAAAGTGGTCAAACTGCGCATTCATAAAATCATCTCCGGGAATTTAAGCGGCCGAAGTCTGCTTATAGGATCAATTATCACCGGTTTTCTTGTTACCCTGCTTGAAGCGATCTGTACCGGACAGATGTATATCCCGTATATTGTGGCAATGACGCAGAACTCCTCGCTGCGGTTTGCCGGTTATTTCTATCTTGCCTTCTATAATTTTCTTTTTGTCCTGCCACTCCTGATCGTGATGGTGCTTGCCTATTTCGGTCTTAAGTGGAATGATCTGGCAAAGCAGACGCAAAAGAAAATGGTACTGCTCAAGGTACTGCTTGGTGTCGTCATGACGGCGCTTGCCGTCTACCTTGCTGTCGGCAGCGGATTTGTCGGCTGATGAATGATGCCGGAGCACTGTATCACCCGACAAAAAACCATAATCTGATGGAAGATGTGAGGATTCACGATGTTTTTTGAGCATGTTGTACCCCTTGATGAGGCTGTACGTACGGGAAAACTTCCATCGCTTGAGACCTTTCCCTGTCCGTTTGATGAAGCTTCCGGAGGAAGAGGCCTTATCCGGATCATTTTTCCTGAATTCACCTGTGTCTGTCCGAAAACCGGATACCCGGATTTCGCTTCAATCGGCCTGTGGTATCTCCCCGATACAACCTGTATTGAACTTAAATCGTGGAAACTCTATCTGAACTCATTCAGGATGGTAGGGACATTTCATGAGACGGTAACCCATCATCTGTTCACTACGCTCTCATCACTGCTTGCACCGAAGTGGCTGCTGGTTGCCGGTGATTTCTTTCCCCGCGGGAATGTTGACACTACCGTTCTGTACGAGTCGGACACCCCACGCCCGGCAGGAGCTGATGTACTGCTGGCACCACTCAGGCAATACACCCGATCATTCGGTGATTGTCAATAGAACCAGCCCGGGGCGGAAGTTATTTTTAGTACGTTTTCATGAACCGGTACAGGGTATATCCCGATACAATTTCAAACATCTCCAAAGAGTGGAATTACTCTGGAAGTATTCTATTCTTTCCGGTATTCACAGATCAACGTACACTTCCTCGTACAGCAGCGAAAGGACCATCATGTCGGAACCTCTACAGCAGACACTCGTGCTCATAAAGCCCGATGCACTCAAAAACAGTCTTACCGGATATGTACTGTCGTACCTGTCGGAATATCATACCGGTCTCCAGTTCGCCGGCAGTAAAATAGTCAGTGTATCCGATATGCTCGCAGGGGAGCACTATGCTGAACACAAGGGAAAGCCGTTTTTCCCGTCACTTCTCAGATATATCAAGGGTGAGATCCACTATCCCGAAAACCCGAAGGGACGTCGAACGATCGCCATTGTGTATCAGGGGAGCGATGCGGTACAGAAAATCAGAAATATTGCCGGACCGACCAATCCGCTGGTGGCACGGGATACAAAACCGGGATGTATACGGGCACTTGGTACCCTTGCTCCGATAAAAGATGCGGAGGGAAACGTCATCGGGGAACGGATGGATAACCTGATTCACGCCTCGGCCAATACGGCGGATGCTGAGCGGGAGATTAAACTCTGGTTCAAACCGGAGGATATTCCACCGGCAATGCGCGAGTATCCCACGTCCATCTGCGAGTCGCACTACTACTATCTTGATGGAAAACTCCTGCTGGAACATGCCGCGGGAGCGGTCGGTTTTCTGGCGCCGGGAAATGTAGTCTGGGAGTCGGACCTTGAGGCTCTCGAAGCGATTGCTGCAGGGAAAGAACCTGCGGTAACACTCGAGGCGGTGACTGCGAAGTATCTGATTAATTCGTAAACGGAACCGTTTTCGGTTGTATTCTATTCAGCGCTGAAGACGCGTGACAATTAAAGCCCGGGCTGAAGGCCCGGGTAAATCCAGACCAAGGACACTCAGCCCTGCAAGGGCGAAATACCCTTGTGCAGAAGGTTTTGAATACCACCTGTTCCCGCTTCTATCCTGAGAAACAATTATTCCGCCCCTACAGGGCTGAGTAGTGTTTTTCATCTCATGTGGACCCGGGCCTGCAGCCCGGGCTGGTATATTTTGCGCCTGCAGCGCTAAACTGTTCTCTTCCTTATTTAGTAACTGTCTCATATTTATTTGCACTACTGTTACGTACTATAATCTCGGAGTCGGGGTCGGTTTTCGGTATCGATAAGACTTGAAATAAAGACGATCCCGATCCCGAATACCGACCCCGACTCCGAACGAATAAAAAAGAGTGCCGACTATTTTGAGACAGTTAATAGTTCAATCGGTGGGTTTGAATGGATACTACGTTAGGATTTTAAATAACAAAAAGGAGGTGAAATCACCTCCTTTTTTATTCCTGTTCCTGAGTAGATACGTTGCATGCAACGTATCTACTGTACGTTTTACCGGTCCGCCGCGAGATCCTCCATGATGCTCTGCGCCGCTTTCTTTCCGGCACCCATCGCGAGAATGACCGTTGCCGCACCGGTGACGATATCTCCTCCGGCGTACACCCGTTTTTTCGAGGTTCTGCCATCAGCTTCATCCGCATCGATGGTGCCCCTTTTTGACACCTGGATATCGGGGGTCGTGGAAGGGATAAGCGGGTTCGGGGTATTGCCGATTGCAATAATGACTACCTCGCACGGGATCTCGAACTCACTGCCGTCGATCACCACCGGTCGGCGTCGACCGGACGTATCGGGTTCGCCCAGCTCCATCCGGACGCATTTGACCCCCGTGACGAAACCCTCCTCGCTGGCGATGATCTCGATGGGATTGCAGAGCAGGTTGAATTCTATGCCCTCTTCCCTGGCGTGGTGGATTTCAGCTTTACGTGCGGGCATTTCCTTCTCGCTGCGCCGGTAAACAATCATCGATTTTTCGGCTCCCAGCCGCAGCGCGGTCCGGGCACTGTCCATGGCAACGTTACCGCCGCCCACGGTAACCGCTCGCTTGCTCTTCATGACCGGGGTTTGAGCCTGCTTGTCGTATGCCCGCATCAGATTGCTTCTGGTGAGGTATTCGTTGGCGGAATAGACTCCGATACTGTTTTCTCCCTTGATTTTCATGAAGGAGGGGAGCCCCGCACCGCTGCCGATGAATACCGCGTCGAATCCCTCTTCGTCGAGCAGTTCGTCGACCGTGGCGGTTCTTCCGGCCACGAAATTACGCTCAATGGTAACCCCGAGCTTCTCGAGGTATTCAATTTCGCTTTTGACAATATCTTTCGGAAGACGGAATTCAGGGATACCGTACACGAGTACGCCGCCCGCCTCGTGGAGTGCTTCGAATATGGTAACGGCGAAACCTTCCTTCACCAGTTCTCCGGCACAGGTCAGACCTGCCGGGCCGGAGCCGATTACCGCTACCTTCAGGCCGTTAGGCTGCTTGACGGCAGGAATCTCCACCGCGCCGTGGTTACGTTCATAGTCGGCGGCGAACCGTTCCAGGTTTCCTGCTGCAACGGGGTCTCCTTTTTTGCCGAGAATGCATCGTATCTCGCACTGCTCCTCCTGAGGGCAGACACGTCCGCATACCGCCGGGAGTGCATTGGTCTCCTTGAGTTTCCGTGCGGCTTCGATGAATTTGCCCGCTGCAATGAGTGCAATAAATTCCGGAATACGTACGTTGACCGGGCATCCCTCAACACAGAGCGGCTTTTTGCACTGAAGACACCGCTTCGCTTCGGCTATTGCCTCTTCTTCCGAATAGCCGTACGGTACTTCCTTAAAATTCTTTCCCCGTTCAACAGGGTTCTGCTCACGCATGGGAGTACGTACAAAACGTCCGTTTTTTGCTGTCTGGTCGCTCATGGTATCAGGCACTTTCTATTTTGCATTCGTGCTTTTTGCGTTCGTCACTTTCGAACATACGGTAGCTGCCGAGCCGTTTGATCAGTTCGTCCCAGTCGATACCCGCCGCATCGAACTCCGGTCCGTCAATACAGCCGAACTTTGTCTCGTTGAATACCGTCACTCTGCAACCACCGCACATTCCGGTACCGTCGATCATGATCGGATTGAGTGATGCGAAGCTTTTAATGCCGGCCGCTACGGTCAGACCTGAAGTAACTTTCATCATCATGACCGGACCGATCACGAATGCCGCGTCAAACGTCTCTCCGGCGGCAACGAGTTCCTTGAACACATCCGAGACGAATCCCTTGCGACCACCCGAGCCGTCGTCGGTGGTAACAAAAGTACGATCCGACTGTTGTTGTATCTCATCTTCGAGTATGACCAAATCTTTATTGCGTGCTCCGATGATCGAGACGATTTCGTTTCCGGCTTCCTTGAGGGAGCGGATGATAGGGTAGAGCGGCGCAACCCCCACTCCACCGCCGATGCAAACACATTTTCCGAATTTTTCGATATGCGTCGGTTGTCCAAGCGGCCCGGCGAGATCGAGAATGGTGTTGCCGGTAGTGAAGGTGCCAAGTATCATGGTGGTTCTTCCGACCACCTGAAAAATGATCTCAATCCAGCCTTCCACGGGATCTGAATCGACAATAGTCAGTGGAATCCGTTCGCTGTTCTCTACCGGTCGCAGAATGATAAACTGTCCCGCTTTTCTGCGTTTGGCAATACGCGGAGCATGCAACCGGTATCGATATACCTGTGCTGAAAGCTGCTCCTTTTTTAAAATCTTCGACATGTGCACTCCTCAAAAAAATACCCTGCCATATCAGCATAACCGAAAGGGCAGGGTATAAACTTGGAATCGAAAGGAACGTTATTGTTCCAATACTAACATTCGATGCGGCAGTGAATCAAGATTTCCTTCAACCCCCGTCATCAAAGTGGTGAACGATTATATACCGGCTTCCTTTCGGATTGCGTCGACCATATCGGTCTTTTCCCAGGTGAAATCAGCCAGTTCTCTACCGAAATGACCATTACGGGCTGTTTCACGGAAAATCGGCCGTTTAAGCTGCAGTTTGGAGATGATACCCTTCGGGGTAAGATCAAAGAGCTTGTTGATGATGTCAGCAATTTTCTCGTCGGGCAGTTTGCCGGTACCTTGAGTGTCGATATGTACTGAAAGCGGCTTTGAAACACCAATGGCATACGAGAGCTGCAGTTCACAGTGAGTTGCCAGGCCGGCGGCAACAATGTTTTTCGCGACCCACCGTGCGGCATACGCTGCGCTGCGGTCAACCTTCGAGGGATCTTTTCCGGAAAAGGCGCCACCGCCGTGTGCTCCGTAGCCACCGTAGGTGTCAACAATGATTTTACGGCCGGTGAGGCCACTGTCTCCGTGCGGGCCGCCAACCACGAATCTGCCGGTCGGGTTGATATGGTAGATGGTTTTATCATCGAGCAATTCAGCGGGAATAACTTTTTTGATGATTTTTTCGATCAGGTCGTTCTTGAGCGTTTCGTACGCAACATCAGGGCTGTGCTGTGTTGAAAGAACGATCGTGTCTATCCGTTTCGGTGTAAGACCATCGTACTCGACGGTAATCTGCGACTTTGAATCCGGACGGAGGTAGGTGAGGGTTCCCTGTTCACGGGCGGTAGCGAGTTCCTCGACTAAACGGTGTGCATAAAAAATCGCCAGCGGCATAAACGCGGGAGTTTCATTGTCGGCATACCCGAACATGATACCCTGATCACCGGCACCCTGTTCCTCGTGAAGTCCGGAGCCTTCGGTAACACCCTGCGAGATATCGGGAGACTGCTGATGTACCGAAACAAGAATGCCGCAGCTGTTCGCATCAAAGCCGAGTTCGGGATCATTGTACCCGATCTCACTGATGGTTTTACGGACAACGGACTGGATATCCACTATTGCCTTACTGGTGATCTCTCCGGCAACAACAACAAGACCGGTGGTTACCAGTGTCTCACACGCCACCCGTGAATTCGGATCCTGCTCCAGCATCGCATCGAGAATGGCATCGGAGATCTGATCACAAACTTTATCGGGATGTCCCTGAGAAACACTTTCAGAGGTAAAGAAACGCTGCATTACTCCTCCTGGGAATGAAGTGATATTCAAAATAGTGACTGCAAAATCTACCAAAAATAGATTATACCAGCTGTTAATAACAATCTTTTACCTGCTCCGGCCGGATACCCGTCGGCAGGCGGATGCTTCAGAAAACCGGCGGCCGTCATCATTTCCCCCCGAGTGTCGCATATACCATATTATTACCAAATTCACGCTTATCACCACCAAAGGAGGGTAGAATGTCCGCTACCATGGAACAGGTCCGGTCTTTCCCCGTTGCAGAAGCACTGCCGGCTGAACGTGCGCTGTTTATCCGCAGAACCTATACGCATCTTGCCGGAGCACTCGCGGCATTCGTTGGGCTTGAGTACCTGCTGCTGCCGTCGTCTTTCGCCCGCATGTATATGCAGTTTCTCTCGTCGTCGCGGTTCTCGTGGTTGATGATTCTGGGTGGATTCATGGCGGCGGGCTGGTTGTCCCGATCACTGATCGCGGGGGCAAAAACACGGTCGATGCAGTATGTCGGGCTTGGAGTCTATATCGTTGCCGAGGCGCTGATTTTTATTCCTCTGCTGTATATCGCCGTTTACTACTCTTCCCCTGATGTGCTTCCCACCGCTGCGCTTATTACCGGCGGACTGTTCACCGGGCTCTCCGCCTATGCCATCACCACCAGAAAGGATTTCTCGTTTCTGGGTGGTATCCTGACCATCGGCGTATTTGTGGCGATCGGGCTGATCATTGCAGGGACTGTTTTCGGCTTCAATCTCGGGCTGGCCTTTTCGGGTGGAATGGTGCTGCTCGCAGCAGGTTCCATTCTCTACGATACGTCAAAAATTGTCCGGGTGTACAATACCGATGATTATGTGAGCGCATCCCTGCAGCTCTTCGCCTCGGTACTGCTGCTTTTCTGGTATGTGCTGCGGATTGTAATGCGGCTATCGCGGCGGTAATAAATCGGGGGATTTTTGTAATTCCCGCTTGTGTACTCGAACCGCATGTTGTATCTTTAACCATCAATTGCGAAAGAGTGCATTGAAGCTGTTTGAAATAGACTTATCGCGGGGTGGAGCAGTCCGGTAGCTCGTTGGGCTCATAACCCAAAGGTCAGAGGTTCAAATCCTCTCCCCGCTACCAATAATACAAAAGGTCCGATGGCAACATCGGACCTTTTGTATTATTGGTACTGTGGGTATGGAGGAAGAGCTTTGTTCAGCTGTGAATGGAATGAGCAACCACGGAGCGAAGCGACGTGACTCGCAGCGCATGGACGCGCGGAGAGGATGCGCAGCACCCGAAGGGCACGAAGCCGGATGCGGAGTGTCAATTCCTCTCCCCGCATCGCCCCGATTAAGAACGCCCCCTCTGCGTTACTTCATTTCACTGTCCCCCGAAGGGGGCACTCCAGAGAACCAAATCAGATGAAAATCAGGATCTTTTGTCGTATTGGCACTGTGACCATTGAGGATTAGCCTTCACTTTTTGTATTGTGTCGGATAAAATTCACAATCTCGTATGCTTACTGATGCTTATCCACAGGATGACTCGAATAAAAAATTCGTACTGGAATTCGTAGACGCATGGAAAATGGTTATGAACACTGATCGGTTCTATCCTGCTGCTACGCGGTAAAAGAGAGAATAGTAAATCCGAAATGGTATTTTAGTGTCGGAATTATTCTTTTGGTTGCAGCGGACGATTTTACCGCAGTTTTTCCATTGGAGCAGTTTTATTTGCTACGAATTGTTTTAATTTCCTGCGGGTGTGTTTTCCTCTCATTGGGGATTGTGGGGATTTTTCTGCCCCTTCTCCCGACAACTCCATTTCTGTTGCTGGCTTCAGCATGTTTTTTACGAAGCTCAAACAAGCTTTACTCGTGGTTGAAAAATCATCGTCTTTTCGGGAATTACATCATTGCATACCAGCAGTTTAAAGCAGTTACCGTGAAAGCAAAAGCAGTATCCATTGTGCTCCTCTGGTCATCTATTCTTTTTTCAGTCATATTTGTTGTTTCTGAATTTTGGCAAAAAGCACTTCTGTTTCTCATTGCAACTGGTGTGTCAGTTCATCTTATACGACTGAAAACTTTGACAAGAGAAATGCAGGAAATCCTGAAACAAGAACGCGACTCGGCTCATCCTCCGCTTCAGAACCCAGAAAAAAGAGGCGGCAAGGGTCAAACAATTGAAGACAAAGTCTGACGACGCCCACAAGCAGTGTAAATAAATGCGTTAGCGTCCGGCCACGGATAGGATGGGCAGCACCAGAAGGGCACGAAGCTGGATGCGGAGTGTCAAATCCTCTCCCCGCGTTGCCCGGGTTAAGAACGCCCCCTCTGCGTTACTTCATTTCACTGTCCCCCGAAGGGGGCACTGTGGAGAACCAAAACAGATGAAAATCCGGGCCTTTTTTATTATTGGTACTGTGGCTCTGGAGGAAGCACCTTGTTCAGCACCGAGCTGAAGTGCAGGACGGGTGGAGGTAGAAACTGCCAGTTGCGATACCCTATTAAATAGGGTATATTTAACAGTAACCCCTAAGGAGTAATCACATTGCAACGTGTATTCATCGAGACCAAAGAGTTCTCAAAAAGGTGGAAGATCATCGGAATGTCTGAAGATGATCTGAAAGAACTTCAGGAATATCTTCTTAGTAAACCGGATGCCGGTGTGATTATGAAAGGTACCGGTGGGTTACGAAAGATCCGCTGGGCAAAGAATAAAGGCAAGAGCGGAGGCGTAAGAACACTTTTTGTCGATTTCTCCAAAGAGGAACGTATATATCTGATAACAGTGTTCGGTAAAAAAGAGAAAGATATTCTCACCAACGAAGAAAAGAACAAGATCAGAATATTCATTAAAAATTTATTAAAGTGAGGACACCAATGTCTGAAGCATTCGACAGCATAATGAGGGGACTTGAAGAGGTAAGAGCGCACCGGGAAGGGAAAATCAGCCTCACGCAGCATACGATAAAAATTGCTCCGGTTCCACATTATACTTCCACTAAGGTGCGATCAATCAGAAACAAGCTCAAGCTGACCCAACCAGCTTTTGCGGCTATTTTCGGTGTTTCAAAAAAAACAGTTGAAGCCTGGGAATCCGGGCATAATAGTCCGAATGGTACTGCACAGAGACTGTTATGGATACTTAATAAGGATAAAGATTTCATAAGGAATGAAAAGATATTGATAGAGACATGACTCCTTCAATACCGTGCTTCTTAAGTAGTGTCTGTCCGGAAATTACCATTTCGGCCACTGAGCGGAGTCGAAGTGTGCCCGTGATCTGATGGAATTGATACATTTCGACTCCGCTCAATGTGCGTATGGGAGTTTCCAGACAAATGCTAAGTAGCCTTGCAGGACATGCGGAGAGTGTGCGCAGTGTCAAATCCCATCCCAGGCGTAAGTCCACCTAATAACAGTAGATTATAAAGAGCATAAGCACTTCCTCCGCACCCGAAATAACGCTCCTTACTCCAACACCACCAGATTCTTGCATAGTATCCTTCTGGACACTTATTTTGCTATTGAACTGGTTTTGAATATAAGCGAAAAACGGGATAGTTCACGGTAAAGAGTGATAACCAGGCGCACACGTTAAAAATATTCCGGATATTCATTCTGCAGACACTTTTTACACCGAAAGGTACAATAAAAATGACAACATCTCGGTTGTTTTTATTCGGGGGAGACGACGAGGAATCAGGACTGGATTCCTCCCGAAAAGTACTATTGTTGAATATTGTTACTTTAACGGGAATTGCATTTCTTGTTGTATTCGGTATGTATGCCCTGGTTGTTGGTGACCTGGTTCAGGCAGCCTGGAATGGGGTTATTGCATTTCTGCTTATACTTTCATCTGTTTTTCTGCATCAAACCCGTAAGTTTTCGTTAGTCAGCCGTTTTAATATTGCTGTTTTTGCAGTTCTTCTTTTATATCTTTTTTCGTATGGTGATCCCGGCAGCACCGGTCCGTTATGGTCATTTGTTTTTCCACTGTTTGTAATGTCTCTTATTGGAATAAAAGCGGGAACGGTTGTTACCCTGGTTTTTCTGGGTTTGATTTTCGGTGTTTTTCAATCCGGGCATCTGCTGTTTGATTATGCCTATACTCATGATTATAAAATCAAATATTTCGGTGCATATATGGGCGTCTCCATACTCGCTTTTTATTTTGAATATTTTCATTCCGAGTATGAAAAAAAATTATCCGATAGAAACAGCAGACTGCAACGGACAATGGATACAGTAAAAGAGAAAGAAACCGCTCTCCGGCAAAGCGATAGCACCTGTCGTGAACTGGTTGAACGTTCTGAAGAGGGTATTATCCTTATTCAGGATAAGGTCATTAAACTTATTAATCCGGCATTGACGCAAATGGGCGGATATACCATTGAAGACTGCACCGGGAAGGTTTTTACCGATTTTATCGCCGAAGAAAAGAAAAAAGAGGTTTTGGCGAATTATTTACTCAGATTAGCCAATGTCGCTACACCTAAAATTTATAAGACAATTGTGAAGTGCAAAGACGGTTCAACGTTTGAGGCCGAAATCAGAGCAGGACGACTTCTCTACAAAGGAAATGCTGCTGACCTGGTTTTTATAAAAAATCTTACTGATAAAAACAGAAACAGACGAAAAACAGATATGCACGCAACGTTACTGTCCTAGTAATTGTTGACGGGGCTCTGGAGGAAGCGCCTTGTTCAGTGCTGGAACTTCAGTTCCGGCAGCGGCGCGAAGCGTCGAATCCTGCTCCACCGCACCATCCACCCGTTACCTTTCCCACCCCCACGTCGGCAGGCCCGGCAAACTACTCGGGAGGGGGATACACCGACCAAAATCAAATTGCAGCAATCCATTAAAGAACAGTCGCGTTTTTGCGAATGACATAATCCGAGTCGCAAAAATGCGACTGTTGCATATTTTGCACCCCCTTAAAATGGCCTAAAAAGGCCGATTTTGATTTGGCACACCTCTTGCAATAGCCCGCAGCATACTTTCAACGACTGTCAGATGGATCGTCAGTCATCACAACAACTTTTCAACAGACATGGAGGTGTATATGTCTACAACAAAAAGTCCGGCGAAATGCTTCGAGGCCTGCAAAAAGCAGATCCTTGGCATCCCCGACAAGGAACATGCGGTCATGAATATGCCGTACGAGGAGGCCATGCAGGAGGGGCGACGGGTGGAGGTCCTCGTCGAAAAATACGGTAAACAACTTGCGGTATCGGATATCGATCCGGAGCTGCTCGGCAGCTTCCCGCTGCTGGTGGGTGCGTTCGCGTTCTGCGTGGCGGCGCTTGAGTCGTCGGTGGAGAACGGCGATGTCGACAGTGAACAGTTCATGGCCCTGAAAAAGAAAGGGTATGCCCGCCGCCGGAAGCTGATCGCCGATCTGCGTTATATTTTCCGTGATCTGCCGGATGTGTTGCAGGTTCTTGACCGGATCAGCTCGGGCAGGGGAGACCTCGATATGTTCAAGGATCTCCTGTCGCTCTACAAACTGGTGGTCGATCACAAGGACCGGCTGGAAAAGGCTCATTTTAACATGGAGGAGGCGGAGGAAGCCTATTCACTTTACAATGAACTGTTCAGTCTGTCGGCGGAGCGGGATATCGTCCCGCAGAAAATATCCGAGGCGAAAAGCCTGGTCATCAAATCATGGACCCTGCTCTGGCGTTCGCTGGAAGAGATTTATGCCGCCGGCCGGTATGTGTTCTATGATAATCCGGAGCTTGAGGAGCTGTTTTACGGCGATTACCGTCAGAAAATAGGCGCTAAAAACCACAAAACGGTTGAGGAGCAGCCTGCGGCTGCCACCCCGCCGGAAGCGACAACGGAACCTGAGGAGGTTTCCGCTTCATAACACTCTCCCGAGGCCGCATTCGCGGCCTCTTTTTTTTCTCCGGTTCTTTTTTTCCACTGTTCTGTTCTTCTCAATCCACGTTTTTTTACGGAATGAATCACAGACACCTGCACGTTTTTCAGCTGAAACCTGAAAGCTGTACCAAATTTCACAATTTTCAGGGGATCTTTAGTATTGTTTTGAGGATCTTTAGTATTCAAAGGGGGGATCTTTTGTATTGTTGAGGGGGATCTTTACTATTCCAGGGGGGCATCTTTTGTATTTATTAAGGGATCTTCAGTATTCAAAAGGGGGATCTTTTGTTTTGTCGGAGGGGATCTTTTATGGTTTTTAAAGGATCTTTTTACCTTTCTGCCGGTTCACGGGTTTTTCCACGGTAATGGAACAAAACGGCAACAGATGGGCCGGGTTCGCCTGGCGGGTGGTCCTGCCGTGGGTACGGGTACGACGGGGCGGGTATGACGGGGCGGGTATGACGGGGAATTGTGACCCGGGGATTTTCTGCACGGGGTGGTGGCGGTGGGAATAATATTACCATGGTTGTAGGGACAAGGCATGCCTTGTCCCTACAAATTGATTAACAATATGGAATATGATTGATATGGTCAATATGAATATTGGAAAAATGGTTACAACGAATGGTCCCCGGTATGGCGATGAAATATAAAAACCGTTACCGCAATGAATCCGCGCGGGCGGCGTGGTGGTCGTACGGGTGGGCGGGGGCGTATTTTATTACCATTTGTACGGCGGACCGGGAACATTTTTTCGGGCACATTGCCGGGGGGACAATGGTGTTGTCACCCGTTGGCGCAATTGCGGAACAATTCTGGCACGAAATCCTCGGTCACGCCAATGCCGTGGAATTGGGGGCGTTTCAGGTGATGCCGAACCATGTTCATGGGATATTGATATTGGGTAATCGCGCCGATGATTGCGAATTTGGTTCGGGGGTGGAATCCGATACCAAAAATGGGGACGGTGGTTCCAATCCCCATTGTGACATTTGTAGGGACAAGGCATGCCTTGTCCCTACAAATTGTACCGGAATCAATGATACCAACCACCAACCACCGGCCCGTCAACGGTTCCGCAATCAGGGAAAAAATACCGTTTCATCCATCATCGGCGGGTACAAATCGGCCGTTACCCGCCACGCGCGCCGGGCAGGGTTTGTATTCGGGTGGCAGGGCCGGTTTCATGATCATATCATTCGAAACAATGATGAATATCAGCGAATCAACGATTATATTGAAACAAATCCCCTCAGGTGGGCACAGGACCGTTTTTTTTAACCGGACGATCAGTGTTTCAGTAAAGGGAAACAAGAAGACCGCTTTTATCGGCACCTTGCGGGAAACACTCAATGATATCTTTGGCAGTTACAAAAGCGATAAACCGGAATTGCAGTACCGGGTCGAGCGGTTCGGGCAGATTCCGGAAGAAGTAGAGAAGACAAGTCCGGTGTGGGTGTCCAGTGAGCAGGTGCTTACTCATTCTCAGATGAACATCCCATTTCTTGATCCGGTTACCAGGCAGTTAATACCTATGGATGGAACTGTACAAATATTCAACATCAAAGGTGATTATATAAAGCAGGGTGGCAGGGAAAATACCCTTGTCGGAAAAGACTTCTCGAATAAAACCTTCAACTTTTCCAACTGCAATTTTGATCTGCAGGGTGCACTCAGGGAGTTGAGCAAGCAGCTTGAACAAACTGGGAATACAGATAAGGCAATAGAGCTTAAGGATGCGGCTGAAGCACTCATTCCCGTTGAGGAATCCAACGATAAAAAAGAGGTAAAACGGAGTGGTGCACTCAACGGTGCGCGACGGATTGTTGAACAGTTGTCGGATGAAACGTCGTTGCTGAATCAAACCGTCAAAGGGGTGAAAACCGGTGCGACTATCGTCAAGGATATTTTGAAGGCGTACGGGGCTATTCAGGGGTGGATGGGGTAAAAAAAATCAATCAGTTTTGATGCGATATATTGTGACTGGTATTTTTACCCCAAATGTAGAATCATATAAGCATTTTTCAGACTTGAACGCCCCGCTGAATCAGCACTCACTCACCCAGGGCAATATCGAGAACCTTGTAATTCAAGGTGCCTTTCGGGATCTTTATGGAAACCTCATCACCAACCTTATGCCCGATAAGCGTTTTGCCGATAGGCGAATTAATTGATACTTTTTCGTCCGTTGAGCCACCCTCCATATCCGATACGATATGGTAGTACTCGATGTCGCCGTCGGAGTCTTCCAGTTTAACACGCGTTCCCATAATAACTTTATCGGTAACCAGTTTCGAGGTATCGATAACCTCCGCTCTGGCAATCCGATCCTGAACAAAGGCAAGCTGCCCTTCCAGGAATCCCAAACGTTCTCTGGCTGCATGGTAATCGGCATTTTCCTTGAGATCTCCGTGACTGCGGGCTAATTCAATCCGTGCAATGACCTGTGGTTTCTCGATTTTCAATGCTTCGAGTTGCTTATGGAGCTCTTCAAGGTTTGCTTTGGTTAAAAGTACGGTGTCGGGCATAGGTATCCTTATTTAGTGTAGTAAATTCAACGATCAAAATATAAACATAGCAAATAAAAATAGATTATGAAACAGAAAATTCAGAACGGTTTAAACTTAGTGTCTGTTCGAGGACGATTTCAGTATAAATGTTTTTTCTGAGGCGGGTGAAACGGTTTCATCTGCTCTGGAGGAAGTAACCAAAATACCACGGCAAGTGGTCCGACTGCCGGGTGAGGGTAATTTCCGGCCGGACAGCATGTATGATGCGCGTGCTGGTGGGTGTTGAACGGTTATTTTTCCGGGATTGGACGACAGTACGGCAGGTAGGAAGAATTTTCAGTATTCCACAGGGGAATTTTTTCTGATTTTTGAGGGATCTTTTTACCTTGCTACCGCTTTGTCCGGTGAAAGGCAGTTGCACTATAGCGGTGTCACGTCCGTTCCTCTCAGGTTTAACAGGATAAAACATGATCTGATAGATATTTATTTCCTCACGAATTATCTCCAGAATCCATGTATGGTTTCATATCAGGTAATCCGACGGAACGGACGTGACGAAAGATAAGGAGCCTGCCTTTTGGCCGCGATAGCGCCGCACGCCAACCATTGTTGTACCAAAGGGTATTTCCTTGAGCACAATACTCTGTAGATATAAACGCTCCCGATCCCATAGGGCGACTGCGGTTGTCACATACGTTCTTTAAGCGCAGAGAATCCGGTACTTCGTACCGTTTCTATTGTACCGCTTTCACTGCGGTGCTGATAAAGGCCAGGGTTCCCTAAGGGTGATGGCCCGGAACACGTTGTCACTATCGTTCCGGAAGCGTGCGGAGTCCGGTGCTGTGCACCGTTTATACTATACCGCTTTAGGCCGGGGCCGCAGGGGCGGAGCGCCCGCTCCTGTGTAAATTGAGTTTGGAGAAATAGAGTACTAAAGCACGTTTCTCATAAATATCAGGAGTGGGGTGCCGACCCCACACCCGGCAAGAGGTGTTCCAGCGCCAAAGCGGTATAATGAAAACAGCGTCGAAAACGCTGG
>JBNLDC010000057.1:0-53009 GCA_050304135.1 Chitinispirillaceae bacterium | reverse complement strand
TAGGCCGGGGTGCAGGGGCGGAGCGCCCGCTCCTGGGTAAATTGAGTTTGGAGAAATTGTAGATTAATTACCATATAAAAGCACATTACGGATAGTAATCAGGAGCGAGGGGGCGCCCCCGCGCCGCGCCCAGAGGTGTTCCGGCGCAAACACCTCTGGACACCGTGCGCTTTTCTCCGCCACGCGAACCGCAGTCGCCCCTTGGGATCGGTGGATTTTTGTAGAGACGGGATGCATTGTTGCTCAAACTACCTGTTGGTGGCTTGCCATTCGACCTGGCGTGCGGCGCTAACTCGGCGGAGGAATACCATCATGCCTAAAGTCACTGCCGTTCCCCTCAGGGTTATCAGGATAAATAAACTCATTTGTTAGATACTTATTTTCCCCATACCAATTCCCTGAATACAAATCCAGGTTTCTTCCCAAATAATCCGAATGAACGGATGTGAAGAGAGATAGGTCGCCTGCCTTCCGGCCGCGATAGCGCCGCACGCCAACGCTTATTGTATCAGAGGATGTCTCCTTGAGCACAATACTCCGTAAATGAAAACTCTCCCGATCCCACAGGGCGTCTGCGGTTGTCACATACGTTCTTTAAGCGCAGAGAATCCGGTACTTCGTACCGTTTCTATTGTACCGCTTTCACTGCGGCGCTGAAAAAGGCCCGGGAATCCAAAGGGTGGGGACCTTGCCACCCGTTGGCCGGGGCCGCAGGGGCGGAGCGCCCGCTCCTGTGTAATTTAAGTTTAAAAGTTTAAAAGTTTAAAAGGTGAAAAGGTGAAAAGGTGAAAAGGTGAAAAGGTGAAAAGGTGAAAAGGTGAAAAGGTGAAAAGGTGAAAAGGTGAAAAGGTGAAAAGGTATAGAAATTGTTGCGTGTCCAATCTTTCGGCACCAGATCAAGACCGGCAGCGCGTTATATCGTGAGTGCCGTTCCCGAAAAAACGGATAGAAAAAGGTAAGGGTTTAAAGTGCCAAAGTAGAATTATAATATCAGAGAAAAGAGTTTTTACCGGAAGATCGGTATTGAAAATTGCATTCCGGTTCATAAAGTAAACGATCCTCAAAGGAAAAACCAATGATACGAATCACCATTCTATTCCTGGCCGCATTTTTCATTTCGACTTCTCGCGGAGAGGGTCTGAAGCTCAAACACTCCCGAGAGGTGTTTCAACTGACGGATGTCTCCTATTTCATCACCAATCCACGCTATTTGTGTAAAGGCAACAGCGCTTACGATACTACCAACGCGATGTACAAAGACCTGTCGGCTGAAATCGAATCCAAACTTAAAAAAAAGAATGTCAGCGGCTGGTCACCGGTTTCGGACGATGCCGGAAGAAAAATGACCATCGGATTCAACCGATCGGCAGACAGGAAAACGGGAATAGTGGACAGTCTGCCGTATACGACCTGGGAATACTGCACCGGAAATAACATCGGCACCTTCGTCGCGTTTTATCTCTATCAGGAGGACCCGTACAAAGACATACAGGACGGAAGAGAAGTGAATATCCGGATTCCGATACAGATCACCAACTCCTTCGGTATCATCGATCCGAAAATTTTTACAATTAAGATCACGGTCGATTTATCAAATGTTCAATTATGCCTTGCCGTGTATGATGTCTCGTCAAACCGGTGCCGTTTTTTCAAACGGACCGACGACGAGGATTACGTAAGCCTGGGAGAGATCGCTGATGAGCTGTTTCAGAAGTTACGGTAAAAAGGCACCGGGATGACGTCAATACTACATTCCACGCTTGCCGTCCGGACCTCTCCCCTCGGCTGTACAGCCTCGGTGGCCTCTCCCACAGAGAGAGGCATTTATACCGTTTCCACGGTATGGTTTTCATTTCCCCCTCGCCTGGCGGAGAGGCGGTGCCGGGCGCCGCACTGCCTCCTGCGCACCAAAGCCCTACCTTTGAGGATGGGTGCTACGGCGGCGGTGCGAGGCTCTCGAAGTGGGTGAGGTTACAGAAGGGAAGATCAAGCACCACCACTTACACTGGAAACAACTACACCAGGCACAGAAGTCAGTAAGGCGATCTCCCCTGCTCCTTTTATCCCCCTCTACGAGGGGGTGGCCGCAGGCCGGGGGAGGCTGCAACCCATGCGACATGGCAGTGCTTCAGTTGAACTTTTTTCCTTCCGGACCTATTTTAAGCTACGGGGTAGTAATTGCACATACAGTTCCCCGTCAACGTTACATTCCTGATCATTCACTGCATCGCTGCAGAAACGGCAATGAGAAAGTACAATGAAATTCTATCCGATGTTCCGTAAAGCCACCGTCACTGTTTTTTTTACCATGGTACTCATATCCTCCTCGGTAGCCGGTGTCGGAGAATCCGCAGTCATCACCCTCTCGTTTCCCTTCGGCGCACGCAGCACGGCAATGGGCGAAGTGGGAACCGCACTGGCCGACGACGGCTCGGCGCTTTTCTTCAACCCGGCAGGGCTCGGCGTGAACCACCGCGGCTGGAGAAAAGTGGGAGTATCCGAGTCGCACGAGAATATTCTGCCGGCATTCAAACTTTCAGAACTGTGGCATCATGCAATCACCGTCACCTATCAGACCCCCAGGCCTGATATCGGCGGTTTCGGCAGTTATTTCCACTTTTTGAATATGGGAAGAAATGAGATTTTTGATGCAATGGGGAGAAGTGAGCGGGAAGTCACCAGTTACGAGTGGGTATTTGCTTCCGGCTGGGGGTTTTCCTTTGCGGAGGTTGGTGATACAACACGATATTACGGACTCACCGCCAAATATTTCGTTTCGGCACTCGCTCCGGGGATCGGTGAAAACGGCGAAGGTGTTGCCAATGGTTTCGCGTTTGACATCGGCTATCTGCACCTGTTCAAATACGGATTCCGGTACGGTATCACCTTTAACAACATGGGTCCCCATGTTTACTACATCGACCGGAATTCCCGTGATCCGCTTCCCTTTACCATGAATGCCGCCTTCGGCTATAAACGCCGCTTCTGCTCACGGGGAATCGAATTTTTCAGGGCCGCTGCAGAGATTCGTCTCGACAAGGAGCTGGTGATCAACCGTTGGGACGATACTGATCCGGAACAATTCTATGTTGCACTGTACGAAGACTGGTTCAACGAACCGCTGAAATATGAGCTGCAGGAAATAAACTACCATACCGGCGGCGAGTTCCGGCTGTTCAATACCGGCAGTTTACGGCAGGGTATTCTATTTGATTTGATCGGACAGCGGTTTGAATGGCACGTGGGATTCGGTGTTACCCTATTCAACCATATCCGCATTGACCAGTCGTGGATTATCGCACCCCCGGAATTCATGAAAGGACTGGCCCGGAAGTTCGACAGCACCAGCAGCGGTTCTACCGGTGCACGGAACGGACAATGGCAGTTCACCATCAGCGTCAATGGTCTTGGTGGCTGGAGTAAAAAAGACCATGAGTGGTGGAAAACGGATAACGGACGGGAACAGTGGTAGGCTGATTACCTTTACACGGGCAGACAGGAGTCATCATTCATTCCCTGCAGACAATAAGCGTTTCCTTTATGCAACAACGACAGATTCGTTTTCGATCAGTAGTGATCTTGTTATATTCTCTCATCTGCACCGCCACCGCTTCGTCTGACACGACCGCTGTCCCCCCGTCACCCCGTCACCCTGCCTCCCCGTCCCCTCCCCCCCCCTCACTTGACACTCTGGTGATCGAAGGAAAAAGACAGCAAAAAACCAGCGACTTCACCGTTACCTCCGTTACCACCATCGACAGTGCGACACTGCTCAACATGCCCGGCAGCGTGAATGATCTCAACCGGATACTCGCGTCACATCCGTCCATTCTATCAATCGGGACGTTCGATAATAATGCGCTGTACGTACGGGGCGGCAACCCCACCGAAAACGTCTACGTTATCGACGGTATTCCGTTCGATGATATCAATCACTTTCCGCTGGTCAACCGCCCCGGCGGCGCATTCGGATTTATTGATCCGGACATGATCGACCGGTTGAATATCTATGCGGGTGGCAGCCCGGCGGATCTGCCGTCAAGAACTTCCTCGGCAATTGACATTCATCTGCGTAACGGGGCGCGGGACCGTTTTCATGCGGCAACCGATATCAGTCTGCTTGGCCTGGGATTTTCCGGAGAGGGACCGCTGCCGGCCGGAGCCGGCTCGTATCTGCTCAACATGCGCTTTGCGGATCTGCGTCTGCTCAAATACCTCAACGAGGATATCGGCATGCCGCGCTACGGAGACGGGCTGTTCAAATGCACGGTGGACCTTGGTAAGGCAGGTTCACTGCAGCTACATGCAGTCGGCAGTTTCGATACCTTCCGCGGTCCTCCCGGTGAACCTGCGGAGGGATATGAGATCGACAATGTTTCCAGGATAAAAAGCAACATTGAAGCAGGTGCCGTTACCTGGAAAAAAACAGCGGGTGATCTTTCCTCCACCCTGCTGCTGGTGGTGAGCCGTACCGAATTTGAGCGTGCACGGGTGTATACGGGGTCGGAATTTCCTCTGGTACTCAGTTCACATTCGGATTCCATTTACAACTATCAGGATTCCACGCAGGGATACAATTTCAATTCAGAAACTCTTTCAGACCGTCGTATTTACACTAGAGGAACCCGCAAAAAGAACTTCTACGCAAAGGAAGACTTCACCTTCCCGTTTGGTGAACAGGTGGATTTGGGAGTCGGGTTCTCGGCGGAGATGCACCGGATACATTTCCATAATCAGTATGGTATCCGGACGTATGACCGCCAGGTTTATTTCCGGGCCGACACCCTGTTCCCCGAACCGGATATTTTCAGCGACACTTCCGGAGGTTTCGATACCTACAACATGGTTGACAGTAAACAAACCGCAGCATACCTCCAGGCGGCAATCCATCTGGGTCCGGTAACGCTCATACCGGGTGTCCGGACCGATTATTTCTCGCTGCCCGACCGCGGCGGCCTCTCACCGCGTCTCGGCATCGAATTCGAGAATGACGCCCTCGGCACCATCGCACTGACCGGCAGCAGTATCCGTCAACTGCCGACCGATTTCGATCTTATTCTGGAATATCTGGTACGTAATCGTGATGAGAATGAAGCGGTTGCATGGTATGATCTTCGTTTGCAGCATTGTGTTCAGGGAGCCCTCCACTATGGAAGAACCATCGGTACAACACATACCTTCGGAATTGAAGCGTATGCCAAACGATACGATCAGCAGTACAAACGGTATGCACCGGAGCGTCGTGAACTGAACCTATACACCGAGTGGTTTAACGGTAAAACGCTGCTCCATCTCAATCCGGCCGACGGAGAACAGAGGGTTTACGGATGTGAAGCATCCCTTTCGACTTCAGGAAAACAGCGGTTGTTCTATGCTGCTGCGGGAACCTGGTCCATCTCCCGGGATAAATACAGAAACGGCTCCTGGTACACCGACAACTACGGCAGATGTCTCAAGGGTTCACTGCTTGCCGGATTTTCGTTCAGTAAAGCGCATGTACTCACCGCGAATTTTCTGGCCATGACAGGACGGTGGTACCCCAAAATTGGCCCCTGGTACTACTATGAAGATGGGGTCATTGTCCGTTCCGATTCACCCTATGCAGGCAGACTCGATCCGGTCTATTCACTCTCCGCCAGGTATACCTTTTCCCATCAATTCAAACGATGCACCGCAGGAGGGTATCTGGAGGCAGTCAATATCCTCAATAAAAAGCAGGTGATCGACCGGCAGACCGACCACTTCGGGTACCTTGACCATAGGATGCTCGGGATTATTCCCAATCTGGCACTGATGCTCACGTTCTGAGAACAGCAGCCGGTGCGATTCCTTCTATTGTATCAATACCGGAATTTCCCGTCACCCCGTCTCCACTGTTTTCTCTCAGAAAACGTATTCCGCCCCCCGGCTGGTTTTCGGCAACGATTGCTTAGTATACTTATAACGGGGAACGTTTCTTGAAAACTCACCCGGGAGAACTATTAAATGAAACCATTGCTTGCCCTCTCACTTTTCACAATCGCGTTCATCGGCTGCAACAACAATCTTCAGGGAACTGTTGATACGATTCCTCAGGATACTCTTCAAGGTGATGTAAATTTCTTTCCGTTAGCAATAGGCAATATCTGGGAGTACTGGTATTCAAGTGAGCGGGGAATTCGAGGTACGCCCCCGGAGGAACCGGCCTATACAGCCTACTACACGCGGGGTATTCATCGCTATACATTGCTTGCCAGGATTGCCGATACGCTGTGGCAGTGTGAACGGGCATTTGCCGACAGTACATTTATAAAAGTCATGAACAATCAAACGACCTTTGTAAAGGATTCGATACTCATCGATACCATCGAAATTTCCTCCGGTGGGGAATTCCTTTACTCCATCACCCCGGATATGCTCACCTCCTCCAAAATGAATTCCTGGGATACGGTAAGCCACTGTATCGTACGGTTTGAAGACAGTGACATTACTATCGGTATGAGGTTCTGGATGGCGCGAATGGACTGGACATCCTGGCTCTATACTCCATCGATCGGACTGGTGTGCCTGCGCGGGGGATGGGCTTGGACAAGCGGAAGCGGGGAAACCAATTTAACGCTTCTTTCCTTCAACGGAATTCCTTATGACGGAGCGAAACTTTATGATTTCGCTCAGGAACATAAATGTCAATGACCAGACCCATTTACAGTGGCGTATCTATGAAACTACTGCTATACATTGTACCGGTTCTGCTTGTCATTGCTGGCTGCAGCAACAATCCTCAAGGGACCCTCGATCCCCTTTCTCCGGGAACTGCCGATACTATTCCGCAGGGAACCATCGATTCCATTCCTGAAACACAGGAAATTCCGGGTGATGCGGAATTGATTCCACTGGCTGCAGGAAATGTCTGGGAATACTGGTATGAAGAATACACCCCTCATCCGATGTTGCCGGATTCATGGGGCGATGGCTGGCCCTGGGGTACATCCAACAAAATGACGGAAGGCATACACCGCTATACCTTCATTGCAGTGGAGCCGAATAATTCAATTCTCTGTGAACGTGTCGTGTTGGATAGTACCTTTATCATTGACAGCACAGAAAAAAGAACATTCCTCAAGGATACCACGTACCGCGATACGCTGATTATCGCTTTGACAAAGTCCAACATATATTCCGACATGGACATTTTATTCACCAACAATGAGTGGTCGATGCAATCGCCAATCCAGCAATGTACCATACCGTTTGATAATGGTGAACTGACCATCGGAGCCAGAATAGTCTCCGGAAGCGGCGAAGGTTCCTACCAGACATGGGTTCCGGATATTGGTCTGGTATACCGGGACAGATCACCTGGAACGCATTTTATGATATCCGGTGGATCCTTGCCGCATTATACCCTCATACTGCTCTCGTTCAATGGAATTCCGTATGACGGGAACAAGATATATGAGACGCAACGGAACTACCGCTGTTGGATTCCCGAGGGAGAACGTTGACACTATTTTTTCTTTGTGGTGATGTGGTGCGGTGAAATGTACCGGGGTCGGAGTCGGACATCGGAATCGGTATCGTCTTTTACTTCAGATCCTTTTCGGTGGGGATGGTGAAAGCAGGAAAGGTACAGGGGGTGCCCGGAGTGCCGCACGAACAGTAGTTCACAATTCGGCCATAATCATCTTCCCCTCGCCGGGCGGAGAGGGGATGCAAGGGGTGAGGTCGCAGAAGGCAAGCTACCAGCCGGCCATTCACATCCGGAAAACCTCCCCGTAAGGGATGTGGCTCCGCCGGTCCGGAGCCGAAGAAATTCTACCGCCTCAGGGAACTACCACCCGTTGAACAACGGTACCCGTCATCCCATTGACCATCACCAGATACACTCCTCCGGGATTGCCGTCAACGGCGATACGTGACGTCCCCACTGCGGAGGTAACCATGCGGCCCCGGCAGTCAATCACCTTTACCCGGCAGCGCTCTCCCGCACCGGTAATACAGATATTCCCCTGCACAAAGGTCGCTGAAATTGCGGTTTTCATGGAGACCGGTATACGGCGGGTAGCCGCCGTTGACCCCTTGAGCGAAAACTGACTGCAGAAAGCCCACACCTCGTCGGCCTGATTGACGGAAGTTCGAGTATCCGTCGGCCAGCCGTGTCCACCGTTGTGTACGGAATCCGCCACCACATACGTTCCTTCGTCGCACGGTCCGTAACTGATCCTCGTGACGACCGACTGCTGATTATCGGCCGGGTACGGACTGATGATTTCCGGCTCGGCGGTACACCCATCAAATGTCGCCCACCGCTCAAGGCTCGTCATGTAGTTGGCCGGTGGATACATGTCCCTGGTACCGAAAGTGAGCAGTACCGGAATTTTCCGATCGGGTGTACACACCGTCCCCGCAGCCGATACCGGCGCGATTGCGGCGAACACCTCGGAATACCGGCATCCGAGTGCGAAACACATACCCCCGCCCATGGAGAATCCCGAAACATACAGACGGTCCCGGTCGACCTGATACCGTGCGTCAAGGGTATCGATGAGCGCAAGCATGAATTTGAAATCATTTGAGCCGTCTGAATTGTAGTCCCAGTTACCGCCCACCCCGCTCGGGTACGCGGCAATGAATTTTTCGCGGTCGGCAGTTGCATTTCCTTTGGTATCGTTCGCGAAACCCGGGCCGTTCCCGCCGGCGCCGTGCAGAAAAAATACGACGGCCGGGGTGTCGATACCGTCCGGCACATGAACAACGCAACTGCGGGTTGTTCCTTCCACCTTAAAAGTAAGTGTCGGTGTCGTCTGGGCTATACCCGCTACCGCCATAACGGCAATAAAAGTCGAAATAATCAGAATCCGATACATTAGTATTCCTCCGGATGGTTCATTATGGTACGATCATTTTCACTACTGCAGAACCGGCGTTTCCGTTTACCCGTAACATATACACTCCGGCCGGTTTATCACTGAACAAAAAAGACGACGCGTTTTCTTTGGCAACGGTTCTTCCCCGTGTGTCGATCACCTGTACTCTGCACCGCTCTCCCGCACCGGTCACGCGGACACTACCCGATGCGTATACTGCGGCGACAGGTGCCGTTCGGGTGGTACCATGCCGTCGTACAGCGGGAGTGGGATCATCAAGTGAAAACTGTTTGAAGAACTCCCACACCTCATCCGCCTGATTGACCGAAGTACGGGTATCCGTCGGCCATCCGTGCCCCCCACCCTGGACCGAATCGACCACCACATAGCTACCCTGCGCGCAAGGCCCGTAGGTAAGCCGCGTTACTACGGATTGCTGATTGGAGGCAGGGTACGGACGGGTGACCTCCGGGTCGGCAGGGCAACTGTCAAGCTTCAGCCAGACGTCAAGGTCGGCCATGAAGGAGGAAGGATCCCCGAAATCCTTTGTCCCGAACGTCATAAAGAGCGGTACCGGACGCTTGAGGGTGCAGGATGAACCGGAGTGTCCGGATACGGGAGCCACGGCTGCAAAGACATCGGAGTAACTGCATCCGGCAACATAACTGATCATCCCTCCCTGAGAGAACCCCGTCATATATACACGTTTGCGATCGATTTGGTATCGCGCGTCAATCGTGTCGATAACCGCCAGGAAAAAAGGAAAATTACCGGTTCCGAACATATCGTCCCACGTTCCGGAACCCCCGTTGCTTGATGCACTGGGATAGGCGGCAATGAATTTTTCGCGATCCGCCGTCGTATTGCCCCTGGTATCATTCGAAAATCCTTCACCGCTTCCGCCGGCGCCATGCACAAAAAAGACCAATGCGGGGTTGGTGATTCCGTCGGGGATATGAACAAAGCAACTGCGCGTTTTTCCATCGACCTGAAAACTGAGAGTCTCGTTTTTCTTTGCGATACCGGTTGCCGCACAGAGCGCGACAAGGGATGCTACCAGACCAAGTCGGTGGATACAGTGTTCCGAATAAACCCGAAACGCTGTCATTTTTCCTTTTTTTAAGGTTTTCATTCATGTACTCCCACTTAAATAATTAGTAGTTCCGGCTACCGTTACCAGTAGCGCATTGTTCCCATGATCGATAATATACTTCCATTTTGCATGGATTTTGGTATTTCGGTAATTAGTTCCTGTTCAGAATCGAGGAGAATGGAAGAAACGTCATCCCCGCGAAGGCGGTGATCCACAGTTTTTGAGGTGAAATGCTGGATTGTCACGCTGTTCATTAAACGTTAGGTATCCAGTGTGTAACACTGTTTCTTTTATAGTGCTTTATCGTTTTGCAGGCTACTACGCGGAGTTAACCCTGTCTCCCCTCCGCAGTTACCTGCTACCTGCCCTCCCCGTCCTCCGTAGCAGCTACTGCGGAGGATAGACGTATAAAACTTCGGGAGGCGAGCGGAGGACGGGAGCTTGTCGATGGGCTCCGTGGTCCCGCCTTCGCGGGAATGACACTTGTCATTTTTCATCCTATTCTGAACAGATACTACTTATTATTGCTGATTCGGTACCTAAAAATGACCAGTACATTTCCTTTATGCTTCAACCTCCCCCGGCCTGTTGCCACTCAGTGAATGGTACTCGTATCGACCGGTGCTCCTTTGACACTGGCTCCCGACAGTGCATCTTCTGCGGCAGCTTCATCAAACCGCACACCACGCGCCTCCCGCCGCACGACCCGGTACAGATCCCGCCAGGAGGTACGCCACGGCGCGGTGATCAGCTCGGGAATGTTGTAGTTCTTCAGAAACGTATCATAAAATGAGGGATCTTTCTGCGGGAGCAGAAACGCCTTGTGCACCCCGCCGCAGCGGTCAAAGTAGGCAAAGTACGGACGCGCCAGCAGACCGTCACGTCTTTTGGAGCTGAAGACGAACCACCTGCCGTTTGACGACCATGAGTGATAACTCTCCACCCGGTTACTGTTGATGTCAAGCAATCGCCGGTTACCGGTTTTCAGATCCATTATCCGGAGATCACTGAGAGGATTATATATGGTGAAGTACCCGTAGTCGGACAGGCAGAAGAGCAGAAACCGTCCGTCAGGGGAGATACGCGGCCAGGAGATGCTCCCCCCCGCTTCCTTATGCGAAAGAACCGTATCCACACTGCCCCAGACGTTTCGCTTCGCATCGTAGGCGATCCGCAGCAGACTGTATTGTACCGAATCGACGGCATGCCCCTCCGGCGGCCGCGTTGCGCTGCAGAAGTAAAGATATGCTCCGTCGGGTGACCAGGTAGGCATGTTTTCAAGGTCGGCGGTTGCAATACGCGGTGTGGTGGTGATACTGTCGGTCTCCACATTGTACACCATCAGGTCGGACGCCCGGTCGAAAACGCAGATACTGCGCGGACCGGCGCTGTAGAACTCCTGGGCGATGGTGTTGACGGAGAAGGCGATACAATTGCCATCGGGATGCCATGCCGGATACACCCCCGCGGAAAGAGCCTGTGCGGCTTTCGTATTGATCTTCCGCAGGTGCCCGTCGGTTATGATAACGGTGCCGCCGAGCCTGCCCCTGATGTGAAAGAGTACGCGGTCGGGACTATTACGGCAGAACGAGTGACAGTTGATACAGTTTTTCTCTGCCAGATCGTTGCGAATGACCGGTTGCTCGGTAAAATTAGAAAGGTCTCTGCTGTAAATCCCCATTGCATCCCACAGACGATACCCGGGATTGATGAGCCGGTAGACCAGATACCGGTCAATCTCCTCCTCCGCGATCGTATCGGTAACAGTCGCAAAGTGGTTCCAGATGCCGTCGGGGCGTTGTACCGAAACGTCGATGGAAAGCTGCTTCCCCCGGTTCCGGTCCAGCAGTTTCCGCCATTTTCTTTCCGGGATCCTGATCAGGGGATCGGAGGAAACGATATGCAGCGGTTTTCCGGTTGCCGACCGCAACACCACACGAAAGGCGATACCTTTTTCCTGTATACGGAAATGAAGCGGTGCGATATTCGGAGGAACGACGATATCCGTATAGTCGGGAAACAGTACCGGCGGAGCGTCGACCGCCACCGTTCTCGCCGGTGACGCAGCCCCCGGTCCGCATCCGGAAAACACGGCGACAAGAAGCAGGGCAAGGAGTCCGGCAAGTGTTTTCATGGAACCGGTTTCCGTTCTCCTGAAGCCTGACGATTGACAAGAGGATAGATATACATGAGATAATACCAGTAGGAACAGGCGTACTTTTCGTACAGGATCTTTGCGGCGGACCGTGGATTCATCCGGTGATCCCGGAGAATGTTCATATAGTCCGCATAGCCGTTCACATTCACCGGATTGATCGCATACCCGCCCGGATTTTCCCAGGCAAGCCCTTCTCTTGAGAGATGTACCAGAAGCGCCTCCTGATAGGTTTGCGGCATTTCAGGATAGCCGAGTCGCCCGAGCCAGGCAATCTCGTCGGCAGGGTCGAGTTCATCCGTCTTACCCGCAAGCAGCAGATACGCCATGAGGTATTCGAACGCCATCCGGTTGTGGGGATTTTTTTCCAGGAGGGCACGCAGCTCCTTCCGAGGGTTTTTACCATCCATAAAGAAAATCTTCGTCGGCATCCGGGACCGCATTTTCCGTACCAGTGGATCACTGGTGAAAACGGTGGTATCGCGCAACCCGCGCAGATACTTCCGGACCCAGAAGCGCTGCACGATGCTTTTATCCAGTAACCGTGCCGTTATGGCAGCAACCTGATAATCGCCTTCAATGATAGTGGTCAACGTGAGCATTCTGAGCACCCGGGGAGAGTATTCAAAGATTGTCTGCGCTTCGTATGCCCACTGCCGCGCGGCACGGATATGTCCCAACTCGAAATACAGTTCACTGTTATCCATCAGCATCGATCCGCCCGTATGCCCGCCCAGAAAGAGTGCATACTGCCCCCAGACGTTGAGTTCCCGGAACAGATCGTACGGAAGACGTCCGGTATGATACAATGCACGACAGCGGTTGAAATGTACCAGCCGGTCGGTTGACCGGTGTCTCCGGGTTTTCCTGAGCAGCTCCTCCCATCGCCCCTGATAAGCAAGGTATTTTATTTGTGCAGTAAACTGTTCCTCTGCGTGCAACGGCAGCAGGATCGCGGGAACCGTTACTCCCCCGACGATGACTGTCTGAATGACTGCAGCGATAAGCATCACCCTTTTACTGCCGGAACTATTCTGTTTCCTTTCAGTCAGGAAGGCCAATGCAACAACCACCAACGGATAGTACAGAAAAAGCAGATAGAGCATCGGCCCGGGATGATAGTACCCATCCGGAATCAGCAGCCGCAGATACGCCAGCTCAAAGGTTCCGTGAAACAGAAAACGATTTGCCACGTACGGCAGCCCAAAAGAAACGACCACTATGGCCGAATCGGGCAGGGCAGTTTTCCTTGACCGCACCGGGAACGTTGCCAGACAGAGCATCTGAAACAGCAGGAGCCCTCCCCCGCCGGTTATATAGAACACCATTGTCGACAACAGAAGAAATCCCGCAACCCGCACGGGAAGCACCGTTACACTGCTGCGCAGATACCCGTAAAAACTGATCAGTACGGTAAGCAGCGACAACACCGGTACCAGTGTCCAGCTGCTGCTGCCATGCAGATACAACAGCGCCGCGACCGGGAGGTACTGCAGTACAGGGAAACGGTACCCGGACAGCTGATCGAGGACTTTACCGGTGATATAATTAACGGAACTGAATAGTGCCGTAATAATCACCGCACCAACCATGCGAATGCAGAAAAACTGGGAGAAAAACAACGAGAGGTATTCGCATAATCCTCCCGGACGGGCGGCAAACCCGGAAAAAAAACGGGTATCCAGAAGAAACAACGGTTGCTGCAGAAAGCAGGTGCGTGCAGGGTTAATCAGGAGAAACAGGACAAAAAAGAGTGTCGTGAAAAAGACGATCGGGAGCACCGTTGCGAGTCGTCTGGTTGCAGTTGCTGCGAACATGATACCGTCAATTCCGTTGCATACCCATTGTTTTTACTCTTGTAAACAACAAACACCGGCAATATACCAGTGTCAGCAATAATGTTTGTCGGGAAGGCCTCCGGGTACACGGTGTTGTGAATCCTGCACCCATGAATCTATTACATTTTCAACCATCCTGCCGGTTTACCGGATTGGCAATCTCCTGATTGCTGCCGTCGGTTTCCCGATCAGCCATGCTCCAGCCGCTCCACTACCGCCGCTGCAGTAATATCCCCCCAGACATTCACCGTCGTCCTGAACTGATCGAGCAGTCGGTCGATCACCAGAATAAGCCCGATGCCTTCGAGCGGCAGCCCCACCGCCGAGAGCACGATCGCCATGGTCACCAGCCCGGCTCCGGGAATGGCGGCTGCCCCTACCGCAGCGAGGGTTGCGGTAAAGAAGATCACAAGCTGCATCGGCAGGGTAAGCGCAATTCCAAGCAGTTCGGCAATAAAAATCACCGCCACCGACTCGTACAGTGCGGTGCCGTCCATATTTATGGTGGCACCGAGTGTCACCACGAAACTGCTGATCCGGTCGCTGAGTTTCGCCCGCTCCCGGCAGCACTCCATGGTAAGCGGCAGCGTAGCCGCGCTCGATGCGGTTGACCAGGCGGTAAGCAGCGCTGGCATTGCCGCCTTAGCAAGATGTAACGGATTTTTACGTGTTGTAATGAACACCAGCAGCGGCAGGGAGAAACAGGCATGGATGGTCAGGCCGAGCAGCACCGTCACCGCGTAACGGGCAAGGGCAGCCAGTGCCGGCAGTCCTAAATCCATCGTCAGTGATGTAACGAGAAAAAATATGCAGACCGGAGCTATACGCATGATAAGTTCCACTGTTTTCTGCATGATCCGGTCGATTGCTGCAACCACCCCGGTAAGGGGTTCCGTGACGCCGCCGAGGGATCCCGCTACCACAGCGGTGACCAGTGCGAAAAAGATCACCTGCAGCACATTGCCTTCCGCGAATGCCGATGCGATATTATCGGGAACCATGCCCAGGAACGTTTCAAGAATAATAAAGAACACACTTTTCTTCCCGACCTCCATTGCGCTGACCGCCTGCGGGATCTCTTTCCTGATGGAGAGCTGTTCGAGCACCGCCGGATCGATGCCGAACCCCGGATGGATGATATTGACGAGAACAAGGCCGGTCAGGACCGCCAGTGCAGTGGTAGCGGTATAGTACAGCAGCGTGTGCAACCCGATGGAACCGAGTTTACGCACATTGCCAAGATTGACAACCGCCATAAAAACAGACGAGAACACCAGCGGTATAATCACCATCCGGAGCAACCGGAGAAAGAGGTCTCCACCGAACTGAAAGGAGCGCTGCACGCCGAGAAAAAAGCCGGAGTGCAGGCCTGTTTTCTGAAGGTGTCCGAACAGCAGACCGCAGCCGATACCGAGAAGGATACCGATGAGAATCTGCCACTGGAGATCGATTTTGGGGATCTGTTGTCGGTTGACTGCTGTCATTATTCTTCCGGATTCGAATATTTATTGGTGTGCACGGCCTTGTAGGGACGCACGGCCGTGTGTCCCTGCACAATTGTTACGATTAAAATAACCGGTGCCAACCGGAACAACCTACTGCGGGGAAAATACGGTACACAGAGAATAACCGTCGATTATCCGCTGCTGAGTGCTTCAAAGACCACTTTTTCGATCGCTGCACGTTGCTGCGCATCTTCCACCTTGTTTCCGTCGCCTCCGGTGACGTAGAAGACGTCAACCGCCTCGTCAACCGCGGTCGATATACGTGCACCACTGATATTATTGCTGGTGGAACTCAACGCGGTGACCAGGGTATAAAAAAGTCCGAAGCGATCAGGGGTGTTGATTTCAATAAGGGTGGCAGATGGAGACGCGCTGTTGTTGACGGTAATCTTCGGCTTTTTTATTGTATGACGCGCCGGTTTGGGGGGATAACTTTTAAGGCGCTGTTCAACGATTTTCCCGGCACCGGTCTTTCCCGTGGTGATCCGTTTCCATGCAGTCCGAAACCGCTCTACCCGTTCCTCAAATGATAATCGGGTGATGCCATCAGGTTCGACATCGAACATATCGACAATTTTATTCTCCGGAAAGGTATGTACCTGTGCACTGATGATATCGAGCCCGGCATGGATAAAACAGGCGGCTATATCCGAAAGAAGTGATATCCGGTCGTGCGTTACAATGGTGACACGGTAAAAACCGGTGAACGCTTCGGTGTGCAACTGCATTTCTCCCGACTGGAGCGCACCAAGCCACTTCTGATGCTTCCAACGATCTTCAGGCATGGTTTCATACTGATTATCTGCCGCTAGTCCCGATTCATTGCCGCCGGACTGCCGCTCGTGCAGAAAACGTTCCACCAGGGTAAACAGTTCCGCGAGCTGTGCCGCTTTCCATCCGGTCCATGTTCTGCTCCCCACATGCCGTATATCAAGCACGGTCAGCAGGTAGAGCATATCGAGCAGCTCCAGTGACCCGACCATTTCCGCGAACTGCCTCATCGACTTCTCTTCGAACTCCCTGCGCAGCGAAAGTTCGCTCAGGTCAAGATGATGATACACCAGAAACTCCACCTGCCGTTGCTCTTTCTTTGAAAAACCGAGCCGTTCCGCCGCATTTCGAGCCAGTATCGCGCCACTCCGGCAGTGGTCACCTTCAAGCGCTTTTCCCACATCGTGCAGCAGCAGTGCCAGGCGAAGCACCCGTCTGTTTTCAATGCGGAGATAGACACGCTGGACAAGGTCGTCGGTGTCTCTGACCAGATCGTCAAATGCGCAGAGCGCAAGCAGCGTATGCTGATCAACGGTGAATTCATGATAGGTATCAAATTCCACTCTGCAGGCAAGCGGCGCGAATTCGGGTAGCAGCAGCTCGAGGATTCCGGTTTCGTACATAAGTTGAACAATCCGTCCACTGCGCCCCCGCAGTGAAAGAAGTGAACACATGGCCGACTCGATTTCGCCGGTGCGGAAATCCTTGGGCTCCAGCAGCCGGGCGGTTTCACGCAGGCGATTGCGCAGCATGGTACTGATCTCCGCCCTGCAGGTGGCGGTAGTGGTGAACACCTCCATTGCCCACGAGGCTCCGTCGTGACGGTACCGGTCGTCCCCTTTGCGCAGATGCAGCACACCGTCTATCACCTGCAAACCATTCCCCGCACTGAACGAGGCGAGTGCCGACCGCAGCTTGCCGATCCACCCGAGATCCTCGTACACATGTTCGGTAAAGGTGAGGATACACTGCTTAACCGTGGTAACCGCCCTGAAAAAATCGCTCATGAGTTCGGCGGGACTGTGTTCGGGATACCCGAAGCTACCCGCGACATCGTGCTGCAGCGCCACCTCCAGAATATCAAGGCGCCGTCCCCCGAGTATGTGCAGTTCCGTCCGCACCCGTGCCAGAAATGCATACGCTTCAGTCAACTTCTCCTGCTCTTCCCGGCTCATGAACTGGTAAAACGGCCGGGACTGCCCGCCGAAGGACTCCCCCGCCACCCGCTCGGCCCAGGATATGCGCTGGCAGTCACGCAGACAACAGATACCGTTCTTCACGTCAGGCTCGATCCGGTACAGGGTATCGGCGGTGGAGTAGACTCCGTCAATAAGTGCTTTTCTCATTTCATCAATAAACCACCGGCGACGCCGGCGGAACCACGGACGTATGGCAAGATCGATCAGGCGCGTGAAGAGTCCGGTACTTCCGGTGATATGGGTCGCCTCCAGCAGCGCCGTGTCGGTTGCGCAGTCATCTCCGAGAATACGGCTGCACTCCCCTACCGTGCGGGCAACAAATCCCATGGCAAGACCGAGATCCCAGGCATCACGCTCAAACGCCTTAATCAGCGAAGGATCGGCCCGCTCCGAATAAAGAACCATGAGGTCAACGTCGGAGTGGGGAAACATCTCTCCCCTTCCGTAACCACCCACGGCCACCAGACAAATATCATCGCCACCTCCCTGCGAGGTTATTCTGGCGGTAAAGAGCTTGCGGAGAATGTCGTCGATACCACGAGCATAGGCGTGGAGACACTCCATGGGAGAGGCTGCGCGACGTTTGGGAGTGAAAATTCCGTTACGGAGAGCGGTAACATCGGCGGGGGTTAACTGCATGCGGAGGTAAACGTCACCACTGCGCGTAAGCGGTGCGAAGTGGTGACGCGGGTAGCATCAGATGGCTTCCGTACCGCGCTCACGGGTACGAATCCGGACAGCTTCATCCATCGGGAGGATGAATATTTTTCCATCACCGATTTTTCCCTCTTCGCCGGTGCGGGCCGCATTGGATATCGCCTCGATGGTCGGCTCGACGAATTCATCGTTGACCGCAATCTCAAGTTTGATCTTGTTTACCAGATTCACCCGGTACTCATGACCGCGGTAAACTTCCTTGTGGCCCTTCTGCCTGCCGATGCCCTGTGCGTCGGAAATTGTCAGACGGAACACCTCGATCGTACTGAGAGCCTCTTTTACCACTTCGAGACGTGAAGGCTGAATCACTGCAATGATATATTTCATAACCGGTTCCTTTCGTTATGGTTCTCACGACATATTGACGTATACATTTACCGGGCGACCGCAGAAACTAACGGATACGCTGTTCCGGGTACGCATGGATCTGATGAATACTCAGGTCGGCTCCGCGTTCCTCTTCATCACCGGTGAGCCGGATACCAACGGTAGCCTTGAGAGCGCTGTAGACAATCGTACTGATCACCAGCGCCCAGCCGATCGCCGACACCGTACCGATCAGCTGCGAAACGAAACTCACGCCTCCCATACCACCGAGTGCCTTCTGCCCGAAAATACCGCAGGCGATCCCCCCCCATGATCCGGTAACGCCATGCAGCGGCCATACGCCGAGCACATCATCAATCTTCAGCCGTTCAGTTTCGAATTTGAATCCGAAAATAAAAATCAGCGCGCCGATGCCGCCAATAAAAAATGCACCGAACGGATGAACCACATCCGACCCGCTGCAGATGGCGATAAGTCCGGCCAGAGCCCCGTTATGAACAAATCCCGGATCGTTTTTGGAGAACACAAGTGCGAACAGTATTCCGCCAACCATTGCGAAAAGTGAATTAACCGCCACAAGCCCGCTGATTCCCTCGAAATCCTGAGCGCTCATGACATTGAACCCGAACCAGCCGATGGCGAGGATCCAGCTTCCGAGAGCGAGAAACGGAATATTGGAAATCGGTATATCCTGACTTTTTCCGTCAATATACCTGCCGATACGCTGACCCAGCAGGATTATCGCCGGCAGCGCGATCCATCCGCCGATCGAGTGTACTACCACCGAACCGGCATAGTCGTGAAACGCCACGCCGCCTACCGAGGTAATCCAGTCCTGAAAAAAGCCGTTTTGTCCCCAGATCACCGATTCATAAATAGGGTATGCCAACCCGGCAAAGATACCGCCGGCAATCACCTGCGGCCAGAATTTTGCCCGTTCAGCGATTCCTCCCGAAATAATTGCAGGGATACATGCCGCGAAGGTGGTCAGGAAAAAGCAGTGCAGAAGATCAAAGCCCCGGGCACCTTCAGTGAGTCCGCCATTAAGCAGCTGCAGCAGAGAACCGGCATCCTGCAGGAAGGTTATACCGTAAGCGATCGGAAAACCAATCAGAAAATACACCACCGTTGATACCGCCCAGTCAACAATGATTTTACTGAGTGCGTTTACCTGATTTTTCACCCGTACCGTACCGACCTCCAGAAAGGCAAAACCGGCATGCATGGCAAAAATCATCACAGCGCCTATCATCAGAAACAGGGCATCTGCACTCTGTTGAATCGCAACAACCTCTGAAGACATAAAGACTCCTCCCGTGTGGTTAATGTGACAATATTGTCAGAAATTTGGAAATAGGACAAAAGTTTTTTAGAATAGCAATTTTGATACCTTTTTGATCCCGAACGAATAAAATAGTCATTTTACTACCATTTGACCTTATTATTATCTTAAAAATCAGATAAATGAGCAAATACTAAAGATATTTTGATACATTTTTGTGTTTTTACAAGCCAAATGTTACATTTTTGTAACTTTGAACCAGTTTGTACCCTTGCAAAACGTAACCACAGACAACGTCAAACCATCCCGGAAAACGGACAATGCTATTTCAACTTCCGGCTGAATATCAGCCGCCGCTCCCCCCCCCCTTGCCACCAGCGAAAAAACTCCTGCTCCTTTCCCTGCCGGAACAAATACAATTAAAAGATTTTTCAGACAACTTACAGAAATAAGAAAAGAATTGTCGAACCGGAGCCGATGGTACATAATAAGGAATATCAACTTGTTGACTATTCGAGTTACACTGGAATGAGCTGATCCGGAAGCAGTATGACCATCCCCGTTTCAACCGCGACTATTCGTGCCGTATTCTCTCCGTCGGGACCTCCACGGCAGAAGAGTGGTATAGCTGTTGTTGAGATCTCAGAAAGCGATACGTTTCTTACAACCGGTTCAGAACGTATCAGGATTGTCCTTCCTGATACGGTATCATTGCAAAACGGACAACAGGTCAGATATGCAGCTTCCGGAGAAACACTGCAACTGACCGTTCTTCCTGAGAATGCCACCCAAAAAAAAGCTCTGCCGGCAGGTATCTTCACTCTTTCCGGCATAGAAACCGCCGTGGTCAATGCCCCACCGGTAACACTGACCACGCACGGATTGCAATCGGGTATCTACCTGTACGACTCCATCGAAGCAATTCGAATGGTCACCGGAGGTACTATTGATGAAAAAACGCTTTCGCTTTTAAGAAAAAAGTTGAACACGGAAGGTGTACTTGCCCTGCATGTCACTTCGGTTGCAGACAACGATACCGCCAAAGCCGTTCTCTGGCCAACAGAAGAACTCCCGGCTGCCCTGAAGCAACTTGTCAGTTCTTTTTCCAGCCGTCTTTTTTCCTCGTTGTCACCGGGACAACTTGCAGCACTCCTCGTTGACAGGGGTAATCTCCCTTTTAAACCGCTACTCCGGCTTGACCGATTGTTCCAGTCGGCAGACACGACCTTTCCCGCTCTGCGGGCCGGTTCCACCGAAGCGCAGCAGCAGAGCACGACACAATGGCTGCACAACGTACTGGCTCACGACCTTTCCGCGGAAGATCACCTTTCACTTGCCCCCGTCACTACGGCCGGAACCATGATGGACGAACTTGAGCCGGCACTGTCCGCAGCGCTGACATTGAGTAAGGTACCCCGACTATCCGCAGAGCATTTCACCGCACCTTCACCGGCAACAGCACCGAATGAAACCGGTGCGAACCTGCTCCCCTCGTTTGCCGAGAGGATCGGCCTGACATTGGAGCATGTTCTCGCTTCAGGAAATCACGGAGGTAAAGTATTCGCTCCGCAGGATTCACTGAAATCAGTCCTGTTGCACTTGCTCAGCCTGACCGATCCCGACGTGAATCACTCGACGACCGGTAGAGGCGCCCCCTCTCAGTCGTCAGTACAGCAGCAACCGGATATCGCTGCCGCGTTGCAGACACGACCACCGGGCACCGCTTCTCCGTTGACGGCCAACCTCACTTCTCTGCGAAACGATGTACTGATGCTACTGAAAGCGGAGGCGCTGTACGCTCCCGCTGCACCACCGCCCCTCGCCGCAGGCGAACTTTCACCCGGAACCCCGACGGACACCGCATACCGGATTGCCGGGCCATCGCCTTCAGCCGTACCGGAAGAGCCCCGAAAGAACAACTCGATTGCGCAGGTACTTCGGACGGCGGTAATCGGGCTGGCGAAAGAAACGGTACAGCTGCTTGACACAGTTGCATCCGGAACCGGAGATCGACCGGCACCGTCCCTTCCGCAGCAGGTAATGACCGCGCAGACAGCACAGACGCTCAAAGAGGCACTTACCGCGCTCCTCAACCGTTTTACGAACAGACCGGCAGCATTCCCAACGGATTTACCGGGAGCTCAGGCAGCCTCCCCATCACCGCAACAGGGCTCAGAACCGTTGCAGGTAGTGTTAAACAACGTTCTTGAGGCAATCGATTCATTTCACCGCCCGGAAACTCCGGCGCACCCAAATCCTCTTCCCGGTGAACGGTCTGCAGTAAGCAACGAACAGCATCAACCGGACGTCACCGGCAACAACAGCCGGCCGGACAACGGTACATTTTCGCCCCAGGCTATCGCCCGTTCGCTCGGCACGGCGCTTGACCGCCTTGAATCACTGCAGTTGCTTGCGCGACAGGTGCCCACCACACAGGGCACACAGCAGATCATCGCCCTGCCGATAAAATTCGGCGACGCCTGGACGGAAATCAACGTCAGGTTTCTCCACAAGAAAAAAAAGCACTCGGCGGGAAGAAAAAAACAGCAGACAACGGTGGCGGTCGATGTCGCGCCACCGGTACTCGGCTCGATTCATGCTACCATGAACTATCGCCCGGCGCAGGGTCTCCAACTGTCAATCGCGTTTGAGCGAAACGGTACCCGGAAATGGTTTGTCAACAACCGGGAAGCATTCCATGAGGCGCTGCTTCAGTGCGGCATACCGTCGGTGCGGGTGGAACTGCAGCAGGCACGCCGTATCAGGGAACCGGACGATCAGAAAGCCACTTCGGACGACACGATAATCGACATGAAAGTATAGGCGGCAGTATGAAGAGAAAACAAGAGAAAGCAGTGGCCCTCCGCTACCATCGTGAGGACGACCGGGCTCCGCGGATTGTGGCAAAGGGTGAAGGCAGCATCGCTGCAAAGATCAGGGAAGTCGCCGAGAACAACGGCATCCCGATCCATCGTGATGACGCACTGGTTGAACTGCTTGCCCAGATTGAAATCGATCGCGAAATTCCCCCGGAACTCTATGCCGCTGTTGCCGAACTGCTCAGCTGGATTTACCGTGCCAACAATGCGCTTGCAAAGGAGATCGCCCCATCATGAAACCTGTCATCATACGTTCCCTGCTGGTCATCACCGTGGTCGCCGCCGGCCTGACCGCACGTAATCGGGTGCTGTTCATGGGGATAACCGGTGATGGCGCCCCTGGTTACAGCCGCACCTTTGAGCAGCAGCTCAGAGCTGCTCTGGATACCATCGACGAAGTCAGCCTCATGAGTACCGTCGAATCACACCGTTTTCGTGAATTGACGGGGCTTGACCGGTACGACGATGTGTCGCAGGGAATGACCGGAAGGGTGATGAAACTCCTCCCCGATACCGTGATTATCTTGTGGGGAACACTTGAGAATATTCAGTTCACCCCGGTTCGCAGGCATATCTTCGGTGCGGCCATCAACGGCGAACTCAATGCGGGACTCATTGCCTACAATGTGAAATACAGAAGATACCTCTTCAACAGCTCCATCGTCAGTACCATTACCGCCAAAGAAAATCCGGTTTATTTCTCGCCGGTTGAGAAGGTCACCCACCTCTCCGCAGGGGAACGGGCAGCACTTACCGACTCGCTGATCCGGCTGGCGGTAATCAGTTCGGCAGAACGGATTCAGGCTGTTTTAAAAGAAAATGATAAAATCAATTCGGAAATCGCGGTTGAAAACAATGCACAAAAGAATGTGCCTTCAATCTCGGACGTATTCACCGTTCCGAGTGTCGAGGCGCCGGTCATTGAACGGAACACACCCCCGGACAACGGTAAAAAAAACGCGGGGACCGATTCGGAAGGTAACTGATCCATTCCGGCATAGTAATTATCATTCTCAGGATGACAGTACCAACCTAAATGCGTACAATATGAAAGATACAAGACAAGACATCCCGAATCACATTCAGTCCATCGGGTTCACCGTTCCGGATCAAAATACTCTGCCATCTTTTCATGAAAGGTGAACGTTATGTATATTACTGTAATTATACTGTTATTGACCGGTTTTCTGAAGCACCGGGCAGATGGAGGCTCCAATGGCTGAAATTGGATCATATCGCAACGTATTTGACGACCCGAATGAGTTTTCCAAACTGCAGGATCTCATTCTTGGAGCAATTCAGCAGTTTTCAGACTACCGGAAAGGTAATCTTACCTACGGTGAAATCATGTTTGTTATCGAATGCATTCTCGATAATCTGCGTGGTGGTTCAGAAAAAGATGCACAGGCCACCGCTCCGGTCAAGGGCCTCAAGGAGGCTCCTACGTTTACGACGCTGTTATCCATCACCTCACGCCTGGTCGAAAAAATGGTTAAAAAAGGACTGATTAACTCCGAAGAGGAGGCATATATTCTCCATGGCGAAGACTGATGAATCCGGAAATACAAAAAGAGCATACACCTCCAGGGGAATCAAATTCCCTTATTCCATAACTGTGTCATTTCCCGGTCACCTTGAGTACATTCCGGCGATTCGTAAATTTATTGCGGAACTGCTGCAGGTTTCAAATTTCAATTCCAAATTCGCCTACCGGTCGGAAATCATTGTCGACGAAATCTGCAATAACGCAGTTACTTACGGCTGTCGCAACGAAAATTCAACTATTGAACTTTCCAATACCATTTTCGAAGACCGAATCGAATTCGATATCCAGGACCAGGGAGGTACCAGAGAAGACCTCAAGCGGCTCAAGCATGCAATCAATACAAAAACAGAAGAAACGCCGGAGACAACCCGACAGGGGGGGTTGGGTCTTGAAATAGTCAGAACTCTCTCGGAGCGGCTTGATGTCGTTATCGACGAGAAAAATCTCACCTCAGTCCATGTCGTTCGGAAAAGGGAAGATGAACGGGATGAGTCTGAGGCATCCACCTGAAACAGGAACAGTAATGGGATCGAGATTTAATATAGAATTAAGGGAAGTTCCCCGGTCCGATGGAGTTGTTATACTCCATTTTACCGGGGACCTCATTTCGGAGAGTGTCAAACAGATAAACGAGTGTATCTCGGGCATCATCGCCAAAGCTAAAAATTACGCCATTGTCGACCTCTCGGAATCGGACACCATCTCATCGGCAGCTCTCGGAGAGTTCATGGGGTGCAGAAAACGGCTGGTGGAAAAAGGCGGTGATCTGGTTTTTACCGGCCTTAAGCTGGAGATGCGGACCAAACTCAATCTTATGGGTGCCACGAAAATTTTCCGGATCCACAGTGACATCAGAACTGCGATCAATGCCTACAAATGGGATATTGAGCGTCAGCCGGAAAAGATTCATGTTTCATTTCCTCCGTATCTTAAAGTCGTCCCTCCCCTTCGCCAGCTTGTCAGCAGAATCGCCCGGCAGAAGGGTTACGGTAATCGCGACTCATTCAGGATCGAAACCATTGTCGACGAGATCTGCAACAACGCGGTTGAACATGGGAAATCAGGACCGGATGAAATGATCGATCTGATTGTTATCATTGATCCGGACAAAATTGAAATCGATGTCCGCAATATGAGCGATCCGGAAAAAATTGAATCATTAACAGCGCAATTGTTGCCGGAAAACAGTAAACACCACAAAAGCAAACCCGACGTCAAACGGGGACGGGGATTAACCTTGATAAAAATGCTATCCGATGAACTTTCCGTTGAGTGTACCGAACAGGGTACCAGCGTCCGCGTAAAAAAAGTTAGAGAGGAATAGTATGGAATCTCAGATTGATATGACCTTCGATGATATCCGCGGGAAACAGAATGCGAAGCTGATCCGCTTTATCGGCGACATGGATGCTACCAATATTGAAACGGTACACGAGAAAGTCTGTAATCTCATCAATGAAGGTATAATTTCTATTGTTGCAGATTTCAAACAACTTCGGTATGTGAACAGTACCGGCCTCGGTATTCTGCTGCATTTCAGCAAAACAGCAAAAGAAAAAGGCGGATGTTTTAAAATCGCCAATATTAATGAGAACGTATACGAAATAATAGAAATAATTGGAGCAACTACCTTGCTCGAGATCTACGACGATCTTGAAGATGCGATAAACGCACTTACCTGATGTCGTACGGGAGTGATTTCACACTCCTGTATATTTCAACTGAAACCATCTTTTCCGTCTGAGGAGAACGCATGAAAAAGTATCTGCATCTAATTATTGTATTGCCACTTCTAATGGTATGTTCCCGGAAAGACACGGGTGAAGGAATCGTAAAAATCGGAAGAACCGTTATTTCCAAGGCTCAGATGGAAGCCTTCAATAAAATAACCGGCATGTATCCTGTTGACCCGGGCAAATATTTTCCGGGACTCCGTTCCAGAATTACTCATATGGTCGAAACCGAAGTGCTCTACCGGAACAGGAATGTGGCACGTCTGAAGGATTCGCTTGAAAAGACTGCGGACTGGGAGTGGAAGTTGCGGTACTTTCCGGCACAGATGTACCTGCTTGATTTTCTCAGTCCGAATCTGGGCGTTCCCGACGAAGAAATCTCCTCTTACTACGAAGCAACCAAGGACTCCCTGTTCAAGGTAACGGTAAAGGGGGATTCAACCAAACCGGATTCAACCTACTATCGTGAACTTGCCGATGCAAAAAGTGAAATCGTCACTACACTATTTGCCGCAAAAAACAAACCGGACTCGGCATTTCTTGCCCGGTTCGACTCTCTCCCGCCGCAGAAAGAACTTGATCAGCAATGGGTGGGATATATCCGTCAGAAACTCCCGAACTATTTCATGAAAAAATGCTATCAGGAGGTAACGGGTTCCCCCTACCCCGATTCACTCAACGAGATTTTCGGTGATGGAAAATATATTACCCAGAGCGATCTGGATGTCATTATTTCATGGATCCCTGAATCGCGTCGCGGCCTGTACGCCTCCGATGACCACAAACGGGAACTTGTCGAATGGCTCGTCAAGTGGAAAGTTTTTTCCGCCATGGCGGAAAAATCAGGTCGCAACAAAACCTCCGAAGCAAAACTGACGATGGAATGGGCCCGCAAACTCAATACCGTCTATTGTTATGTTACGTCAGTTCTGGAACCGAAGCTCAAATCTTCCGTCACTATTGATTCCTCGATGCTGCTCTATTCTCTCTACGATGACAACGGGTATTCACCGGTTGATTACTCTTCATCATCATTTTCCAATAAAGTGGAGTCGACCACTAAAGATCTCATTACCATGAAGCTTGACAGTATCATTATCGGTGACCGCAGAAAACAATCCGTCACCTTTCTGCAGAACGACTGGAAAGATAACCGCGATGCGGATCCCGCTGAACTGCTGAAGAAAAACGATGCGCTCCGTGATTCAGGAAAAACCAATGAAGCGCGCGACGGATACCTCAACCTCTCCAATGAATTCGAATTCACTCCCGAAGGTCAGACCGCGCTGGTTGAGCTTGCGAAACTGCAGACAGAGCAGCAGCTTTATTCCCAGGCGATCAGTAATTACCGCAAGTTCCTGCTCCTGAGCAATGATACCGGCAAACGATGCAATACCTTTTTCATGATCGGGTTTATTTACGACGAATACCTCGACCATCCGCTCCATGCCGAACACAACTATAAATGGGTACTGCAGAACACCCCCGGATGCGAGCTTGCCGATGACGCCGAATTCATGATGCTGCATCTCGATGAACCGATGTCAAGTGTCGAGGAACTTCGTGATGAAGCACTCCGTCAGGGAAGAAACGTTGAACCGATCGATGAAGGAATTGCGACTTCGGAAACGAAATAACGGGTTCGACAACCTCGGCCGCACAACGGCGAAGCAGTGAAAAATACCGAGTGCCGGAAACTGGTTTCCGGCACTTTTTTATAACCGGATCTCCGGTCAATTCCGCGCTTCAGACAGAAACGCCGGACGATGCTCCCCTCCCTGTTAACCTCATCGGGCCACCATCACCCAAATTAGTGAATCTACCTGCCGTATCAGCCTTACCCGTTGAAAAACCGGCAGTAAAATAAGTATATTTTGACTCTTTCTTTGCTTTTCTGACACATTTTTTTTCAATTATCATAGAGGAGTATTTATGTCACGACGGAAGGTCCCGCACGACGGTAACAGCGCCTGCGCTCATGTAGCTCACGCAACAAACGAAGTTATTGCCATATATCCCATCACCCCCTCTTCACCTATGGGTGAAATTTCCGATGAAAAATCAGCTGCCGGACAGACGAATATCTGGGGAACCATCCCGAAAATTTCCGAACTGCAGTCTGAGGGCGGTGCTGCCGGTGCTGTTCATGGAGCGCTGTGTGCGGGTGCTCTCACGACAACGTTTACCGCATCTCAGGGACTCCTCCTGATGATTCCAAATATGTATAAAATCGCCGGCGAACTTACCCCGACGGTTTTTCATGTTTCCGCTCGTTCACTTGCATGTCAGGGTCTGTCGATCTTTGGCGACCACAGCGATATCATGGCGGTCCGGCAGACCGGTTTTGCCATGCTGGGAGCCTCAAATCCCCAGGAATGTATGGACATGGCCCTGATTGCACAGGCAGCCTCACTCGAATCACGGGTTCCCTTCGTTCACTTTTTCGACGGTTTCCGCACCTCGCATGAACTGCAGAAAATCGAAGAGATCACCTACGACGATATGCGTGCCATGATCGATGACGATCTGGTTCATGCCTTCCGTGCCCACTCGATGAGCCCCGATCACCCGATTCTCAAAGGTACCGCGCAGAACCCCGACATTTACTTTCAGGGTCGCGAAACGGTCAACCCCAACTACGAAAAATGCCCGGCAATTGTCCAGAAAGTAATGGACAAGTTCGCACAGGTTGTCGGACGCAAATACAATCTCTTCGATTACTACGGTGCTGAAGATGCCGAGAAGATCATCATCATTATGGCTTCCGGTTGCGACACGGTGCACGAAACGGTCGATTACCTCAATAAAAAAGGTGAGAAGGTCGGTGTGGTAAAGGTGCGTCTCTTCCGCCCGCTCGATATTAAAGCGCTTATCAATGCGATTCCCGCAACCGTTAAGAAAATCGCGGTTCTCGATCGGACAAAAGAACCAGGCTCCGTTGGTGAACCGCTTTACTGCGACGTGCGTACCGCCTTTGGAGAAACCATGGAAGGCTCATTCTCAAAGTTCAAAAGCTACCCGAAGATTATCGGCGGTCGTTACGGACTCGGCAGTGCCGAGTTTACGCCGGCGATGGTGAAAGGCGTTTACGACGAACTCGACAATGCCAACCCGAAAAATCACTTTGTCGTCGGTATCACCGATGACCTTACCGATAATTACATCAAGTTCGATCGCAATTTCTCGGTTGAAACCGAAGATGTACACCGTGCGCTGTTCTACGGTCTGGGATCCGACGGTACTGTCAGTGCCAATAAAAACAGTATCAAGATCATTGCCGGAGAAACCGACAACTATGCGCAGGGATACTTTGTCTACGATTCGAAAAAAGCGGGAACCATTACAGTATCGCATCTTCGTTTCGGCAGCAAACCGATCCGCAGTCCCTATCTCATTTCCACGGCCACCTTCATTGCCTGCCACAACTTTTCGTTTGTCGAAAAGTACAACATGCTCGAGAATCTTGCCGAAGGCGGTACCTTCCTGCTCGAATCGCCGTACGATAAAGACACGGTCTGGAGCAAACTGCCCGGCCGCATGCAGAAACAGTTGATCGACAAAAAAGCCCGGTTTTTCGTCATCAATGCCATCGGTATAGGCGAAGCTATCGGTCTCGGTGCCCGCATCAATACCATCATGCAGACCGCCTTCTTCTCGATCTCGAAAGTCATTACCGAGAAGCTCGCGATTGATTCAATTAAAAACGCCGTTAAAAAGACCTACGGTAAAAAAGGTGATGCCATAGTCAACATGAACATCGCTTCCATCGAAAAGGCGCTTGAAGGCGTACAGAAGGTAACCATCCCTGCGGCACCCACCAATCCGATCGAACCGATCAAGGTTGTGCCCGAAGATGCTCCGGAATTCGTCCGTAACGTTACCGCAAAGATTCTCCTTCAGCAGGGAGATCTGCTGCCGACATCGATGATCCCGAACGACGGCTGCTGGCCTACCGGTACCACCTGTTTCGAAAAACGGAACATCGCCGTTCATATTCCGATCTGGAATCCGGATACCTGCATACAGTGTCACCGCTGTTCGCTCATCTGCCCGCACGGCACTATCCGTCCGAAAGCATACGACGCGAAGCATCTTGAAGGCGCCCCGGCAACGTTCAAATCTGCCGATGCCAAGGGTAAAGAGCTCAAAGGGCTCAAATACACCCTGCAGGTTGCTCCGGAAGATTGTACCGGTTGCGGGCTCTGTGTTGCCAGCTGTCCGACCCATGGCAAAGGTGATGCAATCGTCATGCAGCAGCAGGAACCGCTGCGCAAACCGGAATCTGAAAACTGGGATTTCTTCCTCTCGATTCCCGACACCGACGTCACCCTCTACAACCGCGAAACAGTAAAGGGCAGCCAGTTCATACGTCCGCTCTTCGAGTTCAGCGGCGCCTGCGCCGGTTGCGGTGAAACAACCTACGTCAAGCTTATCTCGCAGCTTTTCGGCGACCGGCTCTACGTTGCCAACGCCACCGGCTGCTCCTCAATCTACGGCGGAAACCTGCCAACCACCCCCTACACCAAGCGTGACGACGGTAAGGGCCCGACTTGGAACAATTCACTGTTCGAAGATAACGCCGAGGTAGCCTTCGGATATCGTCTTACCGTCGACAAGTTCAATGAATACGCCACTGAACTGGCGAAGAAGATCATGGCCGACGGTGCCGCCGATGCGGAACTCAAAACTCTCCTCGGCGAGATTCTCGAAGCCGACCAGTCAAGCCAGGCACTCATCGAAGTGCAACGCGGCCGGGTTGCCGGAGCAGTCGAAGGACTCGCGAAAGTGAACAGCTCCGATGCAAAACAGCTGCTCACCGTGATCGATTACCTGGTGAAAAAATCGGTATGGGCATTCGGTGGTGACGGATGGGCATACGACATCGGTTACGGTGGTGTTGACCATGTGCTCGCTTCCGGCAAAAACGTCAACATTCTCGTTATGGATACCGAAGTCTATTCGAACACCGGCGGCCAGTCGTCAAAGGCCACCCCGATGGGTGCCGTGGCGAAATTCGCCGCAAGTGGTAAACCGACCATCAAAAAAGACATGGGTATGATCGCCATGAGTTACGGGTACATCTACGTTGCGCGCGTCGCAATGGGTGCCAACCAGAACCAAGCGGTCAAGGCATTCGTAGAGGCCGAAGCCTACAATGGCCCGTCGCTGCTCTTGTGCTACAGTCACTGTATCAACCATGGCATCAACATGGTAAAAGGCAACGATGAGCAGAAACTTGCTGTTGAATCCGGCCACTGGCCACTGTACCGGTACAATCCGGCACTGGCCGACGCGGGTAAAAATCCGCTGCTGCTCGACAGTAAGGATCCTACCATTGCACTGTCTGACTACGTTTACAAGGAAAACCGTTACAAGATGCTGCAGCGGTCAAACCCCGAGATGTCACAGCAACTTGTCGATGATGCACAGAAGAGTGTCGTGGCAAAGTTCAAAATGCTCAAGCAGCTGGCAAGTCTCGAAATGTAACCACGCGACCGGTAACGCAGGTAATCAAGGCCCCGATGTGACCCATCGGGGCCTTTTTTCATTTATACCTCTGTTATTCTGTATCACAATGAGTATTGCCTGAGGTACCGTTCTTCTGGACGTCACATACCCCGATCGCATGTATTCAAGCAGCATAGGGAATATCATCCGTCATGCCGGAAAAGTTATCAACTCAACAAGAAATCAGTCACTTACCTGCTGTTTCTGTCGAATTTTCAAAGCACATGATATATAATGTACACTATGAACAGGTCGTATCGATTAGCAACTGCCGTGCACAATCCCCTCAGTCTCTTTAAGCCTGAACAACGCAACAGAGCTGTTGCTACCGTCCTCCGGAAACTTATCGACCGTTTTTTAATCCTATTTGTTGTCATGGGAACGCTCTCGACGAATGGTTCTCTGGTACGTGTGCTGCAATTTAGCTGGATGTTCCAGCAGATTATTCATACCATACAATTGATCATCTTTTACACCTGGGAACCAGCAAACCCCGATAGTAAGCTGAGTTGAACTCCGATACTAAAAGGATCGCCCGCCCCCCGGTACAACCACTTTTCCCCTCCAAGGACAGCTGTCCATGTACCAAGCCCTTTTCAGAAACCACCTGATCAGAGAATATGGAATAATCGTCGGAACCGCATTCGTACTCTTTATACCGTTTTCCGGAAAACCGTTGCATATTGACAGCCCAATAACTGTTTATGTAGCGAAACAGCATCTCCGCAACCCCCTCAACCCTCCGTCAGGTCATTTCGGCAGACTTTTATCCGTCTGGAATGCGACCGGCCTTCCGACGACCAGCGTGTTTCATGCGACACCACATCCCCCGCTCGTTTCGTGGTACACCGCAGGAATCATACGCCTCTTCGGAGATTCTGAACGGATAGTGAACTGGTCGTTTTTTCCTTTTTTTACCGGCACACTGCTGTTTTTTTATGCCCTCAGTAAACTGATGGGCATCCGCCGCCGTCTTTCCGGAACACTGCTGTTCGCCGTCTGCCCCGCCCTGCTCATCAATGCACAGAATGTGATGTATGATGTACCGCTGACGCTGTTCTGTATCGGTGGTTTTTTCTGGATGTTCCGCAACCGTAGTATCAGCGATGCGCTCCTTGCGGGACTTTTTGCCGGATGCGCCTGTCTGATCAAGTTTACCGGCGGCACGCTGCTTATTGCCGGAACCCTGTATTACCTCCTGATGAAGCAATGGCGACACCTTCTGGTGTTTCTGCTTGTCGCAGGAGCCCTTAATACACTCTGGTTGGTGCACAACCTGCTGTTATTTGACGCATGGCAACTGACAAACAACGGTCATGCGCATTTTCTTGCGGGAGATATCAGGTACCGGTATGAACGGATGATATCCTACCTCGGTGCCGGAGTACTCTTTCCGCTCTTCCCGCTCTTCCTCTGGTGGCAGTCAAAGAAATTCAGGAGAACCGGAATCTGTATCGGGCTGGCCACACTTGCATGGTCATCGCTGCTATTCGCCGTTCAGCACTACTCCTTTTTCAGTGCACTGTTCTTCTGGTGCTGTAGTTTCGCCGGAACTACCCTTGTCGTATGGTTTTTCGGTACGGTTTTTTCCTGTCGGCGGCCGGCGCAACCGGGCGCAAATGATACCAACCAATGGAACCGCTGCACCTGGGCAGCACCACTGGCGCTCCATACGGCATTACAGATAATCGGTGGTGGTTTTCTTACACTGTACGCCGTTCGCTACACCCTCCCGTTTGTCTTTATACTTATTCTGTTCATACTTGTTATAATGGAATCGGTTTTTTCCACCCGGAAGCAACGGATATTCAGTATCATTGCCGGGAGTATATCACTGCTGCTTTCTCTGGCGCTCTCGTTCGGTGACTTTCAAATTGTCAATGCGGAACGCCGCATAGCGGAAGATTGCAGGGCTCGCTACCCGGTATCGCCGATTTTTTATCACGGGCGACTCGGGTACCTCTACTATATGGATAAAATCGGTGCATACAGCATCTCCGACACCCTGCAGCAGCCATCACCGGGTGCAATTGCGGTAGAAAACTGTTTTTACAGCGATGATCAAAAATTCATCAACCGCTTCAGGCGCAGACTGACCCTGATTGATTCCATCTGCTATCCGTTGCCGCCGTTTCGCACCATAGGGGGTCGGGCGGGATTTTACGGTAACGACCGACTCCCCTACTCGATTGACTGCTCCGGCTCCCCGAGAGCATTCCGTATTTTTAAGTTTACAAAGTAAGTGCTTCACCCGACTGAAATTGAGGATACTACATGCTTGCTGAAGGACAGAAAATATGCCGTGGAATATGGGATAGATAATTTTTCATTTTTTTTTGGGGAGGGGAGACTCATCTCATTTTCTTGAAAACCGCAGCAATCAGCCGAAAATGGCGGGCAGCCATACCTGTTCATTGGGGGGGACACAGGTACTTGCCTAAGAGCTTAAACCATTGCAACTCGTATTAAGGGGAGATAGAGCACAATGGAGTTTAAGAGCAACTGTAGCCTGCACACAGACCAATCTACTGCGGTTTTCAAGAAAATGTAAAGAGCAAAACTACCATAGTAGGTGCTCTCCAGAACCGATATTACCCGTTGTCTGGAAAAATGAAGCACTACTACGTGAACAATATACTTCCTGATTGATACCCGGTCAACAGTCGAAAGACACTATTTTCTCATTTACAGGCTGTTTTTTTCTAAAGATCAGACGTCTGATTGCTTTGTATCCTCCGGATTTCCAATGTTTTGTATCAGTGAAAGCAATTCATCGGTGCTGAACGGTTTTTTCAATACCCCATCGAATCCATACTCTTTGAAATTCGACAGTATCGGGTCATTTGAATAGCCGCTGAAAACAATAACTTTCGCGTTTTCATCAAATTCTTTAATTTTTGTAACGGTTTCCTTACCCCCCATACCTCCCGGTATCGTCAGATCCATCAGGACAAATTTGAATGGATCATTTGCAGTAAACGCGTCGTTGTATACCCTGAGCGCATCGTCACCATTCGAAACACACTCAACATTATACCCGGTTTTCCTGAGCAGTTTTTCAACAACTGTCCTGATAATGATATCATCATCCATTACCAGAACCTTGCCGCATTCGGTCCCCCCCTGAAGGATTTCCTCGTGATCCTCATCCCCCTCCTCTTTGGCGGCGGGAAGAAAAAACGAGAACACCGTTCCTTCACCGGGGAAAGACTCAACTTCAATATGTCCACCGTGCTTTTTTACAATTGAATAGGCGGTCGTCAACCCAAGCCCGGTACTCCCCGTTTTTGTGGAGAAATAAGGATCGAATATCTTTCCCAGATGCTTCCTTGGAATGCCCGGCCCGTCGTCACGAATCGATATCTTGACATACTCTCCTTCCACCAGTGGCAATCCCGGAACGAAAAAGACCTGTTTATCCGCATCCGATTCACCTGAGTGAGTGCAGTTTTCTGCGGTAATGGTAACCGTACCGCCCTCCGGCATCGCCTGGGCGGCATTGACTACCAGATTATTCAGCACCTGGTCAATCTGTCCCTTGTCTACTTCCACCGCTTTGAGGTTCTCATCAAAAGTAAGCCGGTAATCGACATTAGATCCACTCAGACTGAAACCGACCGTCTCTTCAATCAACTGACTAACCGAAATGAGCTCCTTTACAGGGGAACCTCCCATAGAAAATGTCAGCAACTGCTTGGTAAGTCTGGTTGCTTTAAACGCGGCTTGTTCCGCATCGGCAATCAGTTGACACGCTTCTTCATTTTTAAAAACGCTCATGCGTGCCATAAACAGATTCGTGATAATTCCGGTAAGAATATTGTTGAAATCATGCGCAATACCACCGGCGAGCAGTCCGACCGACTCTAGTTTCCGTATCCGCAGAAGTTTTTCCTCGAACAACTCCTGCTGTGTGCAGTCGCGGATAATAACCACGATTCCCAGCGGTTGCCGGGCACTGTTGCGAAGAACTTCCGCATGCATGGTGACGGTTTTTTCAGAACCGTCCCCTCCGGCAGCCAGCTGACACCGCTGTTCCCTGGAGCCCTCCTCATGTGCCAGGAATTCCTTGATCTCAGCACACGGTTCAAGTGTCAGCTCGTTGATAAGATTCACAACCGATGATATTTTTCTGCCGCGCATGGAACCGAGAGTGGTCTTGCACAGTTCCTCGGCAGCGGGGTTACAGAGCATAATCCATCCGTCATTATCGAGAACGAATACCGCATCGGTTATGGCTGCAAAAACAGGAAGCAGTATTTTATCGTTTCCGCTGTTTTGGTCATTGTCAACCGATATATTCTCACGGGGTGCGGATGCCGTTTTCTGCCCGTTAACAAGTGACTGCAGCAAATCGAACAGCTCTCTGAACCGATCGTCGGTACAGAGTTCGGCGGGATCGAACGGAACGGCGTTTCCCTGAAGAAAACCCTGCAGAATCGTAGCAGCCGTTTTCAGGTGTCGTCGGGTGTCTGATGAACCGTTTTCATCGGAACCCGCTCGAGATAGTGTCACAGTAGGCTCTTTTTTTTCGGCCATAGAACCACCTGTCTATTATCATCGAACTACATGGTGTGATGGGGCGTAGTAGTACATGATACTTTTAAAATGGAAAGCATTAAGATACGAACGTAGCATTCTCAGAATATGAACAAAGCTAATGATACAGTTTTTCCGGTGTAATCACAACTGTTTTATCGTCGAGAAATCTGAAAATTCAGAAGAGAACAAGAGCCCGGTGGAGCACGGATGCACTGCAAAAAAAAGATCTACGCACTATTTGATCGGAACACCGATTCCTGACGATACCACCGTTAAACAGCGGGCCTTCCGAACAGTTCTAAAAGATTACCCGCACTCCATCCTGATAACGCCATACCTATTAAATTAGGGTACCGGAAGTGAAATCACGTAGTCTAATTTTGGCATTTCTCTGGCATCGCAACGGGGAAACGGCCATTTTTCGATGGCACTATAGAGCACCTCATTAAAATATCCGGCCTGAGCCCGTCCGGCGTTGGCAATAGTGAGCTGAACACCACCCTCCGGTGCTACCGAAAGCGGCAGGTGCACCTCCTCGGGAAGTGAAGGAAAGTACGGCATAGTGGAGAAAATCTCCTCCACAACCGCCGGTTCGAAATACTCAGTAAGTGCCCGGTACAAAGCAGCGGTGTCACAAGTTCGGGTCCATTCATTGTGCTGGTAACAGCTCCTCAACCGGTTCTCCACAACTTCCCCGAGACCATAGCCGTGAACACAATCATTGATGAGCAGCTTATCAACAAGATCAATCATTCCTTCAGGAAAGAATTCAGTCAATTCACCGGAATAAACACGGTAGTGTTTCCGGTTCATAACCAGCAGCGAATCTTCAAGCCTCGTCTGCCAGAGTTCATCGACCTGACTTTTTCCGAAACAGGTATCTTCATCAACGATAAAGACCTGCCGTATCGTCCGTACCTCACAGACGATACTTTTTTCGTCCGCCGCAACACTGTATGGATTAAGATATCCGTAGCGGACATGATAATACTCCGCAGTATCCTCATAAGGATAGGCCACCCGCCATCGAATCACCTCCCAGATAATGCCGTTATCCCGTAATTCCAGATGTTCTTCCTTCTGTATCGGGGCATCGGGATCTTGCGTCCGGTATACCCAGAACCCCCCGAAGGCCCTCTTCAGAGCTGTTTTCTGCTCATCTTTCATAGATTCAAGTGACCGGAAATCAGAAATGTCGGCACTGAGAAAAGAATTCAACCCTGAGGTCAGTCCCCCCTTTTTCAGGACGGTATATCCCAGATACCCGAGTACCAGAAAGACAATCAGCAGAATAGCCTGCACAAAGGACGACTTTGAAGTACCTTTTTTAGGTGAATTATGATTCACGTGGTATGCTCCTGTTCGTTCAGAAAAATAAAACCCCCACCAAACGAGAGTAACGAACGTTCTCCCCTATTTAGTTGCTGTTCAGGATTGGCCATTTCCGGACACGGAGGTGGTCCCTGAGTGCATCGAAGGACTCTCGAAGCGATGCACTGAGTTGATCGAAGTGTGACCGAGTTTCCCATTAAGATGTGTCATTTCGAGAGCTTCAATGACCGTTAAAGAAGAAACTGTTCAATCCTGAACAGAAACTGATTAAAAAATAGCTAATTAACCCGTCGTATCCAACACTCAAAAAACGTTCCCGGCAACCGGAAAGTTACATCCGGACAAATTGCAAACGTTATTTTCTTCTAATGTACGTTCGCTGTAACAACGTTACATCATAGTGGTTAACGCTGTACCGGCAGCACACGACAACAAATATTATCGGTGTATTCTCGGAGATAAACATTTAAGATACATGCCTTATTCAATCTGAAAAATGAAGGGACTACTGAATATGGAAGACGCGATCCGCAGTATTCTGACAGCAATCGGAGAAGATCCACGACGTGAAGGTCTTCTTGATACCCCGAAACGGGTTAAAAAATCTTTCGACTATCTGATGCAGGGTTATCATCAGGACCCTGCAGGAATTCTCGGAAGTGCCATCTTCCATGAAGAGTGCAACCACATGATCATCGTGAGAGACATTGAGCTCTACAGTATGTGCGAGCATCATATGCTCCCTTTTTTCGGGAAGTGTCATATCGGATACATCGCGCAGGACCGAGTGTACGGCGTGAGTAAACTGGCACGTCTGGTCGACTGCTTCGCCCGAAGGCTTCAGGTGCAGGAACGGTTGACGCAACAGATTGCGACCTGCCTGATGGAGCCGATCGCGGCCGAGGGAGTCGGTGTCGTTATCGAGGCCCGGCATCTCTGTATGATGATGCGCGGCGTTGCAAAACAGAATTCAAAAATGGTAACATCCGCAATGCTCGGAAGCTTCAGAGACGAACCGGCAACACGAAACGAATTTCTCCGGCTTGTGGGGATGGAACGATCGTAATTTCTCGGCGAATGCTAATCTCCGGCGGACCTGGAGCCAACGATCAGCAATCAGACATCGACTTCGATCGGAAGCTTGCTGAGCACATCACCAAGCAGCCGTTTATTGAGGTTTTTGAGCCACTGCGAAAGTGAGGTGGTCGACTCTACCGCCTCCAGATGTGAAATACTCTCGGCAGCTTCTGCATAATTGATATTGGCGATGAGTTCCTTGAGAATCGGAATGGCACGCGGTATCACACTGAACCGGCGCAACCCCAGTCCGATAAGTAAAACCGCATGCATCGGGTTTCCCGCCATCTCACCACAGATGGAAAGCTGCATACCGTTGTCGTTGGCACATTGAATCGCATTGCGGATAATCCGCAGGAATGCCGGTTCAACCGGATTGTACAGATAGTTTACTTTAGCGTTGTTACGGTCAGCGGCGCTGAGATACTGAATCAGGTCATTGGTTCCCACCGAGGCGAAATCGATCTCTTTCATGAAGGTTTCCATCTCTAGTATCGCGAGGGGAACTTCGAAAAGCACACCGCATTTCGGGGTTTTAACCCCGATTCTATCCGCGACTTCCCCGATTACCTTTCGTGCTTCCTGCCACTCCTGCAGTGTGGTAACCATCGGAACCATGAGTCCGTAATCATGTTTTTCACCGGCCCGCATGATGGCGGCCAGTTGCGTTTCGAACAGATCCCGTCGTTCCAGAAAAATTCTGATGGCGCGCCACCCCATAAAGGGATTGAATTCCATCGGCATATCAAAAAATTTAGGAACCTTATCACCGCCGATATCAAACAGCCGGATAACGCACCACTTTTTTCCCGCTTTATCAAGAATACTTTTATAGTACTTGTACTGCACCTGCTCGGAAGGCATCTCCTTGCGGTTTGAAAGAAGGTATTCGGTACGTACCAGTCCGATACCGTCGGCACCGTGATCACGCGCCTCATCGGCATCTTCCGCAAGCGAGATATTGGCGAAAACATCAATCTGAATCCCGTCCTTCGTATAGACGGGACGCCGCCATTTTGTTTTAAGTGTTTCGAAGGTCGTCACATCTGCAGTGAGTCGTTTATACCGGGATTTCACCGTTGCCGTCGGACGGATATAGACATACCCCTTTTCGGCATCAACCAGCAGCGGGTCACCGGGACGGATATACTCGTTGATGTTGACTATTCCTGAAACAACGGGAATTGAGTATGAACGGGCGAGAATGGCGGCATGCGATGTTTTTCCACCGCTGGTGGTAATTACCGCCTGAATCTTTGATTTATCGTAGGTAAGGATATCGGTCGGAGTGAACGTGCGCAGAACAACGAGCACCACCGGTTCAATAAAGGTTTTCGTTCTTCCGTCGTCCTCGTATAAAAAAGAGATCAGTTTCTCACACACTTCGACCATGTCACCGCTGCGCTCTTTGAAATAGGCGGTCCCCGCGCTGTCGAACCGTTTCACGAACTCATTGGATACCAGACGGACACTGGTTTCAAGATCAAAGAGTTTGGTTGAAATGGTCTCTACGACCTGACCAATGAATGCCGGATCGTCAAGAATATGTTCGTAAATATTCAGTATCGACGTATCAATTGAAGGCGTGGAACTCAACTCGGTGATATGCTGCCGGTAATCAACCCTTGCTTTTTCACGAACTTCGTTGAACCGCATGATCTCGTCGCCGATATCCTGCCGGGAAATTGAAACCGTGGCGGTTGGCTGTACTGCGCGCCCGACAAAATAGGCACTTCCCGATCCCCATCCCGATACCACCGGGATCCCGCTTAACCGATTTTCTTTCCTCATCGCACCGGTACCTTCCAAATGTTCCCCGCATAATTGCGGATGGTCTGATCACTACTGAAATAACCGCAACGGGCAATGGTCAGAAGACACTTCTGACTCCACTCCCACTGATCACCGAACGCGGCATCGATCCGTTCCTGTTGACGGGTATAATCATCAAAATCAAGCAGAACATAATACCGATCCGTATCCCGTAATGACGAAAGCAGCGGATAGACGGCACTCCCCTCGGGAATGGTGGGAAGGACCTCTTCGAGCAGACCGGAGATCGCCTTGAGTCGTTTGTCGGCTTCAATCAGCGCAGACGGTGTATATGCCTGCAACTCCTGCAGTTCTTCAATGGTTTTTCCGAACGTATAAAAGGGTGGTTCGCCGATTTTATCGGCAAGTTCCAGATTGGAACCGGCTCTGCTTCCCAGCGTAAGTGCACCGTTGAAGGCGAATTTCATATTGAACGTACCGGCGGCCTCAAAGAGCGGTGTTGAAAGCTGTTCTGAGAGATCTGCGGCGGGAAGAATGCGCTCCGCTTCGGTCATACCGAAATTGGGAACAAAGACCACCGCGAGTTTTCGGCTCACATCGGGGTCGTTATTGACAATATCTGAAACAACGTTGATCAGATGTATGATCTGTTTCGCGAGAAAATCCGACGGAGAGGCTTTCCCTGAAAAAATATGCACCCGCGGCGTAGCGACGGTCTCTCCGGCCTTGATCCTCAGGTAGTCGTTGAGAATATGAAACAGGTGCAATACCTGCCGTTTTCCCGGATGAATTTTTCCCACCTGCACATCGAACAGTGCATAGGGATCGAGATGCCTGACTCCGATCGACTCGAGATATTCACATAATTTGCGTTTAGCGGCAAGCTTCACCTCGGTAAGTTGCTGCAGTGTCGAACGATCATTGAGTTTTTCCTCAAGCTGCACGAGATCTTCGGAGTGGGTAGTCCACGAACTGCCGATCCGGGAGGAAATCAGTGAGGACAGTTCCGGATTACCGGTCAACAACCAGCGTCGATGTGCAACTCCGGTCGTGACATTTATGAATCTGTCGGGATAAAATCGCGTATGCACCGGAAACAGGTTTTTGCAGAGCACGTCGGTCTGAACACGTGATACCCCGTTCACAGAGAACGACCCGAGTACCGCAAGATTCGCCAAGCGAATCCGCTTGACATCACCCTCTTCGATCAGCGAGAGTTCACGTACGATTTCCGGATCGGAACTGAACGTCTGACGGATGTTTTCGAGGTGAATCTGGTTGATATCGAACATGATCTGCATATGACGCGGCAGCATCTGCGTTACTTTGTACACCGGCCAGCTCTCGATATGATCACGGTGCATGGCGTGGCTGGTATACGAAAAAACGTTACTGGTTATAGACCATGCTTTTTCCCAGGGCACCCCTTCCACATCAACAAGAATACGCATCAGTTCAGGGATAGCAAGCGCACATCTGCTGCCGTTGAGATGAATCGCAACCTTTGCATCAAAATCAAGAATACTTTTATTGCTGATTTTATACCGTCTGATGATATCCTGCAACGAAGCTGCCACAAAGAAATACTGCTGCTTCATGCGCATTTCAGTAGAGCGCCGGATGTCTTCTTCGGGAAAAAGCACTTTGGTTATTCTTCCGAGTTCTGATTTTTCCTCACAGGCACGAACATAGTCACCATGATTTAAATAGTCGGGAAGAAACTCCTCGGATGCCCGCGCCGACCAGAGTCGCAGGGTGTTGACCACCTCATTTTCGTACCCTGGAATGGGTACATCATAGGGTATCGCATGAACCTGTTCTCCGGAATTCCATGCGTACGGTCCCAGTGAAACGGTTTCGTCCCGCAAAGCACAATTCCCGTTGAAATTAACCGCACACGAGTATTCCGGCCGAATGATCTCCCACGGATGTCCACGATGCAACCAGTCGCATGGTCGCTCCACCTGCATGCCATTCTGCATATTCTGCTGAAACTGTGCATAATCATAGCGCAGACCGTATGCCATAGCGGGAACACCGAGTGTCGCCAGGGAATCGAGATAACAGGAAGCCATCCTTCCTTTCCCCGAATTTCCCAGTTCAAAATCATCTTCCTGAGCATAGAGTTCCTCAAGCGAGAAACCCAGTGCGGAAACGGCCTGCTCAATCGGTGCCTCAATGCCGGCATTGATAATATTCTGATTCATACTCTTGCCGAAAATGTACTCCATCGACAGGAAATACACTCTCCGGACATTCCGGCTGGAATACTTTTTCTGTGTCGTAATCCATTTATCGGTGAGTTCACTTCTGACCACATACGCAAGTGCCATGTATTTGTCGTACGAAGTAGCGGTAGTCTCATCTTTCGCGAGGAAATAACGAAGATAATTATAGTAGGTCTGCCTGAGGTCCTTACTTTCCATAGCACTCCACAGGAAAAACATACCCCGGATTTTTTATAGACCGGTATTTACACATTGATTCGCTCCTAAAAAGCACTTGGACCAACCACTCCAAATGCTGCTGAAACAACAGGGCACACCATTATAACCCTAAAACAAATATACGTTTTACGTAATTATATATCCACGTTCAGACAGATGCACGTAAAAAGGAGATACGCTGCAGTCCGATGGTTGCTGTTTTTTTCCGTATAGCAGAGGCAGATAAATTTCCGCAACGCTTCGAGTATCCGGCACACTTTTGTACCTCAATTTACCTTGTCCCCACAAATGAAAATGTGTATATTTACTCCACTTCCTTATTGGAGGGGTGGCCGAGCTGGCTTAAGGCACAGGTTTGCTAAACCTGCGTAGGGGCAACTCTACCGGAGGTTCGAATCCTCTCCCCTCCGATTCTCACGATCCTGCAAAGTATTTATCTGTATAACCCCGTCAGGATGATTTATTACCGGTTGCCGGTGGCTTTCCGGATCAATGTACGAATGAAATCAATACCCTCTTTCTCGTTTTCGAATGAAGAAAGGACCTGAACCGGGATTGCATCCGCTCCAAACCGCGCGCCTGCCATCGCTCCCGCCATTGCCGCAATGGTATCACAGTCACCTCCCATTGAAACCGCGAAAAAAACTGTATCCAGCAGAGAATCTGGATTTCGCATTGCCGCATACAACGCAGCGGGAACCGCTTCGATTGCTTCAGAACCGTTCCCGATGTCCTTCACACTTTCATGTGCATTGACCTGATTTTCCAGACACTGCGCCACTCTTCCCAATTTTATCTTGAAAGCACTCTCCATTGGAAGTTTGAACAGTTCCTGCATCCACTGATTAACGGGTACATCATTAAGGGCAAGAAGTACGGCCGCAGCCTGCAGTATCGCTCCGGCGATACCGTAGGGATGGGTATGAGTAAGCAGCACACAACGGTGAACCTGTTCAAAGAGTTCCGCTGTCTCATTCCTTCTGAAGAAACAACTGATCGGAGCAATTCGAACCGCAGCGCCATCACCGAAATTGCCAGTACCGTTATAGAGCGACGAAGCAGTCTCGGCTATCAGGGCTCCACTTCGCCACCGCTCGATTACCTCGAGCATACCACCGCCGTATTCACGCCACGGAGTAAATCGTTTCAGAATTCTCTGCTGCAGCGATGCCTGATCAATCTGTCCGTTTTCGACCATCTCCTCAAGCACGGAAAGTGCCATCTGGGTATCATCAGTATAGAACTTGGGTGGATGGGTATCAAGAAAGGTAGCGTCAAGAAGGGGAATATCATCGGGATTTTTATCATTGAAACGCGACCCGATAGCATCACCCAGCAGCATGCCGAGCATCATTCCGGTAAGTTTGTCTTCCGAGTAACGTGCAGTTCGGAGCATTGATCATTCCGGTTGTGAAACTGATGTATCAGTAAGTACGGGGTATAGATAAAATATATAACCCCCGCCTGCGCGATACAAATCAGTGCGGTTACAAGTGCAGAAAAAACTGATTATCCTGCATGTTGAACGTGCGCGGATCCAGGGAGTTCTCGACACGATGCGAGACATCGGTACTCTCTTCCGGAACAAGTGAGAGATCTTTGATGTACGGGGTCACCAGCTGTTTTCCATCGGTACCGAACAGAACCTTCACCACCGGCATAAGCAGTTTCTGCCGGTTGTTGCGGATAACCACTCCCATTTCGCCTTTGTCCAGTTTCACGAAACTTCCTGCAGGATATATACCGAGCAGCTTGGTGAAATGTTCAACCAGCCGGCGGGGCAGTTCTTCGTCGGCCCCTTGAAAAATAAGCGCCAGGGCTTCCTGCGGCAGATACGTGCGTCGGAAAGTGCCATCGCAGGTCAGAGAATCGTACATGTCGGTTATCGCACAGAGCATTGCGGCATCATCGATCTGCGCCTCCGGGAGCTGTTTCGGGTAGCCGCTCCCGTTGACCCTTTCATGATGCTGGCCGATGATATTCCTGATTCTCGGAGAAACCGGACTGCGGCTTTTCTTCACTATTTCGAGCCCCAGTTCGGGATGCCGCTTGAAGAGTTCGTACTCCTGCCTGGTGCAACTGCCGTGTTTATGGAGGAGCACTTCCGGAAGACGCACTTTACCGATATCGTGGAGCATACCACCGATACCGACTTCCAGGAGTTCAGACCGGGAGTAACCCAGCGCCGAAGCGAATCCCACCATCAGCACCGCCACATTGACGGAATGAACATACGCCGTGGGACTGTCGGTCTTCATGCGGTTGATGTTGAGCAGCAGATCAGGGTCACCGAGCATCAGATCAACAATCGAATTGACACTGTCGGCAACGGTGTTCAGCGTGAACATCCGACCGGTGGCGGCGGCCGACATAATTTCATGTACGGCGTCAAGTGTGGTGTTGCGAAGGGTTACCGCCTCGTCGATACTCAACCGTGAAAACGGCGGTTCAGGTTCTTCCCTTTTATTCCGGTCGGCAGATTCGGAAACGGTTGATCGTACCGACTGCCGGACGGGTGCCTCGCCGCCGACGTCACCCTTCTGCAGATTGATGCCCACGGAGGTAACCCCCTGCCGCCGCAGCGATTCGATCTGCGCATAGTCAACAATAAGCGTATTCGCACTGTAGAGCAGAACCCCGCGATCGTTGAACACATTGCCGACGTACATTCCCGGACGGAGTTGATCGAGGGCAATTTTTCTGAGTTGGTGAGCTGTCATTCAGACGTTCCGTAAGTGAATCATCAAAGTCTCGACGATGCATACCTGCAACAGCAGGGAGGTAAGGCCGGTACAATTCCACGAGGTTTGCCCGAAGCACAAAGTGGTATCGCGAATATTTTTCCGGTACCGATATCTCTGGTACCGATATCTCTTTATTATAGCAGCAAGATCAGTGGATATCAACCGGAATTTGACAAAACCAGCGTGGTTGCGGACCTTTTCCAGTTAAAAGCCGAATCGCTCCAGAGCTGACGGCTCAATCAATCGGCTCAGATCGTCCAGTGAGAGCACCTTCCGGGCGCCGGAGGGAGAAAACCAGGCAGGATCGCGTCCCGCTTCGCCTGAAGAGCAGTTATGCAGATACGTAAAAAAATAGTACCGGACATGGTACCACTTGTTCCTGAACTCGTAGGTAACAACCCCGGCTTCACCGAGCAGCGCCCCCTCTACACCGGCCTCCTCGATGCATTCACGGGAGGCGGCTTCGGCGGGGCTTTCACCTGATTCAATATGCCCTTTCGGGAATATGCGGATAACCGGTTGTTTTTTCGATAGAATCAGAAGAATTTCCGTTTTTCCTGCAGATTTCCGCAGAACAACGGCTCCCGCTTCATTAACGTAGTGTTTCACTTCATACTCCTGTTTCGGGCTTGTCATCGTTGCACTTATTTACTGAATGAAGAATCACTAGTCACGGATTTTCATCCGAAACCAGAGCTGCATAAAAATACATAACCGGTGAAATACGATAGAATGGGGAGAGTGCCTTTCAGCTCTGCCGCGCGGCGAAAACTTCTTACACTTCCTTCAATTTCTTTCCAGGCACATTGGAGTCAACCGGCTTGATACCATAACCTGGATACCTGTCTATATCGCACGCAGACAGATCCACCCGCGCCATATACTTCAGTTTGTACTGTTACAGGGGAACATAAACTGTAGAAATTCCCGTTTTTTAGCCTTTTCCACGCTATTCGCAGCAATTTATTGTGTATATTAGGGCTATGCGACATTCAACATTCCCGGCACTACTTGTTCTCTGTTCCTGTCTGTTCCTCTCAGTTCCCATCAGCCATGCGCAGTCCAAGCTGACGATTCATGTGCTCCACCCATGGGCCGATGATACACAGCGGGTCATTTATCCACCCTATTTGATCTCCAGCGAAACCGGGTGGTACCCGGGACTTCCGATGGCATCTGAAGGCGGCAACTGGTATACCCTTACCCTGACTCAGCTCACTCGGACCAGTAATGAGCGACTTGAATTCGCCAGTTACATCCCGACGGAATTCAATGAATATGACGGTGGAGTCAAGTACCCCGCCGAAGGTGCTCCACAACTCATTCTGGCCACCATCTTCGAAACTGCCGACGAGAGTATCAATGAGGTCTGGATAATTCCCTCTGCCGGAGCAGGAACGGCGCAGATACTTTTCACCCCTCCTTCCGGCGGCAAAGTAATCAATTTTCTGAATCCATGGGATCTCGGTGCACCCCGGATACGCATAGGTGATTACGGCACTGCCGTCATGCGGTCGGACCGGCGCCTGGACCGGTGCGGTTGGTTTTCCTACCATTTTTTTGGTGATATCGACTCGACCATACCGGTACTGTTCATGAATTCACTCGACAGTACATTTTACGGAAAGGCCGGATATTCAGATACGATACCGATCGAGATTATTGAGGTACTTGCAACAGCGGACACCGTCTGGATACACGCAAGGACCGGGGAAGACAGTGTCGCAGTAGTTTCCGCCGCATTTCCGGGGATCAAGGGTCCATGTCTACGAACGATTGACCTGGCGGTTACCATGCGCGATATCGGTGAACATCCTGATTTTGACATCTGGAATGCTTTGTCGGAAATAAATTGTGCCGGAGTGCAGACGGATATGGTGGAAAGCCGGTTGGGAGCAGACGGAAAACCGGTTAAAAAGGAGCACGAATGTCCCGGTATTCATACACAGTTCGACTGGTTTGAAACAAAGGTACTCACCGATGACGGTCTGACCAATGAAACCTGTTACAACCTCACTCTTACCGCCAACGAAGAGGGCATCTACGAGTACGATACTTCAGAGTTCTTTCCGCTCGACGATTTTCTTTACCTCGATCCTGAACGGACCGTCCTCAACCCCAACAACAATCTGAACGACGATCCGGGCAACCCGCCGAACAATATCCATTTCACGATGGAACTCGCAGCCCAGTTTGAGTATCACAAAGGCCAGACGTTCTACTTTCGTGGTGATGACGACGTATGGGTATTTATCGACAGCGAACTGGTGGTGGACCTTGGTGGTGTGCACGGAGCTTCGGAGGGAGCGGTCGATCTTGACACCCTCGGCCTGACGCAGGGTACTACCTACAGCTTCAAACTGTTTTTCACCGAGCGCAACTGCTGCGGTTCGAATTTCCTCATGCAAACCTCCATCAACCTTACCACCTCGGCCCGCTTGTTCTGGGTGAAAACAACCCCGGCGCAAGGACAGATGCAGTTCGACCTGTTCGAGCGGATCTCGCAGAACGGTCTTGCGTGCAATGCGGGAGAGACCGACGTGGATACAGTTGATGCTGCAGTTAATTTTTTCATTGAAGGCCCTCAGTTTGCCCAGCCGGAACTGCTGCCCAATGGTCTGTCGTACGGGGGAATTTACGTTTCGAACAGCAGCAATATCCTGACGATCGATACCAGTATCATCACCGGCCTCGCGGTAGGATTTTACACCATCACCTTCCAGCTGATGTCCGATCCCACTCAGCAGGGTCAGGTTTCCTTCCTCATATCCAGACCGCCCAAGCCGAATCTGGTGCAGAATCCGGTCGTAGCGGCAGCATACTTTACTGATAATGGCTACGGTCAGGTTACCCGTGCGGAGATCCGTTATACCACCCCGCTGGTGAAGCTCCCTGATTCGGTGGTGCTGTACTGGCCGGAGCCGGTCGGCAACAATCGGCGAGTGGTCATCCCGGGAAGCGGCCTTACTCTCGACCCTGCCGATTCAACCCACATCACCGTGGTTCCGGCAACCCCGTTCGCACCACTGTCCACTACCTTTAAAGGTACACCGAGTCTCGGTACCAGTTACATTTTCGATACCACCTTTGCGCAACCGAACGACGTCGCCCGTTTTGATATCGCCGACAGCGTCGGTCCGCTGCTGATGAGTGCGCTTATGCCGGAATACGGCGGCACCGGCCCGGACACCTTCTTCCTTACCTTTTCGGAACCTATTGACGAACAGAAGATTGTCGGTGTTTCGCTCCTTCTCAAACCATCGGCCGGTGAAGAACGTACCCTGACCATCGATTCCTTCACCGTTCGTTTTGATACCCTGGTGGCATTCATTCCCGCAGACATCTACACACCGGCTCCCGGCGACAGTCTTCGTCTTGCCCCTACCGGCAATATAACCGATCGATTTGCCAACCATGCACATCCGCTCAACCGGCCGGTACCGATTCTGATAAGAAAAGCTCCGCCGAAAGTAATCGCCACATGGTACACCGATCCCGATGCCGACGGCATAGTCGATCGGGCAAACTTCAGATTTGACCGGCCTTGCATGCAGGAAGACTGCAGCTTTAAAATCACCTGGATTAAAGGGCTGTCTTCCGGGGATATTTCCGGAGCCGCATTGACCTACGGCAGCGCCGACAGTACCCTGCTGCAGCTTGATCTTTCAACGGTGTTCACCTCCCCCCTGCCCGTGGCCACCAGTGGTGTCATGAGCTACCAGCTTACCATCGGATTTTCCGAAACCACACAGAGCGGCAGCTGCAGTGACAGTGCCGCACCGGTACTGCTGACCGCTGAGTTCCACCCGGCTGTTTTTGATTCACTCACCGCCTCGCCGGATACTCTGCATGTTACCTTTTCAGAACCGGTAGAGACGATCACCTCCACGCAACCGTTTGTGCTCGTGCATGCTACCGGTGGTGAAGCGGTCCTGACCAACCTCCAGTCGCAACAACAATTGGTAACGAATGCAACATTTATCACTACTGCACCGCTGTCGGATACACGGTATCCGCAGCAGGGAGATTCGGTGCACATAAATCCTGCAGGGGCAATTACCGATCTGAACGGAAATATACAGGACAATCCCGACAACCGGAACGTCCTGCTGGACCTCAAGCATGTTCAACCGGAATTTACCGTTATCGGCAGTCCGAATCCCTTTGACCCGTTAAAAGAATCGTTCGGCATCAGGGTGGATCCGTTTGTGCGCGGACGAAATGATATTCTGTTCAGGGTGCAACTGACTGTTTATGACAAAGTGGGATTACTGGTGGCAAAGAAAGATGCACCTGAAGATTCCCCCTGGTACACTTCCACTGTCACCGTTTACTGGAACGGACGCAACAGCCGAGGCCGTATCGTCGGTAATGGCACCTATATCGGTTTGGTTACCGTTTCGGAGAAAAACAGCACACCTCTCAATTACCGGCTTAAAATCGGCGTGAGATCGGGTACGGTGCGTTAGTAATCTTCCCGGTTTACATTACGCTCATTTCTTTCGGTACTGACGTGGACGTCACTGACACACGGGGTTCACCCAGGGCACCCGTGCGTTAGCAAAGCAACTCATTTTTTCTATGGGATGAAGGAACAGGTGCTGTCGGGTTTGGAACGAAATTGTTTAAACTTGAATACATAGTTATATGGATTTTCATCCGTCCCGTCTACACAGCAGGATGAATACATTTGAAAGGTGGTGTCATTTAAAATTGTACCAGTGTAGCGGTAGACAGGAGTTGCACCCATCCCATTCGGTGACACCCAACGCTCATATTCGATTGTACTACCAGAAATGAGGAAAACCCCCCAATGTGTCTTATCGTCTTTGGCGTATTCGTTATAATATGTTCCATCTGAAAACATCTCTTCCATCCAGGGTAAATTTACAGATTTCACATAGGTACCATATAAAATGTTACCATTTCTGTATAAAAAATAGATCTCAATATCTCCATTAGGAAATGTTATATAATATTAGTCCGGCAATTAAATATGACTACGCGGCATACTTTACTGCCGGATGTTTAAAGAACTTTTTTACATGCTCTGGCGACTTTTGGAGCTTTCTCATGTGTGAAATGACATTACCATACATATCAACAGATGTTCGCGGTATCTGTTTTGATGCAAGGTTGCTTTTCAAGTCACCATTCAAATACTCATCCGGATTCCGTTCCGGTGAATACGATGGAAGGAAGAACAGTTCAATGTGTTCCTTGTTTACTTCCAGCCACTCTTTAAGAATCTTTGCATGATGAACTCTAAGATTGTCTACAATCAGGAATACCTTCTTTGGCGCGTCTTTAATCAATCGTGTCAGAAACCGTTTAAATATATCAACGTTCATTCCGCCTTTATAAATCATAAAACGTACCTTACCTTGATTGGTAATGGTGGATATCATGCTTGCCGACAATCGTTTAGCCTGAACGCTGACAACCGGGGTAACTCCTTTTGGAGAGTAGCTTCTTCCATTGTGAAGCTCATTGGTGACTCCTGTCTCATCGCCCCAATGAATTTCAGCCTTTTCTTTTTTTGCACGTTCCTGAATCTGAGGATACGTGGAATCAAGCCACTTTTTTACATCCTCAGGTCGTTGTTCGTAGGCTTTTTTCAGAGGACGCTGAGGTGTATAACCCCAACGTTTCAGATATTCACCCACGGTTCGGATAGGAATCTTGGTTCCAGTCCGCTGATACATAAGATCCTTCACCGTTTTTCTCGTCCACAAGGCAAATGGCAGCTTCATCTGCTCGGGAGTTTTATCCAGAATCAGTTTCTGGATTTCTTTCTCCTGTTGAACGCTAAGTGTTCTTTTTTCACCAGATTTCCTTCCTCTGACCTTGTAGGCTTTCTTATAAGTCCCCGTGGAAGAATGAAGCCAACGTGCAATCGTTGTAGTAGTAATTCCGAGAATTGCACCGATTTTTCTGTAACTGACACCGGATTTGTGAAGCTCATTTGCTCTGGATTTGAGATAGGAACGGGTAGAATTATCGAGTTTTCGAGCATCGGTTATTTTCATGCTTAAAAATACATTATGTCAAACAATAGTTCCGGTTTTTAATTGCCGGATTAATAATATCCTTTTTTCCATACCGATTGTTTATAGTGCTTCCCAAAGTGGTGAAGTAGCTTGCAGCAGGAGTTTTCTCCATCATTATACACAACTATCAGTAACGTTGATGCTTTCAGATCCCTCGGAAACGGCACTCTCCGATTGTTGGGGGAAACCTGTTTTCTATGTATAATGCGCCCGTCAATACCAAAGAACTGCAGTTCCCCGCGACGAGTACCTGACACCTCAATGTAATCTCCGGTTATCTTGAATAGCGTATTTCTTTTTACTGGTTCGGCATTGTTTTTTTCTGACGAAGTGCCTACAGCATAACGTTTATAAGGGACTATCAAATCAAGCTGTAAAGAAGAGTCAGGAAGTAGTAATGAATGATTATCAATCTTGAATTGATAAAAATCGGTAGTATCGGGAATGTCTTGTTTCTCTCCATATACCGATAGATATCCAACTTGTTCAGTCGTATCAGGAATAACAGGGTAACTGATTTCATACCGCCCGTCGGAGTCGGTAGTTCCGTATGAATAATAATCGGTATAATTGTGAACGTATGTGTATAAAGTTAAAAATGCATCTTTGAGCGGATTGCCTGCGGAATCAACAATAGTTCCATAAATAACATGATTACCTTCCGGTTCCCGGGCCATGAATATATAAGTAGTATCCTGGGATGTTGTAATATCTATTGTCTTTTCCATCCATTTAAATCCGGGTCTCCAGAAAAAGAAGGTATGTGAACCGTTACCGGCACAATAATTGGATGTGGGATGAGTGTTATCTTCGTATAGATATGCCCATCCTGTAGAATAAGTGGAACCACTGGCTGCGCTGTTCCAATATGTTTTAGTGTAGATGTCTACGCTATCCAGTGGTTTATAAGAGCTGTCGCCAACAAAAAAATGGACACCTCCGGGGCCACGCCAATCCGCCTGCAATTTGACGGTCAGTACCTGTGGATCGACGTTGTCATTAAAAAACTCATATCTTGGAGAGGGGGCATAACCTTCAGCTTCAAATATCTGGAAATTTACACCAACGGCGTCAGGCGATTCCGGCGAGAATATTTCAAAAGAGAAAGGGCTTCCGCTGCCTATAGCTATTGTGTCACCGGCTCCTTCCTTAAGGTACCATGCTTTCGTAAAAACTATTGAAAAATTATTGACTGTATCCAGTGTGCATCCATCAATAGCCCAAACGATTACCTGGTGGGTCGACTGTGTGGAATTTGCCGTTACAGCCTTTTTAAGATCAGTCGACTGCTCCGTTGGGTTGCCTGCAAATACTGTATTTGTTAATATTAAACACGTAAGCAGTGTTATCAGGATGTAATGCATTTTGTCTCTCTACCGAGTTTTGGCAATTTTGACAGGATAATATAATCTCTATTACAATATTATTTCTTTTCCTTTAATAATCCATACCATAATCCAACAAAGTGTTTTCTGAGTGAAAACAAAAGAAAAAATGTAACTACTCAGGTATCAGATTGTCGATTCCGCTCATCCTGATCCCGCTCAGCGGGACTGATAGATATTGCTTTTTTGGGGTTTGAACCGGACTTGCCCTGAAATCATTCGAAAGGCAGACTGTTTTTGTCATCTTCGATTCTTTAAGCGTA
>JBNLDC010000056.1:0-24826 GCA_050304135.1 Chitinispirillaceae bacterium | reverse complement strand
AGCCATTGAATTTCCATACTATATAATAAGCAGTTTCGCGAACACGCTACGCGGCTTCGTTCAACAGGTTCTTTCCGAAATGGAATCGGAACCTGTTCGTTGGTTGTGGGGGAAGGTATTTCGGAAAGAACCCTAAGTGTTATAGGCTGTACCGCGCCATCTTCGGTTTTAAGTTCCTTAAAATCCTCGCGCCCCACCGCCGGAGAACAGGACGTGCGGAGGCTGTTCTTCATTTCTGCATATTTGTATTTTAGTTGTATATGTAATGATTTGGGTTTGATCATGAAGATATCTTCACTACATTATTTTCACCGAACCATTCTTTTGCTGTTGAAATAGCTATTGCGGAAGGATTTTGAAAATACACAGCAAGGTTTTCCTTTACTCTGGTACAACAGACATAGAAAATTTTGCTTGTTCTATTGTTTATGCTTTCTGAACAATTCTTCTCAAAGAAACCATTGAAGTTATAATTATTCCATCCGCCATTATCCAAAATGACTAATACATTATCAAATTCAGAGCCTTTTGTTTTGTGCTGAGTTGAATATGGAGTAAAACCTTCTAAATAATTGAACAAGTTTTGAAATTCAGAAAAGTCTACAGTTTTAACTCTGTCATACACATACTGCTTGTCATTGATAAATCGCTTTAATTTGTCATCTTTTTTACATATGCCATATTTATCTGCCAATTCAATTGCATTTTCTATGGTTATACCCTTAGCGTTTACCAAGTGCTCAATTTGATCTTTTAGGGTTTTCTTATCATTTATGCTTTTTATCTTATATTCCGTGGATCTGATAAATTCATTAAATTGTCCATTACTATAAAGAGTTATACTGTCTTGTATCTTAAACAAATGCTTAATAAGGTCGTCGCGTTTTGACCCTTTTTTATTTACTTCTTCTTGGTCTTGCTTCTTGTCATCTATTAATTGATCTTTATCTAAATAAATTTTAGCGATACTATCGTAATAAATCTTTTTTGCAGAATTGTACAATTCCGTATTTGCATCAATAAATTCTTGCATTCCTTTTGTTGGACTAACCTTTTTGAGCTCTGCACCAGTTTTTCCGATTGATAATGTTGAAATGACATCACCTAATGTTTTCTGATTTGAATCGATGCTGATCCCTGATTCTTTTATATACTTCTTAATGCGTTTCACATAATCAAGAATTTTATCCTTATCATATATATCCATCAAAATCGGAAACCCAGCCTTTGGGGCAATGAGGTTATGTGTGAGATTCAATATTTTTGATTTCTTAGAATCCTTAAAGTCCCATCTGATAAAAGTCTTTACTTCTTCAATGTCTGGATTACTTCTTGAATAATAGAACTTAATATCGCCGTATTTAATTGAGCTATTTAGCATATTAGGGGCATTAACATCTTTAGATGGTTCTTGTGTAATTCCATCGGTTCTTAGCAGATTAGCTAAATTAATTACACTTTGTGGATTTCTTCTGTTTTGAACCTTCTTTACTTCTCTAACCTTATCATTATCGTTACCTTTGTACTCATCAAGGTTCCCAATACCATCCTCATAAATAGCTTGCATGGCATCACCAAAGAAACCAACAACATTTTTCTTTTTACTTTGCTTAAGGTGAGTTAGCAGAATTTCAACAACATGTTTACTTGTATCTTGATACTCATCAATAAGAATAAACCGGAATTTATCTTTAAGAATATCGCAGAGCTTTGGATGCTTTTTATACATGTGATTTGCGACAATTAATACTTCATCATGAGATATAATTCCGTCTTTAATCTTGAGATATTCTTTATATTGTATGCCTTCAGAAAGAGTATCGAAATATGAATCACTAACTGTTTCATCATCCGAGGGTTTTATCTTAGAGTTTTCGTCTTTCAAGAGTTCAATTATTGCAGTTTTTAATTCCGTTTGAAAGTGTTTTATATTATCCCACAAAAAATCATGTATTGTTGATACATTCAAGTTATTATGATTAACGCGTTCTTCAATTTCTTTTACAGCTGCATTTGTGTAGGTCATGCATGCTACTTTTTTATTCGGATTTTCAATTATAAGCTGATTAATCAATTGAACTAAAGAATATGTTTTTCCACTGCCGGCACCACCACTTAAAAGGAAGTTCCTGCCATTATCTATATGTTGCAGTATTGCCTGTACTTCTGGTTCGAGGTTTAATCTTTCAGCCATAGGAGCCCCTCTTTTATATATGCCGGTATTTGCCAGTCAGAATATTCCTTGCCATTTCTTTCATCAGTCTTACTGTTCAATAGTATCTCTATTGCAAATGCCGGTTTTTTATCTATGCAACTTTCAGCTAATTCATAAGCATCTTTCGCATAATCTGATCCTGCTTTTTCATTAAAATATGAAATGTTTTTTAAACTTTTAAAAGAGTCCATATTATTGATAATAAATTGGCGATTTATATGAAAAAATGAGTCTTCAAAACTCCTTGCATGATACCCAGGATTATCTATATTAGTTTTTATTGTTTGATACACACAAAGTAAATACCCACATGAGTTATTCACCCACTTCTTTAATTCTCTTCTTGTTAATAATTCAGATGCGTACGCAATCTTTTCTAAAGTCATTTCTGCAATTTCTTTATTATTATAACTATCTAAAGCCCCATCTGTATCATAGAAATATTTAAGAGATTCATTTGTTGTAATGGTTGCATTAGGATCAGATACTCTTACTTTTTGTTTGATTTTCTTCTTTTTATTTTCATCTTTTTCAGCATCTTTTAGTTCATTCATTTTCTCTTTTGACATTGCTGAGTCAATATCAGTTATTATCAAAGATTTAATGCCAAAGAAATCTATAAACTTTTCAAAAATATGAGAATAGTTTCCAACTTCAATAATTGAAATGTTTTGTGACAATAAGGGATTATCCTGCTCATCTTGATCAATCTTTTTCATCATTGCAGGTAATAGTATTCTTTCGGTGTCACCCTCGATAAAAATTGCTTTATCTGCAAAAAATATTTCTGATCTTTGAAGAGTTAGGTACTGCTTTAGAAATTTATAGTTTTCTTCCTGTCCGTCTTTTTCATATTCGGCTTCCAGACTTCTCAAGTTTTTTGCAATTACTGTATTTTTCTCTCTTTTAAGGTATTTAATATCATTAAAATTACTTTCTGCTACAATATGAGAAGAATGAGTGCTTATTATGTACTGTAATTCTCGTTTTTCACCATCTTCTCTGATTATTCCTTCTTTTAGTAAAGACTTTATATTCTTAATAAAAACATACTGCATTTGTGGGTGAGTATGAGCCTCCGGTTCTTCTATGAAAAGTAAATTTATATCTGCCGGTGTTTCTGATTTTTTTCGCTTAAATTTATTAAGTAAAATTTCTATCTCGAAAATCATACTTATTAAATTCATGTACCCTAAACCGTTATAACTTTCTGGAAGTTCATTTGCATCATGTTTATAAACAACCGTTGTATTGCCTTGAAGTAAGTTTTTATGTTGAAGAGTAGAAGTGATTTTTATTAATGTTTCGTCTGGTTTTAAACCACCAAATTTTTTGACTTTATCAATAGTTTCTTTAAAAATAGTTTCATAAACAGTTCCAAGGGATTCATCTGTGTCATATAAAACGTTTTTAAAATCATTGATCTTGGCATTATGACTTTCATCTGTCTCTATTTTTTCATAAATACGAAATGATTGAGTTGACAACGAATTCTCAGCATCTTTGTTCGATACATCTCTATTGGCATTGATATATTTAAAGTTAATTACATTATTTAGTTGTATTTTTTCTTTCTCAATATCAATGAATCGAGTGGAGTCTTTAGGATCTATCGTTTTCTTGTAAATTTGGAAATAAGAAGAATAATTGTTTCTCAGGAAAAATCTTAAATCTTTTGGTTTTGCCTTTCCTGACTCGCCTTTACTAAATAATTCAAAATCTTCTTTAAGCTTTTTAATTTTATCAGTAGTTAAAACATATTCAAAGGATAGTATTATTGAATTATTATCAGGGTCGAGATCCATCATTAAATTACTGATATTGGAGAGATTGTCCGAGTCTGCATACTCAATGAATAGTTTCATTTTAATGCCAATAGGACGATACTTTTCATCAACATCTTTTTCTATTGTTCCAATTATATCTTCTTTAAAATCGAGATTGAAATCCTCATAGGTAAAACTGCTACTGTTACCATTTAAAAACTTCTCAATCACAGATAGTAATGATGTTTTACCGCAATTATTTTTACCAATGACAAGAGAAAGCTCTTTTTCAATATCAATAGAGAAATTTTTAAGTAGCCTATAGTTTTCAACTTGGATTATTTTGATTTTCATTTTTTCCTCTCTTTAGCCCGCCATGGACGGCGGGCTTTTTGGGGCGCGGGGAATTTAAGATAATTCCACTTTTCCATTCTAATTTCTTTCTGTCTTGGCGCGGTATTGCCTATAACGGGCTGCGGCACTCACCTGCTGTACCAAGAGTAAAGTGTAACGCAGTGGAACTTTATTCTTGGTATGGCAGGTTGCCGCTGTTGTTGGTCAGTACCAAAACCGCTCCGTTTCCTTATTCCTCATGGGGCGCATTTAATTTTCATTTTACCCTTTGTATTTTAGGTCCCTTTTATTTGTTTGATATTTGGTTCTTTAATTGAAGCTATATGTACTATGTGGTTTGAACATACAAAACCATAATGTTTATATGTGCCTGGATAATCATCATCTGCAAAAGAAGCTTTTTTCAAATAATCTATAAAATGTGATCTCGAGTAAATCCGAAATAAGTGTCCTTCATAATTTTCAGAATCATCTCCTGAAGTAAATGATTCATTTAATACTGAATATCCAATATAGCTTTCAAAATGCACTTCATAAACACAACTATCTTCAGTTATTTTAATTTCACTACACCCTTCTATTTCAACCTTTCCGACTTGTACATTTTTAATTGGTCCAGTAACTTGGCCTTCTTCTATTAGCAAACGAAGTTCATTTTCCTCGGGTTCGCCGATTTCCGTTAAATAAAGATATTTGTGGTTATTAATCTTTTCAAAAAAGTCCATTTATTACTCTTATTGTTGATTCATTTATCTTTTATTTTGTATTTGCGCCCCATTATAATGTCTTTGGAGCGGTTTTGGTATTGCAAACAACGACCACGCATACAGAAGTGGTTTGGACGATGCTGTCGCCGTCGCGGAAAGGAGGAATTATGCAAGTCAAGTGGAGCGAATGCGGAACTTGAATTGCGGAATACCCCTTGGAGCAGGCGAGAGCATTGGCCGAACCATTTGCCGAAGGCCGGAGCGACCTTAAGGAGCGGAGCTGTATGCGTTTGTTGTGCATCGTTCTTAAGCTGTTTTCTTCTGGCGCGATCTTGATCGAAATTAATTCTTTGTAAATTTTAACATTCCTATGTTTAAATTAATCCAGTAAAGGCAAATTTTAAATAAACACTTAAATACCTGTCAGTATCTTGAAGTAATATAAAATTGTTTGTATAGCTCACACCAGTAGTCGCCGTTAATTCCTTAAATTCAAAACCATTTGAGCTTGATATTTTAACTGAAATACCACATCCTGGATATAATGAAAACCACTTTACTCTGTGGAATATATTAATATCTAAATTATTTCTTACATAGAATGAGCCTGTAACACTAAGCCCTGCACTATCCTGAACATTAAAAATGTTCCCAGATCCTTTTGGGGTAAACCTATAAGTTGACATCGCTAATGACAAAGGAAGGAGTATTTTGCCTAGGATATTATCTTCCCACTCGAATGTAGTCTGTGATAATAAAAAAGAATATAAAGTTGATAGAGATAAATTCTTTTTATTGTTATTATATTTGTCAACAATGGTGATATTAAAAGTTAGCGCAGGTGGGTATTCAATTTCTAATCTGTTATTAAAATAGTACCTGCCTGTACTTAGAATGTTTAAACCAATATTTGTATTGTTATAAAATTCAAATGAAAACATCGAAAAGGAAACGTTATCATCTTTGTCATCGCCATATATATTGCCGAAATAAATCAATGTTGATATACAACATATTATTTGTTTTATCATATTCAAACTCTTAAACAATCTCTTTTCCTCGCGCCATGCTTTCAAAACAGCTTAAGAATGTTGCACAACTAGTGCTAGGATAAACCTTCCACAAAATGCTTAAAAAAGGGCAAAAGGTTTATCCTTTATACCATAAACTAATAAAGGATCTACCTGTATGGTTGATCCTTTGTTACTCTAGAACCTTATTTTTGACACTGGACTTCGAATTTCAGACAAACGATGTGCTGCAACATGCGTATAAATTTCAGTTGTTTTCGAACTCGCGTGCCCGAGCAATGCCTGGATATAGCGAAGATCCGTTCCATTTTCAAGAAGATGGGTACCGAAACTGTGTCGTAGTGAATGGATTCCTCCTTTGCGTTTTATTTTGGCCTTATCACAAGTATTGTAATAAATCTTTGAAATGGTTTGAGGTGTCAGTCTTTTACCGGTTTGGGAGGAGGTAAATAGCCATTTGGCATTCGGATTACTGTTGCAGTGCGTCTCTAAAAGCTTTTTTATTGAATCATCCAGCATTACCGGCCTGTCCTTATTCCCCTTGCCGGAACGCACCCAGATAAGATTCCTATCAAAATCGACATCGGAAATTTTGAGATTTCTCACCTCGTCACGCCGTAATCCGCAACCGTAGGTGATAAGAAGCAATAACTTATGGGTCGGGTTTGTCACCATCGCAATCATTTTTTCGATTTCGGTGTAGCTGTATACCTTCGGAAGTTGCCGTCCGGTTTTCATTCGGATACTCAGGCCGGGAATGTCGGTGATTCCCAGGACATGTTCGTAAAAAAAGGATAGCGCGGCACAGTGAAGGTTCACCGTCCGTGGTGCATAGCCTGATTCATTTCTGAGAAAAACGGAGTAGTCTTTTAAAATCTCATTGTCCTCGCGGCCGGGCCCCCGCTTGAGGTAATACAGGTATTTTCTTACACAATCTGTGTAATTTATTTGCGTAGTTTTACTGTAATTGCGGACTTTTAATTCTTTCAAGAGCTGATCGAGGAGGTTCCGCTGGAGAGCTGTCACGTTGTTTTTATGTTCGGATTTTACGGGAAAATTCTTATTTTGCGGAAGTTTGGCCGCTGATGTTTTTTTGATTGGTTTTGAAGGTGTTTCGAAAGTTACGTTGGTGCTATTTTCTTTCTTTTCACTTGGAGTGTTCATTGCTATAGGGCCGACTATCTTTTTTTTCGTACCGGCTTCTGCAGGCTGATGGAATGGTTTCCTGCATTCAGATCCACTGCCTGGATCGACTAGGTTTATCCGGTCTCCGGTGTCGCTTTTGTTTCTTGTGAGATTCGTTGCAGTGCGGTTGTCGTCTGATTGACGGTTCGGTTCGGTGGGATCGATTGACCTGATTGCATTGGTGATCGCTCTATTCGGCACTGTATGGGTAAAAAATATTTCGAGGGCATCACGAAATAGAATAAGCTCCCGGCCTGGAGCATTATTGATGAAAGAGATAACGGTATCCGGCAGGGTATATTTCGGAGGGCCGGGGTGCACCGCAATGAATTTTCTGATAATCGGAGTATACCCATGTCCGGTTTTCTGGAGAGTTTGAAGATCTTTCCTGAATTTCCGTGCCCATATAAGTGGCCAGTCGGTCGATTCCGGTTTCCGGTAGTAGTAGTCAGGCGTAAAATCCGTTTCGTGTACAGTAGCTGTTGCAGGCACCAATACCTCCTTTACGGCAATTTCATGAAGCGATGTCATTTGAGCGGATATGAAGCGGAATCCGTACTTTTATATAAATAATGGAATTCAGTGAATGCAAATGAGGAAGATTTGAACAGGGAAGTTGCCCTGCCCGTGTGTTGATGACAGAAAAGGCCGTCGGTACCTGACGGACCGGCGATGGTTTTGCTTTGGACGCACCTTTCCTCCGTCGCGTCCGGAGGTTCGGGCGTGAAACAGGTGCTTTGATCGCGGGGCGATGATGGCAGCTGTTTGATGGTATACGATAAAAAAAATGATAATTTGAAAAATGAAGCGGATCCTGAGTAACAAAGATCGTGTACACGGATTCCATAAATAATATATGTTGCAAAAAATGCGGGAGTCAAATAGCCCGAAAGAGGTCGTGTACTGCCCGGTACACCGGTGAGGGCTCCCGGTTGATCGCATCGCACCTGAGAGAGCGCCCCCGGCGCTGTCTGTCTGCACCGGGTGGTGCGGAAATTTCAAACGGCGCTTTTTGTTTGTACCGGGATCCTTGGCAGCGCTGTATCGTCTCCGCCCGTTTGTACCGGGGAATCTGTTCTTCTTCACATCCTTTACCGCGATTGCACCGGCTGCCGGAAGAATTTCCCGGCAGGTTAGCCCGTTTGAGCCGTGGGATAAAAAAAAATTTTTGAGTGCCGTGCCGGTTCGGGCAGCGCGCCGGAAAATTATTTACCTCCTTCGCCCGTTTGTTCCGCGGGACGGGAAAACGTTGCGGTGGTTCCGTCCACCCGCCGGGAAAAGGTGAGAATATTTTTGCGCGCCCCGTTCCCTTTGCATCGCAGCGCTCCCGTTCCCCTGAGTACGATCCCCCGTTTGAACTGCCGGGTTTCCGGGAGTCGGAGCGCCCTTGCATCTTCGGGCAGCCCGGTTTAAAAGGTGTGCGCGCACTGTCCCGTTTGAGTACCTGCCTGTTGCCGCCGCCGCGCCCGGTCACCGTTGCGGTGCACCCATGTTCCACCCCTTAAAATCGCGCGATTCACTCCGGTTTCGGGGGTTCGGAACGTTTTGTAACTTTTTTTTGAAAAAGTTGTTTTTTTTTGGAACTTTTTTCGGTGAGCGGTGTCGTAACAGACAGGAACAGATGAACCCGACCGGTGAACATCCGGATCGGAAAACCAACAATCTTTAAAAAGGAGGATGTATGTCACATCTACTCAAAGCTACCGTCTCGGTCAACTCTCTGCTCAACAGCGGGGAACGCCTCTGTCGTCTCTGCGACCGTGAGGGAAACGGTGCGCGGAAGTATGCGGATATGGTCAGTAAGGAAATGAATGATCTGAAAGGCGTTGCTGAACAGGAGGGGAAAGCGGCCTCACAGCGCTGTGCCGACTACGACGGCGTTCGGTTTGCCGATGCGGAGCTGGGGGATGCAATCCGGTCGGTGTTTTTCACCTGCCGGAAACACGACTGGATTTCCGGAAACGAGCTGATCCTGGAGAAGGTATTTCCCGGCAGTATCTTCACACCGGTCGTCTCCGTGCCGTGGCGGCGAAAGGCGGAGATAGTCACCCGGACGATTTCCCGGCTTAACGAGGTCGTCGCGGAAAACGGTGATCTGACCATCGCGGCGGGTGAACTCACTGCGTCGTTTGAAAAATTCAACGCTGCACGGGAGGCATACGAAAAGAGCGTACTGGAGGAAAACCGGTGCAGGGCGCTGGAACGGCTTGCAAGAAAGGAGTATGCGGACCGGTACAATTTCATCTACTACAAAGCCTGCGGCGAGATCGGCCGGACGAATGCGAACCGGCTTTTCCCCGTTACGCAAGGCGGTCGTAAAAAAACGGCGATTGAAGAGATGGAGGAATCCGAATTGAATAACGTTGCATGATACTGTCGTATCACGGCAGGATCTTTTACCGGCGAAAGAGATGAGTGGCTGCTCATCTCTTTCTTTTTTTTGTGCGGCAGGTATTCCGTTACACGCTGCCCCGGCCGGCAGCCGCACTTCCTACGCGCCGCCCTTGCGCCGCTTGTCCTTTACGAACACCCGGTGCTCCCGTCGTTCGATCTCGAAAAGGCCGATGGCGGCAATGAGATCGCTGAGTTTCGAGAATCCGTAGTTTCTCGGATCAAAGTCGTTGGCGGTTTTGTTCATGAAGCTTCCCACCGGGCCGAGCTGTGCCCAGTCCGAACCTTCCGATTCACTGTTGGCGGCAATCGCGTCGCGGATCATGGTGAGCAGGCGGGTATCGTTGCGCAGCTCCTTGGCGGTGGCCCGTTTGATCACCGATGGTTCCTGGGTATCCGGCTTTTTACTGAACACTTCCGTGTAAATGAAACGGTCGCAGGCACTCACGAATGCCTTGGGGGTTTTGTGCTCGCCGAACCCGTACACCCGAAGCCCCGATTCCCGTATGCGCGAGGCCAGACGGGTGAAATCGCTGTCGCTTGAGACAATGCAGAATCCGCTGAAATGTCCGGTGTACAGCAGATCCATCGCGTCGATGATCATGGCGCTGTCGGTGGCGTTCTTGCCGGTGGTGTAGGCGAACTGCTGGATCGGCTGTATTGAATATTCGAGCAGGACCTCTTTCCAGGAACCCAGCTGGTTGGTGGTCCAGTTGCCGTAGATACGTTTGACACTTGCGATACCGAGACGGGCGATTTCGGCAAGGAGGCCTTCGATGATCGACGGATTGGCGTTGTCGGCGTCGATGAGGACGGCGAGCGAGGGGTTGCTGTTTTCGGTGGGGGAGGTCATGAGCGCGTGTCCTTCGGAAAGTGATGGTTACCGGTTACGAAACCGTTTGTGCAGTGAATGAAGTATCGTCTGTCTTGAAAATAGCAGGCTGTTACGATAACAAAAACGTTGTTTGACAATGGAAGGTTCATACTATGACCATTACCCCTCCATCGTAAACGGGGGAGGGGCCAGGGGTGGGGGTGGATTCACCCCGATAGCAGGTACGCCTTCACTGGTCAATTACCAGTTAGTCTGTAAAAAAGAACGTTTATACCGGCTGGTAGTTGGAAAACGGCATGTTTCTCGGGTATTACCGCCCGGCCGTGCTCGTCACGAACGTAATATACCAGTTGAGCACCCGCGTACCGTAAAAAACCGCGATCCAGATACCGCCGCCCAGAAATGGTCCGAAGGGAATCTGGTGCTCGGTGTTGATTTTCCGGAGGAGCGTGAGTGCGACGCCGTACACCGATCCGATAAGCGCGCCGAAGATAATGGCGAGCAGCACCGTCTGCGGGCCCCAGAGCGCTCCCGCTGCCGCCATCAGCTTGATATCACCGCCGCCCATCGCGTCTTTTTTGAGCAGCACCGCGCCGATCCATCCCACGGCGTACAGCGATCCTCCGCCGGCGAGGATGCCGAAGAGGCATTCAAGCGGCGTGAGGGGGCCGGGAAAAAACGATACCGCTATCGCGAGAACGAGGAGTGAGAGCGAGAACCGGTCGGGAATGATGTAGTGGCGAAGATCAATAACCGAGATGGGGATGAGTAAGAGAAGAAAGACTACCTGCAGGATCAGGGCCGGCAGGTGCTCCGTTGTCACCGGAAGCCGCGGAGCGATCAGCAGGTGGACAATGGCGAGTGCGGCGCCGGCGGTAACCGTTTCGACAATCGGATACTGCAGGGAAACCGGTTGTTTACAGAAGGCACACCTTCCCCGGAGAAACAGGTAGCTCACGACCGGGATATTGTGCCACGGTTTGAGCGGCGTGTTGCACCTGGTGCAGTGCGAAGCGGGCCAGAGTATCGATTTGTTTTCGGGTATCCTGCAGATGAGCACATTGAAAAATGAACCGAACAGTAACCCGAAGACAACCGCGAAAACAGAGAGCAGGAGTTCCATTACTTGTCCTGTCGGGCCGGTTGCGCTTTTTTGGCGGAGTCGACCACGGCTTTGAATGAGTCAAACTTCTTTTTTGCCCGCGATAGCTCCTGATGCGCCGGGGAGACCGGGGGACGTTTCCCGAATATGGTAACCATTTTCGACTTTTTTTTCAACAGGCTTTTAAGCGAAAAGAACTCCGGCATGGTTGAATAGGCACGGAAGACCACCGATGTTCTGAAATCACTGCGGATCCGCTGCAGCGGCAGCGATGAAATCGAGAGGCAGGCGACATAGGCGATCAGCAGCGCCTTGAGCAGGCCAATACCACCGCCTACAAGACGGTCGACCAGTCCGAGCGGCGTAAGGTGAACCACCTTTTTGATGAACCATCCCGCGATGATGATTGCCGCGGCACAGGAAACGTAAATTACAATGAAGGAGACACCGTTGCGGATATGCTGCTGTACCGGGAGTCGGCTGATCGGTGCGATTGCCGAGAGCTGGTGGTAATACAGAAAGGCGACAACACATCCGGCGATCATCGCCGCGAGCCTGATCACCTCGCCAATGAGCCCCCGTTTGATGCCGGTAAAGATGAATACAACTGCGATAATAGCGAGTATGATGTCAAATGCATGCATGAGGATCGGTTGCTACTGTTGCGGTTTTGGTGCTGCGGAGGATCTGATGATAAAAAGTTCGGGCGGGAAGATCCCGCCCTGATGCTGTAAACCTGAAAAGAAAACGGTTATTCGTCTTCAAGAATGCCGACAACGTGTTTGTCTTCCAGGATGAATATTTTCTGGTGTCTTTTTTTGTAGATCCATTTTTCCTGCAGCGCCCACGGCTGTTGCACTTTTTCCTGCTTGATCGGTTCACCGAGCAGAAAATAGAGGGTTTCCTGTTTGATGCCGATTTCAAAGCGACCGTCGTAGATGCAGGATTTGTCAATTTCAGGAAGATCGGGATGAGCCTGAATATACTGGTCGATCTCCTCCTGGCTCGGTTTGATGAAATCTTTGGTGGCGGCGCATCCGGCGATAAGCAGACCGGCAACAACTAACAGTTTAACCATTCTTGATCTCATGTTCGAACTCCTGTTCCGTTGAGTAAATTTTAACCAGTTTATTCAGTCCGACCACCTCAAGCACATCACGCACATATTCATTCGGCTCGATCAGTGCCAGGGATCCGTTTTTCTTCCGGAGGGTATTATGGCAATATATCAGTACGTTGAGTGCACCGCTGTCAAGGTAGGTCACCTTGGCAAGATTCATGGCAACGTAGAAAAGATTCCGTTCGAGGAGGGTGTTCACGTAGGATTTTAAAACGATTGAGTCTTTTAACCGGTCTATTTTTCCTGCTATATCAATGATATGAAATTGATTCGAATCTCTCCCGCCAATATCCATTTTTTGAAAACCTCGTAAATCACGGTTGTAACAGCGTTTAAGCGTTAATATTACTATAATATAATATCAACAGTAGGTGTTTCGTATAATAAATTGAAGCATGGGGCAACGGCGTGCCGCAGCCGCCGCCCGGGTGTCGTCTGATTTGCGTGGTGTCGTCCGTCGCTCAATCAGGAGAGGGTGAACACTCCCGGGGCTTTGCCCTGCTGCTTGGCCTCGTCGAGCAGGCGTTCGATTCGTTTCATAAAATCAATGGAGGTATCGCTGTCATCACTCTGACCTACCGAGAGGAGTGAATGAATGCCCTCAGGCAGAGAACTGATCCGTGACGTCCGCTGAAAAATCTGTGTTCTGATCCGCTCGGCAAGCTCCCGTGCTTCGCGCTGGTTGGTGTTGGGGAGGATGAGAAAAAAACGGAAATCGGAGATCCGGGAGAGAAAATCAACCGTGCGTATGGTTTTCTTGATAATGTTGACGATCGTGGTGAATACTTTGTCGCTGATGGGAGGCTGCCCGGGTTCGGTGGTGTCGCTCCGGGAGGGGTCGATATCGAGCATGATGACCGAGAGCGCATGCCGGTACCGTTTGGCGCGCAGCATCTCCTCCTTGAGTTTCTCAAAATGGTAGCCGCTCTGAGCATACAGCGTTTCGCTCACGCTTCCGGGGGCCGCAGAGTTTTTTTCCGGTATCACCGTCGCGGGAATCCTGAAGAGCATGTCGACGGGCGACTGATATTCAAAGTAATCGATTGCCGCGGTCTGGATGCCGACGGTTCGACCGAGTTTCTGCTGCAGGGAAATTTTATGTTTGAGTATCTGTTTCCAGCAGGTGAGTGCCTCTTCGTGCGGCACGGGGTTTCCCGTCAGTTTCCGGATAAGTGTGGCAAACGGATGCGGTGGTCCTGAGGGATCTTCAATGAAACAGCGCTTGATTAGTGCAAAAGAACGTTGATCTGCGGATGCGAGGGGATTCCGGATGAATTCCTGAAACCCGGCAAAGGGTAATTCCTGATTCATAATGTCTCTTCCGGCAGTTGCTGCTCCGTACTACGCGCGGACGGATCAGGGGAGGGGCAAACCGGATTCTGCTAGTGTTTACATTGGGTGACAGTGCGGTCAATAAATACTATATTTACAGCGGTTAATCAAATAAAATATCCTGATTTCAGGGTGAGCATATGGTAACACTGTTCCACTGAAGTATTCCGCAGGGCTGTTTCCGGTACCGGGCAGCGCGAAGCAGTTGCTTGGCGGGAATAGAGCCGCAGCGTGCTGCGGAACGTGGCAATCATTGTTGGCGCACCACGTCGCGATGATCTTCCATTAGTCATAACCTCCTGTAATGGCTGTAGTTGAAATTGGAAAATGCCGGTACCACCGCACCTGGAGGGGGCTCACGCACCACCACGAACCGGGAACTCCGATGCGTATCTTCTGGTTACTCCGTTTATACCGATGTTATTTTCTTCACCTGAGGGGCGGGTTACCTTTAACACGGGAGTTGTACCGCATGATCGATAAAAAGACGATCGTTACCGGATTTCTGCTGCTGTCCGGGATTCTTTCTGCAGTTGTGGCTCAGAGCGCCGCGGCGGATCTGCCGCAGGACTCTCTTACCATGTCGCTCTGCAACAATCCCGAACAGATCGTTGCACGCCGGGCGGGTGATTTCAGAATCGAATACTACATGGGTGAAACCCAGTTGAACATGAAAACCATGAGCGGGTTTCTCAGTCTCAACAGTGCCAGTGCACCCTGGTTTAAAAAATTCAGGGCCCGGCGGATAACCGGAATCGGTGTCGTTCTCGGGGGAATCGGGCTTATGGTTGCCGACGGTTTTATCTCGAAACCGGAGTTCCCGATCATCACGATCGGGGGGATTGCAACCGCAATATGGGGACTTACCATCTATATCGGGTCCAACGATACGTTTCGGCTCTCGGTATATCACTATAACCGCAATATCTGTAAAATCAAATAGATACCGGTATTTTTGGAGTGCCGGGGTTGTGCACCGGCTCCGGATCGATGTTCGGTGGATGTTTTCTTCCCGTGCGGTACGAATCGCAGTGTAATCAGCTTCCCCGACAAGGTTGTTGCCGTTACGGCGAAACATTGCGATTGAACGCGACTGATTTCTATGGTACAATCTATTCGGAAAAACCAGTCCCGTCGTCCGGAGTTCAGTCAGACACATCCCCTCGTGGTTCCAAAGCAGCACCTGAGAAAATAGAGAGCAACCGGGTTCAGGGTGGAGATGAAGGGTCATACAACCATAGCAGTACTGCTTCCTCTGGTGATACTTACCGCCACATTTGCCGAAGAACCGGTAAAACCGCATCCATTTTCCATTCCGCTTCCTCTGGTAACCGTTCTTTTTGATGAAAAGGATGAGTTCGTGGAGGCATTCGTGACGTTCGGGCACACCTCGGAGGGGTGGGCGATCGGTCCGGTGGACGACCGCTATGTGAAGGATACCAGGCGGGAACGGGTGGATCACACCTACCGTGAGCGGATCAACAGTGCCTACAGAATCTCCTCGTTCGAGGCATCGGTGCTCGACCGCGTGGGAAAAAAATTCGAAGAAACACTTATGCTCTATGAACGGTATCTCAAGGGGGGCAGATGGGGGAGACTGCTCTATCTTGATTCTTATTTCCCGTCGTTTTTCCGGAGTTTTTTCTACCTGTACTGCGGTGCGCATAACTCCATGAGTGCTCTTCCCAAAGTAACCCGTGTCGCCGACTCCCTCTACGAGGAACCCCCCGAATCATCGCTGAGCGAACGACGCATTTCCACCTGGCGTGCAAACCCCGAGCAGGTGATGAAACTCCGAATCGCCGCCAAGGAGCTTGCTTTCCAGATGAAAAACTGGCGTCAGAAAGCGATCAGGTCAACGGAGATCGACTTTCGTCAGGATAAATCAAAGGCGTTCAGGGAATCCTACGAGCTGTTCATCCGCCTCTATTTCAATCTGCCTCCGGCGTCGGTGATCAGGAAGAAGATATTCTAGGCAGTAGCAGTTTATGATTTCCTTGTACCGATTCCTCATACCAATTTCCTTAATTCTGAATTCTGACTCCTGAATCCTGACACAAACATTCATCCCAATAATTCCTTGCCTGCCGGACTTCTGAAGTGCATTTTTTGTGCAACCGAGGTTATCGGGTAGATAATCAGAATAACGGCGATTCGGACACTGAGGCATTCGAATGTGCCCGAATCCAACCTGATACCCATCATTTCGATATATTCAATGAATGTTGATTCCGGTTGAATCGCTTTCACCCTGCCGGAGTATCCTTCCGGCCATAATCACAGGGGATTTCCATTGTTGCAGTCACTGCCGGTATATCACCACCGGGAAGAGATCATTACCGCGCTGCGGGAGCATCAGGTGGTTGTCGTGGCTGCGGAAACGGGTTCGGGGAAATCGGTTTCCCTGCCGTTTATCTGTCGGGAAGCCGGCTACGGTGAGCAGGGCCTTATAGCGGTAACGCAACCCCGCCGCATCGCCGCGGTTTCACTTGCTCAGTATGGTGCTGCCCTTTCCGGTACAGCTCCCGGAGTGCTTATCGGGTACCGGGTGCGGTATCGCCATACGGTCGGTCCCGCCACGCGAATCGTCTATATGACCGACGGGGTACTGCTTGCCTCGCTTGCAACCGACCCGCAGCTGCAGCGTTGCGAGGTGATCATTCTCGACGAGGCGCATGAACGGTCGGTCACGATCGATTTTCTCCTTGGACATCTGCGGACCCTGCTCCACCGACGGCCTGAGCTTAGGTTGATTATCGCTTCGGCAACACCGGATATCCGGCTCTTCTCCCGTATGTTCAGAGGTGCTCCGGTGATTACGGTTCCGGGCCGTCGTCACGAAGTTTCCTTCACGTATCAACCGGTTATTTCCCTCTGGCAAGGATACAGTATCGACTCCTTTATTGAGGGAGCGATTCGTGCAACCGGGGAACTCTGCCTTGCCCATGCTACCGGCGATGTCCTTGTATTCATGCCGACCGTTGACGACGTGATCGAAACGACGCTGCGTCTGCGCCGCAGGTTGGAACGGACGCAGGTAACCGTACTGCCGCTGCACGGCAGACTGTCGCTCGGGCAGCAGCGGGAGGTGTTTATAAAGGGAAACGGAAGAAAAATCGTGGTGGCCACGAATATTGCGGAAACCTCGCTTACCGTTCCGGGAATCCGCTTTGTTGTTGATACCGGGTTGGCACGGATGCTGCAGTATGATCCGGGAGCGGGAATCACCCGGATGCCCGTTGAACGGATCTCCCGTGCCTCGGCCGATCAGCGCGGCGGCAGATGTGGTCGGGAATCCGACGGTATCTGTGTGCGGCTCTATTCTGAAACCGACTATCTTTCGCGCCCCCGGTTTACGCCGCCGGAGATCCGGCGTGCGGGGCTTGCGGGGCTGCTGCTTAAAATGGCGGCACTGCACTCCGGCAATCCATACCGGTTTCCCTTTCCGCAACGTCCGGCTCCGGCTGCCGTTGCCGAAGGGTATCGCCTGCTGCAGGATATCGGTGCTCTCGACCGGCACAGACACTTGACGAAAACCGGTCGGGAGATGGCACGGTTCCCGCTTGATCCGCCGGTCGCACGCATGTTGACCGAAGCAAAAAAAAGGGGCGTCGTTGCTGAAGTAATGGTCATCGCAGCGGCACTTTCGGCGCAGGAGCCACTCTGCGGACCCGACGGCGACACCCGGCATCTTCCTGCGGAATTTGTTGTTCAGGGGTCGGATTTCTGCACCTGGCTCAAGGTGTGGAACCGTCTGCGGAGCATCAGCGGTACCGGGGGGAACTTACCGTGGAAGCGGTTGCGCGCGTTTTGTGAGCGGTACGGATTCCAGCCGCTTCGGCTGCGCGAGTGGACCGATGCGTTCGGGCATCTCCGGAGGATCTGCAACGATCTTCCCGGATTTCCGGAAATGCCCCCGGGGCTTCCGCCGGTTGCTTTCGAGCGTGCCGATGCCATTCATAAATGTCTTCTTACCGGACTGGTGCATGGTGTCGCGGTACGTACCGGTTCCGGCATATACGAGGGTATCGGGGCAGCGGAAATCAGGATCTCGCCGTCGTCGGTTACTGCACGTAAACAGTTTCCCTGGCTGCTCTTTCATGAGATCGTTGCTGCCGGCAGGGTGTACGGCACCCGGGCGGCGGCAATCAAACCACAATGGATCGAGGAACTTTTCACACGGCAGTGTACCTGCCGGTACGAAGATCCCTGGTACGATCCGGACAGCGGGCGCGTGATGGTACGGGAGGAGGTCCGTTTCAGGACCCTGCTGCTGATTAAAAACCGCCGTGTGGATTGCGAGGCTGTCGATCGGAGCCGCGCCGTCGAGGTGTTCGTCCGTGAAGCAATCGCCGAAGGGCGCATTGGTGACGGTTACCGGTTTATCCGGAGTAACCGGGAAGTCCACGAGCGGATTGCTGTTGCCGAACGGAAAGTGCGGAAACCGCTCTACCGGGGCGACGATGCCGTGACGCAGTGGTATGCGGAGCGGGTGGAGGTCGCCTCACGCGAAGAATTCACTGCGTTGCTCCGGGCACGGGGGGGCGAAGCGTTTCTGCTGCTTTCGGAGGAGGACCTCCTGTTGGAGCCGCTGCCGGAGAATTTTGCTGCGTATGTCGATACGGTTACCGTTGCATCATACCGGTTGCCGGTTGACTGGGTACATACCGAAGGTGATCCTGCCGACGGTGCAACGGTAACCGTTCCTGAGCGTCTGGTGAAGGTACTGCCGTCGTACCACTGGGAGTGGGTGGTGCCGGTTCTGGTGCAGTGCCGTGCCGCGATGCTCATCTCCCGGTTGACGCCGCAGCTTGTGGCGCGATCGATTGATCCGGCCGATGCGGTTGACGCTCTCGCCGCACTGCCGCTGCTGCCCGAACAGCCGTATGGCAATGCGGTCGGCACACTCCTGGAACGGCAATTCGGCCTGCCTGCCCGGGATACCGCAGCGGTGCTTGCGGAACTGCCGGAGCACCTGTGGTCGCGTGTCGGCGTTGCCGACGGTAAAGGGATTGTGCGGGAGTGGTTCCGCCCGCCGTTTACCGGAGGGACTTTTTCCGGAACGGATCAGAAGAATGTTGCCGCCGTACTTGCACCTGCAGTGCAAAGCATACCCGGCAACGGCGCAGATCCCTGGAAAACTCCCCGTTTGCTTGCGCCGGTGCCGTGCCGTGCCACCGGGCAAACGGTTCCCTGTATTGTGTATCCGGCATTGCGCTACCGAGACCAGGGAGTGGAGATCGCACTGTTTACCCGCGAGAACCCGGCATCTACGGTACATGCCGATACGGTGGTACTTCTCTGTTTGCAGCGATGTGCCGAGGCGATGGCGTGGGCGGTTGATGCGCTTGCGCTTCCCGCAGCATTTCCGGTTCCGGCGCCGTTTACGCGCACGGAGCTTCACGAAACTGCGGTGCGGCTGTTCGAACGGTATGTGTGTGCGTTGCCGGAAAAGCTCCCGGTAACTGAAAATGCATTCGACGCACTGGTCGCCGAAGCCCATTCCCGGATGAAGGAGGGGGCGGCAACCGTAACCGGACTCCTGGAACGTACCTTCGCCGCACTTGACCGCTGCGGTAAAACCATGGCCAGGCTGCGCAACCGTTACCGGGCCGCGCACTGTCAACCGCTCCACCGGGAACTCGGGCAGGCTCTTGACGCCTATCGGGACGCACTGTTCTCCGATACAATCGGTATACGATTCCTGTTGCATCTGCCGGAGTATCTCGAGGTGTTTTCCCACCGTGCCGCAGCGGCGTTTACCGATACCGCCAACTACCGGAGCGTAATGCGTGAAGTATCAGCAGCGGAAGCTGCCGTCGCCCGGTCTGCGGAACATCATGATTATCCGGTTGCTCAGGTGCGCGAAGCGCTCCGGGAGATGGTGGAACGCTATTGCGCGAGTCAATTTTCCGGCGGGATCGGCAACCGGGGAAGGGTGGTTACTGCAGCGGATCTTTCCCGGCAGCGGAGGTGGCTTGAGCGGTTGCGGGAAGCGTGTGATCGGCAGGGCCAGGGCGATACATAATTTCGGACGATGTCCCAAATTTGGTGACAGACCTGTTTTCAAACAGAAAAACTCATTTGAACAGTCGTATGAAACAAATTCCCTCTACCGTAAACGGGGGAGGGATGCCAGGGCGGGGGTATAGTAAAGAAATATTTGGACAATCCACCTTCGGGACGACGTCTGATTTTAAGACAGTTATTCTACTGATGATAGTGACAAAGAAGAATGCATGGCAAACGGGTCAGCTTCGGTTGGTGAAATGTCACCGCCTGCCGTAATTGACATACCCGCGGAACCTGCGGTGGAACCAGCCGAACCAGTGTTCCGGATAGGTGCGAATCTGTTCAGAGAGAAGGTCGTTGTGCTGTTTCTGGTAGGCGGCAATGCACTCGTCGTCGGACATCCCGGTAAGGTCCGGTTCCGAAACGGTCGATAACGTTATTGAATAGCTGCCGTCGTCCTTCATGATGGCGGTAGTGGAGAGGACATCGCATCCGGTTTTCCGGACAATTCCCGCCACGGTACGCACGGTACTCGCCACTTTACCGAGCAGGGGAACCGGGGTGCCGTGATTGCGGGCATACTGATCAATGAGAATGGCGATAATACCACTTTTTTTAAGCACCTCAAGCATTTTCCGCAACGCCTGCCGGGAATAGATGGTCGACACTCCGGAGGCAGTTCTTTTTTCGAGTAGCCATTTGTCAACAATCGAATTGTTCATATTGCGGGCAACCACATGGAGCCGTCCGGTCTGCTCTCCAAAGACGGTGGCAAGTATCTCCCAGTTGCCGAGGTGCCCGAGAATGGCAATTGCGCCTTTTCCTCTGGCCAGCAGGGGTTCGATTTTATCGAATTCATGGATCGTGTGTCGCGGCAGGGGGCGGGCCGGGCGGAGAAAATCAACGGCGTATCTGCCGATATTCCGGTAGAGCTGTTTCGTAATCCGCTCGCACTCATCCTGATTCCACAGTGCCACATGGTCGAGATTGGTTTTTACAACTGAGCGATAGACACCAAGCCGGTAGAGCAGCATCCCGACGAGTCCGCCAAGGTACAGTCCCACCGGTCGCGGCAGCAGTAACAGCAGAAACTGCACCGTGCGCAGCAGCAGGTATTCAAAAAGGTGGCTTACTGATTGCAAAAGTCCGGACATACAAAATCGTGGTTGATCAGCGCACCACGGCTGCGGAAACGGTTATCGGTTATCGTTGCGGATCTTCCGCAGTGGCGCGGGCCGTCGGGAAGGAGCGCTCCTGTACCCGCATAACGGTTATTCAGAACACTGGATGAACGAATGCGGAACAAGACTGTTCGAGCATGAAAATAACACATTCCCTGCAGGTATGGCTCTTAACGCGACCCTTGTGCTTCCACACGGTTGCATCACAGTGGTAGGTGCTCACTAAAAATTGAATCATTATTATAAAATAATAAATAAAGTGCTTAAAATTTGCTTTATTTAATGGATAGTGCTCACCGATTGTGAGCGGAAAATGGTGCCAAACGATTGGCAATCCCCTGAATGCATGCTATATTGAAAGGGTAAGGAGAGCATATGGCGGTACAACAGGAGAATCAGGCATCAGTTAGCTGCAGGAACGGCAGGGGGGAGAGGGCGCTGCCCGATCTGTTCGGGTATCTCGATTACCGGAAGTTTCTGCGTGATTACTGTGCCGCCCGAAAAAGCAGCAATCCGAACTTCTCCTACCGGTACCTTTCGGGAAAGGTGGGGATAAAATCAGGAGGCTATTTTTCATGGGTGCTGCAGGGTAAACGCAATCTCTCCGCCAAACTGGTGTTCGATCTGGCCCGTTTCCTTGATTTTTCACGACAACAGACCATGTATTTTGAGCAGCTCGTCGCCTTCAATCAGGCCACCACCCACGAGGAGCGCAAGTGTGCTTTCGACAAGCTGCTTTCGATGCGGCGGGGCACCGTAAGGCCGGTGGAGGAGGAACAGAGTGCCTTCTACCGTACATGGTATTACAGCGCCCTGCGGGAGCTGGTAAGCATTATGCGCGTGACCGATGCGACCGTCGGCGAGGCTGCGGCAATGCTTGCTCCAGCGGTTAAGAGTGCCGAGGTGCAGAAGGCACTGGTGTTGCTGGTACGGCTCGGCATGTTGCGAAAGAACGAGTCGGGTGTCTATGAACGGTGTGATGAGGTGATCTCTTCGCGAGAGCATGTACCGTTTGTCGCACTGCACGAACATCAGATCGTCAGTATGAAACTTGCCGGCGAGGCACTTGACCGGTTCGGCACCAATGAACGGGAGCTCTCAACCGTGACCATGAGTATCGACAGTGATGCCTATTTGAAAATTATTGAGCGGCTGGCACTCTGCAGGGCCGAAGTGATGGAGATTGCCCGGTCGGTAAGCACTCCCTCGCGGGTGATGCAGCTTAATCTCCAGCTGTTTCCGCTCTCCCGTCAGAAAGCGGAGGCTTCTCATGACTAAGCGTGGAATTCTTCTGCTGCTTATGGCGGCATTGCTCTGGCAACGGTGCAGTCCGGGAACCGTAAGCGGCGGTGGCGCCTCGGAAACGGTGGCGACGGTTACTCCCTGCGAACAGGGGGTTGCAGTAGCGGTCGCGGCGGACGGCGATTTCAGGGTGAACATCGAAGTATACAACTGCGTCTACACGGTAATTGATTCCGGGTATTTCAACAGCGCTACGGAAGTGACAAACGATAATTCGGAGTGGCGTCTGCCGGTACTTCCCGACAGTGTGTTCAACATATTCGTGACCGATCCCGCAAGCGGCCGCAGCGCCGCGTTCCGGTTCGATAACAGCGCAGGTGCTTTGCGTGAACTGCAGACAAAGCAACTCATGTTGTCCGGCGGAGTAACCGGAACAATAACCGTTTTATCACAGATCAACGCAGATACACTTCCGCCAGATAACTTTCTTATTGTTGTTCCCGGCTCGCGATTTTCCACGCCTGTTGCCGAAGACGGAACCTATTCAATAACCGGTATCCCCGAGGGGACCTATTTTCTGACGGCGGTTTCAAGTATGGAAACATATACTCGTGGTAAAGGTGATCCTGATACAGTTGCAGTCTCCGGAGACAGTCTCAGTATCCACGATTTACTGGTGATCAATTGAAAACAGGTAAAGGAGGGTTGTATGAATAGAATGACCGTAGGGGTGCTGGTACTGCTCGCCCTGTGGGGGAGCGGCAGGGCATGTGTCGATCCCATGGATGCATGGGCGGTGGGAGCGGTGTTCTCCGGTGGTGAAGTGTTCAGTCTCGAGCGGATAGAAGAATCTGCAGCAGACACGGCAAGTTATCTTAAAATCTGCAGTGATGCGGAAGTATTTAAAGGCGCTGCCATACGTGAAGGTGGAACGGACGGGCTCAGTGCCGATCCCCTGACCATCACGGGAGTTGCGGTAACCGTCAATACGCTGCGTATTGGCGTTCAGTACAGCGGCGGTTGCGGTGATCACCTGATTGATCTGTACAGCGACGGGACGATACTCATCTCGGAACCCGGACAGATCACTCTCCGGTTGTCACACGATGCCAACGGTGACGATTGCGAATCGCTGGTGAGCGACACGCTGGAGTTTGATCTGACGACACTCGGAACGGAACAGGAACTGATCCTGCGGGTATGTGCACCCGGCAGCGAAGAACCCTTCAGCGAGACACCGCTCTGGACGCCTGCCTCAGGAGCGAAAACACAAAACTGCATGTATAAATTCCGCAGTGCGTATTCCCCCTCGGTCATGGCGAGTGTCGGAATCTTCGAAGGAACGTTTCAGCAGATGTCAAATGCCTGTCGGGTGCTTCTGATATTCGATACCGCTGCGGCAGTGCCGTCGGATGCAGAGAAAGCTGCCGCACTGAAAGCGGAACTCGGGAGGCTGGTGGAAATAGGGGTGGTTGCACTGGATGCTGCGAAGATTGATCTGATCACTGCGGCACTCACGCTCGAACCCGGACAGTACTGGACGGCAGAGGATACAGTCCTTTATTTCAACATGTGGTTCGACGGCACGTCGGTCAATGGGGTGCGCGGTACCTATGGCGCCAAAGGATGCGGCAGCGGGGTGGCGTACGAACTGCCGGCGAATGGACTTGCCGCGGTTGCGACACCTGCTGCCGTTGCGCGTACTGCAGCGGCTGCCGGTATCCGTGCGGTTGTCAATAGCAACGGTGTGCGTTTCGTTTTTGGAACGCTGCCGGAAAGTGGTGCGGAACTGGTGCTGTCGGACATGGCCGGGCGTCGGGTTGCCGCAGTGCCTGTTGCAAAGGGAAGGGCAGGTACTGCACTGTTGCTGCCGAGTAGCAGCGGGGTACGGCTGAGTTCGGGGTGTTATTTCGCGACTCTGCGCACTGCCGGGCAGACACTGCATACCTGCAGAGTAACCATGCCCTGAACAGATCCTTTATTATCGGGGTGCCCTGGGCGCCCCGTTCTCTTAGTAATCACCTCCAGATTAACAACATTGTTCCGAAAAATCGGGGTCGGGGTCGGTACTCGGGGTCGGAATCGTCTTTTTCCGGTTTTTTCGAAAACGCTAAAAAAAACGGTGTGCACACCGGATACACTATGCTTGCGAAACGTTCAGGACGATCCCGATGGCCGACCAGGATTGTTTCAACCGGGAGTAGGTGTATAATTAGTTCCTGTTCAGGATTGAATAGTTTATTCTATAACGGTCATTGAGAGTTGGGTGAGGCTCTCGAACCCCTCGAAATGACACATTTTAACGGGAAACTCGGTCACACTTCGATCAACTCAGTGCATCGCTTCGAGAGCC
>JBNLDC010000055.1:0-45741 GCA_050304135.1 Chitinispirillaceae bacterium | reverse complement strand
TCAGTCGTAACCTATCTTCATTGTATCACCTTTTGAGTGTTCGTTTTTGTGCAGTGTTTTTTTGTTTCAACACCTTAAATTTACTGCATGAAACGCCTCAAAGGGTGTATTTTTTATGTCAAGGTATCGTTCGTTTTAGGTTCGAAATACTTCGTTGCAGCAATAAATTCCAGAAAGGATTCATATGGAACAACATATCATTCTGGGTGTTCATATTACCGACCGCACCAGGCATGTCGGAGAGGTTCAGTCACTGCTTACTGAATACGGCTGTTATATAAAAACACGGCTTGGTTTGCATGAAGCTTCAAAACAGGTATGCAGCCCCAATGGCCTGATCATTCTCGAGCTTATTGATGATCCGGTAATGGCAGATGAGTTTTCAGGCAAACTCGCCGCTCTTGAGGGGGTGGAGGTGCAGAAGATGGTCTTTGATCACGAGTAACTGCTCCCCGGAGAAGGAGACTGTTCTGATGTTCATATTCCGATACCGTTATCTTCTGCCGGTGACGGCTCTTGCCGTGTGTATTGGCTGTAAAGAACCGTCAACCGACGAACCTGCGGTAAAGAATGCCTCCGGTACCATTCGGCAAACCGGCGACACGGTGGCTCCACCCGTTGATTACCGGCGAGTGTACGAGCAGGTAACTGCCGCGCTGGATTCGATGACCGCTGATGATGATACTACCGCAAAACGCACGATTGTGACGTTGGCATGGGACAGTATTGCCGGCGGATTCTACTGTCCAGGTCGGGCGACGGGAAGTGTCACGCTTCCTGCTGCGGCACGGAAAGAGGCTGCACTTCGGGCCGCGCAGCTGGTTGCGCGGCGATGGGCGCTTCTCTTTAAAGAGTGGCGTGCTGGTGATTTTCATACCGATGGCACTCCGATTAAAGGAGAGGTATCGTACGACGCCGTTGTACTGGAAACGTACTCCGGAGATACGGTACACCTGCTGTTGCAGGTGCCGCTCGGCAGTATCATTGTGCAGTAATGTACGGGCCACAGCGCACTTGCATGCCCGACAGTGCTGGGCAGGTGTCACGCGTAAATGGTATATTTACGGTGGAACAATCGGTAAACGAAAGAATGGCTTCTATGGTAAAAAAATCGTCTCGTCTTGAAAATGTGTTGTACGATATCCGCGGCCCGGTGCTCGATGAGGCGCAGCGTCTTGAGGAGGAAGGACATCAGATCCTTCAGCTCAATACCGGGAACCCTGCGCCGTTCGGGTTGCTTGCACCCGACGAGGTGATTCACGACATGATGGTGAATCTCAAATCGACACAGGGGTACTGCGATTCAAAAGGACTCTTTCCCGCGCGCAAAGCGATCATGCAGTACTGTCAGCAGAAACGCATTGCCGGAGTTGAGGTTGATGATATTTTCGTGACCAACGGTGCCAGTGAAGCTATCCAGATGGCGGTGCAGGGGCTCCTCGAAAACGGTGATGAAATTCTCATTCCCGCTCCGGATTATCCGCTCTGGACCGCATCGGTCAATCTTGCCGGCGGACGCGCAGTGCATTACCTCTGCGACGAGACGTCAAACTGGTATCCGGATCTTGACGATATAAAGAAAAAAATCACCGACCGTACCCGCGGGATCGTTATTATCAATCCGAACAATCCCACCGGGGCTCTCTATCCCGAGGAATTGCTCCGACAGATTGTCGATATCGCACGGCAACATAACCTCATTGTCTTTTCCGATGAGATTTACGATAAAATCCTCTACGATGGTGCCACGCATGTCTCGACCGCATCGCTTGCCGACGATATTCTCTTCATTACCTTTAACGGGCTTTCAAAAGCTTACCGGATTGCCGGTTTCCGTGTGGGGTGGATGATAGTAAGCGGTGCTAAAAACAAGGCCGGGGATTACATCGACGGGCTCAACATGCTCGCTTCGATGCGGCTCTGCAGCAATGTTCCCGGACAGTCAATTATACAGACGGCTCTTGGTGGCTATCAGAGTATCAATGATCTCACCCGACCGGGGGGCAGGCTCCTGGAACAGCGCAATATCTGTTACGAGATGATCAACGCTATTGAGGGACTTTCCTGCACGAAACCGCAGGGCGCGTTCTACTGTTTTCCGAAAATTGACATAAAACGATTCGGTATCGCGAAGGATGAAACGTTTGTGCTGGATCTGCTGCGCAGTGAGCGTATACTGCTGGTGCATGGCACCGGATTCAACTGGTTCAACCACGACCATTTCAGAATCGTGTTTCTGCCGCGGTTAGACGACCTCAGGGATGCAATGAATAAAATAGGCAGATTTCTGGAAACCTACCGTCAGAAGAAAAAATGACAGATGTATACGGAGCTACCGTCCGAAAACTACTGTTTTTATAATTCGTTATTCCGGACTTGATCCGGAATCCACAAAGCAGACCTCTCGGACAAACACTACTTCATGATAAAAAAAAGGCCGCATACGCGGCCTTTTTTTTATCAGTTAGCTGTTTATACGTCTTTTTCGGCGAGATATTTCTCGACCGTTTCGGCGCATTTGGTAATCGAGGTGATATTCGGGAATTCCGATTCGGGAATCGAAACGCCGAATTTCTTTTCCATGGTGGCTAGTACTTCGAGCAGTGCCATTGAGTCGAGACCCATATCATCGATAAAAAGTGCATCGTCGGTGATGGTTGATTCATCGATGTCCATGTCTTCGGCGATGTCAGTAATGAGTTCCCGGATGGATGCCTTGATTGCTTCTTGATTCATGAATTAGCTCCTCATAGTGGCGAGGGGTGATACTGTATATTCAGTGGTTAGTTGATTTTCCGTAGTATAAGTGCACTGCAGTTACCATCGCACGAAGCGGAGGTCAGCAGTACATTGGTACTCTCTTTTTTAACAGTTCCGAATACCATACTGATCGGTGCGATGGTTTCGTACGCTTCTGCCGGAATCCCGCTGATTCGGTTTTGTCGCATATCGGCAAGAGCACAGATAACGGCAAGCGCTCCGGATGCACCGAAACACTCTCCGGTAAAGCTTTTATAGGCGGTTACCGGGGTGGTTGCTCCGAAAGCCGCAGCAATTCCCGCCGCTTCATGACGATCACCCGCCGGACTTCCGCTTCCACTTGATGCAACAAAATCTATATCGGTTGCAGCGATTCCCGCCATGGTGCAGGCGCCGGAGATTACTTCGGCCAGTACTTTTCCGCTGTATGCCGGATCGAACCCGTTCGCGCAACCGGCGATCGAAGCATATATTTCTGCACTGCGTTCACGGGCGGAAGCTTCACTTTCAAGCATGAACAGCGCGCACCCTTCTCCGGTAACGGTACCGTCGCTGTCGGCGGCAAAGGGGCGGATACTCCCGGTGGGGGAGAGAACACCGCTGCGTTGCATCCCGAGCAGCGAATAATAGCTTATCTCGTCCAGGCCGCCGGCCACAATCTGATCAAGGTAGCCCTGTCGCAGGTGATCATAGGCGTAGATAAGCGCATCAATTCCCGAATTGAAACCGGTAGAAACCGTGGTGCTGAGATTGCGGGCGAGATACCTGATGTTGGCATTTCCCGTGGGAGCATTGATAACCGTGTTGGCAAAGAGTTGCGGATTGACTCTGTTGACACCGTTTACGATTGAATCACTCAGGAAATCGCCGATACTCTGGACACTACCGAATGCGGTACCCACACAAAGTCCGGCACGTGATTCCTCACTGCATGATTCGAGGTATTCCTTGAAGCCGAGTTCCGCGGCACTCATGAGCAGTTTCGTCGCATCGTCTTTGTTACGCAGACCCTTTTTTCCCAGAATGGCGACCGGATCAAAATCAGCAACTTTTCTGCAGGCAACAGGTGAGTCAAATGAGTGAAATTCCCAAGACTGCACCTCGGTGGAGGCAGATGGCGCGGCAAGTGAGGCTGCAACCTCTTGCAGGCTCCTGCCGAGCGGGCTGATCGTACCGATTCCTGATATGACGATGTTAGTATGTTTCATGTATTGTTTCCCGGGTACATTCACTCTTTCAGGGCACCGAGTACCAGTGACGAGGTATTCCCTGCAAAAGCGTAGGCATTCGAAATTACCGTATTGAGTTGCATCGGACGTGCGTTGTTGGGAATGCAGTCAATGTCGCAATCGGGATCCGCTTCCTGATAGTTGATTGTCGGCAGAACCGTCTGATGCTGCAGCATTAAAGCGCAGGCGGCGGCTTCGATACCCGAAGCTGCTCCCATGGTGTGTCCGAGCATCGACTTGAGTGACGACATACAGAGCTTGTCTGCATAAGAGCCGAAGACCTCTTTTACAATAACGGTTTCAGTTTTATCGTTTTCTCCAGTACCGGTTCCGTGCGCACAGAGGTAATCAATGTCGGTGGCTGTTTTGCCACTGTTACGGAGTGCCCGGTTCAGGGCGATAATACCACCGGATCCACTCGGATCGGGGATGGTCATTTTATATGCATCGCAGCCGAGTCCGTAACCGAGAATTTCGGCGTAAATAGTTGCTCCCCGTTTAACCGCTGTTTCCAGTTCTTCTATAAAAAGAACACCAGCACCTTCGCTGACAGCCATACCGGAGCGGTTTTTATCAAACGGGCGGACAATGTCGGGCGTGGTGGCGAGCAGCCGGTTGAAACCGGTGAAGGCGATTCCCGAGAAGGGATCACTGCCACCGGCGATCGCGAAATCGATTCTCCCGAGCTGAATCATGTCGTAGGCGTAGCCGATAGCATAATTCCCCGCAGCACAGGCTGTTGGAATCATGATATGGGGCCCGGTGATGGTAAAATGGCGTGCGATATTTGCAGGGATCGATCCGCAGGGATACTGGCGGGGAAGTGCTGACGGAATACTCCCGGCGTTCCCTGAAGCGTATTTCATTTTAACGGCTTGCTCAAGAACCTGCGGTTCACCCATGGTGGTACCCATGCTGATCCCGATCCGAGAGGGGGTATGCGCCGAAACCTCGAATTTGGCATCTTCGAGGGCCATCTGTGTAGCAGCAACGGCAAACTGACTGGAGCGTCCCATTGATTCCTGTTCCGCACCCGAAAGCCAGGTGTCGGGATTGAAATCCAGTACTTCTCCACCGGTTTTGGTTCTGAAATCTGTGGCGTCAAACTGCTGGAGAGGGCGAACCCCGTTGGTCCCTGCCATGGCAGCTTCCCAGAAGGTGGATGTACCGCTGCCGATGGGGGTGATCATACCCAGACCGGAAATGACGACTCTTTTTTTATTCATAGTTACAGTACTCTATCCCGCATTGACAAGGGACATCACTCAGACGGTTAGACCTGAAAGTGAAACTGATCAGACTGTAGAATACGATATAAGTGGCTCTACAGGCACCTGTATGATACCTTGTGTACCGGTTTACCGGTAATGCTGAGCAGGTATCGATCTCCTGAGCAAGAAAAGATCTGAAAATTTCCCGTGGCAGTCTGCCGACGCACCTCTCAGGTAAAAGCTAAATATAGTTAAAGAGGAGCTGGGTCCACAATTATGAAAAACGACCTTTGGTTTATTAGCCATTACGAGATGATTTAAGGTCGATTTGTCTGTTTCAGCCCCTGCGCAGGCCGAACATCAGCTCGCTTTTGGCTACGGTTTTTCCCTCGACGGTAGCTCTGGCGGTCACTGCGGCACTCTCTCCAAAGAGTTTGTCGACCGTAACCATAGTCAGAAGCTGATCGCCCGGCACCACCGGATTCATGAAGGTGCATTTCACCACTTTGCCCAATACATAGGTGGCTCCCTCCTGAAGCCCTCCGGCTGATTTTGCCAGCAGAAAACAGGCTGCCTGAGCCATGTTTTCTATTATATAGACTCCCGGAAGAATCGGCTGCCCGGGAAAATGACCCTGAAACTGCGCCTCGTTGATCGAAACATTCTTGAGGACGGTCACCGTTACCTTGGGAACGAACTCCAGTACCCGGTCAATCAGCAGGAATGGGTACCGGTGCGGTACATTCTGCATAATTTCATTGATATCGAACATCGACTTTAGCTCCTTGCAAGGTCAGGCGGTAAGTCCGCCATCGATGGTAAGTACTTGTCCGGTGATATACCGGGCCTTATCGGAGGCGAGAAACGCTACCAGATCGGCAACTTCCTGTGCGGCTCCCATCCGCTTCATGGGGATCATGTTTTTAATCTCTTCGATATGTTTTTCAGGAATTGCCTGAGTCATTTCGGTGGCAACATACCCGGGAGCAACGCAGTTGACCGGAATACCGAGCTTGGCACCTTCCTTCGCGAGCGCACGGGTGAACCCGATGATTCCCGCCTTGGAGGCGCAGTAGTTCGTCTGGCCTGCAATACCGGAAAGACCGGATACCGAGGTAATGTTGATGATACAACCCCGTTTGTTTTTAAAAAAGTACCCGATGATGTTGCGGGTGGTGTTGAAGTAGCCGTTGAGATTAGTGTCGACCACATCGTGCCAGTCCTGCTCTCCCATGATAAACAGCGACCGGTCACGGGTAATTCCCGCATTGTTCACCAGCAGATCAACCTCACCGCCAAGGAACTCCTTTGCCTGCGTTATAAATTCCGTAGCAGCGGTAAACTGCCGGAGGTCGGCCTGAAACGCCGCGGTTTTCCCGTCTTTTTCCGCACAGGCCGCAACTACTTCATCTGCCTTTTCTTTCCGTGCGTTGTAACTGAAGGCGACCTCGAACCCTTCGTCCACAAGTGTTTCGACGATCGCGGCACCGATGCCGCGTGAGCCGCCGGTGACTATTGCTTTTTTACTCATGATGTTCTCCTTCTGCAGGTGCGGAGGTGCGGGCCAGACCTCGTGCCACCGCATCCTTGACCTGTTGCGAGTATTCTTTTGATTTCAATATGTTTTCAAGTTTCTGATGGAAGGTGCTGTGAGCTACCTCAATATTGTTGCGGGTGAAGAACTCTTTCCAGAGCCGCACGAAACCGCTCCGCAACTCCTCAGGCGAGGTGTGTTTCGGCTGAAAGACAACGTTGGCACAGTTGAATTTCTTCCAGTCGTCGGTAATGAAACGGTTTTCCTCTTTAATACGGTGCCAGAAGGCGGTATTCGGGAACGGAGTGGCAATAAAAAACTCCGCGGTTTTAACCCCTGCCTTTTCACAGAATTCAAGAATCAGATCGAACTGATCGGCATTACAAGTGTCAAAACCGACACCGAAGGAGCCGAAAAACCTGATACCCCGATCTTCGAGCTGATGCACCAGATCGATCGTGCGCTGCCAGACTCCGTCGTGCCGTGCGTAGAACCGGGCACTGAACGGATCGGAGGCGAACACCGTGTACATGCTTTTCGCACCGGCGGCGGCAATTGCATCGAGGTAGGCGGGATCATTGTTCATGGCCGGAGAACAGGAGAGAAACATGTTCACGTTGAACTCGCGGATTTTCTCGCACAGCTCCGTCATGTACCGTTGAATCCGCGGCCGGTTGAGCATGATCATGTCGTCGGTAACATAAAACTCCTGTCCGGAAAGCTGCCTGATCTCTTCGACCACATGTTCCATCGGTCGGAGCCGTATCTTGTTGCCCTGATAGTGCGGTACGTTGCACCAGTCGCACCCGAACGGGCAGCCACGGGTAATGGAAACCAGCGAGGCATGCCAGTCGTATTTCTGCTCAACATCAAAGATTCCTTTTTTGGCGGCAACGATCTCTTCGGGTTCCGGAAAACGTTCACCCCGGTATACCGGCTGAAGTTTTCCCGCGCGGGCATCGGCAATAATCGTCTGCCAGATCAGATCCGCCTCGCCGATGCAGACCGAATCGCAGTGCGGCGCGCAGTCGTCGGGGATCATTGACGGGTGCATACCGCCCATGATTACTTTTTTGCCGCGTTTCTTCAACTCATCGCCGATCGCGTACGCATACGCGGCCTGTGGAGTGAAAAAACTGACGGCGAACAGGTCGGCATTGTCGTCGAAATCGACCGGTTCGATATTTTCGTCCATCACCCGCCACTCCACATCGGGAGGCAGGAGGTTTATCATGATCGGAATACCCATTGCCGGAGGCATACGGAACGCCCAGGTCGCGGCAATCGCCGGCATTTCAGCCAGCTCCGGGTAGGTTTCGAGGAATTTATCGAATTTCGGATAGATAAAAGAAATTTTCACGGAGGTTACAGCTGCTCCCGATGGTTGAAGAAATATCGGATCGTGTGAAAGAGGTCAAAATACGAAAATGGAGAGGGGAATGCAAAGGGGGTGGAGGTCACTCGCCTGAAACTGCAGATTGGACCGGTTTTAATCGGTGTCGGGGTCGGATCTCGGGGTCGGTATCGATTTTTTCAGGTCACCCCTACCATTTTTTGTACCGATGCGGTTCTGGTCCCGAAAAAATGGACACAACGATACCTTCGTATTCTGATGTTGTGTTTTTATACAGCGCTGGAAGCGCGTAATATATCAGCCCGGGCTGAAAGCCCGGGGGGTAATGACTCGTGAAGCAGGTCAAGCCCTGAAAGGGCGTAATACTATTCCGCATTCAAACTGATTGGCGTTTCAAATTGTATAAGTTATTACGCCCTTACAGGGCTTGGTTGTACTTGTTGGTCTTGCTACCCAGGCCTGCAGCCTGGGCTATGTTGTGTCGCCTGTCGCCTCACCCATGTAGTGTCTTCATTTCCGCCCCCCTCTCCACGCGTGGAGAGGGGGATCGGGGGTGAGGCGAACGAGAGAACAAACAGTCGCTATCTATGTATAACGAAGCAACATTAATAATTTAATGTTTTCAATTGCATCCGCTATTTCACCGGAAGCCGCTTCTTCAGATACGCACCATCGTCGTTCTCCACCCGGGTGATAAACGGGCTCTGTGGAACATTGCCTTCAGGTACGGTAAAGATTACCGGGGAGGTGAGTTTGCCGACCTGTTTTGAGAACAGGCAGCGCCCCATGAGGTCGAAGAGCTGTACTGTAGTTTGATTACTTCCGGTGGGGATGAGTTTGATGCGCAGGTTGTCGTTTGTCGGGCCGTAGATGGTCATGGGCTGGGCAGTAGCGGCGGTTGATTTGCGTAAGGCTGGAGCGGCGGCGGAGATGTTGGTGCGGAAGCGCCAGGAGCGGATTGAGGGTTGAGATGTATACATACTACCCGACACCACATAGGTATTCTGACCGTCGAAACCAAAATAGGCATCTCCTCTGTCTGAGAGCAAGATAGTGCCGTCATTATCGAATAACTTGAACATCGAGGTTGGTAAATTTACTATAGTTTCCCATTCCGCATCGTCATCAATTAATCTCCGTGAACAATATATAATTGAATAATGTTCTTCATGAATATTGGGAATTATCAGATTGCCGCAAATCCCGGTATAGGAGTATAAATCTACTTGATCACTGTTTTTTCTTAGATATCCACAAACTGCCATCTCTCCTTTTATTGCATCAACAGGACTATTTGGTCCTGCTCCACGAACATAAGGATCAGGTACATACCAAAAATTGACCTTGCGATCATAAATCGATGTATCAACAGTAAACTCACTGTACACCGGACTCGCGCCGTGCCCGAGGGAACAGGTGGATAAGAATACTGCAATGATAAGAATCAGACGGTTGTTCATGGTAGCTCTCCTTCGGGTGCCGGTTGCGGGAGGTGCGGCGTTCGTGTAATTACAATGATGAAATGATTATACATCAGGATAACGGTGTGTGGCAAAGTGGGATTGTGTTTTCGGGGTGTCGTTTGACCTCTCCCCTGGCATCCCCTCTCCCGAAGAGAGAGGGGAAAATGAAAAACCATTCCGGTGGTCCCTGAGCCTGTCGATGGGTTGTACAACCGGAAGGTGAGGTCACACACATAACGGTACGTCTGCATTTCTCTTCGGGAGAGGTCCAACACGGAACAAAAGTATCATTTACAGATTTGATTCCACATCCCCTCTCCCCACGGGAGAGGGGCAGGGGAGAGGTCAGCTGACTACCGACGTCGTAAAATGCTTTTTACTGCGTTCCTTGTAAAAGCACATCTCGCTTCAATCAGCAGGAACTCCCGGTCTTAATATACTGCACTGATCTGTTGTTCAATCTGGGCGAGTTTAACCGTAAGCTTTTCGATGCTCCTTTCTATTTTTTCCCTTTCATGGAGGAGATAGTCAATTTTTTTTTCATATTTTTTATCCGGGTTTTCCTGAACTCGTAATTCCGCTCGTACCATGTCGGGTGTTCTTCCTTCAAGAAATGCGGTTTCAGCTTGTTCTCTTTCGGTAGTTCCCCTGATGTTTGCAACTGTTTTCATGTTTTCATACCCGATCTCAGGATTAATATCATTGGTATGGATTTTTATAAGCGTTTTTGCGGTGTTTCTATGAAGTTGCAACTCACGGTCAACATAATCATCAAAGCTGAGGTGATTTTCAAAGCACAGCTCAAATGCTTCAAGAAGAAATTTTCCGAAATCCTTCATTAAACGCGCGTCAACATTGACAAAGTTTTCCTTTATTTTTTTTGTTAATTCGATAAATTTCGGATCGGTCTTAAAAACATTGCGGTAGATACCCATATCTTCCGCGAGAAACAATAAATTATGGAACATGTTCCAGAAATGATTCGTATGTGTTCTTGCCGATACCGGCACCGACGATTCCGTAAACTGAAGGTGATGGGTGAATTCATGGATTGCCGTATACATCAACGCGTTGTCGTCTTCGAAATTCTTGTTATGAATAATTATTTCACGATTTTCCGGATGATACAATCCATCCACTTTTTTGCTGTTTTTACCTGAAAAGGTAACAATAAAATCCACTGCGGTCTCCTTCAGTTGAAGAAGTTGTGTTTTCACCTGTTCCTGGTTCATGGCTATAACCTGTTCATGTTGTAGTGGTGCATCGTTACTGAAAATGTTGTTGTCATTGCAATGCTGGCAAATAAAGTTACCTGAAACCTGTGGTTGCACGGGTATTGCTTCATAGAGGCAGACAGGGTTTGCCGGTGCAGGTAAAAATAGGAGAATTCACACGTAAAGTGCATACTTTTCGGGGAGTATGTCCGGGATTAGAATTAAATCCCGATGTTATCGGGACTTCGCGTTGCTCAGTTCGGGCTGTAGTATCTCTGCCTCGTGAATGCAGAAATAAAAAAGTTCGTAGAAACACCTACGAACCTTTTTATTGATATGCCCAGGGCGAGAATCGAATCCCGATGCTATCGGGACTTCGCGTTGCTCAGCTCGGGCTTGTAGTACGTCTGTCCTGTGAATGTTTTAATAAAAAAGGTTCGTATAAAACACCTACGAACCTTTTTTATTTATATGCCCAGGACGAGAATCGAACTCGTACAGCACTAAGTGCCGAGGGATTTTAAGTCCCTTGTGTCTACCAATTCCACCACCCGGGCTTTCTTTATAAATCAATGTGTTACGAATGATCTAACTGGTTTTAGCATTAATGAAAAATATATTTTTGCTAAAAATTGCTATATCCAGATTTCAATAAGCCATTAAAAATGGGTTACGTTAGCGGCAAATGCAAGAAAAAACCCCCGGAGCAAAAACTGCCTGCTCCAGGGGTGTGGTGATCTTGTATATCCGTTTCAGGATCCGGTAATCAGAGAACTTTATTGGATACCATGTTCTCCATTGCCTTGTAGAGATTCGTTTCCAGTGGATAGCCGTTGTGTTTAATCTTCGTTTTGATTTCCTCGACTACCTTGATTCGTACGTCCGGAATCTCGTTGATGATTTCTTTGAGCTTCTGCATACTGAGCGAAGCGTCTGAAAACTCGACCTGCTCGGTAGGAGCAGCCGCCGTCTTCTCCGGGGCCGCTTTTTTGTCGGCTTTCCCGACAGATTCTAACGGTTTGGCCCCGTAAGCCGCTGCAATAGGTCTGATGTCCATGGCTTACCTGCCTTTCTAACTCTCAGGAGGGGTGTGCTTCCGTCCCTGGAAGAGAATCCGTCCCTGGATGTTTCCCCTTTTATCCTTAATCCCCCGACATCCTGCCGGGAGGCCTTCCAAACTTCTATCTTCATTACATTTATCGGTATTTATATCTGGAACTTTATGTTTTAATTAAATAACTGCCTGTTTCTGATCTGAAGTTCCTCAGTTTGTGCACATTCCCGGAGAAGTAACATTCGTTTTCCGGCGGTTAAATGCCCCCGATTATCTCCGATCATGTATTTTTTAACTGTTCTACCACTATTGGTCCACCCTGGAAAAAAATGGTTGTGAGAAGGCTCCTGAACATTCTGCTCCGAAATATCCGTTTATTCCTCCTTGTTGGAGGGGTGATACTCACTTTTACTCAGTGTTATGGTCTGAAACAGGCAACGCTGTTTCTGCAGGATCAATCGAGGGCGAAACCGATTGATCGTCTTCTGCAGGATACCACCCTTACCGACTCAACCCGGAAATTTTTTGATGAGATTGAACGTATCCGGGCATTTGCGGTCGATTCTCTCGGCCTTGATGCCAATAAAAATTATACCCGGTTCATCGCTACCGATAGCTCCTATCTCATGTTTATGCTCAGTGCGGCCGATTCCGTCAGTTTCACCACAAAAAAGTGGTGTTATCCGTTTTTAGGCTGTTTTCCGCTCCGGAGTTATTACAAAATCCGTGATGCGAAACGGGTCGGCAGGCGGCTGGTCCGCAAGGGGTACGAGATCAATATTGACCATGTGGACGGGTTCAGTACGCTCGGTATTTTTTCCGATCCGGTGTACAGTTTCATGGCAGAATATCCGGTGTATTCTCTTGCCTCCTATATTTTTCATGAACAGACCCATGCTACGGTCTATCTGAAGAATGTGCAGTTCAGCGAAGAACTGGCGAATTTTATCGGCAGGGAAGGGGCGCTCCGCTATCTTAAAACATGGTATGGCGAAGATTCTGAAACGTACCGTAAGGCGCAGGAGTTCATTGTTGATCAGCAGACCTATCTCCGGTTGCTTCGTGAACTGTACACCTGCCTGGGGGATCTCTATAAGCAGGAAATTCCCCGATCGGAGAAGCTCGCGGAGAAAGCTCAAATCATTACTGACTTCAGGAAACTCCTGACCGACCGTTACGACAGTCTGTTTTCCACGCAGTTGTATCGCGGTGTCGAGAAAAACTCATTCAATAATGCATTTCTTGCCGTACGGATGATGTATAACCTCGATCTTGAACTCTTTGAGCGGTACTGCGCTCAGCAGGGGGGGGATTTGCGGAAGGTGGTGCAGTTTGCGGTCGGATTGAAGAAACGCAAAGGTGATCCCAAGAAACAGCTTCAGCAGGCGGTCAACGATAAGCGGCAGGAGTAAGACGTGAGTAGTACGGAAGATACATCCAGCAACGGTAAAGGCGACAGGAGAATGAACATCAAGGCAGTGGTTTTTGATTTTGACGGGGTATGTATCGATACTGAACTGGCACGGTTCAGATCGTGGCAGATGATTTACGAATCATTCGGTTGTGAGCTTCCACGGGACGAGTGGATAAAAAATATCGGAACCGCAGCATGGGTTTCCGATCCGTTTGTCATTCTTGAAAAAATGGCAGGCAAACAACTTGACCGGGCGCCGTACGAGGCGATGCACCGGGTGAATGAACTTGAGATTGCCAATACACTGCCGTTGCAACCGGGACTGACCGACCGTTTGAGCGAAGCGCATGCCATGGGTGCCCGGTGCGCTATCGCTTCCAGCTCGTCGCATCGCTGGGTTGACGGACATCTTGAACGTCGGGGTATCAGGGACCTGTTTGTTACCACCGTGTGCCGCGAAGATTCTGCGGTACATAAACCCAATCCTGATCCCTACCTGATTGCCCTCGAAAGGCTCGGCGTTGCGGCAGAGGGTGCTGTTGCCGTGGAGGATTCTCCCTTGGGTATCGCCGCGGCCCGTGCCGCGGGGCTCTACTGTATTGCGGTGCCGTGCAGCATGACGGCGGGAATGGATTTTGGTGCGGCTCATGCAACGGTCGACTCCCTTGAAAACGTATCTTTCGGGGATATCAAACCGGCCTGACAACCGAAATAACTACTAGTGAACGATACTGAACACGGACTGGATTACGCAATGTTCTCTGCAGAAAAAACGGTACTTATCTGTCAAAATCCTCTGACCGTTTACTACCCCGTTCCTCCTTTTACCAACGAGGATATGGTACGTCGAAGAGTGGATGAGGCTAAGAAGGTGATCGGCTCCCTGCTTGAGCAGGCAGATAGTTTCAACCTCCTGCTTGATTTCAGAGGTTTCCCGGAAACGCCTGAGGGGTACAATTTGAATGCTCACCGGACATGGTCTGCTGAATTCAAATACAGTCCGATGGTACAGGAGCATGTGGAACATGCCGCACTTCTGGGAAACGATTCACCTCAGTTCCGGGCAGAGCGGGAGCTGATGGAAACGGAACGGATGAAATTCTTCACCGATGAGGACGAAGCGCATCGGTGGTTGGGGGTGGAAATACAACCCTCCGGCTGCGGATTTGTCGATTAGAATCCTCAATCAGATCACCGTAGTATTTATTAGTTGAGAAATCTGATATCGCATCCTTGCACTGACATGGTGTTTGATTTAACTTCTTAAATGACGTAAAATTAAGTACCCCCCTGAACGTTTTACCCCACACAGGATACCAAGTACAGTTTGGATTGTAACGTAATCTGAAACCTTAACCGATTAAACAAGCTCGCTGAAAGGATCGTCTGTGATTACTGCCGTGCAACGACTGCTCATACTTACACTTTTTATTCCTTCACTACTCTTCTCGCAGGCTAATCAGGGAAAGTTCACTCCTGATGATTACAAAAAAGCGCTCTGGATGGTCACGCGTTTTTACGGCGCACAGCGTTCGGGTACCGGCCCCAACTGGCTGATCATGCAGCATGATACAGCTGCCTACCGGACGAGTTTCAAGGATCTCGATAATGGTAAGGATCTCTCCGGAGGTTGGTTCGACTGTGGCGATCATGTCACTTTCGGGCAGACGTTCTTCTACTCTGCATATATGCTGGCTAAAGCGTACGATATGTTTCCGACCGGTTTTCACGACCTTTATAATGGCTGGGATTACAGCGATTACGTGGCATCCGGAAACTGGGATATGGCAGGGGGCACGCCTGATGGTATTCCTGATCTCCTGCAGGAACTCAAATATGCCACTGACTGGATTATCAAGGCCACCCCCGACGGTTCGACTTTTTATTACCAGAAGGGAGACGGGGATAAGGACCACAAGCTCTGGGTGACCGCCGGAAAAATGGCGACCATGCCAACGGATGAAGGGGGAGATCCCCGTCCCATTTTCAAGAATCCTGATGATGGAGTGATGGCATCGTTTGCTGCCGCCGCCCTCGCGGTGATGGCGCGTATATTTGAAAAGTATGATTCCGGATATACCGAAACGTGTCTTGAACATGCAAAGTTCGCGTATGCGTATGCACAGTCGCACAAAGAGAGAAGTGTCGGATCCGGCGGGTATTACGGAGCTGCGAAATCACCGCTGATGGCTTTTATTGCCGGTGCGTCTGAAATGTACAAAACGACCGGCAGCGAGAACTACAAAAACGATGCGGCAGGTGCACAGGAGAGAATCGAGTATCATAACTGGGGATTCGACTATTCGAATATGCACGACCTTGCCCCGCTGGCAATGGCTACTTCGGACATTGATGCTGAAAGTAAACTTGATCAGCTTAAAACCGTCTTTATTGATCAGTACACCACCGGACGCAACGGTGAAGGGGTCTGCACTAAAGGCAACAGCGGATGGGGGGCACTGCGGTATCCGGCGAATCATGCGTTCATTGCGGCAGCATGGGCAAAAGAGAAAAACGATCAGTCGCTTGATGAATTCATTTTCGCTCAGGCCGATTATATTATGGGTGCGAACAACGCCAAACAATCATTTATAGTTGGATTCTGCAGTGGTTGTTCAAAGCAGGTGCACCTCCCGCATCACCGCAATGTCTATCTGCGCGACGACAACCCCGACGACGACGCGAAGGCGCAGATGAAGATTCCCGCCCGTAACGAGCAGTTCGGCTATCTCGTGGGTGGTACATGGAACTCGAATGACTACAAGGAGTCCGTTACTGATTATGCGATGACTGAGGGCGGTATCGATTACAATGCGGGACTGATCGGAACGCTGGGGTATATTGTCAGTAAACTTGCACCGGCGGATACGGCCAATATGGTGGGAACCGTCCCGCACCATTCACGAAGAGTGTTTCGTGATACACCATCACTGCTCTCTATTACTGACGGTCCCTCCGGATGGAGGGTGACACCGGCGGCCGGAAGTGTTATTGAATCAATCAGGTTGTTTGATCATTCCGGTCGATTGGTGCGTACCATACCGTCGTCCGGTGGCACTGTACTGCAGATATACCGCAGCGCGCTACCTCGGGGAATTCTCACACTCCGGGCAACGTTCCCCGGCGGAGCCATTCACGTTGCTCATTTCTGTACCATGCGGTAATATTACCGGGTAGCATCGTATGGTTGTTGTTGAGCAGGGGATGGGCGAATGGAAAAGGTGGTTATAAAAACCGATAAACGTTATCGGAGAATACTCTTCACGGTCTACCTGATTCTGATTGTAATCGGGGTTGTAGTCGTGAAGTGGGGGGTTCCCGCATTCAGAAGTTATCTTGAACAGTTGCCTCCAAAATCATTAGTCGAGACGGTCGAAACAACCATTCATTTTTTCATGATGCTGTTTATTCCAGCGGCGGCCTACCTGATTTATGTCGGGCGAAAAATTTGTATTTTTAAGGCGATGCCGTACCCCGGTATGAGGGTTCTTCACGATACGGTGGTGGTCACCGGAAAAAAAGCCTTACTGCGGGGATGGAGCCTGATGGTACTGGGGGCGATAATGATACTGATGGTCATTACCAGCAGTATCGTCACACATCAGATAATTCTTCGCCTGAAAAATACTCCGATTATCCGCCCGATTTTCTACGGAACCGAGGTGTAAAAAAAAAGGAGCGGCAACCACCGCTCCTTTGAGTGACCATTTCGTGGACGTCAAATTAGAAGCCCTGTAGTCCGCAGCAGCGAGTACAGACCGGCATCAATCCTTTCTTCATCTCCCGACGGAACTTTTTGAACTCTTCACCGTTCCATACATCATAAAAAGATTTAGTATTGACGTTGCCTGCTGAGTAATCCTGGTAATCGCGGCAGGGGGTTACCCGGCCATCAGGAGAAATCTCTGCAATGAAGTAAATACTCTCACAGTCCGGATATCCGCAGTCCCAGCTGTGATCGCTGTAATATCTCCGGATATCTTCCTCTTTCTCGATGTCGGGCAGAAACTGTGGAACACTCGGGTGACCTGCGGCTATCTTTTTAATTTCAGCAAGCTGTCGGGCAGTCTCAACCGGATCAACGTCGTTGAAACATGACTTGAGATACCCACGGTGATGATGCGGAACGGTGCCGAACCGCTCCTCGAAAACCTTTTCGTGCAATGCGGAGCGCTCCTCGGTAATAAACCAGCCGAAATAGTAGGGGTGGAGTTGTGTTTTGTCGAGAACGAGCCGGTGGATGTCGGCTAGATGCATATAGTTGGTATTGGAAATGACCGAAATCGGGATTACGAGTGGAAACTTGAGGTTCTTGCGGCGTTTTATCTCGTCAATTTTGTCGATGACTGCCATGGTCTTTTCAAAGTTTTCGGATTTCCCACCTGCGGGTGACCGCATGATATTCTGTGACGCCGCATCCCAACCGTCAAGGCTCAGAAAGAGTACCTGCAGCGAACCGGTATCGATAAGATCGTCGATAATCCGGTCGAGGTCCTGTGCATTGGTGACGATGGAACCCTTGAGCTTGTATTTCGCCAGCTCTTCGAACAGCGGGAGCAGCGGTTTCCACATTGTCGGTTCACCGCCCCAGATGTAATAAAATGGATGGTCACGTCGGGTTTCGAATACGACCCGCTTCACTACATCGAAATCAAGCTGATCGAGTCGTTCACCACGTTCAAGCTTAAGACGCAAATGACCGTTTTCACCCCATTGTCCGCATGAACCGCAACGGAGATTGCAGACTTCGTTGACCCGGAGTGAAATCTGCCCGACCGGAATATTTTTTTCGGGATCGTGTGAACCGAGGTACTTCCGGTACTGCTGAGGCAGCATCCGCCAGGCATTGAGATCATTCATTAAATTCGGCAGGATATACTGGCTGGTGAATTTCCAGGGTAGAAGTGCTTTTCCTCTGAATTTTGCCATTTTTCGGGCCCTTTCAATCGGTGGTGCAAAGTCCTGTAATCAGAAATCACTGAACAGGAAGCTCTTCAGGAGTAACAGTAACGCTCATTGAGCGGAGTTGAAAGAATACGTGTTTTATTAAATCCGGGCATTCCGACGCAGCTCAATGTCCGAATGTATTTAAATCTGGTAAACACTAAATAGTATCTGTTCAAAATAGACTTTTTTAGGAAGATTGTCATTCCCGCGAAGGCGGGAATCCAGTTTTTCCCCTTGTATTAGAAGATGGATACCCGATAAAACAACTCGGGTATGACCTAATCTCCTTATCCTGAACAGGAACTAAATATACATTTTTCTCTGAGGATGATGGTTCGGAGGATAATCTGGTACTGTTCAGAAGGTATTTAAATGGGGTATCCTTTGACAAACAGTACACTGAGCAGATTCGACAGGCTCAGTGTAACACCTGCAGAAGAGGATGCACGGCATTAATTGCCCTATATTGCCCTATTCTGAACGGGAACTGGTTATAATCGTTCAAGTGCGGTGTGCAGCTGTTCCCACTCTTCAAGAAGTGCGTCTAGTTCCGTCTGTGCTTCAGCATGCTGTCCGGTTGTCCGGTGCAGCAGCTCATGATCCAGGGCATTGGCAGGGTCATGCATCTGTGCTTCGAGACGGGAAATGGTTGCTTCGCGTTCAGAAATACCGCGTTCGCATTTTTCAATCGAGCGCTGCAGTTTCTTCCGTTCTTCGCGCTCCTGAAGTCTCCTGCTTTTTTCATCACCTTTTTCGTCCTTCCGATTGCCGGAATTCTTCCGGTCGGAAGGGGTATCCTCCGAACCGAAAATCGTTTCAATATAATGACGGTAATCGGCCAGCGAGCCGGGAAAATCACGTACCATCCCCGGCCGCATTTCGATGATTCGCGTGGCAATGCGGGAGACGAAATACTCATCGTGAGAAACGAATACAATGGTCCCGGTGAATTCCTGCATTGCATCGGTCAACATGGTGATGGATTCAATGTCAAGGTGGTTGGTCGGCTCGTCGAGCAGGAGCACATTGCCGGGACTCGCGAGGATCGTTGCCAGCACCAGTCGCGCTTTTTCTCCGCCGGAGAGCACCCCGGCGGTTTTGTCGACCGCATCTCCGCTGAAGAGAAACGCACCGAGAATGTTCCTGATGAATGTTTTTTCCGTGTTTACCGCATCGGTCCGGACGGTTTCAAACAGTGTCTTCTGAAGGTCAAGCTGTTCCAGCTGATGCTGCCCGAAATACCGGGTCTGAACATTCATCCCGGTGTGCAGATTACCCTCAATCGGCGGGAGAATCCCCGCCAGCAGTTTGAGCAGTGTTGATTTACCCGAACCGTTCGGGCCGATGATCGCAACTTTATCACCGCGATTGATGGAAATTGAGAGATTGTTCAGGATGACGTTTCCATTGTATCCTGCGGAAAGAGTGCTGCAGTTAAACGGTACTGCACCAGAAGGTGCCGGTACCGGAAATGAAAACCTGATGGAACGCTGTGGTTGGCTTACCGGTGTATCCGAAAGCTCTGCACTGAGTTTTTCGATACGCTTCATGCGGGACTGCGCCTGTGTGGCTTTTGTCGCTTTAGCCTTGAACCGTTCAACGAAACGTTCGTTCTGGGCAATTTGAAGGGAGAGGTTCTTTATGCGGTTTGCCTCATTCGCGGCGGTTTCCTCGCGGATACGTTTGAACTGATCGTAGTTGCCGTTCCCGGTGATTACCCGGGTATTTTCTATCCCTGCGGTACAGGTGGTGATACGGTTGAGAAAATCGCGATCATGGCTCACGATCAGCATTCCGCTTTTTATCCGAAGCAGATATTTTTCAAGCCAGACCAGTGAATCCATATCGAGATGGTTGGTCGGCTCATCAAGGAGCAGAAAGTCCGGAGCAAGCAGCAGAAGGCGACCAAGCACCGCGCGCATCCGGTACCCTCCGGAGAGAACCTCCACCGGTTGCGACCACTGCTCTTTACTCAATCCCAACCCACTCAGGATTGCCTCTGCACGGGAGACGATCGAATAGCCGTCGTGAATCTCCATCGCTGTTTGCAGCTCATCAATTTTCTTCATGACTACGTCATGGTCGGCGGTATCGGCCAGGGTCTGCAGATGCTGTTCGAAACTGAGCAGGTGACTGAACGGCTGCATCACGATTTCAAGGGCCGTCGAACCGTCGAATCGCTCAACCTCCTGCGGCAGATACCCGATACTGAATCCCGAGGGAGTTAAAATAGTGCCGCGGTCCGGCTCTTCCTCGCCGCTGAGCATGCGCAGCAGGGTGGTCTTTCCCGATCCGTTCGGTCCGATAAGACCGGTTCGCTCCTGCTCATGGAGTGAGAACGTTGCGTTTTCCAGGAGTGTTGCACTGCCGAAGTATTTGGAAATGTTTTCGAAAACGATCATAATCGTTTAAAAATACACTCTGCTTGAAAACCATGGGTGATTGAAATCTTCCGGTTTTTATGTGGTGCGGTCCGGAATCTGTTGTCTGAAAGTATTTTATCTGGTTGAATCCTTACTGCGGATTGAATAGATTCCGAATAGCGGTTTCAAAATCCGGTGCAACTTTCACAGAGGTGTCATGGTGCGTACTCCGCGTGTTCCTTGTATTGATATTGCAACGTGTACCAAGTGTTACAAATGTATTGCTGTTTGTCCGGGAGAGGCGATTGTTATCCGGAACAACAGTGATGACAATGTTTTGTGTACTAAATGTGTAAAATACTGCCTGCAGTTTGAGAATGTTTCCTGCAAGCCGGAAAACGTCTGTATCATTTTTGAGAAATGCAATTCCTGTGGTGCCTGTGTTGAGGCATGTGATGAACGTGCGATAGGGTGGGTTGAGCAGGAAGAAAAATGCTGATATTATTTCTCTGATGTACTCCGTGGGGAACCACCCGGTAATGGTGGCTGGAGTGCGGTGTTCGTTTCGCTGCCTATCCATGTGAGGTATTCCGCATTGCCGCCGATAACAGGACAGGCGACAATACAGGGGCATGAGTATGAGTGGAGTTGACGTATGCGGGTTGTCAGCCGTTCGAGCAGTGCCCGTCGGGTTTTGAGCAGCAGAACAGATTCGGTGTCTTCACACAGTTTCCCTTCCCAGCGGTAAATGGAGTGCATACCCTCGGAAATATTGGCGCAGGCTGCAAGGTGTTCTTTTACAACTTGTCTACCTATGTTCCGGGCCTCTCCGCCGTCGGCAGCAGTTACATAAACGACGATTGCATCAGTCATGAAAATTTCCTTGCGGATACGATAAAGGCCCCGAAGTGTCACGGAGCCTTCTCATGTCATTTCTTACGGGTGGCAACTCAGACGAGAAGCTGTTCCTGCTCATGGATTATTTTCTCAAGAGCCTTCATGGGTACAGGCTTTTCAAAAAATACCGCTTCTAGCTGGTTGAGCCGTTCTTCGGCAATTTCTGAAACATACCCCGAGATAAGTACTTTTTTGATCGTCGGGGAGATCTCTTCCATAAGCTGTATACCGTCGTATTTCGGCATTTTATAGTCGGTAATAAGGATATCAACGCTGTTTTTCAGGATGAAGTTTCGCGCCTCACCGGAATCATTAAAGGTATGCACGTTGCTGTTTTGCGATGCACACTCAATAAACGTTTTCAGCAATTCAGTTATCTGAACTTCATCGTCAACGACGACGATTTCCAATCTTTTTCCCATTATATAAACCTCTGTTTTCATGATAATTAGATATTATAGCATATTCAAACAGTCAGGTCAACAGGTTTTAAATTAAGTAGTTCTGATTGAACACCAACACACTTATGTATTCGATTGAAACAGGGTGAAATTTTATTTGAAATCACTTATCTATAATTGCATAGCGGAATCTGCAGGGTACCATTACGGTTTTAATATACCTGCCGGCAACAGAAGAGTTGGTTACCGGAACGGAAAATTACAACATGAAACCGGTCCTTCATTTATGAGTTTCTCGCTACATTGTAAAATATGGATGTTTTTTTAAGTTCCGCCGGAAGAAGCTCTTTTATCGCTTCAATATCCTCCGGCAATAATTTCAGAAGCTCAATACAGTTTTCATCAAGTTTCGGAGGCTCATACTTTCCATCAATTACCATTCCGGTTTCATAACAGAGCCAATCGGCAAGATGGCAGAGCGAAATAATGTCCTGGCATTGGATTGACCCGACGGGATCATGATGGAACATCAGCGAGAGACGGATCTCTGAAGGAAGACTCCAGGTGGTGGTCAACCACTCAGCGATATCGGTATGGGCGTATCCCAATTTCGTATTTTCCGCCTGATGAATGGGAATACTGTTCTCACCGGCGAATTCCAGTGCCTGGTGAAAATCATCATGAAGGTACTGTTCCATCACGACTTTACCGATATCATGCAGTAGACCTGCACAAAAGGCCTCTTCCGGGTCAAAAAGGATCACTTTCCGGATTTTTGTCGCGAGAAACTTCGCTATGAGCCCGCAACTGAGTGAATGAAGCCAGAATGATTTACGGTCAAAAAGGGAGGAGGTATGTTTATCGTCAGGAAACATGTCAAACACGGTCAGGCTCAGAACCATTGTAGTGATAACCTTTAAACCGAGAATGACAACCGCATTATTTATACTCGTGATACTTCGGGGGATACCGTAGAATGCGCTGTTTGCAAGACGCAGTACCTTTGCCGAAAGGGAGAGATCCTGACCGACAACAAAGGCAACATCACTCGAAGAGGTCAGGGGGTTATTGATGATACTCATCAACCGGGTCGCCACCTGGGGTAGTGTCGGCAGGTTGGCGAAATGTTCGATTCGGTCGCGAAGTTGTTCGGAAATCGGCATGGTTACCCCGAAGGAGTTTGGCAGCCCGGGTCCGTCCGGTCGTTCCGGAGGGACCGGTAGCGGTTTCTTTTGATTGATTATATAAGGATCGGTTAAAAATTTAAAGGGAAATATTTTAACCTAAGTTGAGCTATTTTCCACGTGAAAGAGTTCTGCAGCCGTGCCGATAGTGTGTTTTAAAAAAGCGCAGGTTAACCCGGGAGGTTAATTGAGCATTTTTTTAAATGCAAGACTGGTGCGGATGCGGTGCTGTTTTGCGTGAGAAATCGCTCAACTTAGGTTTAAAATTCTCTCCCCGGGTATCCGGCACTTCACCATGTTGTAAGCAATTGAAGTTTGAGTAAAAAGATCCACCAGGACTACATATCTCTTTGCATCGTTTTACCATAGATGTTATTTTGAATAGATAGTTAGTATATACTAATGAAAATCGAGCACTTGTTCAGGAAAATTACATGGCACCTAAGGGTTATGTCTGCATCATAATAATTTTATTTTTTATGCTGTTCCGGTTAGAGGCATCTGTTGCGGAAAACATTAACCTCAATTCCTCCGGGCAGTTGGGGCTCAACGAATGTTACAGTGCAAACACACTGGGTTTTACAAGGCTGGTTTTTGTTGTTTCCGGAAAATTCGCCTATGATCCGGATCTGGTGACATCGAATCTGCGGTACGGGAACTTCGGTGATACCCTTCCTTTCTCCCCGTTCGCAGTGCTCTATACCCTCAATCCGGCGTTAGCGTTCGGTATCACTGATTTTCTTGATATATCGGTGGTTCAACCATTCCATATGGATATTCTTGAAGGGTTTTCTCCTCAAGGGGGAGCCGGAGACCTGAAGTTTTCACTCAAATGTCGTGTACCTGGAAATAAGCCCAGGGTTGTTGAGGGGGCACTGCTCTCACAATTAACTTTCGGTAATGGGCATCGGGCGAAAGGTTTTTTCCCCCGCCGGGGATATTATATCCCCAAGAGTTCAGAGGAAGAAAACAATGCACCCGCCACTGACGTAAGTTTTTTTACCGCCCGCAAACCGACCTGGACCTGGTCGCTGCTTGGTACCGCCGGTAGAGGTCGATTCTTTTTTCATACGAATATTGGTATCTGTCTCACTTTTGATAACGCACTGGATAATGCACTCAATGCCGCTGCCGGGTTGGAATTTCACCCGGCGGACTGGCTCTCTCTTTTTCTGGATCTGTATGCTGCGCCACGTATTCAAAATCTGGTTGATGGTAACGGTATTGGGGATGACCCCTTTCATATCTCTCCCGGAATAACCTTCCGTTCACCGGGAGGGGCGCTGTTGTCCATCGGTGGTTCCTGGAAACTTTCATCCAACAACGAATTTCTTTACCGGTATCGTTCAGGGGGAATGCAGGTGGCGGTCCGGCCGGAACCGCTCTGGCAGCTTTTCGTGCAGATCGGGTGGAACCGCTCTGTTATTCCACGGGATAATGACAGAGACCATCTGCTCAATAAAGACGATAAATGCCCCGATCAGCCTGAAGATGCGGACAACTTTGAGGACCAGGACGGATGTCCGGATCCGGACAACGATCAGGATGGAATTCTGGACAATGTGGATTCGTGTCGCAATCTTCCGGAAGATATCGACGGGTTCAAAGATGAAGACGGGTGTCCGGATCCCGACAATGACGAGGATTTGGTGCCTGATTCGATCGATCAATGCCCTGACGTTGCGGAGGACCGCGATGGTTATCAGGATGAGGATGGGTGTCCGGATCCCGATAACGATAATGACGGTGTTGCCGATTCTTCCGATAGGTGTATGGGGGTATCTGAAGACCGGGATGGATTTGAAGATGATGACGGATGCCCGGATATTGATAATGACAAGGATGCGATACCCGACAGCATCGATCTCTGCCCAGACACTCCGGGAAATGCAGAAAACCAGGGATGTACCGGACCGAGAGAGAAAGCCAAAAAGATTAACTACGGGCGACTGATACTTTCCAGAGTGGCATTCGAGGGCGGGACCGCTGACTTGACCTCCGGATCTGATGCTGATCTCGACAGAGTCTATCAGTCTCTGGTTGATTGGCCGGAAGTGACGATCGAGTTACAGGTTCATACGGATAACACTACTGACCCTCAGACAAGTATGGCGTTGTCGCAACGGCGTGCCGATGTGATTCGAGACTATCTGCTGAAAAAAGGTATTGAAGCAACGAGAGTAACGGCGTCAGGTAAGGGCAGCGGTGACCCGATCGCTGATAACGGCACAATTGAGGGACGCCGTCTGAATAATCGAGTTGAGATACATCGGACCGATCATGCCAATTAGTACTGCTGTACGGTAGACGTTGACACGGGTCGGTGAAGATATACTATTTTGGTTTTTACAGTGAAAGTCCAGAGGATGGTTGCACGGAGCGTGAGTCCGGCAGGAACTGTCTTTACTACAGAAATTAAGAGATCGATCAGAAGCGGATCCCGGCTCAGTAGGGCGCTTCTGTTGAACACCTTACCCTTGTGGAGAGTCATATGAGCAAACGTGCCGTTTTCGTATCAGGATTGTCGGTGTTATTTCTGCTGGGTACGCCGGCATGGGCGATATTCAATACCTCCGGACATAAAGGTGTTGTCCGTACGTTGAGCGGAAAAACCAATGGCAGAGCAAAGGTGAACATCGGTGCCGGGCTCCATTTCGGACAGGACAGCAAGTATCTGTCGGAGGTACGGAATCTGTCTGGAACTCTTATTGAAACGGATCCTTCACGAATGCTATCCTCCAATGTACTGTTTGCCATCAGCCCGTTTTCCTTCTGGGATTTCGCAACCAATCTGCCGTTTTATTATGACTGGTCAGGTATTCCCGATGTGGACGAGGGTGGAATTGGAGATCTGGAAGTTTCAATGAAAATCGCACCGAAAATTGCAAAAAGCGTGTATTATCAGGGGTATTTTCTCGGGGTAACCATTCCGGTCGGGGATGAAAAAAAAGGACTTTTCCCGCGGCATCCGTATTTTCTGAAGGATACCTATGATGAAAACATCACCAATCCCGCCAATAATTTCTATTCATCGGACAAATTCGGCATCAAAGGGCTAATGCTGTTTACTATTGATATTGGTGAAAAGGTTCCGCAATTCCCTCTGCAGATCCATGTCAACGCCGGAGGGGCGATTTTCGCCGCAAAGAACAATCAGCGAAATACCCTGATTACCGGTCTCGGGCTTGAATTGACCCCCGCACATTTTATATCGCTGTTTGCTGATTTTTACAGCGAATCGCGCTGGAGGGTCCTGACCGAAAAACTCGGCCCGAGGTATGATCCGGTGTATCTGTCGCCGGGATTCCGGATCAATGCACCTGCCGGTCTCTACCTGCAGTTCGCGAGTGACTTTTCACTTTCGTCAAGAGATACTGAAGCAAGCTCCAAATGGAGTCGACGGGGGTATACCTATCAAACTGAAGTGGCGCCGCGGTGGGGGATGCAGTTTCAGTTCGGATGGAACGGTTTTATCACGATCCAGGATGATGATCATGACGGCAGTAAAAACGACGTTGACCGTTGTCCGAAAGACGCTGAAGACGAAGACGGCTTCGAAGATGCCGACGGATGCCCAGATCCGGATAATGACAAAGATAACATTCCTGATCTCAAGGACAAGTGTCCCAACGAGGCTGAGGATATTGATGGATTCAATGATGAAGATGGATGTCCTGATCCCGACAACGATGCCGACGGCATAGCCGATCTTAAGGATCAGTGCCCGAATATTGCCGAGGATTTCGACGGATTCGAAGATACCGATGGGTGTGTTGATCCGGATAACGACAAGGATGGGGTGTCTGATTCCGTTGACAAGTGTCCGAATGACGTTGAGGATTTTGATTCTTTTGAGGATAAAGACGGTTGTCCTGATCTTGATAACGACAAGGATAATATTCCTGACCTGAAAGACAAATGTCCTGATAAACCGGAATCGTTCAATAATGTCGATGATGAGGACGGTTGTCCTGATTCAGTGAAGAAAGAACCCGATATGCCGAAGCAGCAACTTCTGCGGGGCATCAACTTCAAGAGCGGTAAAGCTGAAATGACCTATGAGTCCTACCAGTTTATTGAACCGGTGCTCAAACAGCTACGGAAGTATCCCGAGGTGGTGATTGAGGTCAGAGGACACTCCGACAGTGTGGGAAGCTACAGGAAGAATATGCAGCTTTCACAGCAACGGGCTGAATCAGTCAGGCAGTATCTCATATCCAAAGGGATTGAATCGAACCGGATACGGGCTGTCGGTTTCGGCTCTTCCAGTCCGATTGCCGACAACCGGACCGCAGCGGGGAGAGCGCAGAACCGTCGGATTGAAATCGTGAGAATAAAATAATTCTCTGATTTTTACTGGATGGGGGGGCTGGTGTTACTTCGTTGCCTGTGACCTGAGAAGTGACACCATCCATCCCTGAATGCATCTGTCGGTATATCATTTTATTCACCTGTCACCAGTATATTTTCTCCTGGTCCACTCCTGATGACAATACAGAAATATCAGAGCAGTCATCTGCAGGCACTTTGACGCGGTTCCCCATGTATAAGCTACTAATTCCTGATTTAGATGCACTGTCGGATACAGGCGTAGTTTCATCGTACCGTGATCAGTTTCTTTCCGACATCAGGTCAACCCTTATTCTCCTTCTCTGTCTTGCGACCTGTGGCATAGCCGGTCTCCGTCGGTGTGCTCCACCTCTCCAGGGAACCGCTCCTGAAACAATCAACGTCTGGGTTTATTTCACCGGTAAACCCGGTGCATCTCAGGGTTCTTTACGTAATCTGGAAAAGCGACCTGTCTGGACATCGGCGACAGCACTTCCTCTCTCTGACGGGTATATACATCAGGTTCAAGCGGCGGGAGGGGTATTGCGGCACCGTTTCAAATGGGACAACGCCGCGAGCTTCAGGATTCCGGTAACCGCACTGCCGGCGATCAGGTCGTTATCCTGTGTGAAACAGGTGACACTTGTCGGCAGCAAACTGTTGCTTGTTAAACGATCTGTTGGAGGATTGATGCGGCGGGCGACTCAAGCTCACACGACTGTCGGTGGATCTGCTACGCAGCAACTGGCGATGCTTCGAATTCCCGAAGCACACCGGTACCTCTCGTTTGTCAGTCATGGTACCGAGCCGGGTCAGGGGGTTCGGATAGCTTTTTTTGACAGCGGATTTCGTCTGGATCACCGGTGTTTCAGTCACCTCCATACACGGCATCGTATTATAGCAACGTACGATTTTATTGACAATGATACCACGGTTGCGGATCCCGACTCGGTGGTGCACAACAGAAAACACCCGCTGTGGGGAAATGATTTTCACGGTACCGAGGTGCTCAGTACAGTTGCCGCACTTGATACCCCCTGGTATTGCGGTGCCGCGTGGGGTGCGGAGTTCCTGCTGGCCCGGACAGAAGACGCCTATTACGATACGATTACTCATTTGGAGCATGAACTGCACCTTGAGGAAGATAACTGGGCGGCGGCGGTGGTATGGGCTGAAAGCCTGGGGGTGGATATCATTTCAAGCTCACTCGGGTACCGCTATGATTTTCAAGATACGGTGATCATTGAGCGGGGCGATGGTACAACCGATACCATTGTAGATTATCTTAAAAGCGATCTCGACGGAAGGACAACCGTGGTTTCCCGCGCCGCCCGTTATGCGGTAGATCGGGGCATTATTGTTGTCAATTCGGTTGGTAATGAGCAGAATGATGGTGATACTTCTCTGAGTGCACCTGCGGATGTCGATGGTGTTATCGCGGTGGGGGCGGTCAACTACAACGGTGGTCTGGCCTGGTTCAGCAGTCTCGGTCCTTCCGCCGACGGCCGATTGAAACCTGATCTGGTTGCACCGGGGGTCTCAATAGCACTACCGGATGTACTGCGACCTGCCGTTGGCGATTATTCCGAAACCAATGATGGCACATCCTTCGCTACACCCCTGGTGGCGGGGGTTTGCGCACTGCTGCGTCAGGCGCATCCCTCGATGACGGCCACCCAACTGCGTGAACGGCTCTTTAGCTATTGCAGGTTGCTTCCCGCACAAAACACACCGGACAACTATTTCGGCAGAGGTTTGCCCGATGCGGTCAGGTCGTGCATGACCGGTGATCAGGAGGTGTTTCTGGCTGTACGGGATACCGGTGGAATACCGCTAAACGGGGTAACGGTGGTTACTGCCGCGGGGGATACTGTCGGTACAACGTCTGCTGATGGTATTCTCCGGTTGACCGGCGACAGCACGATTTCCGCACTGTGGTTCACATCGGAGAATCGGGAACGCCGCATCGTTGTAGAGAGCCTGCCCTGGTTCAGCGAGGTCTCTCCCTGCACGTTGACGGTAAAAGTTATTGATGATCAAACAAGACCAATTGCCGCTGTCACTGCAGCGGTATATTCCGGAGCTGACGCGTGGGTTGAGCAGGGCGACTCCCTGGGGGTGGTTTCGGTGACCAGCTTTTTTCCGCAGGAGGTCTCATTTACCGTTTCGAAAATCGGGTATGGCAAGTCGGACACGGTTAAAGCCATGATCAGTAAAGCGTCCTTGGAATGGACCGTAACGTTGCATGGCGCTCCACGTCCACGTTTTGAGGTGTACCCTACGGTGGTTCGCCGGCGGCATGATGACGACCGTCTGCTGATACGGTTCGCTCCATTGGAGGGTGTTCTGGAGCAGCATATTCATATCAGCATTCGCTCACTTTCGGGGGCACTGGTCTGGCAATCCGATGTGGTGAGCAGTGAAGGTACTCCTGTTGATCTGCAGTGGCAGGCCCGAACAATCGGCGGAAGTCGCATTGCTCCCGGAACGTATTTCGTACTTCTTTCCTGTGAGGGAAAACAGTACCGGAAACCTTTCATTATCGCTGAATGAACCAGGAAAATCCCCAGCGGAAGGTGATTCCCGGTGCATAGTAACCGGGGACATACGAGAAATTCCGATTGAGCAGGTTATCTATCTTGTAGATCAGTCTGAACGATTTGATGTGTGCGGTAGCCCTGAAGTTCACATCGACCACCGGGCGGTTCCAGGTGTTTCTTTCGGCAAAAACAATCAGCTCTCTTTCACTCCAGTAATTACATTCCACTCTGATATCGAACGCCTCATTGGTAAGTTTCGGGAAAACGAGAAGTGATAGTGCTCCCTGCACTTTGACAAATGGCCGTGTGTCGGAAAATAACAGACGGGAAGACAGTCCGATTCCATTCCAGCGCCCGAATTCCGGTGCGATGACAAACACTGATTGGGGTTGGCGATACGGCTCGGCCTGCGAGGCCCATGAACGGACTACTGCAAGTGTGTCAATTCCATAGCACCACTGATATCCGGCCAACAGATTGAATTTTTTCCAGGATCGTTCAATCCGCAGACCGGCACGAAGATATGCATCATGCATAGTTTTCGTCCCAACGAGGGAATCTACCGGCGGTGCATAATGCCGCAGATCCTGCTCAAAGAATAGTGCCGTACGATAGTCGAATACTGATGATTGCAGCGTTGCATTCCAGATCGGCGAGAACACCCCCGCCGAATCGTTGGAATAAAAATCGGCACCGGCACACAACATAAGTATGCCGTCGACGGGAGCCGATAATGAAAACCGGTGGTACCACTGAGCTTCCGGTCGGTATCGGAGAGCGGACGGTTCAAGAGAATCTGCAATGGTTACCTGCGTCCGCTGTATGGTACCGAGCAGAGAGAGGGTATCATTGGCGCTAACATTAAAACCGGTTCGTATCGCGCCGGAGAGGTCACTTTCAACCGCTTTAATGATTTCCGTTCTGGAGGTCGATGCATCTGGAATCGATCGGATACTGCGTTGCGGATTGGTGAGCCATCGGCACTCCGCATCGATAAAAAGATGTCCGGCCGGCCGGGAGGCGATTCCTCCGGTGAATACTAGCGGAAATTGTACAACGCGACGGTGGTCAAGGTACTCCTGCTGCTTGTTAAGAGGTTCTCTGTTGATAGGTAGTTCACGGGTGAGATCACCGTATTTTACCCGACCGTACAGATCAGCTGCGGTTCCTTCCCAGCGGAGATCTGCACCACAGCTGTATTCATTCACATGGGGAGAATACCCCTTTCTGGAAAGCAGCGATGTATCCGGGGTGAAATAGGAAAAGGTGGAGTAGACATCATTTCCCTCGTGCGAGAATGCGGTGCCGGTAAAGTGACGGTAGTTCGAAAAAACATTCACCTGCAGCTGTCGGCTCAGAGGGCGGGTGAATCGCAGGAGCAGGATATTCTCTTCAAATACACCGTTTTCCCAGAAAAATTCCGATTCCGGCGTTGCTATGGTACGGGTACGTGGGGTCATGGTCCGGGTACCGTCCGCACCGACCGTAATTTTGCTGAATTCGGTACTGCTCCACCCGTCATCGCCAAATAACGGCGATTCGGCAGTTTTGTAGAGCAAGCGGGTGCCTGCATATATTCTGTTGAGCGGAGCGGTATTTCCCATGAATAGCAACCGGTTGCCCTGTCCTGCTATACCGATCCGGGGGGTGGTGTGGAGTCTTCTCAGGAATGGAACATCGATCCAGCTAGTTGCGTCTGCTCTGAACATCTCACCGACAGTAATGGTGTCTGTCGCGGTTACGGAATCGGGGGCGTACCGTCGATGTTGTGAATGTTCAACACTGAGAAGGCTATCCCGAATCTGCAGTTTTTCAAGGGAGTCCGGCTGATTGTCGAGAGCATCGCTCGGTGGTTTTGCTGCAGGTGAGGGTACCGTTGCCGGTGAAACAGAATCCGGGGGCCGGGGAGGTGCCGGTACCGTCGCAACACTACTTGTGCCCGGTAGTGCAGGGGGGACCCTCAACGTGGATGCGGAATCCGTTGCATCGGCTTCACCGTCGGTGAGAGCGTATGCTCCCGGAATGAGTAAAAGAATAAGCAGAGACAATATACGGATTATCCCGGAAGTAATCATACCGTGGCGAAGACTGCAAAACAGTGGAAGACGGAAGAGCGATGTTGGTTCACATTTTAAGCGCATGGTACCATAAAATAGTTCCTTTTTCATCCATTTGCAGAATAATATCTATCTGTACGATAGAGCTTTCGGTTACAGGATGTATTTTATCTGAATTATGAATAGTTCTACCATCATCTCCGGTTTCCGTTGGTCGCGGGCATTGCTGAATGTCCGATTCTCTCTATTGCGATACTGCATCGGTATAATCGCTCTGCTATCTATCGGATGTACGGCATATTTCAATACGCTGTATAATGCAGAAACCGCATTCAAGGAGGGGCAGAAGGTTCAGAAAAAAATATTGCGCAATTATCCCGACAGTCTCGTTGTTACACCGTCCGCTGAAATTGCCGGTAAATATGACCGGGCGATCGAAAAATCAGCTAAAGTATTTGAAACATTTCCCAAATCAAAAAAATGGCACGATAACGCGTTGCTTCTCATGGGAAAAGCGTATTTCTATAAAAAGGAAAACGAGAAGGCAATTCGTCGATTCCGGCAGCTTGAACAGGAATTTCCGGAAAGTGATCTTCTTCCGGAAGCCTACCTTTACATGGGAATGGCCTATATCGAGAGCGATAATCTTGAAAAGGCCGAAGAAATTCTGCAGACTGCGCAGAAGCGTTTCCCCCAGCTTAATAATGACCAGAAAATCACTCTTCTTCTTATCAACATCGCTATCCGACGGGAAGGCAAGTCGCAGGCGATCGCACTTCTCGAAAAAACAAGGAAGTCAATACGGTCGGAAGAACTCCGCATCAATCTGCTGCTGCGTACCGCAGAATTGTACGTTGACCTCAAACAGTACGACAAAGCAATCTCGCTCCTGAATAAAGCGCCGCGCAGGAAGAAATACCCTTTGCAGTCCTACAGAATTGACCGTTCACTTTTTTCCTGTTACCGTGCTGTTGATTCGCTGCAGCTGGCTTATAATCTGCTTACCGCGATGCTGGAACAGAAACAGTATTATCTGTATCACGATGAGCTTCTCTATTATCAGGGTGTAGTACTGAATGAAATGGGAAATACCGACGAGGCGGTGAAGGTTTTCAAAAAGTTGACTTCGGATATCGATACCACTACCGCGGTTACCGACACATCGAGTTACAAGGCACGCGCTCTCCTTGAACTGGCGTCGATTTACCAGAAGCAGATGGAGGACTATAAAAAAGCACAGTCGTATCTGTCGCTCGCTTCGATGATGAAAGATACGACAACCAAAAAAACAGCCCAAACGAGGCTCTCCGCATTTGAACGGCTGACGAAATTACGGGAGGAGGTGGTCAAAGGAGATTCCGCGGTGTCGCATCAGTCTTTTGCCATCGGGGAACTCTTCCGGTTTGAACTCGACGAACCCGACAGTGCCTACGAACAGTTTCTGCACATCGCCCGTGATTCTTTGGTTGATCCGAACATCGTGCCTAAAGCACTTAGTCAGGCGGCTCTTATTGCGCGGGATGAGTTGGGTGATACTGCAGTTTGTGACAGCATTTTAAACGTGATTATTCAACGATATCCTGCCAGCGAATATGCGAAAACCGGTCAGGAAGAACTGCATATTCCGGTGACCATCAGGACGCGCTCAGATAGTGCAAGGGATGCGTATATGGCTGCCGAGAAACTCTTTTATGAAAAAAATGATGTAAAAGGCGCTATCCGAGCTTTTTTTGAATTGTCAAAAGATTATTCCGATCAGCCGGTGGCTCCAAAAAGTCTTTTTGCCGCGGCGTGGTTCAGTGATAATATTCTCTATAAAAATCTGACCGCCAAAAAGCTCTATGAACGTATCTGCGAGAAATACGACTCGAGTATCTATTGCACCCAGCAGGCAAAGCCGCGGATTAAAATTGTTGTCGATACCCTGGCGAAACTTGATCAGTTGCGAAGAGAAAACCAGAAAAAACAGACTGCGGTACCAAAAAAATCATCCGGCAAAGCTTCGCAGGTATCCACCTCTGCAGAGGATATCTCAACGGAAGATACCGTTGGTGATGATACTTCGGACCCGCTTTCGCCCGAGGAAATATCCGATGACTCATCGGATGGTACCCTTTCCGGAAAAATGTCCGGTTCCACCGAAGTCCCAGCCGAAAAATCTCCACAGTAGACCGGATGCCGTCGTGCTCAAGTAGCATCGGCTACTGCATGGTGTTGTATATTCATTAAGCCGGATTTACAACGAATCGACGGAAGCTGTAGTACCTTCGAGAGGTAACGGGCATCTGATGTTTTTTTTTTAGGTTTTTGTCCGCTGCGGGTGAGCGGTTTTCAGTACATTGTGCGTCCAACTGAAGAGAAACGATGAAAATTTCACGTGAAACAGAGCAAGAGGTGAAAATCCTCTATGAACGTTACGCATCGATGGTATTCAGACGGTGCAGAACGTTTCTGAAATCGGACGATGAGTCATGGGACGCCACCCAGGAGGTCTTTATGAAATTGATGCGCTCACTTGATACCATAACAAAAAAAGATTCCATTTATTCGTGGCTGCTGAGTGCAAGCACCAATCACTGCATCTCGATGCTGCGGAAAAGACGGCATGAGTCATTCGACGAGGAGTTCCACAGTGGTCCACAACAAGATAAAGGGCTTCCTCAGGAACGACGGATGGTGCTCGATGAGATACTTCGGCATTTCCTCGCTCCCTGGGATGAAAAAATCAGGCAGGTGATTATTTATACCTATATAGACGGTTATAAACAGGATGAAATCGCCCGTCTGACCGGCATGGGAGAATCAACCATCAGAAGACACCTTACACGTTTCAGGCGTGAATCCGCGGCATCTTCGCTTCGACGGGAGGATCTGGTATGACTACCCCGTGTGGACGACTTGATCTCGAACGGTACGTTTGCGGTGAACTCGACAGTGAGCAGTCGGCAGCGGTTCGGCAACACTGTGACACCTGTAAAGAGTGCAGTTCGTATGTGGCTATGCTTCAGGATGAACGGGAGGAATTTCTAACCAACCACCCGTTCGCCTCCTTCTCCCGGGCACATGCACCGGTTGTCAGGTTGCCCTGGTACCGGGGTTTTTCTCTCGGGACACTGCGCCCGGCAATTGTTGCCGTCGGTGCGGTGATACTGGTTACCATCACGGTGGTACCGGTAGTCAACCGTGGTAACCGTACTTCAAGGGACCTGGTCCGTTTCAAGGGCGCTCCACCGCTTTCGTTTGTGTATCAGCGCGACGGTCAAACCTTTCCGGGGACTCTCTCCGGAAAATATCGGGAGGGAGACCGTATCCAGATAACCTGCTCGCCTTCTGACTATCCGTTCGTGAGCCTTCTGAGTATCGATTCCCGGGGGACCGTTTCTTTCTACCAGCCCGATACCCGCTCTGCATACTGTACGGTTCCGGCGGAGTCGGGAAAACCACTGCTGTTTCCCGGAAGTATCGAGCTTGATGCTACCCCGGGAGCGGAACTGGTGATCGCACTGTTCTCCCGGGAAGAGCTTTCAACTGCAAAGGTAACCGGATGGATCACAAAACGGTTCGCCGCTGAATCTGATCCGGGTGCCCTGAATTCGGTGCTCCTCCGTGAAAAGCTACCCTTCGGGGCCGAAATCGCAACCCTGCTTCTGCGGAAGGAGTAAGCCGGTGCGCCACATCGCCGGTGTCATAAGCATCATCGCGGTAACGGCAATGCCGTTATCTGCCTATCGGTACGGATTCATAGTGGGACAGAACCGTGGCGGGGCAACCGTTTCCGATCTGCACTATGCCGAAACCGATGCAAAGCGTTTTGCAAAGTTGTTGCAGGAATATGCCGGGGTTGCGCAGAAGGATATCCAGGTGATACTGCATCCCGACAGTACCGTACTTGACACTGAGTTGGAAGCCTTCATCGCCCGTATCGCAGCGACTCAAGATCCCGAACGTGCGCTCCTTTTTTTCTTCTATTCCGGCCACGCTGATGGTGACGGGCTGCTGCTTGATTCGACCCATATGGCATTCAGTGCACTTCATAACCGCTTGTCGAATGCGGTGGCAGGAATCCGCCTGGTGATTCTTGATGCCTGTCAGAGCGGTGCGATAATGGCGTTCAAAGGCGGTAAACGGGCGGAACCCTTCTTTATGGAGGCACAGCAGAAAACGCGCGGAGAGGTATGGATCGCCTCGTCGTCGGCGAATGAGCGGGCACAGGAATCGGAAACACTCAAGGGCTCACTCTTCTCCTTTCATCTCTTCAATGGTCTGCGCGGCAGCGCCGATATCTCGAATGACAACAAGGTGACCGTTGCCGAGGCGTACCAGTACGCCTACCGTAAAACACTCGAGACCAGCATGCTGACTTCGGGAATCGTTCAACATCCGGTGTACCGTTTCAATATCACCGGTGAAGGTGACATCGTTCTGACCGATCTTTCCGAGCGGCGGGGGGGAATCCTTGTTGACGGAAGCTGCAGTGGTACCTTTCTCATCATGAGCAGGGATTACACCACGGTCTTCGCCGATTTTTCCAAGGAGGCAGGGCGGGAGATGTTCATTGCGTTGCCCTCGGGAGCGTTCACCATTATCAATGCACGCGGGGGAACCGACATCGGTTTATACCAGTTTTCAATTTCCGGAAAAAAGAGTGTCAAATGTTCAAAGTCATTATTCACATCATCTCTTGTGCAGGATGTCAGGATGAAAGGGGCTGAAGTACAACCGGTACCGGTGAAGGAGCCGGTGGTGCAAAAGAGATCCCGGACACCCGGTCTTGTAATGAGTGGTGGTGTCGGGGCAGCGTTGTACTCATTGACCGGGAAAGACTACTGGCGATCAGGGCTGTCATATACTGCGCGCGCCGGTATGCTGCTTCGGGAACGATTGCTGCTCGGGCTCTCCTGCTCGGGAATCCCCGCAGCCGGAACTCTCCTTGGTGATATCGTGATCGAGCACCGTTTCAATCATCCCGGAGTGTATTATTTTTTAGGCGGGGGGTTGACGGTCGAATGGCTGTATGATGGTCCCTCTCAGAATGGCGGTGCTGTGGGTGCGGGAGGAATGCTTGAGGGGGGAATTGTATTTTCCATAAATGACGCATTTCGGATCGGGACGGTAATCCCCTGGCGGTACACGACTGCAAGGGGGGGGAGTCAATCGGTTGGTATAACACTGTGCTGTGAATTGTTTCATCCTATCGGCGGTAAACGACGGGTGGGTGAGTGAGCGAAATACGACGGTGTGTGCGTCTATACAATGTAACAGAACATTTCTTCAACCTTGCGGGGTGTCGTATGAAAAAATTCATTTTACTGGCGGTTATGGCACTGACGGCAGGTGCCGCTTTCGCTGCGGATCCTTCCGAGGCGGGTGTTCCCCTCAAACCACTGAAAATTTACAGCGGTGGTATCGGACTCGGGGCCGTGCGCTCACTGAACGAAGAACTCAAGGATGTCTCACTCCATTTTCTCCGGATTTCACTGGTGAATACTTTTTCCGTCAGGGAGCATCTTGACCTCTTTCTGGACGGTGACTGGCAACTTCCCGGCAGTAATTTCGGGGCTGATCTCGGAATCGATGCCGTTTTCTCAAGAACGGATGTGCGCCCCTTTGCAGGGATCGGTCTCGGGGGAAGGTATTTCGACCGCAGCGATGATTTCGGCAGGAATTTCGGTCCGTCGATTACGGTGCACGGCGGATGCACGGTTGATCTCTCCGACAATGTTGCTTTGCGGGTGCGTTTGCCATATCATGTGATACTGACGGAAACAGCGGATCATATGGTCGGACTGGAGTTTGCGTTCCTCTTTTCCAGCCGGTTTAAAAACGTAAAAAAGCTCGAGTACAATTGAACAATCGAATACAAAGGAGTCTGGTATGAAAAAGGTCATTTTACCGCTACTGCTGTTTGCGGTCGTTGTACCGGCAACGTTTTCCGATGGGAAAAGCGACAGCAAAAACATTACCATCATCCGTGGGCAATCTTCTGCCGACGGATCATCACAGGTGACGGAGCGACTTCTCGAAGAGTGTATCGGATCGCTTCCGGACCCGAATTCACTCGACCCGATCGTGCAGTCAGAATCGCAGTACCTCAAGGAGATTAACGGGGATCCGGCGAAAAACGATTTTGTCAAAACGTATTCCGCAACTCTCGAGATCAATTATATCGTGAAGCAGAAAGCGCTGATCGTGGTTACCACCAATTCGGTACAGGGGCAGGAGCCGGTAATGAAAGTACTGGAGAAAACCTTGACACGGTCAAAAAAATTCACCTCGAATGCCGCCGATGGGGACATTTACGCCGGACGGTCACGCAGGCAGTACTATTTCTCGACACCGGAGGGGGCAACAAAGGATGTTCAGGGGAGAGCTTCCGCCTGGATCCGTCAGCAGTCTGCAGTGCTCTGCAAGTAGTACCGGTGCGGGTGGTGCCGTGGAATTGCAAAGGCTATATTTAGTTTGAATCAACAGGCCGGTGCTGCAGACAGGCAGTTTCCGGCAGATTACGACGAAAAATGAACAGGAGGATACCATGCTACGTACGTACCGGAATCTCTTATGGATTATCCCGCTTCTGGCGGTCGGCTGTACCACGAAAGTATCACGGGTACAGAGTGATTCAACCATAGACCTGACGGGAAAATGGAACGATACCGATTCACGTCTGGTTGCCGAGGAAATGATCAAGGACTGCCTTGGTCAGCGGTGGCTCTACAAGTGGGAGGAGCAGAACCAACGGCCCACGGTGATCATCGGTAAAGTGGTGAACAAAAGTCATGAGCATATCAGTGTTGAGACCTTCACCAAAGATATGGAGCGCGCACTGCTCAATAGCGGAAAGGTTGACTTTGTGGCAACGAAAACCGAACGGGAACAGTTGCGTGACGAGAAGGCCGACATGGCCGATAACGCCTCGGTGCAGACCGCGAAATCAATGGGGGAGGAAACCGGTGCCGATCTGATGCTTGTTGGAACGCTCAATACGATCGTTGATCAGGATGGTGCTAAGGCGGTGGTGTTCTACCAGACGAATCTTGAGCTCATCGAGATCGAAAGCAACCGAAAAGTATGGATCGGTGAGAAAAAGATCAAGAAATTCGTTGAACGGGCGAAAACAAGATTCTGAATCTCATGAAACGCACTTTCGGAGCAGTACTGGTACCGTTAGTAGCGGTACTATTCTGTTTTTCCTGCACAACGCGGAGTATGCGGCGGATTGAAAAACTCGCCGACAGTACGGTTGAGAACGATTTTCTGTCCGCCATCGACATCATCCGTAAAAATCCGAAACTGTATGGCAAGACGAGTCTGTTTCTCTACCATATGGATATCGGCGCGCTCTTTCATTATGCGGGAATGTACGACTCCAGTACCGTTCATCTGCAGCAGGCATCCGATATCTTCAACGATCTTTTCGCCCGGTCAATCACCAATGAGGCTGTTGCGGTCCTCACCAACGACAACATACGTCCGTATCGCAGCAAACCGTACGAACTGGTGATGCTGCATGAGTTCCTTGCATCCAACTATCTGGCAAAAAACAACGTTGACGAGGCCCTGGTCGAGACCCGGCAGGTGCAGCTCATGTTCGATGAGTGGAAACGGAAAAACCGCAGCGGCGAGAAGTACGATTCCGACGGTATGTTTCATTATTTGTCGTCGATCGCGTACGATGCCGCCGGTGAAACCAGCGACGCAATGATCTCTCTGTATCATTCGGTAAAGGCATTTCAGGAGGGACCGGTAGCACTTCCCACCGGACTGGCGCCGCTGGCCCGCCATCTGTTCATGCTCAACGGTCGTGACGATGACATCAAGCTGCTCAATCTTTCCCAGCCTGTTGACAGTCGCGCCAAGGAGTTCACTAATCATGAGACGGAGATCGTCGTTATAGGCTACGCCGGCCGGGGACCGGTTCTCGAGGAACAGTCATGGTGGGGAACCTGGGTAAAGGACGGGCTGCTGGTGGTGCATCATACCGGCACCAATGGTGAAGAGGAAACCATGACACTTCCGGCCCCTTCGCTACCGGCATCGGAACTCAGGAAAGCCGAAAAAGGGCAGAAAACCAAATCCGGTACAACGTTTCATATTAAATTCGCACTGCCCGCACTGAGAACCGTACCGGCGAAAACCAGGAACTTTTCGGTCACCTGTTCAGGGAGTGAACAAAAGTATACATCCGTACCGTTTAATAATCTGGATGAGCAGGCGCAGAAGTATCTTGATGATACGCGTGGTGCAACAGTCGCCCGGACGGTGGTACGGGTAGTACTGCGCACAATTGCGGCGCAACGGGCGAAGGCCCAGATTCAGACCGGAAGTACCGCAGCTAATCTGCTGCTCAATATCGGGACCGATATTCTGGCGGATCAGCTTGAGAAAGCAGATATCCGGGGATGCTTTCTCCTGCCCAAGGAGGTGCATATTGTCAGGATACCGGTACCAGCCGGTACCCATACGGTCGAGGTGGCAGCGAAGAACGCCGACGGTGCAGTTTTACGGACCGAGGTGTACCGGGATATTACCGTCGCGAATCATCAGAAAAAGTTTGTATTTTGCTCATCATTCAAGTAAAATAGGTGATACTTACTATGGTAACTTCTTTTAATTCCAACACTTTACACTTTTTTCGGGAGGTTGTTATGAAACGTTTTCTCGGTTGGGCACTTGTAGGGTTGGTCGCTGGTATGGGCATGGTCGGTTGTGATCTGCTCTCCGCAGTTGATAATGACACGTGCGACATCAAAATCAACAATACACTTACCACGATTTCCGGTGGTGCGCATGACTATGTTGATGCAACCGTGACCGCAAATGTGGAAATCACGGAGATCAACGTAACGGTAACAACCAAGGACGGTGCCGAGGTGTCAAGTTCTCAGATCACTGTTGATAAGCAGACCATTCCCACCGGTGAAAAGAAAATCGTCATCAAGCAGAACGACGACATGGAAATTAAAATTACCGTGAATGCCAGTGCGTGTAACGGTGATTATATCCTTACCCTCGAAGCGAAGGCCGGTTCGGTTTCCTCTTCGAAGGAAGATACTTTTACTGTTTCCGGTGCAAAGGATTGTTCTGTACCCGATGGTACACCGGTGACTGAAGTGACGATCAATGCAGGCGCGAACAAGAATACCGAATATGGAAGCTCAATCGATATCGATGCCGGAAAATCCATGCTTATGAGTGAAGCCGCAGGCAAGGTGGCGGATATCGATCTCTGCTATGCATATTCTGGTGCTGCAAGTGTGGAAAAACTCGGTACTGCAAAATGGGCATCCGACAGTAAATTTGATTTCGCTACCGGCTGGGCGAGTCCTCCCAATATCAAATTCTACAAAGTAAGTATGACGGCAGCTGAGTTTGCAGCGGTCGATACCAAAGAGGCGATTGAAGCCCTCTGGGATGTGACAAAGGCTACTGCCAATAATTATGAAGCCGCAGAGGGCGATGTTTTCCTCGTTGAAACTACGGATGGCGCACTCGCCATTCTGAGAATTTCCTCGCAGGATGCGGGCAATGGCGGTTCCATTACGATGAAGGTTGCGAAATAAGTACCGGGACTACGCCGGAAGGCTTGAGATTGACGGGTGCTGCCTGATGGGTGGCACCCGTTTTTTTTGTTGGTGCGGTGGTGCTGAGTGTATCGGTTGTACCGATGTCGGGATATTCGAATTCGGTGTTTTATGTGTTTTTCCTGCTCTGTTATCGGCTATCGCTGCTGCAGACAATACACCTTTCATGGGAACCAGCCAAAGAACGAATAGTGAAGAAAACGTATATCAAACCGAAACAGACCTATATGATTGAAATTCCTGAATTCATGCTTGATGGGAGTGATGGCTACCTTCACGATGAAGAAATAGACGGTGAGGATAGTCCCTCATGGTAGCAGGCGACAGAAGGGAAGGGGGGGCAACTCTTATGTCAGTAACAAAACAGGTCAACGATCGACTGAAATTCCAGAAAGAGGTAAATGTATGCACCAGCCCGCTTGCCTTGACTTCAAATGTCGGGGGTACCATTTATCGTGATATCGTGTCATGTCTAAAAAATCATTGCGGGGCGATCTCCTGTATTCCGGAGAGTCTCCTCCCTTGCACATTGAACCTGCCCCCTCGCGGTAGTATTTTAAAATCACCAACCGCTCTTTGAAATACTCCCAAGCGTAGCACATCGTCATTGGCACTCCTGTGCGATAATGATTTCATAATTGACCTTTATCTGATTATTCGTATTTGCATCCCGGCTATTCAAGCCGGTGGATTCTCTGTATTCTTTTCAGCAGCCGTGCCCGGCAACCCTGTGGCACGGCTGCCTCTCCTTTTTATCATAACCCCCGAAAATAACCGGTTCCAACCCCACACCCGTGTGGTGGGCGGGAGCCGTTTAAATAGATCAATTTCTGCTTCATCGCATAACGAAAGGCATTTTTCATGAAAACCCTCCGCCTCATCCGAAGTATCAGTATCACGTTTTCCCCCCATCCCCCCGTCTCCCTGTCTCCCATTCTTCTTCTCTTCACTCTCTCATTTGCCCAAACCGGCACCGTCATCGACAACGATACCGGTGAGCCGCTCCAAAACGCCCTCGTCTCCCTCAAAAGCACCGGCGATCTGGTGCTCACCGATGCTGATGGAAAGTTTGAATTCCCCGGATCAGCGGTTTCCTCAGGCAAATTGAATCGTGCGTATCAACAATTTATTTCTTTCAGGAAAAACACTCTGGTACTTAGTGTCACACAGGCAAATACCGCAATAGCGATACAGCTCTTCACCGCCAACGGTAGGAAAATCGCCGATGTCGTAAAAGGAACTTTTCACCCGGGAATGCATGCCTTTAATCTGTCAGGGTTTCTTACTTCGTCAAACCTGATAATTGCCAGAGTACATAGGGGTAATGAGGTTATCACCTTTCCACTCATCATTTCATCCTCACTCATCTCAACCCCTAGGCTTTCTCTGTGCTCCTCCGTGTCCCCCATGTCCTCCGTGGTGAACTCTTCTTCCGAGACATTAATAGTTTCAAAGTACGGCTACACGCCTCTTTATTACGAAATCACCTCCACCGACGCGGTAACAATAAAGCTCACCAAACCCGCCACGCCACCCCCTCCGCCGGGAATGAAACCGATACCGGGAGGGTCGTTCATGATGGGAGCTACCCCGGACAGCAGATATGAGCAGAATGAACTTCCGCCGCATACTGTGACGTTGTCGCCGTTTTTTATGGACAGTACGGAGGTGACGCAGGCGGATTATGCGCTGCTTATGGGGATTGAGCCGTGGACCGAGTATGTGGTAGTAAATCCGGGGAAAAAATACCCAGGGAAAGGGAATAACCTTCCTGCCTGGTTTTTAACCTGGGATGATGCGGTGCTGTATTGTAATGCACGGAGTAAGCGGGATGGCCTGGATACGGTGTATTCTTACAGTTCCTTAACAGGCACGTACGGTAGCAAAAGTGTCCTCGCTGATGTAAAAATAGAATACACAAAAAAGGGATACAGAATGCCAACCGAAGCCGAATGGGAGTTTGCCGCACGGGCGGGTACGTATATGGAATTTTATTGGGCAAATGAAGAGGATTCTACTGCACCACTATACGCACGGTATATAAGCGAAGGCCCCTTACCTGTAGCAAGTTTATTACCGAATGATTTCGGGCTATATGATATGGTGGGAAATGTGTTCGAACCTGTCAATGATTTTTACAGTGGCTACCCTAACGATAGTGTTACCGATCCCATTGGTCCCTCTATTTCATCTTCTACGGAAAGAATTGTAAGGGGGGGGGGGTGGAATGCCGATCTTCCTTCTACATGTCGTATAGCCAGAAGAATAGGGCTGGGAACAAGTCCCGGGAATCGTACTGGTAATATGTCTTTAGGAGCAAGAATTGTAATTTCCAATAAGTGATTGAAAATGATATCCCGATAGTGCAAGAGATCAAGCGTGTGATAATAAAATGATGCAAAATAAGATACACTCAGGAGTAACAATGATGCAGGGAATTCCAGCAAGAATACTATTACTTATCGGCACTATCGCCGTAGTGGCTCACGCCGCTCTCGACCGCCCCGCAGCGCCGACGATCAGTAGTGTGACATTCAACGCTTCCACCCAGGAGATAACCATTGCCGGTACCATGTCCGAAGGCGACTCTTGTCATGCAGTACTGGTTACCGATCTCTCGGTTGGATTAGGTGCGGCGTATGCTGTCGGGAATGCTGTTTCGTTGGCTGGTTCGGCAGTCAACTATGCACAAGAAACACTTCCTCTTGTTATAGAGCTGGACGATAAATCACGGGAGCGGTATTTTATCGCGATAGCCTCATCAAAAGTGGATGCCAACAAACTGCGGGTCTTTTCTCCCTGGAAAATTTTCACCGACGCCAATGGTCTGCCGCTCGCGATATCCACGGGCCATGATGCGTTATCAGAAAACCTTATTTATCGTGCCCGGAAAATCGATCCGGCGAACGATTCGGTAGTTATTGACGTTACCTTTTCACTCCCTGCGTCACAAACAACAAATTCAAAACTGATGATCTCCAGGCAGGGCATACCGTTGCTTACCATTAGTGACCTCAGTTCGGTTTCCAACAGCAAACATGATATACGTGAAGCGATCAATTCTCCTTCGGGAATCACCAATACGCTTGTCATGCAACGTGATACCCTCGGATTTTCCCTGTACTCGGTCTACTTGTTTACCAGTCTCGACGCCGGTGATTCCATCAATGTTGAACTGATCAAATCCGACAGCACACTGGCGGACACGGCGCAACGGAAAATCGGCGTTATAGAAGACGCCGCGCACCGGAATATGATTTCCACCATTTACACCCTCTGCCGCATGCCAGCCGCAACACCCGACCCCATCTACCCCGGTGCTCTCGGAAACCTCCCGGACTCGAACAGGGTAAAACTGCTTATCACCGCGATGCTCGACAGGGCGGTGGCGCACAACAGCCCGTTGGGTGTTCCTGAAGAGGAGGATGAGGGGATTTTCACCAACTACATGCAGTTGTTTGATGATGTGGTAAGGAACTGGGAAAATATTGATAGCAGTGCGGTCGGGATGCCGCGGTTGGCGGAACTGCTGGAGAGGGCGCTGGCGATTAACGGGGGGGATGTTGTTGATCCGGTGTATGTCAAAAACTACGGTACCCTTTCCGATTACGGCCAACCGGAACCGAAGAGAAAGAACTATGCCTTTGTTGAAGGGTATTCCCGCTTGTACTATGAAATGGACCGTTCCCCTTATACAACCGGACAGAAATCCGGTGCGGGGTTGATGTTCAGAATAAGCGATAATGTCGAGTTGTATACCGCGAATATGGCGGATACCTTCAATATGTTTGATGAGCCGTTTTTGAGCGGCGGCAGTACCGACAGCAGCAGAATCATTTTCAGGATGAACGATACCCTTATCGATACGATGGATACGAACGGGGTATGGGTAAAGGGGAAAGAGCTTGAAAGTGGAGAGAAGGTCTGGTATTGCGGGATGGCGGGGGTACGGTTGCCGATTCAGGGGGGACCTGTTCCAATCCGTCAGCAATTTGCTGTAAACTCCGAGAAGGCGGGGAAGGGAGATCCGCAGGGGACTATTGTGGGGGGGGAGAAGAGTGTTTTGAAGGTGTATGAGATAGTAAACTACCCCGCTCAAAGAGCGGGGCATTGTAAATGACCCCTGAAAGGGGTCTGCATTCAACTTTCGAACAAATTCGTCTGTCCATTCTCTTCCATATCACGGTCTTTTTTCTGCTGCCATTTCAC
>JBNLDC010000054.1:0-17766 GCA_050304135.1 Chitinispirillaceae bacterium | reverse complement strand
TGTCGTAACCTATCTTCATTGTATCACCTTTTGAGTGTTCGTTTTTGTGCAGTGTTTTTTTGTTTCAACACCTTAAATTTACTGCATGAAACGCCTCAAAGGGTGTATTTTTTATGTCAAGGTATCGTTCGTTTTAGGTACAATAAAGTATACTTGAATTCGAAATACTCTCTCGAACCGTACGCCTTTCGACCTGTAAGGAACCACTGATGCTCATTGCCCATGCTCCCGCAGGCTACCTTCTGACAAGAGTCCTTGCACGGACCTTTTTTAAGCATGTAGTTGATCCGGTGCGGTCAAACCGTCTCTATCAGGCGATGATCGCCGCGGGAATGCTCGGTGGTATCGCCCCTGATTTCGATTTTATCTATCATATCTTCATTGATTCCGACCGCACGCCGCACCATACCTATCTTACCCACTGGCCGATCTTCTGGCTGGCGCTGCTGGGTGTCGCTCTGCTTTCAGGACGTGTCGAACGTATCCGAAAATGGATGCCCGTTGCCGTGGTGTTCTGCGCTGCGGCGCTATTGCACCTGGTTTGCGATACGCTTACCGGCGTGGTGTACTGGCTGGCTCCGTTCAGTGCCGCCGGTTTCAACGTGTTCAAGGTTGCCGACGTGCATCTCTGGTGGGTTGAAAATTATACGAGCCACTGGACGTTTCTGATTGAAATCGCAATCGTCATGAGTGCCGGGGTGATATTCCTCCGCGTGAAAGAGACCACGCTGTACATTCTCCATCACTTCAGGAGTCACGAAAAGCTGCGGCAGATCGCGGTGCGTATGGTGGTCTGCACGGTCGGGTTGATCATTGTTGTGCTGGTGGGATCCATGAAGTTCAATATCGATAACAAGATTATCCGCAAAGTGAAGGAACTCAAACACCGGGTGGTGCGGATGGCGTTCTCTTTGTAACACCGACACGTTACGGGCGATCTTTACACCTGACCGAGGAGTTCCGCAATCGCAAGGTCGGAAACGGTAGGGTAGATATGGTCGATACCGATGATTTTTGTCATATCTCAGTATTCAGTTCGTACGAAGAAATGTGGTAAATAGCAATTTCCTCTATACACATTCATCCCCTGCTGTCCGTTTCCTTTTCCACTTTTCGCATTGCAAAGGAAAGCACGAAGACAAGTACTACTACCATAAGTCCGAGAACAACCATAAGTACCGTTTTAGGATTAATCAGAGATGCTTTGGGCGCTTCAGGTGATTTTTCCCGCTCTTCTCCGAGTTTCCATAACGTGCCTCGCACCACCGGGGCGTTGCTTAAAACATCAGAAATATCATATTGCGGGGGTTCCGGTTTATCTGTTTCATAGCACAACCGGATAGCCCTCTGCTTATGATGAAAAAATACCACTTCATGGCGTGGGCCTTCACCCTTGACGGAGATCAAATGGATTGGCGCATTATCTCTGTTCTGGATACTGATCATATAGCGTGAAGCGCGAATCGTATATGACAATGGGATTTCAAGCTGTTGCTGATGGTAGCTGCCTAAAGAAACACTGCTGAGTTGTGCTGCACCGATTGATCGCCAGTTTTTCTCCGGGACTGAGTCTATTGCTGTATAGACCGTTGCATGGCGCACAAAGTTGTTGTCCGTTGCAGCCACAGACAGGCGGGTAACCGGTACCCGATCTGAAGTGAGATACACCTTTGTACAGTGTGCAATGGTGTCTTCCGTGGTACTGTCAATCGTGAGAATGCTTTTCTCGATGAGTTCGCGTCCATACCTGATCCGCGTTGTGGTACCGGTGAATTTGACTGCGTCGAACCGGAACGGTTCCTGGAGTTGCATGAATTTGGTGAATTTTTTCGACACGGCTTCTCCGTGTGTTTCGGTAACAACTTGAGAGAATGCCGACTGTTTCAGATCCCAGATACTGTCGATGATGATTTTATAGAATCGGTAGTTGCCGGCCTTGAAGGATACCCGTGTGTTCCGGAGCGGAAGAAACCGGCTGTAATCGAAAATCGGTTGGTTTTCCGCAAGAGTAACCCAGTGTTTTTCAGTAGTGCCGGCCTGTACGGTAATTTGTTTTTCAAAATTGTTGAGCGGGGTGCGGATGTCCAGTTCGGTCGGAATCGAATCATTTAAATCCCGTTTGAAAACAACCGCACTCCCTCGTTTAACTTTTCTGACGAATGATACGGTTTCCATTGGAATGGTATATACTATGGTATCGGTGTCATCTGATGTAACCCGACGCACTGCGAATGCGATCTCTTTTCCCTCGTCATCAAAGAGGCGCATATCGGTGAAGTTGTCGTTGGTATTGCGGTAAAGGTGGCGATCAATCCGGAACGCGGCCGGTTCCCCGGACATGGAATCCGGTGCCGTAACAGTGCGTTCCCGTTTGAACGCCTCCGGTTTCATGGCGGCATTGCAGCAGATCACACTAATAAGAAGCAGCAGTGCGGTACGGTTATTCATCAGGTGTTTTCCTTTGCAATGAATTTTCGTTCAGCTTTGATATAGGCGAATGATCCTGCCAGCAGCAGGATTCCCACGATCATAAAGGCGATTACCCGGTAAATCGTTTCCATCTCGGAAAGATCGAAAAGGAATACTTTAATGACCACCACGAGAAACAGCCCGAGACCGGTGTAGCGCCACGCCTTGCTGGTTTTACTGATTCCCAGTGCGAGAAAACATATCGCGAATAATGCCCATAGTACGGAAACTGCACCGGAACAGAACAAAGGAAGTTTCCAGAAAAAGAATGAGTTCGTTTCGAGACTTGCATAAATAAAAAGCAACAGTACCGGAAGCGATTTGAACACCGGAGGGAAAGCTGGAATCCTCCGGTAGGCTGAGGAGAGTGTAAAGAGAAGTAGTCCGGCAATAAACCCGTAATCAATAAAGCGCATAAAAAAATCAAGGAGATTGGCATGATAGGTCATGTCGTTCATGTCAAATTCCCATGCGGCGAAGTCGAATAGAAAAAGTTTGCAGACTGCAATCAGCAGTACGGTCAGGGCTACGCCGAACAGTGGTGTCTTTTCCGAATGCAGATACCGAAACAACAGAAATACGCCCAGTCCGGCCCACAGTCCGGTGAGCACCGGTACCTGCAGGCTGGTAACGTAACTGAGCATCATCGTCAGCTCAAAATACAGTGCTGTAAAGGAGACGGTTATTCCGATCCAGAACGATACCTCGATCAGTATCCGGCGGGGAATCTCCCAGGGCAGCCGATTGGGCTGTTCTACGGCGAATGCACTGAATGTTGCAGAATTGCGGTGGTGAAGCCAGGCAGCTCCGAACAGTGATGCGATAACGACACCGAAATTCCAGAGTCGGAATCCGAACGAACTCCAGTATTCACCCGCCGGGTGTAACGACCAGTCCAGTGTACCGAAGTTACGTGGCATATCCCATACGACAACTCTGCCGAGTACTATAAGGTAGAGGAGCAGTGACAGGTTGGTGAGCATGTTGCTTTTGAGTTTTATACCAATCCAGAGAAAGAAGAACGCAAGGAGTGCCCAGCAGATCGTGAGCGTCTCTTTTTCGGTTATAAGTGGTATTGCCCAGGCGGTAAAGAATCCGGCAAGACCGAGAAGGACAACAAGCATGAACCGGTCATGCATCCGTCCCTTAAGAAAAACAAATACATGAGTGATGTAGAAAAGCGCCAGGGCAATAGCCATTACCGCCGGCCACGGTCTGCCGTGTGCCGAAACAATCAGGTGGTAGGCCGTTGGCGTGAACAGCAGACCATTGAGCAGGAGATGCACCACCTCGAGTGGTGTTGACGGTTTTTTTCTGACAAGATTATTATAGTAGACAATAGCAGAGTGAAGAATGAAAATTGCCGAAAGAAACAGCATTGCCGGTACAAAATGTTCCTCCTGTTTGTACTGCTTCTGGCTGCCGAAAAACAGTGCCCAGGTGAATATGAAGGCCAGATAGTTGAGCAGACGCCATTGCTTGACATGTGCTATAGCCAGTACGCCGAACCCCAGCAGAAGCAGATATGAGTACAGTACCACGAAATTTGCATCGCCGGTACTGAGCATCACCGGTGTCGCATAGCCGCCGATGATTCCGAGTATCGCAATAAGTTGTGAAGAGACCCTCACGGCAAGTACTCCGGCAGCGAGGGTAACCAGTATCATAAGCCCGAATGCGGCAGGGGTACCCACCAGTTTGTACATCGGGCCGGCGGCGTACGTTGCGAAATAAAGGAATGCGATGCCACCCCCGAGAAAACCCTGGGCAAGCAGATGATACTTTTTATTGAGGTTGAGTATTCCGGCAACGAGCATCCCGAGACCGGTGATCACTGATATCGCAACCCGACCTTCCGGTCCAAGTACACCGCGATCCATTGACCAGCGAAGAAAATAGGCGACGCACACTACAAGTGCGATGATCCCGAGTCGCAGGAGCCAGGTGCTGGCAACGGCGAATTCAATGGAGACTCCCGGGCGTCGGTTCTCTTCACCCACGATTATCCAGCTCCATATTTTCCTGAGAGCTTTTTCAAGATCCTGCAGCACTTTCGGTTTGGGGGGAGGTTCGCTTTTCGGTTTATCTTCGGAAAATGAGGTAACCGGTTCCGGTGCAGATTGCAATTGTGGATCGGATTCAGGAGCAGAGGGAACCGATTCAAACGAGGGTTCAATTTCCTGTGCATGAGCAGACACCGGTTCCCGCTGTGGTTTCGTGACGATTTCGGGCTCCGGGGATACCGGGGCTGGTTTCTGCGCAGCCGGTGGCTCGGCGGAGACCTCAGACACGGATTCGGTGGCTCCGACACCGTATTGACGGATGAGGTCTGCCAGTTCGACAACCCGTATACCGATAACCGAAAGGTCGGTTTTCATATCCGCAAGGTGTTCCCGGAGCATACTCTGTGTTTTAAAATAGGCCACGATCCCTGCGATGGGAAGAACGAGTACTGCGAGCACAATAAGCGCAATGAGAGCTTCCATTATTGAATCCTTGTAAGTGGTGCTGCTACTTCTCTATAGCACGTGAAAACTGGTGATTGGTAATAAATCGTCCACTGTTGTGAATAGCGTTCACTGTCCTGTATTTGATTGGTATAATCTGTTTTCTGTTTAATGATGGCAATTTGCGATAAACGCATGCTCCACTCCTGCGGTGGAATGTACCGGTGAGGGAAAGATTTGGTACCGATTACACTCACAGGAACGTTACTATAGTATAAAAAATCTATTACTACTTCCCGGTAGCCATACCTCAGAGTCTAGGGTAGGGTAAAACGGAATGAATATAAATTAACTCCGTCCGCAGCTATATGCAATCCGGCAAGGAAACTGTACCTCTAACCGCATTTTTCAGGCGGAATTAAAATCGGCTGCCAATAGTATTTCCGGGTTCATTCCTACGGTTCCGGAAGGACTGCTCGATGAAATTGAATCCGACAACGAACTCGCCTTTGTTATCGGGCATGAACTCGGTCACTTCGTCAACCGCGATCACCTGCGGGGGCTCGTGCTGTCGCTTATTGCCCTGCTGCTCGGCAGCGACAGTGGTATAAGTAGTGCCGTTATCAATACGCTCCATTTTTCGGAACAGCGGTTTTCCCAGAAACAGGAGTCGAAAGCCGATGCCGTAGGGCTTGATCTGCTCGACAAAACCTACGGCAGTACCAAAGGTAGCGTGTCGTTTTTCAAAAAGATCGAGAAGGAAGATAAAATCTCCGAATTTGCCTACTTCTTCGCGTCCCACCCGTCGCCCCGGGAGCGCATTGGCGCACTGGAGGAGTTGGTGGGGGAGCGGTATTTGTCGGGATACTGGGCGGAGCGCTGCATTGAGCGAAGTCGAAATGTTGCTGTTATCAAGATAGTTGCAGCATTACTTTCTTCTACCCGTTATTATCTGCTTATCACCACCCGTACCAGGTTGGTTTGTTCCGGTTGCTGTACTTTGAGCAGAAAGGTACCCGCAGCCATGTGACTGATATTCATAATGATTTCACTTTCAGCTGTGTACAGGCTTTTCAGAATTCTTCCCTTCAAGTCAAGCAATGTTACGGTGACTGGCATACTGTTCCCATGCACTACATTCAGATGCAACCAGTCCTTGTTCTGATACGAGGTGATTATTGAGTTTCTCTTGTTGATTCTGTGTGCAGCTGAATGATGAATCACACCCTCATTACCACTCTCGCCTGCATTGTATAAAAATCCGAACATACAGTTGTTCCAGACTATCGTCTCCCAGGTAGTGAATTCATTGCCGTTGACCAGTGCCCACCCGTCGGACCACCTGCGCTGAGGTGCGATACTGTCCCATACCGGATATATTTTATCCGAAATATTCAACTGATACTCCGCACCACTCCGTCCTTCGGTAGGACCGTAAACAACAATCCCGGGAACATTTCCAATAGGGTCACCGTCATGATCTCCTTTGCCGTATTTTGTATAGTATGAATCTGCGTGCAGCGGGCTTACCGGTTGAACCGTACCCAATCCTGTGACATACGACTGTCCCAGTGGATTAAGGCCAAGTGAATAATCAGACAGTGCTCCAATGGCATTATAGTAGTTCTGTTTTTTCTGAGTATCATCGGTAAGCAACCATGCAAAGCAGTAGACGTCCGCAAAGCGACCCTGCGCTGTTGCTGCCCCCCAACCCATAAACTTTGTAACTCCCATCGGGTAGGGATAGGTGTCGAGTTTCCACCCCATATATCCACCGTTGTCGGCTCCGTTGAATATTGCTGCGCGCATAGTCGAAACCAGATCACTATCGGTGGGGAAACTGGTAATAATATAGCTGATAAAGTGGCCGGTTTTTACATTCGCGGAGGTGTTTCCCGGCAGGTACTGATCCGGCCATGAACCGTTTGGAAAAATAGCCGTTGCGTATTCTCTGAATTTACTATGGTACTTATTCTGCATATCGGTATCGGCAGTACCGGTCGCGGTTGCCAGGTAAAGTTGCAGTGCGGCATACATAAGAACTGATCGGTTGTCTGTCATACCGTCTTCAACAATTTTTGTCCATCCCCGTTCGGCACGTTCCAGCAATGAATCCGCCCGGGCACTGTCGTAAGGCCGAACCAGCCTGGCCGCATGTGCAAACATTCCGGTGCACTCGATGGTTGTTTTTTCCATTACATCGTAGGTACCGTATACCAGTTGATCGGTTGCCGCATTCACCTGACCGTAGGCGGGATGACGTGATGTTTCGGTGCCGGCCATAACGTCACCGTCATCCATCTGAAGATGTTCCCACAACTTAAGACCCCACAACGCTTCGTCAAGAAAATCGGGAATCCCGTTTCCGGATTCCGGTATGGTATACTGGTCGTCGATAAAATGATCCTTGAATGCCTCAAAATAACTGAGCATCAAAACGGAGATAATGGTGTGAAACGGCCGCCGGTCAAAATCCGCAGCGTCATGATATCCCCCGAAGATGTTTCCCATCTCGGCTCCCTCCGGAACATCAATCCAGGTGCCGTTACCCCATTCCACTCGTGAAGTATAGCACACATCGTTATGGCACGCAGGGCGAGTATACCTGGTGTATGGTTCCTCAAGTGCTATTCCGCAACGCTGGTGATACATCCCGCGGGCGAGTGTTCGTGCGATTTCTTTTGTATAGGCCGTTCCAACACCAAAAGGGTATGACCTTCCGAATCCCTGAACAGAAATTATATAGGGGCCACCATCCGGTACGGGCGAGAGATCGATCCGATATACATGTTCGCCGCTGGCGGATGTCTGTAATCCCGTGTCGTCAGCAAAAAATTCCACTGTTCCCGTATGTACAACCGTCCCATTGTTTTTATTTCGCACGGTGTATTCCGGTAATTCCACAAGTTTTACCGGACCGCCGTCTCCCAGAAAAATCCCCAGGTTGGCAAAACGTTTCGTGGTACCGCTGCAGTAACCGACCTGATTGACTTTAATTGATTCACAAAGTGTTTCCTGATCGTTGAAGGTAAGTTCTTCCTCCCCGAATGGAGTGGTTACCGTGTAGGTTTTATTGTTTTCAAGTGGTTCCGCCAGTTTGAGATACACCCTGTGGTGCATTAGAATCGCCGCTCCGCTGTATCCCTCTTCATCATTTTTCAATTGATCGTATGGAGCGGAAAACCGGTAGGTGGCATCAACCGGTTTTCCATCAACCAGCCAGGCATCAGAAGAAAGGTCAAGCGGATTGTTTATCGGATACTGATTGTTGTTATCATAGTATCCCAACTCAACCACAATGCAGATCACGTCCGGGGATGCCGTATGAAGATCCACTACCTCAGCAGATAAAACCGATGACAACAGCAGCAACATTACAAGCGCGAAACCGGTGTTTTTCAAAGCATGCTCCATTCATTCCGTACTGTTTTAAGGTTTTTATCAGAAAAATTATTTCCAGTTGCTCCATACAGGACTCCTCGCCGGTAAGCTGCACGGAGGAGGCAAGTTACGCTGATAGCCTTAAAAAGTGAGGTCGCTTTACTCATCGAACACTGTTATTTCGAGCTGTCGTTTTTGTTAACGTACACGTGCACAGGACTTTTACTGCTCTGAAAATCCGGCATCCGTAGATTCCTCTCTGGACCGCCGTATTTCCGTACAACAGGTAGTATGTTGTGCGGGAGTCTTCTTCCGTTAAGTAAAAAGCATTTTTGTGCCTGCGCCTTCCGCTTTATACGAAACTTCAACGGGTGTTCCGTGAAACCTTTTGTACCGCTGCTTTGGGAACCGTTGATAGAGTAAACGATTGACTCTTTAAGGGTGAATTCATCACTTTCATATTCACGCCATGCCTCAAACAGCAGTGTGGTGTCTGTAACCGCTACTCTGATATATGTGTCGTATGAGGCGGAGTTGTCACTGATGGCTCCGGGATTGAATTGATAAACGCCATCAAACTGTTCACTGTAGTATGAATGTTGATGTCCGCAGATATAAGCGATCACTCCTCGAATCTTTAAAAGTTCCCAGAAACGGTCTCTGTTTTCCGGAACCCCTCCCGACAAACTTAAATCGCTGTCCATCTGATACTCCATCTGAGTATCTTCATCCCTTAATGCAAAAGCAGGTACATGGCCGAAAGCAAGGATCGCCTCTTTGTCGGTGGTTTCAAGATCATTGCGGAGCCACTGGTAACAGGCATCACCTACACCACTTGTTTTCCACGATGAGAACTCACTGGTTCCGTCGAAATAAACATTTATACAGACGAAATGTACCTGTTCAATATCAAATGAATACATCGTACTTTCCGCATGTGCCGGCCCGAAACTTCCAATGCCCGGTAGCGAACCGATATGTTTCTTGATATATACCTGATCTGAATCGGTGTCTGATTCATGATTTCCAACAAGCGGGTACCATCGGAAATTATCTCCCAGAGAGTCTTTAATGATCTGATGGATATCCTTTTCAGGAGTGTTGTCCCCCGGAGAGATCATGAAATCAGCATCCCCATGTTTGCGGGCAATGCATCCCATTGCATCCCGCAGGTTTTCCCGTTGGTTCTCGTTGTATCCCATCTGCATGTCGCTTGTCACTATGAATGAAAAATCGGCGGCTGCAGCAACGAGTATTGACACAATAAAAAGTGCAATGCTTTTAATCACGACGATATCCTATCGGTTAAAGATGAAAATGATATCATCAATAAAAAATTCTGCCTGCTTAGTGGCAGCGTCGCGTTTGAAAAAATTGAACGTTATCTGTTCGATCCACTTTCCGGTGGTGTTCCAGCGATCTTTTCCGGCTTCGTCCATTCCGTCAACAGCTTCCGGTACATGTATCACCACCTGGGTCCACTCTTCCGGCACGGAATCAAGTACCTGTATTGTATTGTATGCATTGAAGGCAGGAGAAAAGAGCACAATGTCGCATTCAACCGGCGTACCCCTGATCCGGAACCGTATTTCGAGGAGCTGTTCCATGGTGAAGAGATTATGGTAACTGAGTACCTCGTTATCGACCATGCAACCGAAACCCGCATATGCTCCACTGTTATCCGGATCATACGTTACGGTGAGGTGTGCACAGGAACCACTGCCATCCCATCCCGGTGTTGCTGCGAACTCTGCCGTTACCGCTGTCGCATCGTACGGTTCCGTCGCATTATCGGAATACTGCCACCAGGTGGTACGCTGGTTGAGCAGGAGTTCATTGCCGTCGTCAAAGGTATCAAGCAGCAGCGTGTCCTTATCGTTTTTTAGAACACTCAGGCGACTCAGTATAACAGGGCTTTCCTGCGTTCCATCTACAATTTCAATCGTATCCGCAGCTATGCAGTTAATGTCTCCACTAATGGGTGTGTAGGCGAACAACACCAGTGAATAGCGCCCGGAAGGGACATCCGGGATTGCAAATGTTGCAAGGTCCTCCAGGGTATCGGTAAGTGGTGTTCCTCTGACCGCCACGAATACCGTCCACGAACTGTCAACGTCGAATCCAAGCGATCCGCTGACCGTCGTGCTTTTCGTAAGAACCATAGGTTCAACTTCGACCTCATCATCCACCAGAACTTCCACTTTGGACAATGCCGTCACATCTACTGTTTCACGCATCTTTGCAAATACCGAATAGGTACCGGGTGCGACATTATTGAATGTGTATGAACCATTGACGTCGGACAGGGTTGAGTCGGCGGCGGTTGCAGCCGACAGCTCTCCCGTTGTCGCATACAAATAGAGCGAAGCACCGGTAACAGGCCGACCCTCAGTCGAACGTATCATTCCCGCGACAATACCGTTTCCGGCAGTCGAGGAGCCCCCTGCAGACTGAATTGATCTGCCGCAGTGCGTCAGCAGGAAAAGACCTATCGTTATCGGGAAAATTAATCTCATGCTTCGTTTCCCTTATGTAATTCCGCTGTGCTTTTACTCATTGGAAAAAGCTGGACACACAATTGACATACTTTCGAGCTCCGTTCATCCTGATTGACAATTGCCGTAATCCGCTCCTGAAACTCCTGTATCTCCTGAACGATTACATCATAGGCTGTTGCTGATACGCCCAGTGTCTGGCTGGTGACATAACGCTGAGACGGGGTGAAGTGGTCGAGTGCTGAAATCGCTTTTTCGAGCATGCTCCTGTTGAATGAACGTACCGCAACTGCGGTTACCTCCGATCCGGTGGTGATGGCACGGTGAATCTGACGGTACATCCCGTCTTTTCCTTTTGCGATCATTTTAAGTCTGAGGAGCAGATCGATTGATTTTTTTACCTGTGCAGCAGTAATCGGAGGAATGATGCACTGTCCGATCTGTGCGTATTCGTCGTTGAAATTATACAGGCAGATAATCTCCCTGACAACCGATGTATACCAGTTATTGAAGTAATCATACTGGTCATTCGTAACAACATGCTCATTCACCAGCCCCTGCATGCTTTTACATACCCGATAATGCTCCTGTTTCTGCTCGGCGGTTTTCGCCTGGTTGAAAAGGACGAGATGTCTGAAGAAGTCTGACTGTTTCTTTGACAGTTCCAGTGCTGTAATGAATCTGCGGATCATCACTTCGGTGAGATTGCGCTTACCGTCGATTACCAGTTTCAGAAATACGGGTGATTTGATACCTGCTTTTGAACTGAAATAGCGGTAGGAAAAATTACGGGTAACCCGTTTTTTTTCGTCGTAGTATTCTTTGAGGTAGATACGGTAATCAGCGTATGCATAGATCGACTTCATGCCTTAAAGATACACCTCACTGGTGCCATTTAACCACCATTTTCGGCGTCTATGAATTAAATCAGTATCCAAAATGGATACATGAACATAAATAACATGCTGAAATAAAAGAATATAAAAACAATATAAGCAAAAAAATAAACTTAAAATGGATACATTGGTTTAAACCTGAGCGGTAAAACGATAACTATCACTATCAGTGCACTGCATTGGTGTCCCGTACACTTATTAAATGGCATGATCTCTTGATGTAGTATGACTGCAGCGTCTCAGTTTCCGGATCGGGGTAGTAATGGGATACTTTGGTACCAAAGGTACTGCGGATTTTATTCTCTGCAGCTTGTGTATGGTACATTCCTTCTATTTATATTGTTTCAAGCATCTGCAGGCCGGGGCACGTCAGGCAGGAACTTCCGTTTTATATTGTTCCGGTTTCCGAAGTGAAAGTAGTGGGTACCGTTGATCCGGAGTTTTCGGGAGTGAGCCGTTTGGGGCAGATGTTCCGACTGGCGGAGAATGGAAAAAGTTGATGATAACTGTGACTGCAGGGTGGTTAACATTACTTTTTGGCTGGAAACACGGCATTGTGACAAGGTTATTATAACCTAAAACCATAGGTTAGAAAGAAGTTTGCAATGCCTGTTTGCCTGTAAATGATAACGATTAAAAATAGAGCCTTAAAAAGGATTAAATTTGAATAAGATTACAATTTTTTCTTTTCTTTTCTTTTCTTTTTACATTGCATATGCAGATGAAGTTAATGATTTAATACAATCAATTAGTCTAAACTGGGCAGAAGAAGGAGAGCCTGGGATGGATGAAGCTTATGACAGCTTAGAAACAAATATAGAGCAACTTGCTAAATATTATAAATCAAATTATGATAATGTCAATATACCAATTACATTATACAAAGCTTATGGAACTTTAATTGAAAAATATTTCTACAAGTATAATGAAATGAAATTACTGTCAGAAAAAGAATATCTCAATTTAAGAAAAATAACAGAAACAAATTTGTTTGAAATATTATCTAAATTGGTTTCATCAAAAGATAGTTTAAATATTGACGTTTTAAGACTATCATATACATTTAACCCACGTCAATTATACACCTTAAAACTCCCACAAACAACTATTGATTCAGTAGATAACAAAAAGAATGAATGCCTTATGAAAATTTTAAATCATAGCGATGCTGTTCTTATGGATACTTTGTCTTTCTTAGCTTTTTCAAATAGTAACAAAATGAATAAAAAAGAATCAATAGCAATTTGTAAAAGCATCCATAAAATTAATTCTGATAATCATCATTACACAACAGTTTTTGAAATGATAAGTGACGAATGTAATAAATGTATGAAATAAAATTGATTAACATCTACTATACTTATTTTTTAAAAAGGTGGCAAGCAGGCACAGACAAACAACACGGACAGGCCGGTTCCGCTGTCGCTGCACCCAAATTTTGCTCCGTTGCACTACGCAAAACTTCGGCCGTGCCCGGGCCCGTTATGTAAAACTCCAAACCTTTAAAAGCAAAACCACCGCGCGTTATTAAAACAGAATAAATATAGGTTCTTATTGCCCCTATAGTCAGAATGGACTATATTGTAGTCAGAACTGACTAACGGAGGTAAATATGTCTATTACAAATGTACGGAAGCTGCTGCTTCTTGGAATGTTAAACAACACAGAAATGCATGGATATTTATTAAATGCTCATTTAGGTACGAAGATACCTATAGAAATAAAGAAGCCTACCGCATATAATATTCTCGACAAAATGGAGCAAGACGGATGGGTTACCCACGAAGAAGAGTTCACTGGTGATCGAAGTAGAAAGATCTATTCACTCACTCAACAGGGTCGGAAGATTTACCTCGAAATGCTTGAAAATGAACTCTCTACTTTTCATCTTGGCGAGTTTCCCGACCTTGTGAGTATAGGGCTAATTGATTCAATTTCAAAAAAGAATCGGATTAAGCTGTTATTAAAACGAAGGAATAGTCTTGAGAAATATATTGATGATTTTAATCCTTCTGAGGCAAATCCAGAAGATGACGATAACCCACACAAGGGAAGTTCAAATTTAATATTTAGTTATATCCGTCGTTCCCTTGAATTGCAATTATCCTTTCTTGACGAAGTGATTTCATGTGAGGAAAAACAATGAATAAACTTTTTTATTTCACGGGAACCGGCAACTCGCTCTGGGCTGCAAAAGAATTAATATCTCAAGACTCCTCATTTGAATTGCATTCTGTCGCAAATGTATTGAATAGTTCAACCAAAGCTGATGTTAGTGGATGCGATTGCATCGGATTCTTATTCCCGGTATATCTTTACGGCCCGCCTTTAATCGCGAGCAAATTCCTCAGCACATTAAATATAACCGAGAATCAGTACTCTTTTTATATCGCAGTTCATGGTGGCTATTTGGCTGATACAATTAATGTTGCACGAAAAATGGTAACAAAAAATATGGGCCATTTAGATTCTGGATTTGGTTTAAAAATGCCCGGTAACTGTATCATTGATTATGATCCACCTAAAAAAGAAATCATTAAGGAACGTATCACAGAATGTAAAAATAGGATTGTTGAGATTGCTGATTTTATAAAAGATAGAAGAACTGGACATTATGAGAAAGGTAATTCCGTGGGTAACTGGTTTTTAACGGGAATATTATATCGGTTACTCATTCGAACTCTACCGGGATACTCCAAAAAATATCTGGTAGAGGACAGATGTAACTCGTGTGAAACATGTCAAAAAGTCTGCCCGGTTTCGAATACAAGAATTGAAAGAAGTAGACCTGTATGGGGTAATAATTGTGAAATGTGTTTAGCATGCATCCAAAATTGTCCGATTGAGGCTATTCAATGGGGAAAACGCACTAAAAAGAGGATACGATATCGCAACCCATACGTAAGTATTCGCGAATTAAAAAATCAGAAAGAGAATATGGAGGCGAATATATAGATGCAACATAAACGAAAAACCTGTGTAATCACTGGTTGTAATACTGGAATTGGACGAGAGACTGCAACCGTCATGGTCAGGATGGGATACGATTTAGTAATGCTCGTCAGAGAAAGTGAAAAATCAAAAAATGCCTTTGAACTTATCAAAAAAGAAGCTGGGAAAAATAATGTACGGATGTATTATGTTGATCTGAGCTCCAATAAATCAATTCGAAGTGTGGTTAAAAGGATGTTGATAGAAATTGAATGTATTGATATCCTGATCAACAATGCGGGAATTCTAAAAAGAAGTTACCATATGACAGAGGATGAAATTGAGATTACAATGGCTGTGAATTTCTTAGCGCCTTTTCTATTAACGAATCTTCTATTACCACTAATAAAGAAAAACAATTCAGGACGGATAGTAAATTTATCATCCGAACTATATGAAAAAGGTACTTTTGCTATTGAAAACCCTCCTCCCAATATGAAATTCAATGGAAATAAAGCATATGCAAATTCGAAACTTATGTTAATGCTTATTACAATAGAATTTTCAAAGCGTCTGCAAAAAGAAGGGATAACTGTAAATTGCCTTCATCCAGGAGTAGCAGGAACAGAAGCATTTAGAGAATATCCGAATTGGTTCAATTTCATATTAAACAAATTAATACCTAAACCTTCAACTGCAGCAGAATCAGTTGTTTATTTAGCAACTGAAAATGACTTACAAAAAACTACCGGATTATATTTTTATAAAAAAAAACCTAAAGAACCGAATTCGCATGTTTTGGATGAAAAACTACAAATAAAGGCTTGGGAATATGCTGAGAGGCTGACAAGGTTTACAGAGTAATAATGACAACGCACGGAAAAGAAGGCTTGGAGCATCATACAACATATATTGAAGGCCAGTTGTCAATAAGAAAATACAATACCCTTTCGGTTTCTTGATTTTATTTACAACCTCGACTGTCACGTCGGGGCACCGTTCTTTGAAATGACTATGTTGTTATTCTTAAGCACCTTCTACAAACGATATCTTCGCCACGCCGACTCGAAATTCATCAAGGGATAACGGTTCTTTCAGTCTTTACAGTACATTACAGTACTGATAGACCTCCGTTCCAAACATATATCGGGAATCACGGCATCCTCGTCGCATACCGTTTTGCACTTTTTCTTTCGTATGCGGTTGTAATGCCCTGGACTCATTAGCGAGTCCTCAGAATCAGTACGGTACCCCACGGATCCATTCAAAATGCGTAATAGGGTTATCGTGCATCGCACCGATATTCGGTGAAACGCAACGTCCAGTTGTTGCGGGGATATTCCGCGGGGGCGGCGGTCTGAAATATATCGGTATATCGGGCAAGCATCATTGCAGCCCGGTAGAAATCGCTTTTCGGTAGTATCAAGTTGTTTACATTGTACGGTTCCTTTAAGGAGAAGCGGGGACGGTTTCCAATCAGGCCATAATGCATAACCGGCGTCAGTTTCCGGCAGTTTACAGTTGTGTGCAGGGGTCACCGTCCCCTTGGTATTGTAACGGTAGTGTTTATTGAAACATCTTTCAAACAAGGCAGTAGTGTGAAATCTATCCTGAACGCTTAACCGGGTAATACGAAATTTCGGAAGAGAAGTCAAGGTTCTTCGAGTCTTCGAGAAGACACCTTTACTTCTCTGGAGTAATTTCGTTGCTTCGAACGAGCGTTCGGAAAGATTGATTTGAAGCATTGTTTTCTGTCGGGTTAAAGGTAAAAAGTACCGGAGCAGTTCCAATCAGCCAGTAATGGATTTGCGTTTCGTCAGGAGTTTGCGTGTTCCGGTTGTGCGTAGGGATATCCGCCCCGGTACCATTGTTTTCTTTTTGTCTGCAGACAACGGAGGTCTGCCGCGTTTCTTTTTGAGCAGAGCGGGACGGTTTCCAGTAACAGAGGACGGTTTGGACTTTTTTCCTGACGATTCCGTTCCAGTGCGTGCAGGGGTAACCGCCCGGCTTTGTTCAATGCCGAGAAACTTGAATTCATCAAAAACGATTTCGTGTTTGAGCATGTAGTACACCGCAATGGCGATTTTATGACGAAGACGAGCCATTGCGCCGCCTTTCCCATGCGATGTGACCTGTTTGGCAAACCACTCACCGATAAGTTTTGATTGACTGATCATTTTAACGCCGATTTCAGAAAAAGCCCATTTGAGATACGGATTACCGATCTTGTCGTTGGTGGTATGTCCGTATGAAGTACCACCGGACTCATTATCCGCCCGCACCACCCGGCAATAGGAACTGTAGCATTGGGCGCTTTTAAAACGCTCAACGGTATGGGTTTCGTAGAGAATGGTAAGTGAAGTGATTTTACCGGCACCCGGCATGGTAGTGAGAATTTTAAAATGCTTCCGGTTATGGAAATGAGCGCTTTCGAGAAGTGCATACTCCAGTTTCGTGATAATAGTATCCAACGCCTCGATGTAATCGAAGTCGCAGGAAATATTCCTGCGGGTATCCTGCTGCCGGGGAAGGTTCTCCAGTGTCCGGCGATCCCCTTTTCGTCTGACGTCTTTAGTAAACGATTGCATAAAGCCATGACTGTTGAAGGTATTCTGAAGATGCGTATAGGTACCGGCACGTTTTTGAACGAAGAAATGGCGACGGCGAAGCAGATCACGTGTTTCACGCATCTCTTCAGGGTAATCGTATGCAAGAGGAAAACGGTTCGTACGGAGCAAATCGGCAATTCCGCGAGCATCAGCCGAATCTCGTTTATGTTTTTCTCCCATACGTCGCTTGATATAGAGAGCATGGCCGAGATGGCAGTGCACCTTTTTCTTTTTCAGTTCATCGAGGAGCCAGTACCAGTTAAACGTTGATTCAACGCCGACGGTGATACTTTTCAGGTACGGTTTCAGTAGTGCCATTAAAAGCCCTATCTCGCATTTAATGGATTTTTTAAGGAGTGTTTTACCATTTTTATCCATAATACAGATCGCCATTGTCTGAGCGTGAAGATCGATTCCGCAAACGTACTTTGTTTTGACACATAAATTCATGAAGGCCTCCTTGAATGAGAATTGGAATGGTGCTAACCTAATCCCTAAAAATATTCCGTTCAGGGGTGGCCTTCATACTAATATCAGG
>JBNLDC010000053.1:0-131234 GCA_050304135.1 Chitinispirillaceae bacterium | reverse complement strand
TACTGGAGTTATCCCAAAATGTGAAGTTGAATCATGTGTAACATATTAAGAAACAATTAGATAGATATAAAATAAAAGTGAAATAAGTTGCGGAAAGTCTCATAATTTCTTATTGTATTAGTAGGAAAAGAAACAAAAAGAAAGGAGACATTTCCGCATGAGTAAAAATAATCAATTCGGGCACCGGATCAAAAAACAAATGCACAGGTATCTTACAAAAAAGTTCCCTGAGCTGAAAAAAACGCAAGCCCGACTGTTCTTTGACATGATATTCGGAATATGCAAAAGTGGTGACAGCAAGATTTCAAATATTGCACGAGCATTAGATGAATCACAGAACCTTTGCCATACTGTGAAACGTTTATACAACCAACTTAATGCCTCTGATTACTCAGAAATGCTTGAAGAAGCAACCCTTTCCGAGTACACCAGAGATTTCACGGAAGATACAACCATCGCTCTGGATTTTTCTGATATAACCAAACCGTATGCAGAGAAGATGGAGTACTTGGCATCTGTTCGCGATGGCGACAAGGGTACTATCGGGCTTGGCTATAATCAGATTGTACTCACTGCGACACAGCGAGGAGATGACAATCCAACTGTTCTTGCTAATAGTCTTTTCAGTAAAAAGGCAACACCGGAAAAAAAATCCACCGACGTAGCACTTGAACTGTTAAAATGTGTTCTTACTACGCACGGAGACAACGGTGTATATACTCAGGATCGCTATTTTGACAACAAACGTTTCTTTCAATTTTTCCACACCAACAAACTCAAATTCGTTACACGTGCAAAAGATAACCGTAAGCTGTTTGAGGTAAATGGTACAGGGAAAGTAATCTCGGTAAAACGTTCAATTCTTGACCTTGCAAAGCATTGTAAAACGCCCTTAAAATTAACGCTGGAGCATTGGGAAAACGGAAAATGGAGAAAGAAAAAAGATGTGCGTATCGGCGCAAGACGGGTATTTCTTCCCTGTATCAATGCACCAGTTACCCTTGTTGTGATAAAGGGGTTTGGAAAGATACCGATGATGCTGTTGACGAACATCCCGATACAACTAAAAAACGAGTACGATTTGAAACGCATTTTCAAGATCTACCGTTCCCGTTGGCAGTGTGAAGAGTGGATACGGTTTGCAAAAACATCCTATAACCTTGAAGATATCCGGTGCTTGAACTGGATATCGATTAAAAATGTGGTGGCATTTGTTCTTTTCGCAAATAACATGCTGACAAAGCGATTCGGGTACAGCGCTCAGACGGCAATAACAAGGGCACGATTACTGATTCAGGGAAAACCGATATATCATGATAAGGCAAAAATGACATTGTATATACTGGCAGATGGAATCAGAGAGGTGTTGAAGTCTGTAGCTGCGTATTATAAGTCAATACGAGAGGAATTCGACAACAATATTCAGATGGAGTTGCCATTATGAGCTTAAAAAATGGGATAACTCCAGTAAACTTTTAAACTTTTAAACTTTTAAACTTAAATTACACAGGAGCGGGCGCTCCGCCCCACCACCCTCAGGGCTCCCGGGCCTTTTTTCAGCACCGCAGCGAGCCGCAGTCGCCAAGTCCGACCGTGGAGAGTTGTTGTTTACCGGGAGTGTAGTGCTCCATGAAATATTCTCTGGTACAATAAGCGTTGGCGTGCGGCGCTATCGCGGCCAGAAGGCAGGCTTTGTTTCTTGCGTCACGTCCGTTCCGTCTGATTATTTAGAGGAAACCACGATATGGATTCCCTATAGTTTTTTCATCCTGATAACCTTGTAGGAACGACCGTGACATCGAAATGACGTACTGTCCTCCGACGGATAGGCGCCGCACGCCAGGAAAAGCGCGCGAAGTACTATAAGAAACGTGCTCTGATGTAGTGAATAGCCACAGGTCGGGGGAAGTTGAAACAAAAAGGAAATGTACCGGTCATTCTAAAGTACCGGGTTAGTACTACTCTAACCCTCCTCAACCCACACAATTTAGTATACTTCCTGAATCCGGGTAAATGGAATCCGGTGGGAGTGGAGACCGATGGTGAGCAGGTTTATGGCGAACCGGCAATAGCCGGATGATGGTGGTATGGCAACGTTTGCATCACGGAAAGAACTATATGAAAACAGATAATCCCGGGATGGCCGGATGGTGGCTGATGGTCGCAGTTGTGCTGCATGTCATCAGTACCGGAGTAAATGCACAGGAATTCAAATTTGATTTCGGCAATGGCGTCGTAGCTGACGGGTACATCGGTATCACTGCCGAAACGGCATTTTCGACCGGTGCCGGATACGGTATCGACAGCGGGAATGTCGTCAGTGTTATTCGAGAGGGAGACGATCCTCTTACCCGGGATTATCTGTCGACCGGAGATGAGTTGTTCTTTTCAGTCGCAGTGCCGCAGGGAAATTACACGGTCACCGTTATCTTCGGCAACGCTGCCGACAGCAGCTCGACCACGGTGACGGCGGAAAATCGCCGGCTTCTTTTCGACCGTGTGAAAACGGCACCGGGAACGTTCGTGCGTAAATCAGTCACCGTACGCAGAATGGAGACGAGGAGTATCGACGGTTCGGTAACGATGTCGATAAAGGATCGCGAATTGTCCTATTACACCTGGGACAAGGTGCTCACGCTCCGTATTACTGGATCGAAACCGGCAGTGTGCGGTATCGAAATCACGAAAACCGATGACGCTCTCACGCTTTTTTTGTGCGGTAACTCAACGGTTGTCGATCAGCTTACCCGGCCATGGACGAGCTGGGGACAGATGCTGCCGAATTTTATTGATTCCGGAGTCGCCGTTGCCAACTACGCGGAATCCGGTTTGACATCAGGCAACTTTCTCGCCATGAAGCGGCTGAGTAAACTGCTGACGGAGGTAACCGAGGGTGATTATGTCTTTGTCGAATTCGGCCATAACGATCAGAAGGTGGCGTCGGAGGTTGCCGCCTATCCGGACAACCTGAAAACCTTCCGCGATCAGATAACCGCACGGGGTGCTGTTCCGGTATTCGTGACCCCAACGGCGCGACAGACCGAAAACGATCCGCTCACCAGTATCGGCGGACTGGCGCAGACCATGCGTGAAACGGCCCGGTCGCTCGGGGTCGCCTGCATTGATCTGAACCGGATGGTCATCGATCTGAAAACCGCGTTGGGAGCAGATACGAAATACCTCTACATGCATACCGAAGGTGATCAGACCCATTTCTGCGAGTACGGTGCCTATGAGATTGCCCGATGCGTGATGAAAGGTCTGGAGGAGGAGTTCCCATCGCTGAAAACACACATGAGAAGTGATTACCAAACCTTTAATCCTTTGGAACCCGATCCGCTCGATGTTCTCGAAAAGGAGCTTCCAGTGGCGGGTAAAGGAAACGCCCCCTCTCCCGGCGGAACAAGAGAACCCATGGCGGTTACCATTGCGGGAAGGACGGTATACTTCGCTCCATTGGGTCATTTACCGGTACGACTCGTTGTGTACGGTATCAACGGGAAACGGTTGGGGAGCGAGCCGCTGGCCGTTTCCGGTACCGGAGCCACGGTGCCGGCGAAACTGCTGAGTCGTCTGCCGCCGGGAACGTATATACTTTCTTTTGTACAGAATGGGGTTGCCTTGGAAAAAAACATCTGGTGCAGGATGTAAGGGCTGCGACCCTGCTCAATTATCATTCCGGCAATTAACTGTTTCTACTTCGGTAGAATAACGTAGTATCGGCATTTCCTCCTGTCGCCTCACCCCCGATCCCCCTCTCCACGAGTGGAGAGGGGGGCGCGCAAATGAAGACGCACAATGGGTGAGGCGATGGAAGACGGAAATCGGGAAGAATTCATCAGGTGAAGGATCGTTTATATCGATTACTATAAACATTCCGCACCTATGGTGCTCATGAGGTCCGTAGGACCGGTATGTGTATAGCAACAGTTACCATCGTAACTTTTCCGGAGCTCCGTAGGAGCGGCATATGTAGAGCAACTATTGGTAGAACAGGTAGCTACTGTTATTTCCTTCTCATTCGCCTCACCCCCGATCCCCCTCTCCACGAGTGGAGAGGGGGGCGCGAAAATGAAGACGTACAATGGGTGAGGCGACACTGCACCAGCTCTCCTTTACCGGATCATGCCGGTCCTGCGGACCTTGGGCTATTCGGGTTTGTATCGATTACTGGCTCTGGTGCGCAGGAGGCTGTGCATCGACTTCGTACACCCCTCTTCCCCTCTCCATGCATGGAGAGGGGAAGAGGGGATGGGGGAGTTGGGGTGAGGCGACGGAAGACGGAAATCGGGAAATATCCATCTGGTGTAGGATTGTTTATATCGATTACTATAAACATTCCGCACCTACGGTGCTCATGAGGTCCGTAGGACCGGTATGTGTATAGCAACAGTTACCATCGTAACTTTTCCGGAGCTCCGTAGGAGCGGCATGTTTCTGTAATGCTGATAATCACTTCGACCAGGCTCAGTATAAACGGCACCGTTGGAAAACACTTTTGCTATGGGGCTCGGGCCGACGGTATACTATACTTTAAAGAGCATCACCTGTCGGAATTACTGTTTAACACAGCATGGTTCGGGAGGGTTTCATGAATATCAATCGGCGAACATTTCTGACGAAGTCGATAACCGGAGGAGTTGCGTTAACCGTCGGTTGCTCCGGACTGGATACAATAGGCGGACCGGACTCCGAAGGTACCGTATGGGCCGATGACTTTCAGGTCAATCCTTCCATCAACAACAAAAAGGTTGTCAGTTGTCATGATACGGGGATGCTGTCTGCCACTGCGGAGGAGGCGGCAACCTTCAGCCGGCAGAACGAAGCGGTCGACAGCTCGAAAACAGACACCAATATGGATACCATGGCCAGGCGGCTTACCGGAAAGGGCGGAAGCGGGGAGGCATGGGCAACTATCTTCCGCAAGCCTGAAGCGAAAACCTGGGCGCAGGTGAAGGCTGCAATAAAAGTAAACGGTATCAATACCGCCAATATGCCTCGTATCGCGATTGTCGGTAAAGTATGCAGGGAACTTGTCAACCTGGGTGTTCCGGCCGCCAATATCACGGTGTACGATGCGTGTCATGGCGCAACGGGAAGCGATAAATATACTCCGTATATCGGGAATGGCCTCCCGGAGGGGGTTGTTGTTTCCGATGGTGATCGTAGTGGTACCGTACAGATCGGGGAGAAACCGTACGAGTGTACCATGGTGGTTGCAGGGTGTGATATTCTGGTGAATTGTGCCGTGAACAAAGGCCACAACCTTGGACACGGTGGTTTCACACTGACCATGAAAAATCATACCGGTACCATGAAGTTCGGCTGTCCCTCTGCCAGTGAATTGATTGAAGAAAACAAGTCGGAGTTGATTCTCGGTGGTTCTCCCGTCCGCCAGCAGTTATGTATTGTCGATTCCCTCTGGGCGGGGATTCGCGGACCCGGCGGAGCACCTTCCCATCTCCCAGCGCGGATAACCATGGGAACGTTCGGTCCGCTGGTTGACATTGCGGTCGCCAGAAACATACGGGAGCCGGTGATGGGTGCAACGCACAACGAAACAGTGATCGACGGGATTTTATCTGCGTTCGGCTATGAGGAATCCGCTATCGAGTGGGACGAATTCACCCCGTAGTGTTACCGTCGCTTCGCCTGAGGTCCGAAGTGCCTCCTGAGATTCGGCGACTGCAGGGTGGAATCCCGGTGAGAAAAATGGTAGTTGTCTAGCGCATGATCCAGAGTTTGTGAGATTCCGACGGGCTTACGAGAATGCGGTTGCCGAGCGGTACCGCGGCGCAGAAAAACCGGTTCCCGCCGGTAAGGTTTTCGGTCAGGTTGATCCAGCTGGTGCCGTTTGTGGTATAGAGAATATCGGTAAAGCGGTCGGTACCGCTTTCGTTATCGTAGCCGCCAACCATCCAGAGCTTGTTGTCGAACGCGAGCGCACAGTGATACCGGTCCTTTGAAAACGGCGCGGCCTTGTTCGTGCAGGTCCAGGTGGTGCCGTCGGTTGATTCCCAGACGTCATTGAAACTCCGCGGTGAACCTACCGCATCGCTGAACCCGCCGAGTACGTAAAGCTTGTTGTTGAACACCACGCTCGCATGCCCGTACCGTGGAGCAAACGGGGCATTTTTGGTGACCAGTGTCCAGTTGATGCCGTCGGACGACGACCAGATGTCATTGAGGAACGGGTCGGTTTCAGAATCGCACAGACCACCGATAATCCAGAGTTTTCCGTGGAACGTAACCGCGGAGTGGTAGACCCGTTTATCAAATGGAAGCTTTGCGGCTTTTTTCCAGAGTGCGCCGGTGGAAGAGGTCCAGACGCCGTTGCTGAACGACTTGGGACCTGTTTTACCGCCGACAATCCAGAGCCCGTTTTTAAATACCGTGGTGGTATGTCCAAAGAGTTTGCCGAACGGGGCAGCATCGGTGATAAGTGTCCATGAAATGCCGTCGGTTGAACTCCAGACATCGCTGCGGTTGCCGCCGATGATCAGAAGGTCATTGTTGAATGCGACAAGCGAATGGCCGTTTCTGCCGAGGAGTTCCCTGGGAGGGGAGATGCTCATCCAGAGCAGTGCCGCATGGATGAACATCGTATCGGTTGCCGAGAGACCCTCATTGTCGGTTGCACGGAAAATGCATTTCAGGTAGCTGACCGGTGCCTTGAAGGGCGGCAGTTGAATGTTCCCGTCACCGGTTGCGATGAATTTGCCGGTCGCGCCTATATCCCACTCCATGCGGACCACCTGCCCGTCGTCTGTGGCGGTTCCCGAAAGAGTCAGGGTGTCGAATATGCCGATAAACGTATCGGCCGGGGCGGTGACTACCGGTGGTTTACCCGCAGGTTTTTTAAAGGTCCGTTTCGGAACTGTTGCGGAAATATCTTTTTTGACGGGAGGCTGAGCCGGCTGAACCGTCGGTTGGGCAACGGTATCGGTCTGTTTGGCCGGTGCCGGTTTTTTAGGTACCGGCGTCGGTTTGGAGGGAACCGCGGGGCTTGTTGCAACCATCACCGGTTTTTCCGGAACCCACGCTGCACTCTCCCGGGGTACCCGCAGTGTATCGGTAAATACATCGGTCTGAGCGGAACGTATGCGAAGTGAACATTGTACCGTGCGATACCCCTGCCGGAGCGACCGGATGATTGCAGCGTAGGTCCCCTGCGGCACACCGGATATTTCAACTGAGCCGGTGGCGGAGCCGGAATAAACAAATGGGGTACCGGCGAGCGCAACCTTAACCTGATGGTCCTGCGCATCTTCGCAGCGTACGGGAAATCGCAGTGTTCCGGGTGCGATCAGCGTATCGCGTGAGTGGATCGTATCACCGGTTGCTCCCGGGACGAGAACACGCATCGACCAGCGTGACTTTTTACGGGCAAGAAGTATATAGCGAGTCCGGTCGGCAAGGTAGAGTTCATACCTGCCGTCACGGTCACTTTTCCGGCACCTGCTTGCTCCCTGCGGAAAACGCTGCAGGGTTTTTCCCTCGAGTGCGTTGAAACCGGCCCGGTAGAGGCAGATATCGGCGTTGCGCAGTGGAGCGCCGCGCCGGTCGACAACGATTCCCTGCAGGAGCGGTTGTGCCGCGGCAGTCTGAACCGGTTTCGATAGTAAAAGAATGGTTGAACACAACAGCAGAATGGCAGGGGAGAGTGCACTGTTCATGCTTTGGTGGTTACCTTCGGGATAAGTGACGGATGAGGTACTTGACAATAAGAAGAACTGCAACCGCTGCGGCAACAATGAACAGTGTCCGCGCCGACCATTTGCGGTGTTGTACTTCCGGTGGTTTCAACGGCTCCCGGGGGGCGGATGGCGATTCTTCATCACGGGATTCCATATCCGTCCGGTCGGTATTCGACCGGCTGCGGTTGACGATACGGCTCGCGAGAAGATCGTCGATGTTGTCGAATGCGGGAGTGCCACACTCAGTTTCCATCAGCCTTGTTCCTTTCCTTTTGAGCGAAAAATCGTCTGCGTGCATCATGGCGCATTCGTTCGGTCCGTTTCTCCATCACCTGTTCCCAGACGGTTTCCTCGTCCAGATCAAACAGCTCATGAATGATCTTGAGATAGTAGGCCGCGCCTTTTGAGTAGAGCCGATGCAGAAAAAGAATTTTTCCATCGGTTACCACCTCATCGAACACCGGATCAATGGCGATTGCCGTTCGGGTAAGCTTGCCGGGGAACATTGTCTGCAGTGCGCCGATGAACGCCCGCTGCCGCTTGGTGTCCTTGAAAAAATTGGGAACGATGCGGGATATCTTCGCACCATCGGGATACCGTTCGCCAATGGTCTCTTCCATCTCGACCAGTCCGTCAACAGCGAACTGGCGCAGTTCCGTGGGAACGAAAATTTCATCCGCAGCGCGGATCGCCGATCCCTGCAGACGGTCGAGCCCGGGGGCATTGTCGATCAGGAGAATGTCGTAGAAGCGTTCCAGACCGCACTGTCTGATCACCCGTTTGAGAAGCGCGGTATCGTGGATATCACTGTCGCAGAGCTGTTTTTCGGACGTGATCATGTGCAGCCCGGCAAGTTCGGTTTTCCGGATCGCCTGGAGGAGTGTTTTGGGGGCCTCTTCCTCACTGCTGCAGTACACATCACGTATGGATGGTTTTTTTACTCCTACGCCCAGGAGTGAAGAGAGGTTATGCTGACTGTCGTTGTCGATTACCAGAACACGAAATCCACTCAGCGCCAGTGCCTGAGCGGTGCAGCCGGTGAAGGTGGTTTTTCCCACCCCGCCTTTATGATTAAGAATTGCCACAATGCGCATACAGAGAATCTACTAAATGGAGGGGGGATCGACCAGTACGGGATGGCCGTAAACGATGGGGAGGCACGGGATTGGTGTAATCAGAGCGGAAGGTTGTCAATGATGGTATCGCAGGGTATAATAGTTATACTGTCAGAATCCCATCCATCGATGCGGATTGTGCTCATCATTAGTGAGGTTTAGCATGAGTGTGGAGCATTCGACAACCAATTATTCCGAATCAGCACTGCAGTCCGGTCTTCTCGATGCGATTCCGGGAACCGCTTTTCTTGTCGAGGCAAAAACCAGAAAAATTGTGGCATCAAACAAAAATGCCCTTTCCGCGGGAGCTACACCGGGAACCTTCTGTTATGCCGCCTGGGCGCTTCGGGATGAACCCTGTCCCGGGTGCCGTGCTCCGCAGGCGTGGGGAGAGGACCCCATTGGCAGTCAGCGTGTGGTTGAAGCCCGGTCACATCGCTGGAACACCGGCTGGGCACCGGTTTCAGACAATCTCTATCTGCACTTTTTCACTACTCAGGACGAAACCCCGGTGACCGACCGACAGGAGCAACCTGCTGACAGAAATTCGGCAATTGATCTGTCGGTTGATGAATCCTACCGGACACTGTTCAACACGATGACCCAGGGGGTCGTGTATGTCGACCGTCGGGGTCATCTGATAGATGCCAATCCCGCCGCCGAAAAAATACTGGGAATGAATGCCGATGAGGTGCGAAAGCGATCCACGGCAAGTCCGCAATGGGAAGCGGTCCATGAGGACGGGTCGCCTTTTCCGGAGGAGACGCATCCGGTGATGGTGGCACTTGCCACCGGAAAAATCGTTTCCGATACGGTCATGGGTGTACACAATCCCGTTACGCGGAACCGGGTCTGGATCTCGATAACCGCCATACCTCTGTTTCGGCCGGACGAGGCCGAACCGTATCAGGTATACGCACTGTTCAATGATGTCACTGAACAGAAAGAAGCGGAAAAAAACTACCGGACGCTCTTCAGGGAGATATTCGACGGATTTGCACTTCATGAAATCATCTATAACGGTACCGGCGAACCGGTGGACTACCGCTTTCTTGCGGTCAATCCGTCGTTTGAGCGGATGACGAGGCTCAAGAGCGAGGATATGATCGGCAGAACGGTACTGGAAGTGATGCCCGATATCGAGCAACACTGGATCCAGACGTACGGGAATGTCGCACTGACCGGGATCCCGGTGGTGTTTGAAAATTACGCGGGTGCGCTGGGTAAGTATTTCAAGGTAACCGCGTTCCGCCCCGATCCGGGCCGGTTCGCCTGCATCTTTGTCGATATAACCGACCGTAAACGGGCCGAAGAGGCGTTCATTCAGGAATACCACAAATCGCGTGATATTCTCACCTCGATTCCCTCAGGGCTCTTTATTTACAAATACGTGCACCCGGACCGGCTGCTGCTGGAGTATGCCAATCCCGAGGCGGAGAAACTCACCGGTATCAGTTCCGGAAAATGGATCGGCAGTGAGTTCATTGAAATATGGCCAGAGGGAAATTCCCCGGGGTTGTTTGAGCGGTTGATGGAAGTGGTACGGACCGGGGAGAATACCGAGTTTGAAGAGGTGTCGTACCGCAGTGACCGGGTGGACCGTGCGTTCAGAATCCGCGGATTCGCCATACCCGGCAACCGGGTCGGCATCGCCTTTGAAAATCTCACCCGTATCAAAACCGCCGAAGAAGCGCTCAGTCGCAGCGAGGAGGCGCTCCGTGCGCTTATTGAAGGGTTGCCCGATATCATCATGCAGTTTGACCGCGAGGGACGGCAACTGTTCGTCTCGGAGAACGTCAATGAAATAGTGGAGTTGACGGCAGGGAAAATGATCGGTAAGACCCTTCGTGAGCTCGGCTTTCCCGGGGAAAGTTGCACGATGTGGGAAGCGGCGATCGCCGGTGTGGTGGAAAAGGGACTGCCGCATGAATCGGAGTTTTCTTTTGACGGAAAGAAGGGGCATACCACGTTCAACTGGCGGCTGATTCCTGAGTTCGACCGCGGCGGCAGTGTCAGATCAGTGCTTTCCATTTGCAGGGATATCACTCACCATCGCCTGGTCGAAGGCCGGTTCCGCAAGTTTTTTTCGCAGATAGCCGAGTTGGCCTATATGGTTGATCTCGACGGAAATATTATCGACATAAATGATGCGGCACTGTCGCGACTCGGCTATTCACGCGAAGATCTTGTCGGTAAATCGCTGGAGATGATTTACGCACCGGAATGCCGTACGCGTGTGGTGGATTTGTTCGCGCAGTGGCGGAAAACGGGAAATATAAAAAATGAGGAGATGGTTATTATTTCCCGAACCGGTGAACAGCGCAACGTCCTGCTCAATGCAAGTGCTATACGGGACGAAAAGGGAGCAATCGTGCACTCCGTTTCACTGCAGACCGATATCACCGAACTCAAGCTCTATCAGGAAGAGGTGCAGCGCAGTCAGAAGCTCGATTCTCTCGGTGTTCTCGCGGGAGGCATCGCGCACGATTTCAACAACCTTCTCGGCGGGCTCTTCGGGTATATCGATCTCGGGAACGACATTGCCGACGATCCGCGGGTCAAACAGTACCTTTCGAAGGCACTTAATACCATCGAGCGTGCACGGGGGCTGACACAGCAGCTGCTCACCTTCGCCAAGGGGGGAGGACCGGTCAAGAAGGTCGATCATCTCTTCCCGTTTGTGGAAGAGACCGCACGGTTCGCGCTGAGCGGCTCGCGGGTATCGTGCATCTGCAGTATCGAAGAGGGGCTCAAACCGTGTCTGTTCGACCGCAACCAGATCGGTCAGGCAATCGACAATATCACCATCAACGCATTGCAGGCAATGCCCGGAGGTGGGACGCTCACCATTACCGCGGGTACCGTTAGCGATGCCGGGCACCCTTCGGCGGTGCTTGACCGGGGTGAATATATCCACATTGCGATTGCCGATACCGGGATCGGTATTCCCGCCGAGTATCTCTCACGGATATTTGATCCGTTCTACACCACCAAACCGAAGGGACATGGCCTTGGGCTTGCCACCTGTTATTCGATTGTCAGTAAACATGGCGGTACGATCGAGGTGGAATCGGTTCCCGGTAAGGGCACTACGTTTCATCTGTATTTTCCGGTATCCTACGAAGGAACGGCTGAACTGCCCGCTTCAGAGCACGTGATGCATACGGGCGCGGGAACGGTGCTCGTGATGGACGACGAGGAGGTCATGCGCGATACGATCGGCGACATGCTCACGTCGATGGGGTACACTCCGGTGATTTTTGTCAACGGGGCGGAGGTGCTTGATTATTTCCGGAAACATTTTTCACCCGGGGAGGAGCGCCCTGCCGCAATGATCTTCGACCTGACGATTCCCGGGGGAAAGGGAGGGAAGGAAACAATTGAAGAGGTACGGTTGATTGCTGCCGACTTGCCGGTATTCGTGGCAAGCGGCTATGCGGATGATCCGGTGATGGCCGATCCGCAGAAATACGGATTTTCAGGAAGTATCGAGAAACCGTTCAGAAAATCCGAATTGGAAAAACTGCTGAAAAAGTACTTTGACGGGAGATAACGATTGCAGGCGTGTTTTCGGACACTTTGCCTCACCCTCCCCCCTTGTGGCCGAAGGGAGATCCTTGCAGAAGCGGGAAGCGAGGTTGCTCTCACCACCGGTTGGTGGCTATTCATTCGACCTGGCGTGCGGCGGCTGTCATTCCATTCTTGAAGCGTAGAGTATCCGGTACTTCGTACCGTTTCTATTGTACCGCTTTCGCTGCGGTGCTGAAAAAAGGCCCGGGATCCAAGGGTGGGGGCCTTGCCACCCGTTGGCCGGGGCAGCAGGGGCGGAGCGCCCGCTCCTGTGTATATTGAGTTTGGAGAAATTGGAGATTTAAAGAAATGGAGAATTGAAGCTCAAATTCCAAATGCACCAGCCGCCATGTACACAGACAACGCTCTCCAACTCCATCGCTTCCCGGATTCACTAGTCCTGCACGTTCGACCAGCTCAGTGACCGTTGCAACATGGTCCGACCGCTTTCTGATGCCGTACGACCACGATTTACTACCGGCCGACCGCTTTTTGGACCATATCGAGGTGAGTTTTTCCAGCTCCCCGTTTTTCGCGATGGTACTGCCGGCGGTGATCCTGTTGATGATGCTGCCCCGTTCGATTATCTCCGCAACCTGCTTCTCAAACGTTTCCATGATCTCCAGTAACGCCGGACGGGTTCCGGCAAGTTCCCAGTGTTTTTTAAGTACCACACCATCTTATGCGGCATCTGAGGCGCTTCCACATCGTTTTCGTTGTACTGCCGTCAAATCGTTTTATGCTGATGTCAGCGGGCGTTGTACCGCCGTCAGATCGTTTTGAGCTGATGTCAGCGGACGTTGTACTGCCGTCAAATCGTTTTGTGCTGATGTCAGCGGACGTTGTACTGCCGTCAAATCGTTTTGAGCTGCCGTCAGTGGGCGATGAGCTGCCGTCAGGCAGTAGCGTCCGGATGGCGGAGGTTGTTCAGGAACCGGATGTGGCCGTTGCCCTGCGGTACCGGCAGTATCCCGGGCGGCATGACGCCTGCTCTTCACCGCGCACAGGGTGACAGATGAAAAGAGGAGATGTGAAGAAGCGCATCTCCTCTTTTTTACTCATTTTCCCCTCTCCGGGCGGAGAGGGGATGCCAGGGGTGAGGTCAAAAGATGTACATAGTATACATTCCACCATTTCTTTCCTGGATTCTGTTTTTCAACGGGATGACGGCAATGAGGTTACTCATTTTCCCTCTCCCGTAAGCGGGGGAGGCGATGCACTGCCTCCTGCGCACCAAAGCCCTTTCTTGGGGGATGGTTGCTACGGCGGCGGTGCGAGGCTCTTGAAGTGGATATGGGTGGGGGGGGGCACCGAAAGTAGAATAAACATCAACATTTACACCAGACTCTACCACATAAAATCATTCCCCATTTGCGTACCATCTCCCAGCGGACGTCGGCCCATAACAGTTGCTTCGGCCGTTGCGGTGTCATTTTGACGGGAAAGCAGCATGCATTTGACGTGCAGCAGGTAGGGCTGTCCCGACTGGTCGCTGTTATTGTTTTCAAGGGAAAATTCGGCCACGGAAACATCGGGCAGCAGAAAGCTGACCGGTTTGCCGTTACGCATGAGCACCTCACCATTGAGGGAAAACACCGTGGTGTCGGAAGTTTGACCGTCGAACAGCCAGACGGCGTTGCGGTCGTACCGTAGAACTGCCTCCGACTTCTGGATGGCACCCGATACCATTCGGGTTATTCTTGCGCATTCGCTGTGCAGCAGGGTTTTCCGTTTGCGCAGTTCGGTGGAAACGGTTATGTGGTTCCAGGTACCATAGACAATGGCTATCAGGATTGTTGCACTGACAATGGCAACCGCCATTTCAACCAGTGTAAACCCTGAACGGTTTTCCGTTCCGTGCTTCATGGCTGTTCCTGACCGACAAGTAATTTGAAGGTGAGTTCCGGAAGCCCGATGTTGCGCTCATCGGTAACGGTTATTTCAACAGCCACCGGTTCTCTCGCCTGAGGAAGGAACGATGGGGGTTCATCTTTTTCGATCACGTGTCGTTTGACAAGGTACCGTCGGCCGTTGTACCCGGCGGTGTAGGTACTGTCTTCGATGGGGGTGTTCTCTGCCGCGTGTGAACGAAGCCGTTCCGCTTCGTCGGTTGCGAGACGGGTGCTGTATTCAAGATGCAGGGAACGTCCCCGGATACGGTCGGTACTCATGATCAGTCTGAAGAGCGATGCCGCGACACACCCGAAAATAAAAATCGCTATCACCACCTCCAGAACGGTGTACCCGTTGCTGTTATGGCGTTGTGTATCGGTTGCTTTTGAATGTACGCTTCTCACTTTTCCCTCCACGAGAGTATCGACAATCTCCCGATGAAAAACGGCAGGTGGTAGAGGGCGATGTCGGGAAGAGGCTCAATGATACCGGTGATGGCATTCTGCAGCGGTATTGCCGGCGTATGCGTCATATCTTTCTTGGTGCCGGTACTGTCGCCGGGGAGAGGTGCGATGCCGGCAGTCGCGCTGTTTACCATCTGTTCGGGATTGTCGCAATCGACCAGACGCGCGGCGCAGATAAGCCCCTGCATTCTTCCGCGGTGGCAAACGATGTGCTGGGCCCATAGAATCCCGGTAACCGTGGTGGCTTCGTCGGTTTTAATGCTTCCCGGTGTCTCTACTGCAATACAGACCCCGTCGACTGACGCCTCCTCGGATATGAGGAAAGAGAACTTCAGGGAGTCGGTAGATCCCGATGTGTGGGATGATTGAGCCGCGCCGGTGATCATTGAACTGCGGTTTTCAACAACCGCCCTGCCGTAAATGGTGGTACTGTGCATCGACAGTGCGTTGCCGGAAAAACGGGCCTGATCACCGATGAACAGGCGGCTGTGGGTAAAGAGATTACACGATTGCAGCACCGCCTCGTCGAGTATCTTGATCTCTCCGGCAACGACAAACGTCAGTCCGGTGATCTCCGCCTCGCCGGTTATCTGCAGGTCGCCTTTAATGAGTATCGTTCCGGTATCGTTCCAGACAACCGTCAGTTGTGAGCCGTCGATCAGGAGCGGTCCCTGTACAATCGAGTCGATTTTTTTAATATCATGACTGCTCTGAATAATGAGCGGCGGATCGAGAAGAAACGTGTCACTTTCAACGAGGTCGGTTAAGTAACGGTCATTGAGTTTGTTATACCATGGGGTGTTGACCTGCTTCGTGTCGGGAATCGAAACCACAGTGCCGTTCGAAGGGGGCCGGTCCCAGGGTAATTCATTACGGTAGAGCACGATGGTATCGGGCAGGGCGGGAGCGCGTGACCCGATCTCGGCGGTAACGGTTTTTTCGAATGACCGGTAGCGTCCGATCGATTGCAGTGCGAACGAACCACCGGTAGGGGTGAGGGTTACTTCGCAGCTGCCGATGGCAGGGGAATCATTTTCAAAAAGAATGTATTCAACCGGGGTACCGTCAAACTGCGGCTTGTCGGTTTCCAGCGGAAGGGAATCCGGAATTTCCCCGAACATATCCGACCCGAAGGCACTGTCGAGGGTGGAGATGGTTTTGAGGGTATCGGTCGCCGTTGAATCGATAAGAAGATAGAACGCTTTGTAGATGCCTGATCGGGCGTTGAGCACTGCCTGCAGCGTTGCCGGAGCGCTGAATGCTCCCCGGGAGAATGAAAACTGATGCGTGAGGAAGGTGAAAACGGTAATCATCCCGATAGCGGCAAAAAACAGAACGATAGGAAGAGCCGATCCGTCGGAAGAGCACCGGCGGGGCCGCTTCCATTCAGTTCTCTTCAACAACCAGTACATACGTACCCAGTTTATCCCGCATGGTTACCTGATTGCCGGTGATCTTTACCACCACCTGATCAAGAGCTTTGTCGCCCACACCGCGGATATAGGTTTCACCAAGCCCGTCTTCAAGGATCGCCAGCGGTTTGTTTTTTGTAAGTATGCCCTTGAGCAGGAATTTCGACCTTGTTATTTTCCCGGCGCTGCCGGTACTGCGCCCGGCACGGTGTACCCGTTTCGGATGCAATGGTCTGAACGGGTTTTCAAATCCTCCGGTATACTCAAATGACCGGATTGCCGGGATCTCGTTTACCGCGGCGCTGATGAGTGATAAACGTTCGGTGGTGGTTGAATCTGCGGGCACTGCCTTCCGGTTGCGCAGCTGCGAGAGATCCTGCGGGATTTTCGAGAAGAATACCACTGCAGCAACGAGCAGCAGCGATGCAAGCATGAGCAGGGCGGTGTAGAGGCGGTTGTCACTCATCGGCACCACCTTTCGGTATCAGGCAGGTAACCAGAAGCCGTACGTTGCACTCCCCTTTGTCGTCGGTGCTGATTGCCACGCGGTCAACGGAAAACAGATAGGGCAGCTTTTCCAGTGCGGCGATGAATTGTCCCAGTTCATGGTAGGAGGTTGTAAAGCTCAACAGCACCGGGTAGCGGGTAACCGCACCGGACGACTGCTCCTCCTGTGGCTGCATGCGGGTGAATCGTACTTCTGATTTCCGTGCGGTTGCAATAAGGAGTTCAAGAAAACTGCCGGGATCAGCGGTGACGGTTTCCCGGTCGGGGAGTGAGGTCAGGCGATGTTCAAGTGTTGCGATTTTGTCGCCGATCTCTTTTTTAAGCAGTTGAAATCCGCTCTCAGAAGAGATGATCGCTTCGTAACGGGTATGTTCAGCGTGGCGGGAAAGCAGTGTTCCGTACGCGGGTAGCATAACAAAGTGAACAAGCGCACCGGTTACCGCCAGCGCGGCGGCAAGCAGGAACAACAGCGGTGTTTCACCCATAATTTTCATTTTACCAGCAGAATACATACGATCTTGAAGCGGCAGACGGTTTTGTCGTTGCCGGCCCTTTCCATCGATGAGAGGGTAACATCGGTCAGGAGCGGTGATTCGCTCAATACCTTGATAAAATCAGTGGCAATCGTCTCGTTGTTGCACCATCCGCCAAGGGCGACCCGTACCTTTTCCCGGGTACCGGTAACCGGTTCACTTCCCATTCTCTCAAGGAACAGTCCGTCGGGGCGTTTGGTTCCCAGAAGATGGAGGAACGGTGCCCAGCGGGAAGGGTGCGCTACCTGTTTGTTGAGTTGAAACACCTTGCGGGAGAGTGAGTCGCCGGTTGAAATCAGTTGTCGGATATCGGTGTTGTTTTCGAGCAGGTTCCGGTACGAATTCCTGGCGGCATCCACCTGCCCCGCCAGCGTGGATGATCTGATGAAAAGCACCGAAGAGAAGGCGACACTCAGCAGCAGAAGCGCTGCCGCCGCCGCAAGCAGCGGGAGGCGAAAGGGGCGGAAATCCGCCTCGGGTCGTGATCCGCCCAAACAGGGGAGCGCCGACTGGTCCGCACCGCAGAGTGCGACACCGATCGCTTTGAGCACGTCGGGATCGTCGGTACCGCAGTCGACGGTTGTCGCCTCGGGGAGGTCGAAGGGAAGTTCCGTGAGTGTATGGATCGTTGTCGGGAAATCCTCGTTCGGTCGTATGGATTGCACGTAGTACCGTAGACGTTCCAGATGTCCCTGCAGACATTCGGTACTTTGACATCGGCAAGAGAGAGCGGTGATCAGTTGCCTTTTCAGTACAATACCGATGCGGACACCGCCGTTTATCCGTGAAACCGCAATAAAGGAGTCGCGCGGATTGTCCTGAAAATGCAGCGGAATCGTTGCGAGAAATGCATCTTCGGGATAGGTGGCACCGCAATTGTTCGCCACCAGTCCGGTGAAGTGGTCAAATTCGGACTGATTGACACCAACCGTAAACGAATCGCCGGTGCGGGCGGCTACTTTATCCTGCAGATCATCCGGTTGTTCGCGAACCCAATGACCGGGGAGGGCGAGCTGTATGGTTTTATGCAACAGCAGGTAGTTCCTGATACGGTTTTCGCATGACCAGCGCCGCACCGCCCCTCTGCGCAGGCCTCTGCCGCCGTTATGCACCGACGCGCAGATAAACGAACCGTCGTCGGTTATGGAGATTCCGTAATAAGTGTTCATGTGCATCAGGGTACGTTTTTCGTGGTATCCGCAATCGGTGGTTTCTCTGCAGCGGTGGTGTCGGCCGCGCCGCCCGCAGGGGAAGGCACATCGGCTGATGTATTCTGTTGCCCTGACGACGATGCCCGTTGTTTCCGGGCAGATGGAGTGTGCCGCCGGGGAGCTTTGTGCCGCATCACCGGTTTGGCTGATACAGGTTTGTTTTTCTCCGGTTTTTCAGATTGTGGTGTCTGCTGCGCCCCTTTCTCCGCCGAAGTTTTCTCAGGAGTATCCTTTTTAGGTGCAACCGTCGAATCAGCTTCAGGTTGTTTCCTTTTGTTTCTTCGTTCTCTGATCTTTTTCACCCCGTCATGAACGGTTTTTTGGATGATGTTCATATCGTGAATTTCAAATTTCTCGAGTTCATGATCGAGGTTCACCTCGGAATCTCCCAGAACGATATGCGGCGTTATGAACACAATCAGGTTCGATTTACTCCGGGTTTTACCGCTGTGCCGGAAGAGCACGCCGATAATGGGCAGATCACCAAGGAAGGGGATTTTGTAACTGTACGTGGTCTCCTGGTTTTTAATGAGACCGCCGAGTATGAGGGTCTGGCCATCGTTGAGACGTACCGTGGTGTTGATGGAACGTGTTGAGACGTTGGGGTATCCCTCATTGTTGGTTTTTTCCGAATTGGATACATTGGGAGTGATCTCGGCGGTTATCTGACCGCTCTGCGAGATCCAGGGAACTATGTCAAGCTGAATACCGAATTTGATCGGTTGAAATCGACTGGTGTGATTTTCGCCAACCCCTGTTTCCACTTTGAAATACTGTGTTTCACTCACATCAATTGATGCTTTGTTACCATTAAGTGTCATGATCGATGGTTGTGCCAGCACCTTGGCTTTATCCTGTGTCTCGAGAAACCTTAGAATTGAAAAGAAATCATCAGGTATCTCATTTATCAGGGAGGGCACAGTACCACCAAAAAGTTTACCGACGGCATTTTTCAGGAACTTCCCACTCAGTCCCATTTCGAAATTCTGGGAGCCGCTTGAATGCATCGATTTCGGGAAAGGCGTCATCATGTACGAACTGTCGATAAGTCGCCAGTCCATACCGCCGCGCAAGCCGAATTCCTTGTCGAGATTTTCCTTGAATTCAACTATTACCGCGTCAATCCGCACCTGCGGTGTGGGGATGTCGATAGTGTTGAGAAATTCGATCGCCGAAACGATATCTTCCGACGTCCCGGAAATAAGCAGGGCATTCTGTTCCTTGATCACGCGTACGTTGGTTGCCGGGATATCTTTGGGAAGGATCGACGGAATGTTGTCGGCCTTGATATGTTTGAGGTGAATCAGTTCCGATTTCGAGAGGGCGATTCCGGACGGGGTTGCGGTATTGCGGTCGCCGATGAGGATAACGTTGTCCTTCTGCACAAAGGTAAACCGTGTTCCGCCGAGCAGCAGTGCGAGCGCTTCGGTGAGAGGTACATTGTTGAGTTTGGCGTTGATTTCCGTCTTGATGCTTCCGTAGGTAATGATCTCCGCCTCGCTCTGTTCCGCAATGGCACGGATAATCTCTTCAAGATCTCCGTTGACCACATCTACAGAGAGCAGACCGTTGGAATAGTCGACATAAACATCATTCGACGACTGCCTGTTTCTCAAACGCGACGAACGTGATTTCCCTTCACCGGCTCCTCCTCGCGAAGCGTCCTGCGACACCTGGAATATATTCTTTCGTTTGAGTACCGAAAAACCGTTGCCTTCGAGCAGTGCGCGCAAGCCGTCATCGAGATCAACCTGGTAGAGTTTTCCGGAGATCATACCTTCCACTTTGGTGTCGGGAACAATACTGACGGCGGTTTTTGACGAGAGTTCCTTGAGAAAATCACGTACGTCAACATTCTGCACATCAACGGTCAGTTTTCCGTTGCTGTACCTGATGAGCGATTTCTGCTCCTCGGTTATTTTTTTTATGTTGTAAACACTGCCGTCCTGTACCACCTCAAGATTGTTCAGTGCGGCGATACTGCGAAGCCCCTCCATGATCGGAACATCAACCAGATGGAGTGTGACTTTCCCGGAAACGTCCTGATCCAGCAGGATATTGATATCGTAGCCCTTCGAGATCATCCGTATAACATCACGGATATCGGTGTCCTTAACGTCAATGGAGAGTTTCTGATCCTCCTGCACCGAAGGGGGATTCTTTGCCTGGGCAAAAACGACCGTTACCGTTACCGCCAGAACAACCAGATACAGCGGTAACAATTTTTCAATGAAATATTTCATGGAGGGAGCCACCTTTATTCGTGAATATCCTCTATTTGAACAATTCTGAGTAGTTCTTCGGGGGAAGTAACCCCCCGCTCTATTTTGTCGACGCCGTCAATCACCATCGAACGGAAACCTTCCTCACGAAGAATTTTCCGGATAGTGGCTTCGGAGCCGTTGTCGGCAATCACGTCACGCAATTTTTCGCTGATCGTGACCAGTTCAAAAATACCGACCCGACCATGGTAGCCGGTCTGGTTGCAAAACGGGCAGCCGACCGGTTCGAACGCACGGGAAATGGATTGCACCCCGATGATGGAATGTAACCGTTTATTCAAGGTTTCGGTGAGGGGGATCTCCTTATGGCATTTCGGACACAATACCCGTACCAGACGCTGAGCGATAACGGCAAGGATCGAAGAGGCGATAAGAAACGGGGGAACGCCCAGATCGCGAAGCCTCGTTATTGCCGATACCGCATCGTTGGTGTGGAGCGTCGAGAATACCAGGTGGCCGGTCTGTGCCGACTGAACGGCGATTTGAGCGGTCTCGGTATCGCGGATTTCACCCACGAGAATGACATCAGGATCCTGTCTGAGAATTGAACGCAGTGCCGAAGCGAAGGTAACGCCGGCCTTTTCGTTGATCTGCACCTGATTGATACCGTCGAGTTTGTACTCTATGGGGTTTTCAATGGTGGTGATGTTGATCTCTTTTGATCGTATCACATTCAGACAGGCGAAAAGAGTGGAGCTTTTCCCGCTGCCGGTCGGCCCGGTGACGAATAGCATCCCCTGCGGCTTGTCGATAAGTTCAGCGAGCATTTCCTTGTTCTTCCGGGAAAGGCCGATCGTCTCCAGATCAAGCAGCGAATGATCGTGTTTGAGAATACGGATAACCGTTTTCTCGCCGAAATGGGTGGGGAGTGTTGATACGCGAAAGTCGTACGGTTCGCCGTCCAGTACGTACCGTATGCGCCCGTCCTGCGGCGAGCGTTTCTCGGCGATATCAAGATCGGCAAGAATCTTGACACGGGAGGTGAGCGGGGAGAACATCCATTTGGTAAGTTCCGTATGCTGCCGCAGCAGCCCGTCGATACGGAACCGGACGGTCGCTTTCTGCTCCGAAGGTTCAATGTGAATATCGGAGGCACCCAGATTGATGGCCTCGTTGAAAATGAGGGTGGCCATTTTCACCACCGGTTCCGATTCCGTGCGCTGACGTATCTCTTCAAGCGAAAGCTGATCTTCAACCTGAAGATGTTTTTCGTATTCGCGCGCGATTTTACCCGCCGACTGACGGAAACGGGAATCCTTGTCGAAGAGGCCCCGGTGCAGCCGTTCAAACGTACCCGGGGTTATCAGTGTACAAACTACCGGAAGACCGGTTGCAGCCTCTGCTTTGAATACGGTGTCGAAATCCAGCGGATCAGCTACGGCGATGGTAAACTGCTCAGCGGTAAGAGAGACGGGCAGGAATTTTCCGGTGGTAAACAGCTCCGACGGCAGTTCCCGCAGCAGCTCTTCGGAGAGTTCCGGTTCCTCGCTGAAGGCAAGTGAAAAATATGAAGCCAGCGCCTCGCAGGCTTCGCGTTCTGAACAGCCGAGTGTCTGCTGCAATTGTGCGGTGATTGACTTACCGTTCAGTGCGGCATTTGCCGCTTCGCGATCTACCATAGAGCGATCAAGCCGGATTATGTCTGTTGGTGATTCGTTCGGCATAAAAGTATGGGTAACAGGTTGTCAGGTTATATGCGACAGCGGAAGCCGGGGCTTAAAATGCACTGCCAATGCGGTGTCCCGACGTTGCAACTATCTGATCCATTCACGGCTGCCGGTATCCAAAATAGCATACGCCATCAGGAATTGCCGCCTTTTCGAGCCTGCAAAAAACCGCTGAGCAGTTCAGTTTCAAAAAAAGGAGTTTCCGTCATTGCCGGGTTGTCGCGGTATTCCCGTAGCGCTCGGAATCCGGTGCACGGCGTTGGATTTGCCATACCGCTCTGTCGCGTTTGTTTTTAAGCGATGGGTGTCCGATTCTGAACAGCTACTCAATACCTTAACGGATGCGTGTCGGCCCATTTTTTTGTGCGCAGAAAGCAGGAGCTTTTATCGAGAAATAGATGCGGATAAAAAGACCGAGTGCTTCTTCGGATTTACTGGAAAGAGAAATGTCGGGGTTACGACCTTTATTCGCAAGCTCCCGTTTTTCCCACATTTTAAGCTGATAGATCAACTCTTTTGTGGCAATACGCAGTTTAACGATCCGTTCAGGTGAAGCTGCCCACGAGTTGATCCGTTGATCAGTCAGAGGCGATTGCAGTGATACGTCGAATTTGTTTTGAAAAAGAGCGGTCTCTTTGGAAAATTTACGGACATCATTTTTGGATGCACCAAGGAGAATGTAATATCCCCGAATGAATTTCGGTAGAAAACCATCGAGATAGCGGCAGTGCCCCCAACGATGTCCTTTGAGATTTTTCTCAAAATCATCAAGGGTTTCAACAAATGTTCTGGTAACCGCCAGAAGCTGAGCCGCTTCAAAATCCGTAATCCGGTAGGCTTTTTCCAATGGTTCACGATAGGTTGTTTTGTTTACCGCGGAGCGGCTGTTTTTAACGGAATAATCGTTGAGAGTGGATACGACAACGTAATCCTCCGATGATTCACGGGAGATGCGTACACCGGTATTGCCGTCAATCACCGAGAGTTTAAAAAGGGGGATTTTGTAAGCGACACGCTCACCGAGCATTTCATGGCCTGCTCCCTGAATAGTTGCATAACTGCTGAAAATATGGAGGAAAAGCACTAAAAAGAGAGGGAGTTTCATTGTTGGTATCCGGTACCCGCCTGTTCCTCAATGGTCGTTTTTTTCAATTATGCCTCAATGGAACGCGATATTCCAGTACCATTACACCTTAAATTAAAATTAAATGACTTTCCACTGGTGATGAAAGAAAAAAGCGAAATTTATTCGATTAAATTGGATTGCTTCCAAATAGTGTGCCTAAAGGTAAGGGGGAGGACAAAAAAAACGCTCCCCGGGTGGGGAGCGTTTTTTTATCATTTCAGATTGGTTTCAAACACCGTCGGCAATAAGCAGTATCTGAGGATCAAGCTTCAGGTGCAGGTCACGGTTGGGCGCTGCATCGTGATCCTTGATCAGGGTCAGGTGAATATAGTCATCCTGAGGATCAAGCATGATCATGATGGCCACATGCTCCAGATACTTCTCCATAACGGTCGGTATACCGGCTTCGTTGAACGAGCGTTCATCGCGATGCAGTGTTGAACTGAACCAGAGTTCAATCTGCAATTCTTCGGCAAGTTGTCTGAAGAGTGAAAATTCTTCGATACTGCTTTTAGTGAAATCATAGCCGTCGACAACAATGACATCAGCCTGGAACTGGGCTCCATTGATTATCGAAAGAAGACTTTTCTTTACCTGTGTAGCAGAAATGCCATCCTGCTTGAAATTCAGGATGATCCGCTGACGAACCAGATCATCGTGAATGTCCATGGCATTCTCGAGTTTATAACGTTTGGCGATTTCCGAAAAGATATCCTCGTACCAGGCGATTATATGGCTGGTATCCGGAGAAAACGATACATGAATAACATGTTTTCCCTGAAACAGCTGATCGGTGGCAAGGTGCACCAGGCAGGCGGTCTTCCCGACACCTTTTCGTGCCGAGATAAGACCGATATTCCCTTTCCCGACACCACCATTACTGGAACGCTCGAGAATACGGAACGGACTTCTTGATATTAGTTCTTCTCTTATCATGCAACGCTCCTATTTGGATTTCTTTTCTTGTTTCTGCTTTTCCTGGAATTCTTTTTTCAACTGTTCCGAAATGGATGTCGGTACTTTACCGTATTTGAGGAATTCCATCGAAAATTCAGCTTTTCCCTGCGTGAGTGACCGGAGGACAGTGGAGAAGCCGAACATTTCGCTCAGCGGTACTTCGGCGTCAACCCGGGTAAAATTGCTCTCTTCGGTAGTGCTGATAATGATACCCCGACGCTGATTGATGCTGCCGAGAATATTTCCCTGAAATTCGATCGGACCCTCTATGGAAACCTTCATGATCGGTTCGAGAATTTCGGGTTTCGCTTTTTCGAATGCCTGCCAGAACGCTCCGATGGAAGCCTGCTGGAAGGCGATGTCCGATGAGTCGACCGGGTGGAAGTTTCCGTCGTTTATGGTGCATTTGACACCGACAATCGGGAACCCGATCACCTTTCCTTTGGGCAGGCAGGCCTTGAACCCTTTGTCACAGGAAGAAATATACTCGTTGGGGATCACTCCACCCTTAATTTCATCGACGAATTCATACTCTTTTTCGGCGCACGGCTCAAGCAACCCTGCAACGCGTCCGTACTGACCGGAACCACCGGTTTGTTTCTTGTGCGTGTAGTCAAACTTTGCCGGCTGCGATACCGTCTCACGATACGCGACCTGCGGCATGCCGGTTTCAATCTGAATGCCGTATTCACGACGCATTCGTTCGATATAAATCTCAAGATGCAATTCACCCATACCCCTGATGATCGTCTGGTTCGATTCATGATCAACAAAGGTTTTGAAGGTCGGATCTTCCTTTGAAAACCGGTTGAGTGCCTTGGAGAGCTTCTCTTCCGATTTTTTATCTTTGAGAGCAATGGCGAGGGAGATAACCGGCTCGGGAACAAACATCGTACTCATGGCCACGTTTATCGAAGAGTCGCAGAAGGTGTCACCCGAAGCGCAGTCAATACCGAACAGAGCGACAATATCACCGCATGGCGCCCCATCGATATCTTCCATTGAATCGGCGTGCATTCTGATAAGGCGGCCAACTTTGAACCGCTTGCCGGTACGGGTGTTCGTCAGCTCAAGGCCTTTTTTGACGTTTCCCTGATAAATACGGATATACGTAAGCTGACCATACTGTCCGTCTTCAAGTTTGAAGGCGAGGGCGATGGTCGGTTCGGTGGTCTTGGGCGTGATCGGGTACTCTTTTTCGTTGTCGTCAAGATCGCATGCGGTATAGGCAACTTCCGCCGGATTGGGAAGATATTCCAGAACACCGTTGAGGAGCGGCTGGACACCACAGTTTTTATAGGCACTGCCGAGAAACACCGGAGTAAGATCAAGCGAAAGTGTTCCTTTGCGGATGGCGTCCTTAACCTGCTCAACCGTCTCGGTACCTTCAAGGCAGGCTTCGGCAAGTTCGTCTGAAAACATCGATACGGCATCAAGCAGTATTTCACGATATTTGGCAGCTTCCTCGGCGAGTTCTTCGGGAATGGCCGCGTTGCGCATACCGTCACTGTTGTCGCCGTCAAAATAGATAGCCTCCATGGTAACGAGATCGACAACACCAACCAGTTTTTCCTCCAGGCCGATCGGTAACTGCATCATCACGGCGTTGTGGCCGAGCTTGTCGCAGAGCTGATCCTTCACCCGCAGGGGGTTGGCGCCCGAACGGTCGCACTTGTTGACAAAAGCCAATCGCGGCACATTGTACCGTTTGAGCTGCCGGTCAACCGTGATCGACTGGGACTGTACACCGCCAACCGAACAGAGTACCAGAACTGCTCCGTCCAGAACCCGGAGCGCACGTTCCACCTCGATAGTGAAATCAACGTGTCCCGGAGTATCGATAATATTGATGGGGTGATTTTTCCAGGTGACATTCGTTGCGGCGGAGGCAATGGTAATACCGCGCTCACGTTCAAGTTCCATGGAATCCATGGTGGCTCCCACGCCGTCTTTCCCTTTGACTTCATGGATGGCGTGAATTTTTTTGCAGTAATACAGGATACGTTCCGTCAAGGTTGTCTTTCCGGAGTCAATATGGGCACTGATACCGATATTGCGCATCAATTCTAGTGACTTCGACATACGCTACACATACCCTCTCGGTAAAATTTGTTGCTGTTTCCCGGTGTTTCCGTCATAAATCCCTCCGTGACAGCTACGGTTTCAGCTACAAGTCACTCGCCGGGGAGTGTTCTGCTCTGCTGGTTCCGGAGTGCTTCCGGTGAGGAATATTTGACGGAGAACGATCTCAGTTTCGCGCTGATTTCAAGTGAAACACCGTAAATGCCGTGCAAATATAACACTTTTTAAGGGGGAAATCAACTATTTTAAAGGTTGTTTTTTCATAGCGTATTCTTATTCAGTATAAAATCAGTGGGTTTCGGAATTGCAAAAAACGGGCGGGAAGCATCTTCATCTGGCGTACTTCATTACGGGGCACGGCTACGGCCATGCAATACGTTCCGCGACCATAATGAACGCTTTTCATCCGGATACGACCGTCACGATCATTTCATCCGTTCAGGATTCATTTTTTTCCAGAGAACTCTCCCGTCCTTACACCTTACTGCCCCATACGCTTGATTGCGGCTGTCTCCAATCGGACTTCGTGACGGTTGATCAACAGCGAACACTTGCAATGTATGCCGCTATTGCTGCTGAGAATGAACGGAATATCCCGCAGATCGCACGGTGGTGCATGGCGAATCGGGTGGATGGCATTATCAGCGATATTGTTCCCTGTGCGTTTGAAATAGCACTGGCGGCGGGAATACCTTCGGTGGCGATAACAAACTTCACCTGGTATGACATCTATACCGAATATGTCGCAGGCTACCCTGATTTTAAGCGGCATCTCCGGACAATACTGCAGCAGTATCGCCTGGCGGGAAGAGTGCTCAAGCTTTCGCCCGCCATGCCGATGAGCTACTTCGAAACAACAGAAGACGTTGGACTCATCGGACGAAAAGGGAAGGAACGGAAAAAAGAGCTGCTCGATTCGTTCGGTCTGGAGTACGGGAAGAAAACAGCGGTTATCTATATCGGTGAATTCGGGTTGCACAACACCGAATGGAAACGTCTTGCCGATTTTAACGAATGGGAATTTTTCGGACTGCAGTCGGTGGAGGACGCTCCCGGTAATTACCATGTTTTTGATCCGGTGCGCTATTCTTATCCCGATATGATCGCTTCCGCTGATTGTATCTTTGGTAAGTTGGGCTACGGGCTTGTTGCCGAGGCAATGATCAACGCAACTCCGGTTGTCTATCTTCCCCGTGACCATTTTGCCGAGTTTCAGTATCTGGAAAAAGCGCTGCTGGAATGGGGGGGAGGCATCCGGATACCGGAGGAACAATTTTCAGCCCTGGATTGGCACCGGGCGTTAACCGATGCCGCGTCGTTGCAGCCCACAGAGCAACCATCCGCTGGAGCGGCAACCTGTGCCCGCCTCCTCGAAACGTATATATCATTGAATTTAGAAAAGAAGTGCCGATAATTCAAACCTGCCGCCGTGACACTTTTCCTTGCATACCACATTTCCCGACGTTATAATCAGAAATCCATGTTCGTTTCAGTCCCCCGCTGAAAATAACGGCGGCACAGAGGAGTAACGCATTGTGAAAAATCCGTTGGAACAGTTTGTGCCCGTAGAAGACAGAGCCGACGGGGTCTATGTGAAAATCGATCGGGCAACACGCGATGCAATAAAAGTGGAAGTTATTTTTTCGGCGATGAAAAACTCAACGGTCATGAACTACGATTCCGCGAAGTTCATGGATGTTTTCACCCGCGCACGGGGGGCGTTCGAAAAGATCGGTCCGGTATTTGAATACTACGACACGGAACTTGACGCCAATGCGAGTGTCTCCATTACCATGCAGAAGGCGAGCCTGAAAATTGCAGAAAATTATCTGCTGCGGGGAAAAAAGCTTACGCTTCCACAACTGCAGTTCTGCCTCAAGCGCAAAGGGGTGGTTCACGGTGTAAGCACCGAAGCATTAAACCGGATCTGCATTGAAAGTATTCACGACAAGTATGTTGATGTCGCTTTTGCGACACCTCCGGAAAATGGTACCGATGGCAGGATAGAATATAAAAAAGATATCTCACCGGAAATTAAACCGCAGCAGCGCAGTGACGGTAGTGTCGATTACCGGAATATCCAGACTTTCACCTCGGTTGCAAAGGGAGAATTACTGGCCGTCAAATATCCCCCCGCCCCCGGAAAACCCGGAACTACCGTTACCGGAGATCCGATTCCTGCCAATGCGGGTAAGGACATTCTGCTTCCACAGGGGAAAAATACTGAAATTTCAGCGGACGGAACACAACTGCTGGCAAGCGCCACGGGTATCATCTATTTCGAAAGTGCGGTACTCGTTGTTGCGGAACTGCTCAATATCAACCATGATGTTGATTTCAGCGTCGGGAATATCAAATATACCGGTGATGTGCTTATTGGCGGCAGTGTAAAACCAGGATTCTGTGTTGAAGCGGAAGGGTCGATCCAGATAAAAGGTGAGGTGGAATCAGCGAATGTCATTTCGCGGGCCGGAAGGGTCATAATAGATAAAGGGGTCATGGGTAAAGACGATACCACCATTATCGGCAAGAAGGGAATTGTCTGCAATTTTGCTCAGGAGGCGGTGTTCAAAACAGAGGGGCCGATGGAATTCACACGCTACCTTCTGCACTGCAAGGTCGATTGCGACACACTTTCAGGAACCAGCCATGAATCAGGTATCATCGGCGGTGAAATAAGGGCCCGGAAATCAATTACCGCCAGATCTGTCGGCAGCGACAACGGTGTACCGACCAGTGTCTGCATTTATGATAAAAACAAAGGGCTCATTCTCGAAAAAATTAAGGAGCTTACCGCACTCCACGAAAAACTCGCCGCCGAACTGGAACCGATTGAACGTCAGCTGAAATCAAAAGCGGCACTGATGAAGCGGATGGGGGACAATATCACCGATCGCGGTCGCGAAGAGGTCAAAAAATGGGTGGATGCCTACAACGGCATGAAGAAAAAAATTGATTTCGTTGCAGGAAAAATACAGGAACTGCGGAAAGCAAGTGAAAACCAGGGAGATCGTACCGGTTTCATCCACGTTCAGGACAAATGTTTCCCTGGTACTTCCGTGGTACTTTATGATGTGCCGTACAATGTTAAAACAATAACTGTCAATAAACGGTTCAAACTTCTGAATCAATCGGTAACTCTTGAAGGAAACGTACAGCATGACGAACAAAGCTGAACTGAAGATTGAAGAGCGCGCTCATTACCTCTGGATTACATTGCCGGACGCGATAACCATGTACGACAACAAGGAAATCGAGGAGCAGATCGGTATCCGTCTTCGGGACCGGAAGGATCAGGTGGTACTGGATTTTTCCCATACCCGCGCGGTGTACAGTTCCGGTCTCGGACTCATGATCCGTATCAGGCGATTCGTTACTGAGCGGGGAGGAACGCTCAGTCTGGTCAATGTCTCCGAACAACTGGCAACGATGTTCAAGGCGCTCAAAATAGAGAAAGTGTTCCCTATCTATTCAACCGATGTGGAATTCGAAATTTCTCAGGAAGACTTCGGCAGCAAGGGCGATGCGGAAAGTGAAATGGGTTTTTTATGCGTTGCCAAAATTGAAAGCTGTGCCTGCAGGATTCATCTCTCAGGAACGATGACGACCGGACATGATCTCAGTGAATGCTCGAATCTGCAGCCGACACCGGATATACTTTTATATCTGTTTGATTTTTCGGGACTTGAATCGATCGATAGTGAGGGAGCGGCGGTGCTCTCCGAAACAGCTCAAAGAATCGTGGCTGCAGGCGGTGTCTGCCGTGCCTATGGAATTCATGATTTAACTCATGAAATGCTGACACTGTTCGGAGCGGACGCACATTTCACCTTTTTTACCGATGAACAATCCGCCTATGAAGGGATGTCTCCGGTCGCATAAACTCAGGCGTCAGTGTTTGGGGCATTATGTTTAAGGAAGGTGCCTACCTGAAATTCTTCAAAAGCTGTTTTCAGCTGTTCCTCGGTATTCATGACGATGGGACCATACCATGCGACCGGCTCCCTGAGTGGTCGTCCACCTATCAGTAAAAAATGAACCGGCGCATCCTCTGTTGCAATAGAGACCATCGAACCGCGATCGTATACCACCACGTTCCCTTTCGTTACCCTTTGCAAGTCGTTGCTCCCGACGGCCGGTGTGCTGCCGTTAAAGCTGGTGAAATGCTCTCCCGGAAGACCGAATAATCCCGATCCATCAAGAATGTAGGCAAAAAAGGTATGATCCAGCACCGTGGGATAAACGAACTCAGAGGCAGCCGGAAGCTCAATATCAAAATAGACCGGATCGATAAACTCATTGTGAACAGGCCCCCGGACCTCATCGAGTGTCCCCGCAATCACCCGGGCGGTTCCTTTGTCCGGCAGGTGAACAAACGGTATCTGTTGCTTCGGTACTCCCTGATAACGGGGTGCGCACATTTTATGCGCCGCCGGAATATTGGCCCACAACTGCAGGCCCCCAAGCCGGTTGTCGGTGTCGCCGGAAGGCATCTCCTGATGAATGATTCCGCTGCCGGAGGTCATCCACTGGACATCTCCGGGGCCGATCACGCCCTTGTTCCCCAGGCTGTCGCCGTGTTCAACGTTTCCCTCAAGTACGTAGGTGATGGTTTCTATGCCGCGATGGGGATGCCACGGAAACCCTTGTATATAGTCTCGCGGATCGGACGAGTGAAAATCGTCAAGAAGCAGGTACGGATCAAACAGTTTCGCCTGCTGCACATGGCCGAATATCCTGTTGAGACGCACTCCGGCACCTTCCATGGTTTCCTGGCCGGTCAGTATCGTGTTTATTGTTCGCATCTGCTGCATTATGTTCATTTCCTTCCTGTGGAGCCTGTCGGAACCGGTTACCCTCTTGATGAAACGGTGCCCTGTTCAACTGCAAGAGGAACCGACAGAATTATCTTGTTTATCTGTCCGGTCATGAAAAACTGATCCGCATAGTCAAGAACGATGCGGGAGACGGCTTTACTGCCGCCGATATGATAAATGAGAACAAACGTCTCTTCACGTGACGTTCCGTCCGCTTTCATAGCCTGCAGCGGTAGTGACGGCAGGCCAACACTTTGCGGTTTGAGAAATTCACCCTTGTCATTGAGGCGGTAGACCCAGTTGCGTACATTGAACAGACGGTATTCCTTCATTCGGTTTCTGACTGCACCCTCAACGCGTAGGAATCCGGTTTCCGCATCGTATCGCGCGTCACTCAACCGGATTGCAACTTTATGGGTCACGTTGTCGCAATCCATGAAAGTAATTTTTTTCCACGCTCCCTGTTGTGCCGTTTCCGTGCAAAACAGGGGAATAAAAAACAGTGCGGCGAACAGAAAACGAAAAAGAGGTAATGAATTCATCCGGACACTCCCCGTCAAGACAGTTATGAGATGATACGGAACTCACAACCCGCTCCCGAACGCGAACCACCCGCTGCAAAATGATCGTGGATGATGACTGGTGGTGTTCTACCTGCAGGTACTCAGCAATATAAATAACACTGGAGAACCAACGCAAATCACCGACGGGTTTTACCGGTCTTTTGTGTTTTTCATTGCCGGAACACCGGGGCAATTGGGGCTCATACCGGCTGCTTCCCACGATACAAAACACCCCTGATCCACAATTGTGTGCCAGAGGCGTTTTTTTCGGTAACTAATACGTAATTTAACCGACCGCGTCGCTTCCTTCCTCACCGGTACGTATCCGGATACACTGGGGGAGATCCAGAACGAATATTTTTCCATCACCGATATTACCGCTACGAGCCCCTTTGATAATGGCCTGAACGGTTGCATCAACAAAATTGTCGTTGACAGCTATCTCCAGACGGATTTTTTTCAACAGGTTCACCTCAATTACACTGCCGCGGTAACTTTCGGTGTAGCCACCCTGCTGTCCGCAACCGATAACGTTGGTCACGGTCATCTTTCTTACTTCCGCTTCAAAAAGCGCCTTTTTAACATCAGGAAGTTTTGTCGGCTGAATAATGGCGACAATCATTTTCATAGGAACAACTCCTTTGAGAATAAACAATTGTTCTGTTGGTTCAGTTTTCCGTTGTGAAGATCTGGAAACCGCTGTATCCTTCTATTCCCATCTCACCGATATCAAGTCCGCCGATTTCCTCTTCGCGCGAGACACGGATACCGTAGGTAGCCTTGATAATGCCCCAGATAACAAGCGCCATCACCGATACGAATCCGCCCACGGCACCGATACCGATAAGCTGGGCGGTCAGCTGTTTGAAACCGCCACCATAGAATAGTCCGGTTACATTGTCCACGTATCCCGGAGCAGCGAGCAGGCCGACGGCTACCGTACCCCAGATCCCGTTGACAAGGTGAACCGAGAGGGCTCCGACCGGATCGTCGATATGCAGTTTATCGAAAAAGAACACGGAAAACACTACGAGTGCTCCGGCCACAACCCCAACGACAAGTGAACCGGCGGGGGTCACCACCGCACAGGGGGCGGTAATCGCAACAAGGCCCGCCAGACAACCGTTGATAATCATTGAAAGGTCAGGTTTACCGCTGAGCATCCACGATACTGCCATTGCGCTGACGATACCGGTACATGAGGCAAGTCCTGTTGTGAGAGCAATACGCGGCACGTTTGCATCCATCGCAAGCTCACTGCCCGGATTGAACCCGAACCATCCCAGCCACAATATAAATCCTCCCAGTGTCGCCAGCGGGATGGAGTGCCCGGGTATCGCCTTGGCTGAGCCATCCTGTCGATATTTATTGATACGTGGTCCTAACAGCAGAATACCGATAAGGGCACTCCAGCCACCAACGGAGTGTACCGCCGTTGATCCGGCAAAATCATGGAATCCGAGTGAACCCAACCATCCACCACCCCAGATCCAGTGTCCGGTAACCGGGTAAATGAATACCACCATCAGGGTACCGAAAATGATGAAGGAGAGAAATTTGATTCTCTCTGCCACCGCACCGGAAATGATTGAGCATCCGGCTGCCGCAAATGCGAGCTGAAAAAAGAAAAAGGCATAAACAGGAATGTTGCTGACTGGTGCCGTTGAATTTTCTCCAACCAGAAAGGAGCTTAAACCGATGAATGCGTTTCCTTCTCCGAACATCAAACCGTAACCGATCGCCCAGTAGGCAATGGCGGCAAGTGCGAAAACGATAAAGTTTTTAGCCAGAATGTTAACTGTGTTTTTGGCTCGGGTAAAACCGGTTTCAACAAAGGCGAACCCTGCATTCATGAAGAATACCAGAAATCCCGCAACAAGAACCCACAGCGTATCCACCATGTTGATACCACCGTCGTCCGCAAAAAGCGGGGTGGCTGCCAAGAGAAACAAAAGCCCTGCCGTCAAACCTACCTTTTTTGTACGCACATCTGCCTCCTATCGTAGAAACAATATTGTTATGATCAGGTAGTACGCAGCAGCATAATGCAATACTTATACCAGTAGATATGTGAATAAAACAGGCTAAAAATGAAGATCGGAGTACAGGTGTGATACAATAATGTTTTTTTGGGGAGGCCGTAATAACAATTATGTAACTTTGCGGCACATGCAATGTAACAATTGAAGTCTGAAAAAAACAGCTCAATCGTCAACGCATGTTATTTAGTTACAAATTTGTTGTGGAAAAGGCTGAAGCCGAGAAGGGCCTGAATAGAATTGATCTGAGGAAGAGCCTCTTCGTAGGTGAGCAGGGTAACGGTGATAAATTCGCGTTCTCCGGCATTTTCACGCACACGGTTTTGAAATGAGACAAAGCGGTCGTTTTTCATTTCAATTCTGCAGCCGAAGTAGTAGATGGCTTCATCAGACGCTCCTGCGGAACTGTAAAGTGGGGCAGACCATAACGGAACCAACTTGTCGCGCGGAATGCTCAGTCCGGTCTCCTCTAAAAGCTCTTTCCGGGCAACCGAGGTGGGATCGTCGATTTCATGGTCAAGCATACCTGCGGGGAATTCAAGGGTAAGCATCCCGTTACCGATCCTGTGCTGACGAACCATGAGAAACCGCTCTTCGCCGTTGGCGGTGTTTATCAGCAGTGGAACGACAACTGTTGCATTTCCCCGAATGAAAACGAAGTTGGGCAGTGGTCTTCCATCTGGGGAAGCAACGGTAACATCCAACAACGAGAAAAGAGGAGAACCGTCACGTTTCGTGAGCTGTTGCAGCGAATTCACCTCGGAAATAGTACACCCGGCCTGCTCGACATTCTTTCGCCACGCCTCGATTTTGAATGAATCGCTCGTCATGTCCTGTTCATCTTTCTTAATTCATCAGCGCAAAAAAGAGATGGCCGAAAATCAGTGATGCAGCAATACCGATCCCATCGGCAAAAAGGGCCGCACTCAGTGCATGACGGGTTTTCCGGATACCGACGGCACCGAAATACACAGCCAGTACGTAAAAGGTTGTTTCGGTACTACCCTGCATAATCGACGCCAGAAATGAGGAGAAACTGTCCGGTGCATTGCTGACAATCTCCGACATGACACCGAACGATCCCGTTCCCGAGAGTGGCCTGAGCAATGCAAGCGGCAGGACATCTGTCGGCATTCCGATTTTAAGAAGTACTGTCGAAAATACCCTGCCGAACAGCTCCAGTGCCCCGCTGGCACGGAACATTCCGATTGCCACAAAAATGGCAACCATAAACGGAATAATTCTCACCGCAACCTGAAACCCTTCCTTTGCCCCTTCGGTTATCGCCTCGTACACACGTACACCTCTGAGATACCCGAAAACAAGGAGAAAACCCATAATGAACGGAACCATCCAGTTGGTCCCTCTGGTGATCAGGTCAAGGGAGAATTCAAATGGCGTCCCGGTGGTGATGAAACGGTAGGGAATTGCCCCGATGAAAAGTAGTATCACTGCAGCGATCGCAATTTTCATCCATAGCGAAACCGGAGAAAGCGTTTGATGGTTTTCATTGTCGGGATCGACAGCGTTCTGAGCATCGGTTGCATCGACTGACGAAGTTTCCTGGATTGTTGCAACAGGATTTCTTCGGGAGAGGATTTTTGCCGCCAGTACTGCAGCGGTGGTTGAGCAGAGTGTTGCAAGAATTGCGGGAAACAGAATCGCCGCCGGCTGAGATGCCCCTGCCGCCGATCGTACGGCGATCACTCCCAGAGGCAACAGCGTCACACTTGAAGTGTTGATTGCCAGAAAAAGACACATGGCATTTGTCGCGGTTCCCTTTTCGGGATTGAGACGATCGAGTTCAGTGATCGCCTTGATGCCCAGAGGTGTTGCGGCATTTCCGAGACCGAGCATGTTCGCCGCCATGTTCATAATCATCGCGCTCATTGCCGGATGTTCGGGCGGAACATCAGGGAAAAGTCGGACCATAAGCGGACGGATTGCCCGTGCGATGAGCAGGGTGAGGCCTGCCTCCTCGGCAACTTTCATGATACCGAGCCAGAGAGCCATTGCACCAATAAGTGAAAGGGCGAGGCTAACCGCTCCTTTGGCCGAATTGAAAGAGGCCTTGGTGACCTCTTCCATTGTTCCGGTATAGGCGGCAACGATGATACTGGCAAGAATCAGAAACAGCCATATACTGTTTATCGCGGCAGGTCTTGATTTCACGATGCTCCGGTAACAATCAGGGTAGTACGGAGGAGAGCCTCCGTACTACCGGTTATTTTACTTCCAGTTTCTGCAGATATTCGTAGAAGTCACTTTTGGTTGAGAGTATCAACATGTCTTTATCGGATAACGTGGTGCGGTAGGTCTCCATTGTTTTCTGGAACCGGTAGAAATCACGGGTGTCGCTGTTGCGGTTGAATGCTGCGGCATAGATTGCCGTTGCTGCCGAGTCGGCTTTTCCCTTGATTTCCTGAGCGGTCCGGTATGCTTCGGACTGTATGCTTTTTAGCTCCCGTTCTTTATCGCCCAGGATTTTCGAAGCCTCTCCTTCGCCCTCAGACCGGTATTTCTCTGCGATCCGCTTTCGTTCAGAAATCATCCGTTCAAATATTTTCTTCTGAACCTCATCAACATAATTGATTCGCTTGAACCGCAGATCAAGCAGCTCGATACCGAGTTCCATGGTACGGGGAGCGGCAGTCTCCAGGATCATGCGGGTGGTTTTTTCTCTGCCGTATTTAATTTTCGAAAGCGTATTGATATCTTCCGTCGAATCAACTTCCTGATCTGCCTGGTAATCGCGGTTACTTGAACGGATCAGTTCAACGAGGTTGTGATTGGCAATTGCATTGCGGGTTTGCCCGTCGAGTATGTCATCAAGGCGGGACTGGGCACCGCGTTCATCCCGAACCCGCTGGAAAAACAGCAGTGGATCCACAATGCGCCAGCGGGCATACATGTCAACCCAGATAAATCGCTTGTCTTTGGTGGGTACCTGGTTTGGGGAGCCGTCCCATTCGAGAAAACGCTTGTCAAAATACGTCACATCCTGAATGAACGGAACTTTGAAATGGATTCCAGGTTCAACAATTGGATCACCGACCGGTTTACGTAGTTGAGTTTTTATTGCCTGCTGTGTTTCATCAATAACAAACATCGAATTTGCGATCAGGGCGATACCGAAAACCCCGAGAGCTATAAGAATGAGAGGGCGGTATTTATTCATTGGGGGTCACTCCTTTTACTGCATTGAAAAGAGGTAGTATTCCCGAAGCTTTTTCATCGGTGATCAGTTTTCTTCCAACCTTCTGCAGCACTTCATTCATGGTTTCAAGGTAGATGCGCTGCTTGGTTACCTCTTTTGCCTTGGAGTATTCGTTGAATACCGCCGTAAATTTCACTGCCTCTCCCTTTGCCCGGTTAACCCGTTCCAGAGCATACCCGTGTGCTTCTTCTATGGTCCGCTGTGCTTCGCCCCGGGCCTTGGGGATAATTTTATTGTAGTCGGAGCGTGCCTGGTTGATAAGTTTTTCGCGCTCCTGCTGAGCTTCGTTGACTTCGTTGAATGCCGGTTTGACCTGTTCAGGCGGATTCACGTCCTGCAGCACCACCTGCTCGACCTTGATACCCATTTCATATTGATCGGCCAGTTCCTGCAGCATAACCGTTGCGGTGGTTGCCACTTCCTGCCGGCCGATAGTGAGCACCTCATTCACCGTGCGATCTCCGACGATTTCACGCATGATCGCTTCGTTAATGTCCCTGAACGTCTGGACGGTATTACGTACTCTGAAGAGAAACTTGAAGGGGTCACTGATACGATACTGAACAATCCATTCAACATCAGCGGCATTGAGATCACCGGTAAGCATCAGGGATTCTTCGGAGTAGCTTCGTGTGGCATACTGGCTGCGAACTCCGGCCTTTTCGGTGCGGAAACCGAATTCGAGTTTCAGCTGCCGTTCCACCGGTACTTTATATACCTTTTCAACACCGAGAGGTGCTTTGAAATTCAGGCCGGAATTTACCGTGCGAACGTATTTGCCGAATCGGAGAATTACACCTACCTCTTCGGGTTCAACGGTGAATACCGAAGAAGCTACCAGTGGTACCAGGAGTGCCAATGGAATTATCCACTTTAACGGAAAAGGTTTCATCCCTTTAGGGAAAACCTGTTTGAACTGTTCGTTGAAATTTTGTTGCATCGGGAGTCCTTGATTCGGGAAGGAGAAGAAGGGAAGTCGTTCAAAGATAAAATAACCTCTGTGTACCCGCTTAACCAACTTGCGGAACTATTTCGAGGGCGGACGGCATCCAGGAAGAATCACTGCCGTTAATGCCCGAAGAATTGTCAGGGGATAATTTTAGAGACTGCGTATTCAACAATACCCGAAGCTCCTGCCCGTTTGAGGCGCGGAATCAGATGCTTTGTCTCGTGAAAGGGGAGTATTGTCTCAACAGCAAACCAGCCCTTTTCGTACAAGTGCGAAATAGTAGGGTTATGCAGCGCCGGAAGCACTTTAATAACACGGGCCAGATCTTTTTCCTGAACATTACACTTGAGGCCAACAAAATTTTCGGCGTCGAGCGTCCCCAGAAGGAGCATTTTCATATTCTCGAGTTTATCCCGCTTGCTCTTCTGCTTCCAGGCGTTTTTGTTGGCAACTAACACCGTGCAGGTTTCCATGATCGTCTCGATAATCCGGAGATGATTCGCCCGCAGGGAAGAGCCAGTTTCTGTAATGTCAACAATTGCATCAACCAGACGAGGGGGTTTCACTTCTGTTGCTCCCCAGCTGAATTCCACCTCAACCGGAATATGCTGCTTTTTGAAGTACCGTTTGGTGGTTCCCACCAGCTCGGTGGCGATCCGTTTGCCTTTGAGGTCGGCAGCCTTATGAAATTTTGATTCCTCGGGTACTGCCAGTACCCACTGGCACTTGCGCCGCGTTGCTTTACTGTAGCGCAGCTCGGAAACCTCAACAATGTCGGCCCTGTTTTCTTCAACCCAGTCCTGCCCGGTTATACCGGCATCCAGAATACCCTGTTCAATGTAACGGGGAATTTCCTGGGGGCGCATGACGATAAGATCAAGCTCCGGATCGTCGCTGGTAGGGTAGTAGGAACGCTCTCCCTTTTGAATGTGTATGCCGGCTTTGCGGAACAGTTCAATGGTGGACGATTCAAGACTTCCTTTGGGCAGACCGAATGAGAGCTTCATTGGAGAGGAACCAATCTATTAAACAGAATGAATTTCAATGAAAATCCCGATGCTCACTGGAGAGCACCGGGAGGTTGCTACACCTGTTACGGTTTATTTTTCCGCTTTGAATGCCTGAATAAGTGCGGGCACTATTTCAAGGACATCTCCGACGATTCCGAGATTCGCCACCTGGAAAATATCAGCGTCGGGATCCTTGTTGATCGCTATTATGTAGTCTGCGGACTGCATACCGGCCATATGCTGCACCGAACCACTGATACCGCAAGCGATATACAGTTTGGGGCAGACGGTCTTACCGGTCTGTCCGACCTGATGCGAGTAGGGGATCCACCCCGCATCAACCGCTGCGCGGCTCGCGCCCACCGCGCCACCGAGCACTTCGGCCAGTTCACGCAGCAGTCCGAAGTTGTCCGGCTTCATCAGACCACGGCCACCGGAAACCACGATGTCCGCTTCGGTAATATTGACGGTTGATTCGATCTCCTTGACAATGTCAATAAGTTTGGTACGTTCCGCGATACTGCCCTTATCCACTTTGTGGACGATCAGCTCACCAATGCGACGGTCATCTCTGACCGCTGCCTTCATAACCTTGTGACGCACTGTTGCGATCTGAGGCCGGTGATCCGGACAGATAATGGTTGCCATCAGGTTGCCGCCGAATGCGGGACGGGTTCCGAGGAGCAGACGCCGCTCGGTGTCCACCTCAAGTTTGGTGCAGTCGGCCGTAAGGCCGCCGTAAACTCTGGCGGCAACTTTCGGGATGAATGAACGCCCGATGGCGGTGGCACCTGCCAGAACAATCGACGGCTTCTCTTTTTCGATGAACTGCGTTACCAGTTCCGCGTAAGTATCGTCCTGAAAGTTGGAACATTCCTCGCTGTCGAAGTAGAATACCTTGTCCGCTCCGAACTTGATGAGTTCTTCGGCCTGTTTCTGCATTTCATAGCCGGGAAAAACCGCAAGCAGCTTTTCGCCGAGGGCGTCGGCCAGTTTCCGGCCTTCACCGAGCATTTCGTACGAGACGCCGGCAATGGTACCATCGCGCTGTTCAATGAATACGGCAATGTTGCGGTATTCATCAATCGATGCGGCGTGTTCCGACCGTTCCTTGGTGATGGTGATCGCATTGTATTTCTTGCAGGCTTCAACACAGGCGGCACAGAGCGTGCATCTGGTCTCGTCGATAACCGCTTTTTTATCGATGATTTTTATCGCATCAACCGCGCATGAGCGAACGCAAAGTGAACAACCGATACATTTTTCAAGATCTACTTTAATTCCCATGTGCTTCTGAGCTCCTACTTGATGACTTCAAGTTCTGAAATGGTTGATTTGATTTTCGCGACCAGTTCGGGTACTTCTCCGCTGATTTTTTCGCCGCCGGATTTCTTTTCCGGTACGAATGAACGAAGGACCTGTGTGGGGCTCCCGTTCAGACCGAGACGCGAAGCGTCAACGGAAAGGTCGGAGGCGGTGATTGTTTTAATCTGGGCTTTTTTCGCATTCATTTTACCCTTGAGGGAGGCCATTCGCGGGGTGTTGATCTCTTTAACCACCGTGATGAGCCCCGGAAGCGGCATTTCGACAATATCGTAGCCATCCTCCATCAACCGTTCCACTTTGATTGAATTTTCGTCGATGGATTCAACTTTGCGAACCCATGCCACATAGGGAATACCGAGCATTTCAGCAACTCCCGGACCCACCTGGGCAGTGTCGCCGTCGATGGCCTGTTTCCCGCAAATAATGAGGTCGGTATCCTCGATTGTTTTAATTGCGCTTGAAAGGGTGTAGGAGGTTGCCCATGTATCCGAACCGGCGAATTGGCGATCAGTGACGAGAATTCCTTCGTCGGCACCCATTGCAATTGCACTACGCAACGCGACGTCGGCCTGAGGCGGCCCCATGGTGATAACTTTAACTACACCGCCTGCTTTTTCTCTGATGCGAAGTGCTTCTTCGATGGCATATTCATCAAATGGATTAACTACCGCTTCTACTCCGTCACGAACCAGCGTGCCGGTTTCGGGATTTATCCGGACCTGGGTGGTGCCGGGCACCTGCTTGATACAGACAACTATATTCAATAGTTCCTCCTTGGTGGTTTTCGATACGCATGTTGCAGAACTGGAAAAAACGTTTAAAAATACTTACCTTCGCACCGATTATCAACAGATGTGAAATGAGCTGCCATTATTTATCGATTCCGAATAGAAACCACCGGGGAAAGCGGGAGCCAACGTATGAGTTGCTTTCGATTGAAACTTCAATTAACAGTGGTTGAACTTACACTGCAACACAAAGCATAATCTTGTTACGGACATTGTGTCGTACTGAAATCAGCGGCATGATTAAAATGCGGTTGTATCCTGTGTTTTGTTCTGGCGCTGCACTATCTCGACTTTAACTTTCACGATCCGTTGATTATCCATTTCGAGGATCGTGAAACGAAGACCGTTGTGCTCAAGTGTTGTATTCTTTTGAGGAACATCGCCGTATTCATGATAGATCAGACCGCTGAGGGTATTGTATTCAACCTCTTCAAGCGATATGTTAATCCCCAGCTCATCGTTGAGATCTTCAAGATCGATATGCGGATCAACAAGGAAGGCATTATCGGAAAGCTTGACAACTTCCATTTCCTCCTCGTCATATTCATCCTGAATATCTCCAACGATCTCTTCAAGAATATCTTCCATGGTGACCAGCCCTGCGGTACCGCCGTATTCATCAACGACTACGGCAATATGCATATGCTTTTTTTTAAAATCACGCATAAGGTCGTTAACCTTTTTTCCGACAGGGACATAAAGGGGTTTCTTCATAATTTTCTCGATGTCCCAGTTCTCCTGCCCGTGCTCAGAAATCCAGGTGAGTATATCTTTCACATAGAGCACACCAACGATTGTATCAACAGTCTCCTTGAACACCGGAAGGCGGGAATGTCCCTCTTCGCGGACAATTTTCAACACCTGCGTAACCGAAGTTGAGATATCGAAACCCTTTATATCTATTCTGGGAACCATAATTTCGTCGATACTGGTTTCACTCAGATCGAAAATTCCTCGTATCATCTCCTTTTCTTCTTCATCCAGCCGTTCCCCATTATGTTTTTCGGAAATTCGCGCCTTTTCATCGTCGGTAAGAAATGCGAAACGTTCATCGTAACCCACTAATTTCAGAAGACGATTATGCAGCCAGGTAAAGAGCGACAGAAGTGGAAGAAAAATCCAACCCACAACCTTGTAAACATTGTAACAGAACGAAACGAAGAAACGGTAGTAGCGCTTTGCCAGTGCCTGCGAAACGTTTCCCGCAAAGAGCGAAAGCAGCAGTACCGAAGAGAGCAGCGGGTAGAGCACTTTCTGATAACTGCGAAGTTGCGGGAAGTGTTGCAATGCGACAATGTAGGCGAACATTGATAACGCCGAGAAGGAGAGAATACGGCCGAAGGCGACGGTTTGCTTAAAAAGAGGTTCATTTTTGAGCACCTGCTCAATTTTTGATCCATAATAACGCAGATACTCATCATCAGCCGGCAACGAGGAGACATCAAATGAGCTGAACACGATTTTTATAACAGAGAAGATTACTGAGAGAAGGAACGCGGCAATTAAAAATGACAATGAGATAACACTTGAAGGGTCACCCTCCAAAAGGAGCCTCCTTAATAATCAGTGAAACGAGTGCCGGAGAAGATCGGTGCATACTATCCTGAAATAGTTGCAGACAGCTGCCGGCAGAGACGGGAAAGGTATGTCATAATAATATAAGTATATGATAAAAAAAATCAGAATGCCGTAAAAAGATACATTCTCCCTGTTTTCAGTACAGATTTTTTTGAAGATACCGGTTTTCCCGCTGATTCATCCGAGTCCGTTCCGCCGGTTTAAGGTGATCGTATCCGGTCAGGTGAAGCATTCCATGGACAAAAAGCCGCAGAAACTCATCGGTAAAAGAATGACCTAACATCCGAGCCTGAACCTCGGTGCGTCTGACGGAGATAAAAATTTCTCCGAGAAAGTCGTCATCATCAAACGGAAACGAGAGCACATCGGTCACTTTATCAATGGCACGATACTCGCGGTTGAGTCGACGTATAATAAAATCACTGCAGCAGATCAGGTTGGTGGAACGCAGCGGGGAGATCTTTTCTCCTGTGTATATTCGCAATGCATACGCTTTAAGCTGTGCCTGTGGCAGCTTTACTTTACTTTTTTCCGGGTGAATGAAAAGGGGTGATTTGGGCGCCATAACCGTTCTGAAATTTAATTGACCCTTAACGGTACAGGTGGTACAATGTATTGATCTTTTTGTAATAATGAAAAAATACATCTGATCGGTGCTGTTATCAAATTGTTACCAATTTTCCGCCAGGAGAGAATTATGCAGTTATTCAGATATCTCCGTTACGTTACGGTGCTGTTGCTGCTGTTCATGGCAACTGCACCCGCAGCTCCTCAATCCTCTCGAAAATGTACTATAAAGCAACTGGTAGGGACCGTCAAGATCCGACGGGGCGCCTCGGTGAAATGGACTGCCGCACGTCCCAAAATGCCGCTTAAGGAGACCGATGCTATACGAACCTTCGTCGAATCGGAAGCGGAACTGGAGACAACTGAGGGTTCAACCATCAAGGTGGGAGAAAACTCCACCCTTGAGTTGAAAACTCTAAAGGGAAAAGGAAGTGAACAGAATACCTCACTCAAGATCATGAACGGGGCAATTGTCGCCAATGTAAAAAAGCTGGTCACTACCGGATCGTCCTTTGAGTTTGAAACACCTACCGCGACGGCAGCCATTCGGGGAACCGTCGTAGGGCTTGAGGTCAACAGGGAGCAGACCCGGGTAAAGGTGTACGAAGGAAGGGTACTGGTAACTCCTCAGGGATCAAAGAACAGTGTTGAACTTACACCAAACCAGATGGGCGTCGTTAAAAAGGGAGGCGAACAGGTGGCCGTGGAGAAATTCAACGAAAAAACCCCTGTACCGCTCTCCACCGATACAACGGGTACCGGAAATGCAACACCGGCAGATGATTCGCTCAATAATGCGGCCGACTCGACAACCGCTACGGCGACGGATTCTGTTGGAAAAAATGACAGTTCCACCGTAGATGATACGACCGGAAGGTCGGAGGTTCAAACTGAACAAGGAACCTTGGTGCTCTCTCTCTCGACTCCGTCGGAAGGGGCGGTTGTCACACCGCAGTCACCGATAGCAGTTACCGGGTCGGTCAAGCCAAACAGTGGTTCGGTGTCGGTAAACGGTAAAACCGTACCGGTTGCCGGGGATGGTTCCTTCAAAGCAACGGTTACCGCACCGGCACAACCCGGGGTGTTTGAACTGCAGATCGCTGCAGAGGCCGATGAAAGCACGCGTTCAGTCAGCAGATCGGTTACCGTTACTTCGGCTGCACTGTTTTTTTCCGTTACCGTTCCACGCGAAGGGCAGGATATCGTAAAGCCACTCATTCCGGTCAGTGGATCGGTATCCCCGGGTGCAGAAGTAACCGTCCTTTCCATGACGCTTCCGGTTACCGCTTCGGGAAGTTTTAACGGTCAGGTACCCATTGCGAACGAGGCTGGAGAATACACTCTCGATTTTGAAGCGAATCTTGACGGGGCAACACAGAAAATTTCCCGCAGGGTAGTGTATAAACCGGAATATCGCTTTATCGTTTCCTCGCCCCCGGATCGGCAAACAGTCACCACCACCAATATCATTATCAAGGGCGAGGTCCTTCCGACAAATGCTGAAGTTTCCGTTAACGGACGTAAAATGTCGGTATCTTCTTCAGGCCAATTCTCCGGATATGTCACCATCCCTGATGAAGAGGGGGAGGTGTTGCTCGAATTCGAAGTAAACGCAGCCGGTATGAGTAGGACTGAAAACAGAAAAATAATTTACAAAAAACCACCGGACACCTACCGGCCTCAAGTGAGTGCATCGCTGGCGAAATCCTGCTGGAATGTTACGGTTTTTGACCGCACCGCCGATGATGAGATCACGCTCTGGTACGAAATTGACGGAAGTAAGGAATTCAAAACACTCCGCCCGAATGAATCTACCTGTATTTCACTTGAGAATGGTATTCATTCCTACCGCGTTTATGCGGAAGACCGTGAAAAGAATCCGTCAAACACCGAAGTATTGTCACATCATGCATTCCTTTCGACCACCACCTGGCTGATAAAAATGAGACGCCCGGCTGGCAGCATCTCGTTTGACCTTCCCCCGGCTTCTCCCGGAAGAGAAGCGGCGTTTTATACGATTGAATTCACCATTGAAAATCTTCCGCAGGACGACATGCGACTGATACGTGAAGTGGCGATCACCAATAAAACGAACGGTAAGAGAAGTGCGGTGAGAACATTTACCGATAATTTCATTGAAGCCGATATTGAGCTGGTACGGCAACGTCCCAACCAGATTCAAATAGACGTGAACGATATAAACAATATTACCAAGAGCACAACATTTCAGATAACGGTGAGGTAATTCCGTTTAAAGGCATATCTATGGCACTCCCATCAATATTCAGGAAATTCACCGGGGCAGAAACTCTTTCGGTGGTGATTCTTGTTATGTCAACGGTCCCGGCAACAGCGTCGGATACGGTGGATACCATACCGGGTACACCGGATTCAGTTGTTTTACAAGCAAAAACCACGGTAGTGCGGGATTTGGCGGAACCTGCCGCCAGGGACTCTTTACATGATACCGGATCCGATTCCACGGTTGCCGCCAAAAATTCCGCAATGCAAACCAGTACTAGAAACAGCTTTGCTTCACCCTTTACCGCCCGGGCCGATACATCTGAAAAAACAACTAAACGAAAGATAAAAACCGTCCTGCCGGCAGGAGTGCTCTTTGGCACTTTCAGCAGTGAAGACGGCCCGTATTTAATCAACGGCAATGTCATTGTCCCTGCCGGGCAGATACTTGAGTTCGGAGCGGCCTGTACGGTGTATGTAGGTGGTGAATATTCCACGATTACCGTTTTCGGTCAGATATTTGCCAAGGGAACCGCAAAGCATCCGGTTGTGTTCATGTCGGCCAAACCGGTAACACAACCGTGGGATTGGGATAGAATATACTGTCGGAGCAGAAACCGGTCACTGTTTGAGCACTGTATCATACGTCACTCAAATTTCGGTATTTATGTTGAAAACGGTTCGGCAGGCATAAATAACTGCCGTTTTAAGCGTAATTCACTCCATGGTCTGGTGGTGAAAAATGCCGACGTGTCCCTGTTTTCGTCGGAGTTTTCAGGAGGGCATGCTATGGCAATAAACCTGCTTGCCGGCGCCCGATGCACTGCAGACAGTCTTATCGTGAGGAATAACAATACGGCAATTTCCTGTGCACCGCAATCGATGTTGAAGCTTAACGGTGGGTATCTTTCGTACAATGCAACCGGCCTGATCGTATCCAGAGGAGCATCAGTGGAGATTGTGGGAACAGAGGTTTCACGTAACAAAACCGGCGTTGTTTCCAATCGAGAAATACCGAGAAAAGTCCGTGAAATGGTCTATGCGAATAAACTGGACGTGAAGGTAGTGCCACCGGATGAGATGAAGAATCTTCTGAAAGAACCACAGCCGGTTGCCTCTATTGTTGTGCCGAAGGCATCCGATTCCGTTGCGGTGAGTGAAAATTTCAATGCGGGATTCTCTGCAATGAGTGTTCCTCAGGAACCGACCGCCAGTTTTATCGGAAATGTAACCACCGGATTTACCTATTTTCGTCCACGTTCAGAGGTCCATCCGCGTGATCGGGATACTACTGAAACGTATCTTCCCGGCGATGGGAATACTGAAGATACCCTGCGGACGGTTGAACGCGTGCTGCGTCAACAGAATAAATACCCCGGCGAACAGGATGACAAGTGGTACGGAGGTATTCAGCCGGAATTTCAGTTTTTCGCCAACGGAAGGCGAGGCAACGCCGATATCAACCTGTTGATGGACATGTACAGTAACCAGTGGCTTTCAACCACCAATTACATTGGTAAAAACATGTTCAACCTATCCATGAATTATGCTCAACAGTCGGTGGTTATTGGTGATTTTTTTGAGAGTGGGTCGGAAACCTCTATTCCTGGTCGTCAACTTACCGGGATAAAGTATTCGGGAAAATACCTCGAAATGGGGCGTGGGGAGAAACGGCTTGCGTTCAAACTTGCAGCAGGGGAGACCGAAATCGCCAAAGATTCAGGTGACCATGAAATATTCGTCTACAATCAGACGGTCGATACCGGCATGTCCAAACGACAGCAGATTACGTATATCGCCGAGGCATCTTTCAAACCGACCCGGCAATCTTCAATTGCCGCGCGCGGAATTATCGCCCATGATCAGACAGGAAAACCGCTGTTCCGCAAAGCTTTGAGCGACCCAGCGGCACTTGATCCCGTTGTGGCCCAAACCGGCTGTATCACCGGTTCGGTCTTTCTCCTGGAGAGGAAACTTGAGCTTTTTGGAGAGATAGATCTCGGTTCCGCAGATACGTTGTCGGATTCATCGTACGAGGATATTGTCTGGTACAATCCCAATGTCGAGAAAGCGGTACCAAAGGTATTTTCGCTTTTTAAACCGGAAGATTTTAAAGAACATGTTGCCGGTATTGCTGGTGCACGGGGAAATACCGGAGGATACGCAAGTGAAATCAGGTATATGCAGATTGCACCTTCGTACTTTTCGGCAGGGGATCCATATCTGATCAACTGGCGGAAAAATCTTACAGCCTCGCTGAGTAAAAATATCACAGAGTCTTGGCTGGTATCTGGATCGTACGAATTTGACCGTTCAATTCTCAAAGGTTTCAGTGAGGAAGACAAACCGTCGGTTACAGATCTGAATATTGTATCTGTTGCATCATCGTATGAAATGGGGGAGGGTAAACCGGCATTTTCCGTTGATTACACACTGCAACACCAGCGAAATGATGCGCGCGAATCGGTTGTACGCGAAGATACGAGTTATTCGGAAAGCTACAAAGAGAACGAGTTCAGTAACCGGGTCACCATAGAGGGTAAACAACGGTTCACGAACGGGGTTTCGTACAGTCTTCGCTACCAGATGCTCTTTGACAATGACTACAGTATCCACCCCGATGAATATCTCAATGATGAAGGTGATCGAATTCACAATGCGGTAAGTGGATGGCTTTCATTCAAAATCCGGAGAAGAGTACGTAACAAAACCAGTTTCAGACTCGCATTCAAGCATGAAAACAGAGACTCTCTGCGGGCATGGCAATATAAGGTGTCCGATCAGTTGTCGGTGCAGATAATCCCGCGAAAGCTTAGCTGCAACGTTTCGGGAGAATACGTATTAAAAAGTGAAAAAGAATTTACTACATCCGATTGGGGGCCTCAGCTCTATACAAGGTTTTACAGCGGAGAGCTTGAAGTCAAGTATTCGTTGACAGCACGACTCACCTGTTCAGCAAACGGAAAATACGAGAAATCCTTTGACGAAATTACCGGCTCCAGCGACAACTACTCTGTAATCACAGGCGGATTTCATCTGACGTATCTTTTTTAGCTGGTGAGATAAAGTAAGCTTTTTTATGCATCGGACAGTAGCAGCTCATTGTTCCCTATATGCAGACAGTTTCCTCATAAGTATACACTTCTACGGTTGATGAACCATGCGGTAAGGAATCACTGCATAATCAGAGAAAGTAGCGGTCGTGGAGGAAAAAAAAGGCAGAAGGGGAGTGCCCTTCTGCCGGATACCGAATGGGTGGTCGGGGTTATTTCTGTATTCCGACCAGTTTTACCAGTTTCATATCCTGATATTCAGGTAAAGGACTGTTATAGTCAATACTGTAAACAATGCGGTACAACCCCGGGGCGACTTTCATTCTCTGCCTGTTTGAACCATTCCAGTAGTGATCGAGGATAAGCACCGAAGCACTGTCACCGGATTGCTGCATTGTCGAAGCGGTTGCAGTAAGATATGTTACGATGTCGTCGACATGAACCCAGTTAACCAGATTGCCGACCAGGTCGTAAATCTTGATGGTTACACCTACAGGAGTGTTGTCACTCGGTGGTGTAAAGGTTGCCCGAATAAGGACGCCGTCCATACCACGAGCCCAATCAACATGTTCCTGCTTACTGGTCAGAAAAAGATCTCCGGCACCTACATGAGAGAAATCTGCACGAGTTGGATTCGGTGCAATTCTAAGGTCGTAAACCACACCTTCCAATTCAACCATTCTTTTAATATTATCCGGATGTGGAGCATTACCCGGGATATCACGAACCGCCGGAGGTGCAGCGTCAAGATTCATCCAATGGATCTGAGAAAGATCCTGATTGTTTGATAACGTAAAGGAAAGAATACTGTCTGAAACACTGTAAAATGAAGAGATGCCGTCAAGGATAGCAGTGAGCGGGGTAAATGATCCGTCGGCATTCCTCCTGTAGACATTGAATACCGAGGCGGGAGCAATGTTCACCTGAACATCGGCCCCGTTGACGTTTTTCACCCTTTCACTTAACAGTATCTTTACAATGTCTGTTTCAACATTTCTAACGATCCTCCAGATCACCGGTCCGGCTCCGTCGCTGGTGGTCACCGTTTCTGTGGAAATTGATGGGGCATCCTGAATTGAGAAGGTCGGACGCCAATACGTTTGAGAGGGCGTTACTTTGGGGTCTGTTGAGGCTACCCCTCTGGAATCAACCTTTAATTCTTCTCTGAATGTCAGACGATAGGTGCTTGAATCTCTCTGTTCCAGACCGATAAGCGTATCAAAGGTGGTTGTTCCATATTTTATATCTTTGAAATTCGCTGTAGTTAGTTCAGTGGGCGCTACACTGATCGCAAAAGTGATATCAATAGCATCAAGCAGACCGTTACCGTCAAGATCACGTGTATAAGCCACGGTGACCTTTTTTGCAGGGCCGATAATATTAACCGGAACACAATCCTTGATAAGGTGGCCGTCGATCTCATGATAGGTAAAAGCGCATACCGTTCCCGTTTGACTGACAGGTACCCCCTCGGCGGTGATGTAGATCCGATTACCCTGTTTGTCCTCTGATTCAAGCGTGTCGAGTGTACCGGTAGTAACCCAGTTTGCAATTATACTGGGACTGACCAGGTTGCCGAACCTGTCGAACGCGGCAGGGAATCCGGTAAATGACTGCTTTCCTGAAAGTGTTTGCGGAGGAAGGGAGATTGTGTCAACATCGACAATATCAAGAGAGTCAATGTACGAGGCCTGCAGCCGGAACGGTTTTGAACGCCCTAACAGATTTCCCAGGGTAACGGCGATGCGGTGCAAGCTGTCGGTTGCGAATGGAGCGTAGTAGAGAACAACTTTAATGGTATCAAGACCTTCTGCAAAACATTGATCAACTTTATACAACGACCCATCGAGAATATTAAGGAGTGTATCGGTTCCATCAACCATAAGCCGGGGCCATGGCTGCCGAAGGTTGCTTCCTCTCCCGAGAGAATCACTGTAAATGGCCTGTGAATCGGCATTGAAACAGTAGGAACCCGGTACCAAGCCGTCGGAATTGTAGATTCTCACCTGGAACCCAATGGTGTCTCCGGCACGGAGCGACTGGTTGGGAAGCATTTCAATCTCAACGCTTGATGCCGGCTCACGTGAAATGAACACCGGAATGTTGAGCACTTCGGTCTGGGCATCATCCGGATTGGTAAGGGTGAGTACGCCGGTACCGGGTCGCAGAGGATCGAACATATAGGTTTGGGCCCGGGTCGGAAGTGGCACATTCTTCAGGATGATGGAATCGGTAACTGCCCAGGTGACTGTTGTCGGAACCCAGGAATCAGGATTAAGGGAGTCGGCAACAGCTGTTGATTTGAGTCCCCATACCTGATATCGCATATAATCGCCACTGGACATACTGATAGTGTCGACTACATGGTCGAGAGTCCCCAGCGAATCGCGAAGCTGCAGTTTTACAATGCGGTACTGTGCAATAATAACATCTGCGGTGTCGGGCAGAAGGTCGGGGTTGGGATCTACAGCCACAACCTTTGTTTCACCGACGGGACCAGTTCTCGTAATGATACCATGATATGTCGCTCCCGGTTCACCCCTTGAATTAGCGAACGTTACTCCGTCGGGAGTAATTGTCCAGGTGGTATTGTTGGAATCGGCAGGCCGGATATAAGCTCCGGAAGAGTCGCGGATAATTGCATACGCATAGCCGGTCGTCATACTTTCCAGAATGCTTATTCTCTCCAGAGGTTGGGGATATCTGAGCGAATTTGTATCGTTAGTGTCAACAAGGGTAGCCTCAATTGATACTCTATATTCTCTGCACGGCAAGACGGTTAACGTCAACGTATCGAGAATAGTTTCATTGCCAACAGTAACGCTTCCTTCAATAACAATGCGCTGATAGGCAACATTGGGCATGTAGGTGATTGTTGCACCGGTGTATGAAAAAAGGGTGCTGTCGGGACCATTGTGTGCGATCACTCTCCATTGCGTCAGGGAATCAAGATCAGGGCGATCGCCGGAGATACTGTCGGTGACCGATGCGGTAAGAGTGGTTAATTCTCCCGGACAAATCGTGTCACTCGGGAAAGCTGCAAGGTCTAATACGGGTGGTTTCCTGACAAGGTTGGTGGTAATCTGGATACTCGAACCGGTAACATGACGCTCGACATAGAAAAAGTCAAAGGTGTAAATATTATCATCCTGCAGGGAAAGACCGGGGATATTGTCATCAAGATTAATATCATCTGATTCCGGGCCATGAATTCCACCGATATCCATCACGAGAGTACTGTCGATAAACGTCCATACATCGTCGTCGCCGGTAAAGGCGAAGGTAAGACCCGGCACTTTGGTAAATTCAAGGTGCAACGACATTGCAAAAGAATAATTGTGCGTTCTCCCTTCGGCACCGAAACCCCGGTTGTCCAGGGGGAAAAATGCGGTGTCCAGAAAACGGTATGTTCCGGTGTTTTCATCAATAAGGACAAACGTGAGTGAGTCGTGAATAACAACGTTCTTAAAGGAGGTGTCGTAGGGAAGCGTGGTAATTCCGGCGGGATAGGCGCTGTATCGCCCATAGCGTTCAGGGTAGTCGTTAATGTAATTATAGATGGTATCGTCACCCGGCTGCCATTCTCTGAACCAGCGGCTTATCCGGTGGTTAAAGTAGGGTGTTGCCCCAACAGTAGGTCTGGCCTCGGAGTCGAGTCGATTTTCTACCATACCGTAACGTCGCTGTGCCGGATCAGGAGTGATTTCAAATTCAGGATTACTTGAATCCGAATGGAAATCATAAAAGGTAACAGGGACCTTAATTGAATCATCGTAGTTAAACGTGATCTGAGCAAAAGAGCAAACCGGGATGGAAAACAGGGAAAAAACGACAGAGAATAACATCCTGGAATTTTTCAGAAAATGTGGCTTCATGAATGATCCCTCAGCAATGCGAACGGAAGTTGATTTGTTAGTGAAACTCACAATACAAAAAAAATAATGAACCTGAGAACTGCAAACAGACAACATCTAATATAATATATTTGGCACCAAAAAAAAGCGATTAAACGGGGCAATGAGATAAAATATTGATATTAATTATGTCGCATAATATATATTATGTAAACATTTATTCTGCCTGCATTTACCCTACTCTTTCTTTTACGGCTTATTGTATCCGATTTATGCGCAGCATCTTATTCTTTTTCCTGTTCTGATGCCAAAGATCACCGTGGCCTATTTAACTGTTTTACTGTGGTAAAGAACCCTTAAATTAGGTATAATCAACCCTCTCTCCGTGCGGAGTCGAAACGATCGATTCCTTACAAATTCGGGTACTTCGACTCCGCTCAGTGTCCGAATTTAACCTATTCTATTTACGTAACGTTGTAGGTTTATTTGTGTCTAATTGACTGATTATTAAGTATTTAATTGTAATCAATGAAGGTTTTATATTAGCATTTACACGTAGTGAGGATGGGGGAGTCGGTACAACGTAAATTGAAAAACAAAAAGGGGAATCTACACTCCCCTACCATCCTTTTTAATTGGAATTCTGTATTTTACTCCCAGATACCTTCGATTGCTGTTCCGCATTCCGGGCACTGTCCAGTGTTGGTAATTTCATTTTTTAACAGCGAATAGCGGTTTCGTACAATTAAAACTCTTCCGCAAGCCGGACAACTGGTCGAACTGTCTTCGGAAGTATTGCCTACATAGACATAATTAAGAAGATGGTTGCTACCGGATTTTTTTGCTGATTCAAGAGATTTTTCTCCGGTTGCAGAGTGGTCTGTCATCTTAAAATTCGGGAAAAAACGTGAAATATGCCACGGAATAGAGGTGTCGACTTCTGAAATGAAATGTGCAATCTCATCGATTTCGCTTACAGAATCATTCTCGTTAGGGATGACAAGAGTTGTAATCTCTATCCACTTGTTATTATTTGAGATATGCTTTATGTTCTCCAGTACTGGTGAAAGCCTGCCAGCGCAATTTATCTGATAAAAACTATCCGAGAATGATTTCAAGTCGATATTGTACGCATCAATGTATTCGTTCAAATCATCCAGACACTCCCTGGACATGTACCCGTTACTTACCATAACCAGTTTCAATTCGTCTTCCGGTACAATGCACTCAGCTACACTTTTTACCATTTCGTAAAAAACCGTTGGTTCAGTATAAGTAAAGGCGATACTTCTGCATCTGTTTTTTTTTGCGGCAGCAACAATTGACCTTGGATTGAACGATTTATTTATCTGATGTTGCAGCGTTCGATCTCGAGCTTGCGATATCTGCCAGTTCTGACAGAAACTGCACTGAAAATTACAGCCGGGTGCCGCAATTGAATAGGTGAGAGACCCGGGGAGAAAATGATAGAGCGGTTTTTTTTCGATCGGGTCACTGTTGCCTGCTATCAGGTTTCCGAAGGTTTCTGCAGTGAGCACTCCCCCACTGTTTTTTCTGACTCCGCAGCGTCCGTGCCTTCCATTTTTTATTACACAGAAATGATTGCAAAGTCGGCAACGAACCTGATCATTGTCCATTCTCTCATACAAACGTGCTTCTTTCAAAAGCGTACTATCGCTCCTTTACCAATTAGAAGGACTGGCCTACATCAAGATGCCATTGTGTCAGTGACTCCTCTGGTTTCGGATTGAGCTTGAATCCGAGGTCAAAACGAATAATCGCCAAGGGGGTGTTTACCCGTAATCCCGGCCCGGCGGTCCAGGAGATCTCTTTAAGTAGATTCGGCATAGTAACTGTCGAAACGTTATCACTAAGGATTCCCGCATCAGCAAAAACAGCTCCATTAATCCACCATATTATCGGGAAGCGTACTTCGAGCAGGTTTGCCGTAAGCATCGCTCTTCCGCTTTTCGCGTGCCAGGCGGTATCGGTGGTATCAAAATATGTGCTCAGGAAATTTTCCCGGAAACCACGAACCGAGCGGGAACCTCCGGCAAAGAACTGGTCTTGAATCGGCACTTGCGTACTTTTTCCGTAAGGGTTCGCCCATCCCAGCTTCAGAGCGGAACCGCAGGAGAACGGGCCTAATTTCCAGTAAAGACGGCTATCTGCAGTGAATTTCAGAAACTGATTGGAATTAATTCCCGCCAGCCCGGCAATTTCCCCTTTGATCAGTGAGTACGCCCCGCTAACCGGATTAAGAAGATCATTTCTGGTATCGAATGTAAAATCAACCCCGAAACTCTGGGTGTTATTACGGGGAAACTCTCCAGGAAGATTGTCGGTATTTATCCAGAGTACATCCTCGAATTTAGTCCAGAGTTGTGCGGTGGTTATCTCGGAAAATGAATGTTCCAGCGACAGGAGTGTTCCCCAGAAACTGCCGCGGAATTTTACCTTATCGTTGAAGCGGTTGTAATACAACGAGACATCAAACTTGAGCGGTATACCTACAAACCACGGAGTTGAATAGGTAGACTGGATCTGTTGAATTTTTAACGACGCATTGCCTTTCAATGTGCCACGATGTCCGGAACGGAAAAAGTTGTAATAGGAGGTTTCGAATGACCCGCGAGCACCGTCTTCGTTACCGTAACCAACCCCAATTTTCAACCTGAAAAAATCGGCCTCTCGAACCGATACCGAGACAGGCTTGTATACAGCTGCAAGCGTATCGTCACCACTGTTAGAACTGTCGTTTTCCGGTTCGATATACACGGAGCTGAATAGTCCGGTCCTGTAAAGTCGCATTTCCGAGGCTCGTATTGCTGCCAGAGAAAGCGTGTCGTTGGTAGCGAACTTGAGTTCCCTGGATACCACCTTCTGTTTACACTTCTCAAGACCGAGAAGGACAATACTGTCGACGACTATTTTCGGGCCGTCGATAGTTGAAAAGGTTATACTTGCTTCTGCTGCCGCAGTGTCGATGCTGAGTGATGATGTTGTTGCAGCATTAATGTATCCCTTTCGGGCACGTGCACTACGCAGGGTTTTCTCATCGATTGCTATTGTCGAAAAAACAAGAGGATTGCCGATCCGGCATTTCAGTTTTTTATTCAGCAATGAATCCGGCATGTTGGGCACGTAGGTTACTGAAGTAACAATTGTTCGAACACCCTCGTCAACCGTAAAGTCTAGATACACCAGCTTTCGCAGTGTATCCCTGCGTGCCACCATTCCCTCTACTGCAACATGCAAAAAGCCTTGATTGCGGTAGAATCTTATAAGTGATTCAACATTTGATTTCAAATGTCCCTTTGAATAACGAGGTCTTTTTTTAAAAAGAGCCGGTCGCAGATCGAGTAGAGCAAGAATCTCTATCCGTTTGAAGGTCTGGTTTCCGGACAGGGCAATAGCCCTCACGCGCCAGGGTTTACTTTGAAGTGCCGGTGTATCTGACGACGCAGCGGCATTCCAAAAAAAGAGAAACAGAAGTAGGGAAAATCTTTTTATTATTATCATTTGCTGTATTTAAAAATAAGGTCGACGCCGGCATTTCCTTCCGAAGTTCGTTCTCCGGAGAGAAAAACATTTTTAATGATTCTGAATAACGCAGAAATTTTCGGTTTTTCCAGAGCACCTATTTCAGTTTCGTAAAGAACGGTAAGGCGGGGTGATACCCGCTTCGCAATGGTCACACGGCTCGAAGCTACGCCATCCTTTCCGCCGAAAACATCTCCCTGAAATTCAATTTTTTCGATTCCAAGCGCTTTTTCCAATTTCCGGGTCCCGAAACCGAGCACACTCTGCCCAACAAAGGTCCTTAGCCGGTCGCGGACATCGCCACTCATACCTCCGGTCAACTGTCCGAATGTCAGAATGGAGACAATTTCAATCTGATTGAGGGCACCGGATTTCTCACTCAGGGTGACCACCGGATTCTCAAAAGATCCAGTAACTTTCAGCAGTACGGTATAGTATTCCATCTGGCCACCACTTACGGCAGTGACCTGAGATGCCGCTTCGATGAAAATGCCGGGATTGAGAGCCCCGGGGTTATAGTTAGTCAGAACCGCTTTATCGATAGTGAATCTGCGGTCAAGGTAGTAGACATATCCCTCCATCAGGCGAAGTTCACCGGTAAAGGAAGGTTTGGCAGCCGAGCCGGTAAGCTGCATATTCCCGCCAATTTTCAGGTATCCGAGGTTCATGTCCAGAATAACATTGTCCTGAAGATCAACACCGATATCCAATTTGACATTCCTTAAAAGGCTGTCGGTTTCGTTCGGCGGTGGTGTATACGGTACAGCCCTGAAACTGGAAAGAAGATCATCAATCTGAATATCCTGCGTATAACGACACTCTCCTGCCTGCAGGTTTCCTTTGATTGCATACTGATTTTCGTTTGTCGAAAGGGTCAGATCGGCCTGTTCAAGCGCTGCGTCGAACACTTCGGGTATTGCACATCTGACCTTGAGTATTCGGAAGGAACCGGTAATTGACGGAAGCGAATCATCACGGAGTACAATGGTGCTATTGCCACTACAGGTCCCTTTCCCCCAGGTGGCATCGATTTTTCGTACGAAAATGGAATCACCTGCAAAGACAATCTCAACTGATACCGGCCCGATAGCAGGTTCAATCTCTTCTAACGTTACGCCTCCATCAGAAAGGGTAATGGTCCCCGTTACGTCCGGTAGACCGCTTTGCGGGAAACCCACCGAGCCTTTTCCCTGAATAATACCTTGCTGAACCGTCACGCCTGAAAGAAATGGAGCTGCCACCTGCAACGGAAGCTGCACAATAGAAAATTCAAGATGCGGTGTTGTTATCTTTTCGGCCGCAGTATCGGTGGTGAACGGAAGGTTACCGGTCAGAGAAACGTGACCGTCTTTTCTCAGTATGATATCTCCCGAGGATAGTAGCAGACCCTTTTTATTGATACTGCCGACACATCGAAGTGAATCTATTTTTTCCCCTGAAATCAGAACGGGTGAAGCAGTTATTTCAAATGATGCGGCAGGTTCGCCAATTGATCCTGATACATCTGCGGATACCCCTATTCCGGATGCCGATAGCTGGTACACTCCGTTGTGGGCTGCGCCATCACGGATTTTTACTCCCCCATCTACACCAAACTCCTTTTCTCGTAAATAGGCAGCAACATCTACTGAAACAGTTCCACCAGTTTGCCAGTTGGTATCCATAAAGGGGCAAAACAGCTGTATCGGAAGATCTGCGCCGAACACCGAAACGGAGCATGGTCTCTCTCCGGTAGTGTCGGGACGGTAGGAAAAGGAGGGTAGAACCGGTAGAATCCCCTCTGCGGTAAGGGAGTCGGCAGGAGTAAAATTGACTGTAGTACCGGCGTTTATCAGGGAATCTTCCATTACTATATTAATGCCTATGTGTTCCATAAGGAACCTGTCGTATTTCGGCTGTGTAGCACTTAATGACAATTTAATCAACGGGTTATTTACTGAACCTGAAACATTGCATGATGCGGTAAGCGTCCCGTTGAGCTCCCTTTCCAGCGATGCCAGTTGCCCGAACAATGCAATGGGAAAATCAGAAATCGCAACGTCCGCAAAAACGGTATCTTCGCGCCATGTCCCATTCCCCTGTAGATTACCGACAAGTTGCACGGAGTCACCTCCGCTGGCAGTACAACCTGCTGAAAGTGTTGCCTGGTGGCTTGATAGTGAATAACCTCCGGTAATTGAAAGTGAGGTTGTGATATCAGGAAAATAAGCATAAGAGCTTGATAATGTTATTGAATCGAGTGAATCTGTAAAAATTTCAATTCGAAAACTGTCAACATTCACTTTCTCGTACTGAAGATTCTTCCCGAAAGTGGTAATAGAGATATCAGGGGCAAGCATCGGCCCGCTTCCGGAAACCGAAAATGCTGTATTTCCTTTAACGGGAATGTGATAGCTACTGTCCGCCAGCGAATCGAGCTCTGCCCTACCGGCTATAGCGAATGTGTCGAGATAAAACTGTTTTTCAGGAAGCATCCGGATTTCCGAGATTAGTGTATCCGCAAAAACAGACCGCCATCCGAGCCGAGAACCTCTTATAACAGCCTGCAATACAGGGGCTTCCATGGTTCCTCCGCAACTGATGCTGCTCAGGATGGTACCAGTTACAGGAGTTCCGATTAAACGGGTGGTAATACCTCCAAGATTTCCAGCAGAAAGATCAAAAAGACCGGTAATTGCCCCTCCCCTTCTGAGGGTCCCTGTACCTGAAAGTGTGTTTCCCTCAAGATTAATTGAGACGGAAACGATTGAATCTTGAAGAGATGTATAAAGATCGACCGGTTGTTTGCTCAGATCAGGGAGTTTGATGCTGCTTCTGCAGAGTATTTTCGTGGGAAGCGCTGTCGTCCCGGAACCTTCAGCCGTTACTGCTGCCGAGAACTCAACCTTCCTGAGGATATCCGGAAGAAGGGTATCTACGCCATTAATCTTTCGTGGTGTTATACCAGTCAGGTTCGTTTGCAGAGAATAAGCAGCAACCTGTGGACGTGAAAACAAATCAGGTATCAGTACAGAGACGCTTGCCGTACAGTTGCCTCCCCGACCTCCCAGAAAGATATCGGATGTAAGAAATGATCCGGAATCATACTGTGCCGAAGCGTGCAGCGAGTCGATTGTATTTTCATCAATTTCAATGGAATAAGCGTTAAGTTCGGTCTTCAGCAGAGGGTGAGACATACTTCCCCTCCACGAGGCAGTCAGTTGCACATTTCCGGAAGTACCGAATCCTGGGACATTATTGAAAACGGCAGGTATCGCTTTGATTTCAGAAGAGACCGTTGCGCTTACACCCCATTGTCCACTCCCGGTAAACGGTATCTGGCCTGAACCTGAAAATGTGGTTTGAGAGCTCGTTATGTTCAGATTTTCAACTGTAAGGCATTGGGGGGTAATCGTGACTGATGAAGAAATCCCGAGTGCAGAACCAGTCCACCATGGGCTCTGGTAACTTCCTTGTGAAACAGTAAGTTGCGCAATAATTGAATCAAGGGAAATGATTCTTGCCAGTATACTCCCCTCTTCAATCGTGCCGATTTGATTATTTGCTCTATCGTAGAATTCAGCATGAATGTTTCGCAGGCGAACTGGTCCGCTGGACACCCGCCAATTCGATGCATTCTCTTTTTCGGGGATCTGTTTTTTATCACCCTGATTTCCGGGAGCCGGCAAGGCCGGAAAAGTAAACGCGCCCTGTTCATTAATGGAACATCTGATTCTAATGCCGTCAATCGTTACCGACGATAATCGAATTTCTTTTCTGAGCAGTCGATGCAGCTGCCAGCTGATCCGTATGTTTTTTACTGAAACTTCACCTGCGACGTCGGCGCTATCCATGATTTGAACATCATGTAATTCAAGTGTTGAGAACAGGTTGGTGGAGATATGCCCGATTGAAAGCTCACCGGTTATTGCAGGATTGACCCTGGTTACAATCTCCTGGAGCAGCCTATGCTGAACCGCTGGCAGAAACAGCACCAGGAACAGTCCAATTCCAGCGATAACAATGCATAGCAATGGTATCGCGATGAGTAGTGCCACTCTACGTTGTACTGATTTTGATGCCATGATACGTAGTGGAAACGTTTCCGTTAATTTCTTTCGCGCTGAATGGTTTCTTTCAGAGAAGTTCTTTCTGCTACCTGCTTATACCAAAAAATAGATAGCGCAATAGTACGGAGGGGGATTGTAGTAGATTTAATACTGCATGAAGTTATTTTACCGGCATGCACCTCCAATTACTGAATCGGAGGTGCATGCTGCAGATGGAAGGATGCACAGGTATGCAAATCAGTAATCTCTTATCAACAAATATGTTGGACCTTCCCCTACTGCTGTTGTATGCCGAAACCCATTTCCGGTTTTTCCGATGGTTCCCGAGCCTGCTTTTTAAAAAAGAACCTGAGGTGCTGTTTGATCTGCCGAGCCGGATCGAACCGGGGTCCAACCTTCCTGTACTTCTAATTATCAATGACATACGAAAGTATTCTGATTCTCCCGGGCAGGTTGCTATAGCCGTTTCTCAGAAGGCTGGAAAAGGCAGCACTCTTTTTACCTTTCCTTCACCTGATTCTGCGGAAGTCACTCATAGTTTTAAAGATAACCAACGTGTTGGTATCTTTGAAATCCCGGCGGATCAGATACCTGAAGGAGAATTTTTCGTAACTGCAACAGTAACAATGAACAACGGAAAAAAAAGCTATACCGTCCTCAACGACAATCTCAACACCTCCTCAAAACGCGCCTTCCGATGCTACAAGTCGTCTTATCACTTACCTGGCAATGAGTTATGCAGCTATGGCGACCTGCATGTACATTCCCAGTACTCACAGAGCCACGTTGAATTCGGTCCTCCAGTCAGTATAATTGACAGAATGGCAAAGTGTTGTGGCCTGTCATTTGTCGGCATTACCGACCATTCGTATGATCTTTCATGCGATACAAATGATTATTTGACTGAAAATCATTCACTTGAGAGGTGGAAGTCTCTTTCCCGGGAACTGGCGGAATCTGCCGATTTTTCCACAATTCTGCTCCCAGGGGAAGAGGTCTCCTGTTTGAACAGCAGTGGGAAAACAGTTCATCTCTGTGCGCTTGGTATCAGGGATTTTATTCCGGGTTCATCTGATGGTGCACGTCGTAACATTGTTTTTAATCAATCACTTACTATAAAGGAAGTAACTGCGGCGATTCATCGTCAGGGCGGTATAGCCTTTGCCGCACATCCGGGATCCCGAAGCGGAGTTCTACAAAGTGTTTTTCTCGGCCGGGGTCAGTGGGAGCCTGCAGATCTTGAAGCTGATCTTGACGGTTTGCAGTCGTTCAACGGAAGTTATCTGGCTTCATGGAAACGAGCCAAATTGATGTGGGTCAATATGTTATCGTCAGGAAGAAGGGTACCTCTTCTTGCAGGCAACGATGCCCATGGCGATTTCAACCGGTACCGGGCGATACGTACGCCGTTTCTAAGTATCTACGAGAATTTTCAACGGTTTATGGGCTATGGTAAAACTGGGATTTATGGAAAATGCACCAACAGTGAAGAGGTGCTGCAAAAAATCAGATCCGGAGCGACATTCACTACTACAGGTCCTTATATATCAATTAATTATTCAGACCAACCCGTCGATTTCTCCGTTGGAAATCACACCCCGCATAAACAACGGGACCGACTCTTTATACATGCGTTAACTACCAGAGAATTCGGTATGTTACGAACGTTGTCAGTGTACTCGGGAGGTTCCGGTTCTGGAGAAAAACCGGTTTTATCAACCGAGTTGCAACCTGATAGTGCAGAAGTGAATATACCAGTTTCCGTTACCGGTTTAAAAGCAGGGTCTTATGTGCGTGCAGAGGTAACTTCTCGTGACGAAAACGGGGAATTATACCAGGCGTTTACCAGTCCCTGCTGGAGGTAACCCTTCATTTCCGGCAGGTGAAAACCTCGATGATTACCCTGTGGTGCAGCTGTTTTCGCTAAATGTTTTTCATTGCCCCCTCCTTCCCTACAGAGTATTTTGAGAATTGCGTACCGTATATAATCTGCATGCTGACCTCACGGATTTATCTCCGGTTCTTCAGAAGGAATACCCATGCGCACCCTGACCGTCGAAGAGATCGATCCGATCTGGATGTCCAAAGAGGATATGGACCCGGAAGAAGCCCCTCGTCTTGTTGAACATCTGGAGCGAAAACAGCCCAACCTCCTGAGCTACCTTCTTGCCACCGGAGGTGATATTCTTGAGCAGGAAGAGCGGTCGGTGATCTTTTTTATGGGTGTACTTATGTGGTATGTAATTGACTCTTTGGAGATTGCGGTACCCGAAGTACCTCTCGAAGCATTGGTCGAAACCGAAGAGAAAAATTTTGAAATGCTCGAGTACCTCGCCGGAGAACCGGACTCAGAGTTCATGGAGACGGTTGAAAAAATCATGGAACACTATAATCAATCTGATTTGCTGCATTATATCATCCAGAAGATCATGCAGGAACCGGAAAAAGATGTCGAAATCTCCGAGAATCATATCGGAGTAATGGCGATATATCTGAAAACCGTTATTGATTGTATCGATGCAATAACACAATCCAATACTAAATCAAAGGATTAACTATGTTGAACATCCTTACCGTTTCAGAGGAAATATCGGGTACTCCCTCACAAACCAGGATATCCGGAAATCCGCTTATCGGAATCGCTGCAGGGTTCGGAGCAATGATTGGCGGTATCGCGCTCTGGATTGCAGTTGCCCAGAAATATCAGATAACATGGATGTCCATCGTGGTTGCCTTTGGCATCGCGAGCGCGGTAAAATATGCAGGCAGAGTAACCCTCTGGTGGCCCGGCGTTGTAAGTGCGTTTTTCGCTCTTGTTGCGGCTGTTGTCGGCAATCTCGCTACCGCGGTTTTCATTGTTTCAAAGCGGGGGAAAACGCCTGGAGAAATTATCGCGGGAATGGATATCGGGACGGCGATCACGTTTCTCAAGGCTTTGAGCGGGCCAATGGGGATTCTTATGTATCTTATCACCCTCTATGTCGGGTTCTGGTTCGCGTTCAAGCATGAACCGAAAAAACCGGGTGAATTGCCGGACTGATTGTTTTTCCCAAAAGTATTGGGTGTAACAAAGATAATCCGATTGTATAAAATAGTTATCTGTATAGTATACGGGCGTTCAATTGAACGCCCGTATTATTACCGGAAAGTATCCCTCCCCCTTTAAACAACTCAGAGTTTAAAAGAGCTTCTTCAATCGCTTTCCGACATCCTTTTTCAGATTCTTTTCGATAGTGCGTTTCTGTTGATCCACCACCTTCTTCTGTTGCTGAACCTTCTGCTCAACTTTGGCTTCAACCTGTTTGCGCTCTTCGTTGAGCCGCTTCTGCGCTTCGGCTTTTTTCTGATTAATGGTCTCCTGAACCTTCTTTACCGCCTGTTGCTTTACCGACTTTTGCGGCTCACTCTTCTTTACCGTTCCCGCACCAAATCCGGTAAAGGCGGCCTTCGGATCGGAGGCTGTTCCGGTGAGTGCGAACTTCAGAGTAACTCTGCCGGCATTATCGGTTGGAATGCCGACGTTGTCGATAAGTGATCCGGCGGTCTTGGCGAATTGCGTGTTTTTCACCAGCCCCTTGAGGATCGATTTTCCACCGCTTTGAACTTTTAGTACCTGGTTCGACATCGGTTTGGTGAGCCGGTTGGCAAGATTGATCCCCAGCGAGGCATCGAATCCCACCTTGCCGGTAGCCTTCCAGTCGCCTGCATTTGATTGCAGGGCAAGATTGCGGATCAGTACCGAGGCATTTTCAACGCGCAAACCGGCACTGAGTTCCCGAAAGGTAATATCGTCGATCTTCACAAATTTCTCCATAGCTCCGGAAAGTCGATTGACAATCAGTGAATTGTCAATACGTCCGTTGGCCATTTTCACATCGACCCCGCCCTTGAGATTCTGCATAATTGCATCGGAGGTTCCTCCGTTGCCGGTAAAGTTGCTGGAGAGGGTCAGTTTGCCGAAGAGACTTGACTGCAGATTGTTGATCTCACGATTGAGGGCGGTGGTCGGTTTAAGGAACCCTCCGAAACTGCCGAGAATATCACCGATCTCCACTCTTTTTACCGACAGCTTGTTCGTGAAACTGATATTTGCAGTGTTGCGAAGATCCGCCCTGATGTTTTCCGCAATCGTTCCACCTGCAAATCCGGATTTGAGATCAAACGTCGCAATGTCGTTTACGACGTTCACCAGGATGGTGACATTGTTCATCGGTATCTTTTTATACATTACCTTTCCGGCAGTTATCTTCCCGCGGGTGTCGACTCCCGGCAGCGGGGCGATCAGAGGACCGGCGGTTTTTTTCGTCGGTGGATTCTCCTTCTCCTTTTTCTCTTCCGGCGGCATGAATTCATCGACATCGAGTACCGGCGACGCTATGGTGAAATCGATTGACGGTCGCGGCTGCCGTTTTGTTGAATCGGGAAGGATCATAGTGAGATAGTTTTTAACTGTCGCATTCATTTTCATGCTTGATCGACCTATCACCACTGAAAGCTGTTCCCCGATTGCCAGCGAAGAGAGCGAGAAATTTCCATTGATTACCGCTGGCTTGACCAGCGGTGGCCAGAGCACCGTTACCTGATGCATACCGAGTTTCCCCTCAACCCTGCATTTGGCCGGATCGTTCGGGTCGATCTCCCCTTTCGCCATGATGTCCAGGTCGACCATTCCCGAGAGTGAAGAACCGGGCGGAAGTTGTATCATATCCTTACTGTCGGCAAGGTTGAGCTTTGTGCGTGCCTTGACATCTATGACCGGTTTTTTGAAATTGTTGACGCGAGCCCGCAGTGCCGCAGGGTTTTCACCGAACTTCATCTGCAATGTGGAGAGGTCAAGACTGTTTTCGGTAAAGGTACACTCCGCCTTTATAGTATTGATCGATCGCGGAAGCCCTTTGTACTGTACAGTGCCGTCGTTTATACTCAGATGCCCCTTGACCGGTAGCGGGACATCTTTCTCCAGTGCCCCTTTGAGTTCCAGACCAAGCGCCAGCTTACCGCTTGCCGTCAGGTTGCCCAGAACGGGAGCCAGCTCGACCGGAATCTCTTTGAGCAAATCCGCAAGTCCGATGGTATCCGAGCTGAGCGTGAGATCAAGCTTTGGTACGGTAGTGAGATCTGAGAGTTTTCCTGAAAGATTGAGAAATACCTTCTGGAAAGAAAGTCTGACGGTTTTAATGTCTGCGGTACCTGCCGCGATATCGGCACCGATATCGTGATGGAGGGTAATTAAAAGGTTGCTGAGCGGCTTTTTGATTTCCCTGGTAATGACCGACACCTTACCCAGCGAGAGATCACCCTCGGTCGTAATATCCTTAAGCTCCCGGTCGATGGAAAACACAATCCGGTCATCAAGATCACCGATCTGTATATCCTGACCGCTTTTCGCATCCCGGTAAATAACGGTTCCATCTTCAATCTGAAAGAGTCGGAGCGAGACCGGGACCGGCAGCATCGGCAGACCGCCCTTCTTCTCCTCCTTTTTTACCGTGGTATCTTTTTTCATGACGGCAAGATCATCGAAATTAAATGAACCAGTGGCATCTTTCTCCAGTAGAATGAATGGCTTGCGAATCAGGATTCTATTTATTTCCGGCTGCCGTTTCAGAAGCGACATCGCGGATATGCTGATTGACAGTCTGTCGAATTTCACAAACGGCGCGGTGTCGAATCCGGGACGGTCGGTGTTACCGATTTCAACACCGGAGAGTGAAACACCAAATACCGGAAACAGTGACACTCCCGCCTTCCCTATTACCACCTTTCGACCCAGAATTTCTTCAACTTTCTGCGAAGCGATCGACATGATTTTTTCCGGCGGGAACATGATCCGGAGGGTAATGATTCCGGCGATACCTATTACGACAACTGCAGCGACAATACCGAGGAGAACATTTCTGACGGAGTGCTTTTTCATACGCCTTCCTTTGCGGGGACAAGGGGTTGCGGTTCGACTACAATAAAATACTTACAGGTAAAACAGTGAGATATACACCTCTGAAAAAAAGAGTATACTATATACTTTACAGTAAATGGAGCTAAAACAACACCACGCACCTCACTGCACACCCAGAACTCTCTCCACCTTTGGATCGGTAAACAGAAGTTCAAGCACCTCGGTAAATGCGGTGGTAAGACTCTCATAATAATTTACAGCACTGTAGGATTTCCCCCAGTTATCCGAAGAGCCTACCTTCGCACCCTGCCACAGTGTATTGCCGGTCTCATCCACCAGTGAGAAATCAATCGCAACACGCGCTTTATAGGTGGAACTTTCAAGCACAAAAAACTCGATCAGGTCGGTATGGAGGGTGATAGTGTTTTCAGCTGATAATGGTACCGGGAGATCACCCGATGTTGCCCCGGATGCGGGATTGAAAACTGTTTCACCTTCATGGACTACGTTAATAAGGTTCCGTCTGTGTAATTCTGTGATAAACTGCTCACGGCACCAGTCGGTAACCGGTTCCCGAGCGGTAACCGGTCGCTGATTCGCCTCTTCGATGTTCACTCCTATCCGTGAGGGGTCTTTTCTCCGGTCATTGAAGGGAGCTACAACAAGTGCACTTCTGAACAGAGGCTTGTTCCTCCCGCCGTGGAGCCCCAAAGGAGCATCTTCCTTCGGCATCCAGACCAGCGGAATGCTGTCGAGTTCGGGGAAGGCGTATTTCAAGCGTACAATGGAAAACGGATCACTCAATGCGGCTATAGTGGTATCGGCACACAGGGTAACCCTGATGCGGTAGTCTTCCCCGCTTTTGATTTTCGCGTCCTGCTTCAGTTTTACCGACATACTGTTCCAGCTGTGTTTTGCGTCGAGTACCAGGTAAACGGCATCGCCCTTTAACAGCTCGACACGAAACGGCGGCGGCAATTTTACGGGCATTTTCCATTCGATCCATCCGGAAAGACTGTCATTCATGGTCCATTTTGACCCGGCTGAAGGTTTGACCACTTTCATGTCAGGTTTAACAATGGTGAATGTTCCACTCATGCAGGAAAGTGGTGTATCTCCGTGCCCCGTTATCTTTATCCGGTAGCCGTCCCCCGGCGCAATGCCGCTATCAACCGACCATCGGTACGCCTGGTATCGGGTCGCCGAACGCTTGAGCACGGCAATCGGGGCATCACCTTTATAGAGTTCTATATCGACTTTTTTCTGTTTCCTGGGAAAGCCCTTGAAGATTACTAAGTAACTTCCATATTGGTAGAGTGTTGCGCCTTCTTTCGGGGACCGTATCTCCTGTGCAGACAATGTTGTGCAGCATGCAAGCAGGAGAAGAAACTTTCGTTTCTGCATGTTGATTGTTGTTCTCATGAAACTATTCCTTTGGGTGGTAGCTTAAATCATGTCGGGACTCTGCAGCAAAAATAGACTGTTACCGTAAAAAGTGAAACTATCCCGGTGGTACTCCGACACCGCCAATCGTTTTATGCCGTTGCATTACCGTATTTCCGATATACCCGATGTACTTTTTCATGAAAGAGCGCTTCCTTTTCAACATGCAGTCCGTTTTTTTCTGCGACACGTTGTGAAGGAAGGTTTTCCGGAAGTATCAGACTGATGACGGATGGTGCCTTGAGTTCAGAAAACGCATAGCGCATACACCCTGCCGCGGCTTCCGTACCGTAACCGTTGCCCCAATACTCATCGCTTATACGGTACCCGACCTCCAGTTCGTCCCGGTTGTCCACCACCTGTCGCAGTAAGCCGCAGATACCGAGAAACGCTCCGTCTGATGTGCGGAGTACCGCCCAGAAGGACACGCCGTCCCGCTGTTGCCGCCCCTGTACCTGCTGCAGAAATTCAAGTGATTCCTCCCTGCCGAGCACCCTGGGGAAATACTTATGCACCCGCGGATTTGCCAGCAGTCGTGCGAGCGGTTCAAACCGCGTTTCGTCGAGTTCCTCGAGTGTCAATCGCTTTGTTTCGAGAATCCGTTTCGCCATAGCAGCAACCGTCAGGGTGCCTGGAGCAGATCAGGTGCGGCGGACGAGGCTCCGGCAGCCCGAACCGCACGGTATACATACCATGCTCTGAAACGGGACATGCCGTCCTTCATGCAGACCTCTCTGAGGATTTCATCAGCCCTCTTGCGCGCACTCTGAGGTAATACTTTTTCGCGCATCAACTGATACAACGCGTCGTGAATGAGCGCACCACGCATGAAGTTTTTTGTGTCGATCGTGGGGCCGCTCGGGCCATCCCAGGCGTATCCTTTCCGGATAATGAGTTTACCGGTGGCGGTGATTTCAAGAATACCGATACTTTTCGGGGTGGCAACAGTCAACCCCGTTTCGAATTCGACATCCTCGTGAAGATTGTATTTGTAGGTTCGGCGTTTTTTATAGAGAATCATCGGTGCCTCCCTGTGTGATGGAAAAGAGACCTGCCGGCGGACAACGCGAATCCATCCCCAATTGGGCAAAAGTCTTGGTAAACCAAATTGAAGACGCTGATCTTAAAGATAAATTTAGTGCCATACATTCTAAATTGAGTAAGCTGAATCAGTAAATCGCCAGGGAATTGGTTGCTGCTCAAGGAAGCACCGTGGATATTGGAGGTTATTATAAAACCGACGATAGAAAAGTTACAAGTGCCATGCGTCCCAGTGTCAAATTAAACGATGTTATCAATACTATGTTGTAACCTCGGCTTCTAAGGAGACCTGAAAATTTTCCCAAGGAAATCAAACTCCAAGAACTTAGTTGGTAATTGACGGGAGTCCCTCATTTTTATCCTTCTTTTTAACCTCCCGTTTTCCATACTCCCGTTTTCTATCCAATAAACCCTGGTTCCGAAATTGGTTCGAGGGTGTTTTATTTTAATTGAATTTGGAACCTCATCCTGAGTAAAAGTCAAACTGCCAAATCCCAGTTGATCAAATCCTCCACTTGTGTTTCCATAATTTCCTCCACCCCCTTCGGGCCTTAGCATTTCTGCAAAACGTTGGCTATAGGGAGCATATAACCCTTTTCCCACGGCGTAATGATTGTATATAAGCTCCCAGGTCGGCCTCAAATTTCCTCTACCCTGAGGAGATATTTCCAACATCTCCTTCCCTTCACAATTGGTATAATTAGTCCAGGGGACTTCCTCTCCCAAATTATACTTGGCAGTGTACTCCGCAAGGGCCAACACCTTATTTTCCTTATAAGCGAATAAATCCTCCCCTTGATCGTAGGCCATTTTGCAAAAAGCTCCCACCAACGAAATACACAACATAGCATGGCCCTGATCCCGCCCGGACTCTTGTCCCTGTCCAAGGAAGTGTCCTGGTTTATCCCCCGGATATATATGATTCACTAATCTGTCAATCTGACCGGTTCCCGAGCCATTTTTAAAATAGTTAACAGCTTCTAAATACATACTGGAATCATCAGCGAAAATTCCAGTAGCCAAAATGGTATTCATATTAGCCAAATCCCAGTTAGCCCAATAGTGATCAAAACAGGTATTGTTATGCCGTATTAAAAAATCCGAGCTAACGGGATAAAAAATGGAAGTTAACATATTTTTAAATTTGTTAAAATCTTCTGGAGCCCAACCCGGAAAGTTCCGCAGCAATTCTCCAGCAACGGCAAACTGGTATCCGTACAAACCTGCCCTTAACCCAGCATTGGAATCTCCGGTAAAACTTTTAAAAACAGAAGACCAGTCATTGAGTATTTGAACAGCGGCCCGGGCATATTGGGAATCCAGCGAAATGCGGTACCTCAACGCCAGCTGGTAAGCCGCCGCGCAGTCCCTTGCCATGGCCATGTATGTTTCTCCATCGGGGCAGGCATTACCACCCGCGCAAACTTCTTCCTTGGGATTCGAGTTGTATTGAAGTTGGGAATAAGAATTTGAAATAAGCAAATCATAGCTACCCATCCAGGGTTCTTCCTGCGCTAATACTTTTTGGCGCATTCTGGCAATTTCAGACTCAGTATGCAGTATTCCCGGGTGTATAAACCCGGATACAGAAGAAACAACAAAAATGAATATGGGAATAATTTTAATAGTCATTTTTTTCAGCATAGAAATAATTAGTTCCTGTTCAGAATTGCATAGTTACAAAACTGAACGGTCATTGAGACTCTCGAAATGACACATTTTAACAGGAAATCCGGTCACTTCGAGAGCCTCAGTGTCCGAATTTAACCGATTCTGAACAGAACTAAATGAACTACCCCGCAGTAGAACTGCGAGGTATCAAAACCTCTTAAAAGAATAAATACGGAACCGAAGCAAAGCTTCGAGGAATTAAACCTCACTTGAGATTAAAGAAAATAGCTGCGCTTTTTAACTTAAGTTTTACAGAAAATTTCGAAAAACCGGAATGTATACCAACAGCCGGAAACGGATATCTTCACAACCGCGGAGCCGGATTTTATGATGAAAATACTGGTTATTCTTAAAATAACAACGGCATGATAAGGAAACAAGAAAACAAGGGGCAACGTTTTTAATTGCAGGTGAAACAGGAGGTCTCCTTGCTTCTTGTAACTTGTAACTGCTCTCTCCCGGCAGGAAAATAGAGAAAAAAGTCGTACCTTTACCCTTTTCTTTTGTCGTATAAAACGGTTCAAAGATGCGCGTTCGCGCCTGTTGATCCATACCGGTACCGGTGTCCGATATGCGCATTAGTAGGTGGTGACCAGGACGCAGCGATGGATTGGCCTCCGCCTCCTCGCGACTGATGACGGCATTCCCGGTTGTAATGGTCAGGCGTCCGGCATAGCGCTCGAAAAAACTCGGCATCCTGAATCGAATACGGGCGCTCAATTTTTAGTCGGACTTTTTCCAGGGTTTCTTCAACGACCGTTACCAGGACCTCGGGTTCACTATGCTTGATTAAATAATCATCGGCACCGAGATCAAGAACCGAATTCCGGTCCTTGGGGTCGGTATAAGTACCAGTATACACAACTGAACGCCTCGCACCACCGCCGTAGCACCATCCTCCAAGGAAGGGCTCTGGTGCGCAGGAGGCAGTGCAGCGCCTCTCCGACAGGAGAGGGAAAATGTTTTCAGTTCTCCCTCCCGCCTTCCTATCAACGAAAGTACACTTTCCCGGTAAACAATATCACCGGTTATGTTTTTTTTGCCGTACCACATCCATCTATATATTTTCACTTTCCGGTCACTGATCCGCGGGCCGTCTTGTTTTAATTGCTTTCTGCTCAAAGTACTCAATTTACAGCTCGGTTGCACCACGTTACGGAGGTAGTGTCATGAATTCGTATCGCATACGTTTAAAGGCAATTGCTATTCTGTTTTCAATGGTCATGCTGCTCGGCGTGAGCGCTCTGATGTCAGGGTGTTTTTCCGGTAATTACCTGTATGTCGAGGGAAAAGGCGACATCGCACTGGTTTCCTTTTCCATCGATCGCAGAATCCGGGAAGAAAACGATACCAACGCGATCGACGGCCCCGCTCTGATCGAGACTCGTAAAAACAGGGAGAACTGGTGGGATCGCCATCAGCTGTCAATTGATATTATGTACAACCAGTTCAGGAACCACCTGTCCGAGGCGCTTCCCACTACAAAACTTGTTCCGCATGATTCTATCGTGATGAATAAAACCTATCGCATGACCACAAAACATGTTCCGAAGATAATCATGGGAAAGGATATCAGTCTCGGGTGGAGTCAGATTTCGACCGAAGGGCTCAATTGGGTTTCCGGATTCGACAATGAAAAACTCGATACTCTCTGCACGGAATTCGGTGTTCAACTTGCCATGGCGGTTGAATGCGAGGCTCGCTGGCATGTGACGGACAGCGTTATCGAAGAACACAGCGGTTTCGCAACCATCAGCCACAACATGGGGTATATCCTGCTTGATGTATCAGTAATCCTCCACGAGAAAGGCAGCGGTATTGTCTGGAGCAGAAATTACACCGGGTTAACTGCCGATGACTGGGTACCGCTTCAGTGGAGTTCCGATGAACCGCCCCAGATGAAAAAGAGTGATTTTCCGGCACAACTTGAGAATGCCTTGTTGAAGGTATACCCCAAAATCAAAGCGGACGCGATTCGTGGAAAAGAAGCAATGGAATTGCAGCAAAAGCAGGCGGGGTAACAGACTGCTGAGAATATCCCAAATCCATTTGGTTCACTTGAAAAGGAGGTGCTCGTCCCAAAGAGTTACGTAACACCGTTTAAAAAACCACCACAACTTCAACATCATGCTTCAAAAGGAATTGCTATGAACTTAAGAACGACCTTAATCATCATAACCGCTTCACTGGCTGTACTGCTCTTGAGTAATTGCGCTTCAAATTCAAATTTCTACAGCGCGAAACCACTCGGAAAAGGAAACGGGCAGGGTTTCTTCGCTGTTTCAAAGATTTCCACGGAGCAAGCGGCCGATTCTTCTGATGCTTCCATCATCCGTCCGGATTTCACCATCTTTGAACTGGGGGCATCGGTGGGAATAACCGATAAATGGGATGTCGGGTTGAAATACTCCTTCCCTACCGCAGCGTTCATCGAAACCAAATACACACTTGTTGGCGCAAATAATCCGAGAGGGTTCTACTTTGCTCCGGGGTTCAGGGGTGGCTATACCTCTTTCGGGAGCGATGAGGATGATAATGGCGAAGATATCGAGAACAGCAGGGTCGAGCTGGCAGTACCACTATTCCTCTCGATTTATCCGCTCGAGTGGCTCGGACTAAGTGTGATCCCCACCTATTCATTCAGATTTTTTACTGCCAATTCGGGGTACACCGAACACATTCTCGGGGGAAACGTGAATTTGCGGCTTGGGAAAAAAATCGGTGTAATAATCGAAGGTGCGGCCCACAAAAATTTCGCCTGGGACTGGATCGAAGTGCAGGGTGGTGCAGCAGTGTTTTTGCAACTTGAGAGCCTGTTTAAATAAGAACATCAGATGCCGGATCAGGGAGGCAGCACCGCGGCAGTCTTCCTGATCCGGACCGTTTCCGGTTTGCAACCCTGACAGGTACACCTCTTCCTGAAAGGTCATTTGACTCAGTTTTCACGATAACGTTGTCTGAATGATCTTCTTCAATTCTTCCGGTTCCTGATAATTTTTCAACTTGAAACAGTTACGGGACAAATTGTCTGAGAATACTTCGATCATTACATGTAATCTCTCCAGATGCTCCCCGGAAAAAAGCAGCCGGTATTTTTCTTTTACAAGCGTAAGGACTTTGATGTTATGTTCCACGACATTTTTTTGTTCAGTAGAAAAAGGATTAGCGATGAATGAATTTGCAAGAAGCGCTCGTTTTTCTCTATCACTCATTTCACCAGAGTTTGCTTCATATGTTTTGAAAGACGAAAACCCCTGTTCAATAGAAAGTCTGGAGTTTTTTTGCCCCGTTAATTTAAGCCGCCAGTAAATTACCAGACAAAATCCAGCAAAGGCAGCCAAAGCATACCAGCCGTACAGGTCAAAACCTTTAATAAAAATACCAATACTTGCAAGGAACCACACCGGAAGAAAAAATAACCGTGGCTTAAAACTGAAAAGTCGCATGCCAACGCCTACAATTAAACAATAGAACAGGAACACCATATCGGCAAAATCACTATTACCACCTGGCAATACGCCTGAAGCCAAAAAAGCCGACAGAGATACTATGACAAGAAAAACAAGTCCACTTATGTTCAGAAGTAACATTTTTCTCCTATACTGTTGGTAAATTGCAACGGTTGGTGCTGCAAAATAAAAGCAAAACGCCTCGGTTACGTCCCTTACCTCCGCTGAATTATGAAAAAAACAAACATAATGTTGTTTACTGTCAGATCGCCTTCATTTATATATACAACAGTTACTTAAGCGAATGACAACCGGGTCTATTTCCAATTTTCATTCGTTTCCTTCAATTGATAACTGTCAATGTTGTAGATTTCCAATGACCTGTTGAAACACCGTTTACTGACAACAAGTCTCAACACGCCACTTGCGGTGATTCCAATGGCGGCAAAGGATACATTTACTATGCCTGTCGGTACATGCCGGTGAATTATTGCGGAAACCCCTGCAATAAGGGGTACAACAGACAATCCCAGGACCACGCCGCCGACAATACCTGACGCCCGGTAGTTTCGGTATAACGCATAGGCATCCCCGTTGGAACTAAGTTCAGCTTCAAGCGGTCGGTTGGCACCGAACGGCCGCAATTCTCTGTAAATGGAATCGTCAAAGGTGTAATAGATTTTTTTCTTTAATACCGGACGGATGTAAACCGACGAATTTACATTACTCCAGGATTCAACTTCAACACTTTGCACATTACCGGAATAAAGTGATAATTTTCCGCTGACCAATTTCGATAGAAAGGTGTTTGCAACATACGGGTGGTATCCGGTCGAATCGGTGAGGCCCTTTATTTTGTCTTGTTGAACGACACTGGCATCGCAACGATAGTTTTCCTGGTGACCATCGATAGCGATCGAGAGTGAATCGCAGGTAATCGTTTCTCCGTTGGAAAGATGAAGCGTGGAAGCAATGCTGGTACGGAGTGCGAAAAATATAACCAGTAATAACGCGACTGTAAACAATTCCCTCCCCCGCCAGTTGTTAGTCATATACGGACAGCTCCCTTCACGATTTCCTTTGCGCCATAAAAGTATGTACCTTGCCACGTCGATGAAGGGCAGGTAAAAAGCCGTGAATCATTCCATCGGAACAGGATTCAGTATATCGGAAACAACCATCGCAATATACAGATACAGGCATACGCCAATTACAGAGCCTATTGTACCTAAACCAGCTGATTTCAGAATTCGTTTTCTGTTAAAGACAACCATATATCCGGCTTCCAAATCTTTAAAATCATTTTCAGGCAAATTGTATTTATTTACCAAAACCGGCAGCTCTCTCTTTCTGAGGGCATTGTTTACAATAATTGGTCCGGCAACGGGAAGTGCCATTCCGGAAAAAAGAGAGCGGGGTATATACCCATCCTGATATGAATTAGCATCTTTCCGGGAGACATATTTTCCAAGAATATAATAATCTACAGTGTCACATTTATCCCTGCAACGATACAATCGCTCATCAACAATTATTGAATCTCCCTGAATCCGGAGAGTCTTTAAATAGGGAGATTCAGATAGCGTATCGCTTGATTCTGAGCTAGAGGTAGAGGTGTCAGAAGAGATTTCCCGCTTGCCGTTTATACTCCATTTAGCACAGAGGTCCAATACCATGAGTAGTATCAGAAATATTATAATTCTGAAGTTCTTCATAGTATTCCTGACAAAATAAGAAGTGTGTATAAGCCCTTTGCTCTTCCGAATATAGTTCATCTATACTGGATTACCTCACTGCGGGAAAAACGGATACCTGAATTTCATAAACACATTTCCCAGTTACTCTTATTTTGCAATGGTTTCCCGACCATACCTTTTTATAAAATCGACAGGATTATACCAATGTTCAACATCTTCGCTATAACCTGCTATTACGGCATTTCCAATAGGCGCTTTTTCTATTCCAAGATGCAGGTGAGAACGGTATCCTCCATTCTGGAAAGAAAATGAAGGGCCGATTTCTCCTATTTTATCACCTTTCTTAACAATTTTTCCTACATATACATCCAAATTACCTGAAAGGTGTCCATAATACGTACAAACAGTTGAGCGATCTTCAAGCTGGCTCTCGATGCAAACAAGGCACCCCCAGGATTCTTCATGTTGAAACAAGACAACTCGGCCATCCATTATGGAGTGAACAGGCATCCCTTCAAACAGCCACCCGGAATCTTCGCCAACATGAGAAACACCTTCTAAGGCAAATGATGTAAACGGTTGATTAACTTTGTCATACACAGATTGACACATTTTGTACTGCATGTGCGGGAATATACAGTCTTTTGCTAGTGGGATATAATGCGACAGGCTGATATCAATCTTTTTTCGAGCGATCAACCCGAACTCTGTTTGTGGTGATTCCGATGGGAACGTTTTTAAACGGCGGTAACCGGTGGTGTCATATAAGGGGAGATACGCTATTTTGATTCGTCGGTTTCCCCTGGCTCTATTTATGGATGCTGTAAGGGTTTTACGGACATATTCGTTTGATTCCTTTGTGAACATTTGATTAAGTAGAGGGATTGCCGAGACACCGGCTATTTTGCCGATTGCGCTTGCGATATATTCTCTTACCAGCTCATTTTTTTCTCTCTGCCACAGTTCAAACAAACGTTGTAAATCTTTTTCGGACCCTGTCTCACCAATAACATAAATCGCAGATATTCTGAAAAAGGGATGAGTATCTTCTGTTGTTGCAATGGTATTAAAAACAGGCAATAAAGAAGCATCACGATATCTGAAAATGATATCAAAATAATTTTCACCATCAAATTTACTTGTGCTGTTTTCCGCTACTGATTTCTCAAAAAGAGATATTTTATTTGAATCATCCTGTAACAGTATCGGGAGAAGACTGTCGGCAATGTCGCCGGGATCAATAAATAATTTGTTGTTATATGCTTCGTTTCTAAAAGGAAATGCAAGTATAACGATCACAATGTGTAGAGTGAAAACGGGGTGTTTAAATGCGGGTAATCTTTTTACCGTATGATTTTGGTAAGGGTGGTACATCGGTAGTAATCCCTTTTTCAATAAACATTTACGGAGCGGTTTGGTGCTACTGGCAGTACTATGATGTTCGAAAGAGTCACCCCTTCACCGGCTAAATAGTTCCTGTTCAGAATTGCATAGTTCCAAAACTGAACAGTCATTGAGGCTCTCGAAATGACACATTTTAACAGGAAATACGGTCACACTTCTATCAACTCAGTGCATCGCTTCGAGAGCCTCAGTGTCCGAATTTAACCGATTCTGCACAGATACTAAATATATATGCGATGTCGATTGTTTGTTGCGAATCAGATATCCCCCATACAGATCACCTTTCCCATACCACTATAATTTAGGTAGAAAAGGAAAATAATTTTTCGTTGTATCTCTGGTACTACTCATCTTGTGCACCAGGTATCAAGAAGTTTTCACCCATTGGAAGTGAATTCCATGGTATGCCGGAAATAGCATGGTGTAACCGCATTTATTGTCATCTTTTCGCCGTCTTTGCCGCACACTGAACGGCAGTGAAAACTCCAGCCGGATCACCGGGTACATCCTTGCACTTTTCCTGTTTATTTTCAAACGCGCCGGTAACTGCAACAAGGTCTCGCTGTTGAAAGGTGTTTTTCCGACTATCGTTTAGCAACCCATTAGGATTTTCATTTTATTAGCCGGTTCGAACAACCGGTATTCCATCGGTTGTACAACAGAAGTAAATCATTGGATTTGTTTTAGTTGAGATAGTATACTGTAATATGCACACTCACTACCCGATCTATCGCAGGGCGTTTTCAGCAACCATACAGCACTGGTTATGGAATGCAATGCTTGATTTGAAACATTTCCTGTTTCTTGCAATTCTGCTTCTGGTCTTGCCGACGTTTGGAAAGACCAAAGAAAGACTGTATGTGTTTTATCCGTTAACCATACGCCCCAGTCAGGTGCAGAAAATTCTCCAGTCTCACCTTAGAGGGGTTTCCACCACCGTATTCGGACGGGTAAACGATTTCAAGGCACAGGTTCTGACAGATCCTCCCGATGCAATACTCACCAACCCGGTACTGATAGAGCAAATTGAGGGGTTTACCGTTTCAGTGAACGGCATACGTAAAAATTCACCAGAGCAAACACATACCCTGCTTTCCATTGACAAACCGATGTCTGTCGAATCAATAACGAGCGAAACAGTGGTCGGAATCGTTGACGTGCTCGGGAGAAATGCCATGAAATCGTTCACTTCCGGAATGTTTCCAGTTGTGCCCGGATTCAGGCTGGTTACCAAGGTGGAGGATCTTCTACCGTTGCTGATGTTCTCGATGGCCAATGCGATTATCATCGATACGGCCTTTGCCGATTATTTCCGAAACACCTCCAATCTCACCTTTTTCTCCAGTGGACCGTTGCCGGTAAAAAGCGGTATCATTGCTCTGGCACATAACATCAACGTCTCAAATGATTGCATAACAGCTCAGCTGCTGAACGATACAACTGCTGTAACTACTCTTTTTAAGGTTGACAAATGGCTCAAATAACCGGACAAAAAGAACTGCATCAACGGCATCGTTTCAGTGTCGCGAAAGATTGTATCATACCGGCGATCGTTGTTTGCCTGCTGTCAGTCACTATTCCCTGCGCAGCGAAAGACATTATTCTTTCGGTTCTGCCGGCCGGCGATACGTTCATCGAGACATATAATAGTCTCGCAGATGAACTTTCCGGAGATTTTGAGGTGAAGCCGTATTTTATTGTCCGGAAAAATTCATCGACGGATCTCCGGAACGTCCTTCGCAGGGAACACCCACGGTGTATCGTGTTGATGGATAATGCCTCGATCACTCTTTACAGGAAAATCCAGTCAACCCTCCCCGCGGATTCTCTCATCATTCCATCAGTTTCGATTATGGGGATTATGATCGAGGATGCGATAACCGGACTCAGGAATGCCTGCGGTATCGCATATGAAATTCCGGTCGTCACCAGCGTGGTGAACCTTCGCTCAATTCTTGACTCACCGGTTAAAACAATCGGCATTATACACCGTACCTACCTGGACGGGTTTCTCCGGAGGAATGCCCGATTCTGCAGTAAGGAAAAAATAAAACTCATTTCCGTTCCGGTTTCGAATAATAAACAAACCCTTAAAAAACAATTGAGAAAGGCATTCAAATCGATTATAAAGCAGAATGTGGATGCATTGTGGGTTCCCAACGACAATATCCTTCTGCATTCAGACTATTTACGCTATATCTGGATTCCAAAGGCAAAACAACTTGGTGTGCCGGTAATTGTGGGTATTGAAACGCTGGTAAATCCTGATCTCGACTTCGGTACATTGGCGGTCACGCCGGACCATACATCATTGGGGAAACAAACCGCCGACAAAATCTATGAAATTATGGACAATAACTGGCAATGTACCGGGAACCGCCAGGTCGATCCGGCACTTGCCATCTATAAAATTCTCAATATGCACCGGGCAATCGGTGCATTCCGGATGCCAGAGGAGAAACTGGGTTCAATCGATAAAAAGCTTGAGTAAGCGATACCGTTCCGGCCTTCAAATCCACTCAATGTTTGGGTCGGTCAAATCTCCACCCGCAGTACCGGTGTTTACCGTTTCCTTCGGTTCGATCAGCATGACCGTGCATTCTTCTTCACAAATCGGTTTATGCTCAACATCTTTCGGAATAACGATCATCTCGCCTTCGCCGATTTCGAATACATTTTCACGGGTGGCCACTTTAAATGTTCCCTGAATGCCGACAAACACCTCGTCGGTTTCAGGGTGTCTATGCCAGACGAATTCCCTTTTAGCCTTCACTAATTTAAAATAGTAATCATTCATTTGTGCGATAACTTTATAGGAGTGCAGCTCCTTAATCAGATCTGCTTTTTCCTGAAAGTTTATTTTTCTTATTTCCATTATCGTTCTCCCTGCCGTCATTTTGGTATTAATAGGCTAAATACTTTATTATAGCCAGCATCTCCCGTGGGACACAGATGATATCCCTGATTTCATAAAATACCGGGCTCGCACATTGCACCGTTTCAATTCCGTTCTTTTTAAGTATCAACCAGGTTCTAAACAAGTGATAATACTGTGAAACAGCCACAACTGACCGGAAATTATTCTTTGCCATGTACTTTGCAGTAAACTGAGCTGTCATGAACGTATTGTTCCCGTCATTGTCGACAATGATACTTGTATCATCAATTCCTTTACTCAGTAAATACCCGCGCATCACATCAGCCTCTTTGTATCCTTCTTTTCCCAATCCCCCACTCACGATAATTCTGCTGAAAACATTGTTATGATACAGTTCAATGCTTTTATCCAATCTCGCCTTCAAACGTCGTGACAGGGTGCCGTCTCTATGTACCGTATTACCCAAAACCACACCGACGTCTGCAGTGGAATACCGGCAGAAATGGCCATAGCTAATTATAAAAAGGCCATATACAACAAACACCACCAAAAGGAATATGCTAACTTTGTAAAGTTTATTTTTTATTTCAGCCATTCATTTGGTCCTCTACTGATACGCCTTCGTTTTGTACACATCAAATCATTGTTATAAAGATATAGAATAGCAGCCTTCAAAGGGAATACCTTTCCGTCAGCAGCACATTTCCTGTTACACAGGAACTAAATAGACTAAACACTAAAGTCTGTGAAAAGATCTCCCCTCCTTTTGGTGCCCATGCGTTTGTTTCCAGTGTAAATGACGATGTTCGTTTCACCAGCCTCCCCCCCCCTCCAAAGGGGGATGTTCTGCACTATATAACAACTTTATTCTACCGAAGTGGAATTAGAGATGTGGTACGGGAGGACGTGCTCCACCGGCCGAGTCCGCAGAGTATCGAAACCTGGGTGGTGCTCCTCTCGATACAATCCTGCGCGGCAGTACGGTTCCCGAGCCTGTCAAGGGACACTCGAAGTGCGTTAGATGAAACGTGCTCCGCCGGCCGAGTTCGGGCCAGGGCCAGTTGGTGCTTCCCGTGCAACATTGAGATGGAATATCAGGGCGTCTCATTTGAACGGGAAAAGAAGATGACGATATCCTATCACGGTATCACTATCGGGACACGGCGGGTCGATTTCTTTGTTGAAAATGCGGTAATGGTTGAGTTGAAAGCTGTCGAAAAAATTGAAGAAGTTCACAAGGCTCAGGCAATCAATTACTGTGAAGCTTACGGCATTGCAGACGGGCTGCTCATTAATTTCGGCGCGAAAAGTTTAGAATTCAAACGTGTTTACAATAAAAATCTGGTTACTCCCAATTCTGCCGTCGGTCATGAGAAATGAGGAGCAGGCAAGGTTGCGGAGGTTCTTTTTCATGCTGTTGTTTCCTTTGGAGAACATTGTAGTAAAGGTTGTGAATCCACTCGGAGAATTTCAATTGAACAGTGTAATCCATAGAAAACAGGAGTAGTGCGCCGCGTTATTAGATTTCTACCGATCAGATTGTGCCCTGCCCGGCTTTCGGGAATACAAACTCACAAGCCCTGGAAGCTATCGGTCAATCCGCTGATTCCCAACACCCGAACCCGAGCATTTCCATAGTCGCCGTATCGGCTGGAAGTCGTTCAAGTTCCAACGTATCACCGTCGATAATATTGTACGCCGGTCCCGGCCTGAAAACAGTATCCTCAAATACCACGCGAAAAACGGCGGTTGCTGCCTTGCCGTCGAGTAAATAGTCAATCCATGTCGAGCCGCCGTCGGATGCCCGCAATATTCTGACACACGAACGCAATAACATCTCACCCGGGGTACCGTAATGAATGGCTACGTCACCGGTCCAGTCGTGTTCCGCACGGGTAACGAGGATGTATTGTCCATTTTGCTGGCTTGCGATGTACTCTATATGGGAGGCAGGCGGAAAGTTTTTTATCACGAAGCTTCCCGGTTCCGTAGTTGTTGATGCGGAGAGCTTTCGGCAGTTTACGGCGGAATCAAGGTACGTGACCAGGGCTGTCCATCCTTCTTCAAGGTATGCCACGGATTTCTGACCCGGATATTGATACAGGGGAGCGTTGAAGATGGAATCGCATTTATCACCTTCACTTTCGTAAATAAGATAGGCATCGTTCCGTATATCATTCGTTTTCCGGAAAACGATCCGGCCGATGTTCTGAATTCGGATGAAACAGTACTCCTCTGCGGACACCCTGCTGCCCATAACCGCATGACGGTAAAGTGTATCGTTTTTCGAGATGAAACAGCGGAAATAATAGCTGCTTTTATCGATGACGTAGAGGATACCGGAGGTGTCTGCTCCGGCACAGAGTATAGTGTCAAGTGTCGCCGGGACATACTGACTTCCCGCGAGTTCGCTGCAGGGAGTATTCTCGTAAACACTGTAGGGATCGGAAGTGTTTTCCGGTGCGGTGGTGGTAGGCGAATTGCAGAACAGAACAAATGAAAGTATCGGTATAAATAAAATCAGACGATGACGGTACGATATCATGATGGGTACCTCCGGGTAAGCGGTAAAAGAGAGATGTGAGGACATCCCGGTATAATGATAATATACAACGCTTCAAAGCTAATGGAACCCCAGAATATGCATTAACGTTTTCTATAAGGAAACAAAGTAAGTGGACAGAATACCTCATTTTACTAACTGGTGTCTGTCCGGAAACTGACAATATCCTCAGCGCGCCAGGCATGGGGAGGATTCATACAAATAAAAACGTCGATTATTCATTTCCCCCACCAATGTCTGGACACGATTAAGCGATTGAAGGATTAACACGATTTTAAAGCAGTCAAAATACCAATAAAAACCTTATTGCACCTATTGCATTGATTTTTGGATTGATGATTTACCGGTACCATATATCTAAAGTTCCATAATCGTGCAGTTATCATGCCCATCCTTTAATCCTTGAAATCGTGTCCAGACAGTTGTTTTTCCCCGGCCACACCCCTACTCACCGTAATGAACTCACTCTTTTTTACTGCAGGTAATACTTTCCGGATACGAAAACACCTCACGCAGGGCATTCTCCCCCATTCCGCTTAAAAATGGAGTTGCGGCGAATGAAGTTCTTACGAGCTTCTCGTTTTGTGCACTCCCGAAGGTTTTGAATGCACTGTTCATTTTCCCGGTGCTGTCGGTCGCAATGTCAAGAAACGCCGCAGGCGAGGAACAGTCAAAGTCGAGCCCAGATAATGTGACTACTTTAACTTTCGGGCAGGATTTCGAAGCGAAATGAATCTCTTTTTTTGTCAGATTGTAGACAATGGACCACCGGGTATACGACGGTACATTCACCGATGCCAGTATGGTGAATGCACCCTTGACCGGATCAGACGACTCCTTCCTGCTCTTAAGTGCCGTGGCAACGGTCAGAAAACGGGTAAGCGAGTTTTTATCTTTCTGCAGCACCATTCCACCGCCGAATGGTTTGTACCGTTTCATCGTTTTTATTGAATAGTCATAGCGGTCATTCGTGATGACTGCCGGCCGGTTGTTTCCTGTTTGGTAATGGCGGGTTTCTCCATTGATCGATTCGACAATAATGCAATTTCCTTTCCTGTCTGCCACCAGGCAGTGCACCTGTGCCCCTGATGAAGGGGTGATCTGCAATGAGCTGTCACGTTTGATCACCTCTGCAACTGAACCGGAGTTGTCGAGATGGTACTGGATCCACTGCATGTTATCGATATGGTGTTTGCTGCTGTCGACTTCAGGATATGCCGATCCTTCAAGCCAGAGTGCTTCAATCACGAGCCCGGCCTCGTTCATCCCTCCAAGCGGCACTTCACGGCCGTACTGGTTAAACGTGACACTACCGTAGTTCGACGTCCACGAGACGGGATTATCCACCGAAAACGCCGTTTTTGTGAGCCCTTTCTTATTGACCAGCACACATCCCTCCTCAAAGTTCCAGTCATAATTTTTCCCCACAACCTGCGTTGTACCGTCGGTCATGAGAAAAGAGGAGCAGGCAAACAGTGCGGGGCTGTGTAAAAGCAGATACAGGGTAATGCAGGCAAGGTTGCGGAGGTTCTTTTTCATGCTACTGTTTTCCAGACTATTGTATCGTCCTTTGAAAATGGTGATCAACTGTTTCCTGAATGTTTGTACAATCCTGTGCTTATTTCGGAAAACTTCTATTTTCAAAATTCCGGAAGTCATCTGCAAGGACTATCTTTTTACCGGTTTTATCGACTTCATAAAAATAGACCGGATAGTGTATCATACCTTCTCCGCCTTTTCTGATCCGTACCGGATCCGGATGTACTACAATTTTTCCAGCACATTCAACAATTCTCGGTGAATAATCCCAGGAAACCCATGTTCCTCCGGGTATAAAAAACAACAATGTTCTATCCGTAAAATCCACGTCAGTTTTTAAAGTTGGACCCCTTACCTTTCTGCGTTTTGTTTCCCGGTTCAGTTTGTATTCGTGCCAGCAACTGTCAAACGCCCTCTTTGACTGCAAAATAATCAACTTAGGGGTAGATTCGTGTCCCCCGACATATTTCCATGTCTGAAGTATATGCAGTTCCTTTTTATCGGTGTTTTCAGCCCTGTCGCCGCAGTCATTGGGCCTTGGAGTGTTCTCATTGGCGATGTGCGGACTATTATATTTCCATGGTAAAACGTTAGGAATTTCTTCTGATCCTGCCTGTACACATAATGCCATTCCCAGGAAAAAGAGAGCTTGCTTGAAACCGGTTACATTTTCCATGTATTGTTTACGTGATCCTTAAATTTAATAAATTCAACAGGTGCGCCATTATGTTCAATCATTGCAACTTTTACCACTAAAGAGCTACATCTCTTTAGAATTGAGCCGGAACCAATCACTTCTTTTCAGCCCACACATGGTAACACAATGGTATCCTGCCTTCCAGATATACATGCCCGCCTCCCAGATCATGCGGGTATTCCTTGAATTCCTTAAGGGAAAAATCCAGATCGATGAGGTTCTGGATCACCTCAGCAACAGGGTACTGGAAGTTGTATTGCGGCGGGCTGACATACTCGGCATTCCCGTAATAATCAAGGCTGTCGGTTGTTACCATCACCTCTTTTGTAAAATAATCCGATTCAAATTCAATCGCTGGATTCTTCCTGAAGGAGTAGGGAAAGACTGCGGTCATCGGATGCATTTCATAAATAAACAGTATTCCCCCGGCTTTCAACAGGCGGTGGTACAGTTTAAAATATTCAATCAAATCCGGCATCCATATAATAGACCCGACACTGATTATTCCGATATCAAACCGGTTATCAAATTCATTTGGGATATCGTACACATTGGTGCGATGAAATTCGGCATTTATCCCGGAAATGCTTTTAAGCTTATTGGCGAACGCAATGTTTTCATCGCTGATATCGAATCCGACACCTTCAGCAGCGCCCATAGTAATAAACGACAGTATTTCCCGGCCATTATTGCAGGGAGCCTGAAACACTGATTTTCCCTGAAAGGGAATACGGTTATACAAATTGTAATCAAACTCATCGAATGAGGTATGACCGGGTTTTGCAAACCCTTCCATCCAGCCTTCTGCCATGGCTTTATGGTGATACCGAGAAGCGGTATTCCAGGCTTCCCGGTTTCCGTCTATATAGTCCTGCTTATTCATAGTAGCTCATTTCTAAGTCAAATTGCTTTGGCATTTCTATCAAGTTTTCTATGTGTCTGATTTTTTGCCATTTCCTTTATTTTTTCCCGCAGGAAACTTTCTGATTATCAGTGCAGCCAGAAAAGCTTCCAATAAACTTAACGGGATAGCCAAAGGTAAAATCCCGAATGGTAAAACTCCCATATTTCCAACAACTAACCACATAAATACGAAACCAACAAACCAGGATAAAAAGGTCGTTTGTATCAGTGAGTATTTTATTTGCTGCTGAAAATAGTACCATCTGTTATACACGGTAAATTTACTTCTCCGGTACTACGATACTTCTCCTTTTACCGGTTCCGGTTTAATATTCAGGATCTTTTCAAGTTCCTGTTCCAGATAGAGTCCTTCCTCCTGCTCATTTAAACCCTTTAGAATCTTAACAGTTTTTCCACCTTTTGTAATTCCCATCACTATGTATGAAACAGAACTGGAGTCATCTCCACTCGAAACCTTTTTCTTCACATAAAACTGTTTGAAATCGTCGCCATTTATGGTCTTGGTATTTCCGAGTGGTAGTGGGTAATCTCGTATCTGCACCATGCCGTTTCGAACCATAATTACCGTTTTATTAATAAAGAGAGATATAGTGTAATAGGTCAAACCAATTCCAACGGCGATATGGCCGCTCGGAAAGAGTTTTCCTACAAGTGGCATGGATTCAGCGGGAACGCCAAAGTACCAAAAGAAGAGGAAACCATCCCAGACAATACAGAAAACAAGCAGGAAGAAGGCCTTTGATGAAAAGTTACTTCTTATAAAAGTAACATCAGAACCGCGTTCATATTTTGTTATTGATTCCGGGCAGCCGATTTCCATGCAGCACCTTCCAATTCTATCCAGTAGCGCCGTTTCATTACCATTGCTTTCACTGCCGAACGGTTTGGTAAACCTTCATCAACTTCAGTCCAGGGCTCTGTATCACTCGAACGGAATATTCCTCCTTTAAAGGTACCGGCGTAAAGATCCGTGCCGCTGCTTACCATTGATGTGACATGTAATTGCGATAATCCATCATTATTACAAAAAACCAGCAGCCATGGGATGTGTCTTGTACAACAAGCCCATTTTCCGCCGCGTGCGAAGTCCTTATTTTCCACCTGTCCGGTGGACATTTGCGGTAGTGCCGGTTCAGACACTCCCCTGCCCTCACACCTTCTGGACCTCAAAGTAAACGAGTGAATGGTCCGAATACTTTTCGATCCACTTGTCTTTCCCTTCCGGCGTAGTCTCATTCACCCATCCGCGCACGGCGACCGGTTTGCCGTTGAACATTTTGAATTGAAGGTGTTTCGCGGCGAATACATGGTCGAGGTTCGCATCGGGATAGCTGCTGCCGGTACCGTTCGACCATGTAACATCATGTGTCTTTTCGAGCAGTTGCATGCCGTAATACCGGCTTGCACGTGTTTTCCACCTTCTGATTTCGTCTTCGGGGGAAATATCGTTACCATACGGGTAGCTAAGCCCCATGACGTTCAGGTCACCTAAAAAGATGTAGTTGGCTTTGTTTTTACCGCCGTACGCTTTGTCCAGGTTTTTCCGGAACAGCACCGCCCGTTCAAGCATATCGTCTCGCAGTCCCATACCGCGCGGATGGGAACCACTGGCGAGATGCAGAAAGAGAACGGAATAATTGGTGTCGTCTTTGTGTACCGAAACGAGTACCCCCGGACGCATGTAGGTGTCGCGTGATTTGAACTCCACCCGTTGTGTTATAAATGCCGTTACGTTCGATTTTATACCGACTAAAAGTTCCTGTGTCTGGTCCCCTTCGGTTATATGAAAGGAATAACCGGGGAAGGCGTCTACCATGCCGGAGTATACTTCACTTCCGGCTACTTCGGATATGGCGAACAGGTCGGGCGACTGGGATTTTAGAAAAGCGGCGACGTCTGCTATGCGTTCGGGTTTTCCGTTGAAATGTTCCACGTTCCATGAGGCGACGGAGAAGGCTTTGGCCATGTGTGCTCCTTTTGGGGTGTTTGTTGGGATTGTTGATTATTGATTCTTTCGGATTTTAAGGGTATGGCTGTGTGCTTGAAAAATATATTTTTATTCAACTTACCTGTACAGTGGCAATGTAATTGTCTGCGACATCTCGATACCGATTAATTGAACAATGTAAATATTATCAGACAGATTTAATTCCTTCAGTGAAATAGTTATTGGTTTCGTATCTGACGTAATGTCTACTGATACACAACTTCTTCCCTTCAAGTTAAAAAACCTTATGCTTTTTACAGGTTTTTGTCCACAAGTCTGTAATTTAAAACAGTTATTCTCAATTGTATATCTGAATGAAAAATCGGGAATCTGTTTGACATGAGATGGTTTTATTTCATTCGTTCCCTCAAAGGAATAGCCATCCGCGAGGTTAGGCATGTTTCCGGATATTAGAAGGGAATGTAAAAGTACCAGCGTTCCCTCGTAATATTCGTCGAGGACACTTGATGCCCTGTTAATCCAGACAGAATCACCTTTATCTATCCATCCCTGATACAATGAATCAACGGTTCCGCAAAAAGTCCATGCCGCACAAAATGGATGTACTGCATAGCCGCAACAAGGAGTACCATCAAGTTTAAGTACTTGACCTGCATTATGGGGTCCTATTCCTTGCTCCAAAGGCATTTTAGTTTTTGTCATCGTATCAATAGCCCATTCTACCATTCTGACATTAAATTTCTTTGCAAGACTATCGCCAAACCAGTAATATGCCCAAGCCATCCGCCATGGCGTTCGCACTGCATCATAACTGAATTGATCATAATTTGTAGCTCCATTTTCTGGATCTTTAGGCTGGCCATCAGTTCCGCACCAGTCAGGAATAAGCCCGGTTTTCGGATGTTGCGCTCTGAGAGCAAGTGCATACGATGAATCTATCACCTCCTGCCAAAAGGTTTTAACATCCGGCGTATATTCATCATCTGTATCGAACAGCTTGAACAACCGCATGGCTGCGAATGAAAGGTAGCTGATGTTTTTAGCGGTATTCCATTCATCACCTGGCTTAAAATGGTGTAACGAATCAACTTCAAAACGTCTGATCGAACGTATCAGATTTCTGGCACCCGCAAGATAGGTGGAATCGTCCCACTGCCGGTATGCCATACATAAGGCTAATGCTGCATCAAGGTCGGCATCGGTCGCGGCGCCACTACCGGCAATGCTGTCCCAGGCCCAAGTATGCCAGTTCATTAGCCCGTTATCGTTTGAGAATCTTGTATAGTATTTCCAGAGTTTGTCAAATAAGTTCCTTGTATCATTCGAGTCGTTATCCATATATACCATTATCAGCATTCCATAGGCGATCCCTTCAGATACGGACTCATAAGAGTTATCCCATTTTATACGGGCTACACTATCTTTCTGCTGAAAACGATTAATTTTCCATTCTCTGTACATTGATTGAATGGTTGTGCTGTCGATTGAAGATGTTGTAATTCCATAGCTATAGGAAATATTCTGTGGAAATGGAAATTGGGCGGCGAATGTGCCTGATACTAATAAGATGAGAGCTGCCAATACTTTAGGGGGCATAGTGAATCCTGTTAGTTTATGATAGGATTAACTTAAAATAAGTTTCATACCATAAGTGATTATCAAATGTATTCAAAGTAACATAGTTGCTATTGATTTGATTTCGCCGTATGTACATTTCTCTGCGCATTCAGTCATTATATTTTACTTCTACTTCCCTGTGATTGGCAATTGCTTACAACGAGTCTGTAGGAAAAGTCATTTCATTAATTTCCCCTGTTTTTAACAGCTCTCAGATTCTCTAATTGATAAATTAACGTTTTTCCCCCACGGATTAATTCATGTAAAAACACCCTCAAAATTGTCTTTGGACTTTTTCCTACAGGCTCAACGGCTGTTTGTGAAGCGTCAGCGGAACAAATGGCATATTACCTGTATTGTGACTGTAGCCACTCAGTTCTTTTTGCTACAATCAGCAACCCACAATATCTATCGCGCGTTTTTCTTCCTTCTACAAATAAGTTTTATGTTTTTATTTGTCGAATTTTTAACTTATACGTATCACTGTTCATTAATAGTGCAGAAATTGATAAACAGCAAATTGAAATAGTGATTGCCATTGATAAATTAAAAGAACATTTAAATCCAATAAAAATAGCCCCTGCAAATCCGGCTTGAAGAAGTCCAAAAATGCTAAAACCTACAATTCCAATAATATAACCTATTTTCATTCGTTTCCATAATGCATAAATTATCCCAGCATCAAATATGGCCATTGAAACATGTACCCAAAGAATCCACAGTGATTCAAAATTCCGTATCAAATTATATAATCCGACGAGATGAACTAGAAGACCGATTGTAAGTGCAATTATTGGAATGAAATAAAAGGCATGAACATAATTTAATTTTCGCGTTATTGTTAGATTTGGCTTTGTAAAAAAGAGTGGTAAAGTAAAGGATGAAAATAGCAATAGAGCTATTTGCAATCCGTTGAAAATATTCCCTAATGCCTCATATGCCGAATTGATGGTAATAACAGACAACGAAGCAATTACAAGGCTTGAATTGACTATAACATTAATAAATATATTTATAAAACCAAAAAGAACACCGGTTCTTCTATGTTTTATTAAAAGGAATGCAATAACAGGATCAATTATAGTCAAAGACATCCAATATCCATTTACTATTGGAGGCACACCAAAAGCTTTCGCTGAACCCATAAAACCCAATTTAATTATATCAAATAAGAGCATTGTATGAGTCATGGCACCTATAAGGTGTCCAATAGTGAGCACTGCAATAATAAATGTAAATCCATTATTCTTCATTTTTTGCATTTTTAATCTTCTTTAGCGCACTGTCTTCGGTTTTGAATCAGCCAGCCATTGCAAACAACGTCGTGGCCATAAAAGCCGCTTCTCCGCAACGCAGTGAAGGAGATGTGTGGCGTTAGCCCTAGAAGTTTACGACGAGCTTTTGATGGCCTGATATTAGTATGAAGGCCACCCCTGAACGGAATATTTTAGGGATTAGGTTAGCACCATTCCAATTCTCATTCAAGGAGGCCTTCATGAATTTATGTATCAAAACAAAGTACGTCTGCGGAATTGATCTTCACGCTCAGACAATGGCGATCTGTATCATGGATAAAAATGCCGTGATTCCCGATATATTTTTGGAACGGAGGTCTACCGGCACTGGAAAGTGCAATAAGACTAAAAGAACCGTTATCCCTTATTGAATTTCGAGACGGCAGGAAAACGTATTGTTTGTGGAAAAAGCTTATAGATGTACTTATAGTCGGAATGGTCATACTTTCAAAGATCGGTGCCACGACGAAACTGTCGAGGTTGTAAATAATATCAATAAACCGAAAGGAAACTGTATTTTCTTATTGACAACTGGCCTTCAATATATATTGTGCGATGTGCTGTAAATTATATCTATAATATTATATTAATTGTCATCCAGATCAATAAACTTTGACTTGAATGCTTTATCAATTCTCATAATATTATTAATATCGTTTGTACTTAATTTATTTCGATTCTTTTCTTCTAAGGTTTTTAACTCAACTAAACACCAGTCCTTATGAGTGCTCAGCTTAACGTTCATATTTTCCAACTCAATTAGCTCTGTTGTACATGGCAGTCCTAATAATATTTTTGCCCAACATTGCAAACATAACCCAACACAACGTTTCATCTCTGATTGTTGACTATTAATCACTTCTTGTGTAGATACAAGTGCCTCACTCGGTGCATCTATAAGAAGTTGAATTTCTGCTTTAGTTAAAAGAGCTAATGAAAAAGAGGGGTTTCTATCAAGTAAGCTATCAAGCATTTTAATGGCTTGTGGATAAACACCTTTCTGTGATAATGTGGCCGCATGAAAAAGTAAGTTGTGCTCTCTGTCTGGCATTAAGTGATGTACACGTCGATAGTCAGCGGCTGCCTTGTCCAATAATGTGGAAGCGTCATTTGAAGTATAAGCCAAAATGCGATAACATTTTGCTCTTTTTTCAAGGAGAAATGGTTCAAGTATTGGTATTTTAATATAAATAGTATATTCTTCGATAGCATCTTCAAATTTATTCTGTTTTTCAAAAACAATAGCTTTTTCAGTAAGAATTGTCCCGAGTTGTTCTGCTAACCAAGAAAATTTTTTATGATCTTTTTTGGAAAAAACGATCTTGCTTAAAACTAATGAAAGAGGACTTTCATTTATGTTAACAATGTGCAGAGCATAAATCCTACTTAAAATTATCCTTGCAACTCTTATATAGCCTCTATTTATTGCTGATGCAATAGCTTCATAAAAATTTTGAACGGCTATATCACGCTTGTTTTTATTCCAACGAAGATTCGCGATATGGCCTAGCCAATGGCAACAATTCATAGGATCTTCAGCTTGTTTTGCGTGTTCAATTGCTTGAATAAAAAGATTCTCAGCATATTCTTCTCCATCTTTATCTAAATACAGTAAAGCCAAATCGCCCTTCCAAATTCCTGCATACCTGTAATCCTTGGTTTTGAGTGCTAATTCGATTGCTTTTTCATAATAAGCGATTGCCTTATCTTTATCTTTTTCAACATTCCCCATGCAACCGTAAGCTCGCAAAGAAATGCTTAAAGGTATATGACAATTGGTTTTCGAAATAGCTTCATTTAGATATGTTTCAGCTTTAAAATTATCCTCACAATAGTATTGAATGTCACCAGCATTTACTAATGCCTCAACTAAAAGTGTATTATCATTAGCGGTCCGTGCTATTTTTAGCGCATTTTCAGCTAGTATTGCGGCAATGTGAGGTTGGTCCCTATCCCTATATAGCCTTGCTGCTAATCCAAGTAGTTTGACTTCTTGGATTGGCTTAGGTTTATTTTTTAAAAATATTGAGATGAATCCTAATAAACGATCATGGTCACCATGATTATAGAGTAGCAAGTCTAATTCAAATTTATAAAAATAATAAAGAGCATCTTCAAATGCCGTTGCATCAATAAGATGATTCGTTGCCATCACTAATGAATTTAATTTATCAAGTAGAGATCTACAAAAGCGGATATTGCCTTCATTAAAGTATATGTCTGCAAAACGCTTGTGAATTGTAGTTTGCTTTTCGGTTGATTGTAGTGATGAGACATACTGTCTTACTAATGAATGTGCATCATAACAGTCTCGGACCTTATACAGGAAACTTCTTTTACATAACTCACGTACCCCTAAAGAAATATCATTCTTAATTATACCTGTGATACTGCTAAGCATATCTATACTTATCGGCACTTTAGAAATAGCTATAGTGTCAAGTATTTGAATGGCTGTATCAGTGAAGGGAATACGTCTGTATAAATATTGTATTACATCTGTTGCAATTTCTTCAATTGGTTTACCAAGATTATCTTGATTAAAGAAATGAGGTTGCAAAACAAAACTATAGTTAGTACTAAGTAGCTCAATTGCCAAGGGGTGTCCTCCGATTAACTGAACATACTCACTTGCCTCAAATGAGTTACTCACTTCACTTCCTTTGTTATTTTTATTCATCGTATTTTCCAAAAGACTTAGTGAAGACATTACATCCAAACCTTTTAGTTCCCAATCAGGGAATTCTACACCTTCACAATCTATTGGTGTCTCCCACGATGTAACGATTAAACAGCCTGGTTCTAAACCTCCTCGTGCACTGCGGAGCAGGTATGAGTATCCATTTTCAACAGGTGATCGAGTAATACGATCGATTATAGATTCAAATTGGTCAATGATTAACAAGCATTTATTTGATCGGAGAATCTCAACAATATTCGCAGCTAATTGTTCTTGCGTAGAGTCTGAATCGATTAATTCCACTCCAGTAATATCGAATATGAGTTTTTTTGCAAATGATATAAATGGTGTTGGAGCGCCATACTCAAACCTAACCCAATAACACCAATCAAACCTACTTGAATCATTAACAATAATTTTATCTACTAATGCGGAAAGAACTTTAGATTTGCCAATCCCTTTAATACCTCTTATGGCAAATGAAGACGTCTTTGAGTACTCAGCTAAGGTGGCAATAGTTGACTGTCTCCCAACTATAGGTTTGGCTGCTAAACGGAACCCCACAATTTTAATGTTTGTTTTTCTCCGGGTTGTTTTTTTCTTTATTGTCCGGACATTCGATAGTTTATTATTAAGCAGACATGACCAATCAAGCCCATGAGTAAGAAATCGTCTTAAAAAACATGCAGCCGAGACGCTAGCATATTTATGGAATCGATCGTCTTTAAAATCATCTCCAAAGTCTGTAACACTACGTATTACAAGCCAAGGGATATTTTTTTTAGTGCAGGTAGTAACCATCCCCCCTGCTTCCATTTCAGCAGCTTTTACTTGGTCATCAATATTATCTCTTATGCTGGCAAGAGCTTTAGGGTCTTTTAAAAGTGTATTTGAGCTGTATATAGATGCATCAAGAACTTTTGGTGGGTAAGAAACGTGATTTGTAATGTCTTCTTCTAAGAGATTTTTTTGTGGTTCAAGTTTTGCATTATATTTTCTTTTAAAAAGTTGTGAGTGAGCAGTTTGAATACCATGTAGTGAATGAAGCATTTCGAACATAATTTCCGGCATATACAGTATTTCTGGTCTAGGCCTTTGTTTGTCTTTTTCTGCCACAGACATTTCGCCATTGACAACATTACGTGCCCAAATCACATCTCCAATTTTAACTTTGTTTTTAATACCTGCAGAAATCCCTGCTAAAATTAAGCATTGCGGCGAGAAGGTTTCAATCAACCATTCAGACCTTTCTGCGGCAATTTTATTTCCTGCTCGAGAAGTTGCATGTATCACTGTTCTGAATTGAATATCATAAAGTCTTGATTGGATAATTGTTTCATAATAAATGTGCTTATCTTTTGCCTTACGGGACATTTTATTCTTGCCAATGGTAAGTAAGTCACATATTGCATCTAACTCTACAGATAATACTGTAATTATTCCAACTGTAGGAATTTGATCCATGAAATAAAGTGCCTTTCTTTTAATTATTAATTAGTTCTGATCACACTTGTCCTAAATAGAATTTCATAAAATAAAATCGCAGGTTCATTGTTCTGGTATATTTAAGGTGACCAAACCCATATACCTTTAACAAGGAGACCTGCGCGTGAGTAAATATATGAGTATGTTCAGCCAGATGCTTAATTTTTTTCCCCGATCTGAATTCGAGTCTTTGGTTAGAAGGCATGGTGCCGAATATAGATCGAAAGGCTTTAGCTGTTGGCAGCAATTCGTCAGTATGCTTTTTTGCCATCTTGGAAAAGCTAATTCTCTCAGGGAGATCAGTAACGGTCTTGCAACCTGTGAAGGTAAATTGAAGCATCTTGGCATTACCGCACCAAATAAATCGAGTCTTGCCTATGCTAATGGCCATCGTCCCTGGGAACTTTTTCAGGACATCTTTTTCTCGCTTCTGGAGAAAACGAGATTTCTTGTGGCCACCAATAAAAGGAAATTTCGCTTTAAAGCGAAATTGTACAGTATAGATGCGACAGTAATTGATTTGTGTCTTTCGATGTATGAGTGGGCACATTTCCGTCGAGCGAAGGGTGCTGTAAAACTGCATCTGCGGCTTGACCACGATGGGTATCTTCCAGATTATGCAGTAATTACTGACGGTAAATGCCACGAAATCCGTGCAGCACATCAGTTCAGTTATGATAAAGGGAGCATTACCGTTTTTGATAAAGCGTATGTTGATTTCTCGCTGTTTGAGAAAATAAATAGCAACGGAGCCTTTTTCGTTACACGCCTGAAAAGTAATGCGGACTTTTCCGTAGTTAAAAATCTGGATGTTCCGTGGAATAACACAGTGATATCTGATGCACTGGTTAAATTTCAAGGGATTAATACCAGAAAGAAGTATCCCGGACTGCTTCGTATCGTTGAGTATTACGATGAAGAAAATGATCGAATGTTGTATTTCCTGACCAATAACTTCAAGTTCGCTGCTTCTACTATTGCGGCTATTTACAAGGAACGGTGGGCGATAGAAAATTTCTTTAAAGCCCTTAAGCAGTATTTGAAAATAAAAACATTTGTCGGTACCAGTGCCAATGCGGTAAAAACACAAATCTGGACAGCATTGATAGCAATGCTCATACTTAAATATTTGAAACTGAAGTCGACGTTCAAGTGGTCGCTTTCCAATCTGTCCGCATTGTTGAGGATGAATCTTTTTACTCATCGTGACCTTTGGAAATGGATAAATGAACCATATGAGACACCTCCCACTTACCATGAAGAGGTGATTCAAACTGAATTGGTTCTTGTGTAAATTGGACAGCACGATGAACCTATATCTGAGTATGAAAGAAAAAATGATGAAATTTGCAATGAAAATGAACGTATCTTGTCTAAATAAAGTCTATTTAGGACAGCACTGTTATTAAACAATTAAAAATTATCTTGTAACAATAGACGATTGGGTAACAATCTCATTAAAATAATTTTGTCCAGTTTGCCTTTTAAAAAGTAATTGAAGAGCATATCGAACTGATTCTGTATCACTCGCAAGGGAACCAATTTTTAACACGTCTTTTGTAGCCAAGTTATCGTGTCCACGGTTAGTTAAAAAGTCTAAAGTTCCATTATATTTGTTTTCCAACCTCGCACTTGCTACACCATTTGAAAAGTCACCTATTATTGATTCGTGCAGATAACCTATCGGAATACAAATTATCCTCCATTCTTTTTCAAGTGCCCATTCTTTCCTTTTAATCATTGATGCGATTAATGTGGAGCAATGTTTAATGTTACTTTCATCAATTTCATTCAATCCATTTTTAGATATATAATTATTTATTTCTTGTACAAAATCAATTTTAAATTGGATGAAGTATTCTGCATATTCACCAATAAAATTCTGGTCATATGTATGATATATAACTGGTGCCAATACAACCTGAACATGTTCTAATTTTCTCCAATATTCAACTAAATTCTCAGGAGTGAAACCAATTCGAATACCTCTATGCTTATCACCATATTTTTCCCAACAATGCATATCATCATTTAATTCTGTCATGCTAAAAACAAAAACTGGGAATTCATGAAAAGAATTAAGGGGTGCTCTATGTAAAAGTCTTTTAATGATGTCACTAATAAACCAATTTGATAATTGTTGACTACCATGAATTAATTCATTTGGATCGTTCAGCATAAAAATGTTTGTTGCTCTGAAAGATTGGCTCTCAATTATTTTTTGAAGACTTTGAAGCGAAGTGTAGTGGTAAATTTGAGCATTATATCTAAAGCTATTGCTTTCTGTCAGTTTAACATAAGCTTTTTCAGAAAAAGCATTATAATGCTTTATGAATATTTTTAAGACGTTGTTAGTTTCAGTATTCATATCAGTCATATATCAATTTCTAATATGTATAGTAAAAGGTGTTTTCCATAAAGTGTAATAACTTTTTTTATTGCGACCCGGACGGCCGCCGTCTTCGAGCGCGCATTACTCTATTTTTATGTCGTCGAGCAAATTGCCACTACTTTCTAAGGTGAAAATTCACTTTAAAATCACCTTGCCACACTTCCCCAATATCACCCTGAAAACCCGGATATCAGTGAATATTGTAATCATTACTTTCCATAATTTACACAACACATCAAGTAGTCTTTTTACACTCTGGAGAAATATCAGCCGGCTAATGAAACGGAGGTCTGCCGGGTAGGCACATAAATAAAATAATTGCGGTCAATAACCCCGGCGCAGAATTCATCGAAAAATCCTGAAAACATTCACTACGTACAAACCGGTATCCGACCACTATCCGCATTATGCTCCCCTGCTCCATTTGATACCGTTCGAGGTCGCTTCTGGACCTGTCCCTATCGCTTCTGAACCCGTCCCTATCGCTTCTGGACCCGTCCGAGGGCAAAAAATAGTCCTCCGAGGTCAATTTGAACTCGTCCGAGGGCAAAAAATAGTCCTCCGAGGTCGGTTTGTACCCGTTCGAGGTCAAAAAATATTCCTCCGAGGTCAATTTGAACTCGTTCGAGGGCAAAAAATAGTCCTCCGAGGTCGATTCGAACCCGTTCGAGGGCAAAAAATAGTCCTCCGAGGTCGATTCGAACCCGTTCGAGGGCAAAAAATAGTCCTCCGAGGTCGGTTTGTACCCGTTCGAGGGCAAAAAATAGGCGTTTGAGGCCTGTTCCCCCTGCTGTTCGAGCACGTTTTGTATCATCCGACCGCTTTTTATTCGAATCCGGCTGTTTTTTAAACCGAAAAACAAGTTAATAAGGTTTTCCCTGTATGCTTTTCCGGTGGCGGACCATGTTTTGAGGTGGGTTGGTCTCTCGCCTTATTGAAATTCCGGGCACTTCTTGACGCGCGGAGTATTCAGGAGTGTTGCTTCCGAAAAGGGATGGCTTTCGTAAAACAACAACCTTCGGCGAAACGCAGGTACCGGCAGTATCCCGGGCGGCATGACACCTGTTCTTCACCGCACGCAGGGTGACAGATGATAAGAGGAGATGTGAAGGACTGCACCTCCTCTTTTTTTTGTGGTCAATCCACTCCCGGTTATCAAACGGTAACCGGAGGAGACGAGTGGATATCGCATTGCGACCGGCGAGCCCCCGACCCGCGCTCTGCAGGCAGCATATTGTTTCAATTACGGGAGAATGGTAGATTCATAATTAACCGTTACCGCTTGACCTCCTGATTTTTTCCTGACGGAGCATTATGATTCACCGCTTGTACACTGCACTGTTCGTTTCGGTACTCCTTGTTACCGGCACCGTTGCCGAAGAGGCCTCAAACAGCACCGGGACCGCAACCACCACCGACACCACCGGGACAATCGACACTACCCGTGCTGCCGACACCGTCCAGCCGGTAATCACCTGCACCCGATCGAAACCAAAACCAAAGCGCAGTAAACGTTTCTTTAGTGAATTCGTTTGGGGTAACGACGCCTTCGCCTTTTCCTCTTCTCCTTATACCGCCGTTTACGATGACGGTGTGGACGAGTATCCGATCGCCATCCCCAAAATTGATATCACCCGCAACAACCAGTTCGGGATCTCCCTCGGATGGGTCCCGCTGCAAACGCGTATTTTCGAAGAAGCGTTGCTGATCGGTTTTCAGTTTATCACGGGTGATGATCTCTCCGGCGTTCAGTTTCAATTGACTGGAAGGAATGTCTTTGTAGTGAAACGATGGCTCCGGCTGCATCTGGACATTGGCGGGAGTTACAACAGTGTGAATCTTGAGGTTGGTACGGTGGGGGCCGGTAACCGCAGCGGCGCTGATTTCATGAACGGACCCCACGGCCAGTACATTCCCGAGGGCGCGGAGTTATTCCTCAACACCGGTTTCTTTGCCGCCCAGGCAGGCGGTGGACTGCAGGTCGACATTTACCCTCCATTCTACCTCGATGTTTCCGGTAAATACGTTTTCTATTGTAATTCCAACAAATGGGTATTCATGGCAGCGGGTAAAAGCGACGACGTTGAACTGCCTGCGGGTAATTTCACTGATCCTGAACGCCCCGGTTCGGTAAAAAACACCGGTCCCGGTATCCGTATCGCTGCGGGTTTCCGTTTTTGACAGAAAAAGAGGAAATGAGCGTGAGCGTAAATAACAGAACATTGAATCTGATCCTTGCAACGTCGGCCCTGCTCTCGATTGTATGCTCCTCCTTCATGACGGACCCCGGGAAGAACGAACCGAGAATCATGGGGCTGGTAACCGACGAAGACAGCGTCCGGCTGGCGGGAGTGCGGGTCACCAGTTTCGATGGAGAGCTTTCATGTGTAACGGATAAGGACGGACGCTTTTTTCTGGACAGTCTTGATCCGGGTACCTATGATCTGCGGTTTACGCTGCAGGGATTCGAGACGGAGACGGTAGAGGATATCGAAGTGTCGGAAGATGATCCGGGTGCGAAATACTGGGTTGTTCTCAAGAACCCGACGATAGCCCGTTCGGTATCCGGGGGGTTCAATTACCGTTTTCCGACGATCGGCGCGGTATACACTGAACTCACCGGCGACAATATCGATGCTGCCCATCCGCGCAGAAGTGTCATGACCTTTGATTCTGAATCAAATTCCTACAGCGGCACCATACGTCAGCCGGTGGACGGCTCTTCGTGGAAGCTGAAAGTTGTGGTATACGATTATGATTCATCTGTGGTCGGCGAAACCGATAGGGAAATAAATAATTCGAGTAGCTCCATCAAGGTTCCGGATTTTCTTCCCGTAAACAAGATCGTCATTCTGTACGATGATTCAACTTCAGCAGGGGAATACCTCCGCTTGACAGAACTCAAGCAAAGTCGTGAATACGCCCTGATCACCCGGCATAGCATCCGGGCCATCGACACCAATGGCACAGTTCTCACCACATTGCGGGCCGATGAGATTGCAGCAGTAACCGGTAAAGGTGGTATTTACACGTCGGCAACGTGCGATAACGGAGACATTCTTGTCGGCGGAGCGCTGGATTCCACGATCGGTGCAAACATGTTTATCGCACGTATCAGTCCGGAGCTTTCCGTCGCATGGTCGCGGGTGTTCACCTACTCCTCTTCCATCGCCTGGCCGAACGACATGCAGGAGCGCGATGACACTACCATTAACGTGAACGTCCATCTTTCCGATGGAGGGCTGAGCAAGGGTCTTCTGATCCTCGGAAACGACGGGACAACCAGATCGAGTACAAGTACCGTGGGTCGCTCGTCAACCGATGGTTTGAGTTTTTACGATAAACGCACCGACTTTGTCTGGTCGTTCCCGCCGGTAATGGATTCCACCCTCCTGTATTACGTTCGGCTTTCCAATTTGAAAACCTTCACGCTCTCTACCACCTGGACAGGTGAGTCAGCGTTTATAACCGGCATTGACACGTGGGGTGACAGCTCGATCGTCTTTTTCGCCCGGGAACAGCAGTCAACCGAATCGTATATCGTTGCGCTCACCCCGATTTCAATGCAGAGAATTTTCGGCTACCAGGATGAACTTGTTCCGGTCTGCCGTACTTCCCCGACATCATATCTCGTGGCGCGGAGAATGGATTTCACTGAATCCGGGCTTGGTGTTACACTCGTTTTGGAAAATATCCAACTGGACAATTTCAGTCACACTATCGACGAGAGGGGGATAGTATGTTTCCCGGAAGTCCCTTTGACAATGCTCAAAGTCCGGGACGAACAGTATCTCGGTGCCGGCAGAACCACCGCATTCTCCGGCGATGGACATCTTCAAACCTACGTACTGAGAATGCACGAGACGGAGATTATCGTCGAGACTACCGTCGAGACTACTGTCATGTAGGCGAACCGCCCCGGTTGCCTTACACGCGGGACTCGGAAGCGTATGGATTGATCTTTTTTTCCACGTTCCCCGTGACCTCACCCCGGCCCGCAGGGCCACCCCTCTCCGCCCGGAGAGGGGTTTGATATTTTCATTTCTTGCGTTAATCAATTTTAAACAAAAATATCGATTTTCATTTCATCTTTAACACTTTCATCGCGTCATTTCCCCCTCGCCGGGCGGAGAGGCGGTGTGGTGAGCCTGTCGAACCAGGGCGCCGGGGGTGAGGTCAAAAGCCAGAGCGATCACCGCAACCATTTCGCATCCTGGATCCCGGCCTCCGCCGGGATGACGTCTAATCATTTTCCCTCTCCCGTAATCGGGGGAGGGATGCCAGGGTGGGGGTACAGGCCGAGAGAAAACAACACCACCAATTAAACACAGGTAGCTCTCCCCTGCTCCATATATTTCAAGATTCACACTGGTCCGGCGCGTTCGAGCACCTCACCCCCGGCCCCTCTCCACGAGTGGCGAGGGGCCGGGGGTGAGGCGAAAGAGAAGTGGAAAAAACACACCCATCATTTACACATCGAACAATGCCCCTTCCGGGAGACAGCGAAACGAAGCAACGCAGAGGGGGGGGGCGTCCCACCCGAAAAACCGAAAATTCGTAGTACACCGCCTTAAAATCCACATTCAGCCAACCAGAGACCTCATCCCGTTATCCCGAATAGTATTTTCCCGAGGCCGGAATTATTATTTTTTACTACATTATAGTTGATATTTTAACAGATTGTGCAGCCCATGCCCGGAAAAACAAAAACAGCCAAAAACACCGCCGCCACCAATCCTTCGCAACCGTCCGAGGCTTCTCAGACCTTTGAATCGGCCATGGAGGAACTTGAGGGAATCGTTGACCAGCTTGAAAGTGACGAACTGACGCTCGACGGTGCACTCAGCAGTTTTGAGCGTGGTATCAGGCTGTTGCGGACCTGCGATGCTCACCTCAATCAGGTTCGCGGAAAGATTTCCGAACTGGTCAAAGGTGAGAACGGTGAATTTGTGCAGAAAGTCCTCGGGACATCACTTGAATCATTTCTCAGCGAAGACAACAAAAATGATTGAACTCAAAGAGTATCTCAAGAAGGTTGCCGCAGCAACAGAGGCCACACTGGATGAACTGCTTCCGAAAGAAACCGACAACCCGGGTTCCATTCATTCGTTAATGCGCTACAGCATGTTCGCCGGGGGAAAACGGATACGTCCGTCGCTTCTGATGTCGGTGTTCGAGGCGTGCGGAGGTACGTTTGGTGATAAAAACGCGCTGAAAGCTGCCGCAGCCCTTGAAATGTTCCATACTTTCTCGCTGATACACGATGATCTTCCCTGCATGGACGACGATGATTTCCGCCGCGGACGTCCGACGGCGCACAAAGCGTTCAACGAGGCACTGGCGGTACTCGGAGGTGATGCGCTCTGCATTGCGGCGTTCGAGGTGCTGGGTTCCATCGGTAACATCACCCTGGTAACCGAGATCGCTTCGGCACTCGGGACCAACGGCATGCTCGGCGGTCAGGTAGTGGATATCGAATCAGAAGGAAAAAAGGTTGATCGCGAAACGGTTGAATACATTCACCGTTCAAAAACCGCAGCCCTCATCCGCGCTTCGGTACGGATGGGTGCAATTCTTGCCGGAGCCTCCCCGGAAGCACTCGAAAAACTTACCGATTACGGCAACTGTATCGGCCTCTCCTTTCAGGTGGTGGATGATATTCTTGACGAAGTAAGCACTACCGAGCAACTCGGTAAAGACGCCGGCAGCGACCGCGAACGGGGCAAGGCAACCTTTCCCGCAGTCTGCGGCATGGAGGAGTCCAAACAATATGCCCGCGAATTGACTGATCGCGCCTGGAAAGAAATTGAATTTCTGGGAGAAAAAGGCTATCTGCTTCATCAGCTGGCGGAGTTTATTATTACCCGTATTTCCTGAAGAAGTTCACCCCCGTATATCCTCATTCCTCCCCCGTTCATGGTTGAATGAAATAACGTCAGACTACATTTTGTTCCGGTTCAAAATAGAGTCTTTTCGTCATACCCGAGTTGTCACTCTGTTCTTTAAACGTATGGTATCCAGTGTTTTACACTGTTTTTATTATACCGTTTTGGTGGTATCGGGTATCTATCTTTTAAAATGGGCATAAACACGTGGATCCCGTCCCGCTCAGCGGGAGGCGTTATGTCAAAATTACGCAGACTTTTTCCACAGTCTTCAATTACCGTTTAAACAACTCCGCATAGGCGTCATCCCGTTCAGTATTCAACGTTCGCTCCCACTATAAGAATTGCAATTTTTCTGCAGCAACTACCGAAAGTGTAGTTTTTTTTTCGACAGTATACTATTTTTTAGAGCTTGGAACTCCGTGGTGCACAACCACGATTTCATTCCGTGCATAACACCTGAAGCGCTGGAAGTTGGAAGCCTTCTTATTTCGACATGACCTGTTCACGGTTTTATCCGGATCTGAGATCAGATACTATATACTATGAAATATCTCGCAATTCTACTTGTCTTCTGTGCTGCTGCAGTGTATGCCGACGATACGATTCCTTCGGATGTAATTACCTATCCGCTTGAACAGGTACTCGCCATTGCCGATGCGAATGCCACACAGATAAAAATCATCGAAGCGAAAATCAACGCCGGGCGGGCCGAGGTTGAAATGTACCGTTCGAATGCGCGACCGAACATCCAGTTCGGAACCGGCGTTTCCTATGTGTCGCAGTCGTACGAAACACAGAAAATGCAGCAGGCAATGATGTTGCCGCTTTTCGCGGGCAGCGGTGATCAATCCTGGACACACCTGTGGAACCTGGGACTTATCGATACAGTCAAATACCCCGAGCAGCGACCCTACGTGCTTGTAGTTGACAGCGCAATGAACGCACAAGGCGGCGGTTTCAACTATCCCGACCGGATCAACGGCTACGCGTTCAACTGGAGTCTCAGTGCCCAGCAGCCGCTCATTACCTTCGGCAAGGTGCGCCACGCCATCAGAATGGCCCGTACACAGGAATGCACCCTCAAGGACATGCAACGTCTGGAAAAGGATATGTTTCACCTGCAGGTGATACAGCTTTTCTCTGCAGCATATAGTGCACAGTGGAACGTCGACCTTGGTGTCGCAGCCCTGCAGCGTGCCGAACAGCTCAAAGTCCGTCTTGAATCGGAGTTTGCCGCAGGGCGTACCATCCGTCGGGAACTCCTGCGCATGGAATCGATGGTACAGGCCGAACGGGCAAAGCTTATTGCTTCCCGCAATCTTCTGCACACCTCGCTGCAGCGACTGTTGCAAACCATCAATACCGAAGATACCGTTGGGGTGAAACTGGAGATCGACGAGAATGGCATCGGTTCGCAACCGCCGGCTGCAAAAGGCCCCGGCAGCATCCAGCTCGCTCTCAAGAAAAATGAGGCGGCACAGCTCAAGGAACGGGTCAAGTATCTTCGTGCCGGTTTTTTCCCCTCTATCAACCTGGTCGGTGCAATCAACAATCAGTTCATGACCATCGATACCAACGGACTGATAGAAAAGTTTGTTCCCTCTTCGGCAACCACAGAGGAATTGGCACCCCTGGCCGAGGCATTCGACGAGGCGAACCCGAAGCCTTCCAAATACTTTGATCCTCACTTTTTCAACTATTCCATCGGGCTGCAGCTCAACTGGAATATTTTTGACGGCAATCGCTCGCGGTCACAGTACCGGCAGGCAAAATATCTGGCACAACAGAGTCTTCTTGAGCTCGAGGTTATGGATAAAGAGCAGAAGATCGCGCTCAGAGAGGCCCGGGATCAGGTCACCTCGATCGACAGCACCATCGCCGCGGTCAAACTCCAGCAGGAGGCCGCCCGCCTTGCGCTTGAACAGACCGAAGAGGATTATAAGGATGGTATTACCGATTACAGCACACTTCTGGATGTCGATAAAGAGGCCCGCGAAGCGACCACTACGCTCAACAGCCTTAAGATCCAGCGTGTTCTCGCAATTGCCCAGTTGAAAATCACCATGGGTATACCCGTATACGGAGAAGCAAAATGAAGTTGTTATTATCGATTCTAACGGCAGTGGCCCTTTTCATGCTTTCAACCGGCTGCTCGTCCAAATCAGAGAAACAATCGGAAGCACCTGTCGTGCAGGATACGATACAGGTTGCGGTGATGACGGTGGAACCCGATACCTTCACGGAATCGAGTTTGTACTACGGCCGTCTGGAACCGGTTCGGGAGTCAAAGCTCATCTGTTATTCCGGAGGGAATGTCCAGTCGGTTGCCGTCAAGGAAGGTGCCTATGTCAAGGCCGGCAGTTCACTTGCCGTTATCGACACTGCCAAAGCGAAAATGCTGCTCCAGACCGCACGGCTACAGGAGAAAGTAGCCCTAAAAAATTATGAGCAGACAAAAAAGCATCTGACTGAAGGTAACGCTTCGCAACTTGCGGTTGATCAGTCACATCTGGCCTACCTGGGAGCAAGAAACAACACCATCGATGCGGAAAAGAACTATCGCGGCGCACTGGCGATCACTCCCCTTTCAGGCACCGTAATCTTCCGGTTTATCGAGCCGTTTCAGGAACTTCCTCCCGGCTCCCCAACGTTCATTGTGGCTCAAACACGAACGATGAAGGTATTCATTTCGCTGATTGAATCCGACGCGTCACAAATTACCAATGGAACCAGGGCAACTATCACCACCCCAGGAACCGACGGTGTATTTACGGGAAAGGTCACCTCCATGGCTCTCAAAGCAAGTGAGAGCGATAAAACGTTCCGCACCCAGATCACCGTTTCCAACCCCGACAACGTCCTGCGATCCGGTGCAACGGCAAAGGTGCTGATCGAACTGCACCGGTACACTGATGCCCTCTGCATCCCCACTTCCGTCATCAGTAATGACGGTGTGCAGTACTCGGTAATGGTCTGCAATTCGGAAAACAAAGCGGTTCGTCGCATCATTACTCCCGGCGCGCAATCCGACAGCACCACCATGGTTTCCGAGGGTCTTCTGGTGGGTGATCGACTTATTGTTTCGGGGCAGCAGCTCGTCTCCGAAGGTTCTCCGGTCCGTATCACGGAACGGTGATCCTTGTAGAGGATCTGTTTAAAATACATAAAAAAGGCCCCTTGTACTTCGACCAGGCTCAGCATGAGCGGCCTTATAAAGTGAGTTAGGCACATTACGCTCATCCTGAGCTTGTCGAAGGATAGCACATAAATACAGTCTGAACAGGACCTACTTACAGGAATCAGCATGATCAGGTTACTTGTCAATAAAGCATCGGTGGTTTTTTCCGCAGCAGTGCTCGTGGTCATAATGGGAGTTATCTCGTATATTCAACTCCCCCGCGAGTCGGCACCGGAAATCAAGCAGCCGTATATATTCGTTACCACGCTGTATCCCGGTGTCGCCGCCGGTGATGTTGAAAACCTCGTTACCCGGGTCATCGAAGACGAAATCGACGGCGTTGAGGGGCTGATAGAACTGACCTCCTCCTCACAGCAGAGTCTCTCGTTCATTTTCACCAAATTCGCCTCCAACGTATCGGTTGAAACGGCACTGCGCAAAATACAGGAACGGGTCGACCGTGCGAAGACCCGGCTTCCCGACGATGCCGAAGATCCTGCGGTGCAGGAACTCAGCACCTCGAGTTTCCCTATTCTCTATGTATCACTCTCGCATCCCGACGGCCTGACCCCCATCGATAAAGCCGCCGAGGATCTGCAGAAAGAGCTGCGCCGTGTCAAAGGAGTTCTTGATGTGGACATTGCCGGTAACCTTGAAAAAGAGGTGGCGGTGGAACTTGATCCGGCCAAACTCGATCACTACGGTCTTTCAATCAACGATGTCTCGATGGCGATCCAGTTCGCCAATATCGCCATTCCCGGTGGAACGCTCAAGAACAACTCGCTCAACTACTCCCTCTCCATCAACTCCGAAATCCGTGATCCTTCATTTTTTGAAGACATCATCGTTAAATCGGGACCGGTGAAAGTACCGTTGCACGAAGTCGGAAAAGTCTCCTTCCGGTTCGCAGATCAGAAAACGTATTCACGCTTCAACGGTGCTCCGGCCATCACCCTCACCCTCACCAAACGCAGCGGCGAGAACATTATTCATATGGTCGACCGTGTTCGTGCGCTGATCGATGAAAAAGTTACCGGGGGTACGTTCCCGGAGGGAACCCGTGTTGCCTATGCTCACGATGAATCGAAATATATCCGTCAGATTATTGCCGATCTTGAAAACAACATGTTTACCGGGTTCATGCTGGTGATGGTGGTAACCATTTTCTTTCTCGGATTCGTCAACTCACTGTTCGTTTCACTGGCGATACCCTTTTCGATGCTGCTCTCGTTTTTCGTCCTCGATTCGCTTGGCGTCACGCTCAACATGGTGGTGCTTTTCGCTCTTATTCTCGCACTCGGCATGCTGGTGGATAACGGCATTGTTATTGTCGAGAATATTTTCCGCCACAGTTCCATGGGAAAATCGGTTTTTCAGGCTTCGATTGACGGCGCATCAGAAGTTGCCGCCCCGATTTTCACCTCGACCCTTACCACGCTTATGGCGTTTTTTCCGATCATCTTCATGCCCGACGTCATGGGCGATTTCATGAAATACATACCGATTACGGTCATCGTGGTACTCTCCTCGTCACTGGTGGTCGCACTGACGATCAACCCGGTATTCTGCTCCCGTTTCATGCGGATGAGTGAGAAAAACCGGAAAAAGATTACCGAAGGAAGCGGAATTTTTTTCGCCCTGCAACGCCGCTACCAGACGCTGCTGACCTTTGCCGTCAAAAACGCGGGAAAAATGCTCGGACTCTGCATTGTTATCGTCTTCACCGGCCTTGGACTCTACGCCACCCACGGAAAAGAGCCGATCTTTTTTCCGTCAATGGACCCTTCCGATGCGATTATCGCGGTGGAAATGCCGCAGGGTACCCCACTCGAGAAAACCGATTCTACCCTCAGGTATATCGAATCCGTAGTGCCTTCCATTCCAATGTCACTCAAGAATGTTCAGGCGACCAGCGGTAGAGCCGGCGACGGCGATGTTTTCGGCGGAACGGGAGAAGAGTTCAACAAAGGCTCGGTACGCCTCTCCTTCAAACCGTTCACCGAACGGACCATTCCGGGACGCGTTGCAATTGACAGCATCAAGGAGCATCTCAAGAACTTCACCGGCGCCGAAATCAAGGTAATGGAACAGGAAATGGGTCCGCCGTCGGGACACGACATTTCCTACGATATCATCGGCAACGATTACAAGGTTCTGGGTTCCTATTCAGATACGGTCCTCGCCATGCTGCGGAAATATCCGCAACTCAAATCCGTTGAATCCGATTTTGAAGCCGCCAAGCCTGAACTTGCCATAACGATCGACCGGCGCAAAGCAGCCTATTTCGGTTTGAGTGTACAGGAGGTGGCCGGTACCATCCGCAACTCGATGAACGGTTCCACTATCGGCAAGTTTCGTCAGGGCGAGGAAGAATACGACATTGTTGTACGGTATAAAGAGAGCGACCGGAACGCCGTTTCCGACCTTTCGCGGCTTCATATTGTCAACAACGATGGTTACCGGATACCGCTCAGCGAGCTGGCCTCCATTTCCACCTCTTCCGCGGTGGGAGTGATCAAACGGCGTGAACTTCGCCGGAGTGTCGGTGTATGGGGCGATTTCAAGCCGGGTATTCAGAACAAAGCCGCCATCCAGAAAGAGGTGGACTCCCTCATTGAGCAGATCCACATGCCGAAAGGCTATTCGATCGGCAGTGGAGAAGGTGTCGAGATGCGTTCCGAGGCGACACAGTTCCTGGTAAAAGCGTTTATTATCGCGGTCTTTCTTATAGGTATCATTCTTATCGCGCAGTTCAACTCCATTCTGCAGACCATTATCGTACTCACCTCGGTGTTTCTCTCGATGGGCGGGGTGTTCTGGGGGTACTATCTCAGCGGACAGGCATTTATTGTCATCATGTCGGGAATCGGCTGTATCGCCCTCGCCGGTGTTGCGGTCAACAACGGAATTATCCTGGTTGATTACACCAACATTCTGGTCCGTGGAGGGATGCCACCCTTCGAAGCGGTAATCGAAGCGGGGAAAACCCGTCTGCGGCCGGTGCTGCTAACCGCCATAACCACTGTTCTGGGTCTGCTTCCGATGGCATTCGGTGTCAGCATCGATATTCACCCAGGTACCGCCGGTATTCAGGTCGGATCGGAGATGTCCGATTTCTGGAAGGCGTTCGCCTGGGCAACGGTGTACGGTTTGACCTTTGCCACTGTGATGACCCTGGTTATGGTCCCCTGCATGCTGTCGATTTATTTTAAAATCGTTCCGCCGAAGAATACTACTGCATAATGTTTGATTTCCGTTGGTAGTAACCGGCAACGCCCCCTGCCTGTAGCGACGTTGCATGCAACGTCGCTACAAAATTGATTATTTCTCATCTATTTCCCCTTCCACCCTCGAAAAGCACCCCTGTCTTTTATTATTTTAGTACACTTTATCCATTTCTGCTGCAAGGGAGCATCGGCATCTCATGAAAACGGTATGCATAAAAATCGGCGGATCAACCGTAGACGCCGAAGGGCTGTTGCTGGAGCTTGGCCGGAGTATTCATCAGTTGCTAACCGATTCATTTCCCATTATAGTGCACGGTGGCGGGAAAGACATTGCCCGACAGCTCAAGCTGCTCAACCGGGAGTTCACCTTTATTGAGGGAATGCGGGTCACCGATGCGGAGATGGTCAAAATTGTCCAGATGGTGCTCTCCGGCGACGTGAACAAACGAATCGTTAACGCACTGCTCACTGAAGGCGTGCAGGCCGCCGGTTGCAGCGGCGTTGATTCGTCGCTCTTCACTGCATCAAAAATGCTCATCAACGGGCAGGATATCGGCTTTGTAGGGCAGATCAAAAAGGTCAACCCTGCACTGATCGACCTCTGCAAAACCGCAGGTATCGTTCCGGTCGTCTCCCCCATCTCCCGCGACAGTGCGGGATGCATTTACAATGTCAACGCCGATCTCGCCGCCGGTGAACTGGCCATGGCGATTCGTGCCGATGATCTTATTTTCGTTTCCGATGTTCCGGGCGTGCTCATTGAGGGTGCGGTTCGCAAAGAGATACGTATTTCAGAGATAGAATCCCTGATCGAACAGGGTCATATCACGGGAGGGATGGTGCCGAAACTGCGCAGTGCTGCTGACGCGGTTAACCGTGGTGTCGGACGTGTCCATATCTGCGGCTGGCACGACAGTGCCACGCTCCGCAACGAACTGACCGGGGGTGCCACCTCGGGAACCGTCATTTTCAACTGAAACCGACACAGGATACACAGCTTATGAATACGAAACAATTCGATAAACTTTTTGTCCCGACCTACAGCCGGGAAGGTGCTCCTTTCACTTACGGTAAAGGCAGTTACCTGTACGATGCAACCGGTGCCTCATGGCTCGATTTCGGAACCGGCATAGCGGTCAACGCACTCGGCCATGCCCATCCGGCTCTCAAAAAAGCGCTGATCGAGCAGGGTTCGGCACTTATCCACGTTTCAAACCTTTATCACTCCCAACCGCAGATCGATCTGGCGAAGCTGCTGAAAAAGCATACCTTCGGCGACCGGGTGTTCTTCTGCAACAGTGGTACCGAGGCTAACGAGGCGGCAATCAAATTCGCCCGGAAATGGGCACGCACCAGTGATCCGGACAGGTATCACATTCTCTCGTTCTCCGACGGTTTTCACGGCCGGACCTACGGAGCGCTGAGTGCTACCGCGCAGGAGAAATTCCATGCCGGTTTCGATCCGATCCTCACGGGGTTTCACTATGCTCCCTTCAACAACATGGCAGCGGTAAAACGGCTGCTGCAGCAGTATAAATTCGCGGCAATTTTCGTGGAACCGCTGCAGGGTGAAGGCGGAGTCAATCAGGCGAGTTCTCAATTCCTCCAGTTTCTCAGGAAAATCGCCACAAAGCACAAGTGTGCCCTGGTGTTCGATGAGGTACAGTGCGGCATGGGTCGGACCGGAACCCTCTGGAACTACCAGCAGCATAAGGTCCAGCCTGATATCATGACGCTGGCGAAGCCTCTTGGCGGCGGTCTGCCGCTAGGTGCCGTCGTAACACGCGAAGAGATCGCCCTCTGCATTAAACCGGGAGACCATGGAACGACCTTCGGGGGCAATCCGGTAGCCTGCGCTCTCGGAATCGCAACGCTCTCCACGGTTGCCGACCGGAAATTCCTTACCGCAGTCCGGAAAAAAAGTGCCCTGCTGATCTCGGAACTCGAGAAGCTGGGGGAACGGTTTCCGGCAATTGAACAGGTGCTCGGCAGCGGGCTTCTGGTGGGTGTGCGGATGAAGGATGATCCCGGTGCGATAATTGCCGCATGCCGCAATGCAGGCCTCCTGCTCATCAAGGCGGGTCATAACACCGTACGGTTCATTCCCCCGCTCACGGTCAAGGAATCGGAGATCAGAAAAGCGGTCAGGATTTTCAAAAAAGTGCTCACAACAACGTTCAAATAAAGGAACCATCATGGAAAAAGTCGTATTGCTCTATTCGGGCGGTCTTGATACCAGTATTATGATCAGCTGGCTCAAGGAGAATTATCACTGTGAAGTCATCGCGGTCTGTGGCGACCTTGGCCAGAAAGAAGAGCTCTCCGGACTTGAAGAGAAGGCGTTAAAAACAGGTGCATCAAAGCTTTACATAGAACGACTTACCGAAGAATTCATTACCGATTACATTTTCCCCACCATCAGAGCCGGTGCCGTCTACGAAGGTTCCTACCTGCTCGGTACCAGTTTTGCACGGCCTCTGATCGCGAAGCGGGCGGTCGAAATTGCCCATAAGGAAGGGGCCACCGCTATCGTCCATGGAGCTACCGGCAAAGGAAACGATCAGGTACGGTTCGAACTGACTATTATGGCGCTCGATCCCACACTCAAGATTATTTCCCCCTGGAAAGATCCGCTCTGGAAACTCGACTCCCGGGAGGCGTGTATCGCCTATGCCGAGGAGCGGGGCATTCCTATTTCCCAGTCAAAAAAACGGATCTACTCCGAAGACCGCAACATCTGGCACATCAGCCATGAAGGTGGCGTACTCGAAAGTACCTGGAGCGAACCACCCGATGATGTCTACACGATTTCAAGCACCATCGAGAATGCACCGGATACCGCAGAATACCTCGAAGTAGGGTTTGAGAAGGGCACTCCCGTATCGGTCAACGGAGAAAAGCTCCCGCCGGTCGATCTGCTCGAAAAGTGCAATGAAATCGGTGCACGGCACGGTGTCGGTCATGTTGATATGGTCGAAAACCGGCTCGTGGGAATCAAATCACGGGGTGTGTACGAAACTCCCGGCGGCACGATTCTCTACTTTGCACACCGGGAACTTGAACGGCTCGTTCTTGATCGGGACACCTATCAGTACAAGGAGATGCTCGCTCTCAAGTATGCTGAACTGGTATACGACGGCAAGTGGTTCTGCACCCTGCGGGAATCAATCGACGCGTTTGTCGACATCACCCAGAAGAATGTTACCGGAACGGTTCGCATGAAGCTCTATAAAGGTTCAATCGTGGCGGCAGGTGCGAAAGCCGACAAAGCCCTCTACCTAGAGGACCTCGCCTCCTTTACCGATACCGAATTCTACGACCAGAAAGATGCCACCGGCTTCATACGGCTCTTTGGCCTGCCAATGAAGGTGGCCGGTCTGGTGGAACGGAAGAGCAGGGTGTAATCGGGAGGTGGTGACCTGCGTCTCACTACCCCCACCCCTGACCCCTCCCCCGTTTACGGGAGAGGGGAATTGAGTTCTTTAACGGATTACTATTTAATCCTTTACGCGAATCATTTAACAATAAATGGGAAATAGGTTGCTTGTCGGCTGTTGACCTCACCCCTTGCATCCCCTCTCCTGTCAGAGAGGGGAAAATGAAAAAACATGCCTTGGTAAAGGTATGACTGCCTCTCTGACAGGCGGTGCACCGAGCATGTCGAGGTGAGAGGCCACTTCGGTTGTACAACCGAAGAGAGAGTTCCGTAGAAACAAATGAAAAATAAAAACATTTACACTTTACACCAGCTAACCGTTTAAATCACCAATGCACAACCTCTTTGATGTCATTATTGTCGCCGCAGGATCCGGAACACGTCTCGGGCTCTCCACCCCGAAGGCATTCGTCCCGCTTGCCGGGAAACCGATGCTCCTGTACAGTTTCGACAAATTTACCAAACACCCGGGCACGGGAAACATTATTCTCGTTGTTCCGGAGAAACTGGTTGCAGAGGTCGGCAGAGAGTTCGTTGGCGACAACGTTTCCGTAGTACCCGGTGGTGCCGAGCGATGGGAATCGGTACGCAACGGCGTTGCTGCAGCCACGGCTGAATGGGTACTGGTGCACGATGCCGCACGCCCGTTCGTGACGAATGCGGTTATCGATACGCTGCTTGAAAAGCGCGATCACTTTGAGTGTGCTTTCACCGCCACTCCGGTAGTCGATACGCTCCGCAGATACAGCGGTGAGACGGCAGGCGAAACGGTGGATCGATCCGATCTGCTCAGGGTCGGTACACCGCAGCTCTTTAAAAGATCACGCCTCAACGAGGGACTCGCGCTGGCAGCCACCATGCAGCCACCGCCCACCGACGATGCGATGCTCATGCAGCAAATGGGTATCACCGTGGGGTTTGCCTGGGGCGATCCGACCAATTTCAAGATTACCACCCGTGAGGATCTCACGATGGCGGAAGCGCTTATCGCCGCGGGTCGATGATGCGTTCCGGAGACGCTTCGCAAACTAGTATGTTGCGGAGGTGAACACTGCAGTACCGGAAGTGCTGAATGACTGCACTACCGAAACTACTGAAAGGATATTCCACTGAGTACTATTGCAATAACCGGAAAAGGCGGCGTCGGAAAAACGACGGTTGCCGCACTGATGATCCAGTGGCTGGTAAAGAACGGTCACACCCCGGTGCTCGCTATCGACGCCGACAGCAACGCCAATCTGCACGAACTCCTCGGTATCTCCCTCGAGGCAACCGTTGGCGGTATCCGCGAGCAGGCTCGCTCCATCGTAAAGGCGGAACCGGGCATCGCCAAACAGGAATACCTCGAAATGCAGGTACAGCAGGCAGTCGTCGAACGTGAGGGGTACGATTTCCTCGCTATGGGACGCCCTGAAGGTCCAGGTTGTTACTGCTTTGCCAACAATGTGTTACGCGATGTTATCGATCGGCTCGCGGCATCGTACCGCTATCTGGTTGTCGACTGCGAAGCCGGGCTTGAACACCTCTCCCGCAGAACGATTCTCACCATTGATCACCTGATTACCGTTTCCGATCCTTCGGTACGGGGTCTTCACACCGCTCTGCGGGTGGGATCCGTTCTCGACGAGATGAAAACCCGTGTGCACCAACGCGGACTTATCATCAACCGGACCCCGGATCATTATGTACTTTCCAATGAACTGCGCACTGAATTCACCGGCAACGGTTTCTCATTCATCCATACCCTTCCGCTCGACGGAGCAGTCAGCCGCAACGATGAGCAGGGGTACCCGATTTCCTCGGTTACCGATGAGAGCGGAGCAATCGCGGCAATTGATACCTTACTACGGCAAATTATCACGTGATCAGCCATAACTGATTAATCAGCAACCAGTAACGGAGTTTTCATGACTGGAAAAACGACATCGACCTCCCCCGCTTCCTGCGATTCCTGCAAGGACGTCGGGGAAGCAACAACCGTCTGGCAACGAACCGAACGGGCGGGCAACCCGTGTGGATTCGGCAGCAAAGGAATCTGCTGCAGACTCTGCAACATGGGTCCCTGCAGAATCTCACCCAAAACCCCGGAGGGAATCTGCGGTGCCGATGCGGATACCATCGCCGCCCGCAATCTCGTCCGCGAAATTGTCGCGGGTGTTTCAGCTCACAGTGATCATGGTCGCCATCTGGTGCATACCCTCAAAATGGCTGCCGAAGGAAGTACGACCGACTACAAAATCAAAGATGAGCGCCGACTCTTCGAAGCTGCTGCCGAGTACGGCATAGATACAACCGGTAAGAACGTAAACGAAGTGGCCCTCGCCCTGGTGGCACTGTTTGAAAAGGAGTTTGCCCACTCGGAAACCCCGCTTGCGACACTGTCGCTTGCACCGCAAAAGCGCAGGGCGGTATGGGAAAAGACCGGTACCGCACCCACCGGTATCGATTCCAGCGTAGTGGAGATGATGCACCGAACTCATATGGGAGTTGATCATGCACATGAGCATCTCGTTCTGGGCGGCATAAAAACCGCACTCGCCGACGGCTGGGGCGGTTCGATGATCGCCACCACGGTTTCCGACATTCTCTTCGGTACCCCCCGTCCGGTACGTACCATGGTCAATCTCGGAGTGCTTGAGGCTGATAAGGTTAATATCATTGTTCACGGTCATGAACCGGTACTTTCTGAGATGGTCGCGTTAGCCTGCAGCGATCCGGAACTGATCGACTACGCACGTTCCAAAGGTGCGCGGGGTATTCAGCTCAGCGGCATCTGCTGTACGGCGAACGAGGTGCTGATGCGGCATGGGATTCCGGCGGCAGGTTCATTTCTGCAGCAGGAACTGGCGATTATGACCGGCGCAGTCGAGATGATGCTGGTTGATGTGCAGTGTATCATGCCGGGCCTGGCGGGTGTGGCAAAGTGTTTCCACACGAAGATAATGAGCACCTCCCCTATCGCCGCAACCGAGGGGTTCACCCCGGCGAATTTCGATCTCACCCACGCGGCTTCACATGCCCGGGATCTGGTCCGCGCAGCAATCGACAACTACCCGAACCGCAATCGCGAGAAAGTCTCCATTCCTGACGAAAAGATGGAACTGGTGGCCGGTTTTTCCATCCGCACCATTTTCGAAATGCTCGGCGGACGGTTCCGCGCAAGCTTCAGGCCACTCAACGATGCGATCATCGATGGCCGCATCCGTGGGGTGGTTGCCGTAATCGGCTGTAATAATCCGCGCGACAACGTGAAGAACACCAGCGTCGCCATGGTTAAGCAGCTAATCGCCGCTGACTGCCTGGTCCTGATGACCGGCTGTACCGCCATGGCCTGCGCTCGCGGCGGTCTGCTCACCCCGGAAACAGCTCTCACCCATGCGGGCCCGGGACTGCGCGAAGTGTGCGAAGCGGTCGGTATCCCTCCGGTCCTGCACATGGGCTCATGTGTTGATAACAGCCGATTGCTCACCGCTGCCACCGAGGTGGTCAATGAGGGCGGACTCGGCGATGATATTGCCGATCTTCCCCTTGCGGGAGCCGCACCCGAGTGGGTCAGTGAAAAGGCGGTGGCCATCGGTCACTACTTTGTCGGATCGGGGGTATATGTAATGCTCGGCAGCCCGCTGCGACTCGAAGGCGGCAAGCGGCTGCATGAATATATTACCGGAGGCGTTGAGGAGGATACCGGCGGTAAATTCGCCTGGGCCGCCTCGGTCGATGAACAGGTCCGGCTCATTCTTGAACACATCGATAAAAAACGTGCTGCCCTGGGCATTCAGGCCAAACGGGAACGCAAACTGCTCGGCATGAAGGAACGGAGGGAGCTCAATGTCTAAGATAATCGCCACAGCAGCAATCAGGGGAGCTCACCGCGCCGTTGCGCAGGCACGGGAGATGGTCGAAAAGGTCATTACCGAAAAAGGTGCCGACATTCCGGTCAGTTTTCCCAACACCGCCTATTACCTGCCGGTTGCCTATGCGCACCTCGGTCTCGAAATTGCCACCGTCGGCGGGATGCGCCAGGTACTTGACCGGTGTGACGAACTGCTCCCGGGAGAGCCGCTCGACAAGGTCTGGCTCCCCTATCTGGGAGACACGCTCAATGCGGGCATGGCAACCCTGTTTGCCTTCGAGCTGATCGAGGCATGCAAAACAGTGATCGGCCCCTCGCCGGTTGACGGTATCTGGCTTGGAGCCGCGGATGATGTTATCATGCGTGAACGGGGTGTCGAGTTCGTTGACGGATCAGCCCCCGGTTTCGCGGCTATCGTCGGCAGTGCTCCTGATGCCGACACTGCGGTTGCGCTGGCACGCGAACTGCAGAGTAAAAACCTCTATGTCTTTATGGCGGGAAGCAGCGACGGTGTCTCCTTCGCGGAACAGCTCGCCTCAAAAGGGGTACAGCTCGGCTGGAACACACGGCTCGTCCCCTTCGGTAAGGATACCAGTGCCGCCATCCATGCGCTCTCATTCGCCAGCCGTGCGGCACTCTCCTTCGGTGGAGTGAAGAAGGGCGATTTCGCGAAAAATCTCCGGTACAACAAGAACCGCATTTTCGCCTTCGTACTCGCCCTGGGCGAGGTTGACGACGAAAAATACGCCGCGGCAGCAGGCTGCATCAATTACGGATTTCCAACGATAGCCAATACCGATATCCCGCAGATCCTCCCGAGTGGTATCTGCACCTATGAACATGTGGTAAGCAATGTTCCCTGCGATCAGATCGTTGCCCGGGCACTTGAGGTGCGCGGCTGCAAGATCAAGATCACCGAGATTCCTATTCCCGTCTCCTACGGAGCCGCGTTCGAAGGTGAGCGGATACGTAAGGAGCAGGTACATGTCGAGTTCGGCGGCACCCGCACTGCGGCGTTTGAATACTGCACCACGCGGGAGATGGACGAGATCGAAGACGGTCTGATCAAAGTGGTCGGTAAAGAGGCCGACGAGGTTGAACCAGGCACACAGCTTCCGCTCGGTATCTGGGTTGAGGTTGCCGGCAGGAAAATGCAGAGCGACTTTGAACCGATCCTTGAACGGCAGGTCCACCACCTGATCAATCAGGCCGAAGGTATCTGGCACATGGGCCAGCGTGATATCATCTGGGTCCGTATCAGCAACGATGCCTTCAAGCGCGGTTTCAGAATCCGCCACCTTGGCGAGATTCTGCGCGCGAAACTGCTCAGCGACTATCCGGCAATTGTCGATAAAGTCGCCATTACTATATATACCGGTCCTGAAGACGTTGACCGGCTGATCAAAGAGGCGCGGCGGGTCTACCGTGAACGTAACCTCCGTCTCGCTTCGATGACCGACGACAACGTCGATCTCTTTTACAGCTGTCTGCTCTGTCAGTCGTTCGCACCCAATCACGTCTGTGTGATCACTCCCGAACGACTCGGACTCTGCGGTGCCTACAACTGGCTCGACGGCAAGGCCGCCTACGAGATCGACCCGACCGGACCCAATCAGCCGCTTACCAAAGGTGAGTGCCTTGATCCGGTGCGCGGCATCTGGAGTGACATCAACGACTACGTGCTCAAGAATTCCAATCAGAGCATCCCCGAGATCGCCATGTACTCCATTATGCACAACCCGATGACCTCCTGCGGCTGTTTCGAGGTGATCCTCGCGGTGGTTCCGGAGCTCAACGGCGTGATCGCGGTCAACCGGGAGTTCCCGGGAGAGACACCGGTAGGTATGAAATTCTCCACCCTTGCCGGTACCGTGGGAGGCGGACAGCAGACCCCCGGGTTCATGGGGTGCGGCAAAACATTTCTCACCTCCCGTAAATTTCTGTCCGCCGAGGGGGGAATACGCCGCCTGGTCTGGATGCCGCGCCAGCTCAAGGAACAGCTCCACGACGATCTTGTCGATACCATGACCCATGCGGGATGCCCGGAACTCATCGACCTCATTGCCGACGAGACCGCTCCGCTCGACATCGCCGGTCTCCGCTCGGTACTTGAGGAACGGAACCACCCGGCACTGTCGCTCTGGGAGGTCACCTCACCGAGTCCCGATGCCGCAGCCTGGGACGCCGACCATCCGCGCGACGGTGACGCGCCTGCAGCAACTGCAGTTTCGGCAACGACCGCAGCAGAACCGACCGGCCCTGCCCCTTCCCTTCCGCCGGAGCCGGTCGCGAATGTCGAAGCACCGGTAAGTATCCGCGAAGAACCACTCGAGATACCTCCGGTCCCTGCAGCGAATGCGCCGGTAGCAGAATGCATCACCTACACACGGGCGATACTGCATAATCTTCTCAGCAGTGGCGAGAGCGCCAATGATCCCCAGCGCACGATTGCCGCCGGACTTCTGAGGGACGCGGCAACACTGCTCCATTCACTCAGCAGCAACGCAGCGGTTCCGGTTGCAAAGACTGTCAGTGAACAAGCCCCGGAACCTTCTCAGGCTGCTGCCGGGCCGTCACCCTCCAAACTGCAGTCGGTTGAACCACAACCTGCAGCACCGGCGGTTATCAAACTTCCGTCCCGGTTCTCCTGCCCGGCAGCAAACTGGTCGGGAAATGTCCGTGAGGTAACGATCGGCGGCAGCGGCACACGGACCTCTTCGGTTACCATCGGTGGCGCCCGAACACTTCCCTCCCACCGGTACGAGGGAGATCCCGGGAGGCCTCCTGCAGTAGCGATGGAGGTGTTCGACACTCCTCCCGAGCGGTTCCCCGAAGTTCTGCGCGATTACTGGGGCAGTAAATTGACTGATCCGGCTGCCATGGCACGCCACTGCGTCGAAGAACTCGGTGCGGCGGTAATCAGCGTTCGCTGTCTCGGCTGCCATCCGGACAAAGGCGACCGCAGTGCGGAAGCCGCCTCGGAAACAGTTCGCAGTGTCCTTGAAGCGGTTGGCGTACCGGTTATCGTGACCGGGCCCGGACACTTCGAAAAAACGAATGAGTTGATGAAACGGGTTGCCGCCGACTTTGCCGACGAGAATCTGCTCCTCAACTGGACGGAAACCGACAACTACCGCACGATCGCCGGTGCCGCGATGGGGTACAATCACTGCATTGTTACCCAGACTCCGATCGACGTCAACATGGCGAAGCAGCTCAACATCCTTGCGACAGGCATGGGGGTCAAACCTGAAAAGATCATTATCGATCCACTCACCGGTGCCCTGGGGTACGGTCTTGAGTATTCCTATTCGGTGATGGAACGAATCAGACTTGCGGCACTCGGTGGTGATCCGATGCTTCAGATGCCGATGCTCGTCACCCCGGGATTTGAAACCGCCAAGTGCAAGGAGGCGAATGCCGACACGCCACAGTGGGGCAATCGTACGAAACGGGGTGCCCTGCTTGAAACCGCCACCGCAACGGCGCTGCTGCAAAGCGGTGCCGATCTGCTCATTATGTATTACCCGGAGGCGGTTACCGCGCTCCGTGGCACCATCGACCGTATGGCACGCTCCGCCGAAGGAAGGACGGTAACCAATGGCTAAGAAACTCACCGGTATGGAAATATTCAAACTGCTGCCGAAAACCAACTGTAAGGAGTGCGGTGTTCCCACCTGCATGGCGTTCGCCATGAAACTCGCGCAGAAGAACGCCGAACTCTCGGCCTGTCCCTATGCGAGCGACAAGGCGAAAGAAGTTATCGGCGCAGCAGCCGAACCACCTGTCCGTAAAATCAGTTTCGGGAATAATTGCGTCTGCGGTAATGAGCTGGTGATGTTCCGGCACGAAAAGACCTTTGTCCACCAGACGGTTTACGCCTGCAGATGCGCATCGGACCTCTCCACCGACGAACTCACGGCACGATGCCGGACGGTGGCCGAGTACTGCCTTGAACGGGTGGGCGAAGAGCTGCGGATCGAAGCGATCTGTATAGACGACTGCAGCCCCTCCGCCGAAGCATATACCGCAGCGGTAACTGCCGCGGCAAAGGTGTTCCCCGGCGGTATCATACTTAAAAGTAACGATCCGCAGCGGCTTACGGCAGCAGCGGAAACAATCGCCGACCGTACTCCGCTGCTGTTCGGAGCAACCGCCGCCAACATCGACGTACTTGCCAGGGTGGCACTCGACGGAAAGCTGCCGCTGGTGATCACCGCGCCATCCCTTGACGAACTGCACGAACTCTCTGAACGGTGCACGGCGCTCGGCCTTCGCGACCTGGTGCTCAACCCGGTTGCTGCGGATACTGCCGCGGCGGTGGAACTTAATTCCATGATCCGCAGCGCGGGGCTCGGTGGTGTCAAACCGGTCGGCTACCCGGTGATCTCGGTTCTTCCGAAGAATACGGATCCTTTCGCCTTGGTAAGCGATGCTGCCGGACTGGTCTGCAAATACTCCTCAATTCTTTTAATTGACACCCTCGATCTGGAGGTCCTGCTGCCGCTGATGATGCTGCGGCAGAATATCTACACCGACCCTCAAAAGCCTATCCAGGTGGAACCGGGGCTCTATAAGATCGGAGAACCCTCCCCTGCCTCGCCGATCTTTATTACCACCAATTTCTCTCTTACCTACTTTATCGTGAGCGGCGAAATCGAAGCATCAGGGGTCGGAGCGCACCTTGCCGTTGTGGAATCAGAGGGAATGTCGGTCCTGACCGCCTGGGCTGCGGGTAAATTCAGCGGCGAGAAAATCGCGCACTTTCTTAAGGAAAAGAAGGTGGAAGATACTTATACTTCAAAGAAACTTGTCATTCCCGGCTATGTGGCGACAATAAGTGGTGAGCTTGAGGAACAGATGCCGGGCTGGGAAGTCATGGTTGGCCCGCAGGAGGCCTCCGACATTACCCCTTACCTGAAAAGGTTCGCCTGATATGCCCTGTACCGTACGATTTCTTCCCGCCAATGTATCGATCACGGTTCCCGAAGGTACCACCATAAGTGATGCTGCCCGCATGGCGGAACTTCCGTCGCTGCATCTCCCCTGCGGCGGACGCGGTACCTGCGGAAAATGCATTGTCGAAATCGAAAAGCAGGGTAGTTCGCCGCGTTCGGTACCGGCCTGCACCACCAGAATTGACAATGACCTTACCGTGACGTTCCGGCAATCTTCCGAACATTCACCAACTTCAATTGTAGCCGATACCACCGTTGATCACATCGACCCGAAAAGTCCCCTTTTTTCGCCACTCTGCAGATTGATGACCGTTGCGGTCACTCCACCGGAAGCGGGAGTCAACTTTTCCGATCTGCAGCGGATCGAACAGGCGCTCTGCGAGAAGGGGAGCACTGAACGTATCACCTGCTCACGCAATATTCTCCGTCGTATTGCCGAGACGCTTCGCCGGGAAGACGGTATGGTCGCGGCAGTGGTGACCGATACCATGCCGCAGCATGAGCTCTGCGCCATCACTCCCGGTTCACAACCCCCACCGGTTTTCGGAATCGCCGCCGACATCGGCACCACCACGGTCGCTCTGCGGCTCATCAATCTGTCAAATGGTGAAATTGCTGCTTCGGCATCCGATTACAACGCACAGATCGCCCGCGGTGCCGATATCATCTCCCGGATCGATTACGCCCGGACACCGGAACGCCTCGAAGAGCTTACCGATCTTATTGTCAACACGATAAATGATCTCATCTCCTCCATGCTCGTTACCGCGAATGTTATGGAGGAACATGTGCACGCGATGGTGATCGCCGGCAACTGCACCATGATTCATCTGTTTCTCGGTCTGCCTCCCGGCACCATCCGCGAAGCCCCCTACGTACCGACCGTCAACGAAGTGCCACCCCTTCGCGCCGCCGACTGTTCCCTGCTCATCAATCCCGATGCGCTCGTGGTAATCGCTCCCGGTGTCGGCAGCTATGTGGGCGGAGATATCTCTGCCGGTCTGCTCTGTACCGATATGATCAGAACCGCCGAGACGGTTGCCCTCTTTATTGACATCGGCACCAATGGCGAGATTGTCATCGGCAACAGTGAATTTCTTCTGACCTGCGCCTGCAGTGCCGGCCCGGCCTTCGAAGGATCAGGCATCGGCTGCGGCATGCGTGCCGACCGGGGTGCGGTTGACTCCTTTACGATCGATGCAGCCGACGGCACTATTGAGTATACCGTTATCGGTAACGAACTCCCCCGTGGAATCTGCGGATCAGGACTGATTAGCCTTCTGGGAGAACTGCTGCAGGCGGGTATGATCGATCGATCGGGAAAATTCACGGGAGCACACGCTCCCGAACGACTCTGCACCATCGGGGGAACGAAAGGACTTGAGCTGATTACAGCGGAAGCTACCGGGCACAAAAAAGCGATCACCGTCACCGAAGCGGATATCGACAACCTGATGCGCACCAAGGCTGCCATCTATGCCGCCTGTGATCTGCTTCTGCAAAATGCCGGACTTGACTTTTCGGTAATCGGCAACGTTCTCATCGCGGGCGGATTCGGGAAATACATCGACGTTGAGGCCGCAATCCGTATCGGCCTGCTTCCCGACATTGACAGGAATGCGTTTTCATTTCTCGGCAACACCGCACTCGCCGGTGCCGCGAGATTGCTGCTCAGCCGCGAAAGTCGCAACGCTATACATGAACTTCCCGGAAAAATGACCTATATCGATCTGAGCAATGAACCCGGCTACATGGATGCCTACACGGCAGCGTTGTTTCTGCCGCACACGGAGCTTGACCGCTTTGTGTCCTGCCGACAGTAAGGCGACAGGGGGTATAAATTCCACTGTATCCGGAGTCCCGAGTATCCCGCTCGTGCCAACCAGTCGGCGGATTTCCTGCCGTTGCGGAAATTGTTGCCGAAAATATTGTGTAAAAAGAGCCTCAGGACCATGCATTGTGATTTTTTCATGGCATAGCGTGACTGTTAAAGATATATTTACACCATGGATTCAGCCGTACGTCCTCTTAATCCCCTGATTTTGCACTCATGTCAGTAAACTCCAGGCGAAACAGAATTCTACGGTTTATTCCGCGAGGGTGTTCCGGACGACACCGACAAGATCCGGGATATCCGTAAAGACATTAAAACGGGAATAATTTCCCGTCGGGATGTCACAATAAAAAACTTTTCATCGGAGGATGTATGGCCAAAAAAATCTTCGTCGGCAACTTACCTTTCAAAGTGACTGAGGAAGAAATCCGCTCGCTGTTTGAACAGCACGGCGAGGTGCTCTCAGTTGCACTCATGTCTGACCGTGAAACCGGTCGTCCACGCGGTTTCGGATTCATTGAAATGGAAAATGCCGATGAAGCTGTTGCCGCCCTTAACGGCACAGAGATCGAAGGCCGTGCACTTAAAGTCGATATCGCACGTGAACGTCCCCCGCGCAGCGGCGGTGGCGGCGGTGGTTACCGTAATGGCGGCGGTGGCGGTGGAAGACGCTTTGGCGGTGGTGGTGATCGTCAGAGAAATTCCTGGTAAGTATACGTATATTTTTTCATCTTTTATCGGAAAGCTTTGCGCATGCCTGGAGATATTTTTGTTGGCAATCTGCCCTTCGATGCAACTGAAGTACAACTAAAAGAACACTTTCAGCCGGTTGGTGAAGTACACTCGATACAACTCATGACCGATCGGAAAGGACGTTCCCGTTGCTTCGGTTTCATTATGATCGAAAATCCCGAAGATGCTGTTTCGGAACTCAACGAAAAAGAGTTCAGGGGCCGGAAGCTGCGCGTTTCTCGCGCAATTCCAAACACCCCCACCCGACCGCATCACGGACACGGACGTTTTCGTCGGAATGATCGATACTGAGTCAGATCTCCAATTTTTGAACATAAAAAAACCTTCCTCTCAAGGAAGGTTTTTTTATTGTGCAGGGGCAGGTTCGAAACCGGCCTTAAAAATGAAAATCAATTATTCTACATGAACCATCGTACAAATACCATCATTGTTCGTAGGAGCAGGTTTCAAACCTGCCCTTACATATAAAATCAAAATTCATGACAAACACCACCTCCCTGTCCAAAGAACGAATCCTCGTTACCGGCATTACCGGCATCCACGGATGGCCGGTGTACCGCATGCTCGCACAGGCTCTTCGACCGGACCATCTCTTCGGCATTGGTCCTCCCAAAATGAAAACACCGTCGGGTAAAAATATTACACCGATCTGCATAGCCGACTCGGTACAACTCGGTCAGGTACGCGATACCTTCCACCCTACCCTTGTCATTCACGCCGCAGGGGTATGTGATCTCGATGTCTGCGAGGAACGCCCCCTATGGGCTCATCGGATCAATGTTGACGGATGCAGAGCTGTCGTCGACACTTTCGGGCAACACTCGCGGATCTGTTTCCTCTCGACCGACCTGGTTTTTTCAGGTGAACATCCCCCTGTTGGCGGTTATGCGGAACAGCATGCGGCCGATCCGGTCAGTATCGCGGGAAAAACATTCCTTCAGGGTGAACAGGCGATTGCAGCCTCCCCCCACTGGTCCATTCTTCGCCTTGGTCTTCCGGTTGGAAAATCAATCAACGGCGACAAAGGCGGACTCGACTGGGTGGAAAACCGATTCAGAAAAAATCTGCCGGTCACTTTGTTTACCGATGAGTATCGCAGTATGCTGTTGTGCAGCGATCTCGCCCGTAGTGTTGTTGAATTCATTGTTTCGGGTACCAAGGGACTCTACCATTTAGGTGGCCCGAAGGCGATCAGTCTTCATGAGCTTGGCACAATGATTATCCGATCCGGCAACTACTCCCCTGCGCTCCTCAGGGGAATTACCCGTGCACAGGAAATCAACGGTCCACCGAGAATCGGAAATGTCGCACTCAACAGCCGAAAAGTCGCACCGCTGCTCTCATGCATGCCTGATGCGGTTGTCCTCCCTTCAGCAAAACAGGCCTCCATTTACCAACTCCGGGATGATAAAGACCCGACAGTGGAGATTTAAAATCAATCGACATCCGTCTTCATCAGAAAAAGTTGACGTCGGCGTAGTCGTAGCTTAATTTGAATGGGAAAGTTTCATTATCTGAAAAAACGCGCCACCTCTTCATCGGTAAGGATTGATACATGGACATTTTTGATCTCGGATGGAATCTGTTTAGAAAAGCATTGGGTACCCGCCTCTACACAACTTTAAGAAAAAGTCCCTTAGGCCGGCCGGGAACCTACTTTTCACTTCCGACGTTCAAATGCATCTTTGATCGTTACCGTTCAAACGGATTTGACTTCACCGGGAAACACATTCTTGAAGTCGGTGGCGGAAGGCAGTTTTACACCGCCGGTCTGTTTCTGTCGGCAGGCGCGAAAGATGTTACGCTCGTTGATCCGGTATTCGCACAACCGGGAATTGAAAATGATACACTCATACGGGAACATTTTAGCAGTTTGCAGGCAACCTGCCATACCGGATCATCCTTACGAAACGACCGGATTCACTGTTATCCCTCCCTCGACGGCCTGGTTGCAACATCGTCCCATCGGTTTGATTTCATAGGTTCCCATTTTGCACTTGAACATTTCCGGGACCTTGACAACTTTTTCAGCAGTGCTGCCGGCCTGCTCTCTTCCGGTGGAACAACCATTAATTTTGTCGACCTCTCTGATCATGCTTACCACCTGTTCAACAGCCGCCCCCTGACTCGCAAGCTCTATCTGCAGCGGCAACTCTATCACCTCCGTTACTCCGACGCTCTCTACAACGCCATTACCGACCCGCGGATATGGGTCAACCGGGCACTACTCCCGACCTACCGGGAACTAGCCCGCCGGCACCGTTTTTCCATTCGTCACCTCGCCACAACAACCTGTCAGCCAACGATTATTCATCCGGATGTGATTCGGGCAAATAAGGTTATTCACGTCGCAGATTTGTATGTTACTCATTTCACGCTGCAACTGGTTCGTAACAACACCTTCAGAAATTTTTCCAAATAAGACCGTCAGTTACCTTTCCGCGCATCCTCCACCCGCATTGTGCAAAAAAAATCGGAATATTTCTGATATTTTTTAAAAAAAAGTTGCATACTGTAACACTTCTTCTTATATTAAAACTACCAGCAATTCTATTCCTACCTGCAAGGCCCTCTTGCAGCAATTTGGGTGAAGCGGAAGGCGCCGGTGCAATGCCGGCGCATTCTTTTTTTAAGGGCAGATTTCAATCTCCACTTCCATGCAACCAACGCTTCAGCAATCAGCTTCAGTTGTTATTGCCGTCCCTCCCCTGCAGGATTTCTATGCAACACCACATCGTTGTACATCGCTCGGAGCGGAAACCGTCCGAATAGTACTGCAGCAGCATGGGTACACCGGAACGCTCATTGACGGATTGAAAGAATCACCCGGGAGCAAACAGATACCGCTTCCCTCAGCTTTGAGCCACCTTACGCCACATATTCTGAACGGAGAAACCGGAAGGGGCTCATTTTTTACCCGGTTCCAACATTTCGGAAAAGAGTACCGTGAGATGGTAACTGCAATGGAACCGCTGCATCCGGATCTGGTTTTTCTCTGCTGCTTTGCGTACTGTTACAGCACTCCTGCACTCGAGCTGGCTGATCTGGTCAGAAAACGGTTTCCCTCGGCAGTGATTGTTGCCGGGGGTGCGGGTGTTTCGGTCTACCCCGACAATTTTCTTAGGCGGAAAAGCATCGACTATACCCTCAGCGGCGAAGCGGAAGTTTCCCTGCCTCCTTTTTTGCACTACCTCAACGGATCTCAGAAAAATCCTGAGGAGGTACCACATCTCGGTTGGAAAACAGCGGGAAAACGATGCTATTCAAGTTCGCATATTCATACTGACCATGAATCTCTGCTTCCGGTCCTTGCGAAAACACCGGGCAGAAACGGAGCAATCCGTTATACAACCTCACTCTCCCGTGGTTGCCCCGCCGGTTGCCGCTTCTGCTCAAACCACCTGACCCACGGAAGGCAATTCCGGCACACCGCATTGGGGCAATTCGAGAACATGGTAAAGGAACTCCCGGGACCGCCAGCGGGAACTGAGGTACAGTTCAACTTTGAAGACGACAACCTGCTCTACGATGTACCTTTTTTTACTGCATTGCTGACGGCGTGCCGCAAACGGTTTCCTCAAACAGCGTTCTTCGCTGAAAACGGACTTGATTACCGGCTCCTGACGCCAAAGCGTTGTTCAGACCTGATTGCCGCAGGTTTCAGACAGTTCAATTTTACCATCGGATCAGTTTCACCTACAATACTCGCCGATGAACACCGTGCCGGAAATGCCGCTCACTTTGACCGGTTGCTCACCATTACCCGACAAGCAGGAGTACCGGTGGTTGCCTATCTCATTTGCGGGTTACCCGGGGATACAAAGGAGAGTATCGCCGCCAATCTCCATTTTCTGCAACAACGCCCCACAGCGATCGGTATGTCGATGTTTTACCCGGTTCCGGGACTACCCGGTTTTGAAGATCGTTCACTGTTTGATGCACATCCACCGCAACGTTGCGCCGGTTCGAGCACCTGGCCCTGGTGTGGATCAGTCGATACGGAAACACTGGTCACCGCGTTCCGTCTGGCACGTTTTATCAACCTCTGTAAGGCGCCGACACTGTCAGGTGAAGAACAGGAGTTGATCACTTTGACTTTGCAGTACAGGAAGCTGCATACAGTAATAGGGAAACGTCGGGAACGGAGGATTATCGAGGTTCCCGGGCAGGATGAAGAACTGGTCAGGATGATAGTTACCGATTGATTCAATGTGGTTGTATCAGTTGCACGACATCTCTTTCCACGAAAGTTCGGAGAGCATCTTCTGGACATTTTTACAATAATAGTCCAGATTTGACAGTACCTGTGAGCTGTAGCGCAACACGGCATTGCCGTTTCCGAATTTGGAATTTTTACTGGTACCGAGTGCTACTATTGCTCCGAGGGTTGAAAAATTACCGTTGCTTTTATCCATCACATCGCAAATTATCAGACCTTTAAACGTCCCTTTATTCAGATGAAGTTGTGCCGTGGAAGTACTGTTATGGATGATCAGTATACCGGCGGAATTTCCGATATCATTTGATGTGCAATCCCCGTCGATATAAACAATTCCTTCAAATGAAGCCGGGAGTGCAGACACTTTGAACCTGTCAAGACTGCCGACCGGAACTCCCAGAAACGCCTCTGGTGAAGAATAACTTGATGTAATGGGAGCCATCTCATAGCATACACTGCTGCGTACCGGTGCTATTGCACCCTTGGCGACTGGAGCGACTCCATTGCCTCCCACTACTGCACTTCCGTTGATATTCATATTCATGCAAGTGTATACTCCGTAACCACCGTTTCCAACCAGATTACCAAGAGAATCATAATCTCTCCCGTCAACAGTGACATTTCCGGTCAGATCAACACTGTAGCGGGAAGTGATCAATCCACCGATATTGGTTGGAAAGTTCAGAGGCGCCGTAGGGGTCACTTCCGCTTCAACTTCCAGTTTCACACAATTCGCCCCTTCACGCCCCCAGGCCTGCACGGTAACCCTGTTGATATCGGCATTAGTAATACATTTTACTGAATACGTACCGTTTCCGAATACTTCATCGGTATACACCATTACCGATGCGTTGGGCTGAAGAGTGAAGCTCTGGTCATTCAGTAATTTGGCATAAAAAGTTTCTTTTCCCGCCTCCGCTATATTCAGCGCACCGACCTTGGCTCTTCTGTTACCACTTTTTTTTATGGTTAACCTGCTGGTGAAAAAAAACGATGCCATTACTATCCCGCCAATGACCGCAACCACCAGAACAAATACCATTGCTGTGCCGGACTTGTTCTGAAGCGGTTCTGCCAGGTGCCTGATCTGGGTAGAAACGGGTGATTTTTTCATGTATGTTTTCCGGGCCAGGGAGAGGTAAGTCTGTATGCTTATTGTAATCATTCCTGGTCACAATAAACGGAAATGAAATTTCCGGAAACAACACTACTCCGGAAATCGGATAGTAGCGACGACATACGGATGCCGCTGCAATGCCGGCCTTCAGCCGTAACACGACACCTTTAAATCGTATCGCTTCTGTAATTGGAAAAAAAGCTTACCGCTCCAGCACCGCCACGGTTTCAATATGCGCGGTATGAGGAAACATGTCAACTCCCTGCAGCGAAGTAAGATGAAATTCCGGATGCAGCAGCTGTACATCCCGCACCAGTGTCTGTGGATTGCAGGATACATAAATGATTCTGTCGAGACCGGAATTCTTCACTGCGGCAATTGAACTTTCGGTCAGTCCTTTGCGGGGAGGATCAACAACAACACACGGATATCCGTCAGTGACACCGCGGCAGAGTTCCGTTTCGGCATCACCGGTGGTAAACTGCACATTGTCCGCGCCATTGATCTTTGCCGCGGTACGTGCGGCTTTTACTGAAGCGTGATTCTCTTCGATACCCCGCACCCGCTCCGCCGTGCGGGAGATCCACAGAGCTATGCTCCCCACTCCGCAATAGCAGTCAAGTACCCGCGAGCCGGGAACGATAGTACGTAGGACTTCATTGTATAAATTCGGTGTCTGGTACGGATTTACCTGAAAAAAAGTGGAGAGTTCCATTTTATACCGCCACGCACCCAGCAGTTCCTTTATATACGGCCTCCCCCACCATATATGTTCTTCGGTTCCGAGTACCACATTGGTGCGGCGGGTATTGACACTCTGAACAATACCGGCAACAGTGCAACCGGAGAGTGGTTTCTTTTCGAGCATGGAAAGGAGACGTCGCGCAAGGTTCCTGCTTCCGTCAACACGCCCCCCGTTGGTAACGAGTCCGATAAGTACCTCGCCTGTTCCGGCACCTTTGCGCAGGACGACATGCCGCAGCAAGCCCTTTCCGGTCCGTTCGTTATACACCGGGAGGCCGCTTTTGCCGGCCCACTCGCGTACCGTCCAGGCGATCGTGCTCAGATCGCGATCCTGAATACGGCAGGTATACTGATCGACAACGGTATGGGAATCAGTGGCGTAACAACCGAGTTTGGGACGCTTTGCAGTACTTTTCCCACCGGTACCGAACGGCAATTGGACTTTGTGCCGGTAATACTCCGTTTGCGGACTTCCGATTACCGGTGGTATGGTATTAGTCAGAGAGCCGAAGAGCTGTTCAAGATAGTGCTGTTTAGTAGCAAGCTGTTCCACATACGGGGTCGTCAGGGAAGTACAACCGCCGCAGCGGGGAAAATGAGGACAGGAGGGCATCAGGAGCGATTCCGGAGGTGTGTAGTCATGTAGTGAATATACACTATCTTCGGATGGCGGAATCTATCAACAGGAGCAATTTCACAAAGGTCTGCGCCAGGCTCTTGATCCATATTTTTTATTCTACAGGTCGTCGTTTTTGATGTTTTGGATATCATTTTTGATTTTCTTTCACACGGTTTTCTTTTATTTGAGCTGCCTAAGCATAGTGCCCAACGGACTGCGGTACCGCCTGGGTGAGCATAGCGAAGATTTACCGATGCATTACAGGCTTCCGCTGATGTGCGAAGTAGTGCGCCGTTTTTTTCGCCGTGCACTCTTTAAAATCTTAAATATAACATGGCCTCGGGTGATACCATTATCCCGAATCTCCGGTTTTCTTGACGAACATTGATTTATCATTTTAATTTAAAAAAACGGCCATTCCAGTTTAAGTATGGAAGCACTTGTTTAAAGTCTCGTATGCTTTGTTGTCAGTTAAGAACATTATCTTCAGGGCACCATGCCTATGATTTCTGAACCCTCTTGCTTTTCTGATTATTCATTTTATTACACCATTGAGCGCCTCAACTCTTCCAAGTGGTACCTTTACATCACAATAGTTGAGAATACCTTCAAGATGTCGGTTAACCAGTTTCATGAATTTTTCAAGTGGTTTCAAGCGCTGCCATTTGAGTTGATCCTG
>JBNLDC010000052.1:0-62874 GCA_050304135.1 Chitinispirillaceae bacterium | reverse complement strand
CAGCCGGGGAAATCGAGGAATTCGTCAAGGCAACCGAAGCATACCGCGAGGCAACCGATACCCGGGATCGGAAATTCACGGAATCGAAAGCCACGCATCAGGTCATGCATAATATGTTCAAAAAAGCCGACGATATCCTCAGGGAAGATCTGGACACCATACTGGAAACGCTCAGGGAGAAAGACCTCGATTTTTATCTCCAATACAAAGCGGCCAGAAACATCCATGATCTCGGCGGCAGTCACTCGTCAAAGGAACAACGCTCTCCGGAGACCGAAGTACTACCGGAACCGGCGGCGCCGGCAGCCGTGGCAGTTGAAGGTTGATAATGAATGGTAAAGCAGCCGCGGCGTCGGGAGTGATCTTGGCGACCGCGGTTGTTTTCATTTTGTTCCCCGATACCGGAATATCCCCGCAATAATTCCTCAATTCTTCGAATCATCACACTTTTCGCGATACCGATTCCACTCCCGGAAACGGTCAGTTTTCAGGCAGGTAACGATACCGACCGTGGCGCCGACCATAAAAGACTGAAGTATCGCATTTCCCGCATATTTATTTTTGACCGGTTAACCGACCGTAGGTATATTAATAATTGATCCCGCCCGCAGTTTCCGTTTCTCCGGCCGGGGGTGAACAGGGTAACCGCAGTTGCAGGAATTCCTTTTTAATAACGATAAAACAACGCTCCGTTTTTATATACAGTTCATTTGCAGGGTGTGTTTCGCTTTTTGTTGCGTTATGGCAGCAATCACGTGATTGAGTTGCATGATTGGTGCTGTTGTTTTCAATATGCATGCAAATTATAAATAGAAAAAAATGGCACTTTCACATCTGCTATAAGTAAGGCAATTTATGGAACAAGAAAGAGAAATAAAACAGGTTCAAGAAGTTAAAAAAGGTTCATTTAATCAAAACTTACATCCTGTTGATGGCAATATACCTGGTGCTTATAGAAGTTACATCGAAAAAAGAAATGAAATTATCAGCGTAATAAGAAATGGAAAAGTTCTTAAGAAAGAAGAATGGATTGCAGGAGTTGTTGATACGATTATTGAGGACCAAGCAGATCTTACAAGTATATTATCGATATTAAAACTTGGGAAAAAATACAAATTAAAAATGACAATGAAAAAAGCATCAAACGTTGTAATCTCAGATTTGTTAGAAAAGATATTTGATCCTATTCTTCAATTTAAGCTCACAGAAAAAGATATTAAAGATTGCTTTGAGGCCAATGGGATTGATCGCGATAGAATTACACGAGATAATATATCAACAATATATTCTTCAATCCTGAATCTATTAGAGTCTGGAAAAATAAGAGATGAATTACATAGCCAAGGTGTTATATTTTACGCACAATTAAAAATAGACGAAATAAGAATGAGTAGAATGCAATGGGAGGTTTCCCGATGAATAATGACAACAGAACTATCGCTTTTATTAGCGGCAAAGGTGGATCAGGTAAAACGACTGTTTGTATTTCAATAGCAAAATTACTTAGTGAATTAAATTTAAAATGCCTTCTTTTAGATTTTGACTTTGCGACAAATGGCATGTCATACTTTTTCCAAAACTTCTATAAAAAAGCTAACAAAGGTATTTTAAACGTACAAGAAAATATGGACATTACAGCTATATCAATTACAGATAAATTAGACATCATCCCATCAAATACATCATTTAATGAGGATGTTAAAAATGAAATTGATTATAATTCTTTGCATTATATTTTAAGTAATTTCGAAAAAGAATACGATTATATTTTTATAGATCTGTCAGCAGGGTACAACACTGCCACTCTCACAATTTTGAAGTATGTTGATTGCTCAGTATTTGTATCAGAGGCAGATTCAATATCAAGCGATGCAACTGAAAATTTAATGATTAGACTCGGCAATAATTTACCACACAATAAAAAAAGTTTAATAAACAAAATTGATGCAAGGGATAGTAAAACATATAATGAAATGAAATATACTTTCCAGAAACTAAATAAACTTCCACCTTTACCTTTTGATTTCTCTATAAGACAGGCTTTTGGAGCCAGACAAATTCCAATTGATATTAAAAAACCTAATCATCTATTAATAGCACTTCTTGACGTTATAGTCGAGTTATTTCCTGAGAGATATAATTTTATTCAAGATATAAAAAATAAGAGATTAAGAAATGTTTTTGAAAAATATGAAAGTGAGTTAAATCTTTTAAATGAAAGGCGCCAATCTCTTGAGGAAAATCTTGAAAAAATATCATTTAAGAAAGAAGCTCAAAAATCAAGCTCATTAAATATTGCGATAATGACAATCGGAATTATCGGCACTTTATTTTCCTTATTATCAATTTACGTGACAAGATTTAGCGATTTTTGGGGCTATTATATGAAAGAGTATTTCCCTTCCATTATGATAGGTGTTTTAGGTGTATCAACATTCATTTATTCATATTGGAATATCTCTATATCTAGAAGACGTTTTAATGAAAAAATGGATGAACTTGAGATGAAAAAGGAAGTTGAGGCAATTTCTTCTAAAATCACAGAATTCAAATCTGCATCAATGGCTCGATCAAAAGATTTCTTTTTGGAACAAGTTAATGACAACCTTAATTTGTAAAGATATTAAATTTGCATGCATACATAAAAATAACAGCAGCTATAAGCTCGTTGTTTCACTCCTCGGCCCGACGGCTAATTTTTCTTCCGTTCGGTCGAAAAACTACTCATAGCTGCAACCCGTTATCACTCATTCTAAAAACAAAAGTAAACAGGTGAAATAATGAAAGAAATTAAAATAGAACATTTAGCATACTTGCTCAAACAAGCAAGAGAAAATAATCAGCCACAACCAATATTTTTCTTGGGCGCTGGTGCTTCGCGTTCTGGCAATATTCCATTAGCTGGTGAAATTATAACACAAATCTTAAACGATTATTCCGATAGTCCTTTTATTAAAGATTTGCGAAAGGAAGAAAGAACTTATGCAAAATTGATGGATTGCCTCCTGCCTGACCAAAGAGATGAACTGTTGAAAAAATACATTAACGAAGCAAAAATTAATGTTACACATATTTATTTAGCACAATTATTAAAGGAGGGATTTGTTGATTATGTCTTAACTGTTAATTTTGACAATTTAATGCTAAGGGCATTAGCATTGTTCAACATATTCCCATCTACTTACGACATGGCAATTCTAAAGGATTTTACTACATCAACATTTAAAGAAAAATCTGTAGTTTACCTTCATGGTCAAAACCATGGACTATGGTTACTTAACACGCCAGAAGAGATGGAAAAGGTAAAAAATACTGTTCCAAGAATATTTGATACTATAAAGAATAAACGACCGTGGGTCTTTATAGGCTACAGTGGTGAAGACCCCATTTTTGAGCATGTAAAGAACCTTGGTCGGTTTAACAATGGACTATATTGGGTAACATATAATGATAATGATCCAAATGAAGCTGTCCAAAAATTTATTTCTGAACCAAATACAAATGCATCAATCATAAAAGGATTTGATTCTGATTCATTTATGTTAAAATTAAATAGTGTATTGGGATTAGGTCAGCCCAGTATTGTCGATAAGCCTTTCACAGCTTTAAAAGAAATGCTGAATGAAATTGTAGATATTGATGACAAAGATGTTATTAAAGGTGTTAAAGAAAGATTAGAGATATCTAAAAGACAAGTTAAGGAAGCAATCCAACAATTCGAACAAGGGAAAGTTGAATCTTTAAAAAATGTTAAAGAAAACAAGATTGATTTACTGAAGAAAGAAATAATCAATTTACTAATCTCCAAAAAATATGATGAAAAAATAATATCAGGTATTGAAAAGAAAGTAAAAGGGTTATCAGATGATAATCTTCAAAGCCTACTTGCAGGTTTGCATTCAAACTGGGGTAATGATTTAGGAGATTTGGCAAAGACCAAAGATGGGAAAGAATCGGACGAATTGTACCATCAAGCCTTTGAGAAATACCAAAAGGCTATTGAAATAAAACCAGACATACACGTCGCCTATAACAACTGGGGTAATGCTTTAGGAAGTTTGGCAGAGACCAAAGAAGGGAAAGAAGCGGACGAATTGTACCATCAGGCCTTTAAGAAATACCAAAAGGCTATTGAAATAAAACCAGACAAACACGAAGCCTATAACAATTGGGGTAATGCTTTAGGAAGTTTGGCAGAGACCAAAGAAGGGCAAGAAGCGGACGAATTGTACCATCAAGCCTTTGAGAAATACCAAAAGGCTATTGAAATAAAAACAGACAAACACGACGTCTATTACAACTGGGGTATTGATTTAGGAGATTTGGCAAAGACCAAAGATGGGCAAGAGGCGGACGAATTGTACCATCAAGCCTTTGAAAAATACCAAAAGGCTATTGAAATAAAACCAGATATGCACGAAGCCTATAACAACTGGGGTACTAATTTAGGATATTTGGCAAAGACCAAAGAAGGAAAAGAGGCGGACGAATTGTACCATCAAGCCTTCGAGAAATACCAAAAGGCTATTGAAATAAAACCAGATATGCACGAAGCCTATAACAACTGGGGTACTATTTTAGGATATTTGGCAGAGACCAAAGAAGGGCAAGAAGCGGACGAATTGTACCATCAAGCCTTCGAGAAATACCAAAAGGCAGTTGAATTGGGCGGACATTGTTATAATTTAGCCTGCGGGTATGCTTTAAGAGGGAACACAAATGATGCTTTATTTTATTTAGATTTAAGTTTAACCAAGAAGGAAATATCCGTCAACTTTGTGGAGAACGATGATGATTGGAAGGGATTTTTACAGAATATGGAATTTATAAAAATATTAAACAAGTACAGGAACCAAAGCACGTAGGCATAACAAAGGCTATATGCAAGTAACCGTGTTACGAAAGCAGTTCCTCAGTTTTTTGGGTATATGATTGCTACACCGGCATTTTTATTTGCCCAGTTGATCGGGAGAAGATCCTTCACATCGTAACACGGTTACTTTCAAAGTACCAAGAGGGCATCTGGATATATGGTATTCCGTGAACCACTAACCTTTTTAAACTATTGCCGCTTATAATTTTCCCATACTTCCCGAATCGTATGGTATTATTAGTCCGGCAATTAAATATGCACAAATTCGCTCACAATGTTCTCGTCGAAGTGCATTGCTATAGTTCGACAGGTGGTACACTGAGCACATTCGACAGGCTCAGTGTACCACCTGTCGAATGTGCTCACCATGAGCGTAAAAACCACTTAAAGGTATTTCATTGCCTGGTTAATACTATGGTTCGTGTAACCCAAAAAGTAAATTTAGATATGACATTACACTCATCTCTATAACCTACAGGAGTTCCCTATGAAAAAAATGAGCTGCCTATTTATTCTTCTACTTTCGGTCGCTCTCAATGCACAGTCGATAATCGATATATCCGTAAAAGGAATTAGCGACGCCAAAAATGATGGCGCACAGAAAGACCGGAAAGAAGCGATACTTGACGCCAAAAAACAGGCATGCGATAAGGCGGGACTTACCCTGAGTTCAAAAACAATAGTCGAGAATTTTAAAATTGCTTACGACTATGTCGAGTCAAAGGCGGAGAGTGTGCTGCTTCCAGGTTTTCAAATTGTGGATGTCGGGTATACTGTTGATGGAACCTATCAGGTGGTACTCTCCGGTAAGATCAAAACCATCGAAGAAGAACCCATCAGTGTCAAAGATATTCGCTATGCGAAATCTCTTTACGAACGAGGTAGCTACGCTAAATCCGCCGGTATACTTAAAAGATATATAGATACCACCGATGAAAAAGTATCAGATGCAACCAAAGAGTCAGCCTTTTATTATTTCATCCGCTGGGGGTACCCCTTAAACAGACGGGAATCCTTTGAGATGTTTTCATCGTATTATCCAGAAAGTAAGCATGTCGATGCACTCGACGCTTTTCTGAAATTTTCTGAAAAGCCGCTTCTTACTATAGATACTGTTATTTCATTGAAGGGTGCCGGGTGGAAGAAATCCACATTTAAAAAAGATGAGGTAACCTATGATAAGCAGCTTAATGTTTATAGGGATACGATAATTATCAAGGATTTTACCAACGTGGAACATTCTCTTCTTATCAATTATACGATGTATAGTACCTCTAAAGAAGTACATAACCGGTTCGCCTATTTTTACAACCTGAAATACTATAATGATAATGTCAGAAAGAACGCTCCCAAAAACAATGATGGCTACATCGACGTGTTTGACACCTTTAAAACATTTCCTGAAAACAATAGGAATAAATATCGCTCGGGAATCTCGGACAAACGATATGCCGATTTTAACATGCGTGATTATCTGCTTCAGGGAGGAATCCCTTCTAAAGAAGAGACTATAGAGCAGAAACTGAAGTTCACCATTTATCAGGTAGCTTATTGAGTACCTTGAATCAAAACCTGACTATATTTTGAAAAACAGGTGAAATGTTAAAAAAAAAGCAAGGTTGTGGCATAGCTACCGCAAGGAGGTCGGTTCTTCGTGAGCGGGGGTTGAGGTATTTTTCAGCTTGCCAGACTCTCACAATGCAGTGTATAAAATTGGCAAGTGCGAAGCACAAATACATCTCATTGGGGAACGTTAGTGACAACAAACGCAAAATCGGGAGTTGGTCCGGCAAATTGTTGAGGGGGAACTGGTAGTTCCACTGGCGGCACTCTCGTGGGTGTCTCTTTCCATAAACCACAATGGCGCAGTATTTTTTCGAAAAATAGTCGATTTGTTAATCTCAAAAGGTGCCGATGTAAATGTAACATATGCAGATGATATAGGCCCTCTTGAAATTGGATTAAAAACCCCTATTCCTGCTATTGTTTATAGACTGGTTTGTGCTGGAGCTAAATTAAAAAAGAAAACAAGGCCATATTATTTAAAGAGGCTTGAAGATTGTTTGAATAAAGTAAAAGAAAATATATGCACTCAAGTGGATACATGGTATTCCGTTCACCACAAACCTTTTTAAACTATTGCCGCTTATAATTTTCCCATACTTCCCGAATCATGTATTGTCAGTATGATTCGTTTAAACTGCGCCGGAGAACCACACCTATGGATGATTCAGCATACTGGCATGTAAAACTCCCGGGAACACCTTATGGGATGCCTGTTTTCAGGCATGGAATTGCCAAACCTTGCTATAGGTGTTTTGTTTTCAGATAAAAGAATTATATGATCCGGTTTGTTGATTTTGGTTGATGATCATTTTTACCGTGGAAAAAAGTTCGCTTTTTGTTCCTAAACGGGGTCAAAAACGAAAAAATATTCGTGATTGACAGAGTTGGTGGCCATATCCGTCTCGTGCGAAAAAAAATCGCACTTTTAAAAATAAGTGAATAGGAAATTTTTAGTTGAAAAAAAACAATATGATAATAATTGAAAAACAAATATTCAAATCTGTTCTCATATGGACATTAGCTATTTTAATTTACACATATTTGGGTATTATACTGTATAGTAAATTCTATGTTGATCTGATCGCATTTTCATTTCAAATATTTTGGATTTTTTCAATAGCATTTCCAAGTTCGATAATTTTTGCAACTGCTTTTACCTATAGAGGTAGAATAAATAGCTTAACAGAAATAATCGTTTATTTTAAACAAAAAATATTCATTTTTTTATCTTTATCGGTAATTTTACTTCTTTTCACAAGTTATGTCGTTCCACATTTTAATCATATCATTGCTGATCGATTAGCTGTTGCAAGTGGTAGTTCAAATCCTAACAATTATAAATCTGATCGTGAAAAAACCATTTCTGAATTATATATAGACCAAGCGAATATGGTCATATCTCCAAAAGTTAAACGACAATATTTATATGAAATTTATAAGAAGATTGCATTAGCCTTTTCAATTTTATCAAATGCGTTCTTAGGTTTATCTTTGGCTATCATTTTTAAAAAGAAATCTATATTAAATTCCATACTTCTCTTTATTTCCTGTTTTATTTTGTATCAATTTTTTGTTGCATTGTTTATTGGCTTAGAGGACTTAGAATATTTCAACCCATTTGCAATTATGATGATACCACTTATAGTAAATCTTTTTATTGGGTTAAGTTTAGTTGTAATGGATAATGTTTTTAAAAAGATAAAACTAAAGATTAATAAAGAGATATAATGGTTTACATTGTGAATGTTTGTGAAAAAATTCTTAAGTATTTAAATAAGTTTAAGAACAGGTGTAAAAAGCGCGCGAAGAGAAGCAAAGCACGAGCCGGAAACGGGCCAATAACACGACCAATATGTCATTTGTTACGCTACGCTTCACAAACAACATATGTGGTCGAACCCGTTGTGCGCCATTTTTTGGCGCAAAAGACAAAAGGACATAAGACCGGGGCGCAAAAAAGAAAGTAAATTAAATACATATGGACGCTTCACAAAAATTGATTTGGAATAAAATCAGTTCTGACTGGTTTCAAGAGTTTCCTGAACTTAATCAGAAATTATCAGGGATTCATTTTGTTAAAAGAATTGGACCAGCATTGATCGGAATAAAACTCTTTAAGCTTTTTTCTAAGGTGTATAGGCCAGAATTTATTATTTCTCATCTATTGGATGATTCTAAAGATTATTTAATTGACATCGTTCATCAATTTATTCGAGGAAAAAATAATATTCAAGTGACAATAGATATTTCAAAACACGATAAACATTATATCGATGCATGCGAGTTACTTAAAAGACAAATTAAAATTGATTTAGCAAATCCATCCATTGAAGACATCATCAAACAGATTTTTAATTTTCTTAATGAAGATTACATGGTTGGGACAAATATTTTCGAACAGTGCAATGCAATAATTCTTCTTTCCTACTTTGTTGTAAATGGTGATAAACACAGAAAAAAAGCAATTGAGCTGCTAACCAAAATGTCCTTTGATATTTTGAATGCAGAAACTGGAGGTTTCGATGCTTGGAAATCAAATATTCTCGATTTAGATAGAAAATATTTAGAGGAAACAATGATAAGAAAATTGGCAAAATAAAAAATAAATTGAATGACGCGCCCCGGATAGAAGAATCGCCAAAAAACAGCAACCAACAGCGCAAGGGCTGCTATTTGCAAAGACATACAGCGCCAGTTGCGCGACCCTTTGGTGCGCCAAGCCAATCTCGGACACTTCTTATAGAGTGAGTTTTCAGAAAGGAAAAAAAGAAGCGCTGCAAAAAAGTCTTTATCCGGTAAGGCTAACCAACCATTCATCCTTCGCAGCCTGCCTGCGCGAAGCTGCTATGGCGAAGGCGGGTACTTGCTACCTGCCCTCCGTATGAAACTTCGGGAGGCGGGCGGAGAACGGATCGGTATCGAGGTTCAGCGAAGCGCCGGTCTCCAAAACTCGGCCGGGTAGATCGAGGAAAACCGTACCACACCCTGCAAAAGTAAGGGTGCAACTGAAGGGTAATGGAACAGGAGCAACTTCCGCCTGCCCCGTGTACAGAGGCAACCGGCGAACGGAATGTACTAAGTGTAGATCCCGATGCTATCGGGACCCGTAGGGGTGAGCGTAGCGAATCAACGCCCGGTGTGGTCCCGCTGAGCGGGATGCACGCCGGGATGCCTCGACGGGGTTCGGCACAAGTCTGTGGCGGGGCTGTTGGGTAACTGGTCGTTCTACGCTGACGTGTACATAAACCGAAAATTAAAAACAAAATATGCGGCAGTAAAAAAATGAATACATTTAAAATAATCAACAAATAATACCTGATAAAATAAATTGCTACTTGATATACCGTTTACCCTAAAACGCCTGAAATCAGATACTTTAATGCACGTACCCAAAAATGGTGAACATCTTGATTGTTTTGCCATTGTTGCAGGACAGCAAACTTTATATATTGAAACCATACAGCGATAAAAAGTTTCACATTAACCTTTGAGTTACAGTATGAATATGGATCCCAACATTTATGAATTTTTCAAACATACCGACTACCTTCAGGCATGGCGGGAAGCGGAAAAGAAACGCAATCCCAAATTAACGCACAAAGTTCTCAACGAAAAACTCGGACAAAAGAACCGGAGTTTTTTCAATGATATTGAACATGGCAGAAAAAAGATCGGTGCAAATGTACTTACCAGATTGATAGAGATGATCGGGCTTACTGGGAATGAGGAAGACTACTTTCGCGCCATGGTGGGATACCGGCAGGCTAAACCACAGGCAGAGAAGAACTACTGGTTTGAACGAATTATCAAACTGAATCATACACCAAGAAAAATCATCGATACCGATACCTATTCCTATTATAAAAACTGGTATAATCCGACAGTGCGAGCATTTCTTGAGATTGGGGATTTCAAGGGTGATTATAAGAATGCTTCAGAAATGTTGTGTGACCGTGTTAAGCCGGAAGAGATAGAAGAATCAATTAGAACTCTTTGTGAACTGGGACTCGTTGCGGAAAACGAGAAGGGATATCTCAAGCCTACCGAAAAAGTCCTGACAACCGGAGACAACTTCAAAGCTGAACTTATGCGGCAATATCATTTGAAAAACCATGATATCCTCAGGGTTATTCTTGATGAGGATGTACCCGGTACGCATGACAGTTCACTGGTTACCGTCAGTGTTTCCGAACAGGGGCTGCGTCACATCGTCAACCGTATCAAACAGCTTAGATCTGAAATAATCTCCATTGCACATAAAGATGAGGCGGATGCGGATCGTGTATGCAAAATTGCGATTCACGCTTACTCTGAAACCAGGAAGGATTGCTCATGAAACAACTCCTGTTTATTACTCTTATTGCGGCATTTACGTTGCTCTGCAACAGGGGAGGTAATGTTGCGGGAACAGCGGATGATACCAATGCCGGTTCGCTCTTCGGCAAACTGCTCACCGAAGACAACGAAAAGTCGAACGATACCGTAACGGTTGAGTTATATGCATGGGTTGATAACGCCGAAGAATTGTCCAAACGTTCAGATAAAAAGAATGAGCCTCTTAAAACGCTTATCTGCACCGACGGCAGCTATGAATTTGATTCTCTTTCAGCTGGTATTTACGATATCGTAGTAACTCGTGAGGGTGTCGTTATCGGTGGAAAAGATAGTCTTACTCTTAAAATGAGTGAGCATAGGGAGGTTGATATCACGATAGTAATCATCATTAAACAGACATTCAATATCACGACAGTCAATAACAACCAGAACATCACCATCAACAACATCCACATGGATAACGGTGTTATCGAGAGGCTGGACAGCGGATATGTAATGACTACCGCAGAAAATGACACCCTGTACTTCACTATGGATATTATAAAGGACAATGACACCAGTACTGTCACCGCACGCATCATCAGGAATGAGGACGGCAGTGCCGAAATTGAGATCATCGAAACTGAAAATGGAGACGAGGAGATAGAAGTTGTGATAACTCCGGGAACAAAGCCTGCAACCGGCTATCTCGGGGAGATAGTAATAGACCTTAAAGAGCCGGGGACTGTTAAAGTTGATTCGGAGTTTGATGATTCGGGGAAGCCTGAGAAAAGCAGATGACAGGCACATCTCGATATAATTCCATCGTTGCCCGAATGACCGGAGGTTGTATCGAGGGCAACGTTTAACAACGTATTAAATAGCGCTATACAAATAGATTCGTAAACAAACACCACCATACCGTGCAAAGGAGCACACGATGAAACATTTACATAGTAACCTGATGACACTACTGGTTGTCACAGGCACAGCTGCAACACTGTTGTTCACCACCGGATGTACTGGTGGCAATCCGGCGAAGACTGAAACACCAGCGATCACAGAAACCGGTGCAGTGGCGGTGGATATCACACTTGGTAAGATAGGGCTTCTTGCGAAGACGACTACGATTGAGATGAAAAAGTGTATTATTGATATTGTAGTGAAAGAGACTGATTCGGTGTTTCTGACTGATACCTCCGAGCTTGAAGGTTTTGGTGAAACATCGGTGAAGAGGACATTCCTGGAACTCACCGCACCTGAGGATTACATTCTTGCGGTTACCACACTTGACGAAAATGATAAAGAGATCCACCGCGGAAGCAAAGAGTTCAGCACCATCCCGGCGGATACTGTTGATGTTGCAATTGATCTTGACGCCAAATACAGTATGCTTAATGTTTCGTTCAACAACCTGCCCGACAGTGTGACTGCAGTTCAGCTTGGTATTACAGAAGTTGACACGCTTGATACCGCTTTCGTCGCTGGTGAGGAAGATACCGTGACTCTCTCGTATGATTATCTTGCAGCGGATACCGAAGGTGTTGAATATGAACTCAGCCTGCGAGCTTCAGGTAGTTTTTACGGAAATGACACGGTGCTGTATGCCGCGGACACTACCGTTATCGCACGTACCGGTGTTGACAGTAATTACACGGTTACGCTTAAATGGGTCGGGCCGGATATTCCCCATGGGGCTGCGGAGATTACGGTAACTATTGGGGCTGTGGGAGTAACGCAGGTTGATGCAGGATTTGGGAATATGCCATTGGCAAATCACGGCATACCATTTACACTTGACAACTTTAGTGATAACAACTCATTAAATAATCTTAAATATAATTGGTACTACTATGATGACATTATTGGTGTCGGCCCTAACGAACGTGCTCAAATTGCCCCTAACTCAACACCATCTATTATTAACGCTCCATACACAGAAAGAGAACGTCACGCATTTGGAAATAGTATTGATACATGGATGATTAAGGTATATGACTTTGATGTTAAGAGCATTAGTGATAATAACTGTGCCTCAATGGCATTTACATTAGGAGATATGTGGACTGCAGATTATTGTAGCGCAGGAAGTAAATGTGCACAACCGTTTGTTGGAATGGGAACACTGCTTGCACCTGTTGCAGATATATCACAATATGGTTTTTCAAATCTTACAGTCACACCATTGGACCTCACAGGCGTAACACAGATATCATTCTCGATAAAGTCAAGAGTACATGTACTTGACAGTGTCTGGTTTAAGGTTCAAACCTCGGATATTGATATATACTCAGAAAAACCAGGAAGTGAAATGGCAGGCGATGAATGGGGGTATTACGGTTATAAATTACGTGTTAATCCAGGTAGTTGGCAGGAAATTACTATAAGAATAGATGAACTCAAACTTCCTGGCCCTTGGGCACATAACTTTGAGTTTGACATTACAAAATGCACTCATTTAAACTGGGAAATAAAAGGTGAAGAGTTAGCTAATTTAACCGACACACTTGATATTGATAACGTAATATTCGAATAAACAAGAGATGCCAACATATTTCCGCTAAAACATATATACAATTATGCAGTCTATTAGCAATTAAATGTGAGGTAAAATTGAAAATAAGGCACAATATATGAAAACAATATTAAGCTTACAAAAAGTTACATACAGTATTCTTTATACAATAACGTTGCTGACAACCAGCTGCATCCAGCAGGATTCAACCGGTGTACCTACTGCAGCTAGTGACCAGACAGCCGCTGCAACCATTACGGTGAAAATCGGTGTAATAGGTAAACTTGCCAAAGCAAAAAACATTGCACTCGAAAAGCTTATCCTTACGCTTTCCTGCCCAGGACTGGATACCGTCCAGGACACGACATCCATAAGCGGTACTGGAGGCAACACCGTAAAGACCACCATCGGAGACCTCAAGGCTCCGCGTACATGGCGAGTGTCAGCGGCTACATATGACACAAACGACAGCTGTATTCATAAAGGGGTCACTACGTTCGTGGCCATTCCGGCGGATACTTCCGAGGTTACTCTTGACCTTGCAGCGCTGTTTTCCACGCTGAAAGTTTCGTTTAACGGTATTCATGACAGTGCGGTCGCACTTACGCTCACCGTAAACGGTACTGCCTACAGCGCGGACTCCACCTTCACCGCCGGAAGCCACGATACCGTCGTACTCTCATATGATTACCTCGCGGCAAGTGGCAGCGGTGAAGATAATACCCTGAGCCTTAAAGCAAGAGGTACTTTTTACGGGGAAGACACTATTCTTTACACTGCAGATACGATATTACACGTTACCTCCGGTGCAAATGCAAACTACATAGTTACCCTGAAATGGGTTGGACCGATAAATTACCCGCCGTTTTTCACGAGCGTTGCCACCACCATGCTGGCACTTGTCGACGATGGTGACCCGTATGTTGACACGCTACATGCAAAAGACAGCGACGGCGATCCGCTTACATTCTCACTTTCAACAAAACCCGGCGGGATGATGATTACCGACAGTATTATCAGCTGGGGGCCGCAGGCAAGTGACTTTGGCAGCCATACTGTTAGCGCAGTAGTCAGTGACGACAAAGGATTTACCGACACGCTTTCATGGGAAGTAACTGTGCGCAACAGCCATCGGGTTGAAGCCCCCACTGCACCGTCAGGCCCGCAGAACGGAGAACCGAATGTGAAATACGGTTTCGAGGTTACACCGGTTACCTGCACCAAGGGACATGACGTTGAGTACAGGTTTCTCTGGGGCGACGACACCGAAGGTGAATGGCAGGAGAATCCGTATGATTCAGTTACTTATATCGATTACGGGATTTATGATGTCCGGGTAATCGCACGCTGTGCAGATGATAATGATATTGTATCTGATACGTCAGAGATATGGCAGGTTGGGATATTGAATACTGTAGATGGGACGTTGTTGGATGATTGTGAGGGAAGTAGGACGATGACATATGATGGCAAAACATTTCCTTTAAACAAATTTAATGGCCCATGGTCTACATACACTGGTGAATCATCCTATTTCACAAACATCGATACCAACTTTGTTCAGTTTACTGCTGCAGAAGGAAATCCATATGGTAGTGGTTCATCTTGTATGAGGGTGGATTTTGATATGGAAAACTATGTTGGTGTAGCAATGCAATTAAACGAATATTGGGAGCCTAAAAATCTAACAGGTTTAGATACAATCACTTTTTGGGCCAAAACATCTGAAAGCATGAGTATAGGTATTACAGTAAGTTCTGTTGAACTTTTGGGGTCTGACTATAGAACATTTATTAATGTTTCTACAAGCTGGGAAAAATACGATGTGGCAATTTCAACACTGGTCCAGTTAAGATGGGGTGGTGATCCGCCACTTCCATTAGATATTTCAAATTGCATAGGTATAACATTTTTTGTGGACGGAAGCCATGGGCCTTTATCTGGAACACTCTGGATCGACGACATTTACCTGAAAGGGTATGAGTGGAAACCATAACCTCTACCCAATAATTTCTCAGTTTTTTCAACCCCTCTCCGAAAGAGAGGGGTCTTTTAACGTCTTTAATGCGATATCTACAATATTGACATAATAAGATTAGAAAGCTTTTAAAGCACGTGTTTCAATTTTCTGTTATGGGAGGGACTATAAAGAACCGCCGCAAAAGACGAATGAAAACAAGTTAATTTTCGGTTAACATCCACCAACAAGCAATAAAACTTAGTTCCCTCCGGTCAATATGCCTTTAGGGCAAATTGCCTTCGGCAACTTGTTTTATCGCCAACCACGTTGAAGGCAATGTTTGGGTAGATGCAAGATCCCAAGAAAGGCTAATAGATCAAATATGAGAAGATTGATACCCCCTTCAAGAGTAACCGTCGCCGTCCATGGCGCGGAACATCCTGAATTTCCTGAAAAGAACTTGGAGGATTTGAATGCCTGGATTTTTTGTTCCAGTTGTTGACAGCTTCACAAGCCCTGCGTCAATGTACATGTGGCTCGCTGTGCTCGTTGCGTTTTCCCTGATTCTAATCATTCCACTTGTAGTCTTTAGCCTTCGAAACAGGAAAGGACTCTTTATTGGAATAGGGCTATCTGTGCTCCCCACTATCCTGGGATTACTCGGATTCATTACAACCTACATGAAAATTCAAGACGCATTGCCAAATGTTCCTGAATTGCAACGGGAAGCAGCTTATAAAACCGGAATGGAGGTTGCTTTTTCGTCCTTCTGGCCGACCGTCCTGACCGTTTTCTTTGCACTCTTTGCAATTATTGCGTACAAGGTTTCGAAGAAATTCAAATCGGAAGATGGCTTAGAGAAAGAGAAGTTGGCTTCGCGTGGCAAGCGCCTGGCTGGCGCTTATATTGACGGCGTCATACTAATACTTGCGATGCTTCCGCTCTTTCTGCCAATGTTAAAGGGCAATATATCCGCCACGATGTCACCCATCCAGCAAGCAATAATGGTGCTAGCAAGTATTGTCGCATACGCATTGATCAATGGGTACCTTATCCATACGAATGGACAAACCGTAGCAAAACGATTACTGAACATGAAAATGGTAGACATTCAGACCGGAGAAAATCCCTCTTGGATTAAAGTCGTTTTTTTTAGATATTCGCTCATAGTCGTGTTCAACCTTATTCCCTTTATTGGTGGATTTGTGAATTTTGTTGACAGCATATTCATTTTTGGCAATGGGCGCAGGTGTTTGCATGATCACTTTGCCGGAACGAAGGTTATTGATGTTGTACAAGTTTGAATGAGATATTCGGAATTTCAGTATGCGTGATAATGCCCTGACATTTCTTGATCATTTGTGCCCTGTGCCCGTCGTGGGCACAGGGCAGCGAATGTTAATAATGGTGGGGGTACCAAACAGGAAACAACGGGAGAACAAGCTGCCCCAAACACAACCTACAGCGGTAGCCAGATTCCGCTTCGCTGTACCCAAATTTTGCTTCGTTACACTTCGCAAAACTTCGGCCATACCCAAACCGTTTCCTGAACAATCACGTAACTGATGTTCATACGCACAGGGTCCAATTAACACTCATGACAATCTGTTAGGTTAATCCGTAACAGACTTTCTGCGGTTGGAAAAACAATGACATTCACATGTAAGTTTACTGCACACCATACCCTCCAGTGGTGGTAATATTTTATAAAAAACAATTAGAAAATAATTTGGTGCCTGTTAAAAAAAATGAAATGTTGATGGGGCAGAGTGAGCGGGGACTTGGCTATTTCTCCCGAATGAAAAACCGGTTGTGGCAATCCTGATTTAATGGTACCATTTTGTAAATAATTCCAAAACTGGATTGCTTGAGGACCACATGAAATCACCTATTAAAAAAAAGCCGCTACATAATCCCGGTGAATCTCTCGATAAGGAAATTAATGACATTTTGTTTGATATGCTACAGTATTTACTGCCTACGTTATTCCTTGTTGTTTTTGCATTGAATGAATGGTGGCGATTGTACGCCAAAAATCCACCAAGTCCATATGTAATAAGTGTTTTTGCCCTGATTTCTATTTGTGTAACTACCTGGAAGGTACACAAAAAATTTAAAAGGATAAGGAACCTGCAACAGGGCCTTAATGGTGAAAAAGTTGTTGGGCAGTTTCTTGATTGTCTCCGGGAAAATGGAGCAAAGGTATTTCATGATATACCCGGTGAAGGATTTAATCTTGATCACGTTGTAGTTCACCGATCTGGTGTTTATGTTATAGAGACTAAAACCATATCAAAGCCGGACAGAGGTGAAGCAAAACTGCTATTTGATGGAAAGAAAATAGTGAAAAATGGATTTGAACCCGATAGAAATCCAGTTACACAGGTAATAGCAGGGAAAAATTGGCTGACGGAACTGATTGAACAGTCAACAGGCCGGAGGTTTAAAATCAAACCGGTAGTTGTCTATCCAGGGTGGTATATTCAATCAACTGCTGAAGCAAAAAAAAGTGACGTATGGGTACTCAACCCAAAAGCACTTCCGGCATTTATCTCGCATCGTCCGGAAATAATGACTCAGGAGGAAGTGCATATGTTTTCAAAACACCTTGATATGTATATCCGTGCTGTGGGTACTCATAAATAAAACATCCCGCCACCTCAGGACTGTTCCTGATGAGATAAAAAGATATCTGGAATAGCACTGCGAGTATATTTACGATTTAATGCCGGATTGATGGGAGCCGGAATAGTGGTCACGGCACTTTTGCGATGAATTTTAAAAACATTGTCTGGAATGGGATTACCGAATTATCTGATATTTGAATTGAAAAAAAAACGAATGAATTCAGGTGTGTAGGGACGTTCAATTGAACGTCCATACATTTGTATCACAACATCGCGGATAAGCACCCTATTCGGAGAATAGAGCCGCTGCGAATCGCAGACGAACCCGATGCAATCGAAACCTGAAGGGGGAACGAATCAACCATGAAGTAGCGCCGAAGGCACTCTGGATCAGTATACTGGCATGTAAAACTCCCGGGAACACCTTATGGGATACCTGTTTTCAGGCATGGAATTGCCAAACCTTGCTATAGGTGTTTTGTTTTCAGATAAAAGAATTATATGATCCGGTTTGTTGATTTTGGTTGATGAGCATTTTTACCGTGGAAAAAAGTTCGCCTTTTGTTCCTAAACGGGGCCAACGAAAAAATATTCGTGATTGACAGAGTTGGGCGTAATTCTTGAACTGCTCTTTTAAAACGAGGCGCGGGAAAACATTAGGACCTATTAAAATGAATGATTAGTAAAACCAATAATGCATTGAAAAAATCTTTTAGTCAATCCAAGGGAATATGCTTTGAATAAATTTAATTTTATTTTATTTGTTTTATTTGCATGTAGCTGGCTTGTCATTAGACATTTCCAATTACCCACCTGGACACTTTATCTTTGCATAATTATAATTGGATTAATACAGTTTTCATTTACTCAATTAATCAATTTCAAGGCTTTAAAACACCTTCTCCCAATCCCAAAAGTAGGATATGATAAAGCTAAAAATGATTTACTTGAAATTAGAGTAAAACTGGATCAAGGCCTATTTGAATTTGTGGATGAATTCTTTATTGATGGAACACCCAAAATTCTTGCAAATATTTATTTAGATATCTCTAATACATCTTTTTTATCTATTTATCATTTCCAATCAACTTTATGTTATGAGTTTGAAAGTATATTTGAGAATGATTATACATTGACAACATCATCAAATATAAATAGCGGGCTATTCCCAAGGCCGCCAAAGAAATTCCTTGTCGTTTCCGCCAAATTAAATATACCTGATTTATTTAAAAAACATGAAGAATCAATTGAATATCTGGCAAAATCAGGACTGAAATTAATGCGACTTACAAAGGTTGACTATAGAATCAATGTGGAAAAAGAAAATGAAATGTTAAGTGAATACCTTAAAAAACCATTTTTTGCATTACGTACAATTTATTGGTTCTTCATTAAGAGAGGCAAAATTCATTGTAGCCCACTTTCAGATCAACATAGGAAAGGTATTATATCAGGTTTTTAAATTACTAAAAGAACGCGCGGCGGAACAAAAGACAGCGGCAAAATAAATCGCCTAACAGCAGCAGACAGGTTCCGCTATCGCTCCACCCAAATTTGCCTACGTTTCACTTCTGCCAACTTCTGGCGGATGCGGCGAACCGTTGGTGCGCCAAGCCAATCTCGGACACTTCTTAGAGAGTGAGTTTGCAGAAAGGAAGTAGCAAAAGCACCGCAATTTTATACAAAAAAGAAAGAAACGGAAATCCCGGTATGGAAGAAAGAAGAAGGCTTGTCGCTTCAACATTTGCATTGCTCTTATTAATCTCATCACCGGCAATTGGATGTACTGTGATTTCTTATAGTAATCAGGATGAGAAACTTGTTGGTAGAAATTGGGACTATGGAGATTCTGCCAATTCTGTCCGATTCATTCCTCAGCGAAACCATTTTCCTGCAATGGTTCTGTTTCATCGAAAATCCTATGTAACAGACGGGATGAATCATCATGGGTTGTGTATGGCATTTACTGGTGTCCCCAATACTCCACGCAGTCTTCCCTCGCCTTTTAAAAGGTGGAGTATTTCCGTTCACATCATAAGAGATATTTTAAAGAACTGTAAAACGGTAGAAGAAGTAGAAAACTTTTTTAACAGAACAAGCATATGGTGGGGAAGACCTTGGGGGCAGCAGATTGCTTTTCTAGTAGCGGACTCAACAGGTAAAAGCTGCATCATTGATTTCATCGGCAAAGAAATGGTGGTATTACAAAAGACTGATAGCATTCAAATTCTTCTCAATCATCATCCAACAAGACCAGATATAAAATATGAAGGTTATGGATGTGGAGGGTGTGAACGACAAGGCGTAATCGAACATGCCCTGGCAGATTCGAGGAAAGTAGACGGGATGGTATTGATGTCCGCCCTTGAAAAGGTATCAATTGTAAATGGTAATTTTACCGGGTTTACCTGGAGCGACAAACCTCCGTGGGGCCGCTATACGACATTTTCTAATGTATATGATTTGAAGAACCTCACTGTTACCACAGCAATTAGAAGAAAATACGAACATCCGGTCACATTAAACTTACGTGAATTAATGAAAAACTGCAAGGACGAAACTACTATTGCTATTGAGGACTACGGAAAAGCGGAATACAGGGGAACGGAATCAATAATAAGGAACAGCAGAAATTAGCAGACACTAATGGTGCTGGCTGCAGACAAACAACATCGTCAAGCCCAAATGCCTGCTGCAGGCGCAGCACAGGCACTTCGGCTATGCCGAGGCCCGTTGAAGCAATAAATTTGCACTTATAGTAAGAGTACCGCCGAAAGAAATGTTCTTTTACCTTATATATTACTCCGGCGATTAAATATACCTCCCTCGTGTTTCAGAGATTCTTCGACGATGCTCAGAATGAGCGGGAAAAATACCGTTCATGCTGAGTTTGAGTTTACCCTGAGTCTATTGAAGGGAAGTATGACCGACAGTTATGGGTTATATTTAATTGCCGGAATAATAGTCGACACCAAGTTAACCCCCACACCATTTCAACATTACTCAAAGTACTCAGGAGTGGTGGGCCGCCACCACACCCGGGCAGAGGTTCCTTTGCGCGGAAACCTCTGCACTCCGCGCGCTAAACAACCGTCGGGCGAGCCGCAGTCGCCCCTTGGGGTCGTTGCATTTTTTTTGTGCGGGCGACATTATCACGTCAACAATTGATTAGAGGCTAATCAGTCGACCTGGCGTGCGGCGCCTACTCGGTGGAGGAATAACCGCATGTCGATGTCACGTTCGTTCCTTTCGGGATTATCAGGATAAATAAATTGATCTAATAGATAATCTTTATCTTCTTTACAGAAAGCATATCACGGTTTCATTCCAAATAATCTGATGGAACGGATGTGACGAAAAACATGGATCATTCTTTTTGGCCGCAATAGCGCCGCACGCCAACCGCCTGTTTAACAGAGAGTGATTCTTTGAGCACGTTACTCTGCACATGAAAACCCTCCCGGTTCAACAGGGCGTCTGCGGTTGTCACATCCGTTCTTTAAGCGCAGAGAATCCGGTACTTCGTACCGTTTCTATTGTACCGCTTTCGCTGCGGTGCTGAAAAAAGGTCCGGGTTCCAAGGGTGGTGGCCAGACCACCCTTGGCCGGGGGCGGGGCGGAGCGACTGCTCCCGGGTGAACTTGATGCAGAGCAATGGAGAATGGTATGGGGGCTGACAACGTTTCCAATTTTTCAAAACCAGGTCAAAGCACTTTGGGAGACCCGTAACATGGTGATCTTTATCTGCATCCTTAATTGTAAAATAGAATAAACCGCACACATCTTCATCGCCGGAGAATGGAATGATTAAACTTCACTTTTTTCTGTTAATTGCTGCAATGGCACTTATTCCGCTATGGTCGAACTGTGCGGTGGAACAGCCGATAAACGGTGATGAACGATTCACCATACATAAAGTATCCTTTAATTCAAGTGACATCTGGAGAAAAAAGTTCTTCTTTCTCGATACTGCCTACCGGAGTTCATACATATACCGGCATGCCCGCCCGGACCTGCCTTTGCGCCTGCCTCCGGCGGTCACCGAGCTTTCCGTCTGGCGGAGCTACACGTACCTGCCCCCACAGAAAGTGGTTAAGAAAGTAACTGTTGATTCTTCTGATGAACTGCGGATATTTGAATGTCTCAAGCCGTTCACCCATTATGTGCTGGACGAAAGAGAAGGGTATATACGGTTTCATGATTCAGTCTACATTCAGCCGGATCAGACCATCGCCATATTTATGCGGACGGAGGATGCGGATTTTAATCATGCCATGCAGAAAGGCGTGGTTTCAACCGGAAGTGCGGATACCCTCTGGAATCTCTGGACTCTCTGGTCCCAGGAGCTGAGTGACGAAGATCCCGCGCGTGCGTCGCTTCCCTGGAGGCATGCGTATATCCTGCTGGCTCCGGTAAATCAGATACTACTGAATATAACGGTGTATCGGATCGGTAAGGACGATAACGGCTACTTTAAAAAGGCCCGCAATGATGAAGGTACCTGTTACTCTGATCTGCTGGGCATCACCGAAGATGGAGACTACCGCCCGAAATATTTCGTGAGGCCGGAAGAAAAAGTATACTATTTTAATTTCAGCTCACTGGTGTTTCCTCCGTACGACACTACCGCCGCGGGGCTTGATATCTTCAACAATCCGCTGCTTGGCGATTACCGTGATTCACTGCTCTATACCGGTTCCGCGAGTGAGGTCGAGAGTCTGATTCGGGATACGGCATATCGCCCCCTTTATGAAATCGAGTATGAGTATGCGACCCCCAAGGTGGAGAAGTAGTGAGAGAGGGTAACCATGATACCTGAAAACAACAGTGAACAGGGAATTGCCGGTTGTAGTGACGCGGTGCATACATGCATGGCACAACGAAGGTGTACTGCATTTACAGCCGGAATGGTAGTGTTTACTTTTGTCCCCTGCCTGGCGTTTATTGGAATAACCGCGCTGCCGCCTGTCCCCCGGTGCAAACGGAAGTTATCTGATTCAGAAACTAACGTACGGTAGTTACCCGCGTACAGATACGCCGTGTGGCGCCCTCCCATATCGCAATGACCAGCCCCGCACCCAGGGAGCGCCGACTGATAGAAACGGAAGCGTTTTCCTCGACATCGCGGCTGAACAGCATTTTTCCGGTAAGGTTAACAATTGTTAACCTGCCTTTTTCAGGAGAGCCCCGGAACACGAGTCCCTCCGGCGTGACTGCTGTTTTCAGCCGGTAAGGTTTTCTGCCCGAATTTACAATGGTTCTCAGCCCAGTGACGGAATACTGCGGGACCTGGTTCGTGTCGCGCACCGTAGCAAGTGTTATGCTCGCAGGGGGCGTAATACCCGGATAGGCCGCCGTTATGGTGATTGACGCCGCAGGAATGGTGCTCGTTCTGAAGAACGCTCCCGCTCTTCCGGCGTAGGCCGGTACCGTGTTACCGCCGAAAATCGTTCCCGCCGTTGAAGGTTGTACCGTGAAGGTCACGTTTTCGGTGGCCGAAGAGATGAGATGTCCGTTCGCATCACGCATACTTGCGGTGAGCAGAAAAATATCCGCTTCGTTCGCCCTGAGCTTGGTGGTATCGCTTGTCAGCTCAACCTGCGTGGCTGTTCCCGGCCTCGGGTAATCCGGCGCAGCGCCGGTCCAGAATTGTCTGAACAGATAGAAAATGGTTTTGGGTACGGTCAGCCGGTCCACGACTCCTTCGTTCCCATTGGTATTGCACGGTGAATTGTAGTCCTTGAAGCACCAGAAGTGAGCACCTGCCATCTGTCCGGTTGTTGCAATGCTGAAGGGCATCTGGGTGGAATCCCATTCAAAAGCTCCGGCACCCTTCGTTGAAGTCGGCGTTGAAGGATAGGTGGTATCAAGGTCAATGGGACTCCCGCGATACGAGGCATAATAAAACCCGGAGCGTGCTTCGGTATTGATCCAGCGGTATGCTCCGGCGTCGCCTGAGGAAACATAATTCAATCCCTGGACATCGGGGACCCGGGCCGCGTTATTTGCGGTACCGAAGGCGTTTGCAACGCAGGTGAACCGCGTTGAATCGTACCGGTGTGCCGTGGTATTGAGCGGCGTTATCTGGTTCGCGAAGTTATCGTCGGTTCGTGGTTCGTTATATAATCCCCAGAGGTAAATGCAGGGGTGGTTTCTCCCGGCTTCCACCATCTCCTTTACGCAACTGTCCATTCGTGCCCAGCAGGTCGCCGTTGGGGTGTAGCCCCATCCCCAGCTCGGGATTTCGACATAGACAAGCATTCCCAGCCGGTCACATGCGTCGTAGAAGGCCTGGGGGCGCGGATAGTGCGAGCACCGTATGCTGTTGCAGCCCATGTCTTTCAGCAGCTTGACTTCCTGATAATACCGTGTATCCGGAACGGCGTTTTCCATCCACCCCTGAAACTGGTGGACGCACATGCCCTTGATTTGCAGACGCGATCCGTTGAGGCCAAAGTACCCTCCGGAACCGGTGTTCCAGGTGAACCAGCGCACCCCGCACGGCTCAACCACGCTGTCGACGACAACTCCATCAACGCTGACGAGTGTTTGCACTGAATACAGGTAAGGATCCGATGGCGACCAGAGTTTCGGAGTAAAGGTTTCTGTGGTGATATCGATCGTGTCGGTTGTATTCGCTGCAATCGACAGTGTGGAAGAATTGCTGACGACGCTTTCCTGTGATGTAGTGAAAAGGGTTACGTCGACCGTAACGGTTTGTGCGGAAGTGGTGCTGTTTCGTACCGGTGTTATCGCCCGTATCCGTGCGCTTGATGCGGATACGTTGACGGTCTGTACCTGCTGACTGTAAATCGGAATGTAGATGTTATCCTTGGCGTGGAGCCATACCGAACGGTAAAGACCCGAATAGAGCAGATAATCGGGACGTGATGCCGAGCTCCCCGGAGGAATGTCGTTGTTGACCTCATTGTTGAGCCGGACCGCAACCACGTTGTTGCCGCCCCGCTCGATATAATCGCTTATATCGTAATAAAACGGGGTGTAACCGCTCGTTGAATGCTGTCCAACCTGTGTACCGTTGACATAAACCGTGGCCACCTGCATGGCACCCTCAAACTCGATAAACAGCTTTTTAGTGCCCGAAGGGACACCGAATGTTTTCCGGTACCAGCAGTTTCCCTTGTAATAATTCGCCTCTGCCGCCCAGTTGGCCTCACCGGTCACTACCACCGGCGCTGAATCGTATGAACATGAGTGCGGGATATTGACAAGAGACCAACCTGCCCCCGAATCGTTGTATGCGGCAGTACTGGGGCTACCGGACGGATTACCCTTGAAAAAATGCCATTTCATGTTCATGCCGGCTTTCCGTTTAAGCGGATCCGGCATAGGCGGATCATACACCTGAGCGCCGACTGCGACTATACACCATAGTATCAGGAGTAATGGCGTCTTTAATCTGTTGGCTGGATAATACTGCATGTATACTCTCCATTCGAAAAAAATTGCCGCATACATGATCAAAATAGGTGGGACGAGGGCTGAAAAGCAATAACAGGCAAAAGGTATCACAAGACGATGTATTTGAGGAATCAGAGTCGCAGTTGAAAGCGTACGAAGAAACCCGAAAAGAATTGCGCGATGCCATCAGCTATCTGCCGAAAGGCGTTATCGTCCTTAAGCTCTCCCCGGTACTCACCAGGACCGAAAATGCTGGAATCCGCTTGAGGTGACTTACGCATAAAAGCTCCCCCGTTCGAAAACGGAGGAGCTTCCTGCATTACAGATCTTCAATGTTGATATAGGCGAGTGTCTGGTTCAGAAGCTGATAGGCAATTTCACCGAACGTGATCGGCCCGGTGTAGTGGGCCGTTTTTTTACCCTCCAACTCCGCGTACAGATAATTCAGAATGCAGTTGCAGGAAAAGAAAAGCTGCTCACCCGAACCTTCGGGGATTCTGGTTTTGAATGCCGTGACATAATCGCCGACCGGTTTGGCGATTTTATAGGTGATTCCCGAGAAAACCGGCGCGTACAGATTGACCTGCCCTGCGGCTTCATCGACAGCCTGAAAACTTGTATTGATCATTGAACCGAAGAAATCGGCAACCAGTGGCAGTTTGGTGTCGATCTTATTCTCTTTGAGATACTTCGCGAAGTTTACAGATTTACCGTTGATGATCGAATCGGTGATGCTGAAGGAGTCCTGCGGAAAGGTGATATCGTCACCGTCACCCTGTTCGAAAATGTTGACAATACCCACTTCGGTCGTTTTATTCGGCGGAAGCTTGATGTGGCACACCACCGCACCGTTTTCGATGGCGAGAGTACTGCGGCCGTCGAACACTTTCGGAGTGATTGTTCCCAAATCGGAAAGTAACACACCGGAAATCCATCCGATAAGGGGACTCATGGCGAACGATGAAAACTGCGGTGCGTTAAGTGCGAAGGTCAGATGGGTCGGTGAAGTGGCGGGAATGATGATCACACTGAACCCGTTTGAGGGAGCATCTTCGTAAACCTTCTGAATGCTGTTTTCGTCGTACACTTTAATTTCGGCACCGGTAACGTACTCTGGAAGTTCGGTGGCGAATATATGCTCCCGGTCTTCCGCGCCCCCCGCATCTCCAATAAAATAGGGGATGGTTCCGGCTATCCAGGTACCCCGGGGCAGTTGTTGCAGCGCCGTTTCACTTCCGGCAAGCAGCAGTTTCTTTCCGGCTTGTATCATCGCGCTGACGTCATTGATTGCACAAAGTTTATTAACCATGGTTATACCCTTTCCCCGAAAATTTTGTTCAGGTCTGCCTGTACTTTCGGAAGATTACTGTTTTTTTCAAAAAAAGCTCTTAACTCCAAAACGCTTTTGTTGGTTTTGTCGGGAGACGGGTCCTTTTTATACTCAAGATTGAGTCTTCCGAGAAGAACTTTTGTTGCAAGAAATTCAAAGGGGGGAACATCGGCACCGGAAATCACGTTCACCCATTTGGGGTGCGTGGGAGCGGGAAGCTGCATACAATCCTCCTCAAAATAACGGTAAACTATAGTCGTGCTATTCCAGCCAAGGAACCACTATTTTAACCTAAACGTGTAACCCTGTCAATGGAAACCGGTGCTCTTTCCGACCATGATATGAACTTTCACCCCCTGTTTCCCGGAATAGAATGTATATCTTAAACAAAACCTCGTCCGTGATGTTGAATGTCCCAAATCAGCTGAATAAGGTTGGTTTACCATCCCAATTCAGCTAAATCAGGTTGATTCGTTTTTCGGAATATGCTATTTTGGTTATATAGTTCCTGTTCAGAATTGCATAGTTTCAAAACTGAACGGTCATTGAGAGTTGGGTGAGGCTCTCGAACCCCTCGAAATGACACATTTTAACGGGAAACTCGGTCACACTTCGATCAACTCAGTGCATCGCTTCGAGAGCATTTCGACGGGCTCAATGTACCACCTCAGTGTCCGGAAATGGCCAATCCTGAACAGGAACTATATACTGATACTCTCCCATGTAACACAACCCGTATCATCGAACTGCTTCACCCGAATAAGGTGCCGCGTTATCTGTATCGTTAAAATTCCGTGGTACAGCCCAAAACAACAGGATAAGTAGTTTCACCAGGAACAGACATGATAAAACTCGCATCACTAATCGGTACCATCATCATCGGTGCTACGCTGCTCTTTTTCTTCTACGCCGGGATGTTTGATCGTATCGAGTTCTCCCGGGAATCCCGCGGACCATACAACCTGATTTACCGTGAATACCAGGGCCCCCGGAGCGGCGTTCGCCATGTGATGAATACTGTCTATCGGTATGTTCGTGATACACTTCATCTTGAGAGTGGTACAGGATTCACTGTTTTTTATGATGATCCGCTGAGCGGAATCGAAAAGGACTCCCGTTGCATCGCCGGTGTGGTTGTTGATAGCTGTCCGGAAGTCGCAGCATCGTATAAGACCGGTGTATTTCGTTGCGGGGAAGCGGTTATCGGTTCGGTAAAGCTGCGGAGTTTTTTCTCGTACACAATTGGCGGGTCACGTTTCTATTACCGGTTGAGGAAACTGCTTGCGGAAAAAAACGAAAAACGGACCGGACCGGTACTTGAACTCTACGAAGTAAAACAAAAGAGAATTCAGTATGTGGCTCCGTTCAGCGGGGCAGTCTCTCCGGCTCCGGTGTTCGGCGGAAAATAACCTCATGTTTCACGATGCCCCCTGCTTCACCTGTTCCGACCCACTGCTGATTGATCGCTTCTGCAACCGCTACGGTATTGATCGAAACACCACCGGCAGAGAACTCATTGAACAGGTGGCCGGAGCATTCTCGCAGGTGCCCTATGAAAATCTGACGAAAATAATCAAGACCGATGTGCTTGTCAATGCACAGTCGGCCTTGCGCTTTCCGGGTGAAGTACTCTCTGACCACCTGTTATGGGGTACAGGGGGGACCTGCTTCTCTCTCACGGCGGCGATTATCGCACTGTTTGATGCCCTCGGTATCGAGGCACACCCTCTGCTTGCCGACCGGCATTACGGTTGTGATACTCACTGCGGGCTGGTGGTGATGCTTGACAATACACCGTACCTGATCGATCCCGGATATCTTTTCTTTGTACCGACGCCACTCCCGGAAACTGCCATGGTGTCCCTGTCGCTCGGGTATACCACCATTGAACTCTCTCCTCTGGCCGGCGGCAGTCGGATTGAACTGGCAACCGTGGTAAAAGGGAGCAGAAAAGTACGGCTTACGTACAAACGCGCCGCGGTTGATGCCGGGACATTCGTCAGGGCGTGGGAGGCCTCCTTTGCCTGGGAGATGATGACCTATCCGGTGCTCACCCGCTGCAGCGCCGGAGCGCATCTGTATATGCAGGGAGGGAACGTGGCGCTGCGAACGACCGATGCAACCAGAAGACGGAAGCTTACGCCGGAAGAGCAGATGGAGTTTATCGGAACGGAGATGGGAATCTCCCGAGAAGTTATCACCCGGGCATGGGGAGTATTGCGTTATGGCACATCCTGAAGAGCCGCTACCGGTTAAATATTTTGTTGCCGTACTGTTTCTGAAAGCAGACCAGCTTGAGCGTGCCAGGCGGGAACTCGCCGGCTGCTGGGGCGAGATTGATTTTGAAGGCGACGACCATCATTTTGATGTTACCGACTATTACACTCCAGAACTTGGCGCTCCGTTGTACCGGCGTCTTCTTGCTTTCAGGCAACTGTATACGCCAACGCTCATAGTCGATATGAAGCTTGAATGCAATGCAATTGAAGAGCGCCTCGCATCTGGGGGCAGCCGCATCGTCAACCTTGACGCCGGATATCTTGATCATAACAAGTATCTGCTGGCTTCCGCAAAAGAGGCGGGACAGAAGGTATATCTCGACAAGGGTATTTACGCGGATCTCTCGGGACGGTACAAGGGGGGAAAATATCAGCCCTTTGAGTGGTCGTTTCCCGATTTCAGAGATGGTCGGTACGATGACGAGCTGCTGGCGATTCGGCGATTATATATGGGACAGCTGAAACAGTGGCGGAATTCACGGTAGCTGGGGGAAATCCGTTTGGAATTGGTTGTACCCCCACCCCTGCCCCTCCCCCGTTTACGGGTGAGGAGAATTGAATGGGAGGCAGCTCTGAAATTTGAAAATGATTACGGTTTAATTAGATCAGATCAAATCGTCCGATCTAAATCAGAGTAAGAATCAGTTGCCCTCTCCCGTAAACGGGGGAGGGATGCCAGGGTGGGGGCGTGAGTAAAGAAATAAAGTAATGGTACGTGCACTGTACCGCCAACTCCGGAAAATTGGCCAGGTCAGGTGTTGTGAATATGCACATCCCGCTGCGGGAAGGGGATGGAAATACCCTCTTTGTCCAGGCGTTTCTTGATCGCCTCGGTGAGGCCGAAACGCACTTTCCAGTATTCCTCGGTTTTCGACCACGGACGTACCACGAAATTGACACTGCTGTCGGCCATCTCGGAGACGGCGATCTGCGGTTCCGGTTCTGCAAGTACTCCCGGATATCCGGTAACCACTTCCCTGAGTACTCCGGTTACTTTGTCAAGATCATCTCCGTAACTTACTCCCACGACAAGGTCGATACGACGTTGTTTTTCCGCCGTGTAGTTGGTGATATTGTCTCCGGTGATTTTGGAGTTGGGTACGATAATCCGTATATTGTCGGGCGTGGTAAGAGTGGTGGTAAAGACATGAATCTCTTTTATCGTACCGGCAACGCCCCCCGCCTGGACATAATCACCCACCTTGAAGGGGCGGAACAGCACCATCAGAAAACCGGAGGCGAAATTTGAAAGTGATCCCTGAAACGCGAGACCGACCGCAAGTCCGGCCGCTCCGAGAATGGCCACAAACGAGGTAGTCTGGACGCCGAGACGGTTGATGGCGGCGATAACGGCAAATACCATTACCAGTATGTAAGCAATATTTCCTATAAAAACCATTATCGTCGTATCCGCTTTTGTCTTTTTAGCGGCATTTTTAGCGACGGCTTTCACTATTCCGGCGATGATTCTTCCGACTATGAGAATCAGCACGGCTGCCAGAATTTTCATTCCGTAGATAGTGGTAATGTCCTGAAGCTGAGCGATCAGCTTTGAAATATCCCAGTTCATACAAGCTCCTCCTGTTTAGGGGTCGTTTTCCGGTAGTTACTTCTATGTTGTTGCAATAGAGGTCTACTGTTTTTTCTCTCGTTCGCCTCACTCCCGATTCGGGAGTTGCATTCTCCTGTTGCCCTGAGTGTTTTCTTTTTTAAAAAATACATTTAAACTGTCTTCCGGCTTCCGGATACTGCTCCCGGAGCAAACCTTCAGCAGGCTGTTTTTAATTACCGTATCGCTAACTGAAAATACTTCGGGAAATTTTTCAGGGGTTAGTACTATTTAAAATGTTGCTGTACTGTTTCGTAGTCTGAATATGGTTCATTGTACAAGGGGTAATCCGGTGCGGGAAATGTGAAACCCTGCCGGGAGAGGGTGGCGGTTTGGGCCACTGGTTCGTGAATATGTCAGGGCTTATACGGAAGTTCAGATGGCTCCTGCAGGGTAAAGGGTTAACAGATGCAACCGGTGATTCCGGATAGACGTTGCAGAACATGCGGCTCCATTGGTGGTTACAACTAATTGCCAACAAGAAGGTTCATCGCTTCCCGCATGGTCATAACCTGAAATTCCCGGGTGTTCAGATACCTGATCACCTGGCGAAAGAGGGATTCCCTGCAGTAGTAGGAACCAGTCATACCGGCTCCGGTATCGTCAAGCACCGCATGAAAACCGATAACCACCAACGGTGCGCCTTCTGTTTGAGCCTCTTCAATCCGCGCAATTACATCAGCGGCTTCATGTTCCTGGGTGACCGCGAAGTACCCGATTTCCCGGCGATTGACTCCATCAGTGTAGTGATGGTCATGAGATGTCCGCAGGTTCCGGAAATATTCCAATGCAATCGAGGATACGGTATCGTTGTGCTTTCCACTCGGGTAAGCGAAACTTTCATGCCGGAGTCCCGCTGCTTCGAGCCGGCGGTAACAGGACCCGATCTGCTGACGGATGGAATCAGGTGAGAGTAGTGGAAGGTTGACGTGTGATAGAGAGTGGCCGCCGGTTTCCCATCCCCGGTTTTCCATCTCACGAAGTTGTTTGAGCGTGACCACTCCCGGACGACCGATCCATTCTGTTGGCAGAAAATGGGTGGCGGTGAGAGCGGGGGAAGTTTCGGAGAGTATCCGGAATGCGTTGGAATAGATTGATTCATGGCCGTCATCAAAAGTGAGTACGACAACAGGCCGAAGACCGGAAGGGGCAATTGCCGTGCAGGCGGCAAATAACGGTATAACCAGCAGTGTTAATAAACGAACCATACATTTCCCGTCAGTTTCCAGTACCTGCCCGAAAGCGCGGTAGTAACGCGGTTGATACCGAGCCTGAGTGATCCCCTTTTTTCAGGAAGGGACAGGCCGAAAAACAGTTCCGCCAGACCGGTGTCGACCCTGTCGCGCCGGAATCCTTCCAGCCCGATTCCGGAAAAAAGACGGTACGGGAAGTTGTACTGCAATTGAATCCCCGCTTCTTTTTCCGTATGAAGCGAGTGCATGGAGTAGCGACGGTAAATGCCCCTGCACGACATCTCGAAATTGTCGAACAGATCTGCCGCCCCTTCTCCGAAAAGCTGGGCATGATATCCAGGTACGACCAGCAGGTTATCGGTGAAAGCGTATTCCGGATAATAAAAAAACGCCGATACAACATGTACCCGGAAGATGGAGTAACTGGCCTGTAAATCGGTGCCTGCTTTCAGCACTATTTCCTGGTATGTCTCGTCATTCGCCTGTACGCCTGCGACGATGGCACCTGAAATGTTGTCTGATTTCAACCCCGCAACGGTATACACCGATCCGGTTTCCTGATTATTCATGGTTGCCGAGAGGGAGAGGTACCGGGTACCATGGTCGACTATTCCCGATAATCCGAACCCTGTGGATTCCCAGAGAACCGGATGTTCAGAGTAGCGGTTTGAAAGTTGCCGGGATTTGTACAGTTGGGCCAGTCCGATACGCTCATAGAAAAAGCCGGTGGTGATTGCATACCCGTTGTGATGATAGGAGAGCGTCGCATGTTCGAGCACCGGTATCGAACCTGAACGGGTGGCACGCAGTCTGCAGGTTGAAGAGAGCCGGTCGGTAAATGAGTACTCCATACCCAACCGCAGTATGCCCGCTTCACTACCTTTGAAACTGTGTGGCTGCTGATAGCGTACCTCCGCAGCACCAACCAGTTCAAGATCAGACCGGATGGGAGGACCGGTTCGGCTGCACCAACCGGCAAGATGGAAAACAATAATGATCGAAACGGATAGCGGTAATGTATTCATAGCACTTTTTTAAAGGTTAATGTGTTGGTGAAAAGGTTCTGAAAATATACTTTTGTCAGCCGATGTATGAAAGCAGGTTGACGGTTATTCTCAGCGGGACGGCAGAGTGCAACAAAAAGTTTTTTCCTGATTAGTTTCTGTTCAGAATTGCAAAGTTCCAAAACTGAACGGTCATTGAGAGTTGGGTGAGGCTCTCGAACCCCTCGAAATGACACATTTTAAAGGGAAACTCGGTCACACTTCGAGAGCCCTTCGATGCACTCAGGGACCACCTCAGTGTCCGGAAATGGCCAATCCAGAACAGGAACTAATTATTATTCCGGCAATCAAACAGTGTTCATTTGCTTTTCCACTCACGCTTTGACCAGGCTGCCGAATGTACGGAAATAAACCCGTTCATGCTGTGGTTATCAAAGTATGGACAGCAATTTAATTGCCCCTGAATACCACGGAGTTCATTCCTACGGCCTTGTAATCAGGCCTGGGTGGCACTGTTCCGGATTGCAGCGGACAGTTCTTCACTTTAACCGGATAATGTATTTTTATACTGCAACTCATCGGTGTTTGATTTCCGAAGATACTGGCGGTAAAAATGCAACAGTCAACAACCCTTCTACGGCATCCGGTTACCGATGTGGTTATTACCACAGGTGAGTACAAGGGTGCGATACAGGTGCTTGGCCTGGAGGTGGGAATCCGTGCGCGGCAGAAGATCGCCCGCCTCGCTTCAAGCGGCTATGAGCACTCCACAGAGTTGAATGAAACGATCAGGCTGCTGACCGATTATCTCAACGGGCGCCGTGTTGACCTCTTGGATATCCCGGTGGAATTCGGTACACGGACAGCATTTCAGCGTGAGGTACTTCTGGCGGCCCGCAGGATTCCCTATGGCCATACCTGGTCGTACGGGGAACTCGCGCGGCAGGCCGGTTATCCAAAAGCTGTTCGTGCGGTAGCCTCGGTCATGCGCCGGAATACCTTACCGCTGCTGATTCCCTGTCATCGTGTGATACGAAGTGACGGGACCATCGGTGGGTACTGCGGAAGTCTGGGGGGTGAGGATTCCCTTCTGAAGCAACGTCTGCTTGCCCTGGAGGCGCGCTGCGGTTAGAATGGAATCGATAGTGCCAGCCCGACACCGAATATACCCCCGAGAATGTACATGGCATTCCGACGCTTCATGAAGAGGTCGGTCGCTTCCGCGGTTTCCTGGTACTGTGCATACCGGGCATCATATTCGGCAGTTGAACGATTCGGTTCCATGTAGGCATCCCACGCATCTTTTTCTACGGTAAGCTGCTGATCAGCTCGAGAGTTGTAGTAGGTACCGGCGGCAACGAATCCGGCGGTCAGTGTGCCGAATGCGACTCTGCGGAAAATCCTGAATCGACGGGAACGTACTTTTTTGAGCGAATCCCGAACGGCGAACGAGATCAGTTCCACCTTGAGGGAATCCGTTTTATTTTTCTCAATAGTCAGTCGGGTAGTCCAGGGTACATAGTTCGCCAACTCCAACCGGACCGTATAATAGTTTGGTTTGATTCCTGTTGAATCATACGGAGTGATTCCCGACGGCATGTCGTTGATGAGAACTTTTGCCTTATCGGGAGTACTGTTGATGATGAGTCTGCCGAAGAATGGATCAAGTGTCGCATCGACCAGGGTTGTGCTGTCGTTGGCAACTTTGACCATTTTACGGAACGGGTCATAGCCTGATTTTTTGAGTTCAACTTCGTAAAATCCGGGCAGAAAGCCACTTCGGGAAAAGGGGGTGACCCCCAGTTTTACCTTGTTGATTACAACATTGGCATTGTCGGTATTACAGGTAACCGTCAACGTGCCGGAACCTGCTGCCTGTTGTGTCGCTATGGTAGCCTGCGGTTGGGATACAACACCCGTCCGGGGAGTTGCGGTGGCTGCAGCAGGTGGTGCACCGTCAAAACGGTAAACTATCGAAACCGTATCGGCAGCCGGTACCTCCACGGTTTTCTGAAAACGGGGGTATCCTTCTTTTTCAAGAGTGATACGGTAGAATCCGGGCAGAAATCCACTGCGGGTCCACGGGGTTTCTCCGAGATGGGTACCGTTAATGTCGATTGAGGCTCCTTCGGGAGTGGTTTCAAGAATGATGGTTCCAACCCGATCGTTGACCGGGCTGTCGGTGGCAGCTTCCGGGGTGTTCTGTGCGGCGGTAACGGTATCCGTCTGTTCCCGGATTGTATCTGCCGGAGTCGCAACGGATGATGATGACCCGGTGGTGACCTCTTCCTGCGGTTCCTCGCTGATACCTACCTCTTCGTCGCCGAATGCGTTGTGCGGTTGAATGATTGAAAACGCAAGTAGAGCAAAACAGAGTATCGTTAATCGCATCGTGGGCCTCTGGATTTCATGGTCGGTGGTGAACGGTGACAGGTAACAGAATCGGTAACTACGGTATGCTCATCCTCCTGATGCTCCCGTCGTCATCAGGTAAGAAATAAATCACTGCGGCGTGGAGGTCAATACCGAAGTTAGTTCTTTTTACCGCGGTTTCCACTTGTATCATATAATTTTTTTCAGAAGAGTGTTACACGACTGTCATAATGGAGAGGAATGCAGCAGTGATGGACGGGGGTATAATCGTGATGTGGCTGCTGCTGTTCGGCTTGGGTGCCCTTGCCGTAGAAGTTGATATTTTCGGAATAACCCAACTGTATCCATCAAAAGCGGAAACCGGTACCTGGAATTCCGAACACTGGAATAACGGAAATGAACGTATGGTTCGCTACGCATCAGATCCCGATGACCCTACCGACTGGACGGAGGATCACAGTGGCGGAACCGATGGATTCCGGATTGACGGCAAGGGTACCATGACCATGTCGGGGAGTGGACCACGGTTTCATATCAATTCACTTCGCGATGGCAAGGTGTCATCGCAGTTTTTCCGGGATGTGGAATTTACGGCCTACTACCAGCGTCGTGGGCAAAACGGGAAGAACTGGGGAGGAATGGTTGTTGGTATCCGGAGTGGGCCGCTCGGTCATGCCTCCGCAGGTGGAGACAATTGTGATGCAACCACCTATTATGCCCGGTTCCGTAACGACGGCAAATGGGATTTTGAAAAGGAACTCAAGCACCCGGGCAGTACCTACTGGTCGGGATCGGGGTACAACCGGCAGGATCCCCTCTGGGGTGGAGGGACGCTGCCGCTCAACCGGTGGGTCGGGATGAAGTACGTTGTTTACAATGTCAACAGCAACAGCGCGGTGCGTCTGGAACTGTATATCGACAGTGTTTCAAACGGCAATCCGTTAAACGGAGGTCACTGGGAGATGGTGGGAACCGTGACCGATTCGGGAAACTGGCCTTCGGGAGAGGTGTCTGGTTGTGACTATGAGGCCGATGCGATTATTCTCGAAGGAAACGGCACGCTGTTGATGCGCACCGATGGAGATACGGCGGTGTACACGATGGTGTCGGTTCGGGAGATTGATCCGGGAAGTACAGGAGTTGTTCGCAAGTATAACAACCGGTTGCCGGTTATGGTAAGGCAAACACAACGATTTAGCGTTTTATTCAACAAAATTCAGTTTGAAACCGGACAAAATATTATAAATGTGGATTATTCTCTATATTCACTTCAGGGTAAACTCATTGTAAAATGGAAGGAAGGATTTCCTAAATGTAAAAGCGTCAATAATTGTCCTGCAGGGATGTACCTATTTCAGTCTCCGGTTATGCCGTAATCTTTGATGGGTAGTTTTAATCAAAAATCTTCATTACCAATTGAACTCCTTTCCGGAAAAGGGCTGTTGGACTCATTTATTCAAAACAAGAATACCCCGTCCTTTTTCATAACTGTACCGCTTTGGGTAATCCGTGCTATACTATTGTGTGTCGACATCCTCCTGCTTTGGCACTCCGTGCTTTGTAAGCGTGCGGTATCCGGTGTTACACACCGTTTTGAGGCTTTTAGCCTCAAATCAGGAGGCTCCGTGCAACACGCGGGGAGGATTCACTCTTGAATGGTCTGCACGGAGTGAATGTTCTTCCCGATATGATGCTTTAACCCGTTGTAATTGTTATAACGGCAGAAAAATGTTCTTTGGTGTTCTGGTAAAGTGTTGCAGGGGAAAGCGATTCCTATAGAATCAATTTTTACAATAATGATCGGGCTTGTTCCCAGCTATTTTTTTACAATGATCCGGTTTGTTTTACCAAAGGATCCACTTACTTGCAAGGTATACATCCCCTTGGGCAGGTGCTCGGGCACTCCAGATTTTACACCGATTCCTGTTGTCTGCCAGACGGTTTGACCACTGAGGGAATACAGCGATAGCCGAACCACACCTTTCAGTGAAGAACAGTCGATTAACGAACCGGAGATATGGAAATCGGAGATATGCCTTTTCACTTTGGGGTATTGAATGTGTATGTACATAATGAATTCTTTATGAACAAAATTTGATATACCTACAATCTGATCAGAAGCCGTCCGCGCAACTACATAAAATTGAACGGTATCACCAAATTCAAGTGATTTGCCTGTTGCTCTTTTGATCGAATCAATAACTGCAATGGTTGTAAGGTTTGTAGTCGACGTCTGGTTCTGTGTCCGGCAAACAGGAACATCATTACCATATATATCGTACCAGGTTGCACCTGCGACCGCATTCCACGAAAAGTTGTAGTAGTTCACCGGCATATCATAATCCTGCTGCAATTCGAGCGTAATATATTCCGTGAATTCCGACAAATGCAACTGAGCTATACCCTCGGGACCGCCCAAAAAGATAGTGCTGTCACTCACGGCAATGGAGAAAATAGGTGTAATAATCGAGAGGCTATTGTTGTCGACTTCTGTCCAGGTCGTCCCTTGGGTATTAGAATAGAAAACAGACATACCCCCGATAAAAATCAAATCGCGACTGATGGTAATGGTACCTCCGGGATTTGTGTAGTTAACCACAGTCCAGGTGGTTCCCTTATCGGTGGAGCGGTAAATCACATCAGAGCTAGTCGCGGCAAATATCTTATTACCATTAACAGCAAGTGAATGAACGAGCGCATTATTCGGAGGTCCATTGCGGATAAAATTCCAGGTGGTTCCCAAATCGGTAGAGCTAAAGATGCCATTCTTAGTTCCGCAAAATATCCTATCGCTGGTGGTGACAAGGGACCAGACGTTACAATTGTCAGGCAGTCCGTTGTTGGCTTCCGTCCAGGTGGTACCGTTATTGGTGGAAAGAAAAATGCCTTTATCTTGCGTTCCCGCAAAGAGGTTTCCATCGTTTACGGCAAGACAAAAAATATGAGAATCCTCAGGCAGACCATTGTTTGTCTTGGTCCACGTGGTGCCCCCATTGGTGGAGAGGAAAACATTTCCGAAAGAAGATCCCGCAAATACTGTATCATTACTTACGACAATGGAATAAATACTGCAATTATCAGGCAGCCCGTTGTTAATCTCCGTCCAGGTAGTACCATTATTGGTAGAAAGAAAAATACCCGCGAGTTGAGTCCCAACAAAAATGTTGTTTCCGCTCACGACAATAGTCTCTATGGAGGTGTTTGGAGGAAATGTTGGAATAGTTTGCTGCTTTGCAGCATGTACTGCGTGTAAAGCAAAAACCGTGACCGCTAAGCTGCAGGCTGGAATAAATGGAAAAATGGGTAGTTTGCTTAAATACTCAATATAAAATGTCCTTTTCATTCGGACTCCTTCTCAATTCGCTTTTTCAAAGAATTTCTTCAACAAGTATTTAAAAACACAGTTATTCCCCCTTGTTTTTTTATGATATATCTGAAACGTAGTTAGGAGAACCGATAATGGAAACGGATGTATAAATTTAATATATATAATATCTTGAGAAACATATTCTGTTTCCTTCAAAAAAAATAACCAGTGGTTTTCCTATGCTGTGATACCTTTTCTCCTTTGGTTGGGAGAGGGGGGGGGCATCCACTTCTTCAGTCTGTGGTGGTTGTCATACTTTGCCGGAGGAGTATTGATGGGGTACATCAAACAAACGGGAAGTGTCGTATCTGCTCAATTGACGGAAAAATGCTGACAAAAACAGCTGCTGGCGTATTCCGTCGCGACGTAAATCCGATTCTACCCCCGGGGGGGGTATATCGTATATCCTTAGCCTAAGCATTCACTTGGAATGAATTGCGGATGACTTCGTGATGAATTGGAATTACCGCCCGTTTAAACTGATCTGATCTTTCCGTTAACCTATCCTTCCGAACAGAACCGGTACCCGGTACCGTGAACGGTTTGTATATGCCGGGGATTCGACGGATCGGTTTCGATTTTCTGCCTGAGCTTGGCAATATGCTGATCGAGCGTCCGTGTTGTTCCTTCATAGTGCACTCCCCAGATGTTGGTGAGCAGAACATCCCGGTCCAGTACCCGGCCGTCATTCTGTATGAACATCTCGAGCAGGCTGCATTCGCGCTGCGTTAATTCGAAGCACTCTTTGTCTCTGGTTCCCTGCAGTTTCGCTGGCTCAATCGTTACCCTGCCGAATGACATCATTTTCGGATCGGGGTTCCTATCCGGTACCGTTGCCCGTCGCAGTGCCGCCCGGATACGGGCGAGCAGTTCGTGAATACCAAACGGTTTCACGATGTAGTCATCGGCCCCGAGTTCAAGGCCGATCACCTTGTCGACTTCCTGGCTTTTAGCGGTGAGCATGAGTATGGGGGTCCGGCGGTCATGCGTCCGGATCTCCCTGCAGACATCGTATCCGCTGAGAGTGGGAATCATGATGTCGAGCAGGAGCAGGTCCGGATGGTGTTCCCCGTACAAGGTGAGTGCCTCCCTGCCGTCGACGGCACTGAAAACGGCGTATCCTTCACTTTCCAGAAGGTCGACGACACCGGTAAGAATAGACGGGTCGTCTTCAACGATCAGTATTTTCTGCTTCACCGGGGATCTCCTTGCACAGTGGAAGAGTGATGATGAATTCACTGCCCGAGGGCTGGTTGGCCTGAAAGCGTATGTCGCCGCCGTGATCCCGGAGTATCTGCCGGGTGATCGTGAGACCGAGACCGGTACCCTGGACCCGGGCGGTGAGGGATGCATCAACTCTGAAAAATTCTCTGAAAATATTCTCCTGTTCCGCAGGGTCGATACCGATACCCCGATCAGCAATCCTGATTACGGCATCGGAGCCTTCTTTTCCGAGAGAAAAGCTGATCCAGCGGGTGTCAGGAGAATATTTTTCGGCATTGGACAATATGTTCAGAAAGGCCTGTTTAATGGCCTCCGGATCAACGGTAACCGGCAGCTCTGCGGCGGAATATTCGGTAACAAAGGTGAATCGGTTATGTTCAAGGCGAATTCGCTGATTTTCGGCGAGTTCACGGGACAACGCATTGAGGTCGCACAACCGTTTCGAATACATCCGGCCGCCTCGGTTACTTCGTGAGAAATCAAGCACGTTGTTTATCAATCGTGTCAGACGTTCTGTTTCCGAAATGATGATTCCGAGATAGTTTTCCTGTTTCCGCGGGTCGGGTTGTCGTCGTTCCTTGAGTAGTTCAGCGAATATCCGTATGGAGGTGAGGGGTGTTTTGAGTTCATGTGAAACATTGGCGACAAAGGTTGTTTTCTGTTGAGCAAGCTTCATTTCAGATTGCATGGTTTTAAGCAGAATGAATCCGCTGATCGCGATGACCGTAAAGAGGAGTCCGGCAAGAAGTACGAGGCTGAGGGTCGTTATCCGGGCCCGCGACGAGAGTGCTGCCGGATCGGTAAGATACATTGCCGCTTCCCAACGGGGAAGGAGTCCGCTGATTTCCCGGGCTGTAAAGGGGTGTTTCCAGTCGGGTGGCGAGTAGGTACCGGGATTGAATGCGGGTTTGCCGTTGTGGTCAAGAACCGTAACGATGCGCACGGCAGTCTGCAGCTGCGGCAGAACGGAAATGATCTTACCGGTAACTTCCTCCATATCCACCGAACACCCTGCAATGGTACCACTCCCGAGTTTTTTCCAGTAAATGAGCATGAATCTCTGGTCGATGATTCTGGGGATAAATCCGGACGGCGCAGATACAACGATATCTGAAAAGCGCATCGATTCACTGACATAGGTGGAGAGCTGAGGTGCATACGCCTCGACTTTTGTCTCGGTTTTATTGCCGCTGACGATGTTTCGCAGGGGAACCACTTTACCCCTGCTGCGTAACTGTGAATAAATTTCCTTCTGAACATTCTTGTCGGTTTCAAATGCATCTGAGGCCTGTTTCCGCAGCAGCCTGCCATTACTGACGGATTGCAGTAACGAGGTCTGTTTCGCTGCTGCAATGACCGATTCCGTATATTCATCAGAGATGCTATGGTATATTTCCACCGGCTGACGATCAAGGAAAAAACCGTTATTCGAGGCGACGAATATTTTCTCTTCCGGTGAAATTCCACCGCGCGGCGGGACGGCAAATCCGCTGTCAAGTTGAAAAAGGAAGGGTATACCGACAAATTCCGTTGTGCTGTCCCAATCCGCAGGAAATCCGGCACGAACCGTTTCGGCAAGACTGACGTCGAGGGTCTCGCGTACCGACTCAAGTACTTGCTGAATGCTGTAGACGGTCTGACTGAGTTCCGAATAGAAAGTGGTTTCGAGCTGTTTCTCCATAAAGGCTTCCTCATGCCGTGCCGCACGGATGGTAAGAATGCTCAGCAGAAGTCCCGGGAGTACCGTTGCGGTGAAAAACAGTATTCCCGGTCGCCAAATGGAGTGTGTCTGTCTGGTATGCATGGTGGTATGATAATAATTTCTGAAATCTTTATTTTCTATAGTTTTATACATTTCGTGCTGCGTTACATGGTATCTCCCGAAGAAATGCTGTCACGGGTAAATTCGGTTCCGACGATAATGATCGGAATGCCGGTATGCAGTTCAGGCAGCTGGAACAGCTGATCAAGATCATCGTTCCGCATTGCGATGCACCCCCAGGTCCAGTTGTTGCCGATGCCGCCGCCGTGAATCTGAATGGAACCGCCGATCGAAACCGGTGTTCCATCGACCACCGGAATGGTTCCCTGTGAACGTGCCCGGTAATAGCGTTCACGATCAGTCTGATTCGGATAACTTACGCCGATGGCTTTATGATAATCCGTTTTCGGTCGGGTATATGAAACGGTGTAGATCCCTTCGGGAGTTGACCGGCAATCATAATGTAATTTACGGTTGCGGGGATTACTTCCCACATTGACCGGGAACCGTTTAACCGGGATACCGTCGAAGCGAACTTCGAGAAAATAGTTGCACTTATCGATAAAAAGGGAAAGTGGGCCTTGAGAGGCGGGCAGCATGATATCCGGTACCTCCACCGAGGCGACATTCGACGGGATGAGGGTACCGTTATCGGTTTCCGCCTTTACATAGTAGGTGTAGGTGCTGTGATGCGCGGTAAGGCTGTCGATGATTTTACCCTTAAAGCCATTGCCTGTAATCAACCGTTTCGTGATTGGCCAGTTGTCCAGATCCAATGAACTCATGAGTGAGAGGTCGTTGCAGGAACGGTACACGGTGATAGACCGCAGGGATCCGTCCTTTACCCCTCCGAGCGAGAGATGGACAGAATACGCCGAATCAATCGTGGCGGAAAGGGTGATCCTTGCGGGTAACTCATACGCGATTGCCGCTAATGGGAACATCGCTATCAAAAAAAGGTGGAGCTGGTGCATGGATTCCTCCCGGTTCAGTACAGTTGGAGATTTCTGAGGGTTGCCGGTCCGGCTATACCATCGGCGTCCAGACGGTTGTCGCGCTGAAAGGACTTTACGGCACGTTCAACATCCGGGGAATACTTCCCGTCTATAGGACCGGAATAGAGCTGCCGGTCCTGGAGCTTTTTCTGCAAGGTACACACCTCGGGATTACGATCTCCGGGTTGCAGCATATATTTCTCCCGTTTACCTTTCTTCCCGTAGAGCAGGCGCTGTTTATTGGTTTTGAGGTAAGCTTTTTTATCCTGTATATTCCGATCCGCCCGATCCATGTCCCGCGATTCGAGCTGCAGGGCTTCAAGCTTTTTCGAAAGTTTTTTATTGTTAAGGGAGCGATTTGCGTCTCTGAGCGAGGAGGCAAGGGTAGTGATGCGTGATTTCGCCTGTGCTGTATGGCCCTGTTCATACAGAGTTACGTATTTTTCATGATTCTCATCTGCTTCGATAAGCAGTGCCTCGGCCAGTACTTCCGGATTTCGGGAGGAGTTGACGGTTTTCATATCATCGGCACAGGTGAGAACAACCGGGGCAGTGATAACTGACGGCTTCTCATTGCCGCTTGCAGTGTAAACAATCTCGATATGTCCGGCGTTCAGAGCGTTGGCACCTTTGGGAGTGAGTACAAGTCTGAGTAGTATCGAGCGTTTTTCTCCTTTACAGAGTGATGGAAGTGCGATTTCCGCGGTCCTTTGGCTGATGGCGGATTCATAACCGTAGGTAATCACACTGTCAATAGTATTTTCACTTCTGAAGGTCAGTCGAACATCGTTGGCTACCGTTCCCGCAAGGGTTCTGAGTTCCCGGCTGAAGATCGAAGCCATCTGGCCCGGGCCCTCGATGTAGTAGTAGTTCCCTGCGCCGCATTCCGCGATCAACTGAAGGAGATTTTCATCGTAGTCAAGTCCGAGTCCCATTGCCGATACGGTAACTCCCTGCCTGCGCCAGTTTCTTACCAGTGAAGCTATCCGCTGATGATCGGTGATTCCCCGGTTGGCCAGTCCGTCGGTGAGAAGAACAACGCGGTTGGTGCGGTCTTCCCGTGCGGCATTTTTAACCTGTGTCACTCCGTGCATCAGCCCACTGCACAGATTGGTGCTGCCGCGTGGTTCGAGATTGTTTACCAGCTCCTTCAATCGCCCCTTATCGGTTACGGGGGCCGACGGTGCAAGCACCGAAACCGCATCGTCGTACCCGACGATCGCAAGAAGATCCTGTTCGGACAGACTGTCGATGAGTTGCGAGGCCGACGTCCGGGCATAGTCTATCTTGTTTTTTTCGGCCATTGAACCGGAGCGGTCGATTACCAGGCCGATATTCAGAGGCGGACGTGGCGACGCATCGTTTTTTTCTACCGGCACGTTCATGGTGACCAGAAGGTACACCGACTGCCTGCCGCGGGAGAAAATCGCCGACCGGTCGGTTACCGCCGTCAGAGAGAAGGGTACGTCGGAACTTCCGTTGTTCATTACCGTTGGGAGCGTTTGTCGTATGTTTCCGGACGATGGTTTTCGAGTACATGCCGTCAGCAACACAACAAGGACGCATGTCAATACTGATCGAAAAACGACAGTTCTGGAAACTAACCGGCAAGAAGTCATCTGGTACTCCTTTGTTAAGGGGAATAGGAACGTTACTGATTAAAAGATACCGTGAACGGGAAAAACGGTTGTCATCAGGGGGTAAAAAAAATGTAAAAGATTTGTAAAAGAGGGATCGCGATGTTGCCGGTCATTTCAGCCGGTGGAAACCGGAGAACGTGCGGTAGGAGTGATACACCCAAAAGAAGAAGTACGCCGGAGTATCTGTTTCACCGGTCCTGAAATTATTTTCCGCTTCTGGTCCTTCAGATCGCCGTCTCAAGTTCTACAGGGGGTAAGTGGTTCGCATGTATCGGAATTTCCTCACCATTATCAGCTTACTCGCAGTCTCCACCGGATTCGCCTACAATCCGTTCAAGGGGATGCCGGTTGATATTTACTGGGAATGGCAGAACGAACACGCGGCGGAGGACTCCGCGATTGCCTGCGGTCCGGTACATAACTTTTTTGTTGAAAAATCCGCACTGGTTCGTGAATTCAGAAGTTTGCCGGAGTGGCTGGAGAACTACCATTTAAAAAAAGGATACTAATGAGCATCAGCTTGTGGAACATAATTCGTCAAACAATAACTGATAATCGGATTCCGGGAGCTGCCCGGATGATTTCAGCAGTCCTACTCTTTCTGGTGAACTGTGCCCCCCGGCAAACCCCCGTCGAGCGCGGCATTGCCGCTCAGGAACTCCTCATCGCCAACCAGACGGAGCCGCAGGACCTTGATCCGCACATTGTTACCGGAGTACCGGAATTCCATATCCTCGAAGCACTGTTTGAAGGACTCGTCATTGTGGAGCCCAAGGAACTCAGGCCGGTTCCCGGTGTTGCGAAATCGTGGGATACCGCCGACGGCGGTCTGACCTGGACTTTTCATTTGCGCAGCGATGCACACTGGTCGAACGGGGACCGGGTGACCGCAGGTGACTTTCAGTTTTCCTTTCAGCGGATACTTTCACCTGCGCTCGGGAGTGAATATGCCTACATGCTCTTTTGTCTGGCGGGTGCCGAAGCGTACAACAAAGGAGAAACCGGTGATTTCTCCGCAGTCGGGGTGAACGCTGCTGATGATACGACCCTTGTGCTTCGTCTCGGTCGACCGACACCCTATTTTCTCTCGCTGCTTGCACATCACTCCTGGTTTCCGGTGCACCCGGCCACTATTCTCGCTTTCGGGCATAGTGATACGCGTGGTACCGAATGGACGCGCCCCGGGAACTTTGTGGGGAACGGGCAGTTTACCCTTGAAACATGGGAAATCAACCGGAAGGTTTCGGTGGTCAAAAGTGACCGGTACTGGGATCGCGATGCGGTGCAGCTCAACCGGATCACCTTTCTCCCTATAGACAATCAGCAGACCGAGGAACGGTCGTTCCGCACCGGAGAGGTTCACATGACCACCAATCTCGCGCCCGCGAAAATAGCGTGGTACCGCAGCAATCGGCCCGAGGCACTGCGGATTGATCCCTATCTGGGTACCTATTTTTACGTGGTTAATGTGCAGCGTCCTCCCATGGACAATCCGCTCATCCGAAAGGCGCTCGCACTGGCCATCGATCGGCAGGCAATCGTTGAACATGTGCTCAAGGGAGGACAACTTCCCGCAACCTGTTTTACCCCTCCGGCAACCGGAGGGTATTCGGCGGAACGAACCCTTCGATTCGATACGACCGAGGCACGGCGCCTCTTTACCGAGGCGGGGTACGGCGCCGACGGCGGGAAACCGTTCCCTCCGGTGGAGCTGCTCTACAATACATCCGAAACGCACCATACCGTTGCGCAGGCGGTGCAGCAGATGTGGAAGCGGTATCTCGGGATTGAGGTGACCCTTGTCAATCAGGAGTGGAAAGTCTATCTTGCCTCAAAACAGCAGGGTGCGTTTTCGATTGCGCGGATGGGGTGGATCGGCGACTACAATGATCCGATGACGTTTCTCGATATGTGGGTGACCGGCGGGGGCAACAACAATACGGGGTGGTCGGATCCCCGGTACGACAGTCTGATTGCGGTTGCCGCGAACGAACCGGACCGGCAGCGGCGATTTGACGCGTTCGGGAAGGCGGAAAAACTGCTGCTTTATGCGATGCCCGTTCTGCCGATATATTTCTATACGAATGTGTACCTGATTCATCCTGCAGTGAAGGGGTGGTATCCGAATCTGCTTAATATTCATAACTACAAGTTTGTCCGGCTGGGTGAATAGTTCTCCCGGGTGGCAGGGGCTCAGCACGCGACGAAGGGGTACGGTGAGCGATACTTTCTGTAAATTTGTACTGCAGCCCGGTTTGCATGCCAATCCGCTACCGTCATCAGGAACAGGTCTTCTCCCGCGGTTTCCGGAGTGCCCATGATCAGGTTTCTTCTCCGCCGTATCCTGATTGAAATGCCGCTTTCGCTGCTGGTTATTTTCACCCTTACCTTTTTTCTGATCCGGCTTGCACCGGGAGGCCCGTTCAGTGCGGAAAAAAGTGTTTCACCACAGGTTCTTCTGGAACTCAAACGGCACTACGGGCTCGACAAACCGCTCCCTCTCCAATATGTCGGTTATCTCGGTTCGCTGGTGCGGGGAGATCTTGGCCCCTCGTTTAAATATCCGGGACGAAAAGTTACCGAACTGATCGCCGAATCGTTCCCCGTTTCGTTTGAATTGGGCTGTTATGCACTGGTTTTCGCACTGCTGCTTGGGTGCACCGCTGGAATGATCGCGGCATCGAAAAATGGCACCCGCTTCGATTTTCTGCTGATGTCGTTCAGCATGGCCGGAATCTGTATCCCGTCATTCGTGCTGGGGCCGCTGCTGGTACTGGTGTTCGGAGTGCTGCTGGGGTGGCTGCCGGTGGCCGGCTGGTCATCACCCGCTGACAGGGTGCTTCCGTCAATTACTCTCGGTTTGGTGTACGTTGCCTATATCGCACGGATGATGCGGGGGAGTATGCTCGAGGTGCTGGTGCAGGATTACATCAGGACCGCCCGCGCCAAAGGGCTCGGCGAGGGACGCATACTGATCAGACATGCGCTGCGTGGAGCCGTTGTACCGGTGGTATCGTTTCTCGGACCCGCTGCCGCGGGGCTAATCACCGGTTCATTTGTCGTGGAAACAATATTTTCCATTCCGGGGCTGGGGCGTTTTTTCGTGACGGCCGCCTTCAATCGGGATTATACGCTCATTATGGGTACGGTGGTTTTTTATGCGGTCATTATAATGGTATTCAATATGCTGGTCGATATCCTTCTTGCTGTTCTTGACCCGCGCGTCAGGAGTATGGGAGGGGGTGTCCGTGGCGGATAAGCGTTTGATCGGGACTCCGGCCGGGGATTCTCTCTGGAAAAGCGGTATGCGGCGCTTTGCCCGCAACCGGCCGGCGGTAGGCGGGTGCTGTTTTCTTGCGGTAATGGTAGTGCTTTCGGTACTCGCTCCGTTGATCGCTCCCTATGCGTACGATGCTCAGGATCTTGCGACAGGAGCCTCCTTTTCGGGGATGCGTCATCTGCTCGGTACCGATATTCTCGGACGTGATCTGCTGACCCGGATTCTTTACGGTGGCCGGGTATCATTTGCCGTTGGCATATGCGCAACACTCGTATCGGTCGGGATCGGTGTGGGGTGGGGAATCGTTGCCGGCTGGGCGGGTGGCAGAACTGATGCGGTCATGATGCGCTTTGTTGACATACTCTATGCTTTCCCGTTCACCATTTTCGTTATTATCCTCATGGTGTTTTTCGATCGCAGTCTGCTCCTGCTGTTTCTCGCCATCGGGGCGGTGGAGTGGCTTACCATGGCGCGGATTGTGCGAGGGCAGGTGCTTTCGCTCCGTCACAAGGAATTTATCGAGGCTGCCATCGCTCTGGGGCTCTCACGAAAACGGATCATGACGCGCCATATCCTTCCCAATGTGGCGGGACCGGTGATTATTTACGCCACCCTCACTATTCCTTCGGTGATGCTGCTCGAGGCGTTTCTGAGTTTTCTCGGGCTTGGTGTGCAGCCACCGGCGAGTTCGTGGGGTATTCTGATCCGTGAAGGTGCCGAGTCGATGGAGGAGTACCCCTGGCTGCTTATCTACCCCGGAGTGCTGCTGACCGCCACTCTTTTCTCGCTCAATTTCATAGGCGACGGTCTGCGTGATGCGTTCGATCCCCGTTCCGCAAGGGAGTAATATGCGTCAGTTCCGTTACTCCGCCGGTAGTATTTTGTTGAACAGTTCAACCAGTTCGCTGCGGCGATAGGGTTTCCTGAGCGATCCGGTGAATCCGTACTCTTCCGGATGGGCGATAATCGGGTCGTCCGAGTAACCGCTCGATGCCACAATCAGGCACTCTTTATCGATTTTCCGTAACGCTTTTATTGTCTCTTTTCCGCCCATACCTCCCGGAATCGTCAGGTCGAGAAGTGCAATTTTGATTTTTTTACCCGCATCAAGTCTTTCCGTGAACAGTTCGATCGCCTCTTCGCCGGATGCTGCCTTAAGGCAGTCGTAGCCTATGGCTTGGAGCATTGAAGCGGTGATATCACGGATATACACTTCATCATCCATAATAAGCACTGTTCCCCCTCCGTGATGTTCAGTCTGCCGGGTATCGGCAGCTATGGAAACCGGCGCTGTGCGCTCATTCGAAGCGGGGAGGAATACCTTAAATGTTGTGCCGCTGCCGAGTACCGACTTCACTTCGATGGTGCCGCTGTGGCGGCTAATGATCGAGTAGGAGACGGCAAGGCCGAGACCGCTTCCTTTCTGTTTGGTCGTGAAGAAGGGATCGAAAATGTGTTCGAGGTGTTCGGGTGGAATCCCGGTACCCTGATCACTGATGCTGATGCGGATATAGCTTCCGGGTGTGAGGACGGGCGGGAGCGCACCGTTTTCCGGGATGTTTTCCGCCGCAATGGTAATGACACCGCCGCGGGGCATGGCATCACGGGCGTTGATGATCAGGTTGTCAATCACCTGACTGATCTGATGATTATCGATACTGGAAGGCCACAGATCAGGCTGCAGGGAAAACTCTGTCCTGATGGATGATCCACTCAGTGCGAAACCGATCGTGTCGCGCAGCAGCGGCCCGAGTGCGGTGACTTTTCGTGCGGGTGCCCCTCCTTTGGCAAAGGTGAGGAGCTGGGTGGTGAGGTCTTTCGCTCGTGCGAATACTGAGAACGCTTTGTCAATATATGCGGCAACCGCTTCGTGCTCGGGGATACTCTCCCGGGCCAGGTCCATATACCCGAACAGTCCGCCAAGCAGATTATTGAAATCATGAGCGATACCACCGGCCAGGACCCCGAGTGATTCAAGCTGCTGCGCTTTCTGCAGTGCCTCACGGGTTTTCTGCTTTTCGGTATTGTCCCGGAACACCAGTACCACCCCGATCGTGGCACTCTCCCGGTCTCTGATCGGTGCGCCGCTGTCGGCGATTACCAGCTCCCTGCCGTCGCGGCTGAGCAGTACGGTATGATTGGCGAGTGTGACGATAGTACCGGTTTTAAGTACTTTGTCAACCGGATTCTCACATTGCTGCCGGGTGAGCTCATTGATGATCACGAACACCTCGGTCAGCAGTTTGCCCCGAGCTTCGGCAAGCGGCCATCCGGTAAGTTCCTCGGCGATCTTGTTCATCAGAACAATGCGCCCGTTCACGTCGGTGGCGATAACCGCATCACCGATACTGCGCAGGGTTACCAGCAGGCGCTCCTTTTCCGCGACCAGCGCATCTTCAGCTTTTTTACGATCGGTTATGTTATCGATCATTGCCATGAAATACTGAAAATCACCGTTGCTGTCGCGCAGACAAGTGATAATGGCCGATCCCCATATCGTTTCTCCGTCTTTGCGGAGATACCGTTTTTCCGTCTTGTAAAACGGTAGTGTGTTATCGAGAACTTTCCGGACGTTTTCCATATCTTCGGAACGGTGGTCGGGGTGGGTGATTTCACTGAATGTACATGCCTGCAGTTCAGCTTCGCTGTAACCGGTCATTGAGCAGAATGCGCTGTTTGCCTGAACAAAAGAGAATGATTTGTCGACAATAGCCATGCCGTACATTCCGTCCTCGAAAATACGGCGGAACCGCTCCTCGCTCTCACGGATCCGTTCAGCGGTACGTTTCCGTTCGGTAATGTCCTCGAATACCGTTGCGAACCGGTTTTTTTCAGGGGAAAATACCGATATCGAGAAGTGTTTTTCCATCGGGGGAAAGTAGGTCTCAAACCTGTAGGGAGTTCCGGTGATTGCCACGCCTGAATACTCATCCAGATAAGGCGGGGTCCCGATTCCATAGAGTTCGGTGGCGAGTTTTCCCTCTGCGGCGGCAGCCGAAAGTCCGGTATGTTTTTCGTAGGCGGGATTAACGGTGATGAGACGGTAATCGCACGGTTTCCCGTTTTCATCAAATATGACATCATGGAGTGCGACACCTTCAATCATCGATTCAAAGAGATGTTTGAAGCGCTGTTCGCTTGCCGCCAGCGTTGTGACAAGCTTTCTCTTTTCATGTTCGGCAAGGAAGAGCATTTTGTAAATGCGGGAAGAACGATGACGCTGGTAGAGTACGGCGGTCAGACCTACCAGCAGGACAACGAGAACGATGAAAACGAGTGATCGGATAAACAGGTGGTGTATCTCCCTGAGTGCCTCGTCGCTGTCGATTTTGGCGATCATGTACCAGGTGGTACCGGGGATCGCTCGCGTTTCCGCAAGTACGGAAACTCCACGGTAATCTTTTCCCGAAACGGTTCCGGTAATCCCGGAAAGCGCCATAGCTGCGGGGAGTGTCGTGTCGGAGAGCGGATGACGCAGTTTGAGGGCGGTGTTTTTTTTATGGCGGAGTTCGTTGAGAAAGAGAACTTCGCCTTCCTCTTTTCTGACAAGGAGGACCTCGGCGGAGGGACTAGGGGTCGGCCACGACTGGATCAGCGGAAAAAGAAACTGTGACGGATCGAGATCAAGGATGAGGCAACCAATAGAATTGTCGGCGGCAGTTGTTATCGGAACATAAACGGAAAAGTGGATATCGGAACATGTTGAATCGCCGTCCCGGTGCAGGTCGGAAAGCACCGTGGTTCGTCGGGTGAGTGCTGCGCGGAAAACCTTCCGGTCGGAAGCGGTAATACGTTTTCCCTCACGTTTTTTCGTGGTACTGAGCAGTATGGTGCCCGCGGTATCGGCACAATGCACCGAACAGTATTCCTTGGTACGCAGAAGGCGCTCAAGGATCCCGGTAAGTTCACTGCGGGCATTACCGTTTTCCGTACCCCTGACGAGCTGATCGAACTGCCGGGCGAGGTAGGGGTCGGCTGCTATGAGCCCGGCATCACCCCTGCGCTCGGAACACCACTGGGTAATCTGATCCACCTTCAGATCGGCGACTGCCGAGAGGTTTTCGTGCACCCGGGTGACAATCGACTTCTCACGCAATCTGAAAAACTGCAGGGTTGCGGCGATTATCGCCAGTGTAAGGACGATAAAAAGGACGGAAAGTACTATAAATGCTTTATTCTTTTCGGGTGCTGCCCGTCTGGCCGGAGAGGTGTTCGTCATGCATCTGTTCTCGTGTGATGAGGTGTCGGTTGCAGGCAGCGGGAACCCGCCGGAACAAGTGCTATCCTGAGTGAAGGTATCCGTTACTGCCGATTAAAATACACATTTGTCTATTGTGTCAGGGTGATTCCCGAAACAACAAATACGCTTGTGCAGCATCTGTCCAAAAATCCCCTTTCCGGACAAACAGTATATATATACATCGGTGCAGCGTGTCGGGAAATATTTTTTGAGAGGAAGTGCCATATACATCGGTAGCATTACTTCCGGTTACCATTGTTGCAACACTTGACTAAAAGGGAAAAATCATGCTGCTGTCGGTGGACAGTCTCTTTACTTCATTTCATCTGCGCAGTGCCGTCGTCCAGGCGGTACGAGGTGTTTCATTCAATCTCGCAAAGGGCGAGATACTCGGAATCGTCGGAGAATCCGGATCCGGTAAAACGGTACTTACACACTCACTCCTGCGGTTATTACCATGTCCACCCGCACGCATTACAGGAAGCGTACGGTTCGAAGAACGGGAACTGCTGACGGTTGATGAGAAGGAACTCCGATCGATCCGCGGGAATTCGGTCGGTATGATTTTTCAGGATCCGTCGGCCTCGTTTAATCCGTATATGCGTCTGGTGGATCAGTTGACCGAACCGTTATTGCTGCATCGGGAGATGGGGCGGTCCGAGGCTGTTGTAAAAGCAGTGGCAGCGCTTGGCGAAACGGGTATTCCGGATGCGGCGAAAAAAATAAATTCATATCCTCATGAGTTCTCCGGCGGTATGCTGCAGCGCGCGATGATCGCCATGGCATTGGTCATGCGACCGCAGCTGGTGCTCGCCGACGAACCGACCACCGCACTCGACGTGACCGTGCAGGCACAGTTGCTGCGTCTCATTCGTGACCTGCGTGACCGGTACGGAATGTCGGTACTGTTCATCACCCACAATCTGGGTATTGTAGCGGGATTCTGCGACCGAGTACTCGTGATGTACGCCGGTGTGCTGCTTGAATCGGCCCCGGCCGCTGTTCTTTTCCGGGCACCGGCGCATCCGTACACAAAGGCATTGATGCAGAGTGTCCCTGAACTCACCGGGGGAATCGATAAACTTTACTCCATTCCCGGGGCTCCTCCCGACGCTGCGGCACCGGTTGACGGATGCCCATTTTATCCCCGCTGCACGTTCGGTGCCGACGTGTGCGTTACCGCGCCGTTACAGCTGGGTGCGGTTGGTGATCAGCATGCGACCGCCTGTGTCAGAGCGAGAAACGGAGAGATCACATGGTAAAGCCCGGACCGCCGCTTCTCGACCTGCAGGATATCACGGTTTCATTTCCGGGAATACGGCGGAGTGAGCGTTCCATAGTACTGCATGGTGTTTCGCTGTCGCTCGAAAAAGGGGTTACCGTCGGGTTGGTGGGTGAGTCCGGTTGCGGAAAAACGACACTCGGCAGAGCTGCGGTGGGACTGCAGAACGTCGACAAAGGAAAAATCCGTTTTGACGGTACCGATATCACGAAGCTTCAGGGAAATGCACTGCGTACCGCGCGGCGTCGCATTCAGATGGTATTTCAGAATCCCTTCGCCTCGCTCAATCCGCGCATGACGGTCTTCGATGCAATTGCTGAAGCGGTACAGGCGGGGAGTAAAGCGCACCTGCGAAATGTCGAGCTGACCGGTCGTATCGGCAGTATTCTTGAACAGGTGGGGCTCGATGGTGCGACCATGCGAAAGTTCCCGCATGAGTTCTCGGGCGGGCAGCGTCAGCGTATCGCGATTGCCCGTGCGCTTGCCGTCAACCCGTCGGTGATTATTGCCGATGAGCCGGTATCATCACTTGACGTGTCGGTGGCCGCTCAGATTCTCAACCTGCTGCACGGGCTTCGTGAGCGGCTCGGGCTGACCATGCTGTTTGTTTCCCATGACCTTTCCGTTGTCAGGTTTATCGCCCACTACATTGCGGTGATGTACAGGGGGCGGATTGTCGAATACGGTCCGGCTGAAGCGATTTTTACCTCACCGCAGCATCCGTACACGGCGATGCTGCTGCAGGCGGTTCCGGTGATCTCCACCGAACCGGGTGCGGTACCGTTTTTTGAACGGATTCCGGCAGGGGAGGCGACGGGAGTGGCTCCGCAACAACAGGGATGCCCGTTCGCATCCCGTTGCCATTATACAATTGATGAATGTCTGAAGGGCGAACCGGTACTGGAGCCGGTGGTTGGGGAGGACAACAGGCTATGTGCCTGCCTGCGGGCAGAGGAACTCAGGCTGACATGAAAACACCGGGATGCCGATACTGCGTATCTGCTCGGCACTCGCTGTGAGGAATACCGTGACACTCTCATCTGTCGAATATACTATGCAAAGGAGTTCCCTTGAGTGACGCACCTGCAGAAAAAAAATATTCGGAGAAGTACCGCATGCTCCATGGCTGGATAAGCCTGGTGTTGATGGGGCTGATTTTTTCTATCGGCAGTATCGCCATACTTCGGGAAAGCCGCTCGATGTTTATGGCGTATCTGCTGTTTTCGGCGGCAGGAGCAACCGGTGTACTGTATGCGTTTTGTGCGAAGTGCTCCTGCCGGGATGCGTGCAGACATATTATTCTCGGCTCACTCACCCGACTTCTTCCCCGACGGGAAACCGCCCCCTATACGGGTAAAGATATGGCGATGACGGTGATGGGAATTGCTCCGATCGTGCTGTTTCCCCAGTTCTGGCTCTTTGGGCAGAAGCGGCTTTTACTGCTCTTCTGGCAGTTGAGTGCCGCACTCGTGGTGGAAATTCTGCTGTTTGTCTGCAGGGGGTGTACCAACCGCCATTGCCCGGCCTGCCGGATGCGGAAACGGGAGTAGTGTAGCTCATTTCAAGGAGTTCGTGGGGTTCAGGAACTCTCCATCTGTCAATGAGTGTTACTCTGCATTGTTGAACAAAAACAGAATGACCTGCTGAGCACCTCAAAATAGTTTCAGTCACCACACCGGCTACCGCTAAAAAGTTTCCTCGAGGATCCGCAGAAGCTGTTCCCTGGAGAGAACCACCGGATTGCCTTTCATGCTGCTCGCCTTTGCCGCCGCATCCGCTACTGCGGAAAACCGGTCCCGGGTAAGACCGAAGTGACTGGCGGCCGGAAGGGGGAGTGTTGCGCAGAGGTCTTTTATCCACCGGACTCCATCGGTTGCAGTTGCTTCCGGATGACCGGTGCAGAGTCGCGCCACCGTCGAGTACCGATCGAGTGCCGCCGAATCGGGCTGTTCCTTTTGTAAAACGGCAACATTCATTTCCATGACGGCGGGCAGCAGCAACGCACATACCGCTCCGTGCGGGATACCGCAGATACCGCCTATGGGGGAGGCGAATCCATGTACCGCACCGAGCCCCGCGTTGGCAAGGGCCAGTCCGCTCATAAGGCTTGCGGCAGCCATATCTTCACGGGCGGCAAGATCATTGCCGTGGGTGCATGCACGATGCAGCGAACGGGCCGCACGGGTAATTCCCTCAACACAGAGCCCGTCGGTAATTGGTTGTGCTTTGGCACCGACATAGGCCTCAATACATTGCGTAAACGCATCAAGACCGGTTGCCGCCGTGATCTCGGGCGGCAGCGGCAGTGTCAGCTCCGGATCAACCACTACAAGGCGGGGAAGCAGGAACGGGCTGCGCAGACTCACCTTTACGTTGTTTTCAGGAGAGGTGATAACGGCATTCCGGGTTACTTCGGCACCGGTACCGGCGGTAGTGGGCAACACAATACAGGGAAGCGACGGGTGCTGCAGCGGTTTTCCTTTTCCGACAACCTCAAGATAATCGATCAGGTTGCCGGGATTCGCCCCGATGGCGGCGATCGCTTTGGCGGCGTCCATAACGCTTCCACCGCCGATCCCGATAACGAGATCACACCCCTCTTCACGCAGCACTGTTCTCCCCTCTTCGATATCGGCAATGTCAGGTTCCCGTACAACCGCAAAAGGAACGGTCGATACACCTGCTGCGGTAATCGTCGTGAGGATGGGTTGCACACGCCCCGGAGTACCACCGGTAACAATCAGTGCCCGACTCCCCATGATCCGAGCCTCGGAGGCAACCTGCGCAGAGGTGCCCGGACCGAACATGATCCTTGTCGCCGTAGCGAATTCGAAGTTCATGGGTTACCAGCCTTGTTCATCGGGAAAGAGGTTGTGGTACTTGACACTCGAACGAGGCTCAGCCATCATGTCGGAAACCGTATCACGCCACTTTTTGTAGTGAGCGGTCTCTTTATGCGCTGCCGCGGCTTCCGTATTCCGGTAGACCTCCACCAGCATGAAACTGCCCGGGGCTCCCTGCTGTTGAACTACATCGAACCGGGCGATGCCGGGTTCCCGGATACTGTTCCGGGCGTTTTCAGTCGTTGCGGCAATAAATGCATCGATTTTTTCGGGGAGTACTGTCACGGACACATGTACGATAAACATGGTGTGCCTTTCGTTGAGATGATCACAGAGATCAAAATATAGGGAAGTGCGGTGGAAAGAACAATGGATAACTGGTTGGGGCGGTAGTGCAGGTGAGGTCGCCGTTCCACAATACTTGTAGGGACGTTCAATTGAACGTCCTTACTTTCCGGTGTAAATGATGGTGTTTGATCCTGTCTTCTGCGACCTCACCCACTTCGAGAGCCTCAGTGCACCGCCTCTCCGCCAGGCGGTGCACCGAGCACTGTCGAGGTGAGAGACCACCGAGGCTGTACAGCCTCGGGGAGAGGTCTTTGAGGAAAGCGGAACCGGATATTGTCTGTTATTTTTTAATTCCCGGGTGAACTCTATAAAAAAAAGGTCCCGGATCATTGATCCGGGACCTCGCTTATTTCCGTTTGTCACTTGTCTGCGCAGGGTGTCCCGCGCACCAGCCGGCTATTTCACTGCTTTCATTGCACAATAGTATACTCCGCGCGCCATCCGCGATGCGGTGAGTGGCACCGAGTGTGAACCGGCGCTGTACTCGCGTCCGGCGATACGGCTGACTTCCCGTCCGAGAAAGTCGTACACGGTAAAGGAGAGCGTCTGCTGCTCCGGTGTCGAAAAGGAGAACATCGGTGTGCTGCCGGTCACTTCAATCCGCTGCAGACCGGCTGTTGTAAGATTGGCTTTTGCCGCACGTCCGGGAGCGGTGTTGTCGGCAACCGCAGTAGCCTCCGTCATTTCAATATGAACATCGGCACTTCCGCTGCTCTGCCATCCCTCAACGTTGAAAGCGACTTCATAAAAACTGCCCAGCCTCATCCCTTTGGCTTCCCAGGCGTTGAAATGATTGGCGCAGTGAATTTCACCGCTCTCTTTTTTTGTTTTCCGGACACTCCAGTACTGCTGAAATGTTTTGGTCCCTTCGATGGAGGGTTGATTGGTCCGTGTGGTCTCGTAAATGTCGTACGTTCCGCCGTCACTTTCGATGGTTCCCTTAGACTGTCCGCCCGGTGGTCTCCAGGAGCCCCAGCTCTCGACAATGTAATATTCAATCAGCGGATTTTTAGTCCATCCGTACACGGTCAGATAGGAATTACCGTTCGGTTTGTAGTCCGCCTCGTAGGTGATCAGCTGGTTTTTTGAACCTGGGCGGATACCCTTGCGGAAGAGGATGTTATGTGCATCCCAGGTACAGCTGAAATCACCACCCTCCCCGAGAATCATGGTGCCATTACCACTGTCTTTCCAGTACTCGTATACAAAGCCTCCCTGTGTACCAGTCCGGTTTGAAGTGATTGTCTGGGCGAAACTTGACAGTATCAAGGTTGATACAAGGGTCAGTGAAACCACTTGTGATGTAAAATTTAAGCGCATAAACACGCCTCCTCTTAGGTTTAAAATGCATTTTAACTGCCTATATATATATAGCGTATTTTGTTAGTTGAAGCTGAAAAAAAGTTCAAATTGAATTACTTTCGTTTGAACCGTAGTATACATCCTTCATATTTTGAAGAAGTGATGGTAATTTCACGGGAACTAAGGGGGCTTTGGCCGGGTTTGGTTGATGATAAACACCATTGAACTTATCTGTTGTCTCGCGGGAGTAGGATTGCAGGTTGCGATACTTCTGCTGCGGCGATGCCGGGGCAGGGAGCTTGCCGTTGCCGCTCTTGCCGCAGTGCCGGTAACGGTGCTCGCCGCGACTGCTTTCACCCGGTTTTTGGGCTGGGATGAATCCTACATTTTTTATGATGTTGTTAACTATTATTCAAGTAATCTTCCACAGTGGGAGCTCGGGTCATTTCGAACCAGTATTCTCACGCTTGGTCCGCTATTGCACCTGCTGCAGTCGGTACTGCCTATTACCAAGGATATACTCCTCGTTAGCGCCAAGGTTCTGCACTGGCTCAGCGGGGTTCTTCTTGTCACCCTCATTACCGATCAACTGCTTCAGTGGAGAGCACCACGCGCCTGGCGCGGAGTTCTTCATGCCGGTGTATATAATTGCATTATGGCGTTACCGGTTACGGGTTGCGCACTCAAGACGCTCAATTACGATTTGCTGTCGATGCTCGGAGGGATTCTCGGAACGCTCTGGTGTCTGCAGGGTTGTCATGAGAATAATTGGAAAAGAAACAGTGCGGGCGTGGTTCTCTTGACTTTTGCTGCCCAGGAAAAACTCATAGCATCGCCTCTTTTATGGTTGTTTCTGGTTGTGGTGCCGGTATGGATGGCAGTTCGGTCCGGGGAAAAACTCCGTGTACAAACGGCACGACTGCTCCGGTATACCTCCGGTATGGTGATGGTATCGGTGGCGACGATAACGGTAACGTATACGGTTGTCTATATATTCCACGGGCCCCACCGGCCGGTGTTCACTGCGGATCAGCTCTTTTTCTGCTGGAGATCTCTCTTCTGGCCGCTGTTCAGGTGGGTGTATCCGGCCTTTTTCACCAGTACGCCCAAAGGGTCACTGGTTACGGAATGGCTACGGATTACTGTTTATGTTCTGATTCTTTACGTTGCGGTAAACGGCATGGCAATGGCGGTTTTTTACAGTTTGCGCCTAAAGAACCTCACGAGGAAAATGAAACATCACTGCTCCCCCCGGGGAAACTATGCTGCAATTCTCAGACTGGGTCTGCTTGTCCTGATTATCGTGGCAGGGGTAGTGGCGCAGTACCGCATAACCGCAAAAATATGGCCGTACGTACCTGTCGCAACTGGAAAGTATATTCCGACGGTTACCTTCAACGGCATCGCCCATCACTTCGGCAGCCCTACGCTTTCCGCGCATCTGCCGGCCTCAATGGTGTGGGAGTGCGCTGTCTTTATGAACGCATTTCCGACCGTACTGCTCATTCTGCTTTTTGTTGCAGCAGTTGCGCGCATCAGAAACGGTGGAACCTTTCCTGACCGGCAGCTGCAGCGGGCTATGGACCTGCTCGCGATTCTTTTTCTCTCGGCACCGCTGTTATTCGGGATTGCACAGATCCCCCAGTATTCCCGGTATCTGAATCTGTTTATTCTCGGCTGTCTTGTTACCGCGCTCCCAGATATACTGCCGTTGCTCATACGTCCGATGAAAAAATCCACCGGGATAGTTGCCTCATTTATAGTGGTGCTGCTCATCGAGATCGCGCCCTTTCAACCGCTGCAGGATACCTTCCGCCCGGTATGGTCGAACTATTCCCTCCGCTTTATGGAACAGCCGAACTTCGGTAGTGTCGCCCCCTGGTATCCGGGGTGGGGAGAAGAACTGTTCGAATCGTTCCGTATCCTCCTGCAAAAGGGTGAAATCGGCACAGAACCAGTACGGCTTTACCACAACTTCCCGGCAGCGCTGATACGACCGCCGGCCACAGTTGTCACCTCAGCAATGCCAAAGGGGCAGGGGACGCTGCCTTTTCGGTTTCAGGAGAATGATTTCTATATTTTTTCCCGGAACGGCATTTCCACCTATACGTATCTCCCTTTTCCTGAGAATACGAAGCCGCTCTTTACAATTGCTGACCGTGGTTTTGTCAATGCGTGGGTGTTTCGGGGGAGTGATCTGGAGCGGGCGGGGTATCCGGTAAGGAGTAGACAATAGGCTGCAGGTGCTTCCGGCACCTTCGAAAGCTTTAGTGTGCCCCTGCTGCATAACTGCGATATAAAAGAAACAGTGGTAGCACCACTGGATACCTACCGCTTAATGAACAAAGCTGACAAAGTGCGAGGTCCCTTCCCATTCTTCGCATATTCATATAAATGCTCGCTATTGGAATCCCTGTAAGGGTAACGGAATCACGGCAACTTAAAGGTCTTGAATTGACCCCAAAGTTCCATTCAAGTTATATTGATATATCGTTGCGTCGGAGAGTCCTTCCAGAAACCATTACTTTCTCCAGTTCCTTCGCATAAATTCATAAATAAATACCTTAGCGTATAGCTTTTTAGAAGTTTACCTGGCTACGGAAATAGTTCGTCTTCAGTATAGCTGTGTAGAAAATCGGTTCTATGGATTGGATTTCAAATTCATGAAAAAACAGAAAATATTCGTAACGATTGTTGTAGTGTCGGCATCACTTTTTGCCAATAAACCGATCCCGCTGAGTTTTACCGTCAGCGGCGGAGTGTCTCTCGGGTCATATCAGGCTGGATACCATTACGTTGCGAATGATTGGCTGCGTTCTAATAAAGAAGAGTTCAAGGTTCAAATGGTAACGGGGGCTTCCGCAGGTGCTATCAATGCATTGCTGACCGTGTTGTCATTGACTGATACAGGATTTGTTCAGGATACAAACAGCCTTTTTTATAAGGCATGGATACCGATAGGATATGAGAGACTCAAAGGTGGAGACAGTGCTTTGGGGATATTTACGAGAACATTCTTTGATACGTTACGAGACAGCGTGATAGCTCCAAGCTTACGGGAACCACCGGAAGGTGAAACCATTGAAGTAGTTCTTGGTGTTACCGCTACCAGGATAAATTCCGCTGCTGTTACTTTGAAAGACAATTTCACTATTCCTAATGTTGAGGATAAATTTGTAGTCAGGATGAAACGGACCGGAAAAGGGCCATGGGAGATCAGAAACTACGTTGATCCGACAGGTAGACAACCGGTTCCCATACTACCTTTGCATGTTGGGAAGGATCTTGAAACTATTACACGTCTGGTATATGCATCTTCAGGATTCCCGGGGGTATTTGAACCGTTGCCGGTGCAACAATGGCGGATTATTCCAAATACCATAAAAAAAGTTGACTGGGATACTGTTTCAATGGCGCTTTGGAAGCAGATGAGTTCATTGCCGGAAAGCGATGTACCGGGTATGGATTCCTTACCGCTCTATATTGATGGAGGGGTATTTGATAATGCACCGTTGCGATTGGCAAGTACTATCGCTTGTAACGGTCTGAAAATTGAAAATGATTCAGTTACGTTGAGAAAAGCACCGGAATGGCAGGCAGGTAACGATGTGTTTGAGCGTATCCGTTTTTTATACTTCAGTCAGAAGAATACGAGATTTCCGCAAAAAAATCCACCTGAAAAAGAACGCCTGAAAAGTATCACTCTGACATTAGCTAATGTGGCAGGTAATTTAGTCAGTTCAGCAAGGGGAAAGGAGTTGAATAGTATCAACGACAGGTTCCCGCTGTTCGCTGACAGATTGGAATTAACTAAATCATACGCTCCAAGAATGAGTGAATATCTTGTTGATTTTCTGGGTTTTTTTGAAAAACCGTTCAGAATATTTGACTTCTATCTGGGAATGTATGATGCACAGAGATATTTCAAAAAATTTACGATAGACATGATGAAGATTGTACCTGATGCAATACCTGTAACGGAAGCAACGGGCGAACTTTCCGATGTCCGATACAAGCTTACAGAAAAAACACTTGACGCTGTATATGCAGCACTGAGTTTATGCGTAAACGACCGAACCTTCAAACCGGACGAGGAATACTGGGGGCCAATAATAGATTCAGTAAATGCCTGGTATGAGGAAAACAGGGTTAAGGATTCGATTGGTGAAGCTGCATTGATTCAACATGCTGCAATGCTGCAGACAAGTATCGACCGGCTATGGGCAAGGTGGATATTATTCAATAGAGATGCAAGTCAATGGAATACCGGTAGCAGATATTCCGGAGAGTGGAATCGGATGACGCAATACAGACCGACTTTTTTCAAACTTGATTCTGTTAAACGCCAGGATTTTGAGAAGAATGTCCTGGAACCCATGAAAGACGAGGCTTCAGGAAAGAAATTCAGCAAGAGCGAGTTCGATGCCTTACTATACCTACTGGAAAAATACGGGTATGTTTATCAGGATCTCTTCAATAACAAACCTGCAAGTGCGGTCAATGCTAAAACGGCTATCGCGGATAAATTCACGTTCCTGATTTTATCGTTAGCGGAAAATCAGGATAATTGTATTGAAAGAAAAGCTTATTGCTACATTGCCCGACCACTCAGCAATATATTCAGCTATTCTTCGCCTCGACATATTCTAAGATTTGGTGCCGGGACAGATGGTCTATCATGCGGTTGGGCGCCCAGATTGTGTTCTCCTCTGAGCAGACTCAAAGGTGAACTGTATTTGAATATGTCAAAAGGGTCAAAGGCAAATATCGGTGCAGATAACGCCCATAAATGGAGGCAGTTTGCTCCACCTTTCAACTCTGGTATCGGATTACTTATTGATGTTTTCCCCTGGAATGCCTGGTGGCAGCTGAAATATGGAGGATCGTTTTATATCGGGAAGGACTGGATGATTAACAGTACCTTAAAACAACATATGGCTACCGAATGGACTCTAGGTTGTATCCCGGTGACGTTGCATCTGAGTTTTATGGATATTATTTATGCCCGTTTTAATTTCGGTGGACAAAAAAAATATGATTTCAAATCCCGGGAATCAGGTAGCTGGGACTGGACAAGGTACAGCCTGAGTATGGGGATACAATGCTTGCGGTAAAAGGTAATGTTATTTCCTTGTGGTTACAAGGTAAAACCTCAAAGTAACTATATGAGTTTATACGAACAGTCGGTAGCTTTACGTATATTATTACTTCGGTAATTAATTTTCCCTGATCCGCTCTCACTGGGCTATCGTCGAAGTGTGCCGGTATGGTTCGACAGGTGGTACATTGCCGAATGTGCTCACCATAAGCGTAGAAATAGTCAGCTATTGTAATTCCGGGTTAATAGCCGGACACTACTGAAGAAAACTGCCGACCCTTTCGGTGTTTAACCCAAGTTCGACAGCCAACCCTCTTTTTAAGAAAAACAATGGCGATTTGATGCAACGGGAAAGGTTATTAGGTCAAAAGTTGCTGTAGTGAAGAAATACCCCCTTGAAGTTGACGTGTGCATTTTATTGTTTAAGA
>JBNLDC010000051.1:0-8380 GCA_050304135.1 Chitinispirillaceae bacterium | reverse complement strand
CCGGTGCAAAATTATGATCAGGAACGCAACCGGTCAATTTTCGGTCCGTGAAAACTGCGATCTTCAAACGAACAGATGGGTAAGTGGGAAATTTTGAGCCCTAAACAGTTTTTTGAAAACAATCGTCCGATTTAGGTTGTAGTTATTATTGGGTGTTGTATTAATGGTGTTAACGATGTACAAAAGACGAAGAATGTAAATATATTTGGAGTATGGAAACAAGTTACTTAAAATGACGATTGAGGCTATTTCTTTTCTTGGTGTTTATTTCACTTGTCGGCAATTGTACAAAAACTTACTTGGGAAACTTTCATGAATTCACACATCTGCTCCATGCTTTTTATCATAGTAGTATACGTTAACAATTGTAGTTATGAGAATGAAAGTGAAAATGCGAGAATAGAGGCGAATATATTTGGGAACTGGATAGTAACAAGCAAGACCAGTGATACGACAATTAAATATAGCGATTCAACCTCTCCATGGTTGCTTAAAGTGACGGAAGACTCAATAACATATTATTCAAATTTTAGTGAAGTGGATTCAATGACCTTTGGATATACAGTATGTATAGATTCTATGACTTACCCTGACTATGCCATCTGCTTTGATGATCTTGCTTCAAATCCGATACTTTGTTCAGATGGACATGCGTTTATATTTGAAGAGAGAAACATTGTAAATCCTTCCCCGACGAAAGTTCTATTTGTTATGAAAAGATATGGCGGACATATTCCTCCACTACATTGGTTTCATTGATTTATTGTTTCTGCATAAGGTTAAATCACTCGTGAAACTCCGGCAAAACGTTGTATTTGCGGGAACCATGGGATAAGGCATCTAATGAATTCATTAAATTGGAACAAATGCCGTGATTGTGACCAATAAACGCACCAATGTTGCAGGATATGACCAGAAATTGAATGCAATTTTAAATAATTGAGATGAAATGCGCCCTAAAACAAAACAGCTCAAAAACATCGCACAGGCATTACCTACTGCGCTCGCAAAGCCTCGCTGGGCCTATCGGCAATTACTTCGGCCCGCTACGCTGGGTACTTATCACTTTTTCCGTCAATCAATCTGACGCATGACTGTCGGTAAAAGTAAACGCACGCAGTCGCTCCGTTATCACTTCGCTCCTTCCAGCTGGGCGGCCGCAAAACTTTACTTAACCCCAGACCGTTGAGCAAAAAAAATAAGAAAGGACACAAACATGACATGGATTGGTAAAATAGCATTTCATAGGAATATTCGTAATGAAACTCCAAATAAGGAATTAGCTGAGGAATTAGCTGATACCAATAACAAAAAAGGTATCAGGGAAATTTCAGAATATTTATATGACAAGAATAAATCAATTTCCAGTGACTGTCTTTCGGTCCTTTACACCATTGGATATAGCAAACCAGAGTTAATACAAGAATATATTGATGATTTCTTGAAATTATTAGAATCCAAAATTAATAGGATGGTATGGGGAAGTATGATTGCCATATCAACAATAGCCCCTCTTAAATCAGATTATATTTTCAGCAAAATTGATTTGATTTTAAAAACGATGAAGAAAGGAACTCTGATAACAGAAGTTTGGGGCATAAAAACACTTGTGAAACTATCTATAGTAAACAAAGAATGCAAAACAAAATTACTTCCTATATTATTTGATTATTTGGAAAAATGTCGACCTGTTGATTTTGTAACCAGGGTTGAAACGATTTTACCTGTCATAGCAAGTTCCGAGGAAAATGAAATAGTAGACAGAATAATTGAAATCAAAATTACAGAATTAAGTGATTCACAAACGAAAAAACTCAGGACGATTTTGAAAAAGACTCGAAAATAATAACACATTCCACATTGCGGAGATACAATGAATATCAAAAAGGCATTGTTATGTTTTACCCTGTATTACTACTGCCGGTGGCCTGTGTTGATACGGTCTGCGAAACCGATCCGGATGTGTCACAAAGAAATCCTGCACTATGGCGAATGAAGTCAAGTGCCAGTTACCGCTTTGAATTCACCAATAGATGTACACAGATACGGGGTTGTGATGGACCGTACGATGTGTTCGTTAAAAAATGGTAGTGTGGATTCCGTAGTCACTACTCCCGGGATACCTGATCACCCTGATTGCGTGCCCGATTTTGAAGGGAAAACTATTGAAGAGCACTTTTCCTGCCATAATCCGCAAAAACAGGCCAAAATCATCCGATAATCAATAATGTAAATACTAAACTTGAATATCCTCCGGTGTTCGGCTATCATTAATGGTGTCAAATATCTGCTTCAGCCGAAGGAGGACCCATGCATCGTTTTGTTATCACTGTAGTTACAGCCGGATTTCTATCAACCGCATTTTCTCAGCAGGCATCTCTTTCCGGAACCGTCACCTTATCTGACGGGACAACACCGGTCGAGAGTCTTCTTGTCGTTCTCGAAAATAACGGAAATGCCGTTGGCGAGTGTTTTACCGACGCCAGTGGCTCTTATACGATGTCGATCAATCCCGGTGATTACGACCAGCTTCGGGTGCGCAACCAGATGCGGCGGATCGATGGAATTCCCTACGAACTTGAACATACCGCCAAAACAAATGTGACGATTGCAGATGGTGCAAACAGTGAAGATATAGAGATGCCCCGTTTCTTTTCCATTTCCGGAACCGTTCTTACCTCGGCGGGAGACACGGTCAAAGGTGTACGGATTGAATGCGGACAGAGCGGCGGATTCGCACCTCCACGGGACTGGACCACCAGTTCGGAAAGTGATGGTTCGTATTCCCTGGTGAACACACAAGGTGACGTCAGGATCACCGTCAAACCGGATGGTGTCTCGGGAATTATGGAGACTGCCTTCGACCTGCAGCTTTCATCGGATACCGTTTTCAACCTTGAACTTCCCGTTATTGCATCCATTACCGGTGTGGTGAAGAATTCCCGGGGTGATACACTGCGCGGGATCGGGGTGACCTTCGAGAAACCGTCACTGAGCTGGCAGGTCGACAGTATCACCCGTGCCGACGGCAGCTATTCGGTTGCACTGACACCGGGAACGGTGAATATCCGGATACGGAACGGCTCGCAGATGAATGGTGCTGCCAAAGGTGCTCCGGCCCGACTTGAAGCAACGGTGGCAAGTGATGTAGTCATAGAAGGTGATACCGTCATCAATATTACCCTTCCCGCATATCCGATGGTTCGTTGTTCGGTGGTAACCGGTGCCGGGGAACCGGTCGAGGGGATTATAGTCAGGTCATCAACGGGTGACATGCCCGATGTGCCTACCGGGGATCTTGATACTACCGATGCAAACGGGGTCGGAATACTTTTTGTTGATCTTACAATGGCCAGCAACATCTGGATTGAGCCTCCTGAGGGATCCGGGTATATCACTACACGTGAGACCGTCGAAACTGATACCGACACAACAGTAGTCATAGTTCTCAGTGAAGGTGTGGTATTGTCGGGAACGGTATTTCAATCGGACAGTGAAACGGTTGTGGCCGGTATCGCAATTGCTCTTGAACAGGGGGCCGAGCAGCTCATGGTCTATACTGATAACTCCGGTGAGTACACGATCCAGCTTGCGGCAGGTACCTATCGGCTGCGGGTCCGCAATACCGGTTCCCAGCCCGGTTTGTCTGCACCGGAAGGGGTTCCCCAGAGTCTTGAGCATACGGTGTTTGAGGAGATTGATCTTACAGAGTCAATGGTTGTCACTATCAGACTGCCTTTTTTTCCGATGGTATCGGGTAAGGTGTATACTGCCGCCGGTGATCCGGTGGAGCTGGTGGAGCTGCGGTTTGCCCGCTGGTTCAATGGTGCCGACGGACCTCCCTATTGTGAAACAGTTACCGATGCCGCAGGTGCATTCAGTATCGTTGTTGGGGCTGGGGTGAACAAGGTGAAGGTCAAGCCGCCGGCAGGAAGTTCGCAGGGGGCATTTGAGTTCATAGAATCGTTTGATGAGTCATTTGAAAAGGACATCTATCTGCCGGATCAGGCAAAAGGCATCACCCGGGTGCAGCCGTCGGTAATTACCGGTGGTGAATCGGGTAAAGTTATGATCAATGGCATCAATGTAGCACTCAACGATGTAACTGAAGCATCACACCTCTCGTTTGGAGATGGGGTAACGGTTGACAGTGTGAATCCGGTAAGTGCCATGACACTCTATGCGTTTATTACCATTGACGATGATGCGGCAAGCGGAACCCGTGACGTTCGGGTAACGGCGCCGGGAAGCGAGTGCGTGGGGCCGAACCTGCTTACCATTACCGCTCCGGCATCAGCGGAAATTGAGCTTGACAACAATGGGAAAACCGTTGAGGAGGTGGTGATCGGTGATGGGACCGGCACAGAACTCATCATTCCCGCCGGTACGGATATCGACCTTCCGGAAAGTGCCGAACCGATAATCTCGTACAAGGCTCCCATAATAGATGATGCCGCCACAACGGCCCCTCCCGCAGGTGAGTATACCCAGGTGCAGCGGGAACTCTCGCCGGCAGGTCTGGTATTCAACGACAGCGTTGTTATGATATGTCAGTACAGTGATCAGGACGTTGAAGGCATTGACGAGATGTCCTTGAAACCATTTATTTACGAGGAAAAGAGCACTGAAGGAAGCGATGAAATAGAAGTAGTGAAACGTGATACTGCGTCAAATACTATTGCGGTAGTTGTGCCTCACTTCTCCACCGTACGCCTGGCCTCGGCAGGTGGTACTGCGTCCCGGTACCGGGTACGCGGTGTAACCGAAACAGGTACACGTTTTACCATAAACCGGATGGTCGCCTGTAGACAGACGGCGATTTTACTGCATATTGCAGCAGAAGACCGATATCAGGCAATCCGCCTTGACCTGGTTGACCTGCAGGGTCGTATTGTACGTACATGGGTTGACGGAAAGATCGGTGCGGGAAACCACACCCTGATTATAGGCGCCAGGAGCGCCGCAAACGGTACCTATTGTGTTACGCTTACGGCAGGTGCCAAACGTATAACGAAGAGGGTAGCGCTACTGCAATAAGTAGTGGTAGACGTAGGGTTATGAAGGGGTGTGTTTTTTAACACACCCTTTTTTATTTTAAAACCGGAAAATCTCATTCGTTGTTGGTCAGACGTACCATGTTGTTCCGTGTTGTTTTTTACTCCGAGTTACTCTACTTCGGTAGAATAACGTAGTTTCGGCATTTCTTCCTGTCGCCTCTCCCCATCACCCCGTCACTTCGACGGGCTCGCACCGCCGCCCGTCTTCCGTCCTTGTGAACAGCGTGTACCCGCCGGAGAATCAGTCTCTGGTTAAGGTCAACCTGACGTAGCTGTAGTCGGGACAGGTATGCGTCGTCAGTACGTCGTCAAGCACAAGCTCCCCGTCGACGATGTCGTACCGGCGGCGTTCCAGAGTGGTTATCAAGGAACAGACGTCTTCACCCCGGTGGTAAAAAGCTATTGCGGAACCGGATGTCGTGTCGGGAATATTGACTCCTGTTATATACGTCACTTCCACGGAAATCGACGTGGTTGTTGAATCGTAGTACTCAAAACTCAACACAGTGCTCGTATCGGCATTGAAGGTCGCTTCGAAATCGCGAATGATATCATACGTACGGTTATTCACTTTCATGGTGGTGTCGAGATGCGAGGTGTAGCGGTCTCCCGTGAATTCTCCGCTCTCTCCCGAGATTTGATTGAAATCAAAGATGCGCGGGTTCCCGTCGCCCGTATCCTCGACGGCCTCGCAGCGCAGTTTCAATTCATACGTATACGCGGGTGGTTTACCGGTGAGGCGTGCCGCCAATTCTATGGTTTCCATTTTCGTATACGGCTGCAGGGTGTCCGCGTTGATCACCACCGCGACAAGATCCGTATTTGACGAAGCCAGATCGGCCGCATCTTCGATAACGACCTTTTCGCCCCGGTCGATAAGTCGCATGCGGGAACCATCGTACGAAAACAGGGCGACGGAGACGGCCCCCGGCGCCAGTTCCCCGGATTCCTCCACCGTAAATTCCACCGCGGCATCGTCATCGAGGTCCGTGCGGTTGACGCCTACGCGGAAAAGTCTTGCCGAAAGATTCGCATACAGCGCCGAAAACCGGAAGGCGGTATCTGGAGCGGAGGCGAACGACGAATCCGCATCGAGATACCTGATGAATGTATCGGGTGGCACATCGTAAATGGCGCCGCTCACATACTCCGAAAAAAATTCCGGCAGCCATGTTTCCGGCACATCCGGTAGCGCCTCGATCAATCCGGCCACGGGGTCGCCCCCGGTGCGCATTGAATCCATGGTTTCCACCATGAAGCCGTCACCGTAGCGATCGGCGAGATACTTGAAGAGTGCGGCGTACCCGCCAGGTTTACGTCCGGCATATTTTCCCGCAACATACTTGAGACCGGTGAACGGTGCGTATTCGTTGCCGGCGAACAGGGGCGGGGCCGGAAGGTCTCCGGCATGGCGTTCAACAAGATACCGCGTCAGTCCGAACGGCAGCCAGCCGTGAGTGTCAACAATCCAGAGCCCGTACGCGCAATTGATCTCCATCATGATGCTTGCGCATACATGCATGCAGGTCGCCCGCCTGACTGTTGTCGAAGCGTGATCGAGACTTTCCGCGTCGATACGGATTCTGAATGTCGGCGCATTGTCCCCTTCCGCATAGCCGTTGTAATATCCGATGATTTCGGGTGCGGTGACGGGGTAGTTGCCGACGTCAACATCAATATCCGTGACGGGCGTCCCGGCGTACAGCGTCCGCAGTGGATTCCAGGTGCTGTCAAAACCGATCCGCCACAGACTGTCCATTGCTTCGCCGAGAAAATCCGCGATGTTCCGGAGAAGCGGACGGTCTTCGGTATTGAGGTGGGCCGGTCCGGATATCGCAATTGAGGTGCCTCCGTGTTTCCGCAGAATATACCGGGGCAGCGCCATTGCGACCACGTAAATGAAAAGTGCTTCAGCTTCGTTATCGGTACGGCGTAACCGTTTGGCGATATAATCTCCCGAATCCGGCGGATCGATGGTCACACTGATCCGGTCGCCGGCATCTTCGATAATCCGGAAATCATACCCTACCGCGAAGGTATCGTTGACGTGGTCGTACATCGGAAGTCCGATGGCCGCGCGGATACTGTCGTTGATCATGGTGTCAAGATCGATAGTGACGGTGATCGGTTTATTGAATTCCGTTGCCGTGGTGGTAATTCTGTACGCGGGAGAAAGCTGTTCCGGCCATGTGCCTGAAGTATCGTCGAGTGTCGAAACCGAAATCCGTGTTGTTGTATCGAAGGTTCCGTCGGGAAATTCGATCGAGATACCTTCACCTTCAACGGTCGCACCTTCGGATTCCACCACTTCGTCGATGAGGACCTCATCGGTTTGGCGGGTATCGTCCGAAGACGTGGGTGAATCGGAACAGGTACAAGCGAGAGCGAAGACGGAGAACAGTATTGCGGAGAGTAACATTCTCATGGGTGCGGCTCCTTTGTTGCATTGCATTGTCACACCACTGACTGACGGTACCGTGCCGGCGGGTGGCAATTAATTTGTTGTCCAATTGAACCGGCGGCCCGGGTTGAGGAAACCCGTCCGCCGCAGTTTATTCACAACCGGAATACCCCGTCCCTAAGGCGGGGGAGGATTCACTCTATTCCTGCTACCAGCTTACGTGTCGCGACACTCCGGTGGCGACCGTGGAGGTGTACGGTTTCTGCTAAAATACAAATTTTAGGCGATTGACAGGTATTTTCATTTTTTCCGCTTCTTGTATAGAATCCCGGAACTTCGTATAACATTCAGCCCTGTTATCACCCGAATATCGCGATCGATTCGGTCGATCAGAACATTCGTTACATGATCAAAATAGGTGTCTCATACCGGAAAATGCAAGATTGAGGCAATGATAATCTTCATCGCACCACCACACACCGGGCAGTTGGCTTCGCGGCAAGCGGGTTTACCTCATAGTTGACATTCAGGCGGGCAGGGGAGGGCGATGGCCGGCATAGTTTTTTTCAGGAACTTATTGATTGGAGTTTCTCCGGTTGTCGGACCGCAATTATATTAAAAATATTCCGCTGCGTAAAATGATAACAGAAACCATACGGGTTCCGCTTGAAAAAAATGAATATGCTATAAAGAACCGGGCTGGCCGGCTACAGTCAAACATCACACCAGGGAACAGGTACAACGCTACCGGGGAAGTCCATTATGAATCGATGCAGATTACTACTTAGTGCCTGTCCGGAAAGGCTTACTGCCCAATAAAATCAGCAAGTTACTGAAAAAAAGTCCGACGAAGAAATGATTGACTAAAGTGCAAGATGTATTTTTATTGCGCAAAACAGTAAAAGACACTGCCGATAATCAA
>JBNLDC010000050.1:0-51643 GCA_050304135.1 Chitinispirillaceae bacterium | reverse complement strand
TCTTAAACAATAAAATGCACACGTCAACTTCAAGGGGGTATTTCTTCACTACAGCAACTTTTGACCTAATAACCTTTCCCGTTGCATCAAATCGCCATTGTTTTTCTTAAAAAGAGGGTTGGCTGTCGAACTTGGGTTAAGTGAAATACTATCCCGGGATTCTTGAATATCCCCAGTTCGGCAGGCTCACTGCATAGCCTTGGTTCGACTATGGCTCACTATAAGTCGGGGAATGAAGAAACAGCGAATCGCCGTGGGGGCGTCCCGGGCAGGGATGTCTGATACGCCAAAAACCGGTTCATCCGAGCCGGGAAATCACTTTTCCGGCGATTCCCTCCAAAAAACGATACCGATTCCGAATGCGGTAACATAAACACGGTACAGAGTACCGGATACAATACGCTTGCAGGAACGAAGTGACATTTCCGACCCCGACTCCGAACTCTGTAGCATGGACGATAAAAAGGATTTGGCCTACTCCCATCAGGGAAATGGAGGGGACGAAAAGCGGCCGACAGGGGGAGAGATAACGAAACACTTCCGCATTTCCAAACATTTATATATAATTATATATTATCAGTTTCTTAAAAAGCCCATTACCACTGATCCATCATCAGTGTACCGATGATAAGCATCAGTACGTACTTCTGAATTCTTTGGCACAATATTGTTTAGAGTGCTGGTGTACTCATTACAAGGAACGCCCTTTATACCCAAAATCAAAGGAGAGGTGCATGCAGAGCTGGATTCACAAAAACAACAGAAAAGGGTTTACCCTGGTCGAAGTGATTGTTGTGGCGGTTATTGTAGCAGTGCTGGCCTTGGTGGGTATCCAGTTGTATCAGGGGTATGTTGTAGAGTCACAGAGAAATACCGCTGAGAATTTAGCTGCATCTGCTGCAGGGTTTTTACAGACGGTTGTAAATGCTCGTGATTCCAGTGTCGCAGACAATGTACCAGACTTAGATGGCAATAGCCCAGACGATTCAACTAGAACTTGGAACATTGCTCTTAGCACTCAAGCAGGAGCACAATCAGTAACGTTTACATGTCCATCAAATGCAAAGATATTCGTGATAACCGATAGTACGAAGGTGCGTGCGTCTGTTAATAATGTATCTTCCACGGGTACATACCGTTATCGGTAACTATTTTATACTGATCTCAAAAAAACATATGAAAAATCCTCCAAATGCATTTACTATGGTGGAAGTTCTTATTGTAGGGGTTATAGTAGCAGTATTGGCCATTACGGCAACGATAATTTACCAAGGATACATCACCAACACCCGACAAAAAACTGTCACAAACCTCGCCGAAACAGCTGCTGCTGCTGCAAACTCATATTTCAGAAGGACCGGTGCACATCCGAATTTAGCGAACCTGCAGCTTCACCTCCCTGATCCCGCTCGTTACAATGTCACCATCAACACAGGAGACAGTACCGTAATCATCACCGACAATGAACACTCACTTGCCGACACCGCCCATTATTAGTACCAGCTAAAAAATATCGGAGCATTCTCATCCGTCTCCCCCACCCACCCTGGCATCCCTCCCCGATAACGGGAGAGGGAAAATGGTCGGCATGGGCAATGTGGAATGACCACTGACGCGAGCTAACAGCAGCAGGCATTAATTGCAGTACTCAAGTAACCTCCACTCAATTATCTGCGATTCATCACCCGAGGCTTCGAGAGCATTCCGACAACGGCTCAATGACCGCCTCAGCCACCGGGAGAGCAATTTGATAGCAGCTCATTGGCCATCTCAGCCACTGGAGCAGGACGCCCCCTCAACATTTCTCCCTATCCACGTCCCCCGACTTGTGCCGAGCCCGGTCGAGGGTAAGGCGGGACCAATCCGGTTCAGTTGATCGTTTACATTTTTTTTGAAAATCCTTCAGTTCGGCTCACTGCACCGCTTCCAATCTCCCCCGGCCTTTCGATGACCCCCTCGGCGAGGTGGACGCAGGCAGGGGAGAGGTCAAGTGAATTTAAGTAGATTCCCACAAATAGAACTGCTGTTTCGCAATCAAATAATCGTTTTTATTTTAAAAGGCCTACATATAAACGTTTTTATACAAAAATAAACATTTTTAAACTTTAACCCGAAAATTATGGCTTATCTTATATGTAATCATTTTAATTGAAAACCATTCAAAAATAAGTGTATTTTTATATATAGCGCTAAAAATAAGTGTTTATTTAATTTTGTAACTGTTTCAAGAGGTAGCCCATGAGTTCAGAATCAATAAAAAATCGCGCTGCAGGATATCTGTTCTTAACGGAGAAATACCACTTGGATGTTGTGCCCAACTGGCATACATCACTAATACAGCAAACCGGAACGCAAAAACAAACCATAAAAGACAATAAGGTTCAAACCAGATACCCCGCATCATATTGGCCTGGTGCCGGCACGGGAGACCATCTGGAGTTTTCATTAAAATATGATGGCGTTAACCTGGGAATACTGTCGGCTCTTTTTGAAAAAATACCCCCAAAAGAGATTACCGAGTGGATTCTTTCCAAACCAAAAGGCAAATATGCCCGCAGAATCTGGTTTCTTTTTGAATTTCTTACCGGAAGCAATCTGCCGTTACCGGACGTAACCACCGGTAATTACATAGATATGCTCGAACCTGATCGTTATTATACGATAAACCCGGGGATTCGTATTCAGCGTCAGCGGATAATGAACAATCTGCCTGGAAGCAACTCCTTCTGCCCTGTCATCCGTCGCACCGACAAACTCACCAAAATGGAAACGCTTGATGTGCAGAAGCGTTGTGAGGAAGTTCTTACTACTTACCCTCCCGATCTGCTCAAACGGGCATTGAGTTATTTGTATAACAAGGAAACAAAATCTTCTTTTGAAATTGAGCATCTCAGGCCGGGTGCCTCACGTACCGAAAAGTTTGTGGGATTGCTTGAAATTGCCGAAACCAGAGATTTCTGTGACAAATCGTCTGTTGTAGATTTACAGAACAGAATTGTTGACCCTCGTTTTCAGGATACCGGATACCGGACAAACCAGAATTATGTCGGACAGACGATTTCGTATCAAAGAGAGATACTGCATTACGTCTGCCCCAAACCGGAAGATATAGACAATCTTATGGAAGGGTTGTTCCATGCGCACCGGAATTTGAAAGAAAGCGCAGTACCCGCAATTATCCATGCCGCAATCATTGCTTATGGTTTTGTATTTATGCATCCCTTTGAAGACGGAAACGGTCGCATTCACCGATTCCTTATTCATAATATTCTGTTTATGAGAAAAGCTGTTCCCAATGGTCTCATGTTTCCGGTTTCTGCCGCCATGATTAAAAAAAATGCACTCTACGATCAATCCCTTGAAGCATTCTCAAAACCACTGCTGAATATAATCGATTATGATCTTGATGAATTTGGCCGTATGACGGTTCATGGTGAAACAGGACGCTGGTATCGTTACATTGACATGACCGCCCAGGCGGAAATTCTGTATGATTTTGTTAAATTCACCCTGGAAGAGGAACTTGTTGAAGAGCTTGACTTTCTGGCAAGTTACGAAAAATCGAAACGGGCCATTCAGGAGATTGCAGATATTCCCGACCGGCAAATAGACCTTTTTATTCAATGCTGCCTGCAGAACCACGGTCAGCTTTCATCAAGAAAACAGGAAGCGCATTTTAACTTTCTAACCGATAATGAGCGGTCACAAATGGAACGGGCAGTGCAGGAAGGATATGCGAAGTATCTGGACGCAGGCAGGTGACCTGCGCGGCAAAGCCGCCGCAACATTGCTCCCAATCCGCGTCCCCCGACTTGTGCTGGGCCCGGTCGAGGAAAGGCGGGACCAATTCGGTTCAGTTGTTGATTCATTTCCCACGTTTTGAAATTCCCGCTCTGCCTGCGCGCAGCCGGCCCACCTTCCGCAGAGATCAGTTCAGCGAATATGCAAGCCCGGTAAGGGCGAAACAATTCTTGCGGTGATTATTTTTGTCTCACAACGCTGTATATCGCCCTTACAGGGCTGGAGGAGTCTGAATCGTTTGCAGTACCCGGGCCGTTGGCCCGGGCTGGGATATTGCCGCGCTTTCAGCGCTCAATAAACCGGGGATTGCCACAGAGTCCAATCATCCGGCACCAGACCAACCGGAACCATACTTCGGGGTACCCACAATCGCCCGGCACCGGCACGTTCCTGATTCACGCACGGTAGGGGCACGCCATGGCGCGTCCCTACCCTTTACAACGGAACCTGCATTCCAGTGCGGTTTCCACCACTATCGACAGGAAAACCAAAACAGGTTCCATGTCTGTGTTTCCCGGTGTACTGCATTGCAAGTACGTTATATCCCGCCCTTTCAGGGCTGATCAAACCGGGTTCAATTCCAACCCGGGCTTTCAGCCCGGGCTGGAATATTTCGCGCCTGCAGCGCTTGAAGGTTTCCCGGTGGCTCTTGAGCCACCGGAACATTCCCTCCAGGTTAAAACAGGCATAATTCACCCTCCCTGCCAAAAAAGCTTCCGGACTGGGAAGAAATCTCCTCACGGGTGTATATTTGATACGGTATACCGGTGTAGTAACCGGGCAGTAGATTATGTACCTGTTCCGAAACTCCGGCCATGAACCATTACCCGAACAACAATCGCGGTTTTTCCATTGTTGAAGTCATTGCAGCGGCGGCGATTCTTTCCATCGCCCTCATTGCTATTGTGGCAATCATCCGGACGGGTACCGATATTCAGGTTTCGGTACAGCATCGGCAGGCGGCGCGGTTGATTCTGACATCGAGACTTGAGGAACGGTATGGAGCGGAAAGTTACAATACCCTTTCTACGGGAACAACCAACGATTCGGTTACAATCGATCAGCGAACAGGCAATTTACTTCGAGGCAACCTTGCTACCGTCATCAGACTTGATTCAATTTCCCTGTCGTCACCAGTTCCAATCAGGCCGGCCACCTACAAAGAAGTTACACTCACCCTCACCTGGCAGGAGACTCCTGACTACTCCGACACCCTTGCCATTAGCCGCTGGGTAGTTGAATGAAACGGCCGCTTTGCTCGTCGTACGGAATGACCCTTGTCGAGGTGATGGTGGCCGGTATCATCGGCCTGATACCGGCAACGGTCATGATTGTGCTCTACTCCATGTACAGCACGCAACTGCGCGAAAACAACGCCCGGCTTGCACTGCAGCGACAGTATGAAACGGTGGCGCAGGTAGTGGCGGCACATGCGCACAGGGCGCACCGGATCAGGAGTAGTACTCCCTGTTATGAACCATGTAACAGTAATATCGAAACCGTTCATTCCGTTTTTTTTTACGAAAGTTGTCGGGATACAGCCTTTGCCGGTTTAATAATACGGAATGATACTTTATTCGAACTCCATGAAGGAGATACAATACCGTTTAATGCCGGGAGTCCGGTACTTGTCGCCCCGGAACACAGCTCCTTCATCCTCCCCGGTTGCGGTAACCGGATAACCCTCAATTTGCGATTGATAAAAATCGACCATAAAGTTTTTTCCCTTGAACCTCCGAAAAGTGTGTACCGGTGCCGCAACTGACCAGGCAACTTTCCAACGAACGGGGATCAGTACTAGTAGCCGCCTTCGCGTTTGCTATTATTATGGCGATTGCTGGAAGCGGACTGCTCATGATGGCAGGGCACGGTGCGAACCTGGAAGATGAGCAGTGGCAACAGGAACGTGCGTTTCAGGCGTTTGAATCGGGATTGGAGTTGGGGAAACGGTGGATTGCCCAGACCACGGTTTTTAACAATATTGGTTCGAACGGCAATACTGCAGTTCCCTGCGTTCCGGACCTCACCATCAATGGTATGACAGTAGCAGTCACCATTGACACCTCTCGGATTATAGTGCATGTTACCAGTCCGGAACTCAGCTCCCAACAGATTGACACGTGCAGTATTACAAGAAACAGTGCAGCCTGGCCGGGAGTATTTATTAACCATATATATCCATTCGGTACGACGCTCAACGACCTCACTTTTGACGGGCCCTTTCACTACAATCACCACCTTCCTCTTGGCACCAATGTACAGTTTTTTAACTTCCCGGTAACAACAAGTACTATATCGTATACAAGATACAACTACGGTACCGGTCCTTCAGGTAATAATTACGATTTCGGAGTTGAAGTACTGGGTTTGACTGGTACCGAAAATGAGGGAAGTGTGCTGGATCAGTATTTCAACAATACGTTTACCCATTCACAGGATACCCTTAGCTTCATTCCACCATCAGGAACACGATGGAATCTTCCTTTGAACACCATTTCACAAACGGCCACACTCTACTTTTATGTCAGTGAGGCAACCAATCTTGGAATGGCTCGATACTATTACAACAGTCAAAGTGACAGTTTTACAGTTGACGGAAGGTATATCTATGCCCAAAACTCCCTCAATGTTCTTGGTAAGGTAAAGGGACAAGTTACCGTTGAAACGGCCCCCAACTACCACATCTATCCGGTCGGTGATCTATGCTATGCAGGCACCAATTTCGATTCAATTACCTATGCACACCCCCTCCCACCCGGTATGGCAACCTACGATAACAGCCATTACTACGGTTTATCCGGGATTTCACACTTTCTTGTACTCGTTTCTGGAGGTAATATTCATTTTCGTGACGGCTATCAACAGACAATCGAGCCAAGTGATTTCAATATCGGTACACTCAGCCCTAACTATGGCCAACGTCGTCGTCTTTTCTGTACCGCAGCGCTGATCGCTACAAATCCTGATTGCGGAATCACTTGGGATCTTAATGGCGGATACATCGACCTGAACAATTATCACTACAACCTGTACGTCGTCGGTACTCGGGCCGTCGATCGCTTTTTTAATTATTCAGCACGCGACATCAACGGCGAAGCCGATACTACGTTCCGTTTTTACTACGACACCCGCCTCAGCAACCCCGGATTCACCGCCCCCGGCATTTCCGGCTTTAAACGGGTCACCGCGGCAGGCAATGAATTATTTTTACTCTCTTCGCACTGGCGACAACAGAACATCCCTGGCAATTAGGTACGGGAAATGAAAACGACACTAAAAGGCCCGGTCTCCATCGGGATCGAGATCGACTCACAATCAGTCCGGGCGGCAAAAATGCGGCACGGTAAACCGGGGCTTACCAATGTGGGCAATCCGGTGATCGAGCTGCTCAAGGAGGTCCCGGGACCGTTCATTACCGACGAGCAGATCATCAGTGCTCTTAAAACACTCCATCAGCAGCTCCCGATCGGCGCCAATGATGCCGTGGCAACCTGCATTGGAGGAAAGCAGGTGTATGCCGCGCAGCACCAGTTCCGCAAACTTCCCGATGACGAGATGAAAACCGCCCTGCGGTTCGAGATCCGGAAGAATCTCTCCTTTGATACCGCCGGAGCATCAATCGACTACCAGCTGCTTGAACAGCCCTCCCGGAAAAATGACCTCGTTCCGGTAATCGTCACTGCCGTTGCCCAGCAGCAGGTACAGCGGTATCTGCACTTTTTTTCGAAAGCGGGCATCACCCCTTCCGTTCTGGAAGTATTCCCGCTCACCGTGGCAAATGCGTTTCTTTCCGATCGGAACAACCTCGAAAAGAGCGATCTGGGAAAGACCATCCTGCACGTAGGCCCGGATTACAGCACCCTTGTCATTGAAGGTACCGGTGTTCCCTTCTACACCCGCACCATCTATTTTGCCGCCGAGGAGCTCTTTGGTGGTGCCCCCCCCGAGGACGTGACACCGGAAGTGTTCGTCCACCGGCTGACCACCTTTACCGAAGAGATAAACCGGTCGCTGGTGTACTACGAGAGTATTTTCAAAACAATGACTCACTCCACCATGACGATCCTCGGCAGTTACCCCCAGCCGGAGTTGCTCGAGAAAATTTCCGGGGATACGCGGCTTAAAATCTCGTGGCTTGAACTGGCGCAAAAATTCGAAGTTAAAGAGCAGGTTCCCGCCGGAAGATACGAAACGGCCATTGCCCTTGCACTCCGGGGAATGGAGTAGGCTGCACCCTATGAACACTATACCAAAAATGCCCACGCTCCGGACAACACCATGAAATATCAGATAAATATTATAGAGCAGTTGCGGAAGGCCGAAAAAAAAGAGCGCCGTCAGCGGAGTATCCTGACCATCAGTCTGATGTTCTCTTTCGCGCTGCTGTTGCTCTCGGGTGCCTTTACGGTACAGAATATCATAAAAATGCGGGGGACGCTGCAGCGGGAACGGATGGAACTTGAACGGATCGAGACGGAATACCGCAAATATAAAACCACCCGCATGATTGTGGACAAAGCAGACATTGAACAGCTCGACCAACTGCAGAGTAACCGCATTTACTGGACCAAGAAGCTGGCGGCAATGGCCTTTCACCTGCCGAACAAACCGCCCCATCCCTACTGGATAAGCTCATTCAGCTATAGAAACAAGCAGCTCAACGTGAAAGGATACGGGTTCATTTCACCTCGGCAGGAGCAACTCATCACCCTTGATGAGTATCTGAAAGAGCTTCGTGCGGATACCACATTTGCCGATGTTTTCGGGACGTGTTATCTCAACTCAACATCCAGGGTGGATGAGGGCAACCGAGAACGGGTTACTTACTCTTACACCGCAGAAAAAACCGGAGCGCCCCGCCGATGAAAACCGGACGAATCCTCCTTGGAATCCTGATTTTCATCATTATCGGCATATTTGCCGCTGATCGGCTCTATCTTGCACGGTTCGAGAAGGAATTCATGGAGCTGGAAAAATTGCGCATTGTTACTTCGAACAAACTGGCGACCGCAAAAATCGTCTATGAAAACCTCAACCACGTTCGTGATCTGGTATTCGAGAATATGGACTTTCCCGGTCAGAAGGACTCCATTCCGCACGAATCGGTCTTCTTTGATTTTCTGACCACCTGCATTAACGACCTGAAGCTCAAACTGGTCTCGGTAACCCCCGCACGACCGGTTACCTCAGGAAAAATAACCACCTATGGGTACAACATTGTTGTTGAAGGGGATTTCTTCAAATTCGGTGAACTCTGTTCCAAATTCGAAAACAGCCGGAGAATCATCTCTCTTGAAAGTTTTGAAGTTACTCAAGTCAATGGCAACGCAAGCAGTCGAGGAGCATCATCTGCACCGGCATCCGGAAACAACAAAGGCATCCACGTAGCCATGCGGGTGAACACCTACCGGATAGCAAAAGCAGTTGAGCTGCCGCCGATAAAAACCCCGCAGCAACTCAAGGCGGAACGGAAGCTCCGGGGAAAACGATGACGATAATTTATTTTATTTCATTGAGTTTATGTGGTTCAGGACGAGTTCATGAATAAATACACCACCATGATTGTCGCATCGGTACTGGCCGTTATCACCGCAGGTGGTCTTACCCTGCGTGTGTACTTTCAAAAGCGGCATTTTGACCGTACCGTCAGCGAGGCGCTCAAAACATCGGAGGGGTACGATCAGCGGTTCATCGACATGGTCAACCGGCTCGAAAACGAACTTGCCCTGCGTGCCAGTTTCGGGTACAGTGGTCAGAAAGACCCCCTTACCGGCAAGGAGCGCATAGTGGTGCGGAGCCGCCCGCAACAGCGGCGCCCTGCAGCGGTAAAAGTGACGCAGAAAAACGAACCTGCGCCCCCGGCGGTCGACAGTGTCAAACTGACCGCAATTATTTTTGACGATGCAAAGAAAAGCTACGCGGCAATCATGATGGTGGGAGAACGGTCATTCGCCGTGGAAAGCGGTGATTATGTGGTGGGCCGACTCGTCACCACCATCACCGGCGAGCGGGTGGTCATGGAAGACGACGATGCCTACTTTATTTACGAGATTACCGGAACCAAAACAAGGCGTGATAAATTCAAGGCATCGGCGGAGTAACCAGTTTCCCTCTCCCGTAATCGGGGGAGCGGTGCACTGAGGTTACTCGAAGTGGGATGCCAGGGTGGGGGCAACGAAATGAGCTGTTCATTACTATTTCCTTTACCCCCATCCCTGCCCTTCCCCCGTTTACGGGAGAAGGGAGATGATAACCTTGGTTATGAAAAATCGGGTTTACAAGAAACCAAATAAACCGGCATACATGGTATCTCTTGCTCGCGAATTGCGTAGAAATGCAACACCAGCCGAAACAAAATTGTGGAATGCTCTACGTGGTCATAATTTTTCAGGAGCACACTTTCGCCGACAGGTCCCGTATGGACGATATATTTTTGACTTTTACTGTTCCGGGAAAAAAGTAGCTATAGAAATTGATGGGGAAATTCATAACAGCCAAAAACGATACGACTTCTACCGGGACAAAACAGTTTCTGCGGCAGGAATAACGGTCTTAAGATTTTCAAATACCGAGGTCATGGAAAACATTCAAAACGTACTAGATCAAATTGAACAAACATTTATAACCGATACCAGTTTCCCTCTCCCGTAAACGGGGGAGGGATGCCAGGGTGGGGGTAAGAGAATAGACGATAAGAAATCTATCATCCTTCCCCAACCAACAGCAGTAAGGATACTATAGCAACGATTTTCTTATATTGACGTCATGGAAAACCTGAAAAATGTTCTCATGTATATAGAATAAGCTTTCTCGTGCATTACCATTTTCCCTCTCCCGTAAGCGGGGGAGGGATGCCAGGGTGGGGGGCGAGACGGTAAACAAGGAGGAATCTTTGATCCGAATACCTGTTACAATCGCAATAATTTTCAGCGCATTACTTCTTCCGGTCTCCGCACTGGACAACGCCGACTCATCGGAAAGCCCCATTATTGCCCAGAATTTCAATCTGAGGGACAAATCTCCCATTACCCTCACGGCCAAAGACGCCAACCTCTCCGAGATCCTGAGAGTACTGGCGGAGCGATCCGGAATGAACTTCGTGGTGGGCGAAGGGGTACAGCGGGAAAAAATCACCCTGATTCTCAACCGGACCCCGCTCGACGAGGCAATCAACCTTTTGGTACGTGCCGCGGGGCTCTCCTATGAGGTTATCGGTAACTCGGTACTTATTGCAGATCCGGACAAGCTCAAGGAGGAAGTAGGGCTTTCCTCGTATGTGATAGAACTTAAATATGCGCAAGCTAAAGAGGTTGCAAACATGCTTAAGGATCTATCCTCGAACGTTCAGGTGGACGAGGGGGGAAACCGATTGATATGCGTCACCAGCCCACGGGTGATCATCGAGATCGAACGGATTGTCAAGGCGATCGACCATCCGTATACGCTCGTCCTGCTCGAAACCCGCCTGGTTGAAGTATCGATGGATAAACTCGACCAGTATGGAATCAAATGGTCATCCCTTACCCCGGTCAGTTCGGGAATTACTTATCCTGAAGGTAAGGTGATTGATGGAATTACAAAAGAGAATTGGATGCGAATGCCTTTACAGTTTGACCTTCAGCTCGACATGTTGCTGCAAAACGGCGATGCCCGAATTCTCATGAACTCAAAACTGACCACCACCAACAACCGTGAAGCAAGCCTGCACATAGGTGAAATTATTCCCTACACCGTTCAATCATACAATATGAGTGGGTCGGGAGGGTTCGGTGGCAATATGCAGATCATGAAGGAAAATGTCGGTGTTATGATCACGATGACGCCTCATGTCAATGATGAAAACCAGATAACCCTTACCCTTGCACCTGAAGTTTCCAATATCGCAGGATGGAAGGGGCAGTACGGAGACATTCCTCTGGTCAGGACTCGTAAAGCCAACACCACCATCCGGGTGGAAAACGGGCAGAAGGTGTTTCTTGCAGGATTGCTCTCTGAAGAAAATACCCAGACAATCAACAAGTTACCCATACTCGGCAACATCCCCCTGCTTGGGTTACTGTTTCAGAATCGCAGAGATGTTATTAGTCGAAAAAATCTGATTATCGAGGTCACTCCCCGGATTATCAATAATCCGTCGGAAATTTCCGCACTACTTCAATCGCAGAAAAAGGACCTTCAGGCGGAGGAAAATTCACCCGCCGTCAATAAAAAAGAGAGTACGCGCAAAAACGAGGATGTACCGGCGGTATCCCCGGCGGACTCCACCGGAAGTACTACAACAAAGGACTGATTTTTTTCGCCGTTACAGACAACCGAACTTTTCCGTAAGTTTCAGATCCGTTCATCCCGACCTCGAAGGATGAGCAACAGAAGAGACCGGACCGGTTACCGACAGGGAACAGAAAGTATCGTGAAACAGGAATCTGAAAAAAAAGCCCCGATCGCCCATGCGGAACGCATCCAGGTAAGTGCCCTCGGCTACAGCCCCGAGGCCATCAACCAGCTGGAACAGCATTTCCACAAACTGGGGCTCGACGAAGCCCTGGTAATTCATAAGCTCAACCTCGCCTATGCGCATAAATGCTCACGGTTCGAGCTTGCATTCACCGTACTCGACTCCGTAGATTCACTCAACCGCTACAAACGTGACGTTGCTCAGCTCAAGCTCGTTAAAAAAATCCCCACGGTGGTATCGGTATCCGACGAATCGCTTCGCTCGGTCATCGAGGAGAACCGGCTCGATATCGCCGCCGATGATTTTCTGTTTCTGCCGCTCAACGAGGAACTCTTTACCAAGGCGGTACGCACGCATATCGTCTCCCTGAAGCTGGCACGCGACAGCGAAATCTTCAGGAGCGATCTCAACCGCAGCTCCACCTCGCTGGGCCAGATGCTGGTCGAGAACAAACTGATCGATCCGCTGCAGCTTAAAAAAGCGCTTGACTACCAGAAAAGCTCGGGACTGCGCCTCGGCGACACGCTGGTGGAACTGGGCTACATTGACGATGACCAGAAAATGCATTTTCTCTCGAGCCAGCTCGGGGTCCCGATGGCGTCCGCCCGGCAGTACGCGTCGGCAGACCTCAATATCGTCGCCCTTATTCCCGACTATATCGCCCGGCGGCACAAGTGCATCGCACTCGAAAAAAACGAGACCGAGCTGATCGTTGCGATGGTCGATGTGCTCGACCTCCAGCTGCTCGACAGCCTGCGCGACACCACCAATCTGATCATCCGCCCCATCCTCGGAAAACCCGACGAGATCATGACCACTATCGAGCGATTCTACCACGATATCGCCTCGCACAAGGATGCCTCCTCGCTCATGGCCGATCTGGGCGGCGATAATGTCGAATACATTCAGAGCCAGGAGGATGAGGTCGACCTCGAGGAGGTGCAGGCCGCCGGTGCGGAACTCGGTATCATAAAACTGGTCAACATTATTCTCGCCAATGCAGTCCGCGACAAAGCCAGCGATATTCACATTGAGCCAATGGAGAAAGAACTCATCATTCGCTACCGTATCGACGGCGACCTGCGGAAGGTGTTCTCTCCTCCCAAACGCTCCCACCAGGCGATTATCGCCCGCATCAAGATTCTATCGAACCTTGACATCGCCGAACGGCGCCTGCCGCAGGACGGACGCATGGTGGTGAAGGTGGGGCATCGTGAAATCGATATCCGGGTCTCGGTACTGCCCACGATATTCGGCGAGAAAGCGGTACTGCGTATTCTTGACAAGGAGGCATTTGAAAAGAGCGTCACCAATCTCGGGTTCACCTCGTACGACGAGGCGATCTTTAAAACCCAGATCGCGAAACCTTTCGGTATGATCATTGTTACCGGTCCCACCGGCAGCGGTAAATCGACCACCCTGTACAGCGCGCTCCAGTCAATAAAAACGGTAACCCGCAACATCATTACGGTTGAAGATCCGGTCGAATTCCATATGGAGGGCATCAACCAGGTACACGTTAATACGAAGATCGGTCTGAAGTTCGGTACCGCACTGCGTTCCATTCTCCGTCAGGATCCCGACGTTGTGCTCATTGGTGAGATCCGCGACGATGAAACCGCCGATATCGCCACCAAAATGGCGCTTACCGGCCATCTGGTTTTCTCGACCCTGCATACCAACGATGCGGCAAGCACCATTGCCCGGTTCGTTGACATCGGTATCCCACCGCTGCTGCTCGCCTCGTCGCTCAACCTGATTGTGGCGCAGCGTCTGGTACGACGGGTCTGCCCCAAGTGCAAAACGACCGTGGTACCCACCCAGGAGCTGCTTGATCAGCTTCATGCGAACCTTCCGGAAAACGCCGTGTTTTATCAGGGTGACGGGTGCGTTTCCTGCAATGGTACCGGTTTTTCCGGACGAATCGGTATTTTCGAGCTGCTGGTGGTATCAAAAGATATCCGGACGCTGATTCTGAGGAATGCACCGACCAGAGACATCCAGGCTCAGGCGGAACAGGAAGGTATGAAGACACTCCGTCAGGCGGGAATCGAGATGGCGCTTCGCGGTGACACCACCATTGAACAGGTGATCGCGGTAACAACGGAAATCTGACGACTCTCCTTCCGGCAGACACCTCAGAGCAGGTCTCACCCGGTGGGAGGGGGGACTATTATCAGCTGTACAATTGGGGATATAATCATCTGTCTTTTTAAAAAGGAGATTGCAATGGACGAAACTGTCGGGCACATTGAGAGCACCATCGGGGAACTGATCAATGAGATCGAAGTAACCCTGAAGCAGTTGAACAAAACACCGAACGTTGATGAAAAAGTCAAACTGGCGAACATCATTGTCCAGCTGAGCACCGCCCAGAAAAACATGGCGGATACCATGGACATCCTCGAAGATATCGACTTTATCAACTACGACTTTGACGACGACGATGACGAGGATATGTTCTTCAGCGACGAACCCCTTAACCTCAAGGGCGACAACCGGATTGAATTCAATCCGAACAGCGGCGGTAAAAAAAAGAAGAAGCATAAAGGCAAGAATAAAAAAGATACCGTCGGCGACGATGAGGATCTGCCGTTCTGACCTCTCCCCTGCCCCTCTCCCGAAAGGAGAGGGGTCCTGAAATCACGTGTAATTGGATCGTGATCAGGTGAGTGCATCTTCTATCGCGTTAACCTTTTCTCTGATACACCTGGAAATGCAGGCTTTTATTTTGCTGATTACAGTATCGATACCATTAAAAACCTGCTGATCAGTAAACCGCAATTCCATCAAACCCTTTTCTGCGAATACCTTTTTCCGGTGTACATCGATAGCCACTCTCTCCGGGATAGTATGAACCGGGCCATCAACTTCAATAACCAAACCCACCTTCTCACAGTAAAAATCCACTATAAATCCTTCGATGATCTGTTGTCGACGGATTTTCACTCCCAATTGGCCTCTTCGTACTCTCTCCCAGACTATCGTTTCCGCTCTGGTCATTTTGCGGCGAAACGTGCGATCCAGTTCAAGCTTTACCGGAGAAACCAGCTGTGATTTTACGACACCACTCGCCAAAAGAGCATCCTTTCTTTTATGAATCTTTTTTTGTGGATTGCATTTCCCCTCGCCCTCCGGGAGAGGGGCAGGGGAGAGGTCACCCGAGCGGCACAACCTTCATTTTACCATCGGTAAAAGTCGCGCACGACCTGATTTCCCAGCTGTGCAGCACCGGAATCAGATCGTCGAACGCCTTCCCCACCATGCGGGGATCATGTGCATCGGAACCAATGGTCACCGGCACCTGCTGCGAACGCAGTTCACCCAGAAGCATAATGAACGGGTCGGGGTCTTCCGCATCGGCCCCACTTGACCAAAGATAACCGTTCGCATTGATCTCGATGCAGGTACCACTCTGCGCGGCCTCCTGAACAAGCTCACGAAGCTCACGCTCGTACATCGCGGCGACATCGCCCTCGGTAACTTTAAGATACCGCCAGATGAAATCCGGGTGCGCAAGCGAGCTGAATTTCCGGGATCGCAGTGCTGCTTTCGCGCACCGGAAATACTCAACAACCACCTGTTCCAGATCGTAATTGCGATACTCGGAAAGATGTGTCCATCCGAACCGTGGCAGACAGTGAATGGATGCCAGGGTAAAGTCGAAGGGAAAGTGTTCCAGAAAAGGGGCTAACAGTTCGTCGGCACCTTCGATGAAGTCGATTTCGAGGCCTATTTTAATGCGGATACGTTCACGGTAGACATCGCGCAGTTCAAGCAGTTCCGCAATATATCTGCTGATATTCCGTTCATTCATTCCCCAGTCCCAAAAGCGGCGGCGCTGCACATGGGTCAGATAATACCTGCCGAGATGATCGGCAAAGCCGATCTCCGCAAGACCAAGCTCAACGGCACGGTCGATGTACTGGATAATCTTTCCGTGTGCATGGCCGCAGTAGGGCGTGTGGACGTGATAATCAGTAAGCACCGTTGGAGAGTTACACTTTCAGGACAGCTTCGCTGCCGGTGCCGTATTTCCGTGCCTGTTCAAGCAGCGGATCAATCACGTCGTCAATGAACTCACTGACCTGCTGCGGTGCTCTGCCGATAAAATCCTCCACCTTGAGCAGCGTGTCGATCGCCTCCCGTGAAAGGCCGAAATGGGGATCTCCCGCAATGCGCTCCAGCAGATCATTCTGCCCGCCTTCGAGTTTCACCACCTTTCCCGCCTCCATCGAGTGCGCCCGGATCAGCTCATGCAGTTCCTGACGGTCGCCCCCCCGCTGCACTCCCGCCATGATGATGTTTTCCGTTGCCATGAACGGAAGCTCCTCTCGAATGTGCCGTTCAATCATCTTATCGTACACGACAAGACCGCTGCAGACGTTATCCGCAATGAGCAGCGAGGCATCAGCCGCGAGAAACATTTCGGGAATCGAGAGGCGTTTGTTGGCGCTGTCGTCGAGGGTGCGCTCGAACCACTGCTCGGCGGCGGTCATTGCCGGAGAACTGGAAAGGGAAATAATATAACGGCAGAGGCTGGTGAGCCGTTCACTGCGCATGGGGTTGCGCTTGTAAGCCATTGCCGACGACCCCACCTGACTCTTTTCAAACGGTTCCTCGATCTCCTTGAGATTCTGCAGCAGTCTGATGTCATTCGCCATTTTATGCAACGACTGTGCCAGTCCGCTCAGCAGTGCTCCCGCCTGAGCATCGATTTTTCTGGTATAGGTCTGACCGGTAACCGGCAGCACCCGTTCAAATCCCATCTTCGCAGAAACATCCCGATCAAGCTGTCTGACCTTCTCGTGATCACCGGAGAACAGGGAGAGAAAACTCGCTTGGGTTCCGGTGGTTCCCTTGACTCCACGGAAGGGCAGCGACTCCACAAAGGAGCGTATCGCCTCGAAATCCAAACTGAGATCATAGAGCCAGAGCGTCGCCCGTTTTCCAACGGTGGTGAGTTGTGCAGGCTGGTAGTGGGTAAATCCGAGCGTGGCGCGGTCCGCATTGGCCAGGGCGAATTCCTTAAGGTCGGTAATAAGCCGGGTAAGGCGCGACAGTAACAGTCTGCATGCCTCACGCATCTGGATAAGATCGGTATTGTCGCCAACGAATGCGCTGGTTGCACCGAGGTGGATAATCGGCCTGGCCTTCGGGCAACACTCGCCGTAGGTGTGAATATGCGCCATCACATCATGACGGAATTTACTCTCGTACGCCGCAGCACGGTCGAAATCGATCGCATCGACATTTGCCCGCATCTCTTCAAGCTGCCCATCGGTAATGGAGAGACCGAGATCTTTCTCACACTCTGCCAGGGCAATCCAGAGTTTCCGCCAGGTGGAAAACTTGTAATGAGCAGAAAAAAGATACGACATCTCCGTTGAAGCGTATCGCTCAAGCAATGGGTTACTGTATTCATTCACCGAATCAGTGCACATTAAAATCTCCTTGCATCAGTAAGGTAAAATTGGTTGTCTGTGTATCTGAGGTATTCCAGGTACAGCATACGGATACGGTCATCTGCAGCTGTAATGTCACCACACGTGGGGCACGACCGTCCGGCAATCGCCTCAAAGAGATCGGATCGACCTGCACTGCGTAGAATTCAACCTAAAATACAACTATCCAGGCCGTGGTCACGGCGGAATCGGAGCAAATCCTGCAAGTAGTAACTCCGCCTGACAGAAAAAGCGCATATGGTGCTGCAGGTTGGTTGCAGCGTTATCCCGGCGACGGTTTGTCTTCAAGCCTGAGTAACTGACGATTCCCTCATGCGGCATAAAAATACTTTATATTATAAATAAATCCTATTGTCACGGCAGGTGAAGCTCCACAACAGTGTGTTCGATCCCGCTGATCCTGAAAACGGACAAAAGTTTTTGAAAGACGATAAACGTCATTTTATTTTTGCATAAGCAAGACGGGAAAAACAATTGGCCTGAACTGCAAAAGCGCACCGTTTACTAACTTAAGGGATGAGCCGATACCCGGAATCCCCGTACTCCTTATGACATAAACGCGCTTTTGATCCGCTCCGATATTTATATTACCTTTCAACAGGTTATAAGATAAACGACATTTTTCCAGGGAGGCACAGTGAAAAAACGTTGGGGTTTGTCGGTACTTGTTCTGCTTCTGATCGTCGGCGTGCAGGTTCAGGCGCAATCAATCGAGGAGCTCACGGCAAAGGGACAGCAGATGCTCGAACGAGGTGCGTTCAGCGAAGCCGTCAGTGCATTCCGCGGTGTTGTCAGCCGCGAGCCGGATAATTTTGAGGCACAATTCAATCTCGCCTTTGCCTATCTGCAATGGGGACGTAACTCAAACGCGATTCAGGAATTCAAACGGGCACTGAGTTACCAGCCGCGGAATTCCGACATCTGGTCGAATCTCGCGATCTGTTACGAAAACCTCGGCCGTAGCGACGAATCCATCGGCGCTCTCTATAAGGCGGTTCAATACAATCCCGGCAATCTGACCGCACGAATCAACCTCGCAGCCATGTATCACAATGCCAATCATTTCGCCAAAGCAATCTCCCAGTACAAACAGGTGATCGCCATAGACGGAACCAACGAAGAGGCCCTCACCAACCTGGCAAAGTGCCTCACCAGCACGGGAAAATACAAAGAAGCGAAAAATTATCTGATGCAGGCGATTGCGGCAAACCCGAGTAACGGGGTCGCACGGTGGGAGATGGGTAACATCTACGCTAAAAACGAAAAAAATCTCGATAAAGCCATCAGTGAATACAAACTGGCTATCACCGCCGATCATTCACAGCCGGCGTTTTATGAAAGTCTCGCTTCTGCCTATGAAACACAGGGTAAAAAAGATGATGCGGTCGAGACACTTAAAAATTCAATGATCTATGTGGACGATGCTCTCCAGAAAGAGAAAATTCAGGACCACATCGACCGTCTTGAGCTGGGTGATGCACCCAAAGGACAGGAAGGTACCGCAACAAAGATGTCGAGCAAAAGCCAGATAGCGGATCTGCAGAAAGAACTGCGGAAAAAAGATACCAACGATACCAAACAGCTCGATACCAAACCGGTTGACGTTATGGGCGATTTCAACGATCTCAATACCACGGAAGAAGAGGATAATCCGCTCGACCTTAAAGCAGCGGCAAAAAAGAAGGCCGAAGAGAAAAAGTAGCTGATTTGGTTCTCAGTATCCGGTTTAAATAAATTATGTATTCAGGTATATTTTAGGGGCTCAACATCTTGAGCCCCTGATTTTTTTAGACGGCAACTGAATGATTCACTATAACACCTACCGATCCTATCTCAAAGAGCGATTCGGGAAACCGGTCCTGAAAATACCGGTCAACGGCGGGTTCTCCTGCCCCAATCGTGACGGAACAAAAAGCACCACGGGATGTCTCTTCTGCGACAACCGTTCGTTCAGCCCCGTTGCCGACCGCTCAGCCGAACCGCCGTTGCAGCAACTTCGCCTGATCGCATCACGCCCCGGTGCAGCAGGGAAACTGCTCCTCCCCTATCTTCAGCCGTTCTCCAATACATACGGATCCGCGGAAGAACTCAGGTCCATATATGAACCACTCCTTGAGGTTCCCGACGTGATCGGTCTCGCGGTCGGCACACGGCCAGACTGTTTTTCAGAAGAGACCTACCGCTACCTTGCCGACCTTGCGCGGCGAACCTATCTGAGCATCGAACTCGGACTTCAGAGTTCGCATGATACAACCCTCGCTCAATGCAACCGCGGCCACACCTGGGACGATTTCCGCAACGCCGTGAGTCGTCTTTCCGCCTGCGGCATCGAGACCGTTGCCCATGTCATGCTCGGGCTTCCCGGCGAAACTCCCGCAATGATGTACGAGAGTGCGATTCGTCTCGCATCTCTGCCGGTTAACGGCATCAAGATTCATCAGCTCATGATAGTTGGCGGAACGGAATTCGCCGACTGGTACGCGGCCGGCAAATGTTCCGTTTTTTCACTTGAGGCTTATGCCGAAGTGTTGTGCGGTTTTCTCGAACGCCTGCGGCCCGATCAGCACATCCACCGGATTGTTGCAGATGCGACGAAAGAGAACGGGCTCATTGCCCCCAACTGGAGTGCGGACAAAACTGCAACGCTGCAATGTATCCGGAAGTACATGGATAAGCACGACATTCGGCAGGGAAAATTACATTTGTAATTGGTCACATTGTAGGGACCATGCGTCTGTACCTGATCTACAACCCCGGCTGATCAGGAACAAACGGCCGGTAACGAATGAGATTCGTCAGATCCGTCGAAATAAAAAAACCGATTTTGAATCCCGATTGCGAGAGCCACATTTTTTCCGATGATTTACCGTCAACCAGTGAACCATCTGCTTTATAACGTCCGGTACGTGGAGTCAATGAATATATAAGCGGCTGTCCGATATCAAGACGATACATGAAGCTGCCCTGCCGGTACATGAGACCGAGCACCAGATTGAGCCAGGTTTCCTTGTCGAAACTCTTTCGAATGCCCGTCGTTGAAAACTCATCGTTTACCATCGAGCCAAAATACTTGTTCTTCCATTTATACCTGCGCCACACCAGAGTGGAAACCGTAACTGCCGCCGAACGATCCCGCATGCCGAACACCGGAATGGATGCAAAAATGTCAAGCGCAAGTTCGAAGAAATTCTCATTGTAATAGGAACACTCTTCCCAACTGTACTCCTCGATACTGCCACCTCTGTAGGTCGTGGTATTCCATCCGATTGAACTCCAGGAAAATCCCTTGTCAGGTCGTACATTATCGTAACGCGTGTACTGGTAATTACACAGCAGGGCCGCGTCGATGTACGACATCGGGAACTTCCATGGGAATATATTGACATTGGGATTTACCTGCAACACGAACACCTTCGCTTTTTCGGTACCGCGCTCCACATTCGGATTATCCCGTTCAACGTTGATTGAATCCACAAACGTATACCGGGTGAGCACCGTGGTATTGAACCTGAATTTTTCCATCCGTAGCCAGTTGTACAGCCCATAGAGGCGGATGGTATAGTTGTGGATTTTCTTGAGTTCAACATCATAGTCATTGATACTATCATTCCAGTTGTAATCATCCAGAGTACCGGCGTAAAGCCTGAAATGAGAGCCGACCTTGTGATTCCCCAGTGTGGCTGCCACCTGCGCGTCACCCTTGAACAGTGGCCCGATAGCAAACTCATCCTGATGCAGTGGATCAGCTCCCCCGTTTCTCCACCCCCATAAAAGCCGATTTGAGGAAGTAGCCGACCCACCGGAATACACCTGATGATCAAGGTTCGGTGCGGAGGTCGAAACACCGCCGAGGCCGAGAGAAAAACCGATCGGGGTACTTTTAAAAAACGTTGCCAGCATGGCTTTGAAATTCACTTCCCTGATGGCATTGCGTTCACTGTAGGTATAGGTCGGATCTCCAGCGTCGTTAAATCCCGTCGCTTTGGCGGAGAGATGATCAGCCTTATAATGAAAGTTGTAACTGGTGCGCAATTTATTGCTGTGCCATCTGCTGAGTGCAATCCGCTCTGCAAATTCATTGATTGACGTATAGTGCTCAGCTTCGGGAGTACGTTCTCCCGTGAAAGCATACTGCTTGTAGGGACGCTCCTCCGGCTGATCGATATCACCCCACCACGGGAATCCCTGCCAGGCGGTGTAGGAGGATATTTTGTCGCCTCCGGGAATAAGCAATAGATCTTGCGGCATGGCGATACTTGAAAGTATCGGATTGCTTCCCGTAAAAAACACCCGTGCGGAAACCGGCAAAGCGGTGAGAGCCGCAAGAATAACTGCATAACAAATCGAGACACGTACACGATGCATGGACTATTCCTTACCGGCGGTGTAGAAAGGGAAGCATGATATCATACGAACCGAACAGTGCGATACTCATTCCCTCTTTCGTAATCCAGAGATCGGATTTCTTGAGCGGGTAATTGCTGCCGTCTTCAACCACTGTCCCGTTGGCGTCGTACACGGAGGTAAACGGCGCATTCGAATACAGTACCGGTTTGGTGAACTGCAGCCGCAGCTGATAGGGACCCTGAACATAATGCAGCATGAGGAACGTGTTGAAACGCACCTCGCGCGCCAGATTCAACCGGGTATTTTCAAGAGAGAATTCCACGTCACTGCCGACCACATCACTGCTGCCGAAATACTTCCGCTGATAGGTGAAGCGAAGATCGCCGAACATCCGCAGATTGAGACTCAGATGATGCATGCCACGGGAGAACACCGGAAACATGGTTGAGATATCCGCCCCGACATCGAGCACATTCATATTCGCATACGAAAAGTTTTCCCAGACATCCTCCCAGCCGCTCCCCACCGAAGAGCTTTGATACGCAGAGATTTCCCCGCTGCCGACCCACTGATCCCTCACGTTACCGTACCGTGCATACCGGTATTTGAACAACAGTGCGGCATCAATGTAGTTGAGCCCTTTGCCCAGGTTGACACTGATATTCGGATCACACTCAAGCGCAACCGAGCGTATGCGATCCTTGGCGCTGCTTTCCGCACGGAGGTTTCCGGCTGCCGCACTGCCAAGGGTAGAGTCTTGGTAGGTAAGCATCCCGAAGGCATTGAGGGAGAAACGTTCTCTGCCAAACAGCCGCAGATTCCCGAACAGGCGTCCCTCGCCGGTTCGAATGATTCTTGTCTGATTGTCCTGCTCGTAACTGCCGAAGAAATTTCTCGAAATGATCGAATCATTGGCAACAAGGGTATCCGCAGCGTTCCAGTAATACCGGTCCTGATGCCCCCACCGGTACCTGAAATATCCACCGGCCTTGATCCGCGACAACGTGGCTCCAGCCATAACGTTTACATGGTATATCGGACCGATCGCATATTCATTCTGCAGCCATGAATCACCCTGTGTGCCTCGCGCACCAAACGGGTGACTGCAGCCGGGCTCAGTCCACCCCCAGAACGCACGGGCCTCATCGCCCTCCATTGCATAGTCAACCATAGTTTCCGAAAAACTGCCGTCGGGATTCTTCGCAAGTTTCGAAAAGGCGAATTCTTTTTTGAGGGCCATGGTATTTTCCACTCCCCCATCAAGGAGTATCCCGACCGGAACCGTACCGATGGAGGTACCGAGCATACCCTTCATCGATAACCGATAGATGGTATGCCGCATTGAGTATTCAAACGGCAGGGTCGCATCGAGCGGATACGAAGGAGTGTCGGCGGTAAAGACACCTTCGGCACGGTTACGCCGGGCATCCACATCGTAATCCCAGGCAAGACTCGCCGCCATGTTCTCTCCTGGTCGCCAGGCGTACCCCAGATTATTGTTTATGGCATGTTCCATACCGGAATGTTTGAACGACCCGCCGTCACGAACGACATCAACACCGGTAATCGTGTAATCGGTAGTGGTATTAGGCTTTTTTTGCGGTTCATCGATATCCCCCCAGAACGGCTGGTTGAAATACTGGGGAGAGTAAAAGAGATAGTTACCGGAACGAAGCAGGAGATCCTGAGGGTATAACTCCGTGGAAAACCAGGGATTTGAACCGAACCGGGTTACCGGCGTTGTTTGAGCGAAAACGGCAACGAACACACCCGTTACCACTATGAGCGACAATTCTTTTCTCATACCACCTCCCTTTGCTTGCTCCTTAAAAGGATACCTTTCCGGGAATGCGATTTTAAACCATCATCGCCGAATTTGTGGTAGGGATGCACGGCCGTGCGTCCCTACACCATTCCCCGCACAGAATCCCGGTATTATGACAGGTATTACCAAATAAGATACATTCCGCAGCCCTCCCGGCAACTGCCAACCGGCACCTGAATTATTTTTTCTCCGGCACCGCACCGCTTCCCTGAAAGGAGCATACCATCAGACGCGACCATTTCTCCAAGCCATCGATCTGGTGTTTCACCACCTACTTTGCCGAAGGGTTTCCCTACACCATCATCAGAATGGTCTCTTCGCTGTTTCTGCGGACCATGAATGTAAGTCTGGAATCGATCGGACTTACCTCGTTCTTCAGTCTGCCATGGATTCTCAAATTTCTCTGGGCTCCGCTCATTGACCGGTTCGGCACCCGGCGCCACTGGATGCTTATTATGCAACTGCCGCTCGGGCTGCTGTTTATCGGCGTCGGCCTTTTCTCCGCACTTCCATGGGGAATTCCCGTTGTGGCATTTCTTCTTCTGACCGGCGCTTTTTTATCCGCAACCCACGATGTTGCCATTGACGGATACTACCTAGCCGCACTTGACGAAGCAGGGCAGGCACGCTATGTGGGGTACCGTGTTATGGCCTACCGTATCGCCATGATGACCGGCACCGGGCTTATCACCACCATCGGCACCCGGGTCGGATGGTTTCCCGCTTTTTCAACCGCCGGTATACTGATGATTGCCGCCTTTATCTATCACCGTTTTTTTCTGCCGCGCAGTGAAACAGAACAACACTCCATGCGGCAGGCGCTCACCCTGTTTCTGGACAGGAGGGTGGTCATCAGTTCGCTTCTCATTTGTGGCATTGTACTCGGCATTCATTTCGGTGTAAAAACATCCTCGTACCATAGCCTCCAAAAGAGTATCCCTCTTTTGAAAGGTTTCGGATTCGCCGGTTGGATCAGCATACTCCTGCTTGCGGGGCTCACTGTTGTTGGCCTCCTTCGTAACCGGATCTCAGCCCGGCTCAGCCGTGGTGGTGAGTCATTCTATGCCAAGGCATTTTCCAGCTTTATGGAACAGCCCCGGATCGGGTACATTTTAGCGTTTGTCATTTTCCTGCGGACCGGTGAATTCCTGCTGAGCGCAATGGTTGCCCCGTTTATGGTGGATGCGGGCATCAAGGTCCATTACGGTTGGATACAAGCCGCTGTCGGACTTCCGGCATCTATCGCCGGAGCAATGCTCGGAGGGTACCTGATCTCCCGATGGTCACTGAAAAAAGTGCTGTTTCCGTTTCTTTTTCTTCAGAACGGTACCAACCTCATTTACATGGTGCTCGCTTTCGCGTTGCAGAAATACCTTCTTGTCAATACCGGCAACGCCACCCCGGATCCGATAAGCGCACTCAATCTTACTGCTGTTGCAGCAGTGCAGGGGTTCGATCAGTTCGCCGGTGGACTCGGTACCGCGGTACTCATGACGTTTCTCATGCGCATCTGCAACGGTGAATTCAAGGCGGCCCATTACGCGATCGGATCGGGGCTCATGAGCATCAGTGGTCTGTTTACTGGTGTCGCCAGCGGATTTCTTGCAGCCCGGTTTGGCTATGCGGTGTTTTTCGGGATCAGTTTTCTGCTGTCGGTACCGGGAATGGTACTGGCGATTCCGGTAATGCACCTCTCCCCTTCCCCTCTCCCGGGGGGAGAGGGGAAATGAGAATGCCACTTACAGCGTTTTATTCCACATTATTAACTGTAAGGGCGTTCTTTGCGAAGCAACGTTTTTATTGAACGCCCCTACGAAATAGAAAATGGCCGGAATATAAATTGTATACGATTCTTCCATCCTAAAAATAAGGACCGGAATGTTCCCACCCCGGTCCATGTTCAAACCAGCATGTCTTTCATTCCTACCGTAACACAATTCTCCCGCTGAACCTTGTCGCACCTCCCCGGACATGCAGCAGAAACATCCCCTTTGCAAATTGTCGACAATCAAAACTGAGCGCCTGGTGAGAAAGTTTTGTCTTTCCATTCCACCGGAACACCACCCGCCCCGCCATGTCGCAAAGAACAATACTTACGTGCTCTCCGTCAGCAACCCCGATTGACTGCAGATCGACAAAGAGCATCCCGTTCCGGACAAACGGCTTCACTATGTTTACCGCAGCTTTGTGCTCAGACTTTTGCACCGGTTCCGCGACGGCACTGTAATCGGGATATGATGCGGCAACCGACGGATACAGGACTCCCACCTGCGGTACACCGATACGGACCGGAAGGTTCATGTTAACCACTTCGGCACGTTTTACGACAACGGCCATATCCATCAGGACCACCTCCTGCATAATGAGAATTCCGATATGTCCGTCCGTAAAAACGGGATAGTCCGGATATACCGTCCTGCTCAGGGATTGTGGCGGATGGGCAACCAGCCACTCTTCCACCGGGACGTCCGGACGTTCATCCGCTGCGGGAAAAATATCCTGCCGTTCCAGCGTCGGAACACCCTGTTGCCCGTAGGCAACTGCGACATCAGACGCAAGAGCATCCTCCTCGAGTGCCACGAGAGAATATTTCTCGTCAATAAATCCGAGCGACGAAGCCATCGACGACGGCATTTCCTTTGCCAACGGCACCAGATACCGCGACGCACCGATACATCGCGCATAATTCAGCCCGTCTTCCATCGGTACCACTGCCGGCACCTCGGTAAAATCAGCAATATTTTTTTCACCAAGGCGAATTCGCCACCGTATCGTTCTGTCAAGCTTCCCGGCGCCATACAGATGCGCCTCGGTAGTGGTGGCCCATGAACTCCGGTGACCACCGGAAGCACGCTGGTCCAGTACCGGAATGGTCGTGGAATCTGTTCCAGTACCGATGGTTGCGTTGACCGCCCATTCGGCACGGTACCGTTTAATAAATCCGGCCATATCCATATACGGCCAGTATTGCACCGTTTTTTCTTTTGATGCTACTCTATCAGGTTTTTTATTCTGCATGTAGGCCGTCAGCAGGCTAACATCAATGGTGGAATCCCACGATGTCACACTGCCAAGTGACATTGACGGAGTAAAAACGAGTTGCGGCCCCGCGGTGAGGATGAGCAGATGCCGGAGGGAAGCCGCATCCTTACGGAAAAGCGCCATGGCTCTCCGCAGTGCATCTTCAAACTCCCTGACCACCGCACTGCTGTCGCATGGAACTGAATACTTCTTTTTTTCTGCAATCATGGGAGGATCGGTAACCGTCTGCCGGGCAAGACGTTCAAGGTACCGTTCCATCAGTTTGAATTCACGACCACCGGGACGGGCAAGACGGAAAATGGTGCTTTCTTTTCCCTCTCGGGAGATAATCAGTGCAGCCCGTTTATTCGCCGCAGAAAGAGAAGCGAGAAACTCCGTCAGCAACGAGGACTGTTCAACAATCTGGCGTGCATAGCGGACAAGAATTTCGGGATGGTTCCATCGCCAGAGTATAACGTAATCCTCGGCGACATCCGCTTTCGCAATGACCGCTTCTGGCGACAGCGTAGTGAGGTGAACCACTTCACCGGCGAGCGATTCATTCGAGACCGCTCCGCAGTACATGGTCGAGGCGGTTGCTGTTCCGGCAGCGCATTGCGGGATAATGGCGGTAATTGTCTGTCGCCTACCCGGCCAAGACCAGGAAAAAGCATAGCGGGAGGTATCGATCTCCTGTACATCCGCAGTAGTGACCGGTACTTCCTCCACGCCGTTTCCTGTTTCAATACGATACCCCGTAATCCCTGCCCCTTTCCTGATGCATACGGTTGCATTCGGGGTAAACGCGTTCGGATAGGATATTTTGTTTGTTCCGGTGCCACAAAAAGCCGGAATAAGATAGCGGATTCGCACCTTTCGGGAACCGCCGAATGAAACCGGGAAAATCGACAAATCATAATTATCTTCGCCCCAGCCATACTCGAGGAGCACCGGGTCGCGAGGTGGCGGAGGCCGGGTGGAACTTCGGTCAACAACATTTTCGTACTGATCCCGTGCAACCTCTTCCGTTTTCAGTTTTCCCTTGAGCACCATCCCCTTGTACCAGGTGATCATCCCGACTACCACCGCATTTGCTTCAAGGTTGAGGTTCCCGACGATTTCAAGCGCATCCCGATACTGCGCCGGTGGGGTACCTCCTACGGTAAAGTCCCATTCAAGCTCAACATCGAGATAATCGGGATACACGGTCATGACATACCGCTCCGCAGTGATTACAGCAGATCCCTGCCACGAAGTTCCCTGTGTTGACTGACTTCTGAAAACACCATGCTGTGAACCTATGGCGAAAACATCTGCCACCAGTAACAGCAGTACCCCCGGTAGTACCAGCAACTTGAACATACAGTCTCCTTGTATTGCAGGTGAAATGTGCGCGATTCTTCTGAACTTCGGGCCGGACCGCTTGTTTTAATTGTTAATATATCCCGTATGCACAACGGTGACAATCGGCGTACAGGAAAAGCGTATTCCACCGGAATACAGCAGGACCGGCAAACGACCGGGCAATACACACGGCGGCATTGGGAAAACAAGGTACCTGTTTTTCAAGTAATTGACATTACAGACTACGGGAAGTTTTAACCGGGAGTAATTGGTTTCTCTGTACAATTGAGTTGATGGAGGAGCAATAACCAAAGATGATGGAGCGCATGATTCCAGAAGCAGCCCTCTCCCACTTCGACGGGCTCAGTGCAGGCCTTTCCCGGAGGGCGAGGGAAATTGAGGATGCACAAGACAATGATACTCCGGAATGCATTCCATTGTTATTTTGTGGGGGCGTTCAATAGAACGCCCTTACAGAAGAAAATCAGGTAAATTCCCATTTACCAGATTCATTTAACCTTCAGATGTTGCAGTGAAAAGGAATTCCGGTCACCGGAGGCGGTGACTTTGCGGGAATACGCCTGCCGCGTTCACCACCCCGGGATATTGACCCGAGAATGCGCCCTGCGCATATAAAAAAAGCACCCCCGAATAAACGAGAGTGCCTTCATACTATCTGAATTTGATCTGCCGACGTTACTTTGCCAGTACCTGCCACTCGACACGACGGTTCATCGCATGACAGGAATCATCACTCCCGCAACCGGTGCGTGCCGGACGCTCCTCACCGTATGAGGTCGTCTCAATCCGATCAGCACTGATTCCATAGGAGGTAAGATAGTTTTTCACCGCACGGGCACGGTTCTCACCAAGACCCATGTTGTATTCTGATGATCCCCGTTCATCGGCATTACCTTCAGCCATCAGACGGACCTGTGAATGTTCCCGGAGAAAACTGGCGAGACGTTCGAGTGTTGCGATACCGTCTGACTTAAGTTCGTACCGATCGAAATCAAAGTAGATCGGCTGCAGCAGCGCATTAAGTTCCCCCGTGATGTCCGGTGGTGGTGGTGGCGGAGGAGGAGGAGGTGGTGGCGGCTCTTCAATTTTCGGTGGCGGAGGCGGTGGGGTTTCAACAGTCGTTACCTTTTTCTGGCAACCGACTAACCCGATGCTCGCTACGAGAAGAGCTAAACTTAATGGCTTGAGTAATTTGATCATGCAGACCTCCCCACTCAGGGTTGTGATGAAAATATGATGAAATTTCTTATCAGAATTCGGGTTTTTCAACCTTGTACTACAAAATATTATGTGAATCAGTTATGTGCAAGCCCTACTCACATCATTCTCATCAAATACACCCTTCGAATTCCGGGTAAATCGGGGGTTACTTCAATATTCAGCGGCAGGACAACACCCGAAAGTGTATTTTTATGCCCGGCAGAAGGCGCATCCCTCATGCCGTATACATACAGAGAACAACCTTCATTGCACCTCTTTCAGGCATACCGTTGCTATGACTCAATTTTTGCCGTCCCTTACCGTCCACCTAAAAAAAGGTCGTGAGCGAAGTGTCATTCAGGGAAACCCGTGGATTTTCTCGGGTTCTATAGCCCGTATTTCCGGAGACGCACCATTTCCGGGTACCGCCTGTGCAGTACTCGCGGCCTCGGGGGCACCACTCGGTTACGGCTACTACAATTCCAATTCAGCCATCACTGTCCGCATGCTCACGCGCACTGCCGAACCATACAGCGCCCGCTCCCTGCGCAGGGCCATCCTGCATGCGGTAGCGCTCCGAAACGACCTCCTTTCAGAGGAGACGGACTCGTGCCGACTGATCAATTCCGAAGGTGATTTTCTCCCCGGCCTGATTGTTGACAACTACGGTAGCGGCTGCGTGATACAGATTCTTACCGCCGGAATGGAACAGATGCGCGAAGAGATAATCGCATCGCTGGTTGAAGCCTGCTCTCCGGCATTCATTTACGAACGATCCGACCTCGACTCACGCGTCCGTGAAGGTATCGGTGAATCGGAAGGGTGCCGTTACGGCACGGTTCCCGAAGATCCGGTCATTCGTGAAAACGGGCTCAGATTTACGGTTGATATCGCCCGCGGGCAGAAGACAGGGTATTTCTTTGATCAGCGGGACAACCGGCGGCTTCTGCGCGGCTATGCGGCGGACCGAAGGGTTTGTGACTGTTTTTCCTACAACGGCCCGTTTACCCTGAACGCCCTTGCCGGTGGAGCCCGATCGGTTACCGCCATCGACCAGTCTGCCCCGGCACTCGACCTTCTGCAGCAGAATTGTAAAGAAAACAATTTTACAACGGACAAGCTGGAAGTCCGCAACGCCGACGCGTTCCGGTATCTCCGTGAAATGAACGGACAATTCGACTGCATCATCCTCGACCCGCCGAAATTCGCCAAACACCCGGGGGAAGTGGAGCGCGCGAGCAGGGGATACAAAGACATCAACCTTCTGGCCTGCCGTAACATCGCTCCCGGAGGCATCATTTTCACCTTTTCCTGTTCACACGCGGTGGATGTCAAATTGTTCCGGCAGATTGTTTTCGCCGCGGCGGCCGACAGTGGCCGCCGGTTTCAGCTTCTCCATCAGCTTACCGCGGGAGTTGATCACCCCGTCAACCTCGCACACCGCGAGGGAGAATATCTCAAGGGACTGGTTCTGCGGGCGGAATCGTAAACCACCGCAGTCTGCGGAAAAACACCAAAGACAATCAGTCGGTCTTCGGACGCCGGATTCCCGTATTGGCACTACCGGGAGTGGGCTCAAGCTGCTGCCCCCAGGTGGTATCGCCATCGGCAGTCCTTCCGAACGAAGTGCCGGGAACACGGGCAAGCGGATTGCCGTTTTCAGGAAAAAACCGGTATCGGTCAACAATCAGATTCTTTCCCTGAGTCAGAATGATCTCATCGCCATTCTGCCAGGAGAACTTGAAAGGTGCATGGCGGCTCCCCTCATCCGGCTCATCATCGGCCCAGATAAGCAGATAACCTCCCGGAGGAAGCTGCGTATCGGGTAAGGAGTAGGCATGGAGTTGCAGCGAATCATCTGAAAGATAATACCCCTGCAGATCGATTACAGCATCAGAGGTGTTGAATAGTTCAACCCAGTCATCCGGATCACCATGTTCGTCGGTCGGACCGCCGTCACCGTTCGCCGCCATGAATTCATTGACAACGATACCCGGCGCGGCGGCGCCTCCCGGCCCAACGGGAGTGCACCTCAGCAGCAGCGTGCATATCACCAGTACCGGTAGCAGTGCAATTCTCACCAGATACTCCCGGCGGTATAGGGACGTGCCTGTTTGATATAGAGTTTCCGATCGGCCCCGTCGAACTTGAATTCAATATCCATGCCGAATTTATAGATATCCACGGGATTGTACAATGTAATAAAAAACTGTTTGATGGCGGCACAGCAGCGTGCCAGGTGCATTACTTCCTCATTACTGAGAACCGGTTCGCCGAAATTGACGTTTGAATATACCAGGTACTCGATCGCAGGATTTTCGAGCCAGTCGGGCCACAGCGCATACACCAGCAGCTGATCCGACTGGAACCCCGCAGGCGGCCTGACGACACTGATCCCCTGTATCTGCGCGTTAATGGTTACCGCCGGAACGTACGGCTGATAAATATTGGCGGTGATCGCAACTCCGTTCGCCTCTTCGTCGGTAAACGCCCGGTGCACAAGGATACCCATCGCACAACTGTGCTGGTCGATCCTGAAGTACTCCCGTTCTTCGAACCCGCGCAGTGTCCAGAGGCTTGCATACACCTCTCTGATCGCCCTGGCGACCGACTTTCCCCCACCCGCGGGTCGTGCCGAGAAGGATTCATACAGTCCGGCGCCATTAAATCCCTCAATATCCTCGACATTGGTTGACGATCGGAATCGGAAAGAGGGATACGTTCCCATCACACTTATCCATGCGTCAACCATTTTAGCGAACGTTTTATCAAGCGGTGCATCCGTTATCCGCTTACGTAGTGTTTCAAGCATTTCTTTCCGGTAGGCCGCGTCCTCGGTAAAGCGGTCGTCGTCGAGCAAATCATTGAGCAGCGCGGCAGCGCCGCTCGAATTCATGTGTTGCCGGTAATAATAAAATGGAATCGCGAATCCTCCCTCGGGTACCGAAATCGTCGTATCACTAGGCGCGATCCGCGAAACCTCTGCCAGGTTGGCCGCTTTCGCCCCCACCATCGCCGCTGAATAAAAATCAAGGTTGTCGAATGTGTAAAGCCCGGCGGTGGAGTCGTTGCAATCGAGGATGACACTCTGCTGCGGCTCACGGGCCTGCCAGAACGCCGCTGCTGAGTCGACGGTAGCCGGCACGATAATGAAGGTATCAGCCCAGACCCGGAAATACACCAGTTTATCCCAGAGATCGTTGAAGCTGGTGTCACTCCATGCGGGAAGAAACGCCAAATTGGGAGTTCCCCGATTATGGCTCAAGACATTAATGTGGCTGAGCGGGGTCTGAAACACCGTTGTAATGATACCCGCAACCACCGGCAGATCAAGGGGTATCCCGTTGACAACAACAATATCATGCCTTCCAAGATAGCTCCCCGCGACTTCTCCGATCGGCACCTTCCTCAGATAGCCGTATGCCTCGGCGATATTGAGTGCCTGAAACTGTTGTGCACCGTAGAGTTCCTCGTTGGTAACCAGTGGAATATCCGGAAGTTGTGCGATCCTTCCCGCAAAGGAAGTGGCGGATGCAAGCAGTTTGAGTTCCTCACCAAAAAAGGTCAGGTTCTTTACCGCAGTGAAGGTCGTATCGATTCCTCCGGCGGAAATCCGGTCGTCGGAAAAAAACTGCAGAACATACGCCTTCGAATCACCGAAATAATTTACCGAAGCAAGATAGTACATCCGCTGATCGCTGTCGGCATATTGTTCATTGTTGAAATCCGCATGCGTGCGGGAGTAACCGAGTTCCTCGCGGCAGAAATCATAATGGAGCTGGTAGCGCGATGACGAAAGGAAATAGGTCCGGCCGGTGGCGATTTCGTACACCACCTTTACCGAGTGCTCGTTACTGAGCGTCTGCATGATCGGAGCTCCGGCAAGAGCATCAAACTCGTCCGGACAGCTGATGGAGTCAAACCAGGTAACGGAGTCGGTACCGTTCCAGTTACAGGTATAGACAACCGGTTCCGGCGGTGTTTCAGTTGGCATTGAAGGGGTACACCGGAAATGTACTATCATCGCCGGAAGTACAGCCAGTGAAATAAAAATCGGAAGTTTAAACATAATCAGACCAGCAACAGTCAGGTTGTCGGCAAGGAGTACCGGAGCTTCGGTTACCTCTGATAAACATACCACATTACCACATGGATTTCGTACAATTATGCAATGACAAACCGATTTCTGAAGACAACTGTTGACGGATTTCCCGAGGTGCGGGCAGGTGCACTTCCGGAAATCCGTGAAGCTACCGGTACCAGTAGTGTCGATCGGAGTCGGCGGAAGAATTCTGCTCTGGAGATGACTGATTACGAAGTAATAACAGTATCCGGGTACGGATGCATCGGTTCCGTGCAATTTAAATCCGGTTACCCCTGAATCATCACTTCCGACTCAAGAACCTTCTCAGCCTCAGCCATGGTCGGAACATACCGAACGGTATAATTTGCCACCTTTTTAGTAATATCCGCAAATTTCATCAGAGCCATTTTTGAACCGCCAACCACCCGGACCACGTTTTTCACTCCCCGGATTTTCAGAAATTCAATCACAGTTTTAAACACATCCTCGCTCTTTTTATCGGCAGCCTCGTAGGAGGAAATATCATTGATCACATCGAACCCGCGTTTGAGCTGGTTGCAGGCGGTCACCATTTCCCGGGCGATTTTTTCACTCTCGATCTTGCCGATGGTTCCGCGTAGAATAACCACCAGCCGGTTTTTTTCTTTATCGACTGTAATATCGTACATACCCTCTCTCCCAAACCAGACCAGGTCTTCGGTGTTGATTCACCTGATGAATTCTCAAAATTTTATTATACAACACCTCAGGATGGCAATCCCGAGGGTGAATTTATTGATCAAAAGGCCAACAGGTAAAAAGGGGGGAGGGGGAAACAGATACGTCAGACAGAATACAATCCCGCCGCTACCGATTAAAACAGCAGTTCCTGCAGCCCACCGACCCGTGCACAAGTGGTGAGGGTAATGCCGTAGGAATCATTCAACCAGTCTGTTTTCCGAGTCGGTTTCGGAACAATACACTCGGCGAATCCCATCCGTGCAAGTTCCTTCAGGCGGGCGGGCATCGCACTGACCGGCCGGATCTCGCCACCGAGTCCGAGTTCCCCGACAAACGCCACTTCACTGCGGACCGGCTTGTTGCGGAACGAGGAGAGCAGCGCCGCAGCGATACCGAGATCGATTGCCGGTTCCGCAACCGTCAACCCTCCGGCGATATTGAAAAAGACGTCGTAGTCGCCGAGTACAATCCCACCGTGACGTTCCAGTACGGCGAGGAGCAGTGCAAGCTTCCGTTGGTTGATCCCTGACGCCACTCGCTGCGGCATACCAAAATGCGATTTATTCACCAGCACCTGCAGTTCCACCATCATGATGCGGGTACCCTCAAGAATGGGCGCAACCGCGGTCCCCGCCTGCGGCTGGTGACGGTTCATCAGGAAGAATTCCGAGGCATTGGCAATCTCGTGAAGTCCATCGTCGGACATGGTAAGCAGCGCGAGCTCTCCTGAAGGGCCGAACCGGTTCTTTACCGTCCGAAGAACCCGATACTGATAACTCGCGTCCCCTTCAAAATAGAGCACGGTATCGACCATATGCTCAAGCAGACGTGGACCTGCGATGGCGCCGTCTTTGGTGACGTGCCCGATAAAAACCATGACCGCACCGGTTTCCTTTGCAAATCGCAGCAGCATTGCCGCACTCTCACGGATCTGTGCAACCGATCCCGGTGCGCTCTGCAGTGCTTCGGAGTAGACCGTCTGAATAGAATCAACAATGACCAGATCAGGATTGTTCCCGCCAAGGGTCTCAAGAATCGATTCGACCGACGTTTCGGTGAGCAGTTCCATCGCGGCGTCTCCTACATGAAGCCGCCGCGCACGCATGGCAACCTGTTCCGCCGACTCTTCCCCCGAAATATAGAGCACCCGCTGGGTGGTACCGATACCGGCGGCAAGCTGCAGCAGCAGCGTTGATTTCCCGATACCCGGATCACCCCCGAGAAGAATGCAGGCTCCGCGCACCAGCCCCCCCCCGAGTACCCGGTCGACCTCTCCGATACCGCACGGCTGTCGCGGCGACTGATCCACCGAGCACTCGGCAAGTGACCGGGCACCAGCCGGTGCTTTTTTAGCTGCAGAGGCTGCACTGCGGCTGCGCGATGTCTCGCCGCCCCCGGTGGGAATGCGTATTTCGTGCACGGTATCCCATAGTCCGCAGTTGTCACATTTACCGCGCCACTTGGAAAAATCCTGCCCACATTCAGTGCAGACATAGGCGGTTTTTGTTTTACGGTTCATACGAAGTGAATCCTGTTGAAATCAGGTGCCATCCTATGCTCCGTCCGCAGGAGTGTCGGTTGACGATTGCGGCGACGGACCGGAAAAACGGCGTGCCGGAGTAATGGTCTTCCGCAGTCGATTCACGTCTATCGGGGTCGCATAGGTGCTTTCGTCCTTTACGGCGTAATGCATTTTGCGCTGTCCGCGGATAAACTGCTGAATGTAGGGGTTATGCGACTTGCGGATCTCCGCCGGAGTGCCGTCGAATATGATCTTTCCCTCGTGAATCATGGCAATGCGGTCGGCGATTTTGTAGGCTGATCCGATATCGTGGGTTACTACAATCGAAGTCATCCCGAGCTTATCGCGCAGACTGATGATAAGGTCGTTGATCTTATCGGTCATGATCGGATCGAGTGCCGAGGTAGGCTCATCGTACAGCATGATTTCCGGTTTCATGACCAGAGCCCGGGCAAGCCCCACTCTGCTGCGCATTCCACCGGAGAGTTCCGCGGGCATCTTCTCCTTGAACTCCTCCCGCAGTCCGACACGCTCGAGAGATTCGACAATCATGCTCTGAATTTCCCGCTCGGTAAGTGTGGTCCGTTCCCGCAGCGGAAAGGCGAGGTTCTCCCCGACGTCCATCGAATCAAACAACGCCGCTCCCTGAAAAAGAATGCCGAACCGTTCTCTTGTTTCATTGAACTGCAACGGTTTTATACCGGGATAGGAGATCACCTTCCCATCAAGCAGAATTCTGCCGCCATCAGGGAAAATAAGTCCGATAATATGACGGAACAGGACCGTCTTTCCGCTTCCCGACTGCCCGATAATACAGGCGATCTCCCCTTTGTTAATGGTCAGGTTGATGTCATCGAGAACAGTCTGTTTTCCGAAGTGTTTTTTAAGATGTTCGATCTTCAGCATTATTTCTCTGGTGCTCCGGTACCTTTCCCCTGTCCCTCTCCTGTAGAGAGAGGGGAGTTGTAATCATTTACACTTGAATTCATGACCCCTCTCCCCCCGGGAGAGGGGCAGGGGAGAGGTCTCCATCAGAATACAAGCAGTGCCATCAAAAAGTCAAATATCAGAATCAGTACCACCGAGGTAACGACCGCCTTGGTGGTTGCATTTCCCACACCTTCGGCACCGGCACCTGCCAGAAAACCAAAATGAGATCCGGTAATGGCCACGATCGCTCCGAAAACACCAGTCTTGATGATACCGAAAAAAAGATCAGAAGGATTGAAAAAAAGGCGGAGCCCGTGCAGGAAACCGTAAACCGTCATGTCAACCGACAGCACCACCGTAAGAAGTGCCCCCAGAAAAGCAAGCAGCTCCGCCCAGATAACGAGCAGCGGCAGCATCAGGATGCAGGCCGCGGTTTTGGGAACAATGAGATAACGGATGGGATCAAGATTGAGGACCGTCATTGCATCAAACTGCTCACTGTTTTTCATGGAACCGATTTCGGCGGCTATCCCGGTGGCGACCCGTCCGGCGAACACCATGCTGGTGATACCTGGACCAAGCTCATTGAGAATACCCTTCTGCACCAGCACCCCGAGATACCGGAATGGAATAATCCCCGACATCTGGTAAATTGCCTGCGTCACGGTAACCGATCCGGTAAAGAGCGCGATCACCGAAACGAGTGGGGCCGACTCCACCCCTAGCGTATACATATGCGAAATAGTCAGATCAATATTCCGGAACAGAAGCGGCAGCCGCCGGAACGTTATGAGAGCCAGTGCCCAGTAGGAGGACACGCTTTGCAGGAACCGCGCACCGGCACGCCCGGCCGAACGGCCGACTTCACCGGTTTTCACCACTGGCCAGAGCAGTTGTCTCAAAATCCTCCCGCAAAGTCATCGGCCCGGTTGGAGGGATTCTCAAATCGGGCGAACTCTCTCACGAATGCCATATTGGCGGTACCGATCGGTCCGTTACGCTGTTTGCCGATTATGAGTTCAGCCTTTCCGCGCACCGATTCATCCTCTTTATTATACACTTCGTCACGATAGACGAACAGCACCACGTCGGCATCCTGCTCAATAGCACCGGATTCACGAAGATCGGAGAGCTGCGGCCGGTGGTTGCCGGTGCGCGATTCCACGGCACGGGAGAGCTGCGAGAGTGCGATTACCGGAACGTCAAGCTCCTTTGCCACCCCCTTGAGCGACCGTGAGATCTGGGAGATTTCCTGCTGCCGACTTTCGACTTTTCCGCCGGACCCCATAAGCTGAAGATAATCGATGACGATCAGTGACAACCCGTGCTGCGCCTTGAGGCGGCGTGCCTTTGCCCGCAGTTCGAGTACCGAAATACCGGGGGTATCATCAATGAAAATAGGTGCCTCGGAGAGTGGCCCTGCGGCGAAACTGAGTTTGGGAAGATCCCGCTTGGGAAGCGTACCGCTGCGCAACTGATGCATATTGACCCGCGCCTCGCTGCAGAGCATACGCTGCACGAGCTGCGCCTTCGACATTTCAAGCGAAAATATCGCGGTGGCGTACTTGCCCTTGACTGCCGCATTAAGGCCGAGCGAAAGACAGAAGGCGGTTTTTCCCATCGACGGACGTCCCGCTACAATCACCAGATCACCACGCTGCAGACCGGTAGTCATCTCGTCAAGTTCGGTGAATCCGGTTCTGATCCCCTGAAAAGCCCCTTTCGCATACCCCTCGATATCCTCGAAGGTTTTCGGCAGAAGCTGCCCCACCGATTCAAACTTGTTCTTAATCCGTGATTCCGAAATACCGAAGATTTTCGCCTCGGCCTGATCAAGGAGGGATTGCGGTTCGATTTCGGGATTGAAACACTCAGTGGTGATCTCACCGGCAATGGAAATCATCTGGCGCAGTGTTGACTTTTCGAGAAGGATTCCCGAATAATATTCGATATTGGATGCGGTGGTGATACTCTCCGCCAGATCGGCAAGATAGGTTTCCTCCCCTACCGCCTCAAGCAGACTTTTTTTCCGCAGGATATCGGCCAGTGTGACAATGTCAATCGGAATGTTCTTTTCGAACATCTCACGCATACAGTTGAAAATGTGACGATTCGCCGCCAGGTAGAAACAGGATTCGTCAAGAAGCTCAAGCGCCATCGCCGAAGCGTGCGCATCGATAAGCATTGACCCGAGCACGGTGCGTTCGACATCGAGCGCCTGCGGAGGTATGCGTTCGGCCGAGGTGATAGTGTGCTGCTGCTGCTGTTTTTCACTTCTTTGAAAGGGAGCCATAGATACCCATAGATGCTAACAGTGACTGGAATTGCTTGAGATCTTCCCATGCGGGACGTTTATACTCCGCATTGCGAAGCAGTGCTGCGGGATGATAAATAACCATAACAGAGATATCACGGAAATTGAGCACCCGTGAACGCATTTTCGCGATACTGTCGCTCATATCAAGTACTGCATGTGCCGCGATACGTCCGAGGAGCAGTATCGCTTTGGGAGCGATAATTTCAATCTGCCGGTGCAGCAGAGGTATACAGGTGATAATTTCTGATGTTTCAGGATTGCGGTTTCCGGGAGGATGACATTTGAGTACATTGGTGATAAAAACATCCTGCGACCGGTCGAGTCCGATGGCGGCGAGCATGGTGGTCAGCAGTTTGCCTGCGGCACCAACGAAAGGAAGTCCCTGCTCATCCTCATCGCGCCCCGGAGCCTCGCCGATCACCATCACCGGCGCCTGCGCGTTTCCCGCACCGAACACGAATTTCCGGCGAGTCTGTGCCAGATGGCACTTTTCGCACCCGGCAATGAACAGTTCCTTGAGTGCTTCGCGTTTGTCGGATATGAGGGTATCTGCCGCAGCTGCCGGTGCTGCCGACACCTCCGAACGCGCCATCCCCACCAGTTCACCCACCGGCCTCAGTGAAGCGAGTCTGCTTTTGAGATCACCGGGAGTACGGGTAGTAATCTGCGGTCGGGGTACATGCACCGGAGAATTTCCGGAAGTGGACGCCGGTGCCGCTGCTGTGGGGCTTTTGACAGGAGGTACCGGTGTATGAATAAGGGCATCAATTAATGAATGGTTGATCAGCGGATCCGGCATGGCAAGCTCAGCCTGCTGCCGGAAATATCTGCCGAGCAGCGCACGGCTATTCATGTAGGGTTCCAAGACGCGCGGCGACGTGTTCGAGCAGCACACCGGCGGCATCGGATTTGCCTGCGGTATCTATTGTAAACGCTCCACCATCCTGACCCAGAATCGTTATAGTGGTTGTATCGGTACCCAGTGCCAGATCAACCCGGTTGTATACCATCAGATCACACCGCTTCAGCTCCATCTTTCCCCGGGCACGCGAAACATCTCCGTCGCTTTCGAGGGCAAATCCGACCAGCATCTGCCCGGGACGTTTCCGTCGGCCGAGACCGGCAAGAATGTCGCTGTTGGCCACCAGTCTGACCGTTACGGCATCACTGCTCCGCCTGAGCTTTTCCAGTGACGTCACCTCCGGACGGTAATCACTCACCGCAGCAGCCATGATGCACACATCGGCATCGGAAAACCGTTCGCCAAGTGCGGCTTCCATTTCAGCAGCGGTGCGGACGGGGATGACGGTTGCTCCTGCCGGAAGTGGTGTTGCCGCAGGCCCGCTCACGACCGTCACGTCGGCACCCATTGCAAGCGCAGCCCGCGCGAGTGCCGCACCGGTTTTCCCGGATGAACGGTTGGTGATCACCCGTACCGGATCGATCGGTTCCTCGGTAGGACCGGAGGAGATCAGCACCCGCTTTCCGCTAAGAACGCCCCCCTTACTGCAGCAATCGCTCAGTGCATCGGCTATCGCCTCAGGCTCGATCATGCGACCCGCCCCGTCATCACCACACGCAAGAGCTCCGCTGCCGACCTGCAGCACCCGGTAGCCGCGTTGCCGCAGCAGTGAGAGATTATCTTTTGTCGCAGGATGTTCCCACATGGCGGTGTTCATTGCAGGAGCAATCATCACCTGAGAGGGGGCAACGGCAAGCGTAAGGGTGGTAAGGAGATTGTCGGCGATACCGTGGGCAATTTTCGCGATGGTATTGGCGGTCGCGGGAGCAATGAGCAGCAGCTCACCCCATTGGGCCAGCCTGATATGATCCATATTGTAAACAGTGATGTCGTCCTGGTAGACGGGATTTTCGGTCAGTGTCCTCAGAGTTTCACTACCGACCAGCGCCTGCGCATGGCGGGTGAGGACCACTTTGATCTCTGCTCCCTGTTTGCGGAGCAGACGGATCAGGTGGGGAATTTTATATGCGGCAATCCCGCCCGTAATACCGATAACGATGCGGGTAGTCACGAATCAGCTTCCGATATCGCCCTCGTCGTTCTCTACGACACGACCCTCAAAAAGCCGTTTGAGCGCGAGGGATGTGGGCTTTTCTGTGGTTTCAAGAATATCAAGACGAACCTGATCATTGATGAACCGTGCTTCCTGAGAAGCCATCAGTACCGCTTTGTAGCGGTTGATGCCCCGTTTCTCAAGTTTTTCAAGATCCAGCTCGAGCAATTCATCTGACATAGCGTTTCCTCCTCGCAAACTACATGGCTTTAAGGTGCCGCCGATACCGGTGGCAGCCTTATTCTATATTTTGTATTTGTTCTCGAATCTGTTCAATTTTCTCTTTGAGCGAAACCGAAAGGTGTGAAATTTCAGTATCATTCGCCTTAGATCCGATGGTGTTCGCTTCGCGGTTCATCTCCTGCAGAAGAAACCCCATCCGTTTTCCCACCGGTCCGTCGGCGGAGAAATCCTCATTGAACCGGGCGATATGTGCCCGCAACCGCAAACACTCCTCGGCAATATCGAGCCGATCGGCGCAGAGAGCGATTTCGGTGGTCATGCGCTGCGGATCTGGTGGATCGGCAATCAGTTTACGAACCCGTTCCTGGAGTACGGCAGCATAGGCTTCGATACGGTCCGGAGCGCGCGCTTCGATTTCGTCCAGTGCGGCACCGATCTCATCGAGCACTTTTTTAAGATCAGCAATGATGAACGCCCCTTCCGCTTCGCGGGATCGCTGGAACTCGCTGATTGACGTGACAATCACCGGTATGAGATGTTTCCAGAGTTCTTCATCATCGTGAACGGTATTTTCAGCTTTAATGATATCGTTGAAATGCAGCAGATCGGAAAGTTCGACACCTCCCTGCAGGCTGTACGTCTCGCCGATTTCCTTGAAAATCCCCATGTAACCATCTACAACTGATCGATCCCAGGATATTTTGACGCTGTCGTTTTCCCGCTCACAGTTGATACTTACCTGAATGCTTCCGCGGGAAATGGCACCTGAAATCTCCTTGCGCACTTTCTGCTCAAGATTGGCGAGGTATTTCGGCTGCCGCACCTGCATTTCGAGGAACCGGTTGTTCACCCCGCGGATCTCGACCCGATAGGTACCCGACGCAGTGACTTCCTCAGCTGCTCCAAATCCTGTCATACTGCGAATAGGCATACTCCGGTGCAACCTTGCTTAAATTTACAGAAATACGATAATTGGGGAAAACTTATATAATATAGATTTTGCAGAAAGGGGAAGCAATCGGTTCAACAGGTTATTCCCCTACCTCGACCAATTAAAATTGGATCGCCGTCAGCTGCACCATTTCAAAGTTCCGGTATGCTATATTTGTAATGGACGCTTCCGTGAACCCGGAAATCTCCGGAAAACATCCACTGTAACCTCTGTTCCAACCCGAAAAGGCGGTACAATCCCGATGCCCGAATCATTTCCGGCAGCAGCAGGAATTCTTGCCGCACTGGTTGTTATCTCATTTCTCTGCTCACTTGCCGAATCGGTACTTCGCAATCTTACTCCTGCAGAAATTGCCCGTTTCTCGGCACACCACCAGCTCACCGCGTTTATTCTCCAGCGCTTCAAAAACAATCGCACCCTCCCGCTTACTACCATTGCATTGTTGCACTACCCGGCACTGCTCATCGGTTTGATAACAGCATACCGCATGGCTCCCCCCATGCCCCCCCGAACACTCTATTCTTCCATAGTGGGATACAGTTATCTGCTGATCCTCTGCGGTTTTATCCTTCCACGCGCCCTCGGAAACCGGTACCGGGAACCGCTTGCATTTATTCTGGCTATACCGTTACGCTTCACAAGCGTCATGCTCATGCCGTTGGCATTGCCTGTTTCCGTTATCTGCCGTCGATTTGAAACTCCCAAAAAGAACACTCCAACACTCCTCAACGACGACATCGTCCTTCTCGCCCGGGAGGCACTTGCCGGAGGATCGCTCAGCAGGCAACAGGCGCACCTCATTTCGCGCAGCATTGCACTGTCGGGTATCACCGCTGCGGATATCATGGTTGACCGTTCAGAAATACACCCGATCGCCGACACCTGCAGCCTCTCCGAGGCGCTTATTGAAGCGCACCATCACCACCACACCCGTTTCCCCCTTGCCCATGAAAACGATCTAGACCAGATTATCGGGTATGTCAACTTCAAGGATATCGTCGGCGCCCTGCGGATCAATCCGGCCGACCCGACACTCTACGGCATACGGCGTCCGATCGAATCGGTACCGGCGACCACACCACTGCCGGAGCTGCTGCAGCTCTTTACCCGAGGCCGTCAGCATATCGTAGTGGTGAAAAATGAGGGAGGAGCAACCCTCGGTCTGGTAACGCTCGAAGATCTGCTTGAGACACTCGTTGGCGATCTTGAAGATGAGTATGACAGCCCGCCGGATTTTGTCGTGCAACTGGGTGAACACCGTTTCTGCGCCGGCGGAGGAACTTCGTTTTCCGAGCTGCGGGAACGGATCTCTCCGGAATTCCCCGATTGGGATGTTACAATAAGCGAATGGCTGCTTGGCCTGACCGACGGTGAATGTGAGGAGAAATACTCCGCGGAGTACAATCAGTATTTTTTTACCGTGCGAAAGATAACCCGTGGTAAAGTGTTCGATGTTATTATTGAACGGATAAAATCCGGAGAACCGGCGCAGCGCTGACAGGTGGAATTGGTTCAAACAAGCAGGATTTCAGCTGTAACAAGTATCATTTAGATCCCATTTTTAAAATCGACGATGTCCCAAATTTGGTGGCAGACCTGTTTTCAAACACAAAAAGTCAACAGAACATTTATATGATACTTTACTTTCCGCATTTCTCTACCTCCACCCCTTGTCGCTGGCTGCGCCGCTACTATGCGTAGCTCAGTGCTCCCCCGCTTACGGGAGAAAGGTGCGTACAACAATTTCCCTCTACCGTAAACGGGGGAGCGGTGCACTGAGGCTACTCGAAGTGGGATGCCAGGGAGGGGGCGTAGTAAAGAAACATTTGGACAATCCATATAATTTACCACAACATTCAGGACGACGTCTAAAAATCTGATACAACCGAGACCTCCCGGTACCGGCATACTGGAGAAGGTATCGATTCAAACACTGGTAATCACGGTGTTTTCCATTGGAAAACACTTTTTTGAACCAGGCGGACATTCACGATAAAAACAGTTGTATACTTACTTCAAGAAGCTGCCGAAGGCAGGCATTTCTTTTCCTTTCCCAAAAGGCTCCGTGATGAAGAACATACCAGCCGAATTGCTGTCCACCGTTATCGTCGTACTGGGGTTGTCGTACTGTTTTCCCGTACAGGCGCTTACTCTCCCGGAACTGCTGCATCCGGGGATAAGCTGGGTGTACTATACGACCGCTACAGAGGACTCCTCCAGGTTCCGGAAAAATCTTCGCAAGGTGCAGGTGGCCGAACGTTCAGAAAGTAATGATACCGTATTTATAACCACGACAGAAACACAGTTCGACACAATCGGCGAACTGCAGGTATCACAAAACGATACCGTATTCCATGTTTGCGATACCGTTTTTCGATTCAGGTATGTAATCGTACCGGCAAACGGAGGAGCGGTTCCCGCCCACCGGATCGTTTGTCTGGATACCAACTTTCTGATTACCGCTGCGGGAAAACGCTTCGAATTCGGTTACCTGTCAGTCATATATCCCTTTATCTACTACAGTGACGGTTCTCAGTTTCCAACGATGATTGGAAACGCAGCATACGGATATTCAAACGATGTCATTTTCTATTTTTATCAGGAGACGGTAGGCTTGATTTACCAATCGATGACTGCTTACCCTGCGCTTGGCACCTCTTCAATCAAAATTCTCTCCTATAATGATTCGCTCATCGATGCTATGGACCTACTCCGGCAGTTCAGGGAGATACAGGTTCCGGTAACCCGTTTGCGAACTGCCCCGGTCACAAAGGTCTCTGCGTCAGCGGCTCCCGGCCGGTATGACCTTCTTGGGAGGAACATCGATATCGACCGAATGCGCTACCGCACGGCTGCACCGGTTATCACCTTGTTTGACGGGAGAGGTAAAGTGGACACGAAGTGTCTGTTTTCCCGCTAAGTATTATTCTCTGTTGGTCATATTAAAAAAAGCGCGCCGATACTCCTCTACGACAAGACATGTTCGTTCTCGGACGCACCGAGGGTCAATGTCAGGAGAAGTACTCGGCGGAGTACAATCAGTATCTTTTTACCGTACGGAAAATTACCCGTGGTAACGAGTTCGATGTGATTATTGAACGGATGAAAATGGGAGAACCGGCGCAGCGCTGACAGGTGGAATTGGTTCAAACAAGCAGGATTTCAGCTGTAACAACTATCATTTAGATCCCATTTTTAAAATCGATGATGTCCCAAATTTGGTGGCAGACCTGTTTTCAAACACAAAAAGTCATTTGAGCACTTATATGATAAATTGCCTTCTATGTTTCTCTACCTCCATCCATCCCTTACTGCTCGCTGCAGCCACTACTATGCGTAGCTCCCTCTACCATAAATTGGGGAGGGATGTTAGGGTGGGGGCATGGTAAAGAAACATTTCTGGACAAGATAAATAAATTTTGACTTTCCTATCGAAACCAATGTTTTAAATAGTTTTGGAGTAATGCGGCTGAGAAGAATATGATAGTACGGAGGTTAAGGTTTCTATTTTATAAGAATACCGTATATAATACATAATTAATCGACTTGTACAGGATGGATCATGTTGCATGATAGATTTTTTATTGAAATAAGGGCATTCGAAGTTAAATCCTGGTTAGCATGAGAATGAGAAATGAAATTATGCAGTATTGAAATTGTTTTATTCAACCCAATAATAGTAGGACCTGCAGCCTCAATTCCTAAAATGGCAATTAATTTTTCTTGAGCATCTCCATTGAATAAGTCGTCTATATAACTATTAAAATTACATGTGCACTCAGTTAGGTTGTTACACGTTTCAGGGTTAGTATTAGAAATGTTAGAACTTTGCATAGAGCCCTCTTCTATCCCGCGTATTTCTGTGATCTCAACAACCAGTTGAAATAATGGTACAAATTCACCTTAAAAAGGTCAAGATATTATTACTATCGGTATAATTTATTATTTCTTTATATCTATTATTGCTCGGTATGCATCTTCTTTAAGATCTTGTTTATTATTTGGAGTTTTAATAAATGTTTCTAATAACTTAATAGTTTCCTCACTTCCGATAATAGCTGGACCTAATCCCTGAATACCGAATAGACCGATTCGTTTTTCATCATTTTTCTTAGAATGGAATAAGTCATGTTTATAGCTTTCAAACTCATATTTTGAAATCTCTTGCATAAATATAGCATCTAAGCTTTCCGAATCTACAAGAACTTGTTTTTTTTGCAGTTCATTAACAATCGATGAGATTGTTTCTTTTTTTAAGTCAAGATAATTAGTGAATTGTACATTTGACTCACTTAGTTCTTCATTAAGATGTTTAACTTCTTTATCGATACCATCAATAGTATCCTTTTTATAATTATTAATTTCAGTTTTGATATCATTAAGATCAGATTCCAACTCATTTTTATACTCTTTTATTTTTTCTTTAAATTTGTTCTTTAGTTGAGATGTTTCTATATTAAATTCATTTAAGGAGTTAGTTATTGATTCATTAATTTGAGTAATTTTTTGATTTGTATCTTTAAAGGAATTATTTATTGATTCTTCAATTCTGATTTTAAATTTATTGAAATTATTTGTTTGGTTTCTTAATTTTTTTTCATTTTCTTCGATCTCTTTGTATTTTTTCTGAAATTCAAGTTCAGTTTTGTGCTGTCGAGTTACACTTACAAATGTGATAAACAAATATATTATTGACACAATTGCAATTAAAAAACTTGCATAATTTACAAATGTAGTTGCTCGCGCTTCTTTTTCAATAGCAACCTTTTGATTATCATCATAATTTTCGCTTAGAACACTAAACTTCGATTGCAGAACCTTCATCGAATCACAAAGTGATTTTAATGAATATCGGTTGACATATTCTCCAGGGCCAACACTATCTTTCAATTCTTCTTGGGAACTTGTTTTTAAAGAAACACACATCAAGAGCATAACGACATACCTTACATATGTTATTCGCATTTAATTACCTTGAACCACCGTTGACGTTAATTTGCCTACTCGGAATACAAGTTTACTTGGTTTTTGAGGATTATGGCTTTCATCAAACCTATAAAGTATATCAGCGTTATATTTTTCAGCAGCTTGAATTACTTTTTGAGATTTAACATTAACTGTGAATATAAGAATCGGGATGGACAAAGAGAGATCATCCCTAATATTTTTCAAAAACTCAAGCCCCGCAAATCGAGTTTCCCCTTTATACTTCTCAACAAAAGATATATCAAGAATAATAAGTGAATACTTATCATGGTTTTCAATCAAGTTTGTATAAGCAGAAAAAAGAGATTTTTCCCAATCGACTAAAAATCCTTTTGATTCAAGGCTATCTATGTAATGCCTTGTTCTTTTTTGGTCATCATCAATAAAGAGCACATTATTGTTTTGCATTATTTTTCCACCTTTAGTAGGGTGTTGATAGCCCCCAATAGCGTGTTGTAGAAAGTAGGCTTATGAACGATGGCTAATAAATCATCGTTAGGAAAGTCATCTTTATTAATTTCAAGATTTGCCGTGTGTACTAAAATCGGTACTTTTTTATTTTTTTTCCGAATTATACTATAAAGAACAAGGCCAGTTTTTCTGCCATAATACGTTTGTTCAACAGGATAAACTTGTGTAGGAATCATAATGTCAAGTATTATCAGGTTAAAAGAAAACAAGTTTGATGTAATAGATTCAACAACTGAGTCAACATCTGATAGGAGGAGAACAGAAAACCCTGAGTTTTGAAGGTTTTTAATTGTATATGTTGCTCTACGTATATCATCATCAATATAAAGTATTTTTTTATTAGTTTTAATATTTGTTTCATCCATATTATTATTTTATCTTTGGAAGAAGGATTGTAAATGTTACAGGTTTTTTATAACTTGTTATAACAATATCCCCAGAATGATTACGAACAATTACTCGAGAAACAAACAGTCCAAAGCCACTACCCAATGGGTGTTTAGATTGATAATAACCTCGTTGATATTTTTTAAATAGTGATTCTTCTTCGCTCTCTAAAACTTCAGATCCATCGTTTTTTATATCAATACAACAATACTTGCCATCATCTCTTACATGGATGGTTATAGCACTATCTGAAGGAGAGTAATTAATTGCATTCATTAACAAATTATAAATGACTATTTCTATTTTTCTTATGTCAACTTCAAGTTGTAGACTTACTTCATATTTTTTTATGAAAACCTTATTGTAATGTACAGCTTCATTTTTAGATAGGATCTCTATATATTTATTAATAATATCATTAATATAGACTTTTTTAAAATCATATAAATGTTTCGGAATGTCAACAATCTTAGGTTCTGTAATAATCCTTTCAATTGAATTACATTCGTAATTGATATTGTCAATAATATCTTGTACTTCTTCCTGAACATTTTCCTTTGAAAATACAGTAGGCAAACTTGATATACTGTGTTGAATTGATTCGATGGGACCAAAAATTAAATGATTTAGAATCTGAATAAGGTTTTCAAATTCTTCTTTTTGAGCGCTTTCCCAGATATAACCAACGATTGTGGACATTATATAAATATGCTTACAATCTTCGGGATGCATACTATAAAGTTCTCTTTTCAACACATAGTCATAAGCATCAATACTTAGAATACCTAACATTTTACCCCGAAGGATGATTGGTGCTAGTGTCATTTCAGTAATGAAATTATCAAGCTCAAATTCATTGTTATATAAAAATTGATCTACTTTTATAATGTCTTGGATGGAAGATGTTGGATCGTTTTTTTGTTCCAAATCTGTTATGTGATTTATGCTAAGTTTAGCATTGACATTATCGTGCTTCAAACTACACACAATGTATGGTTTAATGGTAGATTTGTCTTTGGTGTTTTCAAAATCGTTAATTATGCGTTGAATATCAGGTGGATTGGTAGTCTGTTTAGAAGAATTCGTATGACATTTAATTTTCATACCTTTTAAAGGGGTGGTAGATTTCGAATAACCACTAGCACTTAAGCAGATAAATGTTTGTTCTGTCGTGTTATATTTATAGAATCTGCAACGTGGAAATCCGCTTTGGTTAAAAAGCTGTGTAACAGTATCTGCAAACACCATTTCATCAAAAGAATCTTTTTCTTTTATCTTTATAATAAAATTTCTTAGTTGCCTACTGCGATATTCAAAGGTATAATCCTGAACAGTTTCTATCGCTTCTGAGTAATTATGGTTTTTATTAAAATTAATAGCTTTATGGTGAATTTTAGCCACCTGAAAACGACCTGTCACTGGATGATTAAAGCGCCTTTCCCATGGTTCATATTTTTCTCTTTCCTCATGAAAGACATCTTTTGTTTTACATACATCACATCTCTCTAATAAATTATGAAAAACAGAGTAACACTTTTTTCCAAGTACGTCGTCAAGCGATTTTTTAAAATATTGTAATTTCTTTTGATTAATCATTTTAATGTTAAAGTCTTTATCAATGACACTAATTTCGTCAGAGACACCATCATTAAATATTTCCCAAAAAAGATTTCGCTCATTTGATTTCGTAAAACCATTAGAAAGAACATCTAAAAAGATCGCATCTTCTTTTCTAAAATCTTCAAACTGAAAATGGTTGTTAAGACTACTTTTAATTCTATTAACAGCTAAAATTACATGTTCCTTATTCGTTAAACCGTCATGGAAACGAGTAGCGATAATTGATGATTGTTTTGGAGGTAACTCAAACTTTTCAAAAAATTTTTGAAAAGGAATATTGAAAATGTCAAATAGATTTTTATCACAAAAAGACCCATTATCTAGAGACGTGACACAATAAATCTGTCGAGGACTTAATGTAAATTCGTTGAGCGTATCCTTAATACCAAGAAATTCAAGAAAGTTGTTATTTAGCTGAAAGTTTGCATCCTTGGAATATGAAGTTGGATCTGACAATGGCGCGATAATTTTTATTGCATGCTGTAAAATATAAACGCCATTTTCCTCCATAAAGGAAACAACTACCTGGGCTGGCAATGCACTTCGTATTTCATTTAGTAAGTTTGTATTATCGTTAAAATCATTGAAGTGCAATGTTTTTTCCCAAATAAGTTCCAACTTATCTTTGAGTAAAAGTCTTATATACGCCGTAGCAAAAAAAACTAACATTAAAGAAAAAACTGAGATACTGACTTTTAGTATTTTGGTATTAAAACTTAAATGGTTATTAGACTGAACCATTGATATTGCAATACCAATAATTATAAACAAAAACAGCATTACTGCATTGCGAGCTGAAAATCGATAGGAAATAAAAACGGATATAAATAAGAAAAAGGGTAAAAGCAAATAATCAGGTTCGGTTATAAAATAATTCAGAAAAAGCAAGAATGAGATATCTAAAACAGTATAAATTAAAATTCTATGATCAGAATTACCGTAACGTGAATATTTATGGTAGATTATGCTTATAAAATTAAAAACAGTATATAATATAACTGTGACTGAAAAAAAAGGAATGTGTTGGACTTTGACAACAAAAAGGGATGTAACTACTAATAAAAGTGTCTTGAATAAGCAGTAATTTGAATAAAAAAAACTGATAAATTTGAAACGCTGGTGAACATTTGGAACGCCAAAATATCGGACATCGCTCATTTCAGTGTAACCTCGTAACAACTATTGAACAAACATTAAATTTAAATTATCAGCAAAAAAACACCCCATCACTAGGCCCTATAAGTATTGATATATAAGGGAAAAACATACCCATTCAAATTTCACTACGAAAATCATTCTTGAAACTTCAATCGATACACGTATTTATTTCCTGTTCAGAATAAGAAGGTTTGGTCATACCCGAGTCGATTTATCGGGTACCCATCTTCTATAACAAGCAAAAAAACTGGATTCCCGCCTTCGCGGGAATAACAATCTTCCTGAAAAAAGCCTATTCCGAACAGACACTATTTAATAAAAATCATTTTTATACTATGATAAGTAAATCATTTTAAACTTATTGTCGAAACCACATCGTGCGGAATACATCGTAATAATACTTCGAAGATTTATTGAATCAAAACGTTATATTCTTAATACTTGGAGATAGTATTTCAATTTTCTTATAGTTTAATTATGCTGAATATAAATTGTTACTTATATTAAAGTAAATATTATCTACATAAATCATTATTTTTTATAAAATTTCTAAAATAGTCAGTACAACAAAGTTAATGTGAAAGGGAGAAAGTCAGATATTGCATCATCGCAATCTAATTAGTGCCTGTCCGGAAAGGCTTACTGCCCAATAAAATCAGCAAGTTACTGAAAAAAAGTCCGACGAAGAAATGATTGACTAAAGTGCAAGATGTATTTTTATTGCGCAAAACAGTAAAAGACACTGCCGATAATCAACAA
>JBNLDC010000049.1:0-52149 GCA_050304135.1 Chitinispirillaceae bacterium | reverse complement strand
GGACGGGGTGATGGGGTGAGGCGACTGGAAGAAATGCCGATACTACGTTATTCTACCGAAGTAGAAATAGTATATCCGAAGAAAACCTATAGAACACCATGATTCTTCAGATATTCCACTACCTTCACAATATTTTCTTCCACACTGTTGATATCGGTTTCGAGAACCAGTTCCGGATGTACCGGTTCCTCGTAGGGAGAGGTGATACCGGTAAATTCTTTTATTTCACCACTTTCAGCTTTTTTATACAGTCCCTTGGGGTCCCGGCGCTTACACACGCTGAGATCACACTTGACAAATATTTCATTGAAGGCTCCCTGCGGAAGAATCGAGCGTACAAAGTCCCGGTCCTCGCGAAACGGTGAAATAAAGGTACACAGCACGATATTTCCCTGCTCATAAAAAAGTTTTGCCACCTCACCGACACGACGAATGTTCTCGGAACGGTCCTGATCGGAGAATCCCAGGTCACCACACAACCCGTGTCGGACGTTGTCGCCATCGAGCACCATAACCTGGTGGCTCTCTTCGAACAGTCTGGCTGCCAGAGATTTGGCCACGGTAGATTTACCTGCACCGGAAAATCCGCTGAACCACAACACCGTTCCTTTATGGCCATTACGTTTTTCCCACTGGTCCCGTGACAGTTGTCCCTCTTCCCATTTCACATTGGTGGAGCGTTTCACCTCCGCATGGCGTGAAGAGGTCACATCACTGATATCCCTGGTTTCGCCCTGAATCATACCGGCTGCAACAGTCCGGTTGGTCACCGGATCGATAAGTATGAAACTGCCGGTAGCATGATTTACCTTATAGGAATCAAAATAGACGGGCCGGGAGGAGCGTATTGCCACACGGCCGATCTCATTGAGATTGAAGAATTCTGCGTCTTCACGATGCAGCGTATTGACATCTATTTTGTAATATATTGACTGTATCGATGCCTTGACCTTCTGGGTAGTATGTTTCAGTATATACTGCGTCCGCCTGTTCATGGCTTCCTCATCCATCCAGCAGATCATTGCATCAAACGTATTATGCATCTGCGGCAGATTATTCCTCCGTACGATCATATCGCCACGGCTGATATCGATTTCATCCTCAAGGGTCAGCGTAACGGCCTGACCGACAAAGGCCTCGTCCAGATTGTCGTTATCATAGGTGACTATTGACTTTACCGTGGATTTTTTACCGGAAGGAAGTACCGCAATGGATTCTCCTTTTTTTATGCTGCCGGAGGCGATCGTTCCCGCGAAACCGCGAAAGTCCAGATGCGGCCGTATTACATACTGCACCGGAAATCTGAAATCAACGATATTGCGGTCAGCCGCCACATGTACATTCTCGAGCAGATGCAGCAGCGTATGCCCCTGATACCAGGACATTTTTTCGCTTCGTGTGGTGACATTATCGCCCTCGAGCGCCGAAACCGGAATAAACGAAATGTCATGGATATCGAGTTTCCGTGAAAAATCGGTATACTCTGTAATGATGTCGTTGTAAACAGCTTCGCTGTACTCCACCAGATCCATTTTATTGACCGCGACAACGAGGTGAGGAATCTGAAGCAGGGAAACCAGAAAACCGTGCCGCTTTGATTGCGTAAGAACACCAAGACGGGCATCGATCAGTATGATCGCCAGCTCGGCGGTCGAGGCACCGGTCACCATGTTGCGGGTATACTGTTCATGCCCCGGGGTATCGGCGATAATGAATTTTCTTCTTTCTGTTGTAAAATATCGGTACGCGACATCTATCGTAATCCCCTGCTCCCGTTCCGCAGCCAGACCATCAAGCAACAGGGCCAGATCGACACACTCATCACCACGTTTCTGAGACGTTTTTGCAACCGCGGCGTACTGATCTTCGTAAATGCAGTTCGTTTCATACAACAGACGCCCGATCAACGTTGACTTTCCATCATCAACACTGCCGGTGGTGGTAAAACGCAAAAGACTTTTCTTTTCATAATTTTCCATGTTCATATCAGAAATACCCTTCACGTTTTTTCTGTTCCATCGAAGAATCACTGGTCAGATCGATGATTCTGTTCTCGCGCTCCGATTTACGGGCATCAACCACTTCCCTGATGATCTCGTCCAGATCTTTCGCGGTTGATTTAACGGCACCCGTACAGGGAATGCACCCCAGACTTCTGAACCGGCAGGGCAGTTCCCGGATAGCATCATCGGCAATACCCAGCGTACCGGCAGGATCAACGATGTTCTTGTATTCACAGGGAATAATGATCCCGTTGAGCTCGATAATCTTACGCGTCTGTGAATAATACAACGGGACAATGGGAATCTCCTCCAGTTTGATGTACTGCCACACATCCAGCTCGGTCCAGTTACTTAAAGGAAAGATGCGTACCGATTCATTGCTGTTGATATTGGCATTATAGAGATTCCAAAGCTCCGGACGCTGATTTTTCGGATCCCACTGCCCGAACTCATCCCGAACCGAAAAGAACCGCTCCTTTGCCCGGGATTTCTCCTCATCACGCCTCGCTCCGCCGAAGGCCGCATCGAATTCATGCTTTACAATAGCGTCGAGAAGTCCACGGGTCTTAAGCAGGCGGCAGCAGTTGTCGTTTCCCAGTGTGGACGGATGCGCCCCTTTTACGATCCACTCTTCATTACGCTCGACAATAAGCCGTGCACCTATATCCGTTACAAATGTATCCCTGAATTCATACATCTCCGGAAACTTGTATCCCGTATCCACATGCATAAGTGGAAAGGGAAATCTTCCCGGATGAAATGCCTTCTGGGCGAGCCTTACCATTACCGATGAATCCTTACCTACCGAGTAAAGCATCACCGGATTTTTAAATTCCGCCACTACCTCACGCATGATATGGATCGATTCCTGCTCAAGCTGTTTGAGATGGGTCATGGAGTATGAGTCTGAACTCATTGCAGTTCCTCATAAATCGGTTTAGTGGTTAAATAGTCCCTGTTCAAAATTGGCAACATTCGGATGGTATATTTTACATTATGAATAAATCGCGGACAATACCCCCTACCACCACCAGAATTCCCGTTAGTAAAACATAAATAAAATTCTTCCGTATTTTATGCCCGCCAATGATATGTGCTGCTTTGACGCCGTAGTGAACACCGATAAATGAGCCACTGAACAGCAACACGACAATAGGCAATGCGATATGACCATTTCTTAAAGAACCATATAGCGAGGAAAATACGACCATAAACGCATTGGTCCCCACTGCATAGAGTGTCGGAAGCCCTACGACATACACCAGCAGTGGGAAGGTAAGAAAACCACCGCCGATTCCCAGAAAGCCGGTTAAAAAACCCACAAAACCGGCCATGCAGAAGGGTATCCATATACTGATGGACGAGATACCGCTGTGCGGCAGCGAGATTTGTGGGACAATGTTCAAATGGTGAAAAAAACGCGAAAGAGATGTGGAAACATCGTTGTCACTGTTCTTTTTTGTCTCACGATACATGGAAAGAGCAATAAACGATATGAAAACCAGAAACACCCCGTTCATTACCGTATCCATCAAACTCACCTGCCGGCCATTGAACGTGAATGTCCCGCTGTTTCCCAGAAGCTTCAAAAATCTGCCACCGATCTCGGTTCCGAGCAGAGCACCACAGATCATCACAAAGCCCAACTTGACATCGACTGCCTTTTTATTCCATTGCTCAATAGTGGAAATAAAGGTATTCAGAAAAATCAGCGCAAGATCACTTCCCACCGCTATTTCATAGGGCACCCCAAAAATGTTCCTGATACAGGGTGTCAGAAGGAAACCACCACCGACACCGAACATACCGGTAATAAAGCCGATTAACAGACCGAGAAGAATGAGTCCGGGCCAGAAAAGGGTGATTTCGGTGTCGGGTAAGGTTATGAACATCAGTTGAATGTATGGTTCCTGCAATGTAAATGAAAACAACACGGGGTTTAAAAGAGTGGTGGTAAGCAGAGAAAACCGGCGTTAGGCTCACAATTAAAAACAACCCTCTTTAGCCCAAAGAGAACAGGATCAGCTGTTCTTAAATAAGAAAAACTCACGTTTCGGTATACACCGTCTCCTGCCACTGTTAACAACCGATCCACGTACGATTATTCAATTGCAGCCGGTAGTTCTTTTTTTTCGATTTCAGCATAACGTCCCCGCATGTTGCGGGACTCACCGTTCCGTCAGAAAATCAGCTATAAGGTAAAATGTGTGTCTCAGAGCAAAAAAGCAAGACCGAAGAGAAAGGCATTCGCGGAACGGTGGATTGAGGTACCACTAAAATTGCGGGACCCCCACCGCGTGCAGCGGGGATATTTAGTTCCTGCTCAGAATAAGGAGATTCCGTCATACCCGAGTTGTTTATTATTACCGTTCTTGAAGCGTTAAGTTCCCAACCACGAAGGTATTGTTTTCATGATCTGATACGGTGTACATAAGTGGATACTCCAAATTTTTATTTAAAAACATGAGCAGGTCTTTATCAAAATATTGAATCTTTAAAGACTCTCAAAAAGTCCGTTTTTATTGTATATTACTCATTAGTACAACAACGTACCGGTGTACAACGTCAAATCACGTCATGAAAACAGTCACCATTTCACTTTTACTTATCGCATCCGCCTGTACCTGCACCGTTGACACATCTTCGGATACTGTACCGGGTGTAAATGTACAGGTATATGCCTGCATACCCTCCGATGGAGATTGCAAACGGATCATTGTGCGGAACCATCTTTCCGATACTCCGTGTGATAGTCTCGGAATGAGGTACCCGGTATATGTCGTCACGTTTGAAAATGTGCTGTATCCGACCGATATGGCCTATGCGCCATCCATCTTCATCGGAACTACGGAAGTACGCGGTTGGGGAAGTGGCGGTGCCGGCATCTATGCCAAAATTTATTGCGATTCGGCGGTGGAATCGTATGCCGGCGAGACCGTTACCGTATACCCACCATTATATCCGGAATCCGCAGATCCACTGCAGTTTGGCATTTTTCCCGACGCGGCGACCATTGATTCTCTGCAATCATCGGCAAGGAACGGTATGCCCACATTACCGACAGTACCCGAAGTGTTGCGTAACCTGTAACAGTAAACAGGTCCGTCCGGGTCAGGGTGCGCATGGAGACGTTTATCCGGTATTTCAAGTGTAACTGTTTTTATATTTGTCGTTTTTCTTTGACCTCACCTTCCGGTTGTGCAACCGGAATGACCTCTCCCGGAGGGAGAGGTGTACATGCCGTTCCACGGCATGGTTGTTCATTTTCCCCTCTCTGACAAGAGGCGGTATGGTGAGCCTGTCGAACCAGGTCGCAGGCGGTGCACTTATCCCGCTTAGCGGGATCGAAGTAGGGTGAGGTCAGAAGTAAACATCTCACTATCTCTCTGCTGGATCCCGTTTCCCAACGGGATGACGGCTGGTATCATTGTACCTCCCCCGGAATCGGGGGGGGGGGAAGCAATGCACTGAAGCGTCTCGAAGTGGGACACAGCGGTATAATAGAAACAGTACCACAGATACTAAGGTGGGGGACGCTGACGTTGAAAATGAAACCATCATTTACACATCGAAACATGCCCCCTTCGGGGGAGAGAGAAACGAAGATCCTATAGAGGGGGTCTGATGCCTATTGCCTAACCCCCTATTTCCTAAAACCTGCAGCCTCTCTCAATAACTCAACCCGTACCCGTACGGATACAGCGGCTCCCCGCCACTCCCCTGTTGCTCATCGGCATACACCGTTCCGGTATTGATCGGAATCTGCTCGGCGGATGCCGGCCAGGTATGCGTGAGCTTGCCGGTAAAGCTATACTCCCCGAAGAGTACGTCAGCCACACCTCCGCCTTCGCCACCCGGAAGCCATGCGGCGACAATGGCTTTGCACCAGTCGATCTCCGTATCGATGACCATCGGTCGTCCGCTGATAATCACCAGTATCACCGGTTTGCCGCTGTTGTAACACTGTTCGATCAAACCGGTGTTTTCGCACTCCGACAGATCAGGTACCGCACAGTCACCGTACTGCTCGGCATACGGTTTCTCTCCAACGACCACCACGATCTTATCCGCATCGGCGACATTCTCCGCGTTTGCGCTGTAAGTGACATTTGTCCCTTTTTCCTGCAGACCCTTGAGAATCGTCTGACCGGCGATTTCGGTATGGTCGATACTCCCCTGCCAGCTGATGGTCCACCCGCCGCACTGGGCACCGATATTGTCGGCCCATGATCCGACCACAGCGATTTTCTCGTCTGTTTTAAGCGGCAGTACCGAGGCTTCGTTTTTCAGGAGCACCAGTGATTTTCTGACCGCTTCGCGTGCAACGGCCCGGTGTTCGGCACTGTTGACCTGTGCACGAAGCGTGGCATCCGGATACGGGTTGTCGAATAGACCCATTCGATATTTGATGCGGAGAATACGCTTTACCGCATCGTTAATCCGTTCAATGGGAATAAGCTGATTTTCAACTCCATACACTATTGAGTTGATGAACTCACCGACATTCCAGTCACCAACGACCATCGCCATGTCAAGCCCGGCATTTATCGCCTGCGTCACGCACTCCGTCTGATAACTTTCGCACGCACGTGGCACTGCATCCCAGTCACTGATACAGAACCCGTCGAACCCGAGATCAGTTTTAAGGATGGATGTGAGGGAATACCGGTCGAGCGTCTGTTTCCATCCGGTGCCGCCGCGGATCCAGGTGTGGTACGACGGCATGATGGTGGCGACCATTTCGCGCACGGCGGCAGCATACGGTGGAAGGTGCACCGCACGCATGGTTGCTTCGGAGACCGACATCTCACCATTGTTGACGCCGTCATCGGTACCGCCATCGCCAAGATAATGCTTCGCGCTCGTTGCCACCGGGATGGCGGTATTCTGCTGGCCACGGATATAGGCACTTCCGAGTAGGGTATTGATTTCCGGTGTTTCACCGAACCCCTCATAGGTGCGCCCCCACCGCTCGTTGCGGACCGTTGCGATACAGGGAGCGAAGTTGAACCGGATACCGATGCCGGCACACTCCTGCGCGGTAATTGCTCCGACTTTGGCAACCAGTGCGCTATCCCCGGTGCAACCCAACCCAATATTATGCGGAAAAATCGTACAACCGCTTATCTCTCCAATGCCATGAACACAGTCCTGCGCATAGATAATCGGAATTTTCAGTCGTGAGGTACTCATTACCGTCTTCTGAAGGCGATCGATCGCTGCAGCCCACGAATCCGGGATGTTTGGCTGCCCGGACTGCGACTCATCACTGCCGCCGTTGAACACCGACCCGATTCCCTTTGCGGCGACATCTTCGTTTTTGAGCCTGCCGGGATATTCATTGGTGAAATTGATCTGGGTTTGAACCATCTGCCCCGCTTTCTCCTCGATAGTCATCAGTGCAAGCAGTGAATCAACTTTCTGCTCTATAAGCAGCTCTTTTACAGTCCGGGCAAGTGCCAGATCACCAAGATTGCCGGATTCCGACGAAAGCGCCTGCACCAGCGTGGTATACCCGCCGCGTGAAACGATGAGTGTATCGGGAGATGGAACCGGCATCGCTGCTAAACGGCTGTCACCGGGAATGATGCCTGCACTCAGTGAACTGCCGGTGGTACCTTTTAACCGATCGGAGAGCAGCAGCGGAACGGTAAACCGGGAACCATCGATACTGAAATCAGCCAGATACAGTCCGGGAACGAGCCGGTCGGTGAGCAGCCGGGAGAGCGGGAGCACATGCCGTCCCTGTGTAAAGGTTCGGTTAAGCAGTGTGCGATTTTTCCGTCCGTTGGGATTGTACAGATCGCAGCGGACCGTTTGCGCCGTTGCGCAGGTAACTACAATGCTGCCGCCGCTAACCGAAAAAGGTACACTTGCAGAGATCCGTTTTCGTGGCTGCAGAGCACCGGTCCGGTCCAGCGAAAACATTCCGGTGGAATCGGTATAGACGGTACCCTCGGTTCCTTTAATGGCTACAGCGGCATTGGCGATCGGCTGCGGTGGTGTTGCGGTGGTAACGATACGACCGTTATAGGTGGATGAAGCTGCATGGATCAGTGTTGCAGACAGAAGAGCGGACATCAGACACTGAGAGATCATTCATCGGGTCCTTTATGGAGAGAGTAAAAATAGAATTCAGAATTCAGGAGTCAGAATGAGGTTAACACCGGTTCAGATACGGAACATCGCATGGTACTCTTGACAATTAGCTTTAACAATACGTTTTACTGTTACCAGTTCCCTTCCACCGTAAGCGGGGGAAGGGCAGGGATGGGGGCACCGAAAAGCAGAAAGACACACTAACAATTATTCCGGACATTCTGTAGTTCGGATTGCAATGCGATGGTTTTTTTTCCGGTTCCGTACCCCCAAACTAAATCCCTCCCCCGCTTACGGTGGAGGGAAATTGATATATTTTTTCCACGTACCAGTATGAGACATTTAATAAGTGACTTTTTAATAAAAACCCGTTCATCATCAGCAAATAATTGCAGCCTTTTTTGGGAATGCCGGTAATGATTTGGTGTTTACATTAAACAGTGCAGGGCGCAGTGCCGTAAGGGGTATCGGCATATTCAGGGTTCCGATGCATTCTGCCAAAAAAAGCCCGCTGCCTTACTCGCTCTCGTCGTCTACTGTTTCCGAAGCATGCCGGGCGCGGACGATTTTCACGTTCTCCAGCCCGACTACCGCACCGGGACTTCCAAGCTTATATGCTTTAGTATAGCAGAATTCAGCTTTATCGAGTATTCCCCGGTTGAAAGCGATAGTACCGGCTTCGAGTGCCAGGGCGATGAAATCAGGAAACTGCATCATTCCCTCCATAGCGGTTTCGAGTGCCACCAGATCGTTTCCCATCTGTTTCTGGGTCTGCACGATCCGGTAAAACGTGTTTTTATTCCGGTCGAGGTTATAGGATTTCTGGAGATAAAACAACACCCGCGGCAGGTCACCCGTCTCGTCGTACATATCGGCAATAAGCAGCAGTACATACGAATAGTTTTGCGCTGTGTACGGGTACTCTTTCAACCAGTGGATTGCCGTTTCGTAATCACCCAGATTGCGGTAAATCTCCCCTAGCGCGAGATACGTCTCGGAGAGTTCGGGGTATCGCTCGGCAATGTATTCATATTGCACGGCAGCTTCGGGAATCGCTCCGGATTTAGTATACGCCGCCGCAAGTACGAGGCGCATCTTCTGGTTATCCGGATCAAGTCGCAAGGTCTGCTTCGAAGCGGCAATACACCTGCCGAGATCGCCGAGCATGTAGTAAATGATGGCACAATTCAGACGGGCCTTGACATAATCAGGTGCGAAATGAATACACTGCCGGTAGTAGGTAAGCGCCCGCGGAAGACTGTCGAGTTGAAAGTACGCGTTTGCGCAGTTAAAATAGCAGAGTACGGGGTTTTCGCCCGCGGTCAATGCTTTTTTATAGAGCATCACCGCCTCGACGAGTTTACCCTCTCCATACAGTGCATTTGCGGAATCAAGGGTCGGTCCCGCAGACACTGCGGCACTGCACAGTAGAAGGAAATAAACGATGCCGCGCATCTTATTTCTGGAGCACAAAATTAATCTCCTTTTTAGCGCGAACATTTACCGGAATGCCTTTTTTCTTACCCGGTTTGAATCGCCATTTCGCAATGGTCCGCTTTGCCTCCCGGGTAATAATCGGCGAAGGAGATTCTTTTACTTCGATTGATTTCACCTTTCCGTCGTGCCCGATAACAAAAAACACTACCAGTTTACCTTCGATTCCCCGCTCCCGTGCCGCCAGCGGGTAGTCTATCGGTGTCGTCCGCATGGGAACCGGACGTTCGTCGGTTTCCCCCTCTTCGAACACCTCCACCTGAAGATCTTTGGTTTTATCAACCTGTACCACTCCGGCTGCGGCATCACCGCTTTCCCCGGCATCAACGGTCAAATCCGGCATAAGCTTCATTCCCATTTTATTGCCGAGCGACTTGTTGTCATTGGAAGAGGTTACCTTCCGGATCTTCGGGCGGGCCCGTTTTTCCTCCTCTTCCGGTGGTTTGCGGACCATCTCGACTAACACTTTATGTTCACTTTTGGCGTCGGCATCGTCGCACTTCCCCACATCGATCATGGCGTGGAGCATGGATATGCCCACAAAAAACAGGAAACTGATGGCGCAGGCTGCGGCAAGTCGTCCGATATTCACTGCCAGGCGGACCATCGGATTCACAAACTCCCCTCCTTACTTGCCGCGATCGATACTTTCTGCGCACCGGCAAGCATACAATGATCCATTACCTCAACAGCCCGTCCCACGTCAACCCCCCGATCGGCTATAATCACCACCGAGATGTCCGGTTTCTTCGACGTTTCCTGTTCGATAATAATCTGCAACCTCTCAAGATTTACCTGCCTCCCGTAAATATGGACGGTTCCTTCACGGGTGACACCCACCAGAATCGATTTCTGACTCATTGATTTCGACGACATCGCCTTCGGTTTCGAAACATCCACACCGGTTTCGATATACAGGTTGGCAGTAACGACGAAAAAGATCAGCAGAACCGTCATAATGTCGACAAACGGTGCGAGATTAATATCCGGTTTTTCATTTTCTTCCGGCACTAATCGATGCCGTGCATACTGCATATCATCTCCTTTATCGGTTTCCGTTGTTTCATTGTCGTCTTCACCGAAATGCTCAAGATCTGAAGATATGTTGTCGAGTAATTTCTTTTTATTACGCTGTACGTGATCATACATAAAGAGTGCAGCCATCGCGACACCCAGACCGGTAAGGGTAGCCTGAAGGGCGATACTGATACCGCTTGACATTATAGCTGGATTACCGAAACCAAACAGTCCGATCACCGAGAACATATGGTTCATTCCACTGATGGTACCGAGAAGTCCTAAAAGCGGTGCGATCACGATACAAGCGGAAATAGTCGATATCCCATTCTGCACTTCAGGAAACACTTTGTTCATGAATTCCGCACAGGCCCGTTGGCGCTGGTCACCAGTGCCGCCGGTTTGCAGTCTGGTCGCAAGTGTCTTGAATGCTGGAGGCAATCCGGCAAGCGATGCCGCAGGTTTATTCCCGGTGAGTGAAGAAAAGAGACGTTCCCATGCTTTTTTATAGATCCGGAATCGAACGATTTTACCGATGCCGATATACCAGACAATCACCGAAACCAGAAATATCGGATAGATAATCAAGCCGCCTACCTGAAACATCCTGACAAAGGCATGAATCATGACCACTACTCCGCAACCGTCTTCTCAAGCACCCGTTGCGCCATTGATTCAATATCCGCAATTACTCGATCTTTCTGTTTTCGGATGTAGTCGTGTGCAAACAGGGTGGGAATAGCGATTGCAAGACCGGTTTGGGAAGTAACGAGCGCCTCGGATATTCCGCCGGCAAGAAACTTGGGATCTCCAGTACCGTAATAGGTAACCGCCGCAAACAGAGCGATCATCCCGCTTATTGTTCCGAGCAGTCCGAGAAGTGGTGCCGCACCCGCGATCACGGCAAGGGTATTGATGTTGCGTTCAAGGATGTTTATTTCCCGGAATATCAGTTTACGTACCGAGTTTTCGGCTGCTGCATAGTGTTTCGGCGAATCAAGGCACGTCTTGAGTATCTCTGCCATCAACCCTTTTTTGGTTTTTGCATAGGTTAAAGCCTGATCTTTTTCATTTTTATCGATGAATTTGAATGCCGTCGTGAGTTGGTTGTTGAATTTTCTCTGTCGAGTCCAGAACTGAAGAACTTTGTAAACGACAAGAATCAGAATCCAGACCGGAAGCAGCAGCAGGGGAATCATGACCCAGCCGCCAGCTTTCAAATGTGTCTGCAATTTCTGAAATAACGTTTTTTTATTTCCCTCAACCAGCAGTTTCGCCTGTTCATTCTGCATCACTTCGGTCATTACCATCCCCGAAACCCTGTTGTCCTGAATCCATTGAGGCAGAGCTTCACGAACAAAACCGTTCAACTCCTCCGACAGTACCGGTTCAATTGCAAAACGATCCTTGCCGAGTCGTCCGGTCTGGTGGATCATATAGATCTGCTGTGCACTGTCCATGCAGTAGGCAAAGACATTTCCGAATCGTGCCAGCGAAAAGATCCGCGCGTCTCCCTCGTTCGGCAGCAGCTTTTCCTGTGCAATTGAAATCGCCCGTCCAGCATTCATTGCATCGACCCGGTAGCGAAGAAATTCCTCCCAACCATTAAGCGGGTCACTTTTTTCGCCATAGGACTGCCGTACCGCCTCCAGATCCCCCCGGCGTCGTTCAAGATCAGTCGGGAAAGTTTCAAAAAGGTCGTCGGCCTCCTTCTGCATCATTTCATCTATTCCGGTTTTGACGAATTCCCATTCTTCCTTTTTATCCTTCGCGTTGTTTCGCACATCAGCCAGATTCTGTTCTTTTACCAGCGCCTCTTCTTTAATTTTCGATAAATTGCGGAGGGCGACTTCCTGCTTTTCCCGCAGCCGTTCATACTCTTCCTTGTCGGCTTCGCGCTGCTCCACCGCATGTTGTTTGAAGGTGTACCGCTGTGCTATTTCATTTTCCAGAGAATCACGGACACTTTCGATCTGTTCGTTTAAATTCCGTAATTCAATTTCATGCTCATCTGTTTTCTTTTTCCGGGCATAAGTCGTACCAGCGATAATCATAGTGAGTACGCATAGGATTATAATTCTCATTGGTCACCGCCTTTCCCGGCAGCGTCAACAAGCGGCAGTGTCACAAACGCCGGCATGGTCTTCCCCTCCCGGATGTTCGCCGCCTTGAATATTTCCGAGGCGATTGACTGGTCCTTGATCGTTTTCCATCCGCTGCTGCTGTCCGCTGCGTACCAGACGGCACACTCATCGCCTTTAAGATTCACAACTGCCTCAAAAAACGCTCCGATGCGCAGACGGTAGACGGTTCCGCGAATTTCTGAAATCGGGGAAGATTCCTGCGATACCTCAATGCTTCCGTTAACGTCCTCCGCGCGACTCATAATCTGCTGCATCCGGTTGAGAGCCTCCACATTGGCGATCGTCTTGTTTCGCAGTTCGTTTTTCAGCAGTGCGGTCGATGCGACCAGATTCTGCCGCGCCATCGGTGGGAGTTTTTTCACGTTATCGGCAATTTTGTCGCAGGAGGTAACAAGTTTGTTCCGCATTGCCTCCTGAGATATGTCGTATTGTCTTATTTGCGAGTTCGCGGAATTGATGAGCGCCGCGAGAGAATCGTTACGGTTTTCATGAACCCCCATCTGTTTGGTAATCGAAGCAGTCTCCTTCTTTACCGCTGTCCAGCGTTCCACGGTCCGTTTGGTATATGCCTCAAATCCATCTTTGTCCTGTTTCATATCAAACCGGTTCTTTTTTCGTTCGCTCTGAAGCCGCATGAGATCTTTGCGTGCGCGTTTGATTTCACTCTCGATATCGCCCGATTGAGCAAAGGTGAACGATACCGTGCAGCACAGTATCCCGATCAGGCTTACTAATCGTTTCATGCATGACTCCTTATCCACTGTTTATTCATGTATCAGATTTTTACGTGCAGGTGTAATGGCAGCTCCGCGCACCCTGCGGCAGACGGCGGCGGAGTGTACCGGTGGTGGAAGTTACTCTTTTGCCACAAGACGTAAATATCTCCATTCAAGGCGATTGGGCCCGGTAGCATTCTGATCCTCCGGTTCCGCAAGTTCATGACGAAGGTACATCGTATCGGCATTGATGCTGAGTATCTGGTAATCGCTCACACCGCTGCAGTACCCCATGTAATTATTGTTAGACAATTTCAGAATAAGGTTGAATCTGGTTCCGGTGGTGCTGTCGGTGAAGAAACGGAGCCGTTCCATGCTGCCGTCCGCAATGGTATCCTCTCTGGTCACGATATCCACTTCCAGTTTCCACGTCGCGGGATTATTCGGTATATACGCGTGAACCGTATCCGCATAGGTTGCCTGGGTGGTGCCGAACAGTTTGTTGCACCACTTCCAGTTGAAGTAGAAGTCACCGTGACATTCATTCTTATAGGTAAAACCCTTGAGTCCGAAAACATATTCATCATCCAGGGCGCCGTCCGGAGGAACCGGAGGATCGGTTGCCAGTGATGATTTCCACCAGTACGCAATGCGATCATTGTAGTTGCTTTGACCCGCTCCATTCGAATCTTTCGGCGCGGGATTGCCGTTGGCCAGTGCACTGTCGGCGTTGTCAATTACCCACGTCTTGCTCTCCACATCGCACCCGCCCGATATGAACGTGTAATACTTGTTGGCGCAAATCGCCGGATCAGTTTCCCCGATGATCAGTTCTTCTTTTGTAGTTGTCGCCCCGCCCTTATTGGAGGTCGTCAACGAAACCGTATAGGTATCCGCAAACGGATAATACATGGTATCGGTCTCTTTTTGCGATAACATACCGTTACCAAAGTCCCAGTTTACCATGAATCCTTCGGCTGATTTCACGCTGAAGGCAATGTTGTTTTCATCTATTTTTTCGACGCTGAATTCTGGTGCCGCCGGGGGATCGCCAATTGAGATCGGCTCCTCCACGCATCCTGGCATCACCAATGTCACAGTAATTGCGGATAATACATACTTTCGTACCATTTATTTTCCCTTTCCCGTAAAGCTCCGTATAACCGCTTTATCAATAAGGATTTTGAACAAGTTTATCGCAAATGTCCATCTCAAGTTGTGGAATCGGAAAATACTCGTGATTTCCTTCAACAAAACCGTTTCCCCCGAGTACTTCCGCGGCTCTCCCCTGGCGAACCAGATCAAAAAAACGATGGCCTTCGAGCCCCAGCTCGACTCGCCGTTCGTGATAGATAGCATCCCTGAGCTCCGATTTGTCGGTCGTGACCACCTGGGGCATACTGGCCCGTGCACGGACACGGTTGAGCGACTTGAGTGCCGCGTCGGTTTCTCCGAGCTCGTTGGCGGCTTCAGCGTGAAACAGCAGCACATCGGCAAATCGTATGACTCTCCAGTTCGCCGGGGCATTGCTTTTTTCCGGCGTCTGAGCCCCCTGATACTCCAGCATATACTTTCGTGCCGCCATATTCGTGGGGCTCATGCCGTTATTCGCCTTCTGCTGTACGGGAGTACCCTCATAAATGATATCGTTGTCGAATACGACGGTCGCCTTCAGCCGGGGGTCATTCGACTCAAACTCTTCAACGAAATCCTCGGTCGGGCAATCGAATCCCCACCCCTCAAAATAGGTGGCCTTTCTGCTCCCCTGATAAATGGACGTCTCCTGTCCTTCGTTTTCGTCTCCGTAATCGGTGGTGGGAAGTTCCATATGCTGAATTTCGTAGACCGATTCTATGCCATTTTCATGCGAACTCTTGAAATTATCCGAATAGTTTGCCTCCAGATCGTACTCACCGGATTCGATCACCTTCAAGGCACGACTTTCAGCATCACTCCACTTTGACTGAAAGATATACGCCTTGGCAATCAGTGCATTGGCCGCGCCTTTGGTCGCCCGACCCATATCCGAGGCGGAATATTCACTTTTTTCGGGCAGAGCCTCGGCCGCGTCGCTCAGGTCCTCTTCTATCTGTTCCCAGCACGCATCGATGGATGCTCTTGGTTGACAATACTCGTCTGCAGCTAGTGGGCGCGTTATAAGGGGTACCCCACCGAACGTTTTAACCAGTTGAAAGTAAAAATAACCGCGTAAAAACTTCGCTTCCGCCACGAGTCTTGCTCTGAGATCCTTCTCCATATCGATATCCGGTACATTTTCGATAACAAGGTTAGCCCGGTATACCCCCTGATAGAGTTCGCTCCACCGGAAAAAACCGATCGAGTTACTTGCATTAGCGCGAAACTCTTTGAGCTGCTGCAACTCCGCCCAGTCGGCGGAATTCTCACCACCTTTTTCCGCATCATCTGAACAGATGTCGCCCAGGAACCACTCGGAAATTTCCTGCGAATAGCGCCATCCCGTCGCATCGTACACGGCGGTCACCGCTTTAACAGCGTGATCCTCGGTTTTGAAAAAGGTCGCGCTCGACTCGACGCCCATCGGTTGCTTGTCGAGAAATTTGCTGCAACCGACAAGAAGCATTCCGAACAACAATGCGGTTATAACTTTTTTACTGTAGATTCCCATAGTTTATAGCCTCTTGATTAAAACGTTATATTCATTCCAACGAGATAGGTTCTTGGCTGCGGGTAGGTAATACGGTCAACCCCCAGGGTCAGTGAACTGTTTTTGGTTTCCCCCCGTGCCTCGCTCAGGCCGACCTCGGGCTCAAGTCCGGAATACCGGGTGAACGTAAGCAGATTTTCAACACCTATATATAATCTGCATTTTTTTATCCGGAATCTTCTCAATGATGATTCATTGATACTGTATCCCAACTGCACGGTTTTTAACCGCAGGTACGATCCGTCTTCGATATAGCGGTCCGAGATCATCCTGTTATTTGCGTCCTTGTTGTTCATTCTCGGATAATTGACATCGTTGGTGCTCCCCTCGCCGGTCCATCGGTCGAGCATTTTGGTATCGAGATTTGTATAGGCAGTTCCGTTGTCCGTATACCAGCGAGCACCGTTGAATATTTCATTGCCATACACCCCTTGAAACCCGAATTTCAGGTCGAACCCCCGGTAAGTCACATCCGCATTGAGCCCCATGATGAAGTCGGGATGCGGACTTCCTATGTATCCATAGTCCCATTCACCGTCGTGATCGTCGTCCCGGTAGCGGATATCGCCCGGTGCCGCGTCGGGCTGTACCAGTTGTTCATCGCCGTCTTCGTCAATATAGGTGTGTTCATTGACATCATCCCAGTTCTGGAACAGGCCATTGGTCTTGTATCCGTAAAAATATCCGATAGGACGGCCCACCTCCGTGTTTGTCACAAAACCGCCAACATTGAACGCCGCATCCCTGATGTCACCGTCCTTAATACCCAGGTTGATTACCTTGTTCCTGTAGGTCGTAAAGTTAATGCCGATGTTCGAACGGAAATCGTCAATTGATTCCCGGTAGTTAAGCACCAGTTCGACACCCCTGTTTTCAACCGAACCGGCATTCCTCATGGGAGGCGTCTCTATCCCGGCCATGGAGGGAATAGGCACCTCAAGGAGCATATCGATTGTTTTCTTTATGAAGACGTCACCGAGGAACTCGATTCTTCCCCCAAACGCCGAAATATCAAGTCCGGCATTGGTTGACTCCTGTGTTTCCCAGTGAATGTCCTCATTCCCGGAGCTTTTATAGGTAGTCCCCGGCATTTTAACACCGCCGATTGGATAATCCTGACCGTCTGACGTGAGGGTGTAGTATTTGAAGTTCGGGATATTCTCGTTGCCGATTCTTCCCCACCCGATCCTGAGTTTCATACCCTCGACAAAGGTCACATCGCTCATGAACGGCTCTTCGGCAATTTTCCATGCACCTGCCACCGATGGAAAAATTCCCCACCGGTTACCCGGACCGAATTTTGATGACCCGTCGTATCTGAAGGTGGCAGTCAGAAGGTATTTGTCGAGGTAATCGTATTCAAGTCTGCCGAAAACCGATGCCAGTGAATTATACACGGTCAATCCGTTCACTTCGGCATTGTTGCCCGTTGTCGCATCCAGGTAACGCAGGGTCGAGTCGTTACCCGGGGTTTCCTGGTTTCGGGCCATAACCGAGTCCACCGCGTGATCTTCAAGGCTGGCACCTGCAAGCAGCTTGATAGAATGATCGTCAAAAAGATAGGTGTCGTATGATAACGTGTTTTCAAAGTCCCAGGTTCGGTCGGTTCCGGTTTTGCGGGTGACAACGGCATTAGCCCGGTTGTCACTTGCACTGATATAGTATTCCGGTTCAAAGGCACTGCTGTCGTTAAATGTCATATCCAGGCCAAAAGTGGATTTAAACTCAAGCACATGAAAGACGTCAACCGTCGAGTAAAGCGTTCCGGAAAGTACTGTTTTTTTTGTACTGCAGTTGGTATGTTCGATGATTCCTACCGGGTTCTTGAAATTGTTGTATGCTGAAGGGACAAGATCCCCCTCCTCGTTTCGCGGTTTGGTGACGGGATCCATGGCGAGCGCGTTGACAAGCACACTATTCCACTCATCGGACTCATCAGCGTAATTGGTATAGGTACGGGCAATTCCGAAAGTGTTTCCCAGAGAAAACCAGTTGGAAACCTCGTTCTTGGTGTTGAACCTGAGCATGACTTTACGGTGATCCGAACCCTTAATGAGTCCTTCCTGGCTGTAGTGACCACCACTCAGGAAGTATTTAAGCTTTTCAGTACCCCGCATGACCGATACATTTTCCTGGTGAACGATGGGATTTTTATTCAGGATCAGATCGAGCCAGTCCGTCCCCTTGCCAAGGCTCGACGGATCTTCAAGCTCCTCTTCGACCGGTAGATTTGCCGCCCGCATAGCCTCATTGTGCAGGATGGCCCACTGTTCGGCGTTACAGAGTGAAGGTTTTCTCCACATCTGTTGCGTACCGATGGACATATCGTAATTAACGCTGTTGGTCCCCTCTTTGGCCTGTTTGGTGGTCACCACCACCACACCATTTGCCCCTCGTGAACCGTAAATCGCCGTTGAGGAGGCATCTTTCAGAATCGAAACAGATTCAATATCATTTGGATTGAGATAATCGATGTTGGTCACCGGTACACCATCAACCACATAGAGTGGATCACTGTTGTTGATTGTCCCCACACCCCGGATACTGACTGTCGGTTTTTTTCCCGGTGAACCGCTCTGCCGGACCGTTACTCCGGCAGCTTTGCCCTGGAGTGCCTGACGGATATCGGACACTGCATCACGGGCTATCTCATCCGATTTCACGGACACCACCGACCCGGTTAAATCTTCCTTCTTCATCGTTCCGTAGCCTACAACGACGTCCGATTCCAGTTCCAGTACCGTTTCGTTTTTCTCTTCGGGAGCAACTACCGTCTCAGTTTCGTCGGCGCCTGTTACGGTGCTTACATCGGACTGGGTAACCATATCCGACTCTTCACGTGCCACGGTGTCTGTTGCTGCCACGGTGTCTGATGCCGCCACGGTGTCTGTTGCCGCCACAGTGTCTGTTGCCGCCACAGTGTCTGATGCCGCCACAGTGTCTGTTGATGACGCAGTGTCTGTCATGGTAGCTTCTTTTTTCATGGTATCTGCTGGAGTTTGCACTCCAAGTGAATCCTGACTCTGCCCGTTCATGTGCAGAACGAGCAAAGCGATGATTACGTTACTTGCCAACCGGAGGTGTTTCATAAGCTTATTCTTTCTCTCCGAACACAGGTTTCTCGATGGTACGCTTGTAACTGTCTGACAAAAATTGAAATAAATAGTACAACTTTGCGTAAATGTTACCGTCATTCCGACGAAGACAGGACGGAGTCACGACATTTTGTTTTCTTCTATGAAGACCATTGACAGCCTTCAGTTTTTCCTGCAACTATATGAACAACTGTAACTAATCGTCATTTTCCGGTATTTTCGAAAAGTACTCAGCGATGTAAACCGGCACCGACTGAAATCACATAAAGTTTTCACCGATACCGATTTCAACAATGTCTACAAAACGTATTCTGCCGGGAGTATCAGTTCAGCAGTGTCACCCGCTTCAGCAGTGACTGTCCATTGAACGTGATTTTAAAAAGAATTGTTTTTGAGCTTCCGCGTTTAATAGCGTGTTTGAAGACATGGTCTCCCGCATTTCTGAACCCGTCAACAAGCGTACCTAAACGCGAACCGCTGAGGCTGTATTCTTCAATAGTTATGTGCCCCTGCCCGGGAAGACAGCAATTGATCACTATACTTTTACTTCCGGTTGAAACGTCTGCCGTAAAGCCGTATTGTGCGACAGGAGGAGGTGCAACCGTCTTAATTTCCGAACCGGCACATGGTACATTGATCTCATGAATCGACCACCACTGTCCATTGGATTCACCATTTACAATGCGGATATACTGTCCTGTCGCCTTTTCTGGAAGGTCAATGACCGTGACATCGGTTCCGACACCACTGGCAAGAACGTCTCCCAGCGCACTCGTATCGTCGGTAACATACACCTCGTATGCCCGGGGAAAATCATTACCCGATCCGGCAGCATCAAGAATAATCTGGTCGAATTCCCTTGGGAACCCCATGTCCAACTGAAACCACATGCCCTCAGTCTGCCCGATTCCCGACCCCCATCGTGTCGAAGCATCACCGTCGAGAGCGGCACTGGGAACTTCATCCGCATGATCAGAGATATGCGACGCCGTTGCAACCCATCCGGAGCGATCAAGAATCTCGCCGGGAGTGCAGGGGCCTGCGAAACTGATAGTGACCTTTGAAGGGTTAGAAACTTTTCCCGAGTCGTCGGTGGCAATCGCCGTGAAAGTGACTTCCTCTACATCGGAATTTTCCCACTCGTAGATTAAAGGAGACTCCGTTGCGCTTTCAAGTAGTTCATCGCCTTTATAAAGTTCAATCTTGGTAACTTCACCGTCAGCATCGTTCGCCGCGACTTTAACAGTAATGGTGGAACCCTCGGGAACCGAAATACCATTTATTGGAGACGTGATGGCACAGGAGGGGGCACGATTTTTGGGTATACCGCCATTGTCAAAAAAGATTTTTCCCGCCAGACCGAATATGAACGACGCATTATAATCGATAGCGACTTCCGTTTCCTGAAAATTATCTATCTCATCTGCATATGAATCATCGGTGGGACCTCCGACAAGAGCACCAATAAGGCCCTTTGTAGCACCACCCTTAACCGGTTCGTTTGCACGATGATGCGGATGCAAGGGAGGATTGCGACCCCAACCGGTTAAATAGGAACGATTTTCAGGGTTATCGCTGAGGCAATAATCAATGATAAAATCTCCTTTATCATTGAATCCGTCATAGCCGAGTAATCGATATGCTGTATACCCCAGCCCTGCTTCTGCTGAAGCGTACCGCAAAACACCCCATACATCGATAACGGGCATTCCGGCAGGTGATTTGGTACATTCATCTCTGCACCATTCGAGATTCCAGAGCAATCCTTTGTAGTAGCTGTCTTTTCCTGTTATCTCGGCCATTTTGAGGAGCACGAACAGAATGACATCATCCCATGCAGGTGACCATTTTTTCTGATACTGATTATCACCGGGATCATTCGGTATCTTGCTCCACTCCTCAACCGGATCCAGATACGATGACTCTCCCGTTGCGGTGTACAGCCAGATAGCGCCCCAGCACATGTCGTCATAATGTGATGAACTTTTGTAAAAATTACCTCCCGCTCCGTCATTCATTCGGGCGGTTTCGATAGAGCCTGCATTGTCCAGCGCAAGATCATAAAGTTCAACTGCTGCATTCAGACATCGCTCAGCGTAGGCATCATCTTCATATATAAGTGAGGCAAGTGCCAAAGCCGCAGCACCCTCGGCGAGCACATCCGATCCCGGTGGAGCTTTACGTGCCGGACGGTCGCCTGTCTGATCTTCGGGCGGACCCCAGTATCCGTGATCCGCATTACCGTCGCCGAACCCGTAATAGAACACGTCGGAACTCTGATGACATGCAAGAAAATAGTCGGTGAACCATTTGAGCATCCGGAAGTATTTATCTTTTACCGGTGCAAATGCCGAGGGGAATTCATAATATGCCCATGCGAGCGTTGCCGCCGACCAACACTGAGGAAGTCCGAATTTGACATGATCACCTGCGTCGTGGTACCCTCCCGTCACTTCATCGTCAACATGGCAGGCACCTCTCCATGAAAACGCATTACCGTCTCCGGCATCAGGACCGCACCGGTTGGCATCAAAAAAAGTTATTGCTGCGTCAAGTGCGCTGGCGTAATCAATCTGTGCAAACAGGTTCACCGCCGTCAAGGCGATGCACCATCCGATGAAGAGGTGCTTTTTCATTCAGTCTCCCAGATATGGTTTATTGTGCCTTCCCTTCTGCCGCTTGTATACCGGTGGTATAAAATTAATAGAGACCAAACAATCAACTCGCGTTCATTTTTTATTTGCTCACCATCATTTTTATTGGAAAGGATTCAATAATGATATGTGTAAAGTTATGAATTGACAATATAGTACCCGTCACCACTGCCGTTACTTTACACAACAGCAATGGCACACTCCGTTTTTATTGGGAGTACCATGCTTTCAGATAACAAGGTTCAATTGCAACATGATTTCTCCGGCATTAACTCTAATTCTTCCCGGTCAAAGCATAAGGAGTTGTACGGTACTTTCTCAGCTGATCATCCATTATAACTACAAATAAGAACAACGTGGTTGTTTGAGCAATGATCGAGCAGTCATTTGCCGTAACTGTTGATTCACCAGTAAACAGCTCCGTCCATAGGCGGAGCTTTATCAGACGGGTTAAACCCGTATGATAAAGAAGCAACGTAGTTGCGGTAACGTTTCCCAAGACCTCTCGCGCAGAGCGCGAAGTCCTTCCCCTTTCGATACATATTAATGCTAATGCTCGTTATTGGAGTCCCTGTAAGTGTAATGAAATCAAGGCAACTCAAAGGTCTTGAATGTCTGAATGTACCAAAATTTACGCTTTTATGCCGAAGCTATCAAAGAACGTTATGGAACCACTCGTTTTTGAACATTACCATCTGACAAGTTTATAGTCTGTTTCAGAATATAGTCACCATCAGTATTAAAAAAAGTGGTGCAATCAAGGGATTGTCCACAGCAACCAACAGTTGAACTTAAACAGGAGGAACGTTGCAGGTTACAGGTGTCACTCCACCAGCAAACTGTCCTCTGTAGAAGTTGTAACTTCAGAGGAAGGAGCCGGTGATTTCCATGTACACACCCCGGGCAGGGGTAACATCAGATGCTCGACTTGTAGGTAAGTAAAAAACCTGAACATGCAATTAAATTTTAAAACGAATCTTTCAACGATTTGTTGAATTCGTATTTAATCGATTAGCAAGAGGTAAAATCAACTATAGTACTACAGGTAACCACATTCCTTAATCGCAGCGGTGTTTCTAAATGTGGTCTATACTATATAAAAGTGCACGATTTTCAGTTAAACCACTGATTTTCGTTTTATTGTCACTACACTAAAAAGCAATATATGCACAAAAAAGTTAAAATGCAACTCACAGTTCGAATTGGATTATATTTTTTACAACCAGTCAGGAATGTTTGACAAAACTGCGTTGTATTTCAGCACAAGAGGTATGAAGTGACACCCCGTTCGGGTGATTTGTAATCAGTATGGAGGGGAGATGTTTGCCGTCGCCACCCCGTGGTTTTTCTTTCGGGTTTGCTACACCCAGTGAACGCTCTCAGAACGCGTACATTCCGGTTCAATCAATCCGTTCCGTCCGTGACCACGCCGCACTCTTGATACCACGGAGAAACCGGTAGAACCCTGCTATAAGTGCGATATTCATCACCAGAAAATAGAACACATGCCGGGTAATACGAACAGGGATTATTTTGTACAACATACCGGCCAGGACTATAATGGAGCCGGTAGCAAACAGTATCCGGTAGAGATCAATGCCGCTCCGGAAGAACAGCACACCGGAACTGATGAATCCGGCAAGGAGAAAAAACGGCGAAAACCATCGTGAAAACTTGTGTGAAATAAGGCAGAACGCCGGCCATCCTCTGGCGGGATTGAGAAAGTCAAGGAGCCAGACGAATGCCTGAAAATTCCCTGCACCGATTCTGACCCGTCGGGAGTATTCGCTGGTTATATTCCCGGTGTTTTCCTCTTCGGAAACCGCTTCCGGTTCATAAATCACACGCAGTCCCTGACGTATCACGTTCATTGGAATCAGTACATCGTCGTTTGAATAGGCATTGTGCGGAATTGTTCTGAAGGCCTTTTTCCGTACCGCGTAAAACCCTCCGAACGCTGATATGGTGCTGTGCAACCGGCCTTCCATGTATTTCTGTCGCGACTCGAACGAGCGGTATATTCCTTCGCCGCTATCATCTTCAGTGGCCCGGGCATGATCAATATGTCCCGCCACTGCACCAACCGCAGGGTCAGCGAAATTGCGCACCATTGCCGTGAGGCAATCCGGGCGATGCATTGTATTCGCATCAGTGAAAAGAATAATCTCAGCATCAATCTGAGGGGCCAACCGGTTGACGATTTCCGTTTTTCCGCCACGCTCGGGGGCAACCCATAAATGTACCCGCTTATCAGGATAGGTGGCAACGATTGATTCAGTTGCATCAGTGGAACAGTCGGACCCCACCCAGACGGAGAGCTTTTCCGGAGGATACCGCAGAGACAGTATATTCTCTATTTTTTTCCGGATGATTACTTCTTCGTTATGAGCCGGAACAAGAACCCCGACGGTAGGCAGGTACCCGCTCTCCTGCCGTACCGGTTTCCCGAAGAAACGGACAAAAAGCAGCAGCAGCAGCGGATAGAGTGTGTACGAGTAAAGGACTTCCGCAAAGGAAAACCAGAGGAGTATCGAGAAGAAAAGTATCATTGTTGCAACAGTGGCGTATCAGGGACCGCAGCACTGCACACGGAGTTCTTATTCTCACTCCCCTGCTCTGCCGCGCCCCCGGATCAACCGGCGGACCACCGCCGGTTTTCCCCGTTTATACTCCGAATATTTTTGCGATTTTTGTTTTCAGTGCCGCCTGCGGCAACAGTCCGGTGTGCTGCTCGACCACTTTGCCGTCTTTGATGAAAAGAAGCGACGGAATGCTTACAATACCGTATTTGGCCGCGGTATCAGGATTGTCATCAACGTTCACTTTGCCTATTCGTACCGTTCCATCCAGTTCTGTGGCAAGATTTTCCATTATAGGAGTAAGCATCTTGCAGGGGCCGCACCACTCTGCCCAGAAATCAACGATTACCGGCAGCGGCGATTCCAGTACATCGGTTGAAAAGTTACCATCGGTAAATTCCATGAGGGGTCCGTCTGACATTGTTACTCCTTTGTTGGGTTGGTAAGGTCGGTATCATTTTTTGTTTCGTAGAGTCTGTTCATTCTCAGAGACAGGTCTTTTCCCTTCTCGGGGGCGTCGCGCAGCGAAGCGAGATACGGAAGAACCGAATCCTGCCCGAGACCGGTTATCTCTTCCAGTTGTCTGAATTTACCCAACCGTTCCGATTGGGTAAATCGGTTCTTTACCGTAGTCAACAGAGAAATTCCAGCGACATATTCGGCATACTGATCTCTCCCGGCCACAGTAGAATCCCCTGCCTGATGTTCAGTACAGGCAAGACTCAGGAGGGCGAAAAAGAGAATGACAGCTGGAATACTCGGCAACGTGGAACCCCTCAACCGTAAAGAACTGATGCGAAATATCGGAAACACGATGCGAACGGTTCAACCGGCCGTTCGGGAAATCAGTTCCCGCCGGCAACATCCGTATTCCGATTGTGGTAAAATATTATCAATACAGGCATTTTTCAAGTTGTTCAGTCCGCTACTTGAAAGGAGATTGATATGACTCCTTCATTGGAATAAATGCACACTTGCTCTATCGGGGAGCAACCGGCCGTCCTCTTACTTTTTCCGAAATCCGGGGGAAGAGATTCCTCCTCTTCAATGCACCCGGATACCGGGGTGGTGTACGCAGAATGACTACAGAAATTACTCGGAAACATGGTTTTTTTCCACTCACGCAAAGTATATATTACGGAAATCCGTTTAATGATCCTTCCGCTTGGCCGTGGAGCTTAAAAACAGTATCACTATCATTGTTTTGTAAGGCTGCGGATGATTCCGGACTGAGCGTAACTACAGACAGATATGATCTACGTGCAGGAGGCTGCCATCAATCTGAAGTCGCCACTATTGCGGAAGAATCATTTCCGGGAATCATGCTTCAACGGTGAAGCGACGACCCGTACGAACCAAATCGTCTCTTATTCTTCAGGAACTACAGGTGCTGCGTCTCATTAAAAAGATACTCGACTGCTTCTTTCTCCTGCGATTCCCCCTCCTTGCACCAGTATGGACCATTTTTATTCTCGGCTGGATATGCGGCAATGATTTTGTTCTGCCGGGAGGCAGAGTATCGGGAATGTTGTCTATGGTACTCTGGAGTAACCTATGGATGGTACTTACCGGTTTTTCTCTGATTGTCGCCTCTATTTACGTGGTAAATCAGATTGTCGATATCGAGAGTGACAGGATCAACCGGAAACTCTTTCTGCTTCCCCACGGCTTTGTTTCAATCCGTACCGCATGGATTCTCGCCATCTCGTGTGCCCTGGCAGGATTTGTCATAGCCTCACGGTATAACGGTACCATCCTTTTCCTTTTTACAGCGAGCCTTCTGCTTGGTGTTGCATATAATCTGCCACCTTTATCGCTTAAAAATCATGCACTTGGTGGTGTTTTTGCAAATTCGCTCGGCCATGGTGCACTCACATTTCTCGTCGGATGGTATGCAGCCCGTTATCCGGCGAATCTCTCTCCAGAACTGATCTCCACCGGCCTTGTTGCATCCATCGCTCCGGCTCTTGCCAATGGAGCCGTATATCTCGCCACCACCATTCCCGACGCCGAGGGTGATGCCCGTACCGGAAAAAAGACCTTTTGTGTACAGTATGGAGCACAGAATACCTCCCGATTCTCGGCACTGCTCTGTGCCGGTTCCTGTATCGGGGCACTCTTCATGGGGCGAAACTACTGGGTAATGCTCCTTCCTTCAATCGTAAGCCTTTTTTTCTTTATTCTGCTTGCCTTTTCCAACCGTCAGGAGCTGGCCTTCCGAGCTTTCAAATGGCCGGTTTTTCTGTTGAGTGCATCGGTTGCACTTTTTGTTCCAGTGTACGGGATACTGATTATCGTTACCTTCTTTGGAAGTAAAATGTATTACAAATGGCGATTCGGCATTGATTACCCCACATTCAAGTCCAAATGAAACAAAATCCCTTGGTGACGTTTGTTGATGCGGTCATGGTTACGCGTCCGGTGCTTCTTATCCCGGTCTGGGGTTTTTCCGCTCTCGGGTTCCGTTGTGCCGCCAACAGCTCAAACGCCGACTGGTCCTTTTTTCCAATGCATCTGCCAACTGCCTCGAATTATCTGCTTTTAAGCATATTTTCGCTATCAGTTGCGGCAGTCTACATATTCAATCAAATTGCGGATATAGAGGTTGATAAGAATAACGGTGGATTACCGCTGATTGCCGGTGGCATTGTTCCGCTGAACATCGCGGTTCTCTCATCGGTACTTTTCAGCATCTTCTCGTTACTGCTTCCCCTGCTGCTTCATCATTCGCCGCTTGTGCTCTGTTCCGGTGCAGCACTGTTGCTTGGCATTGTATACAGTTTCAGGCCGCTGCGGTTTTCTGGAAAACCGATTCTGGACTTTATAAGCAATGCAACCGGATACGGATTCATCGCCTTTGGAGCCGGATGGTATATCGCCGGAAATCAGCTTTTTACAGTTGATTTCCTGAAGAGCGCACTGCCCTATTTTCTTCTTATGAGCGCAGGGTCGATAAGTTCGACACTTCCGGATATTGAAGGTGACCGACAGGACGGAAAAATCACCAGTGCGGTATGGATGGGTGAACTGCGTGCTCACAGTGTCGCGCTGGTACTTCTTATCGCGGCAGGTGTAGCGGGGTTTCTGCGGAGCGATCCTGCAGCACTGATCTGTGCCGTGGCGTCATTGCCGTTGTATATCGGCTACCTGGTTAATCCGGGCAGATTCTTTATGGAGGCCACCTATAAAATCGGTGGTGCACTCTGCATGGTAGCGGCATTTCTTGTCATGCCCTGGTTCCTCCCTGTTGCAGGTGTTGTTTTTGCGGCAACATGGCTGTATTTTCGTATTCGACATGAAACTTCCTACCCATCTCTTATTCCGATCGATAAATCATAGTTTCCCGGTACTCATCGTCACGTTTCTGCTGACTACCGGTATTCAGGCGTTTTCATTTCCTCAAAAAGAGCAGCAACTCACCGTTAAAGTCGTCAACTATATCATCAATAATCACTACGATAGCGCATTTACCGCAATCCATCGTTTCCCGCAGAGCAGTGGCGATCCTCTCCCGGCACTGCTCCACCTTGCGGTCCTCGGAATGCGGGATGTTGATTTTGAGCAAATCATTGATTCAACTCGCTTTCTGAAAAGTTACGACAGTGCTTCCGCTCTCCTTGCAGCATGGGAGTCACAAAAGGGTAAGTCGTCATACACACGGATGCTTTCCGGGATGTGCAAGGCAATTTATGCGGCTTTTTATATCAGGCAGAAACGGTATGTCAATGCGATGAAGAACGGTTTCAGTGCCCTTGACGATCTCCGCGAGGCACAGGAACTCGATTCAACCAATTATGAAGTTGATTTTTTTCTCGGTTTGTATGAGTATGCGCGAGCGGAACTGCGGTCACGTCTCTGGTGGGTACTTTTCTGGTATCCCGGGAATCGTGAACGGGGAATCGAAAAAGTGCGCCGCTGCGCTGAAAACGCTATATTAACGGGTGATGCTGCGATGCTTTCACTCTGTGACATGTACATTCAGGAAAAACAGTCGGAGGATGCGTTAAAATATCTCAATATTCTGAAAAAGGATCATCCTTCAAGTAGATTTGTGCTCTGGGCCGAAGTGAAATATCTTGAATCACGGGAAAACTTTTCAGCTGCAGCAAAAAAATATGGCCATCTTTCGACTCTCTATGCACATGAACAATACGGAACATTCAATACACTCACTACAGCAATAAAACAGGCAACCATGCTCCATAAATCAGGGAACAACAGCGAGGCTATAACAATATGTAACAAACTGTTACATAGTAATGCCATCGATGATTATAAAGATCTGAAAAAAGAAACCGTAAAATTATCGGAGCGATGCAATGCAGCTGATAATCGATGAAAAAACCTGTGACCGGTGCGGAACCTGCATCAGTGTCTGTCCCTGCGACGCACTGCTGCTTACGGATGTCCTTACGGTCAGTACAAAAGAATGTACCGGTTGCGGTACCTGTGTCGCCATTTGTCCGGTAAAGGCACTCAGCCTTGCATGAAAACCGGTGAACGATACTCGTATTTCCAGAAATCCTACAGTATTTTTGTCTCAACCAGATAAACGCAACATCTCTAAAAATCCGGAAAAATATAATGAGCCAACATTTTGATATCGCCGTTATCGGAGCCGGCCCGGCAGGGTCAACTGCTGCATCTGCCGCAGCAAAAGCAGGAAAGTCGGTAGCACTGTTTGAGCGCAATGAACAACCGGGTATCCCGGTACGATGTGGTGAAGGGATCGGGATGCGAAGCCTCACGGCTCACTCCGAGGCACGGCCGGAATGGATTCTGCAGCAGATCACCGGTTCCCGGATGATTGCTCCGGACGGCACCACGGTATCGGTTGCCGATATCGACAAAAGTGTCATTCTTGATCGTGAGCGAATGGATGGCGATCTTGCGAAAGATGCAGAAAAGGCAGGTGCACATCTCTTTGTTAAAACTGCTGTTACCAACATTCATCAGAACAATGACCTGAAGTACACATTAGAAACGGTTTCCGGTACTTTCGGAGCTGATTTAGTCATTCTTGCCGATGGAGTCGAATCCCGCCTGGCACGGAAACTCGGTTGGAATACCCGCCTGCCACCGAATGACATTGAGAGCTGTGCCTTCACCCGGGTAACTTCGCCGTTGATCGACCAGGATGCCTGTATTTTCTACGTTGGTTCCACTGTCGCTCCCGGCGGGTACGCCTGGATCTTCCCACGCGCCAAGGGCGAAGCCAATGTCGGTCTTGGCCTTTCAGGAACACACAGCAGCGCCGGTGCCGCCAAAAAGTACCTGATGGAGTTTATTGATCGCGAGCTCCCCGGTGGAAAACAGGGACCACTTCATTGTGGTGGAGTACCGGTCACCCGATATATCCGACCATTGGTCCGTGGAGGCGCCATGCTCGTTGGCGATGCTGCACGTCAGGTAAATTGCCTGAGCGGTGCCGGAATCGCCTATTCCCTGTTTGCCGGAAACGTTGCGGGGAGTGTTGCCGCACAAGCCCATTCATCCGATTCTATTAATTACTCCCATCTCAAATCCTACGAAAAACAGTGGAAAATCCGTTACGGTAAACAGCAGGAACGATCATTTGTGCTCAAAGAATTCGTCACCACCCACACCGACGACTCCTTTCTCAACACCATCGCTGCTAAACTGGTAAAAAAACGGAGTGAAAAGATCCGTTATCTCACGGTGTTTCTTTCGACATTCTCCCGCCATCCGCTTCTTATGCTTAAAGCATTCAAGCTTTTCGGGTAATCTCCACTACGATTTCCCGAAAGTCGCTTTTAGCAATTTATTAATTCCTGTTTTTTACTTTTGACCTGTTAAGTAACATTGACTTCATGTCCGATTGATGATATACTCATTTTTCATTTTATTCGGAGTTGATCAGAATGCGGCTTATTCAGCGTCTGTCGGAAATTCAAAACCTTCCGACACTTCCTGAAATTGTACTGCGGATTCAGCGACTGGTAATGTCTGAAGAGGGCGACGCCACACTGCTATCCCGGATTATAAAACAGGATCCGGCTCTCACCGCCAAAATTCTCAAAGTAGCGAATTCCTCCTTTTACTGTTCCACCTCCGGTAAAATCACCTCTATCAGCAATGCCATAACCAGGGTTGGATTCAATGAGGTGGGGCATATCGCACTGGCGGTTAATTTTGTCCGTCAGTTTTCACACCGGTCCAATGTTCTTGACTATAAAACATTCTGGAAACATTCACTGACCTCCGCCTACCTCTGCTCCTCGATTGCCGAGGCAAACCGGTGTGGTCGTTTCAGTACAGGTGATCATCACATGCTTTTTATGGCCGGACTTCTTCATGATATCGGCATACTGGTGTACGATCAGTTTTTCCATACCGAATTCGAGGAAATCATCAAAGAGGCTGTTGACAGTGAAGTCTCATTTCTTTCTGCGGAAAAGCAGCTCGTACCCAACGAAATGCACGGAATGGTCGGCGGCGTTCTCCTTAACCTCTGGAAAATTGACCATACCATTGTCAGTGCGGTCAGGTTCCACCATGCACCGGATAAGGCATCTGAGAGTATCCGGCTTTTCGCAATGGTCACCTACCTGGCGGAACTGTTTCTCTGTAACAGTGTGGTAGGTTCCTTTGAAGGAACAATGGAAACGCGTTCCAACGATATATTCAGTGAATTGCATGTTACCAGTGAGGATGTTTCGGAATTGTACGAAAAAGCGGTATCGGATGTTGAAGAGTCGGATCTGGTAAGTGCCATCGGACGGGATTTCTCAAGCGCCCGACTGCGAAACATATGACCTATCAATGAAAGGCTTCAGATGGACGTATCCTATATCAATCCTTTTATAATTGCCACTCAGTCATGCTTTACTACGATGATGTCCACCGACGTCCATCCGGGTGCCCCATCACTTAAATCGCACCCCTACCCGTCGTACGATATTTCAAGTGTAATAGGGCTATCCGGCGACGCTCAGGGATCCATATCACTCAGTTTCCCCAAAGGAGATGCGGAAAACTTCGTAAAACTGATGCTCGGCAATCCCCCTACACTCAACGAAGAGGAACTCTCCGACGGTATCGGTGAAATAGTGAATATTATCGCGGGAAATGCTAAACAGCATCTGACAAAATTTAACTTATCAATTTCACTCCCCAATGTTATTATTGGGAAGAAACACACATTGGCGGGGCAGAGCGGTTCACCAACCATCGTGGTTCCGTTCAGTGGAGATCATGGAAAATTCACAATGGAAGTTTCCCTCAAAACAAGGTAACGGAGGTAGCTGTTTATGAAAGTTTTACTCGTCGATGATTCAGCAACGATGCGCAGAATCCAGAAAACACAACTGAACGGACTCGGGATTTCTGATATCGTCGAAGCTGGTGACGGCAGTGAAGCGCTCACCAAACTTCCGGAGAATATGCCGGTTGATATTATTATGCTCGACTGGAATATGCCGGTGATGGATGGCTTTACTTTTCTGAAAAAAGTCCGCGAAGACGCCACCTATAAATCGGTAAAGGTTATCATGTGTACTTCCGAATCGGAAAAAAGCCGTGTCGTTGAAGCCTTGAAGGCGGGAGCCAACAATTACCTCGTCAAACCATTCACCCCCGAAGCACTCAAGGAAAAACTGGGAATTTAATTAGCACGGTTATGCTTTTTGCACTGTTTCGGGAAAACCGTTTCATGGTAATCCGGATACTCCGGTGTACCACTAATATTCTATTCCCTTTCGCGCAGCCACTCCAGCTGTAAAATAGTGCTTCACCTCAACCATTTCAGTCACCAAATCCGCACGCTGAACAAGATACTCCGGGGCATTCCTCCCGGTAAACACCAACTCTCCGGTACGTACACAACGATCCAGCAACGCCAGCACCTGTTCCTTTGCCAACAGACCGAGGTTGAGTGCAGTGAGAATCTCATCGCATACGATAACTGAAAAATGGTGGTGTTCAATCAGGGCACCGATTGTCGCAAAACCCCGCTGTGCAGCTTCCCGATGTTCCGGCCGTACCTCGTCCCTGACGAAATCTCCCGTACCGAAACAATGGATTGAGATCAGATCCTGAAAACGCTCAAGCGCTTTATGTTCACTGAATGTTTTTGTTTTTAAAAACTGCGTGAACAGTACCATTTTTTCCGCACCGGCCGCACGAAATGCCAATCCCAATGCCGCGGTTGTTTTTCCTTTGCCGTTACCCGTGTATATCTGGAAATATCCGCGTTCATTCATCATTTCCGACATAGTCTTCCCGCCCCTTCCTGATTCCTTTCGGACGATTTTCTCTGCACGGGTGTTTCCCAGGCAGTATCAATACATGATTAAGCAGTGCAGATTCAGATCGCCGCAATGATGGTGTAATAAAGCACTCCGGTCAACAATACGGAGAGTTCTCCCATCTCATTCGCTGCACCCAGACAATCCCCCGTCAGCCCACCCAGTATTCTTACCGAGAACCGGCAGAAAAGTACTACCGGCAGTACAGCTCCTCCGATGATTACCAATGCCGCGGTTTCTCCGGCAAACAGATACGCAACAGCCATCAGAACGACTGACACGACCACAAGCTGGATACGTTTCGCACCGGTAAAAAAAACCGAAGTGCCGCCACCTTCCGGAATCGCGTACGGAAACAGGGAGCATCCCCATGCTTGTGCGGTGCGGGAAAATGCCACACTCAACGCCAGCAGTTCGAAATGATGGTAATCAATGCACCACGCATACAGAATTATTTTTGCAGCGACATCTAGTACAATTGTTGTTACTCCGAAGGTACCGTGACGCGAATCCTTGAGTATTGCTAACATTCTCTCCCGTGTTGTTCCACCTCCGAACGCATCAGCGATATCGGCGAAACCATCGAGGTGGAGTGCTCCGGTAAGCACAATCGCCACTGACACACAAACGAGTGCACCCAGTAGCGGGTTCAGTGGAAACAGTTGTCCGGCACCCCATGCTACTGCGCACAGGAGCAGTCCGATTGCCGTACCGACGACCGGAAAAAACGGTAATGCCGAAGCGGGGTTTTTACTCTCCCGGCCCGGAACCGGCAGAATAGTAAGTATTCGAAATGCAGTAATCACCGGTTCAAACATCCACTGTACTTTCCCTCGAAACCGATGCGCTGCTGAAAGTAGCCATCTCGTGGTAACAACGAACCGCCTGGTGGATGAGCTGCATGGCCAGTACCGCCCCGGTTCCCTCGCCAAGGCACATACCGAGATCGAGAAGCGGAGTAATTTTCTCCTGTTTCAGAAAATTCCGGTGAAACTGTTCAGCCGATACGTGTGAGAAAAAGAGGTAGCTCTCTATTTTTCGATCAATGAAAAGGGCGGCAAGTGCCGCTGCACCACAGATAAACCCGTCAATCACTACCGGTATACGGTTTGCCGCCGCACCAACGATATAACCGGTCAGTGCAGCGAGTTCAAGCCCCCCGAGCCTGCAGAGGGCATCAAATACGGTTCCATCCCATTGTGCGCGGTGCAATGCAACGGACCGGTGAACGAACTCCTTTTTTTTCTCCAGGAGCGCTCCCTGTGCACCGGTTCCGGGACCTGTTGTCAGCGCCCCGTCGAGTCCAAGCAACAGTGCGTACAGTGCGGAAGCAGAGGCGGTATTGGCAATGCCTATCTCACCGGTACCTAACAGTTCAGCTCCCGATGATGCGGAGCACTCCATTCCGACCGAAAATGCTTCGGCACACTGCTCGGGAGTCATCGCATACCCTTTGCTGAAATCAGCGGAACCAGAAGCGACTTTCCTATTGAGCAGTACCGGATGATTCGGCAGATCCGCAGCCACCCCAACATCAACTACCCGGTGTTCAATGCCCGCATTTCTGCAGAAGACACTCACTGCTGCACCGCCGCTGGTCATATTGAGTACCATCTGAGCAGTCACTTCCTGCGGAAAGGGAGTTATCCCCTGTAGTGCACTACCGTGATCACCAGCAAATGTCATCAGCAACAGTCGATCCAGTTTTGCACCGGCGCTTCCGCGACACTGTAGATATCTGGCCGCATACTCCTCAAGCCGTCCGAGACTCCCCTTCGGCTTGGTGAGATCATCCAGATGGTCCTGTATTTCCGTTTTCAGTGTACTGTCTTCAATTTCAGGAATTGACGGATAAGTAATCGGATTGGATTGCATGAAACTCCCTATCGGAAATGAAACGAAACAAAACTTTTGCAGTATTCGGGACAAAACCATTCAACCACTACAGCATACCGACCGACTTACTCCTTGACAGTCACAGCAATGCCGCAAACGCACAAGTAAACTTTTTGAGCGACCTGTGCAACCCGGCGATTGAGCGCACCCGCATCATCACGGAATCGCCGCGCCATCGCGTTTTCCGGGACGATTCCATACCCCACCTCATTGGTAACAATCACCAGATCGCAGGGTGCGGATTCAAGAACCGCAATAAAAGCATCGATTTCCTGCTCTATACGGAGCGGTTCCGCTTCAAAACGAAAAAGAAGATTCCCGAGCCAGACGGTCAGGCAATCGATACAGGCGACACCGGTCTCCTCCGGAAGGGTTGTAACTGCATGCGCCAGATGATACGGGGCTTCAATAGTCGAGAATTGTCCGGTGCGTTCACTCCGGTGATTTTCTATCCGCCTGCGCATCTCATCGTCACAGGCAACTGCAGTGGCGATAAACACCCTGGGGCCGGGTCGTTCTAGTGCATGTTGCAGCGCAAACATACTTTTTCCACTGCGTGCACCACCGGTTATCAGCACTACTGTTGCCATAGGTCCTCAAATCGCTGCAATGAAGAAAACGTATCCGTCTCGGAAAAAACCTCCAGAGTAACCACCCCGGTGAAGTTTCGAAGAACAGGGATAAGTTGTTGCAACTGATCCTGTTGCGTATGGTGTTCAAGTGAACGGTGATCGGTGGTACCATCGACCCCATGCAGGTGTATAATCCTAGTAGCTGCAATCACTTGTTTACAATAACCCAGCCAATCGGGATGGTATTTCCAGAGATGCCCAAGATCAACACAGTGCGAAAAATGATATTTATCAATCAGTTGCCGGTGCAGCAGCGGATCGTACCCGAGGTTCTCGATACAGATGCTATCTGCAGCAACATGCACCGTTTCAAGAACCTCTCTGCAGAACGAATCGGTAACGGTTTTCCACCGCTTAACTTCGGTGTCGTTCTTTTCATCCTCAAGTCCTTCCAGATGAAGAAGATAGCCGCTTACCGGAAGATTTTTAGTCAACCGGATAATGTCGGTCACCCACGTGAGAAATTTATGGCTCTCAGCGGGATCGGCTGCGCCCGCACGACAGTCTATCGGAAAATGAACCGAAAACGTTATATCGTTTTTATCTGCAATATGTTGCATCGATGAAATTGTCGGTGCGTCGGGCATATTCGACCATTTATTTGACTCAAAAAGCACCAGTTCAATGTCATCAACCTTGTCGGCCATGTACTCCACGTTCGGAAGCAGTTCATCGGGGAGCACATACGAGGTACACCCGATGCGAAACGGATAGCGCTGCTTAAAATTCATGCGATTTTCCATTTCCACTGGTGCTGAACAGTACCCAGAGAAAAAAAGGCGCACCGAGGAGTGCAGTGATTACTCCCACCGGAATCTCGGTGGGTGCGATAACCGTCCGGGCGATCGTATCGGCAATAACAAGCAGTACGCCGCCAATAAGCGCGGTTGCCGGTCCGGTCCAGATATGTTTCCACGAAAAAAGTACCCGGGAAAGATGCGGCACGATAAGACCGATGAAACCTATGGGACCGCAAACGGCAACAATGGCTCCTACCAGCAGCGTGGTGGCAAGCAGCAGAAGTATCCTTGTTTTCCGTATGTTGACTCCCCTGCTCCGGGCAATATCATCACCGGTCAGAAGATGATCAAGCTGCGGCAGCTGAGTGAAGATTATCACCACCGATATCACTTCAAACGGTAAAAAGAGAAAAAGTGATTTGTACCCGATTGTTTCCATTCCGCCCATCAGCCACCGGATGATGAAAAACGAATCGTGCGGATCACCGAGATACTGAAAAAACATGAGCAGGCTGGAAAACAGAAAGCTCAACGCCACACCGGCAAGCAGCATGGTGAGTTTGTCGATACTTCTCCTGAATGTGGCAAATCCGAACAGCAACAGTGTTGCGAATACACTGCCGGAGAATGCTCCAAAGGTCACTGCCGGCAGGCCGAACAGCGAACCGGTAAACCCGAGCACCACGGTAAGTGCCGCTCCGCAGGATGCACCACTTGCAATTCCAAGGGTGTAGGGATCTGCCAGAGGATTTCTGAAGAGCGCCTGGAATACCATTCCGCAAAGTGAGAGACCGGCACCGGCGAAAAATGCGGTCAAGGTTCTCGGAAGACGCAGTTCATGATAGATCGACTGTTGCAATGCTCCGCTAGTGCCGAACGGGGTAATGAATTCCATGCCTATACTCGGTGCGAGAAACACCACTATCATCGATGAAAACAGAAGAATGAGCAGTTTTACCCCTGTTTTCATGATTCCCCGCTCTCTTGAGCAGGCATGAACCATCTGGTCCCGGAACTTCCGCCCGTAACCGTTTCAAAAGGAATTCCGTAAATATGTTTCAGATGATCGGTGGCATTTAACCGGAATGTTTCCGTTGTTCCTGCGAACACTTTCTTTCCGGTATGAAGTGCCAGTATGTGGGTGTTTCGCTGCAAGGCGGCATTGATATCGTGGGTGACGGTTATCATGGTAGTTTGGTATTCCCGGTGAATCCGGTCCATGGTGGCGTGTATCATCTCACTGTGCATCGGATCAAGAAACGATACCGGCTCATCAAGCAGCATAATCGCGGTCCGCTGCGCAACCGCACCGGCAATATACACCCGCTGCAGCTCTCCTCCGCTGAGGTTTTTCATCGATCGATCAGCAAGTTCACCGGTATCCGTCAGTTCCAGTGCTTCACCCGCGATGGAACGGTCATCCAATGTGGAGCCCACCGGAAAACCGCGGTAGGGATAGCGACCCATGAGTACATATTCCCTGACGGTAAAATTCGGTGGAATCCGGAGGGTTGCCTGAGGTACATAGGCACATATCCGGGCAAGTTCAATCGATGAAAAACGATGTAATGAATTGTTGTTTAGGGTGATTGCGCCATTTTCAGTTTTTTCGAGCCGTGCAAGGCACCTGATGAGCGTCGACTTTCCGGAGCCGTTTTTTCCGATCACCGACCACTGCTCACCGGAGTTTATTGTAACCGTTACAGTATCAAGGACTTGTTTGCATTTATCGAATGAAAATGAGAGGTTGTTCACTTGAAGTGAAGGCATTCGCCCTCCCTTGAACATCGTAAGTTCCAGTCGTTAATACAGTTACATATATCACTGCATATTTTCCCTATCCGGGGGCCCGGAATGGAAACGTGCGAACCGGTAAGCGCGTATACGGAACCCCGCTCGACCGCGGGAACCATCTCAAGTACCTTCCAGTCATCCCGGACCTTCTGAGGATCCATTGATTTGTTGGATGCCATGGCATCTATAATGATATCCGGTGCCAGACGGATTATCCCTTCGGCAGCCACTGACGGATACACCAACAGAGAATCGTTAAACACATTTTCTCCGCCGGCGAAATCGATCAGTTCACTGTAAAAGCTGCCCGGTCCAGCGCAGAACACCGAACCGATGGTACCGCTCCCCGGCTTGTCACGTCCGACACAGAAGAGAATGCGCGGTTTTTTATGCAGCGGCAAACCGGCGGGCTGCTTCCGGAGTTCAGCGGAAATTACCCCAACGAGACTGTCGGCACGCTCCGGAACACCGCATGTCTCCCCGATTGCAGCAATAGTGGAGAATATGGCAGCAATATTACGGTTGTCGAAAGTAACTATGTCAACCTTATGGTTTTTCAGAAACGATATCAGTGATCCGTGTTCTTTAAGCAACAACGCAACATCCGGCTTCAGGCGCATTATCTGTTCATAATTGGGGTCAACATACCCTCCCACCCTCGGCAGCAGCTTCGCCTCCGGTGGCCAGGAGCAGAAATCCGTCACACCGACAAGATGCTCCTGCGCCCCCAGGGCGTAAACGGTTTCGGTAATACTGGGTGCGAACGAGACAATCCTCGGACGGGGGACATTGTCCCGCAATGCCGCATCATGTTTTTTACATCCGGGAATAAACAGTGACACCGCCGCTGCGATAACTGCAGGCGCTAGAATCCTGAGATGCATGCTGGGAAAATGTTTCGACTTGCTGGCCACAGTATCCTCCGGTCCCGCTCCACGAAGACCCAAAAGGTTGAAGTCCGCAACAGCAGGTCTCCTGACTTTCCCGGCGAAAACCGGGTGCACAGTGGCGGGTCCGCTCCCGATTTTCACGGGATTCCCCTGCTGAACGGATAGATGAAATGCCGGTCACGTACGATCGTTCCGGAAGTGGTAGTAAATTAGGTTCTGCCTGAAAATATGGCAAGATGCTGCTGTTCCGACAACAAAGATCAAGTTCAGAGGAACGACTTTTCAGATTTTCTTCTGAATATCCCCGTTGTACGGGAACTTCGGTGATCTGCCGGCTCTTTATCCGGAATACGGGCGTCAGGTTTTTCGGTGACGTCATTCTTACTCCTGACTTCCGGATTCTGTCTCCCGTTTAAATTTAAAACGCTCAGATGCCGTGCATTAAAAAAGGAGCGAATGACCAATCACCCGCTCCATTTTCCACTTGTTATCAGTAACCGGAAAAAACTTAGTTCGTCCCAACCATTACCGTTCTTGCTGCCGACAGTGAACCGGCATTCAATTTAAGAACGCAAACTCCTTCAGATAGTGCTTTGTCAGGGAATCCGACAGTATGGGTTCCCGCTGAATATTCGGCATCGGCAAGCAGTGCGATCTCTTTACCGGCAAGAGTGTAGGCTCTCAGATTCACCCGGGCAGATTGCGGCAGAGTAAAACTGAGTGATGATTTTCCATCGGTGGTGATATGCATGGCATCTGCAGGGATATGTATCGATCTGTTTTCTTTTGTCTCAGCAGAAACTACATCATCACCAAGAATGGTAAGCATCGTATCGGCATAATTTTTTCCCAGTTGACGATACCCGGCGGCACTGAAGTGTAAACCACCAAAACCATCCGACATGTTCGGCTCACACCCAATAGAAGAAACTACATGGCAATTTGAAAAAGCTTTCGGCTGTTTGACGAGATCCCACGGTAATGATGTATTTGTATTGCTTTTAGCATCAGCAGTCAGACCGCCTACCAGTAAAGGAACCTTGTTTGAATCAAGACTCAGATCGTTAATGAGATCGAAATAAATCTTTTTTACTTCACCTTTCCAGTTATTCGTAGATGAACCGGATTCACCCTGATGCAGTAGGAACCCCTTGATTACACCATCTTTCTGGGCAAGTTTACCCATTTCCACGAGCCTGCCGTATGGACTATTACCGTATGAATTATCGATATTCTTCATCCATTCCGCCTCACTTGCGATATAACTTCTGTCTTTGTCTTTGTCGAACATTTCGATTGCACAACCAGCAACAGAAACATTGATAATACCTATTTTTATTTTATCAGGGAGACTATCCACAAGAGTCCTGCCAAAATAATCACAGGGGCACAGTCCTGTTCCACTACGACAAAGAGGTGCTGTAGCGACTGTCCAAGTTCCTTTTTTTCGACTCCCATTTGGCCAATCGACTGCGGGAAGAAGCTGAAACCGGTCCCCCACTCCTGTTTTATCCTGATCTTCCGGTTGAGCATTTCCCTCCATGTTTGACTGGCCGAAGGCCAGATAAATATGGAAGTTTGGATCAGGATCTTGAGAATAGCCTTTCGCACAAAAACATGCTACCGCCAACGTTACAAACGTGGCGGTTCTCCCCCAATTAAATACACCTTTTTTCATGTACTTTCATCCTTTCGCCGTTAACTTTAACCGATGTTAACTCCCCTAGTCTAAACAAGTAAATACAGTAGAAATATAGCTCTTTATCGGTTCTATTGCAGTACTATAAGTTGGTAACTCCGGTTGTTACTCCTCACCAGCGCTGATCATCCCAAGGGAAACCAGACCTCAATCAAGATCTTAACCTGGACGAGGTAACCCCATGTGTTGCAGACAAGTTACGATCAGACGACACTCCGCCGGAATGGCGACAAAATATCCTCACGGTGCAGTGGCTTTGTCGGAAGGGCTGAAGGTAAACGGGCTTGATATCTGGCATTTCACGTTGGAAAGTATCCGGGAATTCGGAAAACGCTATGCGAAAGGGTTGCTCTCGGTGGCATCACCGGATTTCCTGCCGCGGAAAGGGTGAGTCAGTACCAGATTTTCCACGAATGCGGCGATTTCAGGTAATCTGCAATCAGGAGCCGCCGGGATCAATGTTTATACACATGTAGTATCACCATAAATGGTATTAACTTAACCGGTCACGCTTGGAGAATTGTTTGAAATTGTTACATAAACAGTTGTTTAATTGTGAAAATAATCTTTGTAATATATCTCCCCTAACTTTTCCAGTCTGTGATGCAAATCACATAGTGTAAAATGCTGTTATAAATGATCTACCCAGAACTTCGGGGAATTACCCCTCTCTTTAAGATTAGTAAAAAATTAGGCGTTCAGGGCACTATTTGGATGTATTTTAATAAGGGCAGTTGCCATGTTGTATCTTGACGGGCTCAAATCAGGCTTGCTGCCGGGATGTAACCAAACAACTATTTTCTGCATTATTTCTGTACTATCACAGTGTCAGGTGGAGGTTTTTTAATGAATATCAAAGTATCATTTTTTGCACTTACCCTTTTCCTATTCACAGTACTTTTAAACGCCCAGGTCGACCCGGATTTTCACTGTTACCTTTTGTTCGGACAATCCAATATGGCCGGCGGCGGTGCCGGAGTACCCATTGGTGGCGACGGGGCCGGTACGCTCAACGCCGAAGATTGCGATACCTCCGAGCGGGTGAAAGTGCTCGCCTTCTGTGATTGCAGGGCAAATGAATTTGCGGCGTGTCCCAAATACAATCAGAGTCGTACCACCGATACCTGGTACACAGCCTACCCTCCGTTGCATATCTGCGGCGAAGGAGTCAGTCCGGGAGATTATTTCGCTAAAACGCTGATCGATTCAATCAGAGAAGATATAAAAATCGGACTCATCCCATGCGCACTTTCAGGACAGGCCCTTACCGTGTTTGAGAAAGGAAAGAGCAACTTCAATATCCCGAACTGGGCTCACCCAACGCTTGCCAACAGCAGCCCCTATGACTGGATGCTTGCGCGCTGCAAACTCGCTCAAAAGACCGGGGTAATAAAAGGCATTCTTCTTCATCAGGGTGAAAGCGGCCCCGGTGGAGATCAGTGGAAGAATCTCGCTAAAAAGATTTTCGATGATCTTAAATCCGACCTCGGACTTCCTGATACCCTTCCCGTAGTCGTGGGCGAATTACGGGAAGGCAATGGTATGAACGCGACTATCGATCAGTTTGCCGAGTCGTATCCACATTGCGGACTCGCCTCCTCTCAAGGTGCCGGTAATCAATCGGATGACGCCTGGCATTTCACCCCCGAGGGGATGCGCCTTATGGGCAAGCGGTATGCTGATGCATTTCTCGAACTTTCCGACAGTATCTTCATGCCGCGTATCGGGAGTACCGCTGCGGTTGCCTCCCCAAAAACCCCGCGCGCGGTTTCCGGGGCCGATGTCGCTAAATGGAAAAACGAAGCCCGGGTGTTTTCGCTCAATGGCCGACTTCTCCCTCCAACGGGTGTATCCGGAAGCACCTCTTCCCTTTCCGGTATCAAACCGGGAAATGTTTATCTGGTCACCCGAAATAATACAGGTGTCAAGCTTATGGTGGCTCCCTGATTTTTCCGGCATTCATCCGCCGTTCTCTTTAGGGGGATGGATGCTTCTACTACAGCGGGCGGTTACCATCTGTTTCAGTGGGGTATAGTGTTTCATTTGTATTCACACAAAACAGCACGTTTAACGAACCCTCTTCATTAAAAAGAGAACCGATACCCCATGAATTTGCACAAATGGTGTGTACAGCACTCGAGAAAGATGAATTCTGATCACTTTAATCGCTTGATGCAACCAAAGAGCATGTTGTTACTCCACGTCCGGATTACACCCAATGAAAGGTAGTTCCATGAGATTTCGGAATATCAACCATTATCAGCTATCCGCTGCGGCTGTAATAGCTTTTTCACTTACCGTTTCTTCAATTTTTGCCGCCGGAACCATGCGTGATATTTCGTCCATGCAGGTTGTCGAGGAGATGAAGATCGGCTGGAACCTCGGTAATACGCTCGACGCAACCGGTGGAAGCGGTCTCAATACGGAAACTTCATGGGGTAACCCCAAAACCACCAAAGCGATGATGGACGAATTGAAGAATAAGGGATTCAAGACCATTCGCATACCGGTGACCTGGAACAAGCATTTTGGTTCAGCACCGGATTATACTATTGACCGGGCGTGGATCGATCGGGTACAGGAGGTGGTTGACTACGTTATCGACAACGGCATGTACGCAATCCTCAATACCCATCATGATGAATGGGTAGTACTCAAATCAGGCTCACAGAACGAAGTGACCGACAAAATTACAAAAATCTGGAAACAGATAGCCGAACGGTTTAAAGATTACAGCGATTACCTCATTTTCGAGACACTCAACGAGCCGCGTCTGTATGGGGAACAGATGGAGTGGAACGGCGGCACCCACGAAGCCCGACTTATTCTCAATTCATACAACATTGCCATTGTTAAAACAATCCGGGAAACCGGCGGAAACAACACACTTCGTCACATTATGATCCCAACCCATGCTGCGACCGCGATGGAAGCTGCACAGGATGACCTCGAACTCCCCGAAGGCGACAATCGAATTATTGTTTCACAGCATACCTACTGGCCCTACCCCTTTACTATGGAAGATCCCGGCGTCAACACCTGGGGATCGCAGAAGGATAAAGACGAGTGCGATGCCGAACTCGACCGTATTTACGAGAAGTTCTGCAGCAAAGGCATTCCGGTCGTCGTTGGTGAGTGGGGAGCTATCCAGAAGAATAATACCGCAGCACGCACGGTTCACGCTGAATACTACGCGGGAGCGGTGCGCCAACGGGGGATGTGCCCCGTCTGGTGGGATAACGGATTTGAAGGAGACGGTGGTTTCGCCCTTCTCAACCGCGATCAGGGTGGGTGGTATTTTCCTGAAATTGTTGACGGGCTGATTAAAGGTTCCGATGTTCCGGTTGCAGTTTCCCAACCGAGGCAGCAGTTCAGCATAGCCACCCCGTCTGGCCTTGACGCCAATGGATCGTCCTCGAGCTACTGGGCCGTGTTCGACATTTCCGGCCGGGTGCTCTATCGGGGCAACGGTGCAGCACTGCTGAACGCGGATAACAGCCTGCTGCCGCAATCGTTACGGAATTTGCGTTCCGGCAGCTACATTTTCAGAATTACTAATGGTACCGGTACGGTGGAGCGGGGTTTGACTGTGGCGAGATGACGTTCGTTACCTTTTGTGGATGAACTTGTGTTTTTTTTTCGGTTCGATGCACTTTAACTGTTGTATTGTTTTCTCTTATTCTGTGCCCCCACCCTCTATCCCACTTCGAGGGCCTCAGTGCACCGCTCCCCCGTTTACGGGAGAGGGATAAATGATAGCAGTTCCCTTCCACCGTCAGCGGGGAAACAGGCAGGGATAGGGGTAGCGAAACGCAGGAAAGCATATTGCCAATTATTCCGAATTCTGGTTCCGGATTAACCGTAGTTTTTTTCCAGTTCAATGCATTTTACCAGTTGTGTTTTTTTCTCTCTATTCTGCGCCCCCACCCTATTATCCCACTTCGAGTGGCATTTCGACAGGCTCAATGTACCACCTCAGTGCCCCCCGCTTACGGGAGAGGGACAGATGAAATCAACGCACCAGATTAACCGTTGAAACATTGTCGGTATTGTTGTTCAGATCAACGATATGCTACGCGCGAATCGTACTCAGGGGTTCGGGTCGGTCTCGGTATTCGGGATCGAATATAACCGGAATGAAAACAGATACCAATACCCAACCCGACACAGCTCCTACCGTGGAAGTATTTTACCGGTAGTAGTATGAAAACAAACACTCAATTCTTCATTCATTGCTGCATTCTCCTCTTATTTTTCCGCACCAACGGATTCAGCGACAACTACATCGTTACCTCCCACCCCACATCCGATCCTGCACCGGGTGTCTTTACCTGGAATGGCGAAACGCGTGTTTACTTGTACACGACACAGGACAGGATGGACACCGCCGCAAATCCGTATCCGATCGATACGATCCACTGCTATTCATCGAATGATATGTTCCACTGGCGCGATGAAGGAGTGGTGCTTGATGAGGCGCGAATGCCGGAATGGGTGCATAAAGGAGGCCATGCACTCTGGGCCCCCCATGTTGTTTATCTTGAAGGAAGGTACCGTCTGTATGCATCCGAGGTGACCACTAACGAGGGTGACAAAAGCGCGTACTGTTTCATGGCAACAGCAGAATCACCGGTTGGCCCGTTTGAGCCAGCTCCATCCAGGCTTACCGGTACGGGAATCGGTGCGATTGATCCATTCTGTTTTATCGACTCGGCAGCAGATTCAGTACGGGTGCACCTCGTCTACCGCAACAGTGCAGGGAAAACATGTTTTGTCCGGATGAACGACTGTGGCAGTGCCATCACCGGGCCCCCCTGGGAAGTTACGGGGCTGGAAGATCAGTATACAGAAGGTGCCTGGCTGTTCAAAGCAGATGGCTGGTATTATCTGCTCTACGCCACCAAACCGCAGCTCAGCAGTGAAATTATCTCCTGTGCAACCGCTCCGGTTCCGCCTTCCGGAGGGATCACTCCGGCAACGGTCTGGACACTTCAGGGTAAAATCAGCGGCCCTGTTGCCGACTGGACCAATCATACCGGTGTCTGCCGTTTTACCCCGAAGGGTGAACTGGAACCGAAATGGTATATCTTCCGTCATGGAGTCAGTGAACTGGGGCCGAAGCTCTTTCCACTGGGCGCAGGCCGATGTACTGCAGTGGAACAGATGTGGTTTACCGGCGATGCCCCTCCCCATATTATTCCGGTTGAACAGACCCGTCGCGGTGTCGGTATCTGCTCGGCCCGGTACGACACCATTCAGATCGACCGTTTTACGAGTGCAAAAAACTGTGATATTGAATCAATTCAGTTTCCGGGAATACCGGAGGATCCACCGGGCTGGTATCTGGGAGTTGGTGACAATGCAGTGGTAACCTATAGTGGAGTGTGTTTCCCCGAGTCAACCGACACTGCATTCACCTCGGTAATCGCGCGGGTGGGCAGCGCACATGCCAACGGTCGTATCGAGGTGCATCTGGATTCGGCGGCAGGCCTTCTGCTCGGAACTATTGCAGTTCTTTCTACCGGTGGAGTGCGGAACTGGGCCACCACCACTGCAACGCCACTCGATACACTACCGCCTGCCGGTCTGCATGATCTGGTACTGGTTATACCATCGGGGAAATTCTATTGTAACTGGATAAGGTTTGTATCAGAACCTGAAAAAGTTGAGCAGCCACCATACCTCCGTTCCGGTCGAAACGACTTCTCCGTGCGGAGATTGAGCCGGTACAGTTTTTCGGTTACCGGAGTGCAACCCCCTTCATCGATACGCCTGATGAATATCCGGGGAAGAACAATTGCTGCCGGTATTGAACAGCATCACGTTCAAAGTGGTGGGCTGGTATTCCGGGTGAACGAAGCTTTTGGTAGTGGGTTGTACCTTCTGGAAGTGCGCACGAGACGAAAGACGTTTCGACTACCGGTTGTCTGCAACTGATCCATTAGATACATGACATGCATAGTCATTTCCTCAAATAAACCCCACGCCGGTGAATCAGATCATCCCTGTTCCTTAATGGCAAGGTGCATTCCGGTCGGAATTTCCTTCCGAGCAGATCATACATTCCTACCGCACTTTCATTTTTTATGCCATGGGGAGTACTACGATGAACAACCGTTGTCCGGCAGAGATCCATCATCAATTCGTCTCTCACGGAAATCTCAGTCTTTTGAAAATATCCCCGTACAATGGTTGTATCCCGGTTATCCTGGTCCGTTTCGTTCCTGATGAAATCGTCAGAGGTATACGATGCTTCGTACCAGAGCAGATCAGCTCCCTTAAAATAAAGGACTCTGCCGAAGTTCACATTCCAATCTGATTCCTTCAACAGGAATTCATTGCAGTACACGGTATCGTTTTTTATACTGTCCAGAGTAAATTCGTACCGATCGATGCAATCGGGGTGTTTTTCGAACAATTCTAGGGTAGTGGCAGTAATCGCGAAATAGATTTCACTGTTTCTATCCACCGGAACAACAGAACTGTCCGGAAAAACTGTTTCTATTTTGTACATACTCCACAGTTCATCGCCGGATGCCGTAGCAACGCTCGTTAAAAGCATCACTGTTGCCGTGTTAAGCAGTGTGTGCATTCTTCTGCCGGATTTCCGTATCATTTTCATTTTTACCCTACCGTTTCCTCTTAAACCTGCTTACCTCGATAACATCCATTATAGCATCATCGAGGTTGTGTTGGATATCGTTTGCTTTGGCTGTCTCATCCCGGTTTTCATCAAATGCCTTCCCGAACTGCACCAGTCTGTTCTCCAGAAGGTCAAATAGAACATAGGTATACGAACAGTAATAGTGCAACAGGGAGTTTTTATAATTCTCATATTTTGACGCCTCAGGAGCAATACGTTCATACGCGAGTGTTGCCCCTTTTTTACCGTACACCTTTATAACCGGAGTAAAATTCTGCAGCAGAAGAATGAACCGTAACCCGCTCCCGCGGAATGTTTCCAGAGTCGAATCAGGAAAAAAAAGCGAATAATTTTCATCACGGTAGACAAATACCTCCGGCTCGGCTTTTACCGGCACGGTGCACCATTCCACTTTATGGAAGTCGGTATGCTTCCACCAGAGCCCGGCTATCTCACCGGTCATAAACGTCCAGTACGATGTCCCGTGGCAGAGATCACGGAACACTCTACTGTTGTATTTCAGGCTGTCTTCGGTAAGCGGAGGGTTGACAAACATAATACCGAGTTTCCACGGCGACCAGTTGAACGCATCGTATTCTGAATTGAAAACATTACGACGATCCAGCCGTACGAACGTATCAAATCCGTATCCGACGTAGTGAATGGGATTGGGGAGTTTTTTTCCGGTGAAATCGTCGGCAAACACTGCTTTCACCGTGGTAAGAATCGCAAACGTGCAGAAAATGAGTTTAAACACCACGTCAGGATCTTCTCCCGAGCACCTTTGCGGCAAAGGGCCTGCGAAAGGATTCAATGTTCTGTTGAAGTAGCTGTTTCATCATTGAATGCATTGGTTGTTTTCTTCAGAGTCCGTCTTTAAATCGCTTTTAGAACTAAAAAGAAACAAAAAAAAGACGATACCGATTGCCGACCCCGACTCTGCCCCAGATTGTATTCCTGCCGGAAGGTGATATGCACATTTGGAAAGCATTTGAAACCCGTTTAAGTTTTATAAGTATCCGGTCCTATCCGGGGTCGGTTTAAAACTTCATTTCGAAGCGTCATACCGCCCGGTCACCAGTGCAATAACATACACCACCACCCCAGCCCCAACCATCATAATATAGTTAATCAGCAGATTTTTCCAGGTCCACGATTCGGTTGAAAGGGTATCCTTCACCACCACCGGCTTGCTGATCATTACAATGACAACCGGTACCTGAAACAGCAGTCCGGAAACAATCAGCAGAAACCGTTTGAGTCCGGAACTCGACTCCCACGATTTTGACCGGCGTACCCTGAATGAAAGCAGCAGCAGGGAGATGCCGGCGGTGGAAACTGCAGCGGAAAGCTGTGTGATGTCAATGAAATCGCCCATAGACGGAATTACCTTTGTAAGTTTCTCCCCCTAAAAAAGCGCCGTTTTGCACCTGCTACATCATCAGACCTATCATTCGTTCATACACCGCATCACCGCACCACCGCCTGACGAACAGTGCCGGCACCGCTCCCAGCCCTTTGATATAGCGTCGTTTCGGTTTTCCGGCGGTTACCGCTTGTACAATCGTTTTCGCGATCACCAGCGGATCGGTAAGGTAGCTCTTTGAGTAGGTTTTTTCCATACTGTCGGCGATTTTGTTCGCCTTTACAGCATATGCTCCATTGGCGGAAGTTTTTCGGAGGTTCCCGGCGGCAATACTCCCCCAGGGAGTTTTGATACCACCCGGTTCAACAATGATCACATCGACCCCGAACGGCTTCACTTCGAGCCGCAGACAGTCGGACCACCCCTCAAGTGCATGCTTGGTCGCGTGATACCATCCGCCGAACGGCGTAAACACTCTGCCGCCCATCGAGGAGATGTTCACGATCTTCCCGTACCGCTTATCGCGCATTCCCGGCAGCACCAGCCGGGTAAGTGCGGCAAGGCCGAACAGGTTCACCTCAAACTGACGACGCGCTTCGGTGATCGGTACGTCTTCGATCGCTCCATACGATCCGTATCCGGCATTGTTGACCAGGATATCAACCGTGTTTCCGTTACCGGTAATCAGACCGACGGCAGCTGCAATGGATGCCTCATCAGTCACGTCCAGTTGCACCGTTTTTGCGCCGAGCGATTCCAGTTCCTTCATGTTCTCCACCCGCCGGGCTGCGGCATATACGGTCGCCCCCTGTTTGAGCAGCAGCTCCACGGTACCTTTACCGATGCCGGAGGATGCCCCGGTAACGAGTGCTGTTTTTCCCTGAATCGATTTCATTGTGTCCTCCCTTTTTTGTACCATGCATGTACCGCTATTCAACCTTGCACGACAATGTAAATGTTATATCACTGTCGGGGGCTGTTGCATTATCACTTGAATGCGTAGATGATCTCCCGTCGCAGCCGTGTTGCATAACAACGGTCGGGAATGATCTTGCTCGCCACATCACTGTGAAACGACTCCACAATAAAATGGCTGATCACCATAAGTGAGTAATATACCCCATTCATCCCAAAGTTGGCAAACGGCAACTGCTCGCTTCCCATAAACTCTTTGATGGAACGGTGATTGAGTTCTTTGTTGGGTATGAACGCTCAACCAGTTCATTTCCCTTGCAGGCATGTATTATCAGAATGGTATTTCCCTGCACTTGTTCACTACCTCTTCACGTGGACATACCGTTCTATTGTACCATGCTCAACTTTCGGACAAGGTACTGGTTGCCGGTGTGCACTTCGACCATATGTATGCCTGATTTCGGAACCGCCGGAAGAACGTTCCACTTTTTACCTGTTCCTGTAAAAGAGGTGATCCGGCGACCGTTAATGCTCATCAGGGTGATACGCGCGTTGTTTTCAAACGGCAGATAGACCGAACAGGTGTTCGCCACACGCCGGAACGTTATGGCTGAAGACACTGTCTGTGCAGGTGTTTTGTCAACGCCGACGATATTGTCTTCGATGACAACGGTCATGGTTGTTCCTACTGATTCGTCGGTCTGCTCACTTTCAATTTCGTTGAGCAGTGTCATTCCCGTGCTGTCGTAGATCATAAGCGACAGGGATGTAATAGTGCCCTCGCCGCGTGACTGCAGAAAGAACGTGCCCAATCCGTTCCGGTCATTGAAATCCTCCCAGAATTCGGCACAATCAAGTCCGATTTCGCCGGTGAACGTTCCGGAGTTTCCGGTGAAGGCGCCCGGATAGTCCCTGGTTGCAGCCGGCCGGTCGGCGTCCGTGTCGGGAGAATAGCCCGATGTGAAACTTCCACCGTTTTTTCCGTATCCGCGGAGCGTGATCTTGAATTCGAGGCGGGGAATATGAGGAACGACTTCGAGAATATAGAATTCATTTTCACTTTCCAGAAGATTGTAGGGGACCCAGACCGTTCCGTCGTCACCCCAGGTTCTGCCCCAGCTATTGACAAGCAGTAGTGCGCCCTTGTTGTTCTCGTCGATATAGACATCGTCATTGTATCCAGCGAACGTCATGGCATGTTCCGTATTCTGGCCATCGAATCGGGTTGCGATGCTGCCGCCTGCTTCGGCGGAACCGGAGGGTATTCTCTGGATACCGAACTCGGAACTTGCATTGAACTGCAGCACACCGCCTTTTGCATCTCCCTTGCCGTGATCGTAGATCCATTGTTTAACCTGGTCGAGGTTTTGCAGCGGATTTCTGATTCTGGAGTATGACGCGACGTGGGCGAAGTTGGCGTTATGATAGGCTTCGTAGGTGTCAGCCCAGTCGGTGGCCGTTTCCTTTCCCAGCGCCGAGGGCCAGTCAGCCTCACTGACACACCCGGTGGATTTCAGAATATCCCAGGCATCCATCCACCAGATACCGGCACCCTGGTCTCCCCGGTTGAGAAAGTTGAACGGGTAGAAGTACATGCTCCGGCGCTCCTCACCGTGCACACCGGTGAGGATATTGGATTCCCATGTATAGATATACCCCACACCGCTGGCAGCTGAACAGCTTCCGCCTTTCTGGTGGAAGATCGGACGGAATTCCGGTTCCTCGAAATGGTTTACCGACCGGGGAAGTGCAGTCGTCTTTGCGAGTCCGGCCGCGCCTTTCCAGTCGGGAATGGCGTCAAGTTTTTCCCGGATTTCGGGTGTCACCTGCAGCGGGGTAATAATCCAGGGATCGCCCAGAGGGTTGGGGTTAACATTGTAGGAGCCGGTTTCATTGCCCCGGCTGTCGAGGATGGGCCGCATGACATCGGCACCGAACGCGCAAATGCCGAAAATACACAGAGATGAAAAGAAACGAACAAGCCGTTGTTCCATAATACGCTCCTTTGCAGTAAAACCTGAAGCGTTACGAGGGAGCAAGCGACATCAGGCTGGAAGGTAAATACTACCGGTCTTCTCCCCCTTCATCCTTATAATATATACTGAAGATGTCTGAGTGGCTTTGGAATAATCATGTCTAAAGTCACGTCCGTTCCCCTCGGAGTTACCAGGATAAATAAACTCATCTAGTAAACTATCCCGCTCAAAGAGCGGGGCATTGTAAATGACCCCTGAAAGGGGTCTGCATTCAACTTTCGAACAAATTCGTCTGTCCATTCTCTTCCATATCACGGTCTTTTTTCTGCTGCCATTTCACCTATTCACGAATTTGTTCTTCGTTCAAACCGACACTGCTTACGCAATAACCTGGTGACCAAAATTTTTTATTCCAGTATCGCTTTTTCAAATCCGGGAATCTTTCGAATATCCCTAATGCACTTTTTCCTTTCAAATAACCAATCGCATTACACACTGCCCACGTCGGTGGTATCCAGAACACTAAGTGAATATGCTCCGGTTGTACATTGCCCTGAATTATTTCAAATTTCTTCCAATCACACAATTGCCGGATTTTATCACGAACATAATAGCGAATCCGTCCTTCCATCACTTTAAATCGATACTTTGGTATCCAAACCAAGTGATATTTACACTCGTAGATACTATGATTTAATTTCTTGTAAGATCCCATAACGGTACCTCCTTTGGTTATTTGTGAGTTTTTCCCACTAAAGGAGGTACTTTATGGCATGAATAAATAGCAAAGCTGTTTTAACTACCGCCCGGCCATAGGCCGGGGAACTATTTATATGTTAGAAAA
>JBNLDC010000048.1:0-59446 GCA_050304135.1 Chitinispirillaceae bacterium | reverse complement strand
AATTCACCAAGGCGTTCCAACGAGCGGGTAGACCATTTCTCCAATTTACCAGGGCGTTTCTACTGCCGGTACGACCAATTCTCCATTTCACCAGGGTGTTTCCCCCGAAATGGTGACCGTTTTTTTAACCACCCGCATCTCATTGTTCCATTGGCAACATGTTTTTTTTCCCGATTTTTGTACCGCTCCAGCCATTTCTGATCTCTTTAAACTTTTTTCATTTTTTTCGGAACTTTTCCTTTTCTGTATTGTCTGAACAGGTAGAAACAAAACAACACCGGCCGGTTCCCGCCGGACCGGAAACAGACAACCTTTTTACAAGGAGGGCCGTATGACTACCACACCTGCAATCTCAAGCTCAGTGCAGACCCTCATCGAAACCGGAAGAAGGGTATGCCGTCTCTGCGATCGCGAGGGAACCGTTGCCCGGCCCTATGCGGAGGATATCCAAACGGCGATCGGCACGCTCTCTGCCGTCTGGGAAGAGGCGGAACCGAAAACCTTTGAACGCAAGGCAGGGTATGATGCCCTGCTGCTTGCCGATACGCAACTCGACGAGGCGGTACATGGCGATCTACCACAAAGCCTGCAGTGATCTCGGCACAAAACTGGCGAACAGCATCTTCCCCATAAAGCACGGGGAAAAGAAAAAGGACGCTGCGCCCGAGGGTACAGCCGGATATCCCGTAAGCAGCGCCGCATGACACCCCGCCAACGCCCCGCGCCACCAAGGTTACGGTGCCGCGCGGGACGTTTTTTCTCTGATAGGGGGCGTCCCGAGTACAACCTCGGGGAGAGGTCAGACCACGCTCCCCCATTTCGCATCCAGCACCCGTTTACCCCCGACCACACCTCCGTCAATCGGGACCGGTGGGATTCCAGCAAAACGAAGCAACGAATCAATTAGCGTAGCGGATATATACATTTTCCCTCTCCCGTAATCGGGGGAGGGATAAAGGGTGGGGGTAGTAGCAAAAATTAAAGCAATCCCCCATTTCACCATAAAATTGTTCCGGGCACGTTCGACTCCGCTCAGTGACCGGAGAGAAATGGGACTATAATCAGGGGCGACAATCCCGCCTTACCTCGACCGGGCTCGGCACAGGTCTTGGAATGGTGAAAACAGGCATTGCACAGGGGGCGTCCCGGGAATCGCGAAGTCAGGCTTCCTGAAGTGGTAGAGAAATGCTCTCCGGGTCGGGGTCGGGGTCGGAATCGGTATCGTCTTTACTTCAAGCCTTAGCCTGCACCCTCACTCAGGAATCATATCTCCCAGTCGTCGCATCGGGTCAAGAAATTGCGAACCGGGATAGTTGCTGCGGGTAAAATCGATAACCTTGCGTGCTTCTTTGCGATTACCGAGATTGTAATAGCATATGAAAATCTGGTAGGCAATAAAATCAGGTTCAACGGAGGGCTGCAGCATGGCAGGTTCGATCTTTTTGTACCAGTCCAGCGCTCTCCCCCACTGGTTCGCACCGAACAGACCGCTTGCGATCTTGAAATATTCGAACTGTGCCTCGGTACCGGTAAGGAGCGCACTTTTTCTGATCATCTCATCAATCCCGGCCATTGCCTGCTGCGCTGCGCCGCCCCCCTTCTCCTTCGCGGCAATCGCATCATACACGAGCGACTTGACTCCCTGGAAATACATCGACCCCTTGTAGGTTTCAAGAAACCGTTCCCCGCATGCAAGAGTACTGTCCCATTCCGACAGCCTGCCGTATGATGCGACAATGTAATAATCACACATTTCAGGAATGGAAAACCCGGCTTCTTCTATCACGGGAGGCGGGTTGTTCTTTGTCGTCCTGCAGAATTCAATGCATTTTGTAAAATCCCCGGAACCAAAGTACCCCGTGGCAACGTTGAGAAACTGCGTGTAGGTGAGTTTTCCTTCCGCTTTTTTGTCAAGCAGTCGGGTGTGTTCATCCTGATAGCGTTCGAGCCGTTTTTCGAGCTGCTGCAGCGATCGCTGCGCGTAGCTGAGGCGCACCTCGCCCGAGGTATAGTTGTTAAGTATCGAACGGGCACCCTCGTAATCCTCCCGGTCGGTCAGATCCAGTGCTTTTCCGTACGAAACGGCATCATCAACCGTGATCTGCCCGTCGTCCGGTGGGTACATGAGCGGACCGAGCCCTGCCATTACGCTCCTGAGCGACCGGTAGATCGAACCGGCGAGTTTGTTCTTGAGTTCCATGAAACGGCGTACCCGTCCGCGGATCGTACCTGCTCCGCGGATCGCTCCGGTTTCGACCTCGGTGATTTTGTAGTTGATGGTGATGCGGCGGTGTTCTCTGGTGTAGGAGCCGAACACCAGGTACTTCGCGCCGATCAGTTTTCCTATCTCAGGAACCTCCGTCTCGTCAATCGCTCCGCTGAGCGCCAGTGCCTGTTCCCGGAGAATCTGTTCCATGTCGGAACGTTCAATGATCGTGATTCCCTGCACACCCACCAGATCAACCGTGACCATCTCGGTGATGGATTTATCGAGGTACCGGTCATTGGAGGTGGTATCGCTGTTTTTAAAGGTCAGCAGAGAAACCGGAATACCATCGGCAACCGGCATTTGGACCATGCCGAACAGCAGAAAAATCGGAATAAATCGATAGCATGCAATCATTCAGAACCTTTCTGAGAAGAACCGGACTCTCCGGCTTTTACCTGATTTTCAGAAAATATATTCGTTCAGGGTTTTCCCACCGGAATAATCTTTGGTGATTTAACGGGAGGGGTACTATTTTTGGTAACTGTTTTGCCAACAATTGAACTGCCACCGGGAGCACTATGCCGCAGAAAATCGTTAAATATCTTCTTATCAGTATCATCCTCTTCGCGGGGATCGCTTCCGATCAGCTCAGCAAGCAGTGGGCTGCAACCAACCTGAAAGACAAGCCGACGAACGTTTTCGTTAAAAACCTCGTTGAACTGGGGTATACCGAAAATCACGGCATGGTATTCGGTATCAACAACAGGGCCGACAATGTTGTCAGTAAAAACGCCCTCCTGATCATTCGGATATTGCTCAGTATCGGTTTGACGGTATTTCTTATTATTAATCTTGCAAAAACAATCTTCTTTCACCTGCCTTTTCTGCTGATACTCTCAGGGGCGATCGGTAACGTTATCGACTCGCTGCGGTTCGGGCACGTGATTGATTTTATCCATATGCATCTCGGGAAACTTCTCGACTGGCCGTTTCTCTTCAATCTTGCCGACGCCTGGGTCTGCATCGGTATGGGAATTCTGATTGTCCAGAGTTTCATTGGAGACCGGTCGCGGCGGCCGCAGCCAGCGGTTGCACCCAACGATACGACTCCGGAACAGTAACCACTATGGCGAAAAACAGGAACAGACCCGGTGGCACTCCACCGGCACCGGCGGTAACGCAGCAGCAGAAGATCGGTTTCTGGAAAACCGACGGTCCGCCACTTCTGGTCATGCTCCTCGCCACCGTTATCTTCTACTTTCCGGTACTTTCGCTTCAGGGGCCTATCTGGAACGATTTCATTGAACAGTATTTTCCCTATCGTGTGTTCGCGAGCCGGGCTCTGCGGCATTTCACCTTCCCGTTCTGGAATCCGTACAGTTTTTCCGGCATGCCGTTCTTTGCAGATATCCAGTCGGCAGTGCTGTATCCGCTTAACATCCTGCTGCTGTTCTTTTCCGGGAAAAACGGTATCAGCCCCGTTGTTTACGAATACCAGATTGTCGCGCATATTCTGCTCGCGGGAATTTTTACCTATGTACTCGCCCGCGACTTCCACCGCGGCCGATCCGCATCGCTGCTCGCGGCGCTTGTTCTTATGTTCAGCGGTTTCACGACCACGCATATTTTTCATATCACCATGATACATGCACTTCCCTGGTTTCCCTGTGCATTCCTTCTGCTGCGCAGGGCGATACACCGTTCAAGTATCAGATATGCGTTCCTTACCGGAATTGCCGTCAGTTTCGTTGCTTTTGCCGGACATCCGCAAATGTTCATCTATCTGCATTACCTCCTTGGTGCGTGGTTTATCTGGTACTGCATTGAGCAGCTCCGTTTTAAACTGCCGCCTAAAAAGCTGCTCATGCCGGCAGTGCTCTTTCTGATCGCGATCGGATCCGGAGCCGGACTCTCATCGGTACAGCTCCTTCCCGCGTCGCGTTTAGGTAAGGAATCACTCCGACCGGAAATGGAATACAAACTCTCCGCTCAGGGATCGTTCCGGCCCTACCGGTTTGTGACGCTGCTCGCCCCCAACTTTTTCGGCACACCGAACAACACCCGCACACAAACACCCTATTACTGGGGAACCGCACCGGAAGATGTCGATCCCGGAGCACATTACTACTGGGAAACATCGCTGTACCTTGGTGTGCTGCCGCTGCTGTTCGCGTTAATCGCTCTCCTGGCGGTACGTTCACCGCCGGTGGTGTTTCTCGGTATCGTTGCCGGTGGCACCTTTCTTATTGCAATGGGAGATGCCACACCGGTATACCGGCTGGCGTATGCCCTTGTTCCCGGAATAAAACTGTTCCGCAACCCCGCGCGAATCGGTATCATATTCACCCTTGTCATGGCCCTTCTGAGTGCCTTCTCAGTCGATTGGTTGATCCGGATGGTGGCGGACCTGCCGGCACGTATGAAAAAAAGAGTGACGGTTATTGCCGTTGCAGCAGGGGCACTCATTGTTGCGGGAGCACTTGCATTTTCGTCGGGAGCTTTCTTACCCGTCATTTTTGAATTCATAGCAAAAAACAAAATGATCGGCGGTGATCCGGCACAACTTGAATCATTTGTTTCGACCGGCGCCTATCCCTTTGCCACCACCCAGATCTGGATTTTTACCCTTTTCGCGCTGATCTCCATCGGACTGCTGCTCGGCAGAATCCATGCGATTATCCCGGTCCGGCTCTTTTCCCTCCTTCTGCCGGTGATTCTGCTGATTGATACCCTTCTGTTCGGATACGGATTTGCAATTATAAAAACCGATCCGTCAAAAATTTACGAAAAGACCCCGCTTATCCGGTCGGTCCGGCAGGAATACAAAAAAAAGCTTTTCAGAATAAATTCCCGGGGTTCGCAGCCCGGCAGCGACGATATCGGTGGACCTTATATGCTTTTCCGGCGGAATGGAGGAACCGTTCACGAACTCTTCCTGATGGAAGGGTACAATCCTCTGCGGCTCAAACGGCAGTTGATGGACCGGAAACAGTCAACACTTGACATTCTCAATATCGGCTATAAAATTAAAGTGGACGATGTGAACCGGACCATGTCAATCGTTCCCCACCCGAGCGGCCTCCCCCGCGCACGTATGGTTTCGTCATATCAGGTGGAACCCGACGAGACAAAAATTCTTCCCCTGCTCCAATCCTCCGCATTCGATCATGTGAACAGTGTTATTCTGGAAAAGCAGCCGGAAAGTATCCCGCCCGGAAACCCGACGGAACCACTGAACAGCTCTGCCGCTATCAGCTCCTACGGAATAAACCGGATTGTCACCGACGTCACCACTGATAAACCGGCCCTGCTGGTACTCAGTGAAGTGTACTATCCCTCATGGAAAGCAACGGTCGACGGAAAACCGGCTCCGGTTCTGCGGGCGGATTACGCACTGCGGGCAATTCCCGTTCCTGCGGGGAAACACCGGGTGGTCTGTTATTACGCGGATCCGGATTTTACCAAGGGGCTGGTAATTTCTCTTCTGACCTTTATGGGAATGGTTGGCACCGTAGCGGTAGTGTTTCTTCGTAAAAGAAAACATAGCGGTGCGGCAGCTGCTGCTGCCACGAAATAGTCCGGCAATTACGACATCTTCTACCTGTACCCTGAATACATATCCAGGTTTCTCCCCTATAAACCGAGGGAACGGGCGTGACGTAAGAAATGTACCTGCCTTCCCGCCGTGTTCGCCGCACGCCGGATTGTTGTTCCCCCGGAAGTTTCCCTGTGCACTACCGGTATCCGGCTTCCACAAATGCAGCCAATTCGGCAAGGCGTCTGCGGGTCGTTGCGGCGCTGAAAAAGGCCCGGGATCTCTAAGGGTGTGGGCCAGCACACCCTTAGGCCGGGGCAGCAGGGGCGGAGCGCCCGCTCCTGTGTAAATTTGGTTTGGAGAAATTGTAGAATTGAAGAATTGAAGTAACAGCGAACAATAAAAAACAGCACCCTTACCCCACAAAAAAAAGCAGGCCTGATGAAACATATCAGGACCTGCTCTTTTCCATCAACACATTTTTTTCTCTATTTCTTCGGATCAGGAATCGACTCCGCCTGCTCCCCGATACTCTCCAGCACCGCCAGATACTTTTCCGGATCAGCCTTGACCGAAGCGACACACCCTCCGCAGCAGACGTAGATCCGCTTTCCCTTGTAATCAACAAATGATTTCCGGTTTATCGCGTTACCGGTCATTACCGGACAGTGCGACTGGGGTTTGAGTTTCACGGTTTTTTCGGCTGGGGCCGGTTCAACTACCGCAGCCAGCACCTCAACCGATTCTCCCATGGATGCCAATTTTTTAATCGCACCTTCGGGATCTTTTTTCACCGCATCGATACACCCGCTGCAACAGACGTAAATTCTTTTCCCTTTGTAATCAACGTACAACTCCTTATCGATTGCTCCCCCCATAATCGGACACGTAGTCTGGGGTTTGAGTTCCGCTGTGACCGCAGCTTTCTCCTTCTGGTCTTTAGGACCAGCAGTAGCCATCAGAAATGCACCGGCAAGAAGCAATCCCGCCATAACAAAAACATCAACCCGTATAACCCGAGGAGTACTCTTCATATTTGTGGAAAGGAGTGATTTTGTGTGCAGGTTCTCTGTCCGACCGATCATTACAGTGGTTGCAGCCTTTGTCATGGTAACCATCCTCATCGTTTTTAAGTCATTAATGCTTTTTTCGGTAGTTGCCCCTTCATTACCGATCCTCCATAGTCGATTGCAACCGTCGTGCCACCTGAAACCTTCGTTTTTAGGCTGTTTGAGGCAGGTGCCGTGTATTACAATACAGACCTGTTTACCTGAAACATGCATCCGGCACGGCAATTGCAGTATTCCTTATTCATTATGAACGGTTACATCATCATATATACAAGGATTTCCCCTGTTTCAGAAAACACTTCAACCGGTACCCGCGGCATTACAACCAAAGAAATCAGTTTTTCTCAGAATTCAGGCACCATGCGGTACTCACGGCACTGTTGATGCTCACAATTTACGAAATTTTTTCGCAACAGGATGGATGAAATGATACGGTACGATGAGAACAAATCTAATGCATTACCCCGTAATTCTGTTGCAAAAATGAATCAATCGGTACAAAAAAGTACTATTTCAACACAAGATACGCTCCCGTACATCTGCGGAGATTGCACACGCATTGAATTCAAGGCACTTTACGAGATAGCTGCCGAACTTACGACCGACAGCGGGCAACGGGAACTGCTTACCCGGATACTCGACATTCTGGAGACACACCTTCGGATGGAACTCGGTACCATAATGCTGCTTCTTCCCGACAATACCGAACTCGTCATTCAGGCCACCCGCAATGAACGGCGGTCGGTTGATGATTCAATCAGGTACCAGCGTGGCGAAGGAATAGTCGGTACGGTGGTGGCCACCGGAAAACCATTTATAGTGAACGATATCAGCACCAATCCGCTGTTTAAAAACAGAATCCACCGACGCAGCGGCGGCAGCGAATCGAAGGTAAGTTTTATCTGTGTTCCGGTCACGCTCGGGAGCGAAGTGGTCGGAACTCTGTCGGTTGACATTCCGCAGGGACTCTATGCCGATCTGAGCCAGGGAGAACGCACCCTGAGTATTGTGGCATCGATGATCGCCGGATACCTGCGTACCATGCGTTTGGTGCGGTTTGAGCGGGAGATGTGGCAGACGGAGAACAGCCGGCTTCGTCTGGAACTCGGTGAACAGTTCAGACCCGAGAACATTATCGGTCCGTCGGCACCGATGCAGGAGGTTTTCAGGCGGGTTACCCTGCTTGCGCAAAGCGACACCACCGTGCTCATCCGGGGGCCGTCGGGCACCGGCAAGGAGCTGATCGCCTCGGCAATCCACTACAGCAGCAAACGGAAAGAGAAACCGTTCGTCAAGGTAAACTGCTCGGCACTGAGCGAAAACCTGATCGAGAGTGAACTGTTCGGCCACGAGCGCGGTGCTTTTTCAGGAGCATTCAGCAAACGAACCGGAAGAATCGAAGAGGCCGACGGCGGTACGCTGTTCCTCGACGAGATCGGCGACTTCTCCCTCAACACCCAGATAAAGCTGCTGCGGGTGATTCAGGAACGGCAGTTCGAACGGGTCGGCAGCAACAAAACCAACAACGTGGATATCAGGCTTATTGCCGCAACAAACCGGGATCTTGACGCGGCGATAGCCGACGGCTCGTTCCGCGAGGATCTCTACTACCGGATCAATGTGTTTCCCATACAGATTCCTCCCCTGCATGAACGCAAGGAGGACATTATGCCACTCGTCAACCACTTCGTGGTACACTTTGCACGCAAGATGGGCAAATACATCAAACGGGTGAGCACTCCGGCCATCAACATGCTCATGTCGTACCACTGGCCGGGCAATATCCGTGAACTGGAGAACTGTCTGGAGTACGCGGTGCTGCTCACCACCGATGGCGTGATCTACGGGCACAATCTCCCCCCCACCCTCCAGACCCCCGACGGGACCAACCTCACCGCATCGGGAGGCCTGCGCCTGCGGGTGGAATCACTGGAACGGGACATGATCGTCGACGCGCTCAAACGGTCTAACGGCAACGTGACCGCCGCGGCGCGTGATCTGGATATTACGCCGAGGATGATCCGTTACAAGATCAAGTATCTGGGAATCAAGCCGCAGCAACTGGTGCGGCCGAAGCGGGGGCGGTCGTAGTATTTTCCCGTACAACGCTTATTGTATCCGGTAAAAAAAACGTTCATCCTGATTCGGGACACCAGGATCAGGATGAACGGAGTTCCGATGAGTGTTACCGGGACCTCTAAAAACGATCAATCTCCGATAACATGCTTGTTGGCATCGATCTCCTTCGCCTGTTTCTCGATCCACTTTTGCTGGGTGGTCGGGTTCCAGGGAACCTTCTGGTTATCCAGCGGTGCCGCGAATTTGAAACGGGCTTTACATTCGAGTCCACTTAAACCGGTGGGTGTTACCAGGGTAAAGTAGTCTGAATAAAAATCGGGAGCGTACATCATTTTTCCGAATGGTCGCAGACTGTTTATCCGCTTACCACCGGGTGGCGTATAATACAATGAAATGTGCGCGGCAAAGAGATGATACTGGGACTGCTTGGAGCGAAGACTCAGTGTCCCGATCGGATCGATACTATCAAATATTTTCTGTTTCATTCCCGAATCATTCGAGGTGAGAATCTTCATCACCGTCGACAGGTTTTCATCGATGGCATCGGAATCTTTGGTAAAATTCAAATTTTCGTGTAGTTTACCCAGATAGTTCAACCTACCCTGGTAGGTCGGTCCTTCCGGGTCTCCTGCCAATGCAATGTCGTTCTTCAACGTGATCTGCACAGGAGTATGCTTCCAGTCAAGATTCATCTTTTTCCAGTCGTTCGTAGCAAGAAATCCTTCCGCCCAGACAAGAACCGTGATGGCGACAGGGCTTTTCCAGTCAAAGAACGAAATGGTTTTCTCCTCGTCATGTCCGACCAGGACCGGTGGTTGCGATCCGATCGTGAGGAAATAGGGTCCCATCCCACACCCGACCTGAAACAGGGTTGGATACTTGAATTCCGTCGTACGGTCGGTAAGGAAATCCATGACGAGCAGCTTTTTTTCATCACTGTTTCTCGAAACACGGATACTCATGGGAAAATCGTCCAGCTCACTGCGTTGCGCGACGGTTCCCCCCAGTTTAACCCACTGTTCAGACTCCGCATTCCCGACCTTCACTTTGAATGCGTACGTCATATCAAAAAGATTACCGAAGGAATAGTATGCACCGGCGCCGAGCATGGTAACTCCTGAACCGGCCAGCGGTTTTATTCCCGGTATGGTCTGATACCCGAGCTGATAAAAAGGGAAGATAACACACCCGGGTTTTCCTTTGAATTCCTGTTCGTCAGGTAACAGATCCGTATCGAGCTTTCGGGCGATATCCTTGTAAATCGGCCCTTTGATGTTCAATCCGTCGGTCCGGAAGAGTTGCAGGGTCACCGGGTAAACGCCATCCTTCAGGTTTTTCAGAACAATAAGTACGCGAATGTGATCGAAAGGCGACAGCTCGTCAATTTTTTCATCTTTGCCATTCGGTTCCAGCGGTTTCCATTGGCCATTCTCCGATTTCCTGTAGTAGATCCTGGTGTAGGCAACACAGTCAGCCGGAACATGGGAGAACGAAGACTTGAATGCAGTGCAGAAATCGTCGATACCCTGATCGGTACACCCGGCATCGACACCGTGAATCGGAAACTGTTTATGGAACGCAGCTTTCGCCTGCCCCTGAAAGGCCTTATCGGTAACCACACAGAAAAGCATACCGAACGGTTTTACCGGCCCGGTAAACGAAAGTGCCTTGGTGAATCCCATCCGCGAGGCGTACACATCGTACTCTCTCATCAGGCCAACCGGACTCCGCGAGTAGAGCCAGTACGCATCCATTCCCAACGGGACAAGCGGATTGACCGGCAGTTCCCAGTCTTCTTTGAGAATGAAGGTCTCAATGTACTCTTTTACCCGGTACTTCCTGATTTTTTCGAGATATCTGGCACTGCTTTCCGACGAAACGCTCGCTCGTGTCAACAGGCCGAAAAGGCCGTTGAGTGCCGCGGCACGCAGCCTGTACTGAACCCCCGGTTCCTTTACCCCTCCGTCACTGAGCGAGTAGTTGCCGAGAAGATCCATATTGGCTATTTGTGACATCTGCAGGTCTGCCATGAGTTTACGGTCTTCTTTAAGTGCCTTGAAGTAGTTGCCGAACAGATACTCGTCTGCAGATTCACTCAGGGCGGAAGCCGCATCCCAGCCGGCTTCAAGCAGCCCCTTCGCGGCAATTACCAGCGAAGCAGCCACCGATGTGGCAGGAATAAGGACCAGCACACCGAGTGCCGCGTCGAGTGATTTCTTGAGTGCTTCCTCGGTTTTTTTGTCGAGATCCAGATAACTTGACACGGTAAGAGCCCGGGCGCGTTCGAGATTCCCGATTCCCTCGCGACTCGCCCCTTCGGTGAATAATTGTACATACTCTGTAATAAGTGTATTGTAGTCGGCGACATTCGTCGTGAGCTGCCCCCTTGCACCAGAGGCTTCCATCCATGCCGCGGTCGTCTGATACAAGGAAATTGCCGTATCTGCATAAAACAGAGCTTTCGTGGCAACGGTTCCCCCTTTACCGAAAAACTGCTCAAGCCGGCTCTTTTTTTCACCATTGGCAATAAATTTGAAATAGATCCATTCATTTGCCGACATCTTGGCCGGCTTGCTCAGTTGCATCAGTTCACCCGCCGTGAACTCGTACCGCAGCAGGCTGGACTGCCACTTGTTGAGCTGCGCTATTTTAGCAAACGGATTTTTAGTGTCGAGGGTGGAGGCGAGATCACTCATGAAATCGGTGAGCTTCTGCGCTTTTACAAAGTTGCTCCAGGCGTCTTTGTAGTCCAGGTAGGCAAAAACCAGGTTGAGGGATTTGTTGACTTCTTCTACGAGCGGCCCATCAGATGGCATTATTTTGGAATTGAATATTTTCAGGAGGCTGAGTTTTGAGTCGGCGTTGATGATGTCGGTGACCAGTTTGGCTTTGTTATGGGTCCAGTTGTACCGTTTTTCCCATGTCTTAAGCGCTGTGGGAAGTTTCGGCGTCGCTTTTGCTCCCTGCACTTTTGCATCACTTTTCGAAAGTTCCGGATACCGGGAAGTTTTTTTAGCAGCATCGATAAGGTACGCGTAATTGACCGGAAACTGTGCGAACATGGCTTCTTCGAGAGAGATGGGATCGGCGATGACTATTTCCAAATCCGCGGCAAGTGTGGTAATGTTGAAGCGGAATTTTTCTACCAGGGTATATTCATTACTGATATTTTTATTCAATATTTCATTTTTATTCTTAACTTTTACTGATATTTGATATAAACCGGTAGTAAGCTCATCTGGTGAAGCTATCAAAGCTGCAAGAAAAATGCCATTGTCAGAAGCAACAGCTTTAACCGGGGTAAAATCGATTTTATTTTCAATGTTTTTTACCGATACTTCACATTCATTGAAAATAGGATCCGAAAAGATAAATAGTACTCCCTTGCATTTGGAAATAAGGTACCCATTCAGAACTGATCCGCTGGCAACTTTGGAATACCATTCAGAGTAGCTTTTTTCACTTTCTTCTTCGCTCAGAGCCACAGGTACCCTCAAATGATCTTTTTTAATTTTTACCGGGGTCAGTTCCACCCCCTTTCCTTTTACTGCATTATCTTTAAAGAACTCTTTGAGTGTTGCACTCCAGTTTTCTCCTTTTGCCGCCCAGGAGTAACTGATGGAATTAGGTGGTGGAATGGTGAAATCGATATTGACCTTTGCGGAATGAAGCGGAGATAGTTGACTGAATTTTTTTGACAAACTTAACAACACACCTTTATCGTTTGTCGCATATGGAATACAATCTTTGTCAGAATCTTTTTCCCTTATGAAGACAGGTTGATTCCTAACCGGTTCGACGCTTTTAGGAACAACAACCAGATCACCACTATCATTCAGTTTTTGATAGCCGGAAAAAAGATAGCACTTTGGAATAGTATGATGTGGGTTACCCATGTTCTTATCTTCTACTGGTAAAGTGTTAAGTTTGAAATGGTTTGCTTATTCCCTTTGAACAACATAGTGGTTGATGCAGCATCGGTATTAAGACAGGCTATTTCCTGGCCGGTGGAATAGTAAATTGATTTTCCTGTATTATTTATCATGGGATCTATAAACGACTCAATCGCAATACTGTTACCAGTATCAGCGGGTGATGTAACGGTGGTCCAATACAGTTTTGAATGACGGCTATAGCACATATACTGACCGTTTGGAGAAATGAAAAACATAAATGGTGAAGGTCGTTCAGTAAGAATCGGTGCATCCTGCAGAACGGTATAAGAGAAATCATACTTTCTTAAAAAACTGCCGATGCTTATAGTACGCAGAGTAAAAAAATGCGGTTTTTCTTTCGAAAAAAACAACTCGCTGGAATGGGAAAAAGGTTTATAGGGCACCTGTTCTTTCTTTTTTTTCAGGAGATTGTATTTAATAAGGTCTCCTTCGCTCCAGTAAAAAAGATACTTACTGTCTGATGTGAATTGACCGGTAGTACTCAATTTCCCAAGATTTCGACGTTCACCTGTTTTCAAATCGATAAGAAACGAATACTTGACATCCAACCCTATATCGGTTGAGAGAAAATACGAGAGCCATCGTCCATCCTGTGATCTCCAGGGGCGTTGTTCAATATAGTGGTTACAACTATCAGTATAGAGCATCGACGTATCGGCAACCTCCCGCAAATCCGTCCCATCAGTCTTGATACTCCAAATAGTTGAAATCGTATCATCATACCCCGCCCAGACGAACTGGATGCGCGGCCCGTTTTTAAAAGTGGAGTCAAACACCTCCATTTTCCTCGGGGGAAGCGGAGGCAGGGTGTCGTGTGGAGTCGTCTCCGCCGCAACGTTCTCGAAATCATCACGGGACGGCATATTCTTATGCGACCGTTTGGTACCCGAATCACATCCGGTAAAACCACAAAAACTGATTACTATGACAAGACCGAACAGTACCCTGATGATTTTATGCATTGTTCCCTGCCTTCTGGTAACCGGAAAAAAGATAACACTTTAGAACTGGATTATGCGGAAGAACACTATACCGGTGACTGATGAAGAGATTGCAGGAATCAGTCACCTTCTTCTCCTTTGAACAAATCGTCATACGACATACCCTGCCAAATGTAAAAAGGGTCTCCCTCCGCACCCGGATCCTGAATGAGATTGAACGTTTTTCCTTCCGGTACATCGGGAAAAACAAGCATGACCCAGTCTTCATCGAATTCCTGTAGATCGGCAACCTTGATTTCATGTTTCCACGAGCCATCATCAGCTTCAAGTGTTATAAGATCATCCTTCGCCGACGGTGCATCCACATCGATCTGGTAGGCAATGGTGAGTGGCGATTTTATCTTCACTTCACACCGCTCACTCGCCTTACTCTTCGCCACACCCTCGAACTCCAGCTTCAGTTCCTCACCCTTCTCATTGGGGTCTTCAACCTCCCACTCCCCCTTCGCCGTACCGCCTTCGTTTTTACCTTTCGCGGAGCCGATCCGGAAGGGTGGGTCGGTGGAGACATCAAACACATCGAACGTGACCGGAGAACCCTCGGGTACTCCCGAGACATCGACCATCAGTATAACGGTATCACCCACCATGGCAGTATCCGGAGAACTGCTCTTGCGATCCTCATCCGCATGTTCCCACCTCGGGTTGGTTACCGTTACCTTACCGGTGGTAACCACCAGTTCATCGGTGAGCGCCGCCTCTTCAGCCTGTTCTTCGGCAGGCGTGAGGTTCGGGACATGGCAGGGCCACGTCTGGAATTCACTATGGTGCGCAAAGACCATCTTTCCGGGATACACACTTCCCGTGAAAAGCCGTCTGCAGGGACGGGAAACACATAATTTGCAGGTCTCGTTTTTTGGAAAAGGGACTTCGCCGCTGTTGAGCATGCCACCCTTTCGATGGTAGTGGGTGAGTATATACAGTATGTGAAAAAATAATTCAATCCGAAAGTATAATATGTGATGCGAGTCACAAAACATAGTCAGCACCCTGGTATGTCGTACCACTGGCCGGGCAATATCCGTGACTTGGAGAACTGTCTGGAGTACGCGGTGCTGCTCACCACCGACGGCGTGATCTACGGACACAATCTCCCCCCCACCCTCCAGACCCCCGACGGGACCAACCTCACCGCATCGGGAGGCCTGCGCCTGCGGGTGGACTCACTGGAACGGGACATGATCGTCGACGCGCTCAAACGGTCGAACGGCAATGTGACCGCCGCGGCGCGCGATCTGGATATTACGCCGAGAATGATTCGTTACAAGATCAAGTATCTGGGGATCAAGCCACAACAGCTGGTGCGGCCAAAGCGGGGGAAGATGGGGTGAGAAAGTAGTAATAAATTGATATTATCTTGAACAGTAAAAAACTAAACCTTTTACCGGGTATTCACCTCTGAATAAGCAGCATATTTAACAGTTCTTTTAATCGACTGACTTTTATTCTTTTCATTTTATTAATGGCTTTCAAGATCGCAATATACGGAATCGGTCATAATAACAAAATCGTCTCCGCTGAGATATCTGATAATAAATAAACCGTCTTCTACAAAATATGCGGAATCTACAGCAGAGAAAAGTTCCGCCACAGGAGAAAAATCTTCCTGTATCAGACATGAGTCATTTTCACTGAATATTTTTCTGACGATAACTTCGTTATCACCCGTATATGCAAGAACTTGTTTTATTGTGTCAATAGCAATTACATTGTAAAACCCCTCTGTTTTTTCTCCATTTTCAACATTAACAAAAAAAGTATAATTACATGGACTTCCACAGCTCACTACCAGTTCCAAGATAGAATTCCAACTTTCGATCGCAGGAGGCACCGAAGAGTTCAGTATGAATTGCAGCTGATTATTTTTCAATCGTACATAATAATCACATCCGGTATCAGAACAATTTGTTTCGACCTCATTGTTTCTTTTCAGCAGCTTTTCGTTACCGGTAATGTCCTCTTCATCTGTATGAATAGTGTCACGTTCCCTTAGTCGACCTTTATAATCAGTTGTTTTTGAACTTCTGCAACCGTTTAGAGCCACCACCAGCAGAATTGCACAACAAACATTAATTCTGAACAATGAAATTATCATTGTCATCGTGATGGTGTAATGTATTTGTAAAAAATAAAATCATCTGTGTTCAATAGCCCTGAAATTGAAACCTCCTTCGTTTTCGATGAAATCGCAAATCCCGGACTTTTTTTATATTTTTCCGGATTCTTGGCATGAAGTTTTGCCTGAGCTTTCGGGCTGTAGTAAAACACTGCGTTGTCGGTAATATCACTCTGTTCTTTTAAATAAATTGGCGTAATCAGCTGAATCATCTTTTCCAGTTTTTCATTTTTTTTATCTGGTTTTTTCTTCATATACTCCATCGCGAACTGGAAACCGGAATTTTTGTGAGTACATGCATCAAATCCTGTTTTTGTAATTATTTCTGTCACGGTCTTGTATTTGGACCATTCATATTTACCCACACGATTCATAATCACAAATGCAATCGCCTGCCAGGAAACACTGCTTTCTGTATTTGCTTCCCCATATATTGTCGAAATGAGGATATTGAATTCATCTTCATTTGTTATTTTCTTTTTAATGGCAGGTAGCTGCTCCATTTTTGAACAAACCCATTTTCCCTCATTTTTTTCTACGAATGCCTTGCCATTAAAACTGACGAAGGTTTTCTCATCATAATCAAGTGCCCAACTTACCGGCGCACAGTGCTGGGCTACAGGCAGATTCGGGTTTCCCAGTTTCGGAAGATACAGTATTCCCATATAATCGTTCAATTTCCGCTTACTGCTTTCCAGAAATACCCACTCTATCGGAATAACAAAATTTCCACTCTCATCAACCGCGCTTTCACACTTTTTTTCATTCAGTGTTTCAGGAAAACGGTCACCGGGCAGTGTACTGGCCATCAAATTGACACCTACATGCAATTGTGTTTCCGGCGCCAGGTTCCTTACTGTTCCTTTGGCAATAAGTGTATGCCCCAGCAAGTCTTTTCGGTATTCCAGTCCAAACATGGAAAGTTCCGGTTTTTTGACATTTTTAACCACGTTTGTAATTTTTTTGATCTCGACAAATTCCTTCATTTCTCCACTTCGCGCCAGAATGGTAAAATCATATTCGTACGTACCTGATTCATCGGGTTCCGGATACGTGAGCGCTCCGTACCCGTCATCACCGAAACCTACCGCCCATGTCCATGATTCGGAATTTCCTTTTTTCCATGTATGCTGAATTCCTACTGCATTTTTATTTTCATTCTCACCTTCATCATTTTCAGAGATGATGAGCCTGATATCTGCGTTCACATAAACACCTGTTGTTTTCAAATTCACATTTATCTTCTGACCGATTTTCGCACTCGCAACCGCGGGTATCACCAGTTCAACTGAATTGTCGAACGGCAACTCCTCGGGAAAGTTTTCGACCGCAGCATGATTGGGAAGTTCAGGTTTGATACTGTATCCAAGGATACCCTTCCCGATAATTTTGATTCCGATAATATCAATTTTGAGGTTGTTACCCTGGGTATCAGTAATCTTGAAAACTCCGTCTGCCGTTTTTTTAATTTTTCCATCAACATTGCCGCAGTCTTCAATTCCACTTTCTGATTTTATTTTCCAATTCACTTCACATTTTAACTCATCAGGAATACCCGGAGATTTACCGCTAATCGGGAATTCGATGATCGAATCGGTACCTTTTTGTAAGGCATCCGCAATTGATTGTGCCGGTGGATCGAATTCTATATTCAGTTTTGGTATTAGATTAAACGCCAATGCTGGAGTCCAACCGAGCTCGAAATCCGTTTCTGTTGTTTTATTTGCCATATATCAATCCTTACTGGTTTCTGCAGAGGATTCTGCCGCCACCTTAAAGGGACGGACGAATTCCGTGGAAATTTGTTTCGTAACCGGTATACCGTGAACGTTTCCCTCGGAGTAGGTACGCTCCCATACAAATCGTCGTGGATAATCATCCTCAATTACCGGTAATGGAAGTGTTGCCTCAAATTTACCATGTGCATCGCAACGGCCGAATTTTTTTCCTTCACGGCCAACATACTCAATTTTAGACGTTACCGCAGCATCCTCCTGCCATTGGTTATCCACATTTTTCTGGCAAGTCAATTTCAAATCAATATCGGTAAACATGCAGTTCGCCTCACCGCGTATTATTACACTTTCACCGGCTATTAACGGAGCAGCAAGCGAAAGAAGTTTCGGAGTAGCATCGTACGTCACCGGAGTAAAGTGCGGCACACTGGAGAGAGCATCAGGATTTTTAATCAAAACGTCAAAAGTTATAGTACCCTTACGGTACCATTTCCCCTTGCTTAAAATCGTCCATGACGTACTCATAATGTTACCGGTTATTGTCCACCGCGAACTAGTTGCGTGATTATCCGTTACTTTTACTTCAGGTTGAGCTTTTTTCCATAAGGAGATATCACCTTCTAAAGGTATATGAATATAGAGCAACTGTTCACTCATAGTAAAAAACACCTTGCCGAAGCCCGTTTTTCCAAGCGCCGGAAAAGTGAAATCACTGTGCGTTTCCAAAAAATCGTTATTGGATAATTTTTTTATTCTATCCGGAGACAGAGTAGAAATACGGACGGGATCTTCATGCGGTTCCTCCAGCAGATCGTGCCCACCATTTGGAGCGATAAAAGAAGGGCGAGCGAAAACTCGTACACCCTGGGCAGGATTTGCTTCCGTAATAAGAGCATCTAAAAGTCCAGAGGAATCAAATGAAAAGGACAAGGTTCCGCCTCCCCCCGTTTGTTCCGGCATTGTAAGTTTCAAACTGTTGTTTCCCTCTTCGCTGACCTCGAACACTCCAGTTTCGTGCATTGCCTTAGCGGAAGTTATTACTGCTGTGTAATCTGATACCGCAACTGGATGTATAATGATTGACCTGCCACCATCCGCAATCGAATCTATTTTAATTTTCGGCTGATCGTTTCTTCCTCGAATCTCCTGCAGCTTCTGGCAGAGAGGCAGATACACGGTAAATTTGCTTTTTTCCCCCTGGTAAACGTTCTTGAATTCGCTGTAACCAAATTTCGTTACCCCCTGTATTTGTCCATTTCCCCCAACGACAAAATTGTTCTTGTACTTAACGCCTCCGATTGTTTCCAGCTTATCTGAACTGGAACCACAAATTACAGGAAGCGTTGCCGTAGTGGTTTTTCCGGTTTTTGAGTAGTCGGGTTCCGCACCGTCAGGCGCTGTCCAATAACGCAGATAAAGGAATCCCTGAAGTCCTTTCGGAATATTTTTTATAAAAGCAACAACTCCCACATGTCCTGATTTTACCGTGGGAGGACGAATTGTCAGTCCGTTTTCCAGGACTTCGGGAATTGCCACTTCCAGTTTAGGATCGGTCGAATCATCGGAAGGAATATCTTTATCTGAAGCATCTTTCACCTTTAACGTTAGCGTTCCCCACATTCCAATTTCTCGCGAAATAACGGCAACCCCTTCAGCTGTATCAGTTTCTCCGAGCGTCAGTGGTTCAGTGCTTCCTTTTCTTAAAACCATAAATTTCACCGCAGTGCCGCTGCCGTACCCGTGTTGAACCGCAACCGCATTTACTATATCTCCCGGTACAAGAAGTGTCTCACCCGCTACCCACCCTTTCCAGAAAAGTTTTCCGGCATCCTCCTCGCGGGTAAATGAAGCACTGGGAAAAGTACTCTTAATGGATATTTTTCCTTCACGTTCGAGTACCTGGAGAAGCCATGTTGCAGAAACCGGATGCATCGAATCAATTTTTCCGTCGGAAGGTAGAATGGAATCAAAAAGTGATTTTTCACTCTCTTTCGAACCACACACAGCGTGTTCACCACCGTATATTTCAAGTTCAGGTTCTACTTTTCTTCCCCACCATGCTATCGGTAACAAGAGTTTTTTAAGCATGGTAACATCATCATCACCATCAGCTACCAGCCCGGAACTTATAAACTCATTCTTTTTTTCATTACATATCGATAAATATGATTCCAAATAGTTATTTGTTTTCAACATATCCAGTAGCGCATTTAGCCCTTCAGTCCTCCACTCGGTAATATGGGAAATACGGATATTCCTCCATCTGCAGGAAATGATCGGCTCCAGGTACGATTTAGTGGCAGGTGGGGGATCCAGTTTGGAAAGTGGTATGGAATCGAATAGACAGTTTTCAGATTCAAGACACAACGTGTCGGCGTCAGCCGGTACCTGGATATTGAAAATCATCGAATTGTAATCAGTGATTTTCAACGTTCCTTTTTTACCTGTCGGTGAACCGTTATTCTTGAACGACACGGCAACATCAATCGGGGTATTCGCTGAGGGACCACTGTACGAATAGGGATTTTTTATTACTATGGAAACCGGATAAGTAAAAATTTCCGCAGTGCCGGCATCATCGAGAGACTCTCTTGAGAACGACTGTGCTTTATTGAAAAAATTTTTCAGTTTTTCACTATAATTTACTTTTGAAATTACATTCCGCATAAAGCTCTGGTCATCTGGCGGTAATTTGTCAACAAGTAGTGGTTCAAGTTCATTGTTTCCAGACCCGTCAGGTTTTGGCAGTTCAAAAAAGTTATCCTCACGTTCTTCGGCAATTTTCTGGAACAACGAAGCCAGGTCTGTGTCGATTGCCAGAAGTTTTTCCAGGCCGCTTTCCTTGCCGGAAGGAGAGAATAATTCCCAGTGAAGTGATGTGGACTTTGCGCCTGCACGGGGTTTCGCATACCCGATAACTTCACCCGCCTGTACCGGCAGAACCGGTGAGTTGAACGTTACCATAAACCCATTCTTAAATGCGGTAACCGCCTGAGTGACATCTTCCGGAGCAGGCTTCGCAAGTGCGGTTTTTCGGCCATCAGTTTCGGCGTTAAGTGATTTACCTCCCGCAACCGTATAAGAAGTCGAGCCACTCTCGATTTTTTCAGTTGCCCACAAATTCTTTCCCATAGTGCCTGAGACGGGATCGAGATCGACAACCCCACCAATACTCATATCCATAATTTTTTTAAACCACGAAACATTCTTTCTATACGGATCATTAGCATTTTCCCAATCAGGTGGAGAAAGGTGCATATAGAGGCTGTAAATAGGAAACCTTTCAGTTTTTCCGGAATCTTCTTTTTTTTCTAATTCATGGCGGATACAGACAAAACCGAGATGACGTTTCCCGATAAATTTCTGCAGCACTGGATTATCTCCGGCTTGTCCTTCCGCCATCAGTCGTGCTGCAACAATATAACCGTCAGTTACACTGCGTATCTCCTTATTATTACCTTCAACAGGAAGATGAATTCCTGTATGTAGATTCTGCATGAGACCTATCGGATAAAACCCGCCATTGCCTGCCTCATTTTTTTTCAGATTTAATATCGGCGTTTCCGAAATTTCTTTGGTGGATTGTGGAAAGTAGAATTTGGGGATATTTATATAGGGAAGTTTATATTCAAAATGCATTGCATCCTTAGATCTTTTGTATTCCCCCCCCCAATAAAAACCATATTTCCTGAAAAGTTTGACAATTTCCGGTGGAATATCCCAAAGAGATTCTTTCCACCAATTTTGCTTTGCATTAATATCGATTGCAGTACCCAAACTATGATTGGATAATCTTGTCCATCGAACAGCATTATTCTCAATATCGTGGGTAATCGATCCATCGGTTCCTTTTATGTATCTGTAACAGTAGGAATGGAAAGTTCTTATTTTATAGTTCAAATCATTTGAAACCTCAAATAGCTCTTGTAATAGTTTTTCAAACATTTTCACTAAATGAACATGACATTTAATGAAATCGTTACTAAACCAATGGTAATTTGGATCATTTTTATCTTTTACTCCATCAGTCCCCCAATTTGATGCTACCAGATCTTTGGAACTACCATTACCCATTCTATTAAAAAAGGCCTTTGTTATAGATTTCTGAGCCCAGCCATTTTCTTTGAAATCTCCAAATATCGATTTATTAATTTCATTTTTATCATAACCAACATCAGGAAGGAATGTACCATCACCCCAAACCTTTTTCCATGAACCATATTTGTTTTCCAGATCAACCTGCGAAGTGAATTCAAAAAGAGTTTTTTCTTGAAATTCTCCATACTTTACATTATATACATTTCCTGTCACAGGACCTTTTACTGATGGCATAGTACCCTCATCTAAAACGAATTATTTAAGTTCTGTTCCATTCCAAACTTTATTCAAATATTCCCCAGAGCAATACAATTTTATGGCCGGTAGTTTTTGTTCTATTGTTACACCTTGAAGCTGACAATCTTTTACTATTTGTGAGTATTTTATTACACCTTCTTTACCTACGATGGTATATGTCATATACTGGTCATATTTATTCGAGAATTCAGATGTGATCAAAACTTCTTTTCGACCAAAATTATAAATCTTTATCAGAGGCAAGTACACTATTGGGGATGTAAAATTAGTAAATTTAAAACAGGTAGAATCGATAGTTTGGCTAGCATTATTAAGAAATGACAGATTAATAGCATTAATAATTTTTCGCTCTTCGACTTCGTTATTGAACTCTGGGTCATCATCACTTATTTCCGGCGGGACATCACCATCAACAACAATTTTTTCATCGCTAAAAGAAACAGATATTTTTAGAATGGGCAAATGTTGTTTTTGAAATATGTATGAAAAGTCATCGTTTTCAGTTTGACTTCCATATTTTATCTCTTCAATTAAACGAACATCTTCACTGGTTAGCCCAGTTATCATTGCACTCTTTTTTTGGGAACCGGAATATTTTGTATAAGCATCTTTAACTTTCAACTTTATATTTTTTAGGAATTTATTAGCATCCCCTCTTTCATGCACAGCATACTGGCAACAAATAAATAGTCCATCCTTCAAATTCTCATAATCGTCAGTTTTTAATACTACTCCATCCCCGCACTCACACTTTTCCTTGCTTGTTTCCGTTTTGGTAATCACTAACCATTTGTCAGCGTAATAGCCTGGTGATTTTTCGGGATCGGGAAGATTGCCGGATTCAGCAAAGCAGATTGCCAATACACCGAAGGACACAGCATACAAAACACTCATTTTCAAATTCCACCACATAAAAACAGTTCTCCTTGGAGTTGCAATGATAAAAATCATTCTGACGGTAATGAAAACGGATAGTTTTGTCTAAGTACCGGAATACAATCTCGTCTCGGTTGTTCGTCTAACATCTACTGGAACCACCTTTGGAAATCAACAACACAAGCAACGGTTACCGATCCAGCTTTGTATAACAAACTCATTCAGAAAAAACATAATCATACTGAAACTCCACAGGAATCTCCGCCCGCTCACTCGCCTTACTCTTCGCCACCCCCTCAAACTCCAGCTTCAGTTCCTCACCCTTCTCATTGGGGTCTTCGACCTCCCACTCCCCCTTCGCCGTACCGCCTTCGTTTTTACCTTTCGCGGAACCGATCCGGAAGGGCGGGTCGGTGGAGACATCAAACACATCGAACGTGACCGGAGAGCCTTCGGGTACTCCCGAGACATCGACGATCAGTATAACGGTATCACCCACCATGGCAGTATCCGGAGAACTGCTTTTGCGATCCTCATCCGCATGTTCCCACCTCGGGTTAGTTACCGTTACTTTTCCGGTGGTGACCACCAGTTCGTCGGTAAGCGCCGCCTCTTCCGCCTGTTCTTCGCCAGGCGTGAGGTTCGGGACATGGCAGGGCCAAGTCTGAAATTCACTATGGTGGGCAAAGACCATCTTTCCGGGATATACACTTCCCGTGAAAAGCCGTCTGCAGGGACGGGAAATACATAATTTGCAGGTTTCGTTTTTTGGAAAAGGGACTTCGCCGCTGTTGAGCATGCCACCCTTTCGATGGGGGTGAAAACGTATCTATATATAGAAAAAGTTAAAATAATTCAATTCCGGAACAAAATCTGTGATCCAGATCACATTTGATTAAGCAAACTCCAGCCCGAGTCGGGAATAGCATTCATGAGTGGACTTTTTCTGCCGGATACAACGTCCGTTTTTGGGTTCTCCCCCTTCGCTGATACCGGTTTGTATCGTCACTGGCCAGTTTTTCGTGCTTCGATACAATTTTATTCACCCTGATGACATTTACTGTCGCTTGACCCTCCCGGAGAACATTTTTGTCGTTCTTTTTTATAACTTGTTGATTTTTTTCATATTACACAACTCCTACGCCACATCCCCGGGTACTTTCGTGTTTCCGGTTCACCTTTTGGTGACATGAATGTTATCCCTCTGCCTTATCCACCGCAAAGGGTGCTCTTCACCAAAAGGAAACAGCTTACCTTTCGGCAACAGTGGCATGAAAGTACTGTTTTTAAAGGGTTTTATTATTTACCTGACCATTGGCACAGCCTTTGCGTTACCCACAGGCATACTGCTCTTGCACTCAAACATCAACGGAAACCCGGAAAGGAAGGTTGCAGTATGAGGAAGATCGCTATCTACGGAAAAGGTGGCATCGGTAAATCGACCACGACACAGAACACCGTGGCCGGACTTGCCGAGATGGGACGTAAGGTAATGGTTGTCGGGTGTGATCCGAAAGCGGATTCAACCCGTCTGATGCTTGGCGGACTTGCGCAGAAAACGGTGCTCGACACCCTGCGTGAAGAAGGTGAAGACGTCGAACTCGAGGATATCATCAAGGTCGGGTACGGAAAAACCCGTTGTGTTGAATCTGGCGGACCGGAACCGGGCGTCGGTTGTGCCGGGCGTGGCATCATCACTTCAATCAACCTTCTGGAACAGCTGGGTGCCTACAGCGATGAGTGGGAACTTGATTATGCATTCTACGATGTTCTCGGTGACGTGGTGTGCGGCGGATTCGCAATGCCTATCCGTGAAGGTAAGGCGCAGGAAATCTACATTGTCGTTTCGGGCGAGATGATGGCGATGTACGCCTGTAATAATATCTGTAAGGGCATCGTCAAATTCGCCGATGCGGGTGGGGTTCGTTTAGGCGGCCTGATCTGCAACAGCCGCAAGGTCGATAACGAAAAAGAGATGATCGAGCAGTTCGCCAAAAAGCTCGGCACGCAGATGATTCACTTTGTTCCCCGCGACAATATGGTGCAGAAAGCGGAAATCAACCGTAAAACAGTGATTGATTTCGATCCGTCGCACGTGCAGGCCGATGAATACCGTGCACTTGCAACAAAGGTTGATCAGAATGACATGAAGATTATTCCGAATCCGCTTGAAATTGAACAGCTCGAAAGCCTGCTGGTTGAATTCGGTATCGTATGATTCGTCACGCGCACCGGCCGCTTGCCGGTTTCATTCTTTTGCAAAGGAGTAACGTACCATGTTGATGATTCGTGCTATGATACGCCCCGAAAAGGCGAATGACGTGCTGGCCGGCCTGCTCGAGGCGGGATACCCGGCGGTGACCAGGATTTCAGTATACGGCCGCGGTAAACAGCGCGGACTGACTGCCGGCGGAGTAACGTACGACGAACTTCCCAAAGAGCTGCTGCTTACCGTCATCAAAGACAACGATAAGGAGTTCGTTGTCAATACCATTATCGAACATTCCCGCAGCGGTGTTGAAGGTGCCTTCGGTGATGGGAAAATTTTCGTTTCACCGGTAATCGAGTCGTATACCATCAGCTCCGGTGTCAAAGAAACTTCGGCCGAGGAGTAACCAATGAAAGAAGTTATGGCGATGATCCGTATCAACAAGATCAACGAGACGAAAAAAGCGCTCAATGAGGCCGGAATCACCTCCTTTACCGCCACGGGACGTGTGCTCGGACGAGGCAAGGGATTGGTTGACTACAGGGTGTTAGACGGTGCCAAAGAGGGAAAGCCCGAAGCGCTCACGCATCTCGGCAGCGGCCCCCGCCTGGTGCCCAAGCGTCTCATTACCGTGGTTGTGTCCGATGACTGGGTTGACCGGACGGTAAAAGCGATTATAGATGTCAATCAGACCGGTAATGCGGGTGACGGTAAAATTTTTGTTCTTCCCATCCTCGAGGCGACACGGGTCCGTACACGTGAAATGGCCGTGGGTGAATCGGGAGGAACGGTACTTGATTCTTCGGGAGGTTTGGAATGAGCAAAGAGTCTTCCATTAAAAATGTTCAGGAATTCAAAGCGAAGGCTATCGAGAAATACCCGACGAAAGTAGCGCGCAAACGCAGTAAATCGATCGTCGAGAACAAACCCGATGAAGCCCTCCAGATTCAGGCGAATATCCGCACGATTCCCGGAATCATCACCCAGCGCGGGTGCACGTATGCCGGTTGCAAAGGGGTGGTGCTCGGACCGACACGGGATATCATCAATCTGACCCACGGTCCGATCGGTTGCGGATTCTACAGCTGGCTCACCCGGCGCAACCAGACCGCCGCAGGGCCGGAAGACGACAACTATATACCGTACTGCTTTTCCACCGACATGCAGGACGAGAACATCGTCTTCGGCGGCGAAAAGAAACTGCGCCAGGCCATCCAGGAAGCGTACGACATCTTTCATCCGAAAGCGATCGCGATTTTCTCCACCTGTCCGGTCGGTCTTATTGGCGATGATGTCCATGCGGTAGCCCGGGAGATGAAGGAGCAGCTCGGTATCAACATTTTCGGTTTCTCGTGCGAAGGATACAAAGGAGTGTCACAGTCGGCGGGTCACCATATCGCCAACAACCAGATTTTCAAACATGTGATCGGTCTTGACAATACTGAGCCCGAAGGCAGGTTCAAAATCAACATGCTCGGTGAATACAACATCGGTGGCGATGCGTTTGTTATAGAAAATCTGCTTGAGCGCTGCGGTATTACGCTGGTATCAACCTTCAGCGGCAACTCAAGCATCGATCAGTTCGCCAATGCGCACATGGCCGACCTCAATACCGTCATGTGTCACCGTTCGATCAACTACGTTGCCGACATGCTGGAGAAGAAGTTCGGAATTCCCTGGATCAAGGTCAACTTTATCGGTGCGGAACAGTCGGCAAAATCGCTGCGGAAAATCGCGCAGTATTTCGGCGACAAGGAACTGACCAGAAAAGTTGAACGGGTAATCGCCGAGGAGATGCCTGCAGTTGAACAGGCCCGCGCTGAAATCAGTTCACGAACCGCTGGAAAGCGGGCGATGCTGTTCGTTGGCGGAAGCCGTGCACATCATTACCAGATGCTCTTTGAAGAGATCGGGATGGAAATCGTTGCCGCGGGATACGAGTTCGCCCATCGGGATGATTACGAAGGTCGACGCGTTCTTCCGACAATCAAGGTTGACGCCGACAGCCGCAACATCGAGGAACTGGTGGTCGAACCGGATCCGGATCGTTTTCGGCCGAGAAAAACCGCCGAAGAACTGGCGAAACTCGAAAAAGAGGGATTCACGCTGCACGATTACGACGGTATGATGCCTGAAATGGCGAAAGGTGCCCTGGTAATCGACGATATCAGTCAGTACGAATCGGAACTGCTGATAGAAAAGTACCAGCCGGCGGTATTCTGCGCAGGTATTAAAGAGAAGTACATTGTCCAGAAAATGGGTATCCCGATGAAACAGCTGCACAGTTACGATTACGGCGGTCCGTATGCCGGATTCAAAGGTGCGATAAATTTCTATTCAGAAATTGACCGCATGGTGAATACGCGAGTATGGAGTCTTGTCAAGGCGCCCTGGGCAGGTGACAGGAACAAAAAGCCGTCGATTACAGCAACCTACATCTCCGAAGCGGCCTGAAGGGAAGGAAGAAATTTATGTTGTTACGACATACACCCAAAGAGATAAAAGAGCGTACAGCGCTCACCGTCAACCCTGCGAAAACCTGTCAACCGATCGGGGCAATGTACGCCTCGCTGGGTATACAAGGTTGTCTGCCCCACAGTCACGGGTCGCAGGGGTGTTGCTCCTATCATCGCAGTACCCTCACCCGGCACTATAAAGAGCCGGTGATGGCGGGAACCAGCTCCTTTACCGAAGGTTCTTCGGTATTCGGAGGACAGTCGAACCTGCTTGCTGCGATCGATAATATCTTCACGATTTACGATCCCAAGGTTATCGCGGTGCACTCCACCTGCCTGTCGGAAACCATCGGTGACGATCTTCCGCAGATTATTGCCAAAGCGCAGGCTGATGGCAAGATCCCCGAAGGGAAACATGTTATCTATGCAAACACGCCAAGTTACGTGGGAAGCCATATAACCGGGTACAGCACCATGGTTAAAAACATGGCCAAATGCTTTGCGGAAAACACCGGCCGGAAAAACGAGTTGATCAACCTCGTTTGCGGTTGGGTTGAGCCGTCGGATATGCGGGAGATCAAACGGATTGCCGGCCTGCTCGATGCACCGGTAATTCTCTTCCCCGACACCTCCGATGTTATGGACGCACCGCAGAGCGGAACCTTCCGGTTCTACCCTAAAGGCGGCGTTACCATCGAGGAACTCAAGCTCACCGGTGATGCGAAACACACGCTGGCGCTCGGTACATTCTGCAGCGAAGCCGCGGCGAAAGAACTTGACGCAAAGTGCAATGTTCCCTTCAGCATGCTCGATCTTCCGATCGGGATCAGTGCCACCGACCGTTTTGTCATGGCGCTTGCCGAAAAAGCGGGCGTACCGGTTCCCGACGTTCTGACCGATGAGCGCGGCCGCATGGTCGATATCATTACCGATATGCAGCAGTATTTCTTCGGTAAACGCGTCGCTCTCTGGGGTGATCCCGATATACTGACACCGCTGGTGGAATTTCTGGTCGATATCGACATGAAGCCGGTGTATGTGGTAAGCGGCACCCCCGGGAAACAGTTCGAAAAGCGGATACGGGAGATCGCGGGTGATGCGGTTCCCGATCTGAAAGTCAAAAACGGCGCACAAGCCGATATGTTCCTGATGCATCAGTGGATCAAGAATGAACCGGTTGATCTGCTCATTGGAAATACGTACGGCAAATACATTGCCCGCGACGAGGATATCCCCTTCATACGGATGGGATTTCCGATTCTGGACCGTATCGGACACAGTTACCTTCCGCAGGTAGGCTACACGGGAGGCATGTATCTGCTCAAAAACATTCTCGACGCGCTTCTCGACCGTAAAGATCGCGATGCACCGGAAGAATCATTCGAGCTGGTGATGTAACGATGAACGGCACATCTTTCACTACCCCACTTCCCCTCCTGGAGGCACGGCGTCCGCAAATCAGCCGTGCCGGCAGCGGGGACGGCGCGGCCCTGTCGTGCGAAAAGAAGTCGCTCGCCGGCGCGGTCTCGCAACGGGCGTGTGTTTTCTGCGGGTCTCGGGTGGTGCTCTATCCGGTCGCCGATGCACTGCATCTTATTCACGGTCCGATCGGCTGTGCGGCGTATACCTGGGATATCAGAGGGGCACTCTCCTCCGGTCCCGAGCTGCACCGGATGAGTTTCTGCACCGATCTGCAGGAGATCGACATCATTTCGGGCGGTGAACGGAAGCTCTACCGTTCACTGCTCGAACTCATCGACAAGTACCGGCCGAAGGCTGCATTTGTCTACTCGACCTGCGTGGTCGGGGTAATCGGTGATGATGTGGGTGCGGTGTGCACCATGGTGAGCAGGGAGAAGAAAATTCCCGTGATCGCCGTACACAGTGAAGGATTCAGGGGAACAAAAAAAGACGGCTACGCCGCTGCTTGCGACGCGCTGGCCGCACTCATGGGCAAAGTACCAACCGATGACATTCCCAGACAGAGCATCAATATTCTTGGTGATTTCAACATTGCCGGTGAAACATGGATTATTAAAGAGTACTACCGGCAGATGGGTGTCGAGGTTGTCGCGACCATGACGGGCGACGGACGCATTGACGATATCCGCCGCGCACACGGCGCATCGCTCAACGTGGTGCAGTGCAGCGGATCAATGACCCGCCTTGCGCAGTATATGGAGGAACACTACGGAATTCCCTATATCCGGGTATCATACTTCGGGGTGGAAGATACTGCGAAAGCTCTGTACGATGTCGCCTCGTTCTTTGACGACCGTGCGATGCTCGCCCGTACAAAGGAACTGGTCAGAGAAAAAATTGCAGAAATTATGCCGGTTATCGAAACCTGCAAACGGGATCTTTCAGGCAAAAAAGCCGCGGTGTATGTCGGTGGCGCCTTCAAGGCGTTCTCGCTTATCAAGTCGCTGCGGATGCTGGGGATGGAAACCGCGGTGGTCGGGTCGCAAACCGGCAACAAACAGGATTACGAAGTGCTTCAGCAGCTCTGCACTCCCGGCACCATCATTGTGGACGATGCATCAACCCTTGAACTCGCGCGGTTCGTTCTTGAAAAGGATGTCGATCTGTTCATCGGCGGTGTCAAGGAACGCCCCATTGCGTACAAACTCGGTATCGGCTTTTGTGATCACAACCATGAACGCAAAACCGCGCTGGCCGGATTTGAAGGAATGGCCAATTTCGCCCGTGAAGTACATGCTACTGTAAGCAGTCCCATATGGCGGTTTGTTCCCCGTCGCAGTGGAAGGAGTGAGTCCCGGTGAGTACCACGAAAACAGCCACCCGTCCGAATCATACGGCCACCCGGAATGCGTGCAAACTCTGCGCACCGTTCGGTGCATCACTGGTATTCAAGGGAATCCAGGGAGCCATGGTACTGCTGCACGGTTCGCAGGGGTGTTCCACCTATATCCGCCGCTATGTGATCGGCCATTTCAGGGAACCGATCGATATCGCTTCGTCGAGTTTTTCAGAAGAAACGACCATTTTCGGCGGCGGCGACAATCTCCGACTGGCAATCAGTAATATGGTGCAACAGTACCATCCGTCGCTTATCGGTATTGCCACCACCTGTCTGGCCGAGACTATCGGAGAAGACATCGCGATGCACCTGCGGGGGATTGATCCCGCAACCGAACTGCCGCCGATTGTTCACGTGTCCACCCCCAGTTACCATGGTACCCATATTGACGGGTTCCACCGGACGGTCTACGGACTGATCGACCGTTTCGCGCAGTATGCCACCCCCCGCAAGTCGGTTGCCTTGTTTCCCGGCATGCTCTCCCCTGCCGACTTCAGACACCTCCGTTCGGTGGTGGAAAGTTTCGGTCTGGAATGTATCATGACTCCTGATTACTCGCTCACTCTTGACGGTGGAAGCTGGGAAGATTATCAGTCAATTCCGCAGGGTGGTACCACTATCGCAGAGCTTACCGCCACCGGATCCTGCGCTGCGGCAATAGAATTCCGATCTGTCGAAAAACCCGATCTTTCCGCTGCGGCATTGCTGCAGCAACGGTGTCATATGTCTTCGTACACCCTGCCGTTGCCGCTTGGAATAGATGCGTGCGACCGGTTTTTCAGTACGCTGTCGCGTATTGCCGGAACACCCGTTCCGCAGCAGCACACCCTTACCCGGGCACGACTGGTTGATTCGTATGTCGACGGGCATAAATTCGTTGCCGGAAAACGGATCGCGGTGTACGGCGATGAGGACCTCGCTCCGGCACTGGCCCTGTTCGCCGCAGAAATCGGCTGCAGAGTTACCGTTATCGTAAGTGGCGCCTCGGAGAAACAGCTGCGCGGCACCTGTGCTTCGCTGCCGAACCTGAGTGAAACAATGATTCTGCCCGATGCCGACTTTGAAGATCTCAACGCAGCTGCGGCACAGACCGGTACCGAACTGCTTATCGGCAGCAGTAAAGGGTATCACCTCGCCCGAAAGCTTGGTATCCCTCTGGTGCGTGCCGGTTTCCCGGTGCACGACCGACTCGGTGGACAGCGTCTGCTCCATACGGGATACGAGGGCACCCTGCAGCTCTTCGACCGGATCGTCAATACCATCATCGACCATAAACAGGCCGCTTCGGATGTCGGCTATATGACCTGGTGAAAGGAGACCCATGTTCCAGGATGCATTTGTCATACGGGAAGGTCGCTCCTACGATATCGATGCGATGGTCGGACTGCTCCGACAGCTCTTCACCATCGAAGATGATTTCACTTTTAATGACCGTAAACACCGTCACGGTTGTGCCGCACTCATGGCCGATCACACCCACGGAGCCATCCGGGTAGCCGAAGTGAACAACCGCATTGTCGGAATGTGTACGGCTCAGATAAATGTCTCAACCGCCGAAGGTGGACTGAGTGCACTGGTCGAAGACCTGATTGTCGACGCCCTGTACCGCCGGCGCGGCATCGGCGCATCACTGCTCTCATCGATCCGCCGCTGGGCGCTGGATCACAACTGTGTACGGATGCAACTGCTTGCCGACCGTCGCAACGACCATGCGCTCGAATTCTACCGGAAGGCCGGCTGGAAAACAACGAACATGATCTGTCTGCAAAGGAAAATTCACGAGGACTTTACACCGATACCGTCACAACGGCATCAGACCATCAGCGTGAGGAGGTAGTGCAATGAGTATTGATCTGAGTCTGCATCCCTGTTTTAATGCCGGTGCCAAACATAAATACGGTCGGATACACCTTCCGGTGGCCCCGACCTGCAACGTGCAGTGCGGTTTCTGCAACCGTCTTTACGATTGTGTCAACGAGAGTCGTCCGGGGGTAACCTCGGCGGTACTCACTCCCCGTCAGTCACTCGAATACCTGAAGCTTGCACTCGAGAAACGTCCGGATATCACGGTTGTCGGCATAGCTGGCCCCGGTGACCCTTTCGCAACCCCCGAAAAAACCATCGAAACCCTCTCGCTCGTGCGGAATCATTATCCCGAAATGCTTCTCTGTGTCGCATCGAACGGTATGCAGGTGGCACAGTACGCCAGGCAACTGGCCGACCTTGAGGTCTCTCACGTGACCATTACCGTCAATGCGGTTGATCCTGAGATCGGATCGCGTGTTTACCGCTGGTTCCGTGACGGAACCCGTGTTCTTCGCGGCGTTGCCGGTGCCACCGTGCTGCTTGAACGGCAGCTCGAAGCGATTACACGCCTCAAGGAACTCGGCGTTACCGTGAAAGTGAATTCTATTCTTCTCCCGGGAATCAACCTGGATCATATTCCGGCGATCGCCGAAAAAGCCGCATCGCTCGACGTGGACATATTCAACTGCATCCCGATGCTGCCGGCAGCCGGTTCAGATTTTGAAAACATTGCCGAACCCGACTGTGCCACCGTCGATAAAATTCGTGCTGAGGCGCAGCAGTTCATTCCGCAGATGCGCCACTGCGTCCGCTGTCGCGCCGATGCGGCAGGTTTTATCGGAGAGGCGAATCCGGAGGAACTTGACAAACTGTTGCGAGGCTGCTGCACCAGTGCTCACGACAAACGAAATGCCGTTGCTCAGCGCATTGCCGTGGCCACAATGGAAGGCGTTATGGTCAATGAGCATCTCGGTCAGGCCTCCACCCTCTCCATTTTTGAAAACGGCCCTGATGGTCCCCGGTTGATAGAAGAACGCCGTACCCCACCGATGGGCGGCGGCAGTGACCGGTGGCACGCGCTTGCCCGTATGCTCGATGATTGTCACACCGTGCTCGTCCAGTTCGCCGGATCATCACCCGTTGAACTGCTTGCTGAATACGGCATCCGGGTTCTTACCATGGAGGGTCTTATCACTCCGGCACTCGAGGAACTCTTTACCGGAAAGCCGTTGCCCGCCTACATGACCGCACGTGCCCCCACCCGCTGTGGTGAGGCATGTTCCGGGAATAAGGGTGGTTGCGGATGATCCCCCACCCCTGCCCCTCCCCCGCTTACGGTAGAGGAGAAATGGCAAGGGCGAAAAGGGTAACACACATTTCCGTAGAAACGTTGCATGCGACGTCTCTACGGGAAAGAAAACGGAAGAGATCATTTGAATTTGTTTCAATTTTGCACCATTAACAACAGCTCTGTTATCAGAGCAAGTAGATCCATATAAATCACTTTGTCAACGGAGTATCTATGCAAAAGCCAACCTACCATCTGTTAGTCTGCAACTCCTTTCGCCTCAGTGGAGATCCCCAGGGCGTCTGCAATAAAAAAGGTGCACCGTCACTCCTGCAGTTCCTCGAAGAGGAAATAGTCGACCGTGGTATCGATGCTCAGGTCAGTGCCACCGGGTGCCTCAAGGTATGTGACCGCGGGCCGGCGATGGTGGTGTACCCGCAGGAAATCTGGTACGGGAATCTTGACGAATCAAAGGTTGAAGCGATACTCGATGCACTTGAAGACGGTAACGACGTCCCGGAGTATCAGATAGCATGAATGGCAGTGCGCGGCTTCCGGTAGTCGTTGATACGACGCTGCGTGATGGGATACAAATGCCGGGAGCCGTGCTTTCTTTTAACGCGAAGGCGGCTATTTTCGACCGTCTCGCCCTTCTGGGTATCTCCGAAGCGGAAATCGGCTGTCCGGCACAGGGTGCCGATGCCGTTGAGGAGATACGGCGGTTGCAGGAACGCCATCCGTCGGTCAACTGCAGCGCCTGGTGTCGTGCCAGGAAGGACGATATCGATGCTGCCGAACAGGCGAATGCAGCAACTATTCATATCTCGTTTCCCGTTTCCGATTGCCACATGGCAATAGGTGGAAACTCCCCCGAGCAGGTGCTTAAACACCTGTCGGAACTCATCGGATACGCTCTGAGTGCAGCACCACGGGTGACGATTGGTGCTCAGGATGCATCACGAGCCGATCCTTCATTTCTGCAATTGTTCATCACGGCTGCAGTGGAAGCCGGAGCTTCACGTATCCGAATTGCTGATACCGTCGGCAGCGCCACGCCGCAATCAGTCAGCCGCACCATTACCGCTATTAAAACCAACTGCCCCTCGGCGCAACTTGAATTTCACGGCCATAATGATTTCGGTCTTGCAACAGCCAACACACTTGCCGCAATCGAGGCGGGAGTTGACGCCGTGAGTGTTACCGTCCAGGGAGTCGGAGAACGCGCGGGCAATGCCCCCCTCGAAGAGGTAATCACTGCAGCGGTCATGCTGTACGGATACACGACATCACTCAGGCTCGAAGTACTCGACGAACTCTGTCGCACTGCCACCAGGCTGTTCAATCTGCCGGAGCAACCGAACAAGGCAATCTGCGGCAGCAATGCATTCAGGCATGAATCAGGTATCCATTGCCACGGTATGCTCCGTGATCCGCTTGCCTATCAACCGATTGATCCCGCCGGTGTCGGTCGCAGAAGCTCCTATTCAATCGGAGAACAATCAGGGTATTCATCGTTGCGGGCTGTACTGCGGGAAAACGGCATTTCAATCGACGAGGGCTTACTTCGCACACTATGGAAAAACCGCCATGACTAACGGTAAACATTGTTTTTTCACATTGGCTCTTCTGTTAACTTTCACATTGTCGATTTCCACCGCGAATGCGGGTTCGCTTTCAGTAGCGGTTGCAGCAAATTTTCATCCGGTTCTCATTCAAATCGCCGATTCTTTTCAGGTACACACCGGGCATCGGCTTCTTATTTCTTCCGCTTCAACCGGCAATCTGCTGTCGCAGCTGCTTAACGGTGCACCCTACGACCTCTTCATGGCGGCCGACACCACCGCTATTCATACACTCACCCGGAAAAAGATCGTTGATCCCGCTACGGTTACCACCTATGCTTACGGTAAACTCGTTGCAGCCGGAAGTTGTGTCGACTCGACAATGTCACTTGCCGATGCACTTGCAAAGGTTCACCGTATCGCACTGGCGCAACCGGAAGTTGCCCCTTACGGCAAAGCTGCACAGCAGGTACTGGAAGCGTTGGGCCTCTGGAAGCCATTGCAGAAACGTCTGGTGTACGCCCGTTCGGTTGGCCAGTGTTTTCAGTTCGCGGTAACGGAGAACGTACCACTTGCCTTTGTCGCCTACAGTACCCTTATCTCCTCCGGAAAACCATTTACGGGAGTATGGGTAATAGATACCGCGTTGTACGCTCCGATCGAACAGCGTATGGCCGTAATCGCCAGGTCCGCTGGAGCACCGATTGCCACCGAATTCATACAATTCATGCATTCACCGCCGATTGTCACCCATATAAGAGCATTCGGCTACAATGTTCCCGGTGAGGTATGATCATGGAGACCGACGTCATTATCACCACCCTCAAACTTGCCGTTGCAGCAACCGGTATCACGCTTATGCTTGCGATTCCCTGTGCATGGCTGCTCTCACGCTCGCGCCCTCTGATCAAAACTACCGCAACGTCGCTGTTGTCGCTGCCACTGGTGCTGCCGCCTTCGGTACTCGGTTTCTATCTGCTTTTACTGCTCGGACGAAACGGTGGTATCGGGAAACTCTGTGCCGCACTCGGAATCGGTCCGCTTGCCTTCACCTTTGAAGGTCTGGTTGTCGCGATGGTGATTTACCTGTTCCCCTTTGTTCTTGCCCCGCTGCAGACCGCCTGCGAACGGCTGGGCAACCGCCCGATCGAAGTGGCCGCAACCCTCGGTGCATCACCGCTTGACCGGTTTCTCTCCGTGGTGCTCCCGCAACTCCGTTCCGCGATTATCACCGGCGCCGTTGCAGGAATTGCACACGCAATTGGAGCCTTCGGTATCGTACTCATGGTGGGTGGCAGCATACCGGGAAAAACCCGTGTTATGTCAACGGCTCTCTATGAATATGTTGAAACATCCCGTTACGGCGATGCGCACCAGCTGGCGGCAGTCATGATGGGATGTGCATTTTGCATGCTGCTTGTCATGAACGGATTGGGATATGGTCAGCGTAAACAATAAACGGCCGCATACGACCATTTGTACTGTTTCTTCCTCCGGAACGGTACCCGCTGCGGGGGAACGACTCCCCCGTATCGGCCTTTCCGGGCCAGGCGGCAATGAACCGGTTCCACATCTCTCTGTTTCGATCAAACTGCGGAAACCGACCTTTTCACTTTCCGCCGCGTTTTCTATAGAAGAACCGTGTGTAACGGCGGTTTGGGGCCGATCCGGATGTGGAAAAACGACATTGCTCCGTTCCATTGCCGGCATTGAACGTATTGACGAAGGAACCATTACCGTAAATGAAACATGCTGGCTCGATACCGGAAAACGACAGGTACTTCCACCTCACAAACGACACGTGGGATACGTTTTTCAGGATGCAGACCTGTTTCCACACCTTGACGTAAGAAAGAATCTGCAGTACGGCCTGAAACGGGCACGTCAGGGAACACATCGATTTTCAGAGGATCTGGTGGTTGAACTGCTCGATCTGCGCACGCTGCTTGACCGTTCTCCGCTGACCCTCAGCGGAGGCCAAAAGCAGCGTGTCGCGATCGGCAGGACCCTGCTCGCACAACCGGAGCTGCTCCTGCTCGACGAACCGGTCAGCGCACTGGACAGCACCTCCCGCGTTCAGATCCTCACCCTGTTGCAGAGCATCAAACAAACCTTGAGCCTTCCGATGCTGTATGTCACGCACCAGGTGGATGAGGTCGCCCGGCTGGCCGACCGCGTCTGCATAATGGAAAACGGCAGGATTGTTGACCAGGGACCGAAGGTTGTTATGCTCAGGAAAATCTACCGGAAAGTGCATGCCGACCCATCAGGCCCCCGGTCCTCCCCATCCGGACGGCATTTTCATAACGGATGTGACTGTCCGTATGATCTGATGTTCAACCGCGATAGCGCAGTGGATGAGGATTGGCTGGATGCAGATGAGTTCTGACTGGATAAAAAGTCGGTTGCATCGGGAGTAACCGATCGCTACGCTACCTTCCAGGCGCTCCGCTCAATGTATGTATAGAGAGTTTCCGGACAAACACTAAACAACTACCCCTGTCGGCAAATAAAATTCGGTTTCTCATTTTTCAGGTAACTATTCACATCACAAACGGTTACGGTGAACAGAGCAGTTACTCCTGCCGCCGTCGATTGCATCCATTCCGTATATAAAAAAACCAGGTAGTACAGAAAACCAGGCACGTACGGTATTTCTATGCCTATATTTAATAATACAGCATAGTATGATGGAAAAAACAATTAAAAGGGGGAGAAGTAATGGGGAGCTATCGTATCCGCACGTCTGTATCATCTGTTTTGTTATTTCTGATCGTATCCTTTTCCACAGCGGTTTTTGCCGAAAGTCTGAGTAGTTTCTCCGCCTATTCGGAAGAAGGCAGAAGTGTGATTATCACGACCCAGTCCGATCAGCAGCTGCGGATTACTCCGTACGGCGACTACATGGTGAGAGTGCAGGCGGTGCGTCAGGGAGAGGACTTCTTTGAAGATGATCACTACGAGATCGTGGAACGCCATGACTGGGAAGGCGCGCTTGAGGTCGCGGAAACGGATGATGAGCTGACGCTCACCAGTGGCGGTGGCGTTGTTCTCCGGATTGCCAAATCACCGCTGAAACTCTCGTTCGCCATCGACAACAGCGACGCTCCGGTACTCGAAGAGGACGAGGGTATCACCTGGGAAGGCAATACACTGGCGGAAAGCTTTGTTCCCGATAATGCGGAACATTTCGCCGGACTCGGCCATACGACCTACGGACGCATTCCCCATGTGGACCGGCGCGGCACCACACGAAGCGTGAAAAGTGGTGGCGAAGGTGCATGTGTCGTTCCGTTTTATCTCTCCTCGAAGGGGTATGGTGTTCTGCTCAATACAACGTTCACCCATACGGTTGCATTCAACGACAACAACGACTATTCACTTTCGATCAATGACGAAGGCTACGGCGGCAGGATGGACTACTTCTTTATTGCCGGACCGAAGCTCCCGCAGGTACTCGGCCGGTACATGCAGCTGTCGGGACTTCCCCGCATGCTGACAAAATCAATCTTCGGACTGCATCTCTCCGATAAAAGTGATCCGGGTAATAGAGGAGAGTCCTGGTGGAAGGACATGATAAGCAAGCATCGCAATGCTGGGTTTCCGTTTGATCATCAGGTGAACGACAATGCATGGCGCGCTTCAAATGAAGCGACCTCCGGGCAGAAAAACTCATGGTTCGAATTCCGCAAAGACCGTTATCCCGATCCCGCGGCATACAAACGCTGGGGTGATCAGAACGGCATCACCGTAACGCTCGATCTCAACCGGCCCGGAATCCAGCTGAATCCGAGCTGGGACCCGTCTCTGGACATCAATGGCAATACCCAGTACGGTGCTTGTCCCGACTTTACGAAGCAGGCGGCACGTGAATGGATCTGGGATCTTTTCTGGGACCATGCGTTCAATCCGTCGCTTGGATATCCCGGAGACGCGATCTGGCTGGATGAATTCGATTATCCTGACCACAATCACAATGTCAAACTGTCAAACGGCAGGTACTGGGCCGAAGAGTCGATCAACTATCACTACATGACGATGAGAGCGTGTGTGAAAGAGGGATGGGACCCAGCGATGAAGGGCAGCAAACGCCCGTACTTCTGGATCCGCGGCATCACCGCCGGTGCACAGCGGTACGGTATCTACTGGACGGGGGATCTCGCCGGGAACTGGGAGGATATGGCGTATCAGGTGCGCGCAATGCAGGCTGCCGGTCTTTCCGGATTTCCGTTCTTCAACCATGACGCCGGCGGGCATCACAACCAGACGGCGAATTCCGACAATCTGTTCTGTCAATGGGACTATGCCTTCGGGAGTTTCACGCCGATCTGGAAACCGCACGGTCCGTCTCATAAACGCTGGCCGCTGCAGAACTCATCATCAAGCCAGGCGATTGCGAAGAGATTCTGCACCACCCGCTACGAAATGATGCCCTATATCTATTCGTATGCCCATATCGCCGCCCGTACGGGAATGCCGATGGTGCGTTCAATGTTTTTTGAGGATCAGGACAACGAAACAGCCTGGCAGAAGGATATGCAGTACTACTGGGGAAAAGAGATGCTGGTCGCTCCCAACTGCACCGACGGAAACAACAATGTTTCGGTCTGGTTCCCCGAGGGTGACTGGTACGACTTCTGGAATGACGACAAAATCGAAGGTAATAAAACGACCAACTACTATGCGGCCAAAGGCGTTCTGCCGGTGTTCGTGAAGGCCGGTGCGATTATTCCGAAGGCTCCCTTCGCCAAGTCAACCTTCTGGATCACGCACGATACGCTTAATATACACGTGTATGCCGGAGCTGACGGAAACTTCACGCACTACGAGGATGACGGTGTCACCGAGAAACATCGCCTCAACGGTGAAATCAGAACAACGCAGTTGCACTACAATGATGCGATCTCCGGAGTGACGGTTGGTGGCGCCGAGGGTACCTACGACAATGCTCCGGATGAAAGGGCATATCAGATCATTTATCATGGTCTCGCGGGTGCACCGACACTCTTCTTCAACGGCTCGCCGATTCAGTCGTATTCGTCCACCGGGCAGGTGCCGCGGGGCGAAACAGGTATCGTCTGGAACGGCAACGACAAGCTGGCCACGGTCGTTATTCCGTCACAGGATGTCGAAACCGCGTTCATCGTCTCTTCCGATGCAGAGGCGACGCACATCGGCAACATGACGAGAAAGACGCTTGCTTCCGGCACGATGCATTTCAGCAGGAACACCTTCTCTCTGAACAGCGCCTGCGATATCGGTCCGGTCTCCGTCTTGTTCCACCATGTCAACGGCAAGGTCATTCATACGTCGGGTATGATCACACCGCAGCGTTCCGGAGCCGGGTATGCCTACTCCTGTTCGTACCAACCGGTTTCCGCGGGGCTTTACATTGTTCACATCAGATCGAACGACACCGAGCTTTCGAAACGGGTGATGATCAGTAAGTGACGGTACCGCAGCGGTTGGATAGTACTGAGTGGAAAAATGCAGGAAACGGACTTAGCTGCCGCCGGGCTATGCATTGAGTTTAGTGGATGCGGCCGCCCGGTTGGCCGACCGCGTCGGCATCATGAAAACGGCAGGATTGTTGATCAGGGACAGAAGGTCGTTATGCTCAGGAAAATCTACCGGAAAGTATATATTGACCCATCAGGCCCACAGTCCTCACCATCCGGACGGCATTTCCATAACGGTAGTAACTACTCAACCGTGATGGTGCAGTGGAGGTGGATTGGCAGGATGCAGATGAGTTCTGACAGGATACAAAGCCTCTACCCGCACTATGTTTTTTAACAGATGCCACAGGTATCCGTAACCATACTCTTCCTCCACGGACCATTTACCGTGCAACCCTTTGCTCACTGACACCGCTGGGTACTCCTGTATTTGTTATCGATCTTTTTTGCCCAGTTATCAAGCCGTGACGGCATATGACACAACCGGTTTCCCAGAAAATCGATATAATCGAATTTGATTTTCATAATTGCTGGCGGCAGCGTTATAAGCCGGTTGTCTTTCAGATACAACTCTTTGAGATTTGTCAGATGCACCACCGGAGTGATATCGGTGAGTTTGTTGCCCCAGAGCCACAGGTACTTGATATTTCGACATGATGCGAGTTCAGGAGGAAGTGTTTCAAGGGAGTTGTGTCGCAGGTCCAGACTCTCGAGTTTTTTCAGTTTCCCTATTTCCGGGGGAAGTACGGCTATCCGGTTGCTGCCGAAATCAACTTTTTTGAGGTTACTGCAGTCGCCGATCTCCGGCGGAATCACCTCGATTGAATTGTCGGTACAGACAAATTCGCGCAACTCCGAGAGCTTCCCGATCTCTCCGGGGATCACCGTGATACCGTCATTTGCTACATCCCGGTTAGCGATATTGAGTTTGACGACCCGATCATTTTCCATTTCCGCCACATCATCTGCGGAAACGCTTCCCAAACCGCACTTTTCAAGAATGCTCTTGAGAACAAGTGCATCCGACTGCTCCGCGGTCACCATTGCGAACCCAGCCAGTACCAGCATGAAAAAGAACAGATTCCTGCTCATATTTACCTCCTTATATGACAGGATGAATCACCTTACGTATGCATCAGGCAAGTTGGTACATGAATGAAGTTGCTGAAACAGAACGAATTACCGTACTTTGAAAACGGACCTTTTTCGGGTACGCCCGATAATAGTGAAGACGTTCATGCGCAGCAGATTCATATAGTGTTCTCAGCCCTCGGTGCATACAACGGATACTATAAATATAGGTATTTTTCAGACAAATGAATCAAGGAATAGCAGAAAAAAAAGTGCAGAGAACAAACGCTGTCCGTTCAGCCACCGGGATTACTACAACTTTACAATAGTTTCGACCTCGACAACCGCGACGCCGAACTCTTCGGTTACGTTCCCTTTGACAATAAACGCGGACTGCATCGACAGCAGACCGGCAAAGCGGGAATAGACATCAGGGAAAAACACCGTCTCAAAAATACCGGTTTCATCCTCGAAGGTAACAAACTCCATAGCCGCCCCGGTGGCCGTTGAGACGGTTTTTGCTGTGACACACCATCCGTACAGAGTCACCTTTTTTCCGACCGCTGCATCAATCCCGGATGCGCGATCGGGGGGGCGGCTGCCACTCCGTGCAACAAGAGTGATCGGGTGACGATCGGTAAGATAACCGAGCGTACAGTACTGCAACCTGATCAGTTTCCCCGCGGAATACGGTTTAAGCTCGGGCGGGGTACTTCCTCCCTGTTTCTTTCTGAAGTAGTGGCGCAGCTCCCAGAAGTGCCTTGAACGGTTCAGCGTACCATCAATCGCATCGGTTGCACCGGCGAGGAGCAGTTTCTCGGCATCGTCTTCGGTAAGTGCCGTCCGATCAATAAGTTCCGCAATCGACCGATACCACCCTCCCTTTCTCCGTTCCTCCACCACCGTTTCGGCTGCATCCGAGGAGAGACCTTTTATCTGACATAAACCGACGGTAATCTCCCTGCCGGAAGCGGTGTAGGCCACATCGCTTCTATTTACATCGGGAGGACGTACTACCAGCCCCATCCGCATCGCCTCGCTGATGTACGCCTGCGTTGTATAGAAACCACCGTAATTCGAGAGAACCGCAGCCATGAAGTGTGCCGGATGATGGGCTTTAAGCCATGCCGACTGAAACGACACCTGCACATAGCTTGCCGAGTGCGGTTTGCAGAATGAGTACCCCTGAAACGAACAGATCATCTCCCAGACCTGATCAATCACCGTATCGGCAACCCCTTTTTGCCGGGCTCCCGCATAGAACCTCCCCCGGTACTGCTCAAACGTTTCGGTCCCCGCTTTTTTGGTGACGATTTTCCGCAGCCGGTCCGCCTCTTCCGGGGAGAATCCGGCAAGCGCCACCGCCACCTTCGATACATCCTCCTGGTACACCATGATCCCGTACGATTCGTCGAGCGCCTTCCCGATGAGCGGGTGAAGCGGCGTATACGGTTTTCCGTTCAATCGGTGAAGATACTCGCGAATGTATTTATTGGCCGCCGGACGGATAATTGACGAGTGAATAACCAGGTGTTCAAAATCTCCTCTGCGGCTCTTACGCTGCAGAAGGCGCATTGCGGGAGATTCAACGTAGAACACCCCCATGCTGCGCCCCTCGGCAAGGAGGCGCATGGTTGACGGATCACTCTGCGGGTCGATACGGGTTTCATCGAACGTCGGGAATTCCCGCTTAACCGATCGGACGGCATCGCGGATAACCGCAAGCGAGCGGTTCCCGAGCAGATCAATTTTAACCAGTCCCATTGCTTCGGTACCGTCTTTTTCCCACTGCAGAATCTGATACCCCTTCGCACTCCGCTGGAGCGGTGCAACATTCTGAACAGGGCCGGAGGTGATCACCACTCCCCCGCAATGCGTACCGATACCGCGCGGCAGCCCGATTATTGCTCCCGCATCCCGCAGGATATCGGGCCAGGGTGGTTCGAGATTGACCTCCCGGAGTGCAGGCCATGCATGCAGCAGTTTTTCAAGATCCGCACTGTACGATTCCAGATCGGCGAACCAGGGTATCTTTTTTGTAACGGAACTGATTTCGCTCTCGGTTCTTCCGTAAACCCGTGCCACTTCACGGATCGCCATCCGCGCACCGCAGGTCTGATGCGTGGCAACCATAGCGGTATGCTGCTTCCCGTATCGTTTGAAAACATACTCGAGAACCTTGTCCCGTTCATCCCAGGCGAAATCGATATCGATATCAGGTGGATCATCGCGGCTCGCGTTGAGGAACCGTTCGAAAAGCAGATTGTAGCGGATCGGATCCACGTTGGTGATTCCGAGAGCATACGCGACAATGCTGGCGGCACCGGAGCCCCGACCGCAGGTGCGGGGTGATTGTCTGACGATATCATCAACAATCAGAAAATAACCGGCGAATCCCTTACTGTTGATAATACTCAGTTCATAATCAATCCGCTGCTGTACCGGCCCTTCGATTGTACCGTACCGGCGGAGTGCACCGGCCATCGTTCGTTCCTTCAGAACCTGTTCGCTTTGTCCCTGCTCCCGGAACTCCGGCATGATATACGTTTCCGGGCGGCTGCAGGGAGTGAGCGACGCGGCGAAATCAACGGTGCGTCTGGCTGCTTCGTCAAAAATCTCAAATCGCTCCGCCAGGTCCTCCGGCGATCGCAGCAGCGCATCATCCGGATAAAGCTCACTTTCAGGAAGGCGGGAGAGTGTTGCATGCAGCTCGATGGCGCGCAACATCCGGTGCGTTGCACGGTCGTTCCCGTCAATAAATACCACGGGAGGTACAAGAAGCACGGGAACGCCCTCCTTGCGAACCCATTCCGGGAGCCGACGCAGTCTCTGCACTCTGAAAAAAGTCTGCAATTGCGGTGAGCACTGCCGGTACAGAGCAGGAGAGTCGGTAACCACGGTAATACCGGTGCTATTGGCATGGAGAGAGGTACCGAGAGAAAATGTTTCTGCGAGATGTCGTTCACTCAGTATGGCGCACAGAGAAGAAAAACCTTCGGTGCCATCCGCATAGAGCAGTGCGCTTTCCGTTCCGTCGTCGACTTCCGCACCGGCGATCGGTGTAAGTCCGTACCGGCTGCAGGCATCGAGAAAGAGCGGATAGCCGTAGAGATTGTTGCGGTCGGTAATGCAGATCGTCCGGTAGCCCGACCGTGCCGCCTGCCGGCATATCGTCTCCGGCGTATGTACCCCCCGCATCAGGGAGTAGCAGGAGACGGCATTGAGCAGTGGCAGCATCAGGCATCCCCGTCGGGCGGACTATTGTTTGCGGCGGGTGAGAAGCCGGCGGAGATCCCGTTCACCCCCGGGCACGGCGAGTTCCACATTATCAAGCAGCAGTACCGCAGGTTCCCGGATCGAGAGCAACGAGCACTCCTTCCAGAGCGACGCCAGTGCATCCGCCGAGCGGGCGATTGCTTTCTGCAGAGAATCGGCCGATACGCCGCATCCCGCAAGGGGGATAGTCCAGTACGAACTGCCCGGCTGCTTAGCGTACGATGAAAGGTAGCACCACTTCGTCTTTTTTCCCATCGCTCCCAGAGCAAGCCACCGGAGCGCCTCCTCCTGACGGAACATTCCCTCGGTTCCCCGTCTGACCTCCTTCGGGTTATCAAAGAGTACCGGCCGGATGTCACAGGAGCTGCCCAGAGCGGTATCCGCTTTGAACAGTGCGAATATATCCGGCAGTCCCTGAAAGAACGGGTCGATATAGAGCACGGTTTTACCCACCGTTGCTTTACGTCCGATCAGATAGTTCACCGGTACGATTCCCTCCTGAAACGTATAGGCTCCACCAAGATCAACGAGCCCCTTTTCAATGGAGGAGTAATTATGTGTGAGGGTCACTTCCCTTCCGAACAGGTAGAACGGCAGCATTTTCACCAGGTAGTTGGCGATGAGTTTCTTCCCCTGCGGAGACGGTGCGGTAACCGTCTTGATCGTCGCTCCGGGAAACAGCTCGCGGGTGGTGGCGATTACCTTGTCTTCCGGATGCGACATGGTCGAATCGGCAACGACTACCGTGAAAACAAACGGTACCGCATCGCGCCGCTCACATGTACCGGCCACACAGGTACCCAGTTTTCCCGGAGCCCGGCAATCGGTATCCTCAACACATTCCGGCAGCGACGCACACATCTTGAGCCGATTCCCGGTTGCCGCGCAGTGAAAGCGGCGGAGGTTGCCGTCGATGATTGCCCTGCTGAACGGACGGTTATTCACCATGAGCGTCGGGGACGCATTGATCGAAAGACGGGTGGAGCGGTCATACTGTTTTTTCAGTTCTGCTTTTCCGTGACGGTCAATCCAGCTTTTTATCCGCTCAGGATCGATTTCCAGTTTTTTGAACAGACCGGTGGTCGGCCCCTCTTCCGCAGTCCGACGGTGAAGAAACTCAATCCATTTGTCCGGATAGAGCGTCTGAACCGCCAGCCACCGCATTTCATCAACCACCTCAACGTTTCCGTGCAGCGATGAGAAGGTCGTATCGGCAGTTGCCGTTCCGATAAACCAGAGCCGCCAGACTATCGAGCTGTCGGATGCGAGAAAGGTGAGAAAATTGCCGAGCGCCTCCATCCCGTACGGACACATGCTCATGATGTACAGATCGTACGTATTCTCGGCCTCCGGTTTTCCGTTTTTTTTCTTCGTGATGGTGGTAATGGACGGATCGTCGGGAAGTTCCGGCACAACATCGTACCACCGGGCAGGGCCTGCCGTGACACGTTTTTTTTCCACCGTTATATCCAGCCCCGAGAGACTTTTCCCCTGAAATCCGAACTGGAGTACCGGAACGGTACCGATCATGGTTACCGGCTGTTTATCGGTTTTCCGGTGACCGTTCACCATGAGGTCCGCATCCGGAAAAGCCCGGGCAAGTGCCGCCGTGCCTTCCTGCCCGAGGTGCGAAAGAATGATCTGTATATCGGATTTTGCGCTCATCTCTTTCCAGATCGACCTGAGTGCGGTTTCCGGGTTGCCGATACGGACACTCGTATCGAGCGGGAAGAGTTTTTCCGGAGTGGTTACACCGGTCACGGCAATACGGAGGTTGTTCCTGCGGATAATGCGATACGGTTCAAACAGCAGCTTTTTTTTACCGGTAAAACAATTGGCAGACACCAGTGGCAGAGAATCCTTCCGTGCCTGTTCGGCAAGCCAGGAGCCTCCCAGCTGGAGATCGTCGTCGCCAACGGCAACAGCATCGTACCCCATTCGGGCCATTGCGCGTATCATGGTAACCGTACGCGCCGAATCGACCCGCCACCCTTCGGTGTAATCATCGTAAATGCCCCCTGCGGAAAAACCTCCCGCATCGAGCAGGAGGATCTCCCCCGAAGCTTTCCGGATGGAAGCGATCAGCGATGCCCGCTTTGCCACCCCGCCTCCGGGCTCCAGCTCGCAGTCACAGGCATCGATCATTCCATGTGATTCCGCACCCGCAAGCACCCGTATGGATCGCTCACCTTCGGCTGATGCAATGAATGCCGTGCAGAGAATCAACGGGAGGATACACCATGTCAACATTGTCATCCCGGCCGGTATTTGCCGGAGTGACATTGTGGGAGGTATTCTTTTACTGTGCATATTTTCCATTCTCGATCAGATCCAGTGGAGGAATGTGGGAACGAGCCTGTGATTCCCGGTACCGGCTAACGCCGGGTTGTCTGTTGATTACGACCTTATTGCTTAATTGGTAACCGATTTTTCCGGTTCTGTTCCCCCACCCCTGCCCCTCCCCCGTTTACGGGAGAGGGGGAATGATAGCAACTTCCCTCTCCCGTAAACGGGGGAGGGATAAAGGGTGGGGGCATCGTAAAAGTGGTATGCGTGGTATCATTTCCACATTCCACACTCACACCGCCTTGACAATAAAGTACCCCTTCTTTCCCTTCTGCAGCAGCAGATACCGGTTCTGCAGCAGTTTGCCGGTATCGATCTTCGCCATCGGGTCACTGCATTTCTCACGGTTTATCGAAAGGCCACCCTGGCTGATCATGCGCCTGGCCTCCCCTTTCGATGCGAACATGGAGGTTGTATCTCCCGCCAGATCAACCACGGCTATTCCCGCCTCCAGTTCCGTACGGGAAACTTCCGCCTGGGGAACCCCTTCGAACACGGCAAGGAAATCCTGCTCCGAGAGCCCGCGAAGCGTTTCGGTGGTCCCTTTACCAAAGAGTATCCCCGCAGCCTCAACGGCACGGTTGTAATCGTCCCGGGAGTGTACCCGCACCGTCACGTCTTCTGCAAGCGCCTTCTGCATTGCCCGCAGGTGCGGCGCCTCCGCGTGCTCCTTTTCGATCGCCTCGATCTGCTCCTTTGGCAACAATGTAAAGGTACGCAGCAGTTTCGCGGCATCGGCATCCGCCGCATTGAGCCAGTACTGGTAGAATTTATAGGGTGAAGTCTGCTGCGGATCGAGCCAGACGCTCTCCCCACCGGCGGTTTTACCGAACTTCGATCCATCGGCCCGGGTGAGCAGCGGGCAGGTGACGGCATACGCGCTGCCGCCCGCTTTACGCCGCACCAGCTCCACACCGGAAGTAATATTCCCCCACTGATCGGACCCGCCGATCTGCAGTTCGCACTTTTTGTTGGCATACAGCCAGTAGAAGTCGTACCCCTGGAGCAGCTGATAGCTGAATTCCGTAAATGAGATCCCGTTATCCCACCGGTTTTTCACCGAGTCCTTGGCCACCATGTAATTGACGGTAAGATGCTTGCCGACATCACGCAGGAATTCCAGAAATCCCATATCCTTGAACCAGTCGTGATTATTGACGATCTGCGCGGCGTTTTCCCCGCCAAAGTCGAGGAACTTTTCGAGCTGTTTCCTTATGCAGGCGAGGTTGTGTTCGATTGCATCAAGCGAGAGCAAATTGCGCTCCACGCTCTTCCCCGAAGGATCACCGATCATTCCCGTCGCACCGCCCACCAGGGCGATCGGTGCATGCCCCGCCCGCTGGAAATGCACGAGCAGCATGATGGGAACCAGATTGCCGATATGCAGCGACGACGCCGTCGGGTCGAATCCGGTGTATCCGGTACAGATTTTACCGTTCAGATGTTCTTCGGTGCCCGGCGTGCTGTCGTGCAGCATCCCGCGCCATTTGAGTTCCTCGATGAAATTCATTCGTTTCTCCGATGGTGTTTTTAAGTATTCAGAATCCAGGAGTCAGTATTCAGAAGATGTGACCTCTCCCCTCGGTTGTGCAACCGAGGTGGCCTCTCCCAGAGAGAGAGAGAGGCGTTCATGCCGTTACCACGGCATGGATTTTCAATTCCCTCTCTCAAAAAAGATAGGAGGTGAGGTCCTGTAGAAGATAGGAACCAGTGTTCCATCTACACAATGGAAGCTGTTCAACATTCTGACTTCTGACTTCTTAATTCTGACTTCTGCCTACAAAAATACATAGTGCGGGATGGCGGTATAAGTGCCTTTGAGGGTGAAATTGGGCGACCGGAGATCTCTTTTGGCCGGTTTTTCAGAAAAGGTCAAGTTCAAATGAGTAATTGATCATTTCGATTTTACGTTTCGCGTGACCTCACCCCGGCCCGCGGGGCCACCCACTTCGAGAGCCTCAGTGCACCGCCTCTCCGCCCGGAGAGGGGTTTGAGAGTTTTTTTTCTGCCGTTAAACAATTTAAAACAAAAATGTCGATTCTCATTTCGTCCGAAACATTTTTTTTCTTTCAGTTCCCCCTCGCCGGGCGGAGAGGCGGTGTGGTGAGCCTGTCGAACCAGGGTGCCGGGGGTGAGGACAATAGGACCGGCATAATCAATGAATGAGATCCGGAAGTACGGAAAGTTTGTTTACTATCAAGATACAAAACAGATACGTGAGTATACCTGCACCTTTATCCGGAGAATCAATCATAACTCTAAAGAGGCACCATCGGAGAAATCTCATATAAACACACTTTTGCAGGCAGTATAATGACGGCGTTGAACCTTCGACTTTGCCGTATCATTCAAGGGTGGAGGGTTTTGCTGTTTTCAAACATTAAAACTTTTTTCCGAGTATTGCTGACATTCACCCTGCCGGGCATACATCGAAAATTTATCCTGCCGAGCAAATCATACTGTACAGTTTTTCCCGAACGCTCAACAAATCCTTTTTTCAAAGGATGAATTTTAATACCGTTAGAATTTCCATACAGATACACTCTCCTTCTCAGGTTCTTCCATGTTGAATCTTCATTATAAAATTGAGTTGTAATCGTCTGCAGAGTGTTGGTATCCGAATATGCATAGATATATCTCATTCTTGAATTCCACGTAGTATTCAGTGAATCATATAGGAGTTCATCGCGGGTCGAAATTCTTTCCGAATCATACGTCGTAATGTATTTGTAGTAGAGTTGCCATGTATCATTTTTCCAGAAGGACCAGATTTTTTCGATTTCCTGATTGTTCTCATCATATTCAAAAGTATACCTGTTGGAATAGTGCCAATCTTTATTGAGATATGACCAGTTGTACTCCACATTTTCAACAAGCAGTGATGCATTGAATGCATAGGTATTTTTTTTTGTATACTGCCAAACTTTTGAGACCGGCAACCAGTCTTCTTCAAAAACTTCGGTGATTTTACCGTCTGCATATGTTGTATATGTCCATCTGTAGCTGTCATCCCAAATATCGCCAATTAGAAATGTCTGCTGTAATTGACCTTTCAGGCGTTTATCCGTCGTATAGGTAAAATAATCCCTTGAACTTTTTTTCCAGTTTCCTGATCCCTGCGCTTCTATATAAATCGAATCGACCTTACAATCACGATTCAGATAACGCGTTTCACGTAAAGAGGCATTATCAGATGACGGGTTCCGGTAGATCTTTTCCCATGTATATATACTCGTGTCATCGTAAAAACCGAATGAACAGGTGTATACCGTATCCCGTCCTCCATTTCTTATGTCAACGTACGTGCTGTCGGTTATACTTCCGTTGCGAATGGAATACACCCGCATGTAATAATCATACCACTGCTCATCTCTCCATTCCTGATATATATGGCCCGAGTACTCAAAAACGGCATCGGGATCGCAGGCACTGACATGTGCCGCATGCATTATGCAGATGTTTGCCACGTATGATAAAAGAAATAAAGTATGTTTCGTGATCATCATGATTCTCTTTTCCTTACCCCGTCTTATTGGCTTGAAAAGGCCTACAGATACCATCCGCAAGATTTTGAATCTCACCCTTTTTTCCGTTTCGGCCAATTGAACCTGAAATGCACTCCCCCCTCCACGGTGGGCATAACGGCATTACTGCCGGATTCGAAATCGTGAGAACCGGCAAATCCGAGTAGCAGATGGAACCCGAATCGCCACAGATACCATTCCGCACCGGCACCCAACCCGAGTGTTACTTTTTTACTCTTATACGTTTTATCGACATGAACGGTATCGTTGATATACCTGTCAAGATCATAGTCATATGTTCTTTCGGCTTTAACATAGTCGGATTTATCGTACTGGTAAAATGTATTTCCGCCTGCATACCCCAGGAATCTGACATATTTTACATCAGCCAGATTCTTTAAAAACAATACACCGAAACTGGCCATGGTCTCCGTCTTTTCCCCGCTTATCAAAGATTCACTACCGTAGCTATTATTGTCGTCTTCAGGATAGGTGTATTCTCTATACCATGGAAATCCGGTAATCTGAAATCCCCAGTTATTACCGAACCAGTGCCGATAGGACAGACCTAATCCTGATGTATACCCGGCGGCTCCACCAAGATAATGAGTGTAGCGTTGTGTGCCCGCTTTGGAAAATTCAGTACGAGAGGAATCATCATCCGTTTCCGCTATTACCAGAGAGACCATTGTCAATAAAAGAGCGATTCCCCTTATGGCATAAGCGATACTGCGGGAATTTCCCGTGTGCGGGACCGAAGAAACTGTATTTTTGAATGAAGACGTACTTGTCATTTATGCCTCCTGTTTTATTTTTTTTATATTGAAATGTCTTTTAACAGGTCGTACGAACTATTGCAATCCTTTTATGCTTCCGGTGCTCCCCATGGCAATGTCATGAGAACAATCCCGCTACACTTCCCAGGTTTACCATTTGACTGATCACCGGTAAAAGGCAACGTTACTTTTCTAATGCACATCTATCATGTACGGTCGCTTATGCCATCCCAGATTATTACTTGCGACCTGCCTTCTCAATCCTTCTGCAATAACCTTTTCTTTCTTGAGAAACGGTTTGGCAAACCAATCCCAAAAAGAGAACCGGATTCCACCGTCTATAGATACCATAGTCGTGCATACCGTTTCATTTTCCTGCAGTGTAAATCCGTAGTTGTATTGATGAGGAAGAATACCCGGAACGATACCCAACGTCAGAAAAGTAAAAGCAATCGGAGTTGCGCATCGAACGGCTCGCTCGTTTATCGGCCAAAGCTCAAGGTGTCTGGGGGTTGCGCTGTCATCGGACAGGGTAAATATTTTTGATCGCAACAAGATTTCATACTCAAATGATAAATCCGGATTTTCAACAAATATTGTATCTCTGATTATCGTGTACTTTTCATCAGCTGATCTTCTGATAACGAAATTGGATGCACAATTTGTAAAAAGGCTTGTTCCGGAGAACAGAAAAAGTGCCATAACCAGCAAACTTGTTTTAGGATACTGATATATCATTTTATCCCGATCACCAGAACAGTATTTTTCTTCACTGACAATTTATCCATTTGCTTATAGTCTGCAGGAGCAGTATAAACGAACCATCTCCGGATCGTTTTTCGACACTTTTTTCATAGCTGTTTTTACGACCACCCCGCAAGTACGTGCTTCCGTCAATTTTCCGTCAGGGAAAACATGCCACTCACTCCATATATTTTATCATCATCTCTACTGACAATTTTTATGTAATATCCGCCGCCATCCACAATACCGGTCGGCACCTCCCATGTTGCACTGCCGTTGTTCTCTCTGCTTGAACTGACAGTCCACACGACACCTTCACCGTTAAGAAGATGTATGGCGACTTCTTCTCCAATGAGCACATCGGCGGTCCAGGTGATGGTGACGGTGGAACCGGCGGTAAACGACGCACCCTCTTCAGGTGCGGTAACCCTGTACCGGTATTCATCAGGCCGGAAAGTTTTTATGCTGAGATGATACTCACCTCCCGTGCCGGTGACTTGAAGGACAACGTCCTCGGCATACGAAGACACCCAGAAACGATATACTGAGGAATCCGATAGCTTCATGCGTACCGTCTTTTGGGACCTTCCTTCATCGCCGAAGAGCTTCATCATACCCACGACACTGTCACCTTCAAGTCCGAAACGGTAACAGGTACTGTCAAGTACCGGAAACGAGAACCAGTCGGTATCACCCAGTGCAATGGTATGGCGCTGGTAAAGGCTGTCCGGGTCAACAGCGGTTGCCTGGGCCGGGATATCATCCGGTTCATACTCGTCTTTCAGTACGCCGATGACTGAAAACGGTTCGCTCAGCACGCTGACAGGTAATGGTACATTCTTGGGTTCGAGTCGTATCTGATAATCGTCTCCGGTCATAAGTTCATTTCCCAGCAGCACCTGGCGCATGCCGCTGTTCAGAGAGTCCGGTCCCATCAGCAGCAGATCCGTACCGCGGAGGGCGAGATAGATCCTCAACGGGATGTCATCAAACATCGGCTGTTTTGTCCATTGTATGGTGCAAACGGTTCCGGTATTCCATATTGTTCCCGCGTCCGGCTCGACAATCGTGAAAAGATTATTCGAGTGAAATTTCTGAATGCACAGGGTATATTCCCCCCACCAGTTATACCTGTTCACTGATTGAATCTCCAGCAAAACGGTATCGGAAAAGGGGGCCTGCCAGAAAAAGGAGGACGGCATGATATCGTCCGGTCCGGCTATCAACAGGGAATCAATGTCGCGATAAAGATGGAGTGATTTTACACTGTCGGAATTGCACCATATCCAGTAGATCGAGTCCTTTTCCGTGACGAAAGATACCCAGTCAATATCTTTCCATGTCAGGGTACGGTGCTGCTCGTTGCCGTCAGGTGCAACAGGAGCGGCTGTCCGCCAGGTATTATCCGGCTCATATTCATCCGGAGGTAACCCGTTGATGGTGAACATCTCACTGTACCCGAACTCCACCATCTTCAGCAAAAAGTGACGGTATTGTACTCTGATGCGGTAGGTACTCCCGGTTTCAATACTCGCGGGGAGATTCCAGGTGAAACTGCCGTTATTTTCCGTTCCGGTGATATTCTGAAAAAATACAGTATCGCGGTACAGCAAGAGACTGACATCTCCATAGTCAATTCCGTCTTTGTCCCAGACAATCGTATGCTGCCCGCCAGATTCCAGTACCGCTCCCGCAGAGGGCTCCGTCACGCCGACTCTCCCCTGGTCAAGTCCCTGAAACACCGAGAGTTCATAGGTGCCGTAATACTCATCGCGGGAATATTGACAACGACACATCAGATAGTACGTTCCCGTCTTTTGACAGATAATCATCAGGTTGAATGCGGGATCGTCGGAGTATTGCTTCAACGACGCTATCGACAAAGACGAATCAGAAGCAAAAAGATCCGCCGCCACATAACCACCACCATAGGTCCGAATATAATAGACGCTATCGGCAACCAGTGAAAGAGCTACCCAGTCGGTATCATTCCATGTCAACGTTCGCTGCTGAATAGTTCCAATGGTGAAGGGTTGTGCCTTTTCACGTGAGTCATCATTCTCATACTCATCAGGTGCCATCGCCTGGATAGTGAACCGTTCACTCAAACCGGTGATATTTTTGGCGAACAGATTTCTCATCCCAATCCGGTAATTGTCCCCGTTACCTATACACTCCGGAACAGTCCATTTAAATATGCCGTTGTCCAACTTTATCTGGGCTATCCATTTATATACGGTATCATCCTTCATCAGCTCGACGGTACAACTTGTTCCCGGAAGCACGGTTGTATCCCAGGTAATCGAGTATTCAGTACCACCCTTCCAGTCATCCCCCTCAGCGGGACTGGTGATTGCAATCGAATCCCTATCACTGATTCCGGTAACCGTTATGACATAGGTGCCAAGATAGGACGAATTACTCAGTTCGGGTGTAACCCGTAGAAAAAAGCGTCCGCCCTCCTCCGGATCATACAGCATACTGCCGATGTATCCACTATCCGATTCCGCAACATTTGCATAGTCCATTGAGTCAAGATCGTTTCCGTCGAACACTTCCACACGGGGATACGCAGTACCTGTTGTATGGATGTAATAGGAACTTCCGCTGTCGAGTTCCAGCGAAATCCAGTCGGTATCACGTAAACAAAGGGTATGTTCAAGTGTATCCCCTATTTCCATTGCAACAGCCCTGCTGCGGGAATCGTCATCTTCGTATTCGTCCGCATCAAGTCCGTCAATCGTAAACGGCTCACTGCTGCCGTAAAAACCTGGGAGCGCTTCATCAAAAATTCTGATCTGATAGGATGAATCCGTTTCAATATTACGCGTAACGAACCACTTGTACTCACCACTGTTTTCTCTTCCGGTGGTAACATTCCATAAAAGTGAGTCTTCTAGGTACAACTTGATTGAAACCTCGGTTCCGATAAATACTGAAGGGTCCCACCGTAGGTAATAATTTTCTCCATCCGCGATTTTCTCATTCTTCTTCGGTCGGCTGATAACGATAGTTCCACCCCGGGGTGTCTGCTGAAGCGTCAGTTCATAATTTCCCGCATATTCCCCGGTATTTTTATAGGGAGTGAGCATAATTAAGTAAATGCCGGATGAATCAGGAGTAAATTCAGAATAGCCGTTGCACCATTGTTCCTGACATTCCGTCATCATGGAAAAGGAGAACACCCGGGAATCCGCGGGATAGATAAAAAGTTTCGCACTAGCCGCGCTTTTGGCAAAGATTCCGTAGGTGGAATCTTTCTCCAGAAAAACCGCCACCCAGTCGGTATCATCTGCCGTGAGCGACCTGCTTACCGTGAATCCACTTTCAAGCGTATCTAATCCTTCACGCCGATCATCAATTTCGAAGGTATCAGGCCGCAGTCCATCAATCTTGAAAAATTCGCTGTAGCTCACAATTCCATAGTCATACCACGATAATATACGGATACGATATTTGGTACCGCTTGGCAGCATATCTTCGAGTTGCCAGGTATAGGTCCCGTCATTGGCCGTTTTCATTGAAATAGTATGAACCGGGACTGTGCCTTCCACCAGTTCCAGTACTACAGAATCTCCCGTACGACCTTTTTTTTCCCATGTGATGAAAACTTCTTCTCCGAAAAAATATTCCACACCTGACCTTGGAGCTGTGACGATGAACGTTCCATCGTATTCCGAGGTAATTGTAAAATTACCACTATAAGAGACATTGTCACTCGCTGAATCAGCATCGGTTAATCTGATACGGAAATTATTCCCCGAACCGATTGCAGCTGGAACCAGAGGCCAGGTATAAGTACCGTCATTTAACGTGTACTCCGTAATACAATATGCCAGCGAGTCACCCGAAAAAAGATCAATCCGTATATGCTCAATCTGCTCACCTGAAGATCCGGAGGTCCAGGTGATGACAGCCTGCTCTCCGATTGCGATGTCTTCAGGAATCGTAATCTGAAAATTCTGTTCAGGATTAGTGGAGTGAGAGCACCATAAAAAAACAAAGGTGAATAATGTCATGGATACCGAAATAATGAATTGGATGCGCATACCGACTTTTTTCATTTGTATTTTCTATTGTATTTAAATCTACGTTGTTGAAATCACGGCTTACGTTTTAAGGCCTCTGGTCAGTTAGTATCGTTTGCCTTCGACAGCCATGTCTTTCTACTTTACTCGATTATACTGTTTTATTTCATAGATGGCTAACAACTGGACCTCAAGGTTATTTATTGTTGGCGAACACCGCTTTCACCAATTCATCAAATCACCCGGACCGCATTCCGGATCCGGTATAGTCACGTCGTCTTCACCCGGCCACGATGACGGAAGAGAATCTCGATCCACCCGGATGCAGTATTCATTCATCTCGACCGTCACGCTGGTAAGGGTGGTCCTATCGATCCCCGGCATCCATCTGGTGAGTTTCAGAAATTGCGCATTGCATCGGGAACGTACGTCATAGGCAAATTCGAGGCTGTCGTCCATGGTTATTGCATGTCCGACAATCGATGCCGTATGGAGCTTTTCCTGCAGTGTATCGTAATACGCTATTTCACCAAAAAATTCCACATACCCCCGTTTGATTTCCGTTATGAACTGCTCATCCATACGATACAACTTGAATGCCTCGTCAACCGAATAGCTCTTTCCGTCGTACACCCGGCCGGAAACCCGGTCCTGATAACCGATGACCAGCCAGGTTCCAAAGAGGTTCCGGTCGACCTGATCATCCGGTGAACAGAGAAAGAAAAGGCACATTAGTGGGAGGAGTCGATGGATTTTCATGGGTATCCTTTTCCCGATGTGATTATTTGACAGAGAAGGAGCACAGCCGTTTTTGCTGAATTCTTAACAAATATTAAATGGTTATTTTTATACCAACTTTGACCAACATTCCAATATTTTTTGTATTTTTCCAAAACCTGCCGTCGTTAATATATTCTTTTTTCCAGATATCATTTATATCCCTGGTGTAAACATATTCTAAAAAAGGGCTGATTTTCTTCAAATTCAACTCAACTCCAGTTCCCACGACAACACTAAAAACAATTGGTTTTAAATTATCTGTTAACTGATTTTCCATTGTACCAGTTACCTTATCTTCGTTTCCCGTGATTTGGTGTTCTATAACAATCTCTTTTGCATTTACCAGATAATTTATATCTACTCCTGCTATTCCATATAGATCAATTATTTTAATCGGAATCCGACCTTTGCATGCAACAGGAATGGCAATATAATCTAAAATTATCTCATTATCAAAAATCACAGAAAATGAACTTTCCGGTGAAAGTCCGGGAGCAACATAAAAATCAAATATCGCACCTTTTGACAGATAATTAATGCCAATTTGAGTTGAGAAATACTTGTTGTAAGTTAACTCGAAAAAGCATTCACCAAATACCATAGGACGAAATTCAAAAATATCCTCCGGCTCATTCTGGGGCATTTCATTGTGTAATTTATAAAGCGATAAACCGGAAGAAATGCCTATGGATTTATTTATATAAGAATAAGATACATTAACTAATAATAGTATGTAAATAAATTGTTTAATGTTATTCATACGTTTCCTTTTACTACGATCTAAAAGTATACAATAGAGTTTTTAAAGATTAAATCCATCAGTTGTTGCCCTTTATTTCTCTTATGTTAGAATTCGAATGGATAAACTATTTCTGTGACATCACCGGGTCTAATAATTTCTGGAAATTCCCATTTTCTTATAATAGATTCTATTTGATTTTCAAATTCAAGGTTTTTTATTGCCGAACTCATTGTTTTACAAAAAATCACTTTGCCGAATTCATCAACAGCAAATTTCACTGTGACTGTTCCAGATTTTTTTAATCCTTGTGATTTTTTCCTCTTATATGCCACCCTCAATTCTTTTATATTTTTCATCACAATTTTTTGAATACTTTTCTTTGTACGCCCCTTGCAACTTGAATATTGAATTGTAATCGTATCAATCCGAATCGAATCTTTGCTTACCCGTGATAACCTGGAACATATAATTGTGTTAAACTGAATCCCGGTTATACTGTCATTCCAATTGTCTACTGATATACAGTTACTAAGTGATTTTGGGTATAGGTAGTAATGCTTATTTGTGCCAGGTTCATTTATTCTATACAAATACATATTTCCATTGGTATCATTCAAGAATATGACATCCCACGTTTTTCCAATTGAAAGAACTGTATCATTAATTTTAAAACAATTTATTATGTTACTCACTGATTTTGTAAAATTGTCTTTAATAGTTTCTTCCGTTCGAGAACCGGATGGGTATACATATGTACCTTCAATGGTAACCAAAGGAGCGGGTAAGCAACCAACTATTACTGTGATCGTTAATAGAATTATCAGCTTTGTAATATATGTTTTCATTTTTATTCTATTTTTAGTGGACGTTTAATGTTTTTTCTGCATAACACAACAATTGCTCAGGACAGGTTTGTACAAGCATATAGTGCATTATAGCTGCATTTTAAACTGCGACTGTTGTTTGTTGACCGGTTTGCCACCATTTCATTCTCCGTCGCGCTTTCTTATTTCATTTGGTCTTTAAGTAATTTTTTAAGGTTTTTCTCATTTCTCTTCGGATCAGAAATGTAGTTGATAATTCCTTCTGCCTGTTGAATAATCCTATATGGTTCAGATTCAGTTTTTGGAGACCATGTTTCTGCGCGTAGCATTGTAGATTTTTTTGAATCAGGTATCATGAAATAATAGGTGACTCCATCAAGACCTGTTGGTTTTTTAGTTTTGAGGATTATTGAATAAGCTCTTTTAATGTAATTCACCAACAAGTCTCTTGATTCTGTACTAACCTCAATTGACCTGATTTCCACTTCTGGTGTAGCATCTTTCTTCAAAGTGTGCCATAGATTTTCTTTAAACTTTCTGTATTTCAAAAAGGCTTTTCCATTCTCATTATCCAAAAGTAAAACATATTCAGGTTTAAACGATGGGATAACTAAATAAATTCCAAAAGTTTGTTTCGAAAATGGTTTAATAAGCTTTTCTGGCTAATCTAGCTTAAGTATGGACCTGTAGTAAATAAAAAGTTGGCATTCGGCTCATTCGAGACCGATCTTCTCTTTTTCAACCGCTAATTGGAAAGGGAAGACAAGATGCCAACTCCACAAGAAATACTCGATTCCTTT
>JBNLDC010000047.1:0-79273 GCA_050304135.1 Chitinispirillaceae bacterium | reverse complement strand
CCACCCAATAACAGAAATGAATAAATGCAGATCTATAAATTCCTTGACCTTTGTTTAACTGATTATAAAGCTATTTGAAAACCACATTTATTGTTTTCTATTTGCCGGTTCCCGCACCGGCAGGCGGGTTCCGTTTTCACTGCCGTTTATTAAGCGCAAGGTATTAGGTACTTCGTACCGATCCTATTGTACCGCTTAGTCCGAAGCAACGAAGGAACCAAAATGCTTTTTTTCACTACGTTAATTTAAGCGTAGGGAGTCCGGTGCAGGGCACCGTTTTTATTGTACCGCTTTAGCGATTTACGTTCCGCTGTCACTCCTGCAGCCGGGAGCCTCAAAAACTCGGGCAGAAAAACACCTGCCCTCAGACAGATGAGGCTCTAATCCGGCTTCCGGAGCGAGCTCCACTGGTATCGCAAGAGCACTTCGTTTCTCCGCCACTGCCGTGGCTGTCAATTATACCTTATTCTGAAAACAGGAAGACCGGAAGAAGGTGAGTTCTTTCTTCTACCCCCTTTACAAGCGGCCCCGCAAGCGGAGGATCAGGGCGAACGTGGAGTCACTCCGTTTTGTAAGCATAGGGAGTCCGGTGCAGTGCACCGTTTATATTTTACCGCTTTGGTTGAGGCCATTATATAGCCGGATATTGGAAATATCCGGATAAGGCCGAGGTCAGTGAGCCCCCGGAGCTGGAGGGATCAGCCGGTTGTTCGGGGCGGCACGGGATTCCAGAGGGTATTTGCCACTCCGTTTCATAAGCGTTCGGAGTCCAGTGCTCTGCACTGTTTACATTGTACCGCTTTGCTGCTGAATACCCTTTGGTCGGGGTATCTCACTGCCGTTTCGTAAACGCAAGGAATCCAGTGTTGCACACTGTTTATTTTGTACCGTTTTGAGGTGGCGACCCACCCAGGAACAGAAATGTAGATAAAGTTTTCCAACTGTATCATGACAGATAGTAAATTGATTTCACCTCTGCCTGAAATAAATGTAGAACATTCGTTGCCCGGCACCGCACACCACAACATGTTCCCCACCCCAAAAAAACACACCAATCCATCAGGCAAATAGTTTTTTTACTACGCCGTAGTTTCATCACCTGTCGTTATAACCAAAAACGAAATTGCACGGAAAAACAATCCCGAAAGCGGAGTAATGATCGAACAACCGGAATCAGCGCCACTGACACTCTACTTCTCCCTGCCGTTTTATCCGGTAAAAAACAAAAATTTCTTTTACCACGGACATCTTGCACTTGGTGTTGATGACCGTGTGTACCAGATCTACAACCCGTTGCTGCTTGAATCTGATTTTCTTGTCTCGATAATGCCGCGATCGACGTGGCTGCATACCGATACCAGCGATTTCTGGGTCGACCGCGACAGTTCATCTCCAACGTGGCGTCATGTTTATCTGTATAAGGCTGGTGAACTCTCTCGGACTACGGTCTATTACATCAGCCTGACGGGTATCGCAGGTGAGGTCGCCATGCGGGTCGGAAACTATTTCAGCTCCATTGAAGATCAGTTCAGTCAGGGGAAACTGCATTTTAACTTTCTGACACGAAACTGCTCAAACCTGCTGATGACGGTGTTCCACCAGCAGTATGGTATAGCGAAATCGATTACCGACATCGTTCCCTCACTGCTGTTCCGAAGAATCCACCGGGAACTCACCGGTCTTGGCGTGGAAATGAATGTCGGAAAACTGAAAAAAAACGACAACCCGAAATTCCGCGTTCACCGGTACTGTATCGGAATCAATTCATTGCATAGTGAGATGTACATGGACCGATGGATCATGATGCATCGTTGATATATTGCCGTGTTATTGTTCCCGGCGGAGATACTGTCCGGGTATCCGGTGCAGCACTCTCCCCTTCTGCACCATAACACCGGCACTGCATGGTCGCCTGCCGCTCATCACTTTCCCCTGCAGATCAACACTTACAGACCGAGGTGATTCAACCGACCTGGCTACTGCCGATTTGGCTGCGACCACGCTACTCGGCTGCTCCCACCAGAACAGTTCACCGTTAAGATGCAGCGTGTCACGTTGTCCCTGCGAAACGAATATGAGCCGCCCCGGGAAATAACGGTAGAAATGTTTTGATCCTGGAGGAATGCAGCCACCACTGCACTCGACAAAAGAACCTGCAGATGATAACACCGGCGAAAAATAGGGTGAATACATTTTTATGGAATCATTCGGACCGATCACCATTTTCGGCACTGATCCATTATGGTAATCATCAAGAAAATAATCTCCGGATCGTATCAGTACATCCGTATACCTGGAGTCGGTAACCGTATAGAAACCGATTCGTTTTCCCCACTTCGGTGCTTGCGGCGTGGTATCCTCCATCATCCAGCTGATGCTGAATTGTTCATAGCCGGTGGTATCGACTTCGAAAAAAATCGAATCAATAACTGCCGCCTGATGGGAGGTATTCACTACCATAATGCTATCGTCTCCGGAATTTCCATTCCAGAATCTTCCATCGAATGCGCTGATGGTATCTCTTGAAAAGTGGAGAGCCTGAACAGATAGAAACGGCGTTACCATACAAAAGGTAAAAAGGAGAGGGCGGATTGTCCGGAACATAGTGTCCTCCTTTGGTAAATGAGAGGTGGTGATTACCTTTAAATAATACTATAAACACTACAGGATAATCGGCCGGTCAGATAAAAACCGTTTTCTGCCGGAAAACAGTTTGTTTTCAAACAGATGCTCTCCGGGTGGTCCCAGAAGTAGTGGTATACCATTCGGAATCTTCAGGAATATCGGACCAACGCTTTCCGGCGGGGTACATGCTGATTACCAGACCGGCAGAACCGATCCACTTACCTTTCGTTTCGCAACACAGCTGTCGTGGGTGGCATGTACGGCTGAGTAACAGGTATTCAAGTTGCCGCATTCCGGAAATCCGTCAGACAGCGAAATCATGGTTTCAGCCTGTTACCATTCAGACGTGCCATTCCATTACTGACCGTTAACTGAGCAGCTTTGAAGTAATTCCCGGAGGGTGCCAGCCTTTTCCCCGCCAGGGTGTAAATAGAAATACCGGATTTTGCAGGAATGTTCAGCATGCTTTTACTGATCCTCGGTTTTGATGCAATCGGCGGTTCAAGCGGAACAATATCCGGTAACACGTTTACTACATTGAATACGATTGAATTAAAACTGATGAGTTGAAATTCCCAACTACCAGTGATCAATCCACCATATTTATCATTTTTAAAGTAAATTAAACCGGTTCCGATAAGATAATAATATTCGGAATTAGAATATTCTTGTACGTTTGAATCAAGAGCATTAACATATAAGAACAAATCCCGTCGTTCAGCAACCGGAGTCTCTTCCTGCGAAGCATAATCACGGCTTGGTACAACAGGAGGCATTTCAGTTGTCACGTAGTTTTTCAGGTCGTGCAACAAAACAAACCCGTTCGAACTATCGTTATATTGGAAAAGCGTATCTTTAAAATATGCCAGTTGCAGAATGTTGCTATCGATTCCGCCATGTCTTGATCCCAAAGGTTGTCTGGAAGGGCCATATGAGGTAATACATTCAACAGTGTCTGTATTTTTTACAGTAAAAAGCAGCGTTTCATTGATTCTTTGTGCATCGATTATTTCAATTCTGACTTTACCTTCGTATTCAGATCCACCACCCAGATTATTCGTATAAGATCTTTTATAGCGATATATCCAGGAATTTCCTGTTTTGATATAATCAATATTCAAACCGAAACCGTATGCTCCCGTAACAAATACCAACATCATAAGTCGCAAACGGATATTCCTTGATCTGCCGGTAATTCTGTTAGTATTTGATGAGATCATTTAGATGCCCCTTTTAAAAGGTGGACGGTACTGTTATGAATATATCTCTTTAATTTGACCGGCATACGCTTGAGATCGTTTTTTCGTTTTCAGCGAGAAAACAGTTGCAAGGGTGTCGTATCCGCATTCTTTTTTAATCATTTCCGGCAGGGACTGGTTTATCTTATTTTCGATGGGTTTTTATCAGTAGTGAATTATTCGGCCATCGAGTGCGCAGCGTATCGAGATGACCGAATCTCCATCGTGGTGATCTCCATGAGGCATACTCTAAACAGAAACTATTTAACCGCTGTTTTCCAGAAGAAAACGCTTTCTTCCGTAGGGGCATTTTTAATCCGATGCGTGGGGCTATATTGAAACCAGATAAACAGATACCGGCATTCATGATAAGAGGCTGTTGTGCCGTCACGTACCACACCCTTAGTGTCCGAATTGAAAAGTACCATATATCAACTGATGGTGCCTTTTCTGCTGGTGTTGTCATGTGAAATCAATTCCGTTCAGGAGAAACCCGCGGTATTCCCAGGAACCGTTCGTATTGAAACTGAAAACCGATTTTTCACCATGGGTTCCGGGAGCTATCTGGCGGGAATTGACGAAAAACCGCCTATGTGCGTCGGTTTCACCTATAATTTTTATCTGGATACGACCGAAGTAACGGTTGCAGACTACTGGCAGGTCATGCATGAGCTTCCGGAACACTATACCCCTGCCGATACGGTGTGCACCGAACCGGTGTGCTTTGTCACCTGGTATGACGCCGTGCTTTTCTGCAATCAGCGGAGTCGTCGTGAAAATCTTGACACTGTTTACTCCTATATTTCCGTTGAAAAAACAGCAGCGGGACGCACCTACCGGATCAACGGACTCCGTGAGAAACTGGAGAAAACAGGCTACCGTTTACCCACCGAAGCCGAGTGGGAATTTGCCGCTCGCGGGGGAAGTACCACCGAATTCACCTGGGGTAACGAACCCGATACTTTTGCCGCCCGTCAAATAGCCTGGTACGGCGGCACCGCGGGCGACAAACCGCATCAGGTCGCCCGGCTGGATTGCAATCGCTACGGTTTGTTCGACATGTTCGGCAACTGTGCCGAATGGGTAAACGACTGGAAAGGAGTTTATTTCGCCGATACCGTGATCAACGATATCGGTCCGGCAACAAACGATATGGATGATCGTCCCGTCAAAGGTGGAAGTTTTGTCCACACCATCGACCGGCTCCGTCCCTCCTCACGTTCCGACGATTACCGCACCCACTCTTCAATGGCGGTCGAGTATATCGGATTCAGGTGCGCCGTCGGAGCAATCACCGCTTCCGGTACTGCACCGGTCAGTACCCTCGATACGATCAATCCCGTGCTGCTTTCCGGAGAACCGATACGATCGTTTCTGTCCGGACGAAATGCCGGACTTGTTTTTGTCAATATTACCGGAAACACTCATTTTCTCTGCTACGTCGACTATTCCGCAACTACACCGGGTATCCTTCAGTATACCGACTTTTCTCCGGTGTTTGCACCGACCATTTCACCCGACGGCAAATGGGTGGCCTTTTGCACACGCGATGAGGGGAGTCGCGATGGTTCCGAAATATATATCCGGCATCTCGATGCAAACGGTTCCCATCTCCATAAATGCGTCGACGCTCCGGCCTTCATTCCACGATGGTGGGTGGATCCGCAGACTGCGGACACCTTTATCGTGTATACGACATCGGCGGTGATGAACTCTTCAACGGAATGGAAGACAACCGGAACCTATTTACAGAAAATCGCTGGTGGTGTACCGGTCGGTACGCCTCTGCCGCTGTCGACAACCGGAAGTTTTCACGGCGGTCTTTCGTCGGATGGACAGTATATGGCTACAGGATATCCGTCGCTTATCATGCGGAACCGTTCCGATAACGAAACGAAAACACTCTTTTCGGCACCCGGAAACGGAAAAAAGATTCCCGACACCTCCCAGGTCTGCAATGTATCAATTTCACCGGATGCAGTATTCAACAACCGGGCGATGTTCCTCGACTTCGGAAGCGGATCGACGCCGAGCAGCCTTGTCGGATCAATTTACTATACGCATGAAATCATATTTATCACTGATTTCAGCGGAACTACCGTTGCATGGTACCCCTGCCCGCCGGAATTGAACCGGTGGGAATTCCCCGAATGGTCCAATCAGGCCGATTTCGCGGTAGCCGCAGCCAGCACGGTGGCCTCACCGCAGAACTGCAGCAGGATCCACCTGATCAATCTGAAAGACACCCTCTATTGCAAATGTATTGAAGGTTATAATCTTGCGCACCCCTACCTGTGGATCTCACCGCAACCGTCTTCGGGAAAATCACCGGCATTCAATCCCGACAGCGCCGGGCATTATAATGATCCTCCCAGTACGGAGTACCAGAAAGGATTTTCCGTCCTTCTTCCCCACTTCTGGAAGTGTTCCGATTCGATAGAAATACTCAGCCTCGGCAGTTCACGGATCCATTTTGCCCTGAATCCGTTGACAAACCCCCGCTATTACGGATTCAATTTCAGTTATTCCGCCGCAGGGCTTTTGGGAGAATGGAATATCCTGAAGGATTATGCGCTGCCGCATTGCCCGAACCTGAAGGTGGTCGCCCTGTCGCTTGATATCTGCTGGTTTCCCTATGAAGGCGGCGACCGCAGCTGGACAAGCGATATGGCGCAGACGAAAGGATACAACTACGACCGGACGAACGATTTCTGGAAAACCGGGTTCCCCGAAGGTTTTATCGATCATACTCTCTCCCTGCCGGAACCGAATGACAACAATTATAAATCGATGGTCGGCGCACGAGGGTGGGTCTCGTCACCATCAAACGGCTGGGGACCGATGCCGCCGTTCACCCAGCCGGACTGGGAATCCGGGATGAATCAGTACTGTACCGATAATCTGCAACTGGTGAAAACACTCGCTGAAGAACTTGAGCAACGGTCAATTCATTGCGTTGCCATTCTTTGCCCCCAAAGTCCGGGGTATAGAACCACTGGCGCATACGGCTGCTACGGACCGGCAACAGCTACAGCCCAGACTATTGTTGCGCAACTGCAAAATATTGCCGATACCGGAAGTTTTTTTCATCTGTATGACGCCCACCAGTTCGGTAACCACGATTATGTTGAATCGGATTTCTGGGATGACTCGCATCTGAGTACCGATGGTGCGATGAAATTCAGTTCACGCTTCAATGCACTGGTCGATAGTATCCTGGCCCGGTAACAACCAATCTGTTGGCTCGCCTGCAGTAACAATCAGCAGGACGATCTCGTTGAAGTCAACCACGACGGTGGTACCGTTAAGGAGCACGATTGCAACGCCCGGTGCGGAGAATGTCGGGGTGATCTCCATGGGGCTCATCTTCCGGATCGGTATAAATCATTTCAGCGTATCGGCCTTCAGAATTCCGTATCTGAAGGCACATGTCCGGACACTTACGAACTAATGTCTGAGGGAACGAGCAGGCTACCGCTCGGCATGTGCAGAGTTGATCCGCTCGATGCGCTGGGCGAGCAGACGCGCAAGAAGCAGTGCGTAATGGGGTTTTTTCTTGATCGCTTCAACAAACTCCCGCTTTGAAACCTTAATGAGCCGTCCTTCGGTTCTGGCGGTTACGGTGGCGGTTCTGCGGTGTTCAAGGAGAAACGACATCTCGCCCAGAAAGATATCCTCTTCGGAAAGTGTTGACACGACATGCTCCCCCACCAGGATTTCAAATTCACCGTTGACGATGTAAAAAATAAAATCACTGATGTCTCCTTCGCGTAAAATGACATCTCCGGGAGCCACACACGTCGGTTCGATATCCCTGAAGATACCCGGCATCACGCAGTTTTCAGGTACCACGTGTTCCACCTCGAACGAGACCATATTGCCGCGATCATTGAAGGTAAGATTTCTGGTGAAGGCACGGGCCATCAGAATTCCCCTGCCGTGGGAGAGCATGCAGTTCTCTTCGCTTGTGGGATCGGGGACGCCGCGCCAGTCAAATCCGCTTCCCATGTCGGCAATGCGGAAATGCGACGACGATCCGGTAATGGTGTACTCAAACTGCACCCGCCGCCCGGCGATTTCCGGGGTTTTCGTCCGTTCACGGATGAGTTCCTGTATATCGCCGCCGTTTTCAAGCAGCGCGGTTTTTTCGTCGTAGCTGATCTCGCAGTTGCCATGTTCAATCGCGTTGGTAAGCAGCTCATGCATGACAACCGAGAATGTCGCTTTGCCGTCACGGTCGATTTTGTTGGTGGTGTAGAGAAAATTCGCCAGCAAATTGGCATAACAGGATGCGCTGTGCAGATCGTTTTCCAGTTGAATCGCCGCGCTGATGTTGCTCGGAATATCCACCCCGATCACCCGCTGAAAGAGAATCTGCCGGTTTGATTTTATAATACCCATTATTTTTGGAACAATCTCTTCGATCTCTCCGGCAAGAACGACATCGATGATATTCGCGTTTTTCATCTCCGTGAGTTTCGCCACCTCGTCCCGCGAATCACCGAACGCGATAATTCCCGCATGCAGCAGCCACGGATCACCCATGATCGTATCAAGTATCCGGTACGGTTCAACAACCTCGCAGGAAAAGTCGATGCAGGCGAGATCGGGCATCTCCATGTTGAGATAGTCGAGTGCATCGGTAAAGTTGTCGATCACAACGATCTGTGCGGTATCCGAAGGAAGCAGCCCCCGGGAGATAGCGTTTCCTATCGCCGTGGCGCGCTCGGTATTGTCGGAAATAACCGGTATGGTGAACATGGACTACCCTCCGTGTCCGTCCGGCGCGTTGCCGATGGCATCCAGTGATCTGACGATGGTAAACACCTGACGCAGTTCTGAAATTTCGATGAGTTTGTCGATGTACGAATCGGTATCCGGGGAACGGTTGAGTACGTACACCGGACCGTTGCCGCCGCCGGAATTATTGCAGTAATACACGAGTTGCCCGAGCGCGAAACTGTCGATAAATGCTATGTCGGTAAGATCGATCACTTTCACCGGTGTCGGGGAACGTAACAGGATTTCGATTTTCGTCCGGAGGTCACTGCTCTCTTCGGCTACAATCTGTCCTTCTAGTGCCAGTGTCGTTAGTGTTTCAGAAGTGCGGATCTCAATTCCCACCTTCGGTCCTCTCTGTCTTATACCGTTTGTGAAGGTCTGACGATGCGGATCATTTCGTTCAGTCGTGTCGATTCGAGCAGATTGATAACGTAACTGGTCGAGGTATCGCTTGAACTGAAAAACACCAGTTCACGCCCCTGCTTCTGCAGTGCCAGAAAATGCGATACGAGGATACCGAGGGCATGGCTCTCGAGATATTCCACTTTGGATATGTCAACGGCAATAAATGGATGCCCCTTCTGCTCAATAGCACGAAGGGCACGCGAAAAACGGTAGACTTCCATCTGATTGATTGAACCGACAACCCGCAGGACAGCGGTGTTGGGGGTAAGATGTTCGCTGAGCTCTAGGCTCATCGCCGTTCTCTCCTGAAGTTATTGGGCGGTTTCTGTGCGACTGAATACAAAGCATAACTCGGTTAGCATTGTTCACTAGTGTATCATAGATGGTTTGACGGGTCAATGTTTGAGAACGGCGGGTGAAATACTGCAGCCGGAGAGAAGCAGGACACTCCTCAACCACAGTATTCCCGGAGTAGTACGATAAAGAGTGTTCAGATCACTCGTTCGACGATATAATTGTGCCGACTGCCTTGCGTTTTTTAAGAATGCTGCTTCCGTGCGGACTTTTTTTCTTGATAAGATCGGTGATATCGGTACCTGCCTTGTACCCTTTATGTTTTCCTTTTTTCCATGCTTTGGTATCGGAAACATCATAAACGACCCCATCAACGGCAACATAGGTAGGTTTTCCATCCTTGCCGTTATACGCTGCCAGCTCCTCAATCGTCAGCGCCAACTGCTCCGCCTTCACCACTTTTACCGATGAGTCACTGACCGTCGACTTTTCTTTTACCGTAAGTGTTGAATCCGATTGTTTCTCTGCCGCCATACCGTCGTTTGCCGAAAGAAGGTATAAAGCACCAACACAAAGCAAGATACCACCAACCATCACACTACGGGCCATTGTAACCTCCTGAAGATGTACCGGAATAAAAGAGGATAAAAAAATATACCGGAAAATACTTCCGGTATAGTGAAAATAATTCGCAGTTCAACGTGGGCACGACCATTCCGATCGCTCCGCACAGTGTATCGCCGGGAATACGATCAGCTTCCCATAATGTAATGTTTCAGCGATTCATTTTCGGAGAGAGCATGACCGAGTAACGTTTTAACCACATCACCGATCGACACCATGGCAATTACCCTGTTGCCTTCCACTATCGGAAGATGTCGGACCTTCCGATTGGTCATGGTATCCATAATGCTGTTGATGTTGGCCTCTTTTCCCACTTTTATGAGATGCTCTTTTCCGGTCATAATTGCAGAAACCGGAGTTGTTTCCAGCGAGACGCTGCCGTTATCGAGCATTCTCATGATATCACGTTCCGTCACGATTCCGTTCAGATTGCCGTCGGTATCGACGACAACAAGCGCACCGATCTTTTTATCGTTCATCTTTTTTATACATTCCGAGACGGTGCAATCACCTTTGCATGTCTGGAGATCCATTTCTTTTCCCTTTAACAGTCTCGATACACCCATGATAGTCGCTCCTTCTGATAGCTGAGAATCATTGTAACAGGTCACTATATCTATAATATACAACAATATAGATCTGATTGAACAGTTCCTGTTCATGTTCGTGAAATTTTCCACCGGTCGCTGGTGACGAAGAGGGCCTTGCCGCCGCCGCCCCCCCCCTGTCCTCAGTCCGCCGGTAATTTTAATTCCCCGGTTGCCACCCTGCCGTATCCGGCAATAGTTATTGTTGATATTGTTGAAGTTACACGTGCCACCCTTCCGGTTTTTCACTGTGCCGCGCCAGGTATTCACCGGATAAATAAATGAAAAAGCGCTGAAAAAAATTAATTAATACGTGCAAAGTTTCACATTGAACCCTTCCATAAACTATTTTGGTGAACTTTCTTTTACGGATAACTTTTTTGAAATATACGGTTACTGAAAATTATTACTAGTGTCACAGCGCGTTTCTATAGATCCCCATCTTTTTTTCGCCCGAATTGCCGACCCGAATTGTACCCTTATTTCAGTATTGTCCGGAGGTGAATTGCTAACTGCCATCTGATACCTATTGCCTCAAGCTTTATCAATACTGTAGCGACAGAGATCAATTTTTTTTAACTATATGTAAAAAAGGAGATGCTATGACTCAAGCACCTGGTGCTGGAGCACAGTTGGAACAATTGGAAAAACAGTTACTGGAACAGCTCGATCCGCAACTGGACACCTACGTGGGAAAACCCGGCGGTCTGATACCTGCCCTGCAGGTAACACAGAATGTTATGGGATACATTCCGGTCAGCGCAATGAAACTGGTAAGTGAAAAACTCGGTGCTCCGATGAGTCGCATTTATGGTATCGTTACCTTCTATTCTTTTTTCTCGTTGAATCCTCGCGGGAAATACGTCATTCGCGTCTGTATGGGAACGGCCTGCTATGTACTTGGTGCAAACGAGGTACTGGAATCCTTTAAAAAGGAGCTCGGAATTGAAATCGGCGGAGTTACCGAAGACCGTCTTTTCTCGCTCGAGGTTGGACGCTGTTTCGGCGCCTGCGGACTTGCACCGGTCATAATGGTCAACGACGATGTGCATCAGCAGGTGAAACCTTCAACGGTATGTGATATCATCAACACCTATCGGGCAACGGAGAAAAACTGATAATGAGAACAATTACGATTATTGATGATCTTAATGCGATCAAGGCCGAAGCTAACAGTAAAAATGAACAGCTGGGAAAAGAACTCAAGGAACGCATACTACTCTGCGCGGGCGGCGGGTGTATCGCCTCGGGTTCCTTGAAAGTGAAAAAATCGCTGAGTGAAGCTCTCGCGAAACACGGATTGGCCGACAGTGTCGCAGTTGTCGAAACGGGATGTCTCGGTCCCTGTGCCGGTGGCCCTGTTCTGGTAATGGGCAGCGATAAGACATTCTATCAGCATGTTTCCGAAAGCGATGTGGAGGAGATAATCGAGTCCCACATCAAAAACGGTAAGGTTGTTGACCGGCTGACCTGGAAAGAGGGTGAAGGGAAGACTCCGGTACCGGTCATGACCGATATAACCTTCTTCAAACGTCAGAATAAAATCGTTCTGCGCAACTGCGGGGTGATCGATCCCACCGACATTACCGAGTACATCGGCAGAGACGGGTATCAGGCGATTGCCAAAGCCATTCTGTCAATGCACCCGGAGCAGGTAATCGGCGAAGTGCGGGAAAGCGAGATCCGCGGTCGCGGCGGAGCCGGATTCCCCACCCATCTGAAGTGGCAGTACACCAGAAAAAATGAGTCGGATCAGAAATACATCCTCTGCAATGCCGACGAAGGCGATCCCGGAGCATTCATGGATCGCAGTGTGCTCGAGGGTGATCCCCACAGCCTCATCGAAGGGATGATGATCGGCGGGTATGCGATAGGTGCCTCGCAGGGGTACATTTACGTACGTGCGGAATATCCGCTTGCTGTGGAACGACTGCAGAAAGCTCTCGACGATACCCGGGAAGCCGGACTGCTCGGAAAAAACATTTTCGGATCCTCGTTCTCGTTTGATCTTGAAATCCGTATGGGTTCCGGTGCTTTTGTTTGCGGTGAAGAGACGGCGCTTATCAATTCCATTGAAGGCAAGCGCGGCGAGCCACGCCCCCGCCCACCCTTTCCTGCCCATAAAGGCCTGTGGCAGAAACCGTCGAGCCTCAACAACGTCGAGACATTCGCCAACATTCCCGAAATCATCAGGAACGGCGGTGCATGGTATTCCGAAATCGGGTCGCAGGTCAGTACCGGTACGAAGGTATTCGCCCTCGCCGGATCAATTGTCAATGCCGGTCTCGTTGAAGTTCCCGTCGGCACCACCCTCCGGGAGGTGCTCTTCGATATCGGTGGCGGAATTCCCGGCGGCAAAGCTTTCAAGGCGGCGCAGATCGGCGGTCCTTCGGGCGGCTGTATTCCGAAACAGCACCTTGATGTTGAACTCGATTACGATTCCCTCGCCAAACTCGGCGCGATCATGGGTTCAGGTGGTCTTATCGTCATGGATGAATCCTCATGCATGGTTGATGTCGCCCGTTTCTTTCTGGAATTCACTCAGGAGGAGTCGTGCGGCAAGTGTGTTCCCTGCCGTGAGGGGACCAAACGGATGCTTACCATTCTCGAACGGATCTGTGCGGGAAAAGGTGAGAAAGGCGATATCGAACATCTGATTGAATTGGCGAACAACATTAAAAACGCCTCTCTCTGCGGTCTGGGGCAGACGGCTCCCAATCCGGTGCTCAGCACCATCACCCACTTCAGAGAAGAGTACGAGGAACATATAAACGAGAAGAAATGCCGCGCGCACGTCTGCGCCGCACTCAGGCGCTACGAGATCACCGATGCCTGCATCGGGTGCGGTGCCTGCAGAAGAGCCTGTCCGGTGGGAGCTATCACCGGCGATAAAAAAGTAAAACACGTTATCGACCAGAGTACCTGTATCAAATGCGGACAGTGTAAAACCGTCTGTAAATTCAATGCGGTAATAATCAACTAACCATATTTTCACTTTTTTCCTCATAAGGAGAGAATAATGTCAGAAGCAGGATTCGTCCCCCCGGCTCAACTTGCCAAAAACCTGGTCAATGTCGGCGTTTCAAAAGCCGGTTTAACAACCGGGAAAATGATTCTTCTTGGTATACTCGCCGGTATATACATCGGCTTTGCCGCGCATCTTGCGACCACAGTGGCAACCGGCTGGGACATCGGCGGAACCGCCGCCCTTTTCGGACTCAAGAAATTTTTCATTGGTGCAGTCTTCAGCGTCGGCCTTATGCTGGTTATGATCCCCGGGTCGGAACTCTTTACCGGCAACACACTTATGTCGGTTGCGCTGATGGACGGAAAAATCACTTTCGGCGGTATGATGCGTAACTGGACAATTGTCTGGGTAGCCAATCTCATCGGTTCAGTCCTGCTTGCGTACCTTATCGCCGTTCTGAGCGGTGCGAACGACGGCAAGGTGGGTGTTACCGCCATGGCCATTGCCAACGGGAAATGCGGCCTTGGCCCAACCGTAATGCTCGTTCGCGGCATTCTCGCCAACTGGCTTGTCTGCCTCGCGGTTATGATGGCGCTTGCCGCAAAAGATATCGCCGGCAAAGTATTCGCGATTTTCTTCCCGATCATGGCATTTGTCACCTCAGGGTTCGAGCACAGTATCGCCAATATGTATTTCATTCCCGCAGGACTGTTCACCAAAGGGCTGGCATCGCAGGCGGGTGCAATCTCCGCATTCACCAATCTTTCAATGGGTGGTGCGGTAACAAACATCCTTCTCGTCACCCTCGGAAACATTATCGGTGGAAGTATCTGTGTGGGAGCAGTATACTATCTCATATTTGTAAAAGGTTCTGAAAAATAACCTGATTCAATTTGAAACGATTCTTACCGGTATTTCCGGTATGGTAATAACCAAGGAGTAACAATGGTAATCAAAATCGACGGTAGTGAATTCCATGCGACACCGGGACAGACCGTGCTCGATGTCGCCCGGGAAAACGGAATTTACATTCCGACACTCTGCTATCATAGACGGACCGGTCAGGCAGGGAAATGCCGTGCCTGTGTCGTTGAAATACAAGGAATGCGCGGCCTGCAGACCGCCTGCACCATTGCGGTCACCGACGGCATGGAGGTCTCCAGCAGCAATGAAAAAATTCTCAATGCACGCAGGATGGTAGTCGACCTCATGCTCTCATCAGGACAGCACGACTGTCTCAGCTGTGAAAAGAACGGTGAATGCGAATTGCAGGAAGCTGCCTACCGGCTTGGAATAGACCGTCCTTCATACGAAACATATGATGAGATCACGGCGGATGATTCATCCGAATTCATCATCCGTGACGACAGTAAATGCATTAAATGCGGCCGGTGCATCGCCGGGTGCAACACCAACGTCGTCAACGAAGTGCTCGACTTCGGTCACCGCAGCAGCGAAACGAAAGTCATCTGCGACGAGGACCTTCCCATGGGAAAATCATCCTGTGTACAGTGCGGTGAATGTATTCAGCTCTGCCCGACGGGTGCATTGACCGATAAAAAGGCGCGCGGCCGCGGACGGGTGTGGGAACTCGACAAGATCAATACTACCTGTCCGTACTGCGGTGTTGGATGTCAGCTTGCCCTCCATGTCGACCGGAAGAACAACCGGATTGTCCGGGTCACCGGTCGCGAAGTGGTACCCAATGACGGCATGCTCTGCGTCAAGGGCCGTTACGCGTATGATTTTCCCTCCAGCCCAAAACGGCTGAAATACCCGATGATCAGGAAGAACGGTGAGCACGTCCGGGTTTCGTGGGAAGAGGCGCTCAATTACACGGCTGACCGGATCAGGGAAATCACCGAACGCGACGGCGCCGATGTATTCTCCGCATTCGGTTCCGGCCGGATCACCAACGAGAATAATTACGCAATCCAGAAATTCACCCGCGCGGTGATCGGCACGAATAATGTCGATCACTGCGCCCGAACGTGACACGCTCCTACCGTGGCCGGTCTGGCTACTTCGTTCGGCAGTGGTGCAATGACAAATTCGATTCGCGAAATCCAGGATGCGGAGGTACTGTTCGTTATCGGTTCGAACACCACCGAGGCCCACCCGGTCATTTCGTATTACATGAAACGTGCGGTGAAACGCGGCGCCAAACTGATCGTGAATGATCCGCGGGCCATCGATCTTACCCGCTGGGCGACCATGTACGTGCAGCACAAGGTCGGCACCGATATCGCGTATATCAACGGTTTGATCAACGAAATCTACAAAAACGGCTGGGCAGACGAGGATTTTGTGCGTGAAAACACCGAAAATCCAGAGCTGATCCGTGAAAGCGTGAAGGATTATCCGGTCGAAAAGGCGTCTGAAATCTGCGGCGTTCCCGTGGAAACCATGAAGAAGGTGGCACGTATTCTGGGAGAAGCGCAGACAACCAGTGTCTGCTACACACTCGGTATTACGGAACATATCTGTGGAACCGACAATGTGAAAACTCTGGCGAACCTCCAGATGGTGCTCGGCAACATGGGGAAATACGCGGGCGGCGTCAATCCGTTGCGTGGTCAGAATAACGTACAGGGGGCCTGCGATGTCGGCGCGCTTCCCAACGTGTACCATAATTATCAGGCGGTCGACAATAAAACCGTTGCCGAAAAAATGGCAAAGGCCTGGGGAGTGGAGAACCTCTCAACAAAACCGGGGTACAAAATGCCGACCATGCTGCACAAGGCGCTTGACGGCGGCACAAGGATTCTCTACTGTGTGGGTGACAATACAGTGCAGACCGAGCCTAATATGGCACATACCATCAAGGAGCTTGAAGCCCTTGAATTTTTTATTGTGTGTGATATTTTCCCGAATATCACCACCCCCTATGCGGACGTGATCTTTCCCGACACCTCCTGGGGCGAGGAGGACGGCACCTTTACCAATTCCGAACGCCGGGTCCAGCGGGTACGACGTGCCCTGACGCCCCCGGGTGAAGCGCGTTCCCACTGGTGGGTCATGCAGGAGCTGGCGAAACGTCTCGGTGTCGACCTTGGTTTCACCTCGGCCAATGCAGTCTGGGAAGACCTGCGTAAAACCGCCACCTCCTATGCGGGCATCACCTGGGAACGGATTGAGCAGTTAGGTCTGCAATGGCCGTGCCCGACCGTAGAACACCCGGGAACCGAATTCCTGCATCGCGATGGTAAATTCACCAGGGGCAAGGGACTCTTTTCCCGGACTGACTATATACCTCAGGCTGAACCTCCCGACACCGACTATCCGTTCATTCTGTCAACGGGAAGGCGGTTGTGGCATTATCATTCCGGAACACAAACCCGCAACAGTATCGGTATGGAGAACATTTTCGGCGAAGAACTGCTGGAGATCAGTCCCGTTGATGCCGAAAAACTCGGGATCAAAACCGGTGATACGATAAAAGCGACAAGCCGGAGAGGATCCATAACTCTCAAGGCCTGGGTAACGAAACGTTCCGCTCCTGGTGTCACCTGGTGTTCATTCCACTTTACCGAAGCGTGCGGAAACGTTCTGACTATCGACAAGTTTGACAGTGTCACGGAAACCGCCGAATATAAGGCCTGCGCCATTTCGATAGAAAAAGTCGCCGATGGCGTCGGATCACTTGACAGTGGTGTAAGACGACAGGCTCGTCCGTAATTAACGACGGGAGGTGCGGAATAATCCGGCGCCTCCCGTTGTCCTCAGCTGAATGCAGTTGTAATGAATTAAGGAGAAATTCATGGATCAGTCACAATTCGAAGAAATCATGAGTGTCGCCACCCGAAGGGAAGCCGAAGCACGGGACTTCTACCGCGGTGTCGCAGGGAAAGTTTCCGCCGCCGCTGTTCGCGAACTGTTTGAACAGCTTGCGCATGAAGAACAGAACCACTTCGACGCACTCGAACGATTCCTTCACGACCCGACGATGGTCATGAAGATAGCTGCACCGTCTACCGACTGGAAAGTAGCTGAATCGCAGGAACTGCCGCAGTTGCGCCTCGACATGAAACCGTCGGATGCAATCACACTGGCAATGAAAAAGGAACAGCAGGCGGTGGAATTCTACCAGTCACTTGCTGCCGCATCAACGCCTGATGTACGTTCCATATTCGAGAATCTTGCCAATATGGAACTCGGTCACAAACAGAAACTTGAAAAAGCGTTTGTTGACATCGGGTATCCGGAAGTGTTCTGAGGAACGTGTGCGGGAAATGGAAACGGGCATGAAAACAATCGTGATCGCAGGAGCACGGTCCGCTATCGGAAAAACGACACTTGCCCGTTCGCTGCTCGAAGTGCTCCCCGACGCACGGATGGTGAAAATCGGGCATCACACGGTGGCGAAACCCGGCGGGGACCACTATTTTCCCATCGGCACTCCACTGCGCGAAATTCTCGGCTGTGGCGGGACGTGCCGGTTTCTGATCATTGAAAGCAACAGTATTCTTGAACAATTCACTCCGGATTGTGTTATTTATCTCCCTGCCGACAATCCCAAACCCTCGGCTGCTCTGGCCGAAGCAAAAGCCGATATTATCCGCGGGCGCATGCCCGGTCCATCGATCCTTTCGTCTCTGGCCGGGAAACTCGGTATCGAAAAAGAGGTAATGGTACAACTCGCCGTTCTTGCCGTTGCTCCAACGGTTCCCGTTTCTCCGCATGACAGCGTTCATATCCCGGAGCCCGGGAAGGAATCCTGCATATGAACAGACGTGGAGACTTCGGTCCGGAAACCATGATGGAAATCTCACGGGTTTCCGATACCGGCGTTGTACGGACATCCGATTCCATTGCCGCCGAAATACCGCTCACCATCGTCGCCAACGGAACGGAGCTTGCCACCCTGCTTGCCTCACCTTCCGACCTCAGGGAGCTGACAACCGGGTACCTCTTCACGTCCGGGTACATCACCACGCCCGATGAGATTACCGAGTATTGCTGTGACCGGCAGCGGTGGACGGTCACCGTAACCCTCTCGCGCATGCCCGACCCTTCGCTGATGCGCAAACGCCTTTACACAACGGGTTGCGGCCGATGCGCCATGTACACCACGGTGGCGGAGATATCCATGCGGGAGAAACTGCGCAATAACCTCACGATTCCAAGGAGGACCGTTTTCAACCTCGCGTCCCGAATACAGGAGGGAACCGTGCTTTTCCGACGGACCGGTTCAGTCCACTGTTCCCTGCTGATCGATACCGACGGCGGACGTGAATTTCTTTCCGATGATGTTGCCCGCCATAATTCACTTGATAAGGTAATCGGTGCAGCCCTTACCGAAGGAACCGATTTTTCCCGGTGTATTGTCGCACGAACCGGACGTACTTCGTCGGAAATAATCCATAAGCTCCGTCGGTGTGGAATACCGCTCACCATTTCGCGTGGCGCCCCTACCCATCAGGCAGTACATCTGGCCCGGGATATGGGAATCACCCTGATTGGATTCGCCCGGCCCGACGGTTTTAACATCTACGCAGGAGAAGAAAGAGTAGCAGTGTAATGGAAACAAGGCAATTTGACATCAGGCTGTCCGGAACGATTGCCGTTAGCATACGGGTGCTTTCCAGTTCACGAAAGGTTGCTCGAAGCAGGAAAATATGCCGATGATCTCCCCTTCCGCAGCACACGCGATCATTCTCACCGGCGGGAAGAGCAGCCGCATGGGTACCGATAAGGCGTCCCTTAAAATAAACGGTGAAACACTGCTCGAACGGCAGATTCGTCTCCTCTCCCCCGTTTTCGGCGGAATCATTGTCGGTGCCTCTTCGGGAACACCACCATCCGGAAATGCTGCCATACAGTATGTACCCGATGAAAAACCCGGCTACGGTCCGCTCATGGCAATTTACACCTGTCTTGCTGCCTCCACCGTCAGTCACAATTTCGTTATTGCGTGCGACATTCCGGAAATTGACTACTCCCTTATCCGCCGCCTTCTTGACCTTGCCGATCGGTACGATATCGTTGCCCCCTCTTTTACCGATGGACTTCCTGAACCGCTGTTTGCCGTCTATAACCGATCCTGTATCCCCGTTCTGGCACGACAACTCGATGAACAACGTCTTAAAATCACCGATTGTTTTTTACACTGTAACTCCCATGTCATTCCGACACCGGATACGGGTTGGTACCGCAATCTCAACACACCGGTGCAGTTTGAGGCGTACAACGGCAGCGATCATCTGAAACTGGCATAACCGGTGACGGTATGAACTCTTAGCTCTTTTTTTTACACCACCGTCATGTATATTTATACATAACGAAAAACAGTACCTGAAAACAATAGCGGCCCTTTTAATGTCTGCAACTATCCTGTTTCGTATAATTGCCCTCTGCTCCCTCATTCCACCCCTTTGCGGTTCTTTTACAGGGGCATCCGCTCGGCAGATCCATGTGGCGGTTGCCTCGAACTTTGCAGATGCGGTAAAGGAAATCGCCGCCCTCTTCGAACAGCAGGACAGTCACACGGTGGTGCTCTCATTCGGCTCCACCGGAAAACTGTATTCCCAGATTGTAAACGGCGCTCCGTTTGACATTTTTCTCGCTGCGGATGCCGAACGTCCGGAACGTCTTGAAAAGGAGGGTGTTGCGCTTCCTTCTTCACGCTTCACCTATGCTATCGGCTGTGTTGTTCTCTGGAGTCCGGATCCGAAAACGGTCGATTCGTCCGGTACGGTACTCGGTACGAAAGATTTCAGGCGCCTTGCCCTTGCAAATCCCGCACTGGCACCGTTCGGACGGGCCGCAAAAGAAATTCTGCAGAATACCGGCACCTTCGATCGACTGCGGTCAAAATTCGTTTTCGGTGAAAACATCGCCCAGACGTTTCAGTTTATCAAAACCGGCGCCGTTGAATTGGGCTTCATTTCACGGTCGCAGATCTGCCGTCCCGGGGTTGCTCAGGGATCGTTCTGGGTGGTACCGCAATCACTGTATTCACCGGTTATCCAGCAGGCGGTACTGCTCCATGAAGGCAACGCGAACAGGGCATTTCTGAAATTTCTGTCCGGTGACCGGGCTATCGCCATCATACAACGATACGGTTACAGGACACCATGATACCTTCCGCCGACGACATGGCAGCTCTCCTGGTGACACTCAGGCTCGCCGCCATTACCACGATGCTCCTGCTGGTAATCAGCATACCGCTTGCCTGCCTGCTCTCGCGAACTGCCTGGCGTTTCAAGTTCATTGCGGAGGCGATCATCGCGCTGCCGATAATCCTCCCCCCCACGGTTCTCGGTTTTTACCTGCTGCTGCTGCTCGGTCCGGCAGGTCCGATCGGTCGATTGACGGATTATTACGGATGGAGTTCGCTCCCGTTTTCGTTCACCGGACTGGTTGTCGGTTCGATAGTGTATTCCTTTCCGTTTGTCTTCCAGCCGCTGTATGCATCATTCTGTTCAATCGGAAGACAACCGACCGAAGCAGCAGCAACCCTTCGCGCATCGCCGGTTGATGTGTTTTTTACCGTACTGTTGCCGCTTGCCCGACCGGGCCTTATCTCCGCCGCAGTGCTCGGGTTCGCCCATACCATCGGTGAATTCGGGGTCGTGCTGATGATCGGCGGCAACATTCCCGGCAGAACCCGGGTTCTTTCCATTGCCATTTATGAACACGTGGAGATGCTTGAATACCACAACGCCCATCTGCTCTCGGCGGCGTTGCTGCTGTTCTCGTTCCTGCTTCTGGTTATCGTCTACCGTTTCAACCATAACAGGTTTCCGGTGCAATCGTGAGCATTGAACTGCGCTACCGCCTATCCCTGGGGGCATTCTCTCTTGACATCGACATAGCAATCCCGCAAAAAGGGGTTACCGCTCTTTTCGGTCCTTCCGGGTGTGGAAAAACCACCATCCTGCGCGCCGTTGCCGGACTCGACCGCTACCCCGGAGGATTTCTTAAATTGGGTGATGCCGTCTGGCAGGACCGTGCCGTTTTTCTGCCGCCGCACCGTCGTTCAGTGGGATATGTTTTTCAGGACGCACGACTTTTTCCCCATCTGAATGTTGAAAAAAACCTCCTCTACGGCTTGAGCCGGACACCAGCGGCGCAACGTCGGGTATCTCTGGAAAGGGCGGTTTCACTTCTGGGCATTGGCGGTTTGCTTGACCGGTACCCCGACAAACTTTCCGGAGGTGAATGTCAGCGGGTCGCAATCGCCCGCGCACTCGCCTGCAGCCCGGAAATACTGCTGCTCGACGAACCGCTTGCCGCACTTGATGTCACCCGCAAGGATGAAATTCTTCCCTATTTCGAGTCGCTCCACAGCGAACTTGAGATTCCGGTGCTCTATGTCTCCCACTCCACCGACGAGGTTGCGAGGATTGCCGATCACATCGTCTGTATTGATTCCGGGAGGGTCAATGCCATCGGGCCGGCTCACGAAATGCTGACAAGGCTCGACCAGCCGCTCTCGCATGACGAAAATGCCGAATCGATACTCGACGGAACGGTGGTGTCTCATGATACAGAGTACAGACTGACGGTTCTTGACACTCCGGTGGGAATATTTTACGCTACCAAAAGCGAGCTGCCGATCGGCCGCAAGGTGCGGCTGAGAATGAAGGCGCGGGATATCAGTATCACGCTCGCACACCAGACCGATACGAGTATACTCAATATTTTCAGTGCGGTCGTTGAAGAACTGGACCGTGAAAACAGTGCACAACAGCTGGTACGGTTGTCTTCGGGTAACCGCAGCATCCTTGCACGGTTGACCCGAAAATCGATATGTTCGCTTGGCCTTCAACCCGGTATGCCGGTGTTCATTCAGGTGAAAAGTGTCGCACTGATGCCATGAACCATGCATGACAGGAGGTACACATTGACACGAACAAGCGGTGGTGACCATTCCCGCAGCGGCATCGTTGCCGGAGTGCGAACGTATTTAAGTACCGATACGGGTTCGGGCGTGTTCGGAAAAGGAAAAGGTGAACTGCTTGCCGCAGTGGAAAAACTAGGATCACTCAGCAATGCAGCCAACAGGCTCGGCAGGAGTTACCGACAGGCATGGGAAGACATCAATATCGCTGAAACACACCTGGGATTTCCGCTGGTGACCCGTGTGCGAGGCGGGGCCGGAGGAGGGTCGATGCAACTGTCCGAACAGGGGAAACAATTTCTCCGCGCCTGGGAACAACATTCCGGAATGGTCGCCAGCGCTGTTGAAAAATCCTATAATGCTACGTTGAAACCCTTTTTTAACCGGACAGAGGAGACAGGTAATGAACAGTAATGAACAGGCGGTTGCCAAAGCCGCCGCAACAGTTGACGGAAAAAAAATCATCACCTGCGGTGACGCTCTAGGGCTTTCGGCGAAACTTGGTATCGCCCCTGCCGAAGTCGGAGCGATCTGCAATGCACTCGGTATTAAAATCCGGGAATGCAAACTCGGCTGTTTCAAGTGATTATTTCTGTTATTCAAGGATACAACGATGAATAAAACATTCCAGATCACGATCAATGAAGCCCTTAAAACGGTAGAGGCTTCCGTGCCGGCACCGGTTTCCGAATATGTCCCGCTCTACGACGCCTTTGGAAGAGTGCTCGCTTCGGATATACACTGCGATGTTGCACTGCCTCCATGCGACTTGTCGGCAATGGATGGTTTTGCCTGTCGGGAGGCGGATCGGGACATGCCGCTAACAGTCATTGAAACGGTCGCAGCCGGAAGCATCCCCCAAAAAAAAGTCACTGCCGGTACCTGCAGCCGTATCATGACCGGCGCTCCGGTCCCCGAAGGCGCCGATTGTGTCGTAATGTTCGAGGATACGCACACCGATGTTTCCGGACATACGATAACAATCGTCAATAAACGGAATAATCGTAATATCCGTTTCCGCGCGGAAGACGTTGGAAAAGGCGATACGGTTCTGAAAAAAGGCGCCCTGATCGGCGCACCCCACATGGCAATCCTCGCTGCGACGGGAAAATCCGCAGTACGTGTAGTGAAGCGACTCCGGGTCGGCATTATCGCAACGGGTGACGAACTTGTCGAGCCTGATAAAAAACCGCTCCGTGGACAGATCCGTAATACCAACAGCTGCCAGCTCTTTGCCCAGACGCTGCGCGCCGGTGCTCTTCCGCACTATGCAGGTATCGTAAGGGATAATCCTGACGATCTTGATCAGGCACTCCGTAATGTATTACCGGGGTGTGACGTACTACTCCTTTCCGGTGGAGTTTCGATGGGGGATTTCGATTTCGTTCCGGAGGTATTCAGACGCAACGGAATCCGCCTGCTGTTCGAAAAGATAGCTGTTAAACCCGGAAAACCGACTGTTTTCGGGACTACCGGGAAAAAAGCACTTTTCGGAATGCCGGGAAATCCCGTTTCAGCCTTTGTCATATTCGAACTGCTTGTCGGTCCGTTTCTCCGGAAATCGAGTGGAACCACAATGTCTCCGCTACGGGCGAGGGTTGCGCTTGAAGAACGGGTGCATCGTAAAAAAACCGGGCGTCATGAATTCATCCCGGTGGCCTTTACTGAACGCGGAACGGTACGACCTCTCCCCTTTCATGGTTCAGCACATATCCATGCCTTTGCCGATGCCGATGGAATCATTGGAATCCCGGCTGGTGAAGCATCAATTGACGCCGGTTCATCCGTCGACGTAATCGTGGTGAGGTAACGAATGAATTCAACCGTGGCAACCGGAATTACCGACCCCTTCGGCAGAGCCATTACCAGCCTGCGCATTTCCATAACTGATAAATGCAACTTTCGCTGCACCTACTGTATGCCCGAATCCGGTATTGAACTCAAACCCCATTCCGCGCTGCTTCATTATGAACAGATCTGCGCAATAGTCGCTGAGGCTGCCACGCTCGGTATATCAAAAGTTAAAATCACCGGAGGGGAACCTCTGGTAAGAAAAAACATCGAAGAGCTGGTCCGGCAGATTGCGGTCATACCCGGCATCACCGACCTTGGAATGACGACAAACGCCTCGCTGCTCACTCTGAAAAAAGCGCAAATACTCAGGCAGGCCGGTCTCATGCGATTGAATATCTCTCTTGATACAGTGAATCCGGATACATTTCATTCGATCACGCGAGGTGGAGAACTCACCGAAGTGCTACAGGGAATCGGCAACGCGATTGCGGCAGGATTTTCTCCGGTAAAAATCAATATGGTAGTAATGGATGCAACAACCGAAGCGGACATTGATGCGATGAGGCAGTTTTGCGATGCACGAGGACTGCAATTGCAGAAGATTGCTCATTTTTCTCTGCACCGACGGATGACAAAGGTAAAAACAGTCACCGAACGCCCTCCACCCTGCAGCAGATGTAACCGTCTCAGACTTACCGCCGACGGATTCTTCAAGCCCTGTCTTTTTTCGGACAATGAGATCAAAGTTAACCTGAATGATATCCGCGGATCGCTCCTTGCCGCCGTGGGTAACAAACCGGAAAACGGAGATTCGTGTACCAACCGTTCAATGTCACAGATCGGAGGTTAACCTGTGGAACTGAGTCATATTGATACCAACGGTAATGCCGTGATGGTAGATGTTTCCGCCAAGCCGGATCAGTTGCGAACTGCATCGGCTTCCGGAGCCATTGTGCTTCAGGCGTCAACCATTGATCATATACGGAAACATCTGATTAAAAAAGGTGATGTTCTCGCCACCGCACGTATCGCGGGTATCGCGGCGGCAAAAAAGACCTCCGATCTTATCCCGCTTTGTCATAATCTTCCGCTCAACAAAGTCTCAGTTGATTTTACAGTGAATGAAGATACTATCGCGATCCGGGCAACTGCGATCTGCACGGGAAAAACGGGAGTCGAAATGGAAGCCCTTACAGCAGTTTCCGTCGCTGCGCTCACGATTTACGACATGTGCAAGGCGGTTGATACCACCATGACCATAACGTCCATTGCACTGGATTCCAAAAAGAAAGAAGATCTGCAGTGAAAACGTTTACGATAATTTCAGTCAATAGTTCCGACAGAAAAGGCATTTCAAAAAAACCGGTGGAACGGATTCTTCTCAGGAAAAACCACGGTGTCGAAGGAGATGCGCATGCGGGTAACTGGCACCGGCAGGTATCGCTCCTTGCTCTTGAAGATATCGAACAGATGAATGCCCGGGGAGCGGAACTTGCACCGGGAGATTTCGCTGAAAACATCACCACCCGTGGCATTACATTACACACGTTGCCGATAGGCACTCAACTGAAAATTGGCACCACACTTCTGGAAGTAACTCAAATCGGTAAGGAGTGTCACACCGGGTGCGCCATAAAGAAGAAAGTCGGCGACTGCATAATGCCCCGACAGGGCATCTTCGCAAAAGTACTTATGGAAGGAGAAATCACCAGTGAAAATATCGGTTATTACGATCTCTGATCGTGCCTCAAAAGGTTTATACGAAGACAAATCAGGACCAGCAATTAAAGCAATTCTGGAACAGGTACTCGATTCGTGTGAAATTACCCGTACAATTATCCCCGATGAACGTGATGCACTCATGAAAGCATACGCAGAAGCTGAGGATGCGGACATAATCATCACCACCGGTGGCACCGGACTGTCTCCCCGTGATATCACCCCGGAAGTAACAGAGGAGTACTGCGACCGCCTTATTCCCGGCATCGCTGAATATATCCGCAGTGAATCATTGAAAAAAACCAGAAATGCCCTATTTTCTCGTGGAACAGCGGGGATGAAAGGCACGACAGTAATCATTAATTTTCCCGGTTCAGTGGGTGCTGCGGAGTTCTGCACCCGCCTGCTTGCACCAACCCTTGGGCATGCGGTCCAAATGAGTGCCGGAAAAGGTCATTGAAACTTCTTTTTACTCAAATACAGACTGTTCCGAACCGGAAGTGATTATAAATCATCACATCCCTCAAAATCACGTTGCCTGCCAACGTTAATAAACCTAGTCTGTTCAAGAGAATCTTTTACTCTTCCGTTTTTTATTTCACGTTAGCCGTGAATATATATATATTTCATTTTAAGTCTTGATATTATCCCGGTTGGGGATGCGCTGTTTGAAAACTCCGGTTTGCAGATCCTGCTGCCGATGCCGTTCATTGTTCAGCAATGATTCAGGTACGTTTTTTTGGGGTTGCATACGGAATCATGACTTCTGAGAACGTTGGCCCATCCCGGCTTTACAGGGGATTGCCATGTGAATGTTGCAAGTGCCGGATTACCGACTAAAATATCGGAACGGTTGAATGTTCATGAACGTTATCTGAACCTTATACAATTCACTATAGGTGCCACTGTTGATTCTTAAAGGAAAGGAAGCGCCCAGACAAAAACAATACCTTTGTTAATCTGTATAATTATCGACTAAAAATATGAATCTTCAGAAAAGGTGTGAATAATGAAGCTTTCAATTGACCAGATAATTAATCAGTACGGCGCAGATGCAACGCGCCTGATGGATATCCTCCTGGATATTCAGCTCACCAACGGTTTTATTGACCAATCCACCGTAACATCTATTGCGGAAAAATGCCACATTTCCGTTGCCGATGTGGAACAAACCCTCTCCTTTTACCATTTCTTCTCCACCACTCCCCGCGGCAAGTACACGGTCTATCTCAACAACAGCTCCGTTGCCAAAATGATGGGAAGCGATGCCATTGCCAAAGCATTCGAAAGCGAGACCGGCTGTACGTTCGGCGGCGTATGTAGCGACGGCTCAATCGGTCTGTTTGAAACATCCTGCATCGGAATGAACGATCAGGAACCTGCCGCAATCATCAACACGGTAGTTTTCCCGAACCTGACCGCCGAAAAAGTAAAGAGCATTGTTGCTGATATGCGCGCCGGAAAAGCGGTTGAAGAGATGCAGGAACTCACGAGTGACAGTTCTAACAGTTCGGGGATGCTTAAAACAGCAGTTAAAAACAACATCCGGACAAAGGGACCGGTAGTATTCAGCGACTACACGCCCGGCGAAATGACGAAAAACATGATAACGATGACGCCTGAAGCCGTAATCGATACCGTTAAGAAATCGGGAATTCGAGGCCGCGGCGGTGCAGGCTTCCCTACCGGTCTCAAGTGGGAATTCTGCAGAAATTCCGCAGGCGATAAAAAATATGTTTTCTGTAATGCCGATGAAGGTGAACCGGGAACATTCAAGGATCGGGTAATACTGACGGAATTTCCGGGCCTGCTGTTCGAAGGTATGGCACTCGCCGGTTATGCCATCGGGAGCGATCTGGGAATTCTCTACCTCCGTTTTGAATACCGATACCTCAAGGAATACCTCGAGAATGTTCTCGAACAGATGCGCAAAGAAAATCTGCTCGGGAAAGCTATCGGCGGTAAAGCAGGTTTCGACTTTGATATCCGTATTCAGTTTGGTGCCGGTGCTTATGTTTGCGGAGAAGAATCAGCACTCATCGAATCAGCCGAAGGAAAACGTGGAGAACCACGCGACCGTCCTCCGTTTCCGGTCAACAAAGGGTATCTTGACAAACCAACGGTGATCAACAACGTGGAAACACTCTGCTCAGCCGCGCGAATCATCACCAATGGTGAACAGTGGTACCGGTCAATAGGCACACAGCAGTCGGCAGGGACCAAAGTATTGAGTATTTCCGGCGACTGTACCAAACCGGGTGTCTACGAGATCACCTTCGGCAGCACCATCAGTGAAATTCTCACCATGGCCGGTGCCGAAAATGTCCAGGCGGTTTTAGTCGGCGGCCCTTCGGGAACGTTCATCAATCCGACACAATTCGATCGTAAACTGGCATTTGAAGATCTGGCAACCGGCGGTTCATTTATCATATTCAACAAAACAAGGAATCTGCTCAAAGATGCGGTAATGAATTTCACCGAGTTCTTCATTGAGGAATCATGCGGTTCCTGTGCTCCCTGCCGGTTCATGACGGTGATTCTCAAAAACAAACTGGAGAAAATCATTCACGGTAAAGGAACCGCCAAGGACCTTACCGAACTGGAACAGTGGAGTTCGATAATGCCGGCAAACCGGTGCGGCCTCGGACAAACGGCGGCCAATCCGATCCGGACCACACTGGCCAACTTCAGGGAACTGTATACCAGCCTGATCACTACCGAGGACGAATTCTTTTCTGAATTCGATCTTGCATCATCAGTTGCCGACTCATGCGCTGTAGTCGGTCGTAAACCTCTGCTGCAGGGAGCGTAACCTATGGGAACTACAGTAACATTCACGATTGACGGAAAATCCTGTATGGCCGAGCAGGGCATGTACATACTCGGCGCAGCCAGTAATAACGGTATCTATATCCCCTCTCTCTGCAATATCGACGGTGTAGCGCCCCGCGGTTCCTGCCGCATCTGCACCGTGCGGGTAAACGGAAAGCTCATGGCAGCCTGTTCAACACCGGTTTCCGAGGGAATGACCATTGAAAACGATACCGAGGAACTCCGCGATCTTCGGGCGCAGATTCTGGAGGTTCTCTTCGTGGAAGGCAACCATTTCTGCCCTTCCTGTGAAAAATCGGGTAACTGTGAACTGCAGGCACTCGGCTACCGTTTTAAAATGATGATACCCCGGTATCCGTATCAGTTTCCGGTGCGGGAGGTTGACGCGACAACACCGAAGCTTGTTAAAGATCACAACCGTTGCATTCTGTGTAAACGGTGTATCCGTGCCATTAAAACCGACGACGGGAAAAACCTGTTCGCCTACAAGGATCGCGGCCATAAACTGACCATTAACATCGATCCGTCATTTGCGTCATCCATTACCGATGAGCTTGCCGAACAGGCGGCAAAAATCTGTCCGGTTGGCGCGCTTCTGCATAAGGAAGTCGGATTCTCACAACCGATCGGTTCAAGAATGTACGACCATGAAATGATCGGAACGACTGTCGAACAAACCGCAACAGCGAAGTAAACGAAGGAGAATAACCCCATGAGTAAACCAGTAATCGCAACCGCTTCTCTTGCCGGTTGTTTCGGATGCCACATGTCGATTCTCGATATCGATGAACGGATTCTGGACCTCATCGAGCTCGTTGAATTCAATAAATCTCCGGTTGACGACATCAAAACATTTACCAAAATGTGCGATATCGGTATTATCGAAGGCGGTTGTTGCAACAGCGAGAATGTCCATGTACTCAAGGACTTCAGAAAAAACTGCAAACTACTCGTCTCTCTCGGTGAATGCGCCATGATGGGCGGACTGCCGGCACTGCGCAACGGTATTCCGATCAAAGAGTGCATCGAGGAAGCGTATCTCTACGGCCCCACCATCGAAAAGGGCAACACCATTATCCCCAACGATGATGAACTGCCGATGATCCTCGACCGGGTGTATCCCTGTCATGAAATCGTCAAAATCGATGCGTTCCTGCCTGGGTGTCCCCCACGGGCCGACCTGATCTGGGACGCGCTTCTGGCGCTTGTCAAAGGCACCCCGATGAACCTTGCCTACGAAACCGTTAAATACGACTAGAACCACGGAGTGATATATGAGTAAAAAAATTACAATTGAACCGGTAACCCGTGTCGAAGGACATGGAAAAGTGACGATTCACCTTGACGATAACAACAAGGTGACCCAGAGCAGACTGCACATTGTTGAATTCCGCGGATTTGAACGTTTTGTACAGGGTCGCCCCTACTGGGAAGCTCCGGTACTCGTTCAACGGCTCTGTGGTATCTGCCCCGTAAGCCATCATCTTGCCGCCGCGAAGGCGCTGGATGTAATTGTGGGTCTCGGGTCCGACGGCCTCTCTCCCACCGGTGACAAGATGCGGCGCCTGATGCATTACGGACAAATGTTCCAGTCCCACGTACTGCATTTCTTCCACCTTGTTTCCCCTGACTTACTGTTCGGTATCGACGGTGACCCGGCGATCCGGAATATTATCGGCGTTGCGCTCAAACACAAGGACCTCGCCGTCCGCGGGGTGCTGATGCGCAAATTCGGTCAGGAGATCATCCGGGCTACCGCCGGCAAGAAGATTCACGGTACCGGCGCAATTCCCGGAGGTATCAACAAGAATCTGAGTCTTGAAGAAAAACAGTTCTTCACCGACGGCAAGGCTATCCCGTCGATCGACACAATGATCGAATGGGCGCAGGATACCGTGAACTTTTTCAAATCGTACCACAAGGAACACAGTGACCTGCTCGACGGCTTCGCCGCGTTCCCGTCGAATCATCTCAGCCTTGTCCGCAAAGACGGTGCGCTCGACCTGTACCACGGTGTAATGCGTGCGGTCGATGCCGAGGGCAACCGGATTCTGGATGACGTTGATTATCAGGATTACCTGCAGTACATCGGCGAAGAGGTCCGCAGCTGGAGCTACATGAAATTCCCGTATCTCAAATCGCTTGGAAAAGAAAAGGGCTGGTACCGGGTTGGCCCCCTCGCCCGCCTCAACACCTGCGACTTCATTCCCACGCCGCTCGCTCAGAAGGAGTTCGAGGAGTACAAAGCCTATACGAAGGGCAAGCCGAACAACATGTCGATGCACATGCACTGGGCGCGCCTCATTGAAACACTTCACAGTGCCGAGGTCATCAAGAAGCTGCTCGATGATCCCGATCTGCAGGGTACCGACCTCGTCCGCAAGGGTACCAAGGTTTCCAACGGTGTCGGTCTCATCGAAGCTCCGCGCGGCACGCTGTTCCATCATTACCAGATTGACGACAACGACCAGATCTCCATGTGCAACCTCATCGTTTCAACAACGCACAACAACGAACCGATGAACCGCGCAGTGAACTGGGTTGCGGACAATACCATTTCCGGTAAGGCGGAAGTCACCGAAGGCCTGCTCAACGGCGTTGAAGTGGCAATCCGTGCCTATGATCCCTGCCTGAGCTGCGCCACCCATGCGGTCGGTAAAATGCCGCTTGAGGTATCGATTGTCGACAACAACGACAAGGTGGTTTCCAATCTGCGGAAGAACGTTGACAACTAACGCTCATCCAAAGATCCTCATATTCGGCTTCGGCAATCCCGGACGTCAGGACGACGGTCTCGGGATTGCCCTGGTCGATCGTTTACAGCAACTCGAACTCCCCCACTGTACCTTTGAGCAGAATTATCAGCTCAATGCTGAAGACGCGCTGCTTATCTCCGAATACGAAACCGTTATTTTTGCCGATGCCTCGGTAGCAATCCAATCGGTTGCCCTGACCGAAATTGAACCTTCCCATGAAATCGGCTTCACCACCCACTCGATGCACCCGGCCTCGGTTGTTGCACTCTGCAATGAACTCTACGGCAAATTCCCCAAATGTTACCTGCTGGAAATGAGGGGGTTCGAATGGGAGATGATGGAGGGGTTGTCGGAGAGGGCGGAAACCGTTCTTCAAAAATCGCTGGAAATGATTATCCCCCAGCTGGGAAACAGCTGTATAGTTCCTGCTACCTGATTTCCTTATATTCAGCTGCATATAAGTATTTTTCAGTAACCTGATAAAGTTATAAGAAAACGGTTATTATACCGCAATCAACTATCATTCATTTGGTTTTCTGCACCCTCTTAGACCAGACTTAAAATGAGCGAAAAAATTGATCTCGCTGAGAAAGGAGTACCATCTGCCCTCCGGGATGTATCTGATTGTTATGGAAAAATGTTTACGATGACATTTTTAAAGTGATTGCAGCTTGAAATGTCAATAGTTGCAAGGGAAATTAAAGAGGGTTGCCGGTGAAGACGGAAGGGACTACAACCAGCAGTCAGCCTGTTATGCGGAGAATTGACACATTGACTTTCTTAACATTTTTATACCGTCTGAATGTAAATCTTTCTTCATGGGTATGTAATTCAATAGTACTACTGATCTATTTTTAAATACTGTTTACATAGTTGCTTGAAGCCAGATATTGATTATCCGCCTCGGGATTCAATTCGTATGATTCTAATGTGTCGATTGGTGAATCACCTCCCACTTTGAACAGTTCAAAATCGATTCTCAATGTCACATACCTGGAGCCATCCAGAACAGAGGCTTCATCATTTGGCGCAAAAGTAAGATCAATTTTTATATCCTCATCACTATTACCTGTGATTGTCTCACTTTGTCCTAATGCTATTCGCCGTTTAGACAATCCTCCCCATGTTACAGCATATAAATGAGCTCTGACATAACAACCATCAGCACTATTGACACGCGGATTTAGTGAAAACCCATTTTTTATTTCATCAAATAGTAAATACACATCTCCATTTTTATTAACGATACTGCTTGCAGGAAGATATTTCTGATAATAAACCTGTGCTGCAGTTGGAGTAATAATTGCCGCATGTTGTGACGGATCAGGAAAGACAACAGTAATTTCATCATCCATTTTGTGCCCCGTTGGGGTGTCAAACCAAACCCGTAAGGTATATTGCGTTTTTCCGTCTCGTTTAATTCCTGCTATTCTCTCATGAATGTCTGTTACCAAATAAGCGCCATCAACTCCAGTGTTAAGTTTAGTGGTCGAGTAGGTAGCTTCTTTATTTATTTCCTTTAGTTCCAGGTTGAAATTATTTTGGTCTCTATTTGGTATCAGAACTTCAAGCTGATATTTTCCTGCAGTTGGATTAATAAAATTAAGGTACACAGTTCTTCCGGTAGCATTATAAAACTCTTTGTATACTCTAACGTCAAAAAGTTGTTCGTTGGTGTACAATGAAATTACCTGATTTTCAATAGTCTCTTTTTTTTCTCCAAAAAAGCCGGAATACCCGTCAATTCCCCAGGGTAAATCTTCAATCCATTCTAAAAGTGGATGGTCAAGATTGTACCATGCAACAAGACCAACAGCCAAACCCGCTACAGCCCCGACTCCACCGAATAACGCTCCTGCAGATGTTGCTCCGAACACTGTGCAGAAAGCTCCCGCAAGACCAATCCCTGCAACAAGTATATTAACTTGCGCAAGCATGTATTTATCCATATCCCCTTTTTTACCCTGTTTGTATACTTCATAAAAAGAATCCAAAAAGCTATAAATTGATAAGACCAAAGCAACCTTTCCCAGACTTTTAGAGAGCTCCCCGGCGCGGTCTTTCATATCAGCACAATATTCCATTTTTATTTCATCAATATCGAACATGAATGTGCCTGCCGCCATCTCTTCGCTAGTTCCGTACAGGAAACTTTCATTAAAAAGTTTATCTGCACGGCTCACCATCGCATTTTTATAAAGTCCGGCACCAAAGCTCAATCCGGCTGAAAGTGAATTTGCAAGCTTTGCGCAATTCTCAACGGCTTTCCATTCAGTTGCATTTTTTTTCCGGTCAAAAAGATCTTGGGCCGCTTTCACAATAGCTATCGCAGTCGCCACTCCTTTCAACCCGTTTGTCAGATGAGAATATCCAGGTGGCAGTGTGATTGCATTTTTTCCGGAATTTTTTTCAAGTACATTGATAGCAGCTGCCACCGATGATCCAGTACTCATTATCTTACTTGCATTTTTAACGATATTTTCCGACAAAATATTTATATTTTTCTCAAGATCGTCTGTTGCAACAAGTTTGTTGATTTCTTTCAAATAGGATTTTATAACTGGATCCTCCATAGGATCTCTTGCGGTTTGATCTTTTTTCGATTCTTCAGACAAGAATTTTAATCGGTCATCGACAGCAGCCTTACAAGATACAACAAGTATATCTGCCAAATCTGCCACCGCGTCATTGGGATTAGCTTTTGCCTCATCGCATAATATTTTTATTGAAGGGTAGGCATCAAAATTAGTTAGAACATTTTGAAGAAGTTTCATCCCTTTTTCTGATTCTTCAAAAAACGAAAAAGCTGTCGCAGCAAAATAGTGTATATGCGACAATCCGTTTTTATCGTACTCTTGGTGAGCTGGGGTATTCATTAAATGCTGTTCGATACTGGGGAAAAGATTCCACAACTGATCAACCACTTCATCAACTTTTCCGGATGCACTGTTCATAGCATCTATGGTTGCTTTGTGCTGTGTAAAGAGCATTCCATCAGATAGTTTATTCGGCGGGTAATTGATGGTACTTTTATGAACCATCTGTTGTGTATCAACGTATTCCGTGGTCTCCTGGTGATGGAATAATTTTTTAACGACATCTTTGTCATTAAAATCGCATTTGTCTTTCAAATTTGTCGCTGATGTTCCATCCGGCAGCGATCCATGTTCATTTGCATATCCCATTTGATATATTTCACTCACCAATCTCGTGGTAAACCGTAATGCATTACTCAATTGCAAAAGCTTTTCAGAAACATGATCCGCATTATCAAGTGTTTCCCCCAGTTTCTGTTTCAACTTGTAATATTCATTGATTGGACAATCTGTCCCACATCCAATAGTAATATCAGGCATTAAACAAACATCCGGCATAATTACCCTTTTCTATCAACCATCCCTTTGCTGTTGAATATTTCAAGATATGCTTTTCCAGAAAAGTAACGATCTTTTGGCAAAGTCTGCTTTAGCGTATACGTATATTCATCTTTCTTATGTATTTCGGTAGGATATTCACCTTGCTTTACATATGAATATACTTCTTCTTCAAAGCACAGCAAGCCCTCTTTATTGTATATAACAAATCGTAATCCGCTGTGACTATGCCCACCCTTTAACTTGTATTTTATTTTAAGCGACTCGCCGCCCTGAAATCTCGCAAATCCATTCATCCCCACCTGTTCAGAAAAACCGTTCCCATGAAAGATATCGAATTCTTCAATTCCCGGCATTTCATAATTTTCACGTAACCTTATCGTAGCATTACTGATTTCAGAACTCATACTTGAATCATCAAATAATTGCAAATCAGTTTCGAAAAAAGTCATGTATTTTCCATGATGTTCCCAGTAGTACTGTCCTTGAATCACCCCTCTTACATTCTTGCTGAAATTTTCACCGGATACATCGAACGAATCCGATGGCGTATTTTTGCCTACGACTCTATTTATACGCAGCGTTATTGACATACCTTCCGGTCCAACAACCTGCCAAAATAGTTTCGCATCAGTTTTTATTGAAATCTGCCCCCACCACCAGTGTTCATAATCATCCCCCTCCATTAACGTGTTAAATAAACCAGGCATGGCGGAAATCTTCCCGGCAGAATTATAATTGGGTGTACCATATTTTAATCCGTTCATTACTCTTGCCAATAGTTCCGGCGGTTTATTTGTGTCATATCTGCGTTCACCAGCCTCTATCCAAAAATCAATTATACCTTTAACCTTTACTATTTTTTCCACTTGCGCCTCCCCATTCGAGGCAATTAACTTGTATTCTCCCCCATCCACGGGTGGGCATGACGATGGATCGATTTCCACAGTGACAGTGCCCTGACGTGTCTGCTGTGTAAGGTCCAGTGCGGCTGGTTCCAAATAAAGTGTTTTAAAATTCTGTGCCATCCATTTGAAACAGAGCTTCTTGCCCGGCTCAATCAGCAGATCGTCCGTATAGGTATCATCCGCGGCATCGGCCAGCTTCACCTGAAAATCAAGTATTTTCAGCTCAATCTTGAGCGGTACCAACTCCAGACTTCCCGAATCCGGTTGCGTCGCGACCTCTCCACTGGCGACCAGTGCCCCCGATGCAGAGAGCTGTGCTTCATCATCCTTGGCTGGAGATTCCTGTTCCCTTTCCTGAGCCGGTACAACGCCAGCCTTGTTCGGGGCCGGGAAATCACCCTCGAGCCGTTCAAGCTTGAGTTCATTCAGCTCGTCGGGCGATTTTCCTTCGAGCGTATGCGGTTGCATATCGGAATTAAAACACCGGTTAATAACCGCAATCGATCCCCGTGGCGGACGATCAGAAGTCGGATCAACATTAAGATGGTCACATGAAACCGATTTATTACTCGCATTTCCCGATACGTACCATATCCTTCCACCATGAGTACCATCAGTTTCAGCATAGACCACGGTAACAACATGTCCCGATAACGGGCCTGTTGCAGTTCGGACAGAAAGGATATCTCCAGGCTTTGGAGCATATTCATCCCCGGAATGGATTCCCTGCTGATAATCGACCGGACATCCGGCATCCTTTGACCAGCCCATAAAACCGGTATTATAACCATACCGGTTAAGACTGTTCCTGAACATAAACGAAGAACAGGATGCACAGTAGGCCTTATTGTCCGTATCACAGGTTCCTCCGACCTCTGCGGAGGTTGCCGCCTTGTTTATGGAACTTTTACCCAGATGTTCAAGAAACATTTCGACATTTGCCGGCATGACGATATTTTTATCCTTATATATTTTTTCAACAAAATAGGCATAATAAAAAGCTCCCATCAGCCGGGAATACATCTGCTCCTTCTGACCCCATGTCGTTGACGTCGCAGCCTTCTGCTGAAAGAATCTCAACCAGACCGGCATACCCACATAACGTCCCTGCTCGCTATCTCCGGTTTCTGTAGCATCCGAGCCTGAACTCTCTTCAACTTCAGTTGGGCTGCATCCGGCAAATCCGCACGCCGATTTGAGGAATCTATTCAGGTTTTCATTTTTAAACCCGCTCATGTCATCCTTGTAGGCACCTTTTCTCTGATACTCACCATTGAGCAGTGCCTGCAAATCGGATTCACCACCCTCCCAGTAATCATCTTCTGCTGAGTTGGTATCTTCTGCTGATGCATTTTCCTGGACGGGAACAAAATCCGGATCAGTCACCAGAATCTGATAGGTCCCTTCCGGTAACGGATGTTTGATCGTTCCGGCTTTTCCCGTACGGACAGCAGTACCGTTAAATTTGACCGTATAATCCATATTGGTAATCGGATTATCTTCTTTGTCAACGACTACCGCCCCAAGAACGTGAGGCACACATCCCTTGGGAAGAATCATGATGCTCTGGTACTTGGGATTACCATAAATACCGCGCAGGGCATTTTCCGTCGTCTCGGCAGTGGGGATATCCGCATCTTCAAAAAAAAGCATATCAATACGCCCATTGAATACTCCACTGTAATCATTGGCTTTTACCTTGGCAACCCCCCACTCTTCACCGCACGCAATAAAATAGGGATCAAGAAAATTCATCATTGACGCCGGCATCCCTACTGATTCTTCATCCATCAGATCCGCGATGGTTCTATAAATCATCTCATGCCACGTTTTCCAGTACATCTCTGATGTTGTCGGCCACAAGCCATAGTCGTGGCCATGATGTTCCTGATAATTATCAACTGCGGTATTGTATTTTCCCCAAGCAAGATTGTCGACCTTTCCAGGATCACAATTCCAGTTGCGGATAGTGTTTATCCATTTGAGGATCAGCTGTTTGTCCTGTGTTTGACAGTTTTTTACTCCAAGTTTTGCCCAAGTAACCGAATCGGTGAGAAACGCCTTGAGGTTTTCCGCTCTGGATGCAGCGCGCTCCTGGTCAGAATCATGAACTGCAAACAAGCAATTTTTTGCCGATGTGGATTCAAGAAAACCAAGTAATGTTGAAATGTATAGTGGAGTTGAATGGGCTACCTCTGTTTCCGAAAGAAGTTTTCCAGGGACCAGAATGCTGCCGTCTTTGAAAAAACAATCTGCAAGCGGCATTTCCAACAGATATACCTTACCGGTGATATCCGGTACATTCATGAAGACTTTGATGATACAGCCTTTTCCCTTTATAATGGAAAAAGTTTTCTCTCTAATCTCATTATCAGTTACTTCAATAAGATCATGGGCCATTTGTTCAAATCCATTTCATTGTTCTCAGATATGCACGGAGGAAAATGGCGATTGATATCAGGTATTCCAGAGCACTTTGACATCTATCGAATCAGAAGATATGCCCTCAGCAGGAATACTGGCACACCCTTTCTCATCGGTCGGTATCGTTGTTGCTCCGCTGTCAAGCTGGTAACTTACTTGTACACCTTGTATCGGGTTATCCTCCTCGTCAACCAGAAACACTTCAAATACTTCTTCAGTGAGCGATTCCTCAGTAGTTCCAGGAGCTATTACGGTGACCGGGTCATCGGGTGTTACCTGTACATTCTCTGATTGAGTTCCAGAATCCGAAGTGCCCTCGTCCCCGCTCTCCTCCCACAGAATCCGCACCTCCGCATCCACCGAAGGATCCACCGCAGGGTGCTCCGCGATACCGTTCGCATCGGTCGTGACTACTACGGGTTCCTCACCGGGAACCGTAAACTCCACCTTGATACCTTCAAGAACATTTCCATCCTCATCCTTGAGTTCCACCCGGTAGATTCCGTCAATGGTCAGATCAATCGGCGCCCGACCGCTGCTTTTACTCCGCGCACTTCCCTCAAACTCGAGTTTGAGCGCAGCACCCTGTTCGTCAGGATCGGAAACCACCCACTCGATACGTGCGGTACCGCCTTCATTTTTCCCCCGCTCGGTCTCGATACGCATTGCGGGTTCACGGGTTTTATCAAAAATGTCAAACGTGACCGGTGCACCCTCGGGATATTCTGAAACATCCACCAACAGTGCGATGGTATCTCCGACGCGGGCAACCGCTGGTGATTCATTTTTACGGGCCTCATCAACATGTTCCCAGCGCGGATTGGTTACGGTGATATTCGAGAGTGGCGTTTCGAGGTCGTCGGTGAGTGCCGCCCCCTCCTCTGCAAGTTCCTTTGCCATCGGCAGGAAATACTCGTACTGCTTCGGTCTGAGGAGATTGATCAGCCGTTCGTCGCGGTTGTAATTGAAGGGAATGTGCACCGTCGCAATAACGGCATTTTCGATCAGTGTACGGACAAAACTGATACGGCCATCAACATCCGTATAACTGGTGCAGAAGCGGTTGATATTATAACTGTTTTGTTCGCCGGGACTGAGAGTGGCAAAGATATCTTCGGTTTGGGCAATGAGCTCTTCCAGCGGCAAACCACTGAGGTACCGATGAATTATTTCGAAATCTGCGGTTACAACGGGACAACGATTGGGGTTCATTTCGTGTCGTTTTTCCTGATGAGCACAACCGGTTTCTGGTTACATTATTCCCTAACAATATAGATCCCGGAAAAATTCCCGGAGTGTGACCTCCGTCACACTTTGTCCTTTTTTCATCGAAATGCGGTCATTTTTACTACATTACCCGGTCCGCTGCGCTTTTGGTCTGGCTACTTTACCGTTTCCAAGCACCAGTTCATACAGTGTGACCGGGAGATGACGCCATATTTTCCTCTTAACTCTGCTGGTACGCACCTCTTCCATTCTGCTGTGAAGGCGCTTTGCCTGAAGAATAAATGCCTCAAGATTCGCCAGTACCAGCGGAGGAAACGGGGATCCATCGGTTTCGAGGGAGAGAAAGGGAAACGCACCGGCATCGGTATAGCGCAATGCGCGTTTTCCCCAACCGGGCATTCGTGCTTTGCCTTGGGGGGTGAGTTCTTTTTTGAGCATCGACTCGGCCATACGCGACGGCATGCACCCGAAGGGGCCGATCGAGACAATCCCGCAGGAATCGTTGAGAATTTCCCGCATGCCAAGTCCAACGGTCAGAATGGTCTCTCCCCTGAAGTTTTCATTGAGCAGGTGTTTCACACCGTCAATGGTCTCCGCGACGTCAATCATTTCAAAATGATACAGTCCGCTCTGCGCAAAGAGCGTCTTGATGCGGCTCTCCCACCACTCCTGCAGACGGGCGACAAGCTGCATGCGCATTTTTTCTTTCAGGGTAAACTGCCGTTCACCGAGACCGGTATTGATCACGTAATTGCCGTAACAGAGATACTCGGCAATCGGTGCGGTTTTCACCATGAAACCATGCTGTTCCAGATAATCGATGATATTTTTACGCGAAAATTCGTCCCGTCGGACGTAAATTTCTCCGATGAGTGAAACCACCGGAAGCGTTGACGGATTGGTCCGGAGCGGAATCTGCCTGAGCCGGTGAGCTACCATGGCGATAATGGAACTTATCCGCAACGAAAGTTTTCCCTCGAACCAGGTGAGCAGTTCCTGCCAGATCGATTCGAGCGTTGCAAATGCCTCTTCGCGGTTTTTCGCCGCTACCGAGAGGGTACTTCGTATATCTCCCATTACGTCCGAAACAACAATCGCCTGCCACGCTCTGAGCTGAACGCGGGTACCGAGTCCTCCGTAGCCGTTTTCATCGGTTAAGGTGAGTACCGCTGCATTCTCCAGTTGCTGCCGCTCGATCAGTTGATCAAGCGCCACGCAATACTGCCCCAGACGGCACGGGCCACCACCGGTCGGCAGAAAAAACAGGGTAACTTTCCAGGTGTCTTTCCGGTTGCGGATATACTTCATGAAGGATCCGGTGGTCAGGATGTAGGGCAGACACTCCTTGCATGAGGTACAGGATTTACCTTCGCGCAGTACCTCTTTGTCGGATATCGGAAGCGCCTTTGCATTGATTCCAGCACTACGCATCACTGCCGCCATGCTTTCGGTACCGTATCTTCCCATGGAGGGTAGCAGCACTTCGACATCCGGATGGGTAATCGGGAGTTTTCTTCCGTGCGATGATACTACTTGTATTGACTGATCAAATACTACCCGCGCCGCTTTGAACGGTTTCGGTTTAATGGGAGTGAGTGCCCGGTGCAGGTACGATCCCATGATATCTAACGCAGCCTCGATACGGGTATCGATACCGGCATCAGCCGTATGCTGGTCGAGTTCGAGGGTGAGTGACGGTTTGCTTCCCATCACCCGCCGGAAATATCCTATCTGAAACGAATCCGGTCCGCAGGAGAAATTCGTGATATAGCAGCCGAACAGATTCTGCCGTTCGCTCACAAACTGAGCGGCTTTCATGATTTTTTGTCCCATTGCCCAGAACATCTTTTTATCAACTGGATACTCCGCCGCCGGGAGCATGTCGTGGGGTATAACCATGGTACCCCTCGATGCAATTTTGTGCGGAATCCCCATATTGGCATCACCGGTAAAGCTGTTGTACGGTCTGCCGAACAGCACCACCGCCGGAGTCCTGTCATCAATTGATTCCAGTGTTTTTGTACCGACTGCAAGCAGTTCTTTCTCGTAGTCTTTCTGCCGTGCACACGCAAACGCGAATGCCTCTGTCGCGATTTTCTCCTTGACCCCCATCGAGGCGGCAACCGCCATCATCGAACTCTCCGCAGCCTCGTAGGAGGTGTCCATACGCAACACCGGAGAGAGCATAACGGTTCCCGATGCCTGAATTTCCTCCCGGAACGTGGTTGCCATGTAATACGGTTCACCCTGAACGAATACACAGGTACGACTGTAGGTGGGAACATTCGGAACCGGTATCTGCATCACCTGCGGCAGAAAGATATAATCCGGTTGCAGCGAGAGCAGACTGCTGAAACTGCCGTGAGCGATTTCTGCGGGCAAACAGAAGGCGGCCTCGGTTCTTCCGATACCTGCCGAATCAATCGTATCGGGAAAGCGCAGCCGGAATCCCATACGGTCAAAGAAATTGCTGAAAAGCGGATAAAGCGAATGAATAAGAAACGATCGCGGCAGTCCGACGGTCCGCACTCCTTCCGGTGGCTTCTCGCCTGCCGGGAGTGCTGCTATACCAAAATCTGAAAACAGCATCCGCTGCCGGACTGCAACCAGATCGAGCGCCCCGGTGTCTACCTTCCGGTTAATCCGCATATTATAGTAACGGTTGCACATCCCGCCGAAGGGATATACCTTTCCGTCGAGCCGCAGCCGTGCGATCACACATTTTCTGTCGCACTTCTCACTTCCGCCGGCACAGACAAAACCCTCCTCCCGCACCGCATCCCTTTCAATCAGTGTAGTCAGATCGTACGAACCGGATGCAATTTCTCGCCGCTCCATCCTATTTGCGATCTCAAGGGCGACACCAAAGGCACCCATCAGTCCCGGATCAGGGGGAACAATGATTTTGGTCTGCATCAGCGATGCCATGGCAAGCGGCACTGCACGGTTGTAACAGACACCACCCTGCATGAAAATGGTGTTTCCTACCGGTCTGGCACCCTTGACCCTGTTGAGGAAGTTGAGACAGATGGAGTAGACCAGTCCAGCCAGAATATCGTCACGACCGACTCCCTCCTGCCCGGCAAGTTTGATGTCGCTGCCGATGAATGCTGCACACTGGTCGGTAAAGTCCGGTGGTTCACGACCGAGCAGCGCGAATTCTCCGATTGATTCCGTGGGAACGTTGAGCGACTCACGGGCAGCCTCTTCAAGAAAGGACCCGGTTCCGGCACTGCACGCTTCGTTCATTGCGTAATCAGACGGTATTCCGGCCGTGAGTACCGTGTATTTGGCATCCTGGCCACCGATTTCAAAAATGGTATCAACATCTCCCGAGAAATGTGCGGCGGCAGTCGCATGGGCAATAATCTCGTTGACGACACCCGGTGTGAGTGCATGCAGCGCCGCTATCTGGCGCCCTGAACCGGTTACACCGATTCCCTCTATCGAAACGGTAAACGCTCCGAGTTGTTCCCGGATAGAACGGTAGCAGTTGCGCGCCGCGGCGATAGGATCGCCATCGGTCCGAAGATAGACAGATGCGACAATAGCCGAATCGGCGGTGCGCAGAAGCACCGCTTTGGTGGTGGTGGAGCCGACGTCAAGCCCCAGAATGCACTGGTCGCCGTTCACTGGTGTCCCGCGAAATGAGGGTCTGAATTCAACAAGGTCGAGAGCGTCGACAAGCGGCGGGTGGGTACCGAACGATTTGGGCCTCACGGTAATGAGTTTCGAAGGATCATCCGCAAGTGGCAGACATTCGTTTTCGGTAGCCCAGAGTGCCGCACCGAATGCCTCGAAGCATGCTGCGTGTTCGGGTATGGTGACCGTGTCAAAATGATCGCCGAGCATGGCAACCATGGTTGCGTTGGCTGAGCCGCCACCAATGACTGCCAGCCTGCGGATCGATTTGTCTTTTATGAGATCGACGATTTTATCAGCCATCATACGGCAGAGCCCTGCAATGATGTTCGCCTTGGGTTCACCCTTGTTCATCGCATGGGTGCAGTCACTTTTACAGAAGACACTGCATCGACCGGCTATCTTGTAGGCAACTCCACTGGCGGCAAGTCGACCAGCCTCTTCCAGTGATACACCGATCCGCCCTATCTGCTGCAGAAAAAATTCGCCACTGCCACTGGCGCATTTGTTTCCCGAATACACCGAACCGACTCCGCCACCTTTTGTCAACCGGTAGACCAGCTGGGTTTCGGCACCGGAACTCACCACCGCATCGGGGAAATCACCCTCGGGGTATAGAGCGGTAAGTGCCGTCTCGACTGCCTGTGGTTCCGAAATGGAACTCAGCGCCACGGAATGGCGGAACTCTCTGCCGGTTACCGCAATCCGGTCGTAGGTGGCAATCGGGTGAGATTCCAGAAAAGAACGGAGTGCTCCGGCAGGATCACCTTCGTGAACGATACGCCGGTGCATCGAAACGGTCTTCCGATCACCGGAACAGATTATCTCAACGACCTGCATGGTTGCAGTGCCGAAACAGATTCCGATTGTCTTCATGTAGGTAAAACCTTTTTCTGTTGTCATAATTACCCGGTTATCTCACTGTGCCCAAATGCGTTACACTATGCATGGCACAAATGAAACCCTTTTGCTGAAGTCCGTTCAACTGCCGATGTACTCGGACTACCCAATTCGCCGAATCAGGCAGTAACTATGTACATTTTGAACAAAAACCGGAAAAACCTGCTCTTGTTCCGCCAAATTTCGCGATAAAATGCATTTTCCAGTGAAAACAGGTAAAATACGGCTGGTGTTCCTTCCGTGTTGTATTTTTGTGTATGGAACACCGGTCAAACTCAAAATACACCATGCCCCCTTGTGCATAACAACAGAAGGCTTCAAGCAATGTACGATCCTGATAACCCTCAGTCAGTTGAAAAATACTCCTCAGCCGTCACCCTCTCCGACATGGAGATATTCATTTTTCCCGAACTGCTCTATGCACTGGTTCTGGCGAATATCATGTCTCCGGCAATCTGGAAATGGCGAAACGATCCATGGTTTTCCAAAATAGGTACCATGAGTTCTACCAGAAGAATTCAACGTCTCAAGCAGTTTATAATGGATCACTTCTCTTTCAATCTTGATCTCGACACCTGGGGACTCACCACCAAAGAGATGGAAATCAAACGATTCAGCACCTACATCGACGAGAAGATTCTTGCTGAAAGTAACGCACTCTTCGGTTATGAAGGGGATAAATATTACTTCGATATCGACATCAGAAAACATTTCGGACTTGACCGGTACACCTCCAACGTCATCCCGTACTGGAAGACGGAAACAGTGGAAGCTATGGAGGCATTCAAGCTCAAGGAAGAGTACCCGACCGGCGCTGGAGAGTGTGTTTCACTCGCGACACTCTACGCAGCCGCCTCGTTCATTGTTGCCGGCCTCGACCCGGATGCGATTTATCTGCTCGCGACACCTCTTCACTCACAGAACTATCTCGACATCGGAACCGGAATTCTCACCAACAACCGTCGGATCGTCACCAAAACCATGTGGTACAATGGCACCGAACTCTCGGCGAAAGCCCGTCGTGCACTGGAAAATGAACGGATCACGATAATCTCTCACCATACCGGTTATGTGCATACCCTCTATGAGGACACAACGATCGACCGGAAAAAACTGCAGCACATACGCAATCGGCTGAGCAGCTATCTTGCGACTCCCGTTACCTTCGGGATTCTGGCGAATTTCCTCCGGCAGAACAGTCAACTCCAACCTTGTTTTCAGATCTGTCACAACTGCTGCGGCAAACCACGATATATCGAGGCAGAAAAAGTCTACCATTACGAGCATTCAAGCAAATCACGGGTGGGCGATATTACCCAGACCAATCTGCTCCATGAAATCGAAGAAGACGAATTCTACCCGACGCCACTTCCTGATCGCCTGCTGCTCGATGAAATCGAAAACTTTTTCAGAGGGCGGCCGCTGCCGGTTGACGAACTGGATACCGTCGAACAACTCAAGCAGCAGTTGCACAATAACTGTTACCGGGTGGACAAAGTGGTACACGATCTGCTGCAGTTCTGCCGCACTGTTCCCCGCCTTCCCGACGGAAACAAAGTCTTCAGAAACGATGAACCACCGATCGACCTTTCCGGTATCAGTAGTGCCGAAGAGGCAATTGAACGGCTGGAAGAACTCCGCGGAAGCAATACCACAGCAGATCTCGCCTTCTCGGCCTTTCGGGATCTCTCCAGATCGCCATGGAAGCCATTCCTGAAAGCGGCACTCGAACGTAACCCGGTCTCGGTGTCCGCCGCAAAGGGGCGGAGTCCGGCAGAGCTATACACGGAACTCACCTCCATCGGTGCGGTTTCAATCTACGATGGTCCGTCCCGTCTCGCACAACCGGATGAAGTATGGAATTACCGAAGCGGCGACGGACTCGAAAAAGCACTCTGCCTGACAAATATTCTGAAAAACAACTATCCGGATGACCCGGTTGTCATGGAGTGGGATACTGCGGATTCCGTATCGGTAGTGGTAAAAAATGACCGTTTCCGTTTTTCCACTCAGAAAAAAGTTCCACAGCCCACTGAAAGTGATTTTTCTTTTGGAGCCCGTTAGTCTATAATTTATATTACCACCCCTAAGGAATAATCTGGAAACGTAAAAACGGTAGACGTTATTTCAATTTTCGCTGTTTATACCGCTCCAGAAAACATTATTGAAGATACTGCATCCACACCGTCGGGGCAATGTAAGGGGCATTGTGACGGTGCGGAATTGAACTTGGGCACTAAAGCAGTACACAGGCAGAATCTTCAATGCGGGGGGCGATAGTTCAGATGGAAAGACCGACATATTTCGCTGATTCACCAAAACAATCCCCTGAAATATCGACACCGGTATGCAACATGCGCAGTAAGCATTGCCGAACCCTGATCGCGGTAATGTAGAGAATTGCTGAGATTTTCTACAAAAACTGCATTTTTATGAACTTTATGGTGATTTCGTAGCACTTTATGGATGAGCTGAAATCTCCGTACCGTAAGCACAAAGTTAATTACTCAATAGTGTACATAAATGCAATATCCGAATAAGTACGCTCGTACTCTTTCCTTATAAGGAGTATTCCAGATGGAACGACGCATGATCATACCCGATGAGACATCATTGGAGTTGTATCTCAAAGACATCAGTAAAAATTCGGCGCTTTCGGCTGAAGATGAAGCAAAGCTTGCTGTTAAGATAAAAAAAGGCGACCGTAAGGCACTTGAGAAGCTCATTAAAGCGAACCTCCGTTTCGTTGTCAGTGTGGCTCGCAACTATCAGAATCAGGGTTTGCCGCTGGGCGAGCTGATTAGTGAAGGAAATCTCGGTCTGATCCAGGCCGCCAAACGATTCGACGAAAAACGCAATTTTAAATTCATTTCCTATGCGGTATGGTGGATCAGGCAGGCTATTCTCAGAGCGCTTGCCGATCGTTCCCGTATTACCAGAGTCCCGCTCAACCGTATCGGCATAATTCACAAAGTCGGCCGTACCCAGAGCAAACTTGAGCAGCGGTTCCGCCGTATGCCGACCCTCGAAGAGATCGCGAAGGAACTCGGCCTTGCCGAAAGTGAAGTAATTGAAATTCAGAAGATCGGTAACCGCTACCTCTCGCTGGATACCCCCGTGCAGGCGGATGACAGTTCTCAGCTTATAGATCTTCTGCAGGATGAAAACCAGGAAATGCCCGACAGTCGGCTGATCGAGATGTCGATGCAGGAAGGTGTCAATAAAATTCTTGACACCCTCAACGATCGTGAGAAAAAGGTACTGCAGCTCTATTTCGGTGTTGGAGAAGAGACGCCGCACACACTCGACGAAATCGGCAGAAGGCTCCACCTCACCCGTGAACGGGTTCGGCAGATCAAAGAAAAAGCGATCCACCGGCTTAAAAATTCCTACCGGAGCAGATCGCTGAAAGTATTCACCGACTGATTTTCAGACAAATTGCTGCAGCAGCCGTCAGAAGCGAATATGATTTGTCAACGACGGGTGCTGTATTGCAGAACGGAAATGACGATTTGAACGGAACATTATGATCGTCCATATCGTCACAAGAGCAATTATTGTTCCGTAAGTCACCAGCAGCAGTGCAAACATTGCACACTCCTCTCTCGATTCCACAGACAGCAGTTAAATAATACTATTTCCTTGTTTTTATAAAACGGAACTGTCTTTTCCGTTATTTTGAAGGAAAACCGATCAAACGACAGCCTTCACTGTAGTATCTGATATATATTTCTACAATGCGCAACATGATGTCCGGTCACTTTAAAAAGATTAAAAAACGGAGAATTCTGGTAATCTCTTCCGGGGGTCTTAAAGGTGGCCTTCAGTGTCTCTACCTGACCACATCCGGAGAAACGTGGGAAATAATATCGCACGCATTCATTCCTTTTCCGCAAAAAATAATCTCACTGCTCGAGACCATCAGCGATGCACCCGACAGTGCCATCTTCCCCGCCGATATCACCTGGCTTGACTATCGTTTGTCGTTGCTCTACACCGACTGTGCGAGAACCGTGCTTGCCAAGCTCCCGACCGCACAACGGAAACCGCACCTCGCGGTTCTCAACAAACCGTCGCTCTGGAAAGGTCCTACCGGCGAAGATCTTCAGCAGATACAATGGAACCTGCCGCTTGGAGACGCACAACACCTTGCCGGTACCTTCGGCATTCCGGTACTGACCGACCTGCTGCGTCATCGCTGCCTTGCTGGAGGCGATGCCGCCCAGCCTGTACATTACGGTAATATTCGTCTGGCATCACACATAGGTGGAACCGTCATATTTATCAATATCGGTCTGGTAGCACGAATGACTATTATTGATTCGAAACAGGGTGAAATACTGGTTGATTCCGATACCGGCCCCGGAACCTGTTGCATCAATCAGATAATGCAGCATATTGCGGGAACCGAAGGCGAGAAATTTGATCGGGATGGTACCCTTGCTGCGCAGGGAACCGTCAATGGAGATTGTCTTCAGAAACTCTCCGAAGACCCGTGGTTTTCAAAACCGACCCCCAAGCAGGCGTCTCCCGAACAGTTCGACGCCCTTGCCAATGTCCCCGACCTCAAAGCGCTTTCCGATGCCGACCGGCTCGCGACCATCACCGCCCTGACTGCCCGTACCATTTACCAGTTTTACCGAACGGAATTCAAACCAGGTCCGGAAACTCCCGCTATAATCATCTCCGGGGGTGGGGCCAATAACCAGACCCTCACCGGATATCTATCCGCCTATTTTGACATGATCCCGGTGGAGAGTATCGAAAAATACGGCATACCCGTTGACATGCGAATGCCGCTCGCGCTCGGCCTGACGGTAAACGCGCACATCAGCGGAGTAACTATTCCCTGGGAGACGGGAACCAATCCCGAGGTGCGCCCGTTAGGCAAATGGGTTTTTCCCTGACCATTTTATCGATCCCACGATTTCAGCTCAGTCTTGTCGGTTTTCCAGTTTCCTCATAAGCTGCAGTGCTCCCGCATGGCGCGGGTCAAGCGCGAGCGTCTTCGAGAGGGCATTGCGACAATCACCGGATCGATTCTGTTGAAAAAGTGCAAATGCTCTTCCGTAGTGAACCGCTGCATTCTGCGGATTTTTAAAGGACAACTCGGTATACGTTGAGAGTGCATCTGCATATCTGCCGCATTTAAGCTGCAATGAGGCGAGATTGTTGTCAATATTCTCCAGGCTCGGGTGTCGCTCATGGAGAGCCGACAGCATTTCCAGTGCACCGTTTGAATCGCCGAGTGCATCTAGGGTGAGAGCAAGGTTCCCCTGCGCTTCGGCAAAGTTGTTGAGCATCTGGTTGGCCTGTTCAAGATATTTTTTAGCTTTCACATAATTGCCGGTATTCATGAACACGGTACCAAGATTGTACTTCACCAGTGCAAGAACACCTGAAACAGGGAGATTGTCGAGCGGGTACAGCAGGGTGTCTTTTATCGACCATCGTTGCCGGTACCAGGAATTATCCATGATTTCTCCACCCCGAAGCGTTTCAATATTACGACGCTGACGCCCATTATCGAACCGGACAAACATATGGCCGGGAGCCCGGACACCATAAAGGGGTAACTCCGCCTTTTCGGCTATCAACAGATACAACAGCGACATACCGACACACGAACCTTTTTTTTCCGCAACTACCAGATGCGGATAAAGGTAGCGAAGGTCGTCACGGTTTTCACTGAATGTGATTCCCCAGTTGGTAAAAATGATATCGGAAATGGCACCGATGATCCGGCGGCTGTCGGTTTCCATAAACAGTTTCGACGAAAGCAGCAGAACAGCGCTGTCGAGTTTTTCGGAAAATGCCGCCATCAGGGCTCCGGAAGAGTCTCCCGCAGGTTCATCCGTAATAATTTTACCGAGTTCGCACGACAGGACAAGTGTCGTCGGGACCGAATCCTGCTTCGCACTGATCACCGTGGAAAGTTTATATTGTTCATCGGAAAGTGCATCGGTCGGTCGTTGGTGGTCGTTACGACATCCCCACAGCAACATACCGGCGAAGACCGGAATGCCGCATACCCATCTCCAGTCGGCATGACCCATTATCACTTCACTCCATTCTTGAAGGTTCAACCTGCAGTTCGCTGATCCCTAAACAGGCAGGTTCTTCCTGAAACAAAAATCCAGTGTTCAATTGAAACTGTTCCTAATAGTGTACCTTCCAAGCTGGTATCTGATCAACACCCGTAGTACTCTGAGACCGTATACAACGGGATTCAGGTAGGACCGTTCCCCGGCATACCGTGTAGGAATCGGTACCTCACCAATAGATAGTCCGATGGCACGGGCAGTCGCGATGACTTCAAGATCAAAATCAAATCCGCCACCCAGTGTCTCAAAGGGGATTGTCTTAAGCGCTTTCTTTCCATACACGAGAAATCCGCTGTGGTAATCGGTCATTGTCATCCTGAAAACACGATTCTCGAGGGTTGTGAGAAGCTTTCCCGCAACAAATTTATACAGCGGCATACCGCCGGAAAGTGCCGTACCGGAAGCAATACGGGATCCCTGCAGCAGGTCGATGCTCTTCTCCCTCATTTTGGCGACAGCGGGAAGGATCGATTCCGGAGGGTATTGCCCATCGGCATGAAGGCAGGCGGCAAACGAACATCCGTCGGTGCGACAGCGTGCCAGACCGTTCTTCACCGTAACACCATATCCCTTATTATGCTTCTGAAGGACCGGCTCACAACACGGATTTCTCCGGGCGATATCCTGCATTACCTGCCAGGTATCGTCTTCCGATCCGTCATTGATCAGGTAGACCCGGTGTACCTGCTGCCAGGTTGCTCTGTCGATACGGTCAACGACTGTCTGAAGTGTCGCCGCCGCATTATATGCCGGTATAAAGAGTGAGATCATTTCTTTTTCTTGCCCAGTCCGGAACCGGAACCACTACCGGCCCCGAATCAAAAACCGGTAATTTCCTGGTGAAGGTATACAATCGGCTAACAACCATAGGCGCTGATGAACCCGCTGATAGTGCGTCGCAACGCCTCGTCGAGGGCGACTTCCGGTTTCCAGCCCAACACCCTCATTGCCCTGCGTATATCCGGGACGCGGCGATCACTGTCTTCGTATCCTTCGCCGTAGAATTCCCCGGCTGAAACGGTTGTTACCGGCGGGAGAGTATCCGTATCAATGCCCCGTTCCTCTGCGTAAAGTTGGCGCATCCTGCCTGCCAATGCCTCAATCGTTATTTCATTTTCAGGGTTACCGATATTCAGTATCGCTTTGCGGGAAGCTTCGGGACGCTCGAGCACCAGTCGAATCGCACGAACCGCATCATCAATGGCGGTAAAGCAGCGTCTGTTTTTCCCCCCGTCAACAAGGAGCATTGATCGGTCGTGCAGCAGAGCATCCATAAAACAGGCAATCACCCGCGGTACCCCCTCTCCGTCCACGCCGGGGATAAAGTCCATTCTTGGACCGATAAAGTTGAATGGCCTGATTATGGTGTAATCGAGCCCTTTTTCAAAACCGTACGCGAAGATCGTCCGCTCAAGGAGTTGCTTTGCACTCGCATAACACCAGCGCTGCGCGTGAATCGGACCTAACAGGAGTGGCGAGGTAGTTTCACTGAGCAGGTGCAAATCGGACGGTTCTCCGTCGAGGAGGGCACCGATTGCACCGGAAAGGGTTTTCCCATATACTTCGGAAGTCGAAAAATGGACCAGTCTGCAACGAAGATCAGTACAGGCCTGAACAAGCGGATAGATGCGTACGAAATTACTTTCAATGACACTGATCGGAGTATGATTGTACAGATACGGATTGCAGAGCGCGGCGAGCGATACCACCATGGCGCTTTTTTCGAGAAGGGGCACCAGAGTTTCCATTTCGTGCACATCAAGCTCATTAAAAGCAAACCGGTCATGATCAAGTAGATGGGCGATCTTTCCGGACGAAAAATCGACACCTTCAATATGAAGATCGGTTTCAGCAAGCAGATGTTCGCAAAGATGCGATCCGATAAATCCGGCGCAGCCGAGTATGGCTACCGTTTCCTGCCGTTCACTTTCCAAAGCTGCCCTTTCGCTCACAGGTCCGGTGTGAAAATACTTCAATGGGGTGGCTACTTGAACGTGAAATATACCATCTCTGCTAATCAATATTTTCGTCAGATTTTTCACGGTGCCGGTTTTAAATTATTCCGACAGTATTTTACGCCGGAACTCAAGCCTCCGGATGATACCCGCAGAACGCACTCCGGTTAATGCATAATTAATTGCCGGGATAGTAGTTCTATTTTTCTGCAGGTGTCTTCAGGGAGTCGGGTTGCAGCCATTTCCGTGGATGGAGCAATGAGGATCAAAAAAAATGCTGCCGTCAGTTTTTCCGACCCGATAGGCAGGTTACAAAAGGACTGTATCAGCAGTCAAACTTGCCGTACCGATGTACCTGCAGCCTCTCCGTTACCATGATACAGTTGCATGAGTCCGGAGATCACCTCCTCCGGGGTAATGCCACGCATGCAACGGTGGTCAAAACGCCAGCAGAAATTGCCGCCATGCGGATGACAGGGACGACAGGAGAGTTCCGTTTCAAAAATGGTACATGATGATCCTTCGGCAGGCTGAAAGCCGAAATGAACCGTTGTAGGGCCGAAAAGAAACCCTGTTTTAACCCCGCATGCACGGGCGAGATGTGAAAGCCCGGTATCTCCGCCAAGAGCAAGATTGCAGTGTTTCAGCACAATTCCGCATTCGTGAAGAGAGAGGTCGCCGGCCAGTGAAATGCACCGGTGCCCGATAACGAACTGCATCCGGGCTGCTTTCTGCCGGTCGGCTTTGCCGCCCATGATAATGATATTCCACCCTTTGATACTGAAGTAATGGGCAACCGAGACGAAGTATTTCTCCCGCCACTCCTTGTTTTTCCAAGCACTGAACGGGAACAACGCAACCACCGGTCGATCAATGTCGTCAAATTGCGCCCTGCTGAAAACCGGACCGGAACGTTCGCCGTTGAATTGCAGTGAAAAATCAAGTTTTCCTGAGAGCAGTCCGACTCTGCAGGTCCGCACATATCGCATCGCCACCGATTCTCCAGCACCATACCGATTCACTCGCAGAAAAAGCAGCAGGGTACGTTTGAAGTGAAGTTTGTTGAACCGTCGAAGCATCGTATACTGCAGCAAGCGGATCTGCTCCGCACTATGGCGGTTATTCTGGAGGTCGACAACAAGATCCCACACTGTTCCGAGAAGCTCCGAATCCCTGCACGGTTCGTTTTTTTCAACACCGATCACTCTCGACAACCGTGTATCATCTCTGAAGAATTCACGATAGTATTCCTGGGTGATGAGGACGATCGTCGCCGTTGGAAACTGCTCACGGAGAAAGCTCACCACCGGTGCAGTAAGAATGACGTCGCCCATCGACGAGTATCGTATCAGCAGGATTGAACCGGGAATTGAAGGCATTCTGGAGACTGAGGAGTTATTGTGATGCAGAAAACTATTATCTATATTAAATGGTTACCGGTGCTAAACTGCAAAATACATCATTGAGACAGCCGTCACCATAATTTGCACAATAAAACCGACACCAATCAAGGATCCTATGCCATGGAATCACGCCCGGAACAATCCCCTGAGCACATCAAAATGACCGATCAGGTAGCGAATCCCTACAAACCGGATCTGCTGCCGATGCCGAAACTTGACGATAAAATCGGTCCCAACAAGGTGCAGGCGATCATCGGTGAAGGTGGCAGTGCACAGGTATATAAGGTCTGGCATGAGGGGCTCGAGGTGATTCGGGCAGTTAAAGTTCTTAAAAAATACACCAATAACGAAGCACGGGAACGATTCCTGACCGAGGCGAAAATTCTTGCCGATATACATCACCCCAACATCATTGAAATTCACAACATCGGTTTTTTCAGCCAGCAGATACCCTTTATCGAGATGGAATATGTGGAGGGTCATTCAGTTAAAACCCTCCTCTCACAGACCCGAAAACTTCCGCTCGCCGTCGCGATCTCCATCGGGTACTACCTCTGCCAGGCACTGCATTACGCTCACACCAAAGACTACACCCTCTATGGAAAAATCTACCGCGGGCTTATTCATCGCGACATCAAACCGGACAACATTTTCATCTCAAAAGACGGCATTGTCAAGCTGATGGATTTCGGTATCGCCCGCCCGAGTGAAGTGAGCCTGCACACGGTGGGCGCGAAGATCATGGGAACACTCGTCTACCTCAGCCCCGAACAGCTCAACGGTTCAACGCTTGATCACCGGAGCGATATCTTCTCGCTGGGAACGGTGCTCTACGAAATGATTACCGGTAAACGTGCTTTCCCGCAGAAAACACTCACCGAAATCGTTCAGAAAAAAACAAAGGGAATATATCTTCCGCTCAATCAGACCGGGGTCAGCATGCCTGCCGAACTCTCGGCCATTATCGACCGCGGTATGGCACTCGATCCCGCTGACCGCTTCTCCAACATAGCCGACTTCGGTCACGAACTTTTCAAGGTGCTCCGCCTGATTTCCGACAATGCTCCGCATGAAATCATCATCAACTACCAGCACGATCCCGACAGCATTCCGGTATGGACACCCGGTAAATCAGCAAAGTCAATCACCCCCCTCGTTATTACAGGAGCTGCATCGGCCGGTGTTATTGTGCTTTGGATTATTCTGAAGATAGTTGGTGTGCTTTAAGGAAATCGACGTACCATTCGCGATTTCAACCGCGTGTCGCAGTTTTACTCTACCGACACCCCTCCACCTGTGCCGTACTATTTAGTTCCTGTTCAGAATTGGCCATTTCCGGACACTGGGGCTCTCGAAGCGATGCACTGAGTTGATCGAAGTGTGACCGAGTTTCCTGTTAAAATGTGTCATTTCGAGAGTCCTTCGATGCATTCAGGGACCACCTCAATGACCGTTATAGAATAAACTATTCAATCCTGAACAGGAACTATTTAGCGGCAAGAAGACGTGACGGAACAAAATATTTTTCCGGATTGAGATCTTTCTCGTCGTACCATATCTCGTAATGCAGATGGGGACCACTGCTCAAACCGGACATCCCGATCGCAGCAATCATATCTCCCCGTTTCACTTTGCGGCCTTTGGCCGTTTTAACCTTTCCGAGATGCGCGTACACCGTTGAGAAGCCTCCGGGATGGGAGATCACCACTTTGTCTCCCCACAGTGCATGTTTTTCGATACGCTTTACCACACCCGATGCGGTACAGAATACGGGAGTTCCCGGTTCGGCGATAAAATCCGTACCGTTGTGAAACCGCTGTTTTCCCGAAAACGGATCGAGTGAAACACCATATTTACGCGAGATCTGGTACGGATCAGGGACAGGGCGAAGTACCGGCAGGGAATCGAAAATGTTCGGTCCATCAGCACTGATGTTGCTGAATGGGGCAAAACGCTGCTCCAGAACATTCACATACGAGAGTAACTCATCGGTTTTTACCTTTGAAAAATCAATACTGTCGGCCGGCTGGTCGGGAGCAACAGCCTTGTTTCCCGTCACCATAACTACTTCCTCGCGTTTCGCCTCGAGATTGTCGAGACGAAAACGGAGATCTTTCAGCATACGTAACGTAGTGATGATCTTCTGGAGCAGTGCTTTGTTCTGTTCTGTGAGATTGACTTTCTGGTTCTGTTCGGCAACGTCGTTGGTCATGGTGTTGAGCGGAAGAAAGAGGCCTACAACTCCGACAACCGTAAAGATACCGAGCATAATTGCCACGGAGAGGCGAATCCGGAAAGAGCGCAGTGGTACTCCCCGTGGCGGGACAATGATAACGGTTCTTTTTTTCATTGATCAGATGCCGTTGATCTCTCCGTCATCATCGTCGTCGGATTGATGTTCTTTCTTTGCATTTTCACTTACTTCCTTCATTTTTCTTTCAAGTTCATCAACCTCTTCGCGCAGCGCGGTAATATTTTCGGCGGCCTTCTTTACGGTAAGATCATCACCGATCGTATCCGCTTTACCCTCTTCCATCAGGTCAAACACCCGTTCACCCATGTCGATGAAATTCCGCTCAACCTTGCGTTTGGCGGCAAGTTCTTCAACTTTGAGTTTTCCGAGTTTGGTATACTCTTCAATTTTTTCCATCGAGAGTGCAGCACCGTCTCTGAGATTCTTTTTGATCTTGTCCCACATCGTGTCCATACCGTCCTCCTTTTTCATTCTGATAAGTGTAACGATAATGTGTTATCAGCGTACATGATACCATAAAAATGATTTAAGCGGTAGCCTGCAGCCATAAATTTATCCTGTAATAATTAATTAGTTCCTGTTCAAAGAAAATGAACCAGATCAATGTCATTCCCGCGGAGGCGGGAATCCAGTCATTTAAGTACTATTTCAAGGTGGATACCCGATTAAAGCGGTACAATGAAAACGGTGTGCAACACCGGATACCTACCGCTTAAAGAATTTTAATGACAAACAACTTGTGTATGACGAAAATAACCCTATTTTAAACAAGTACTAAATAGTTCCCATTCAGAACAGATCTCATTCCGAGACAGTGAAGTCACCCAGACCGATGGTTCGTGATTTCGCAGTTCCGGCATTGTAATTATGTCTTGCCGAACGTGTGTCCTGAGCAGGTGCAGCTCACTCCCCTCCTGTATCCCGATAGTGTGCCATTGTATATTTCTCTGGTGAATCAGACAACCGTACAGCACTGTTTTTTACTTTCGCAATCCTCCCGTGATACCGGCGGTGGTTTTGCAATCGAATTGTGGGCTCAGAACGCCGACAGAGAGTCGCTGCGGATTACCATAACCACATTCCGCCCGCTCTTTTTCGTATCCCGGAAATTGCCGCCGGAATTCACCGCAGCTGCCAAGGAACGCAAACCGCTCTTCCTCACGACCCTTCACGGCGATCCGGTTGACTGCTGCTATTTTACAAAGTACGCGATAATGCAGGAATGCGCGTTATCCCTCGGTGAACGTTCTTTCACCATCTACGAATCGGATATTCATCCGGTGGACCGTTACCTGATGGAGCGGGGCGTTACCGGGAATTTCGAAGCGGAAGGTGCAGTTACCCGTACAGGGTCGTTCCTGCAGATGACAAACCCTCGCATCCGCGGTGGCGGTACCCTGCAGCCTTCGCTTTCGGTGCTCTCTCTTGATATTGAAACCAATGTTGCTGCGGGAACCATTTACAGCATCGCCTGCGCGGGCAGAGAAAACCGTGTGTTCATTGTCGGCAACGCCCCGAACAGAGCGGATATTGTTTTCTGTCCGTCGGAACAGGAACTTCTCCGCCGTTTTCTCCTTTATCTTGCCGCAGAGGATCCCGATATTCTGATAGGATGGAACGTTATTGATTTCGATCTGAAATTCATCTACGAACGTTGCCGCAGCCTCGGTGTCCCCTTCAACGCAGGCAGGGGTGGTACCGCCGGAACTGTTTTCACGGCACGGAGCGGAACTCATTCCATTGCCCGGATTGGCGGCAGGGTCGTTATTGACGTGCCGATGCAACTGCGTACCTACTACCGTCCGTTCGAAGAGTACTCGCTGAATTTCGTTGCCGCCACGCTGCTGGGAAAAGAGAAGGAAATCACCCTCACCGGAGCTGAGAAAATAGCCGAGATTGACAACCTTTACCGAAGTGATATCAATGCGTTCGCCAGCTATAACCTTCAGGACGCACTGCTCACCCGGGAAATTTTTAATCGCACGGAAACGCTGCCGAATGCGATAGAGCGAAGCCGACGTTCCGGCCATCTGCTCGACCGTCTGGGCGGCAGTATCGCCGCGTTCGATTATCTCTACCTCCCCCGCCTGCACCGGGCGGGGTATGTTGCCGACAACGCTGATCCGCTGCGTTCAGCCGGAGCTGCACTACCGGGAGGGTACGTACTTGAACCGAAGTCCGGTATCTATGAAAACGTCCTGGTTCTTGACTTCCGCAGCCTGTACCCCTCGATCATCATGAGCTTTTGCATTGATCCGCTCGGCCGGTTCCTCGCAACGCAGAATGCCGAATCGATAAAAGGCCCTGCAGGACCGCTCTTTTCCCGCGAACCCGCACTCCTGCCCTCGATCATTACCGAACTTCTTGATGCCCGACTTGCGGCAAAAAAAGCGGGTAACGCTCCCCTTTCACAAGCGATCAAGATTCTCATGAACAGTTTTTACGGCGTTCTCGGTGCACGGAACTGCCGTTTTTTTTCGGCGGAACTGGCAACAGCCATCACCCGCACCGGACAATATATTCTCAAAACGTCCATCACCTTTATTGAAAAAACACTCTGCTACCCTGTTATCTACGGTGATACCGACTCACTCTTTGTGCTGCTCGGTCCCGGCAGCGAACACGAAGCGGACAACACGGGAAACAGCATTGCCACGGAGGTTACTGCGTTTCTCGGGAAGCATCTGAGCGATCAGTTTGCAGCGGAGAGTGCACTGCTGCTGCAGTTCGAGAATCATTTCAGATACTTCCTGATACCTTCGGTACGGGGGGCGTCGCACGGGAGTAAAAAACACTACTGCGGAGGAAAGATCGACCGGGAGGGCTCGCTCTCGCTACACTTCAAGGGGATGGAATCGGCGCGTACCGACTGGACCGATCTTGCCAAAGAATTTCAGCAGGAACTTATCCGCCGTGTTTTTTCACGCAAGCCGGTGGAGGAGTTCATTCTCACCATTATCGATACGGTGAAGAGCGGAAAGGCTGATGGGAAGCTGATTTACAAAAAGCGGCTCAGGAAGCATCACGATGCCTACACGCAAACGATACCGCCTCACGTACAGGCGGCACGACAGCTCGAGAATCCGCCGCACCTGATACGGTACTGCATCACGGTTGATGGTCCGCAACCGGTGCAGAAGCTCCGTTCACCGCTTGATTATCAGCACTACATTGACGCACAACTGCAGCCGGTGGCCGATTCGGTTCTGGAACTGGTGGGAAGAACCTTTTCGGAGATTGTTTCTGGGCAGCAGGATCTCTTCTCGACCTGATCGGATTTTCAGGTCGAAGGAGGAACGGAGCCGGTACAGTATCTTACCGCGATCCCCCCATGCGAAAATGCAAGGGTGGTTTTACACCGCACGCCGAAATGCCGTTCAAAATGCGGGTCCGCCACCAGAAAACCGAACGACCAGCCGGAACAGTTTTTCCGCAGCGCGCTGCCCAGATCGGCGTAAAAACGCCGGACCCCCTCTTCGGTTCCGATTCGTTTTCCGAAGGGAAGATTTGAAATCAGAAGCCCCTTTTTGCCGAAAGTACCATCCGCATTGAATTCCAGACTGTCGCCGCACCGTAGTACCGGTTTGATTGACGGTGCGAGGGTGGTGAAGATGCGCTGGGCGGCTGCAATCGCTTTCTCGCTGTTGTCGCCGGCAAAAAACCGCCGGGACGTTGCTGCGGGAGTCTCCTGTGCACGGTTTTTGAGATGATTCCAATGAGGTTCACTGAACGACGGCCATGAGTGAAACGCGAATGGTCGTGCCGATCCGGGGTCGACTCCTTTAGCCATACGCAGTGCCTCGGCGATAATCGCCCCGGTTCCGCAACAGGGATCGGCGACAACCGGATACCGCTCCCAACGGGAAGCGATAAGCAGTGCCGCTGCTGTGGTTTCCCGGAGCGGTGCACCCCCGACATCCGTACGGTATCCGCGTTTGTGCAGCAGTGTTCCGGTAGAGTCCATGCTGACCGTGCACTGGTCGTTGTAAAACCTGAGGTATACCGTATGCGCTGAATTTTTCGTAATGTTTTTTGCCACACCGAGTTTCTGAAGGTACGTTTCAACTGCTTCGGATGCAGTTCTGATGATCACCCCGGTATGATGGAGTCGTGACTGGCGACTTGTAGCGGTAAAAGCGATATCCGGATGAAATCCCGTATAGATTTCCCAGGAAATCCGCTGCAGCTTGTTGAAGAGTTCCGGATAGGAACGGGCAGTGAGCGAACCAATTCGCAGCAGCACCCGCGAAGCGGTCCTCAGCTTCAGATTGAGCCGGTAGAGAGCATCGAATGGTGCCTCGAATTCCAGAAGACCGTTTTCGACACGGATTTCAGATGGATTCTCTATCGCCTGTATCTCCGCACAGGTGATCTGTTCGAGCCCGGGGGTAGCCACCACTGCGAATGTCTGCTCCCGGGAGGTCAACCGCCGTTTGATACGGCGCTCGAGGCCTCGGATAGTAAGTAGCTCTTTATTCATATGGTTACATTCATGAATATGTTATTTTACGGATTGTTTTCTGTAGGGACGTTCAATTGAACGTCCCTACAGAACGAAAAATCGCCATCCCCGCCGATTACTTTTTCCCGTTATGTATATCAAGAACGTCCTGCCGCAGCCCCTCGAACATCGATCCGACCGCCCGGCGCAGTATCGCGTCGTCAAGTTCAAAGCGCGGTTCGGAAAAGGTGCCGAAGAGACGGCAGCCGAACCGCCGTTTTCCTTTACCCGCAGGCTCCAGTGAATTTTTTACTACCGGCGGGAATGAATTGATCATCGCTTTCGAAAAGACTCCTTCAAGCTTCTGCTGTAAAGAGCCATTCGTCAATACCCATCCGTGCGATGAAAAATCGAGGGTGTCACCCTCGCCGCGTATGTCGGTGGTGATGGTGTCACCCTCGTGGATACCGATATCCGCAGTAATGACGGAAAACGGCATGGTCGCCAGTGACGGTATGAACAGTGATGTCGCCAGCGCGTGTTGTATCGGCAGCCCGCTGATGGTGCACTGGTGTAGAACGATATGCAGATCGGTGGTTCGGAGTGGAAACGCAAGCGGAAGATGTCCCCCTTTTGCACGGAGATGTACGGTACCCGTTATTTCACCGATTCCACGGTGAACTGTATACCAGTAGGACATATCCATTTGTTCAACGGTTCCTTCGTAGGCTTCGATCGTACGGTTCGCCAGATCAATCGAAACATTGCCACCAAGTTTTCCATCAAAGTACGCACCGGAAATCCCGCTAATACCGATTTTCCCTGAGGGTGAGGCCGCAACGGAACATTCAAGATCCTGTACGCCGTCGCCGGCGATATTCACAACGGGGAACCGGACTTTCGCTCTGAGTTCTCCGGTCTGTTTTCGGTCCGCCTTAAGGACCACCGTACCGCCGATGCAGCGCAGCAATTCCTTTGCATCGTCAGCTACCGTTACTACCACATCACTCATGGAACCGTCATTACTTCGTGCCATCAGCTGCAGCAGCGAATGAATTCTACCGTAAACGCGAAGGGTTGCGACATTCCTGGCTTCGCTGCTTCCCGTCGTCAATTTTGTACTCGCTCGCCCGGCGATTGCATACCGGTGAAGCAGTAACGCCGGAAGACTCGTCCTGAGCGACATCTCCGCACACCGGATTCTGCAGCTTCGGGAGGAATCGATCCGTACCGTAAAGGCGATATCTCTGCATGTAACCGATTTCCAGACAACAACCGTCCCCTTCCCGACAGAACAGTTTTCGGCACCTGCCTTCCGGAGTACGTCGGCCACTTTTCGGGCAATCAGTGGATGACTCAGCGGTACGAATCCGGCAACGGCGATACCAAGAATGCACAGGATGAGAAGAAATTTGCCGCCATCAACCAGAAGGGTTCTTAAATTCAATTGTTGTGGAGCTGCCATTACCGTAAATCCTGAGCTATGTCGTGCAACCGGTTACAATCCCGGCAAGTGCGCATTCTGTTCGCCACCCGCCGGCGGCTATGGTGGAGAGTTGTTTCATCCTGAACGAAAACGTATTTTATAGCGGAATCTGAGAAATTGGAGATCTAATGCCGCGGTATTCCGACTGATAATCAGCAATCAATGATCGTCGTACTCCGATTTCCCTGTTACGAACCGTGCAGTCCACTCAGTTGCCACTGAAAATGTTGATACAAGTATACATTCTTCCTTTCACATATAAAAGACCTTATGTCAATTTCAACCGCACTTGATTCCCGTAAACAGCATGTCGTTATCATCTCAACCGATGCCGGGTTCAGAAAATCGGTTCACGAACAACTTTCCGGGCTGGGATACCCGGTACTCGAGGCGTCATCACAGAGCGAAGCGCTGTCGCTCCTCGATAAGGAAAGCGTTGCGATCGTTTTTCTGGATATTGAGCGGATGCCCCTTATTGAGCTTGAGATCGTCAGTTATATCCGTACCCGTCACAACGCCGAAGTAGTGATTCTCGCCACCGTCAGCGAGCTGGAATATGCGACCCATGCGCTACGCAACGGTGCCGCGTTTTATCTTGTAAAGCCGATCCGTCCGTCCGACTGGCGGACAGTGCTCGAAAAACTCACTCACCGTATCGAACAGCGCAACGAATTCGTCGAGATGGAGCACCGGTTTCTCTCCGACCTGATGTCCGGCTCTCCCTCAATGCAGAAGGTCCTCAGGTATGCGTTAAAAATAGCCCCCACGAATTCGACGGTACTTATTGGCGGGGAAAGCGGCACCGGAAAGGAGTTTTTCGCACGGATCATTCACCGCATGTCAAACCGTTTCGAAAACGGTTTCGTGGCAATGAACTGCGGTGCCATTCCGGAAGCACTGTTTGAAAGTGAATTCTTTGGGCATAAGAAGGGATCGTTCACCGGTGCCGACCGGGATAAATCGGGACTGGTCGAGGAGGCGCATCTGGGAACCCTGTTTCTCGATGAAGTTGGAGAACTCTCGCCTGCCGCACAGGTGAAACTGCTCCGATTTATTCAGGAACGGGAGTTCCGCAGAGTCGGCGAGACCACCAACCGGTCGGTGGATGTACGGATAATCGCCGCCACCAACAAGGACCTGCACGAACAGATAAAAGCCGGCACCTTCCGGGAAGATCTCTACTTCCGGCTCAACGTGTTCAACATCACCCTGCCGCCGCTGCGTGAACGAAAAGAGACGATTCCCAACCTGATCCGACTGTTCGTGCACCGCAATAACCAGCTCTTCGATAAAAAAATAAATTCCATTTCCAAAAGCGCCGAGGTTCTCCTGGCCAATTACCACTATCCCGGTAATATCAGGGAACTGCAGAACATCATCGAGCATGCCGTCGTACTTGCCGACGGCGAGGAGATCAATGAACGGGACCTTCCTGAATTCATGTTCCGCAACCGACTTCTGCTACCGCAACCCCAAAACGAAGCCGCTGCCGATGCCGAATCCGGCGAACTACTCTCGCTGGCCGATGTCGAGCGTCGGCATATCGTGCATACTCTTGGCGCCACCGGCTATAATTACTCTGAAGCCTCCAGGAAACTCGGCATTTCACGGTCGACACTCTGGCGGAAAATCAAGGAATACTCGATAGAAACGACCTGATATGCAGATACGTGTTTACTATGAAGATACCGATTGCGGTAATGTGGTTTACTATGCAAATTATCTCCGTTACATGGAACGGGGGCGTACCGAATTTCTGCGTGAACGCGGTATCGAACTCAGCGACTGGCGCAACAAGGGGATCCTTTTTGTTGTGGTGGAAGCAAACGTGAAATACCGTGCACCGGCCCGGTACAACGATCTGCTCGAGGTTGCATCAACGGTGACGGAGCTTACCTCCGCATCGGTAACCTTCACCACCACGATTCACCGCAGCCGTGGACCGCTCCTGGTCAAAGGTACCGTTCGGCTTGCCTGTACCGACATCCCGGGACACATCAAACGGATTCCTGAAACAATTCAGGCAGTACTGCAACCACCATCAGGAAATTGACACCGTTCATCCCGGAAACGGTGCTTCTTTCTCTTCAGTGCACATATAGTAACTTTCCCACTTCCATGCATAGGTATTTTCTCTCGGGGTCAGGGTCGGTATCGGTATTCGGGGTCGAAAGCGTTCGGAAATAAAGACGATACCGAATGCCGATACCGATCCCGACCCGGATTTTTTTCACGAGGGGTGTATTCGCAGATAAGAGGCGGTTCCCTTCCCGAGGAATGAACCACTGCGGTTTCAGATGTAACCAAAATCAAAAGGACCGATACGATAACCAGGTACATTCTATTCAGGTGATTTTCACTCCTCGATTTGGGGAGTAAGGTCTTTTTCCAGAGCCCTGCTCAATGCAGGAACCGGGATTGGTGAGGAAAAGTATTCCATAGTCGTCTTTAACTCTTCGATAATCAATTCCTTATGTTCAGGGCATTTTTTCGGAGCCAATGGGCCGACATTGTTGCCTTACCCCTGCGGTGGAGCTATATTAATGATCTACGGTGGGATTTTTTTTCACAGTCAATCTTCTTGAAACAGTGGTTTGCCTGAGAATACATCTTTAGCGAATTTAAAATCAAAGAGGTAGTGTTTATGAGCAAGGAACTTGTTGCGGGACGTTCAGCGCTTAAACGGACATTCCGGGAATTTTTCGCAAAATCGATCGATGACGGGCGTGATACCCGATCCTTTCTATCGTTTAAAAAACAGAAAGAGCCTCCGGTTGCACCTCCATGGATTTTCCTCTTCCACGGTGACGAATGCCTTGGTAAAACCACTGCAATCGACTACTGTGTTTCAATAGCCGACGAAACCGCCACCGACCTCAAGCAGACGATTGCCACTGTTTCGATTGACTGGGACGACTGGGAATTTCTCAAAGGCAGTCTGCCCGTCACCCGGATTGAACTTCTTGACGCTGTTGCACAGGCGTTTCTCGACATTAAAGGTGAAATCGCCACGGCGTTTTCAGGTTATAAAAAATTGAGTGATGCATACCGTAAAAACGTCCTCCGTGTTGAGGAGTCGCTGCGCGGCTATCAACTGGAGCAGATACTCGGCGGCGGCAATGACACCGCAAATGGGGAACAGTCGATTGAACCCCCTGCACTCTCTTCGCTCCTCGCACCGAAGGAACTGGAACTGCACGAAAACGGTGAAGGCAGACTTGCGGAACTTCTGATAAGCGCTATAGCCGGGGCATCCGATGAGGTCCCACTTCTGTTATCAATAGACAGTTACGACCGGATAAACCCTGAAACAGAGGAATGGTTCCGCCGGGAGATTCTCGGAAAACTCGCCACCAGACAATCACACCTGACCCTGCTTGTTGCCGGAGGAGCCGGAATCCTCAGAGATTTCCGCAATGAATTTTCCGATGATGCGCTGTGCGCCTTCAATCTTGCCGACAACACCCTTACCCGAAAAACAATCAGTCTGGTCGCCTCAAAAAAACGGGTAAAAATCACCGAAGAGCAGGCAGCCGTTGTCGAACGCGCCACCGCCGGTATTCCGTTTCTTGTCAATGATCTGCTGTTTCACCTCTCCACGGAGGGGATGGAACTTTCATCGTTGATTGAAGACGCTATCGTTGAAGTACAGTCGGCTGAAGAACTCAGCGGCGGTATTCTGAGCCGTTTTTTTGAACATTGCAGTGATGTGACCACCAGGGAACGGGTCTGCTCCTATGCGATGTTCTCCCAGTACAACCCCAAAGCACTTGCCGAGGCCTGGAACATCCCGTTTTCCGATGTTAAGCATACCCTGAGTGATCTCGAACGGCAGGTTTCATTTATCAGGGGTCACGGGATGCATCACCACCTCCGCCGTATGCTTCGCGATAATCTCATTCAGGAAGCCGCCAACGGCGCGAAGTCGGCACTTAAAAATTTCTTTACCGCGTTTTCCGCCAACAGTACCCGCATTTTCGGCGAACTCACCACGCAGCTCCAGACGGCAATTCCCTCCGCCGATAAACGGTGCCATGACCAGCGGTACCTTTTGGCCATCGAGCAACTCATCTGCGGATTGCTGTGGTCTTCGCCCACCGATGCCCTAATCACCCTGCCGGGCTATTACATTGAGCTTCTGCATTTCAATCCGTCGTTCGCACGTAAGCTGCTGACAAAAATCGCCGACTTCAGAGTACTGTTCACTTCTCTCAACGAGAAAACATTCAAGCTGCTCATCAGCGGTATTCACCTGGCCGATAAAACCAACATCTTTACCCGCGCGACAGTCCAGAAAGCGGAAGAAGAGCTGATTGAATACATCGACGGAATTGCTGAATCGATGAACGATTTTCAGCGGGCCCTCTTCTACCACCTCAAAGGAACCGTTGAGTACCGAAAAGGCAACCTTACCGGTACCATGGAATTACTCGACAGGAGTTTCTCTCTGATGGGTAATAGTTCTCCGGAAAAAAGTGTACTCTACGAGGAATACGTGCTGCTTGGTTCAGCTTTCATCACGGCAGGAGAATACCGCAATGCGATCGACACCTTCAGCAATGCCGTGCTTATCCACGCCGACGGATTCGTTTCCTGGTACTCCATGGGAATCGCCCGCATGGCACTTGACGAATACGAAGGTGCGGCGAACGCACTCGGTGAAGCGGTGAAAATCGATCCGGTGCATACCGACGCCTGGTACCGGCTCGGGCTTGCGCTGATTCGCGAAAATAACTTCGAAGTGGCTCTTGATGCGCTGCTTAAAGCTGCTGAACTCTCTCCGGAGCGATCCGAAATCTGGTTTGAAATCGGCAGTGTCCACCTTGAACTTTCACGCCATGCCGATGCTGTTTCCGCACTACGCAAGGTAGTGCTCTCGCAGAGTGATCATTGCGAAGCATGGGTACTTTTAGGCAACGCCAATTCCGCGCTCGGTGCATCCGACGAGGCCATCGAAGCCTATACCAACGCAATAACACTCAAACCGAAACAGGTGGAACCACTCAGAGCACTCGGTGAAGAGTATTACAAGTTATCACAGTTTGAAGATGCGGTTATCTCATTTAAAAAAGCCGCCGCCATCAGCAAAAAAGATCCGGTACTCTGGTCGCTTATCGCTGAATCGTACCTTGGATCCGGACAATTTGAGGAGGCGATTACCGCCGGAGAGAAAGCAATCAAGATAGACGAGACAGACGCCCGCGCCTGGAATGTAATCGGTGATGCGCACCTTGCGGGTGAAAACGCCACCGAAGCCGTTGAGGCTTTTCTCAAGGCAACCGAAACCGACCCCGACAATGCCGATCTCTGGTTCAAACTGGGGAGCATTTACAACGAAACGGGCGAAGATGATGCAGCGATTGCCGCTTTCAAGAAAGCGGTCACCTTCAACCCCGGCTTTAAGGAGGTCTGGTATACCATAGGACTCGCCTACGAAAATCAGGAGAAATATGCGGACGCGATCGCCGCGTTTGAAAAAGGTATTGCCGCAGTTCCCCACAACGCCGACTGCTGGCACCATAAAGGTAGTATGCACAGTATGCTTGAGCAGTTCGAGGATGCTTTTGATTCCTACACCCATGCAGTCGACCTCGCACCTGAATCGATCCCCGGATGGTTCAACCGTGGCGCATCTGCTCTTACTATCGGCAATGCCCGTGATGCCGTTACATCGTTCGGAAAAGTGGTCTCACTTGATCCCGACAATACCGAAGGATGGTATCAACTCGGATGCTCATACAAAGTACTCGAAGAGTTCCAGGAGGCGATCCGCAGCTTTACCGAAGCGGCGAACCGCGATGACCGCCGCACCGACATCTGGTTCGAACTCGGCAATTCATGCGAGATGCTCGGAATTTTCGACGAAGCAGTGCATGCCTACGAACGATGTACCGAAATCGATCATGAAAACCCTGTCTACCCGACAAAAACCGCTGAATGCCGATATGCACAAGGCCGGTACGCCGAAGCGCATGATGCCTATGTGCGGGCGGTGGAACTTGATCCCTACAATAACGAGACCCTTTTCCAGCTGGCACTGACCTGTCATGCCCAGGAAAACTATCAGGAAGCGGTGGAGCACTACAACAAGCTGCTTGAAATGGACCCTGAGCGGGCCGACGCACAGTTCAATCTCGCCCTTGCCTATCACGCGATCGGCGACTACACCAGCACCATCGAGACCTATCTAGACTACATTAAACAATGGCCGGAAAACAGTGCCGCCTGGTTTAACCTCGGACTCGCGTATCATGCCGCGGGACACATTGAGGATGCGATCGCCACCTACAAGGAAGCCACAAAGGTTGCACCGGACAACATGGAAATATGGTTTCATCTCGGTATGGCACTGCACAGCAAGGAACAGTATGGTGATGCAATTCAGGCCTACCGCAAGGTCGTTCAACTCAATCCTGAGCATATCGACGCATGGTTCAACCTCGGACTCTCCTACTACATCTGGCAGAACTTCATTGACGCGGTTGAGGCGTACCGCGAGGTGGTCAAACACGATCCGCAACATTCCACCGCATGGGGAAATCTCGCGATTGCCTGCTTTGCCGTTGATGACTTCACGGGCGGTCTCGACGCCTCACGCCACGCCTTTGAACTTGCTCCCGGAGAACCGTGGATCATCGGCAATATGGTTCTGGCAACACTTTTCAGTGGCGACAGCCTGCAGTCGCAGGAGTATGTTGACCGGCTTTTCGAGGCGGATCCCGAGGGTGATATCCGCTTCCAGATTATCACACAGATCAAACAACTCGGTAAGAAACAGCCTCAGGTGACCGGTGCCGATATGATAATCGATCGACTTGAAAACGGTGTTGAAGAGGTTGCGGATAGAGAAGATGACACTAGAGATATGGTTCCTGAAGAGACGTCAATTTCAGTTGGAGAAACAACTATCGAGTGATACTATAGTCTGTACGGGCGGGTTTCCAACCCGCCCCATTCATGCCCCACCTATAATCCACTATTGTGACCTCGAAGAAATAAACTGCGGACGTGTGCGCGACGGCCCCTGCCGTTTTCATTCCATTCATGCAGCGTAATGTCTCCAGTACCTGTGGTACTGATTTTATTATACCGCTGTGTCCCTCCCCCGCTTACGGGAGAGGGAAAATGATATCTGCCGTCATCCCGTTGCGTGTGGTGAGGTTCCCGAATCAGGGCCGAAATCCAAGATAGAGGCGGAGAATAAGATCAACGCCTGCTTACTTCTTATTCTTTGTCGCATTGATAAGCCCGCCTGCGAGTACCATCTCCCGTTCCCGGTCGGTCAACTCGATCTTGAGCGGGATTTTTTTATCACCGGCTGCGAGGACGATCTCTTCGCCGTTTTCGAGTGCACTGCGAAACGATATGACTGAAACCTTTGCGCCATTTTCCAGAAGATCATAATCGGCACTGTTTTCAAACAGGGCTGGAACGATACCGAAATTGATCAGGTTAGCCCGATGAATACGCTCCATTGATTTCGCCACCACCAGCTTGACGCCAAGAAACATCGGGCAGATCGCCGCGTGTTCACGGGACGAGCCCTGTCCGTAGGAATCTCCGGCAACAATCACGTTGTGGAGGCCCTCGTCGCGGTAGGAGGCGGCCCGTTTCGCGAATTCGGGATCTTCACGTTCGAAAACGTAGTTGGCGTAGGCGGGAATATTCGACCGGTATTTTAGCCGGTTTCCTGCAGGCATGATATGGTCGGTGGTGATCTTGTCCCCCACCTTGATTGTCACGACACCGCCAAGCGCTTCGGGGCAGGCGCTGTTTGACGGTGGAGCACCGATGTTGGGCCCGCGGTAGATCTCGCTACCCGGGTCGTTAGCGGCAGCCCGGGTGATCATGTTGTCGTTGACGAGAAAAATTTCCGGAACTTCGACCGCAGGTTGCCTATCGGCACCGAAGAACTCCCGCGGATCGACCAGGGTTCCGCTGAGTGCTGCTGCGACTGCGGTTTCCGGCGAGACAAGATAGACCTGGGCACTGAGCGTACCGCTGCGTCCGTAGAAGTTCCGGTTGTTGGTGCGAATCGAGACGGCATTGGTTTTGGGAGCCTGTGAGTTGCCGATGCAGAATCCGCAGGCGAGTTCGAGTATCCGCGATCCGGCGGCAATGATATCGGCCAGAGCACCGTTCCGGCTCGCCATTTCAAACACCTGCCGTGAACCGCAGGCAACGCCGAAGGATACTCCTGGAGCGACCTGTTTTTCCTTGAGTGCAGCGGCAACCGTCATGATATCACGCAACGAACTGTTGGTACATGAGCCCACGAGTACCTGATCGACCTTGATCGGTCCGATCTCTTTTATGGTTTTGATGATGTCCGGCGAATGCGGGCAGGCTGCCATCGGTTCGAGTTCCGAAAGATTCACCTCGATCACCCGGTCATACATTGCATCAGGATCTGCCGTAAGCGGCTGATAGTCCTGTTCGCGCCGCTGCGCCTTGAGGAACGCACGCGTTGCCTCGTCTGATGGAAACACCGAGGTTGTTACCCCGAGTTCCGCCCCCATGTTGGTGATGGTGGCACGTTGGGGTACGCTCAAGGCGGCAATGCCGGGACCGCCGTATTCCACCACGCAGCCGACATTACCTTTTGTCGAGAGTACGGAGAGTACTTTAAGAATAATATCCTTGGCGGCAACCCACGGACGCAGTGTTCCGGTCAGCTCCACTTTAATCACCTTCGGATACGTCAGGTAGAACGGCCCACCGCCCATCGCCACCGCGACGTCGAGTCCGCCCGCACCGATGGCGATCATCCCGATGCCGCCACCCGTGGGGGTGTGGCTGTCGCTGCCGAGCAGCGTTCTTCCCGGAGCACCGAACCGTTCCAAGTGTACCTGATGGCAGATACCGTTACCGGGACGCGAGTAGTGGATACCGAACTTTTTTGCCACTGATTCGAGATACATGTGATCATCGGCGTTCTCGAATCCCTCCTGAATGGTGTTGTGATCAACGTATGAAACAGAGGTTTCGGTTTTAATACGATCAAACCCCATCGCCTCGAACTGCAGGTACGCCATGGTACCGGTCGCATCCTGGGTAAGCGTCTGATCAATGCGGATACCGACTTCACTGCCGGCCTTCGGCTCACCCGTAACGATATGTGCATCGAAAATTTTCTGAACAATGTTTTTTCCCATAAAAAGTAGCCTTCTCCCTGTTCTCTATTTGTTTTAAAGAATTAATACCGATTTTTCAGAGTAAAAATAATAGTTGTCGGGGATTTGGTGGGGATGAGGATGAGTGTTTTGGTAGAGATGCCGGATGGGACGTCGCTACAGATGATCTTCATTTATTCTGACATTCTGTTTCCGGATAAACTGGCGATGTTTTTTTACTGGTTTCGCTACCCCCACCCTGGCATCCCACTTCGAGAGCCTCAGTACAGCACTCACCCGCCTCCGGGAGAGGGAAGCTGTTTAAAACTGGTTTCATTTTTCGTGTGCCACGGTTACCCCTGACCGTGCTCCAGTGTTCTGCACGTTAATTGTAGAGACGTTGCATGCAACGTCTCTACAGAAATGAAAACAGATAATATGTTACCGCATCACTCCCTCGTCCACTTCCCGCGACCGAACCGGTACCCGACGAAGAAAGAAACGTTGGGGACCTCCTGGTACAGTCGTACCGATGTAATCCGGGTCTCTTCGCCGTTATAGTTCGTGATTTGAATATTTTTACTGAATGCTTTTTTAGTGGAGAGTGCAATTGAGAAAAACACCCGCTGGTGAATATTCGCGGTAACCCCTGTCGTGAGCATCGCATCACTGAAGGCAAGATCTGCTTTCCCAATCCCATCACTATTTTCATACCAGTCCCTGCCACCTGTCAGCATGAGAATATATTCCATTTCGAAGCCGCTCAGCAGCCAGTTGGTACCGAGGGTAAATCCACCCCAGTGGCGGATAGTATGATCCCATTCACCGTCAAATCCTTTGGATCCTGCAATTACCGCCACGGCAATATTTCTGAAAAGCACCGGCCGCCCCGTTTCGAAGAACGACACTTTAATCCGCCCGTCCCACCCTTTGTTGAGAAGTATCCACCAGAAATAACCACCGAATTCAACCCTGTCCGCAAGTGCGAACGTTATATGCGGAGTGACATCCCCCGGTTCATACCCAAAATCGGAGTAATCATCTTTAACCATAACACCGTTGCGCATGGTTGAATCGCTGAGCGACCAATGCACCTCGTGGGGTGTATACGTTGCGACGGTTTTGAGTTTAACACCGGTACGGATGCGGGGCGATTCCAGAACCGGAACTACGGAGCAGCCGGCAATGCAAAGTGTAACGAACAATAGCCAATAGCGTTTCATTGTATTTCCTTCCCCGTAAAGGCAGCGACGTTGCCACACGATGTGATGGATTTTATTTTAAAAGTCACCCGGGCTGGAGACTGCGATAATCAATTATTCTGAGATCTGGTTTCCGGATACACTGGCGATGTTTTTCTCGATTTCGCTACCCCTACCCTGGCATTCCACTTCGGGTAGCATTTCGACAGGCTGCAATGTACCACCTCAGTGCAGCGCTCCCCTGCTGACGGGAGAGGGAAACTGTTTCACTACTTTTTCGTGTGCCACGACAGTACGCTGGCGATTACCACCTTACAAACGAAACGCCGAACCCCAGCGACACCGACCACAACGGCAGCCCGATATTGCTGACCGCGATTTCGGGAATGAACGATATGGTGGCCCATCGTTTTTCCAGATTCAGAAAGAAACTGTAGGTCGGCATAACTAGATAATTGCCGAATTCACCCATTTGTTGGGGAAACACATTCATACCCAGGCCAATAAGAGGAATCAGGCTTATAAAGAGCGTTTTCCCTGTTTTTATGGAAAAAATCGGTGCGTAGTTCAGCAGAAGTTTATGATCCAGATAGGGATCGTGCTCATACCCGATAGTATACAGGAACGCTACCTTATCGTTACGGATGCCCTGCTTGAGACTGACAGCCGCTTGGTGATCGCCGCCCCGTGACGGATTGAACAGTGAGTAACTATATACATAGCGCACCTGCAGATTGGCGTGCCTGCCGTACCCCCAGGTGTAACGCAACCCGACGCTGTTGTTGACGTCTTCAAACGCACTTTCCTCACTTACCGAATTCACGGCAACGATCGGCTGAAACTCGTGCGCATTGCGCGGCAGTATCCGGGCCGACTGAAACATACCGTACCAGCAGTTGGTAACAAGGAGGGAAGCCGTTACGGGTATCCATAGACTTTTTGCCGGAATTTTTGTGTGCTGTTTACTGCTGCGTGGTGCGCTTTTCATGATGTAATCCGCTCTATGGGTAACCGGTCATCGATAAGCCTACTCTTTCCACAACTCAATATACTTTGTCGAATCACGGTCCCCGGATAGCCCTGCCCCCCCTGTTGTGCTGCCATCCGGTTGCATACAGATAATAATATTGGAATTTCCTCCGGGCCCGATAACAGGATCTGGTATTTCTATCTCGCCCAGACGAAGCGTTTCCACGAGTAATTTATAGCATTGAATTTCGCAGGAATGAGAAAAATTCGTTGGGCATCCATTGATGATAAATTTACTGCCTATAACAATGGTATCGACGGTTTCAGGCAGAGAACCCAAATACAGCAGCAGTGTCTTCCGGCTCAGGTCTACTACCGCTCTGATGTTTGCATCATTTGTTTGATAGGTTCCGTTTTCCAAAGTCACCTGATCCGGCGAACCACAGGTAAAAAAGGATACCGCTAAAAAGCTGCTTATCAGTCCCAACAATCTCATTACAATTATCCTTTGTAATTCAGTAATTTCAGTTCTCTTTTACTATAAAAGAGCATCCGAAACAAAGCATTTATAAAGCAGGGGTACGAAATAATCAGTCCAGCGTTGCAATTACTCTGTCGGCGGCCTTCAGCGCCTCGTCGATCTCCACGGCAAAGGGAAATTCGATCTGCTCCAGCGAAGTTAGCACCGCCGGCAGGTTGTAGTCCGGAGCGAGAATAAAATACTGCCCGCCGTGGCGTCACTTCCACATAAAGCTGCGACCATTCTTTTATCACCCAGAGCTCTTTAACGGTGGTTTTATCGGTATACTAGTAAAAATTCTGATACAACAACGGACAGTTATTAATAATCAGAAAAAATAATCATAGATTTCTTCATTATACATAAAGTTTACGGCTTCACTAAAAGTATTGACCAGAATGGCGACATACAGATCAGAATCAGTAAAATGCAGCACTATACCATTAAAACCAAAACAGTTCCCCCAATGCCCTACCGCATGCCCATATTTTGTGGTAACATGCGACAAACCAAGGCTGTACCCTTCGTAACCGGGAATAGGAGCCGAGGGTTCAAACCATACTTTTTTCATCATTTCCGTCTGCAGTGCGGAATCAATAAATCCGGTATCGGTGATAGCCTTCATAATTACTATGAGATCCTGAACGTTCGAGATTATTCCGCCTTCGGTGTTATCCTCACCCCCGACAGCCCTCCTGTCCAGGTCTGACACATCGATAATCTTTCCATTTCCATAAAGATTGGAATATGCCCGAACCAGACCGGACGGTTCTTCGGTTCCAACAAAAGTAGTATTCAACCCCAATGAGTAAAGCACCTGCTGCTTGATAACATCATAGGCACTGCAACCCTCGATTGCTGCAACGACCATACCCAATAGAATGGAATTTGAATTGGAGTATCCGTTTTTTTCCATCGCAGGTTTGCCGTAAATTTTCTTAATGAGTTCCGGACCTGAAAGCTGATCATACGAATAATTGAAGTACCCCATATACATGCTTGCGGTAAAATAATCCGGTATTTTGCTGGTATGGTTCATTAACTGGCGGATCGTGACTGTTTTGCCGTTTGCAATCTTTTCAGTAATATCGTTATCAAGATAATCCGCCATCTTATCATCGAGTGATAATTTTTGCTGCATACAGAGGCGAAGTGCCGCGGTCACAATGAAGATTTTGGAAATACTTCCGATTCTGAAAAGGTTTCCCGGTGCCAGCGATACATTATTCGGAATATCGGCAAATCCTTTGGAACCCGCCCAGATACTGTCGTTTGACATTATCATCATCGCAGTGCCGACCGACCCAAGATTCCACATTTTATTGAGTAATTGCTGAAATTTCCTTATTCGTGTCGAATCGGTGAAGGTGTTGGTGATACTTTCACATGAATAAACCGATGGCGAGACCGATATCGGGCTTTGACATACACAAATAACGCACAACAATAACGGCAGCAGTTTTCGAATATTCACTTTAATTGTTGCCCCTGCAGGGTAAGTTCAAAGAGGTACCGAGATGAAAAACCGTATGCGGCATCAGCGGTAGCCCCGCCTTTATATTGAATGGGAACGCCGCAATCCACTTATATTGCATAAAGATATGAATACCATGCGGAAGCATATACCCCAGCCCCAAACCTATTGGAAGCATTACCTGCGGTGTGCCCCGGTCAGTAACCTGTTCATAGGTATCATCCACCATTTTATATACCGGCCGGGAGAAAATATTGTGTTTATAGCCCAAACCTATATCGGTCTCTAAGAACAGCTTTAAAATTCTATACTCAAACCGGTATTCCGGATACAACAGTATGCAGTGTCCGGTAATACCATCATAAAAGTATGCCCCCTCAACAGTAAGGGCATGCAGATGGCGACCATTGCAACTTGAGATACAATTAACGCCTACGGAAAATCCCGGATGAATCGGGAGCCTGATAACTTTATATGAAGGGAACGCGGTTGCTTCACTGATAACCGACAAATACAATCTGCTTACCCGGGCAGTTTCGGCTGTCGTTATTGAGAACGTGGTAAGGATGAACAGAAGGATTTTGATTTTCATGAGAAAGATTTCGTGTTTACGCCGTAAGAGATACTGCATTTTCTGGTGTTCCTATTTACTTGCGACGCGAAATGTAATCTTCCTTTCAGAACGTTAGTGATCATTGCAACCACCGTACTCCCGCTCAATAACATTGTACCGGTAGCGTTTATAGCGATTACGTTTGCACTAGTGAAAGGTATGCTTGTGCATAAAGGATAACGCTACCACGGAATACGTTCATCGTTATGTACCAGTTGACCGTTCGGGAAGTTTTCACGGGGAACCGTTACAAGATTTACAACCGTACTGGCGCCTTCTTTAACGTCCATAGGTGCCGCCAGGGTTCCAAGATCGGTCTTCACCCATCCGGGATGAGCCGCCGCAACCACAATGCCGCTGCCTGCCAGCGATTTCGATTGGATCTGCGTCAGCATATTGAGACCGGCCTTTGAGGTCGAGTAGCCCACAGTCATAAACATCGAGACATCATTCCAGGCGTTTTCAGCGGTAGTTATCGAGCCAAGTGCCGATGAATGATTGATTACGCGTCCGTCTTCACTTTGAGCGAGAAGTGGCACAAGTGCATCGGTGATGGCAAATGGTGCGATAAGATTGACCTCCAGAGTACGGCGAACCTTGTCCGCATTAGTAGGCTTTCCATCCCACTCGAGAGCGATTCCTGCGTTATTCACCAGTACATCGAGCTTGCCGAACGTGGTTTTCAGATAGTTTGCACACGTATTGATATTGTCGGAGTTAGTCACATCGAGCTGAACAGTATGGGCATCGCAACCCAGCGACACGAGTTCTGCAACCGCCGTCGCCCCAGCCTGTCTGTCTCTTGCCGTTAAGATGACCGTATAGCCGAGCAAACCAAGCTGACGCCCGATTTCCTTTCCCAAGCCCTTGTTACCACCGGTAATCAGCACAATTTTACCGTTCATGTTTTCCATACAAATGTCTCCTTTTAAAATAGTACGTTCCGTTTATGGAGCAACACGATGGGTGTCTGCAATGTCTCTAATATCAATTTACTTCGTTTTTCTTCTCATTACCACGAAATGCCATCGGCACCATTGCTCCGCCGGTGTAAAAAGAATTTAGTTGAACGAAGCCGGTAGCGGCAATGCAGCATCAGAACTGTGATGGGTCTCAACTGGTTGACCGTGTTGCATACTTTAAATTTAGCAAATACCCTCTTTTAAAAAGCCGACAAAACGTTGGTTTTTATCTTTAGTCTACAAGAAAGAATGTTATTGTAGTAACAACTCTTACATCCTTTTCTAATTTCTTCGAGTCTCCATAATTGTCACCAACATCGCGAATAAAAAAGTTCCCCTGTCTTGCGCTACGTATTCCGCCGACTTTTACACCTGCATTATCTGCAAATTCATTTGCTGCTGCTCTAGCATTCTTTGTGGCCTCTTTCAACATATCAGGTTTTATTTCGTTGAGTTTCGTAAAAAGAAAAGAAGCTGGTTTGTTTTGTATTTCAATTCCTTCGGCAATGAGCTTGTTTACATTGTTTCGTACTTTATTCACCAGATCCACTTTGTCTGTTTCAATACTTATATTTCCTTCTAAAAAGTGTAATTGGTCGACAAGTTTTTGGTTTTCATCTCTAAACTCCTGATGATAATAATCTATCGTACCAATATTTATTTCATCATCTTCCAGCCCACTCTCAATGAGCAGTTCATTTATTCTTTTTTGGTTTAATTTCGCAGTGTTGTATAAGTTGGGAATTTCAGATTTCGATTTCCCCTTTACTTTAAAACTTATTTCCCAATTTGCCTTATCTGCTTTAACTCTTCTCTCTGCGAGACCTTTGGCTTCAGCTGTGTTTAATGCGACTTTAGCATTATACATTGTCTTGCTAATAAAGAAACCACCTATCGAAACACCTAATGCTAAAAACAAACTTGAAATAATTTCCTTACTCATTGCATTTCAGTCCTTCCCTGATAAATGTAATTGGGTCGATAAAGTGCTTATTTAATTCATTGATAGTCATGCATGCGAATGTGGCTTCTCCGTTATCATTCAAATTACGTCTAATTTCGAAGTGTAAATGAGGCGGAGTACAAAACGCAGAAATGCTCAATTCCTCGTTGTTGAAAATGCGTCCAATTTCTATTGTTTCGTTTACATAGTCCCCGTTTCTTACTTTAATATCTTCAACATGCATATATACTGAAATGAATTCCAACGTGTCAAACAAATGTAGTATATACACAGCTTTGTGTGGGAATTCACTGCTTATTTTTATAATTTTTCCTTCCGTTATAGGAAATATTTTTTCTCCATAATTACCTTCGATGTCAATTCCTGAGTGTCGGTGCCCTCTAATTTCACTATAACGGAAATCTCCATAAAAACTTATAACATTCATCTTGCAACTAATTATTTCTTCCGTTCCGCCGGAATGAAAAGGGGAGTATAACTTCGGATAATTTCCGCTTTTAATGGTAAGTGGAATTAAAATAAGAGAAATTAAAATAGCATAATTACATCGTTTACTATACATTTTCATTATTTTTTTCTGCCATGGACGGCAGCAGATTCTTCCTTTGAGCGTATTTGCTAAATTTATTGCACACAGCTACTTTCCAACATAACCATTCATAATAAATTCACCTTGCCACACCTGCACATGACCACCGTTACAACTTGGTTATCATTGATACATCCGTCCCTCTCTGCTCAAACTCAAAAACAACAATGTATCCTTAATACTAAATCAACCAAAGGTGCCACCAGCACGGTTAATGCATGGTTATTACAGAACCAGAATGTACATCCAGTCGATACCCGCGCACCGGTACTTCGGATACCACAGCAACGACACCACTCCTGATTCACTCTGACAACTTCCGGAAACGTAACAACTACAGCGAGCGGGAACCGTTCCGGCAAGGAGCACCTTAGTGCGTACCCCACCCTTGCGGAACAATAGTAAAATAATAGCAGTCTGACAACCGGAGTAGCGGAAAACCGTTTATTTTATTCATCTTGTACCTGCCACAGGAAATCATCACCGTACAGTATACAAGTGCCATAAGTAGTAACCGGTTTCCACCTTTACTGAACAGGCGGATTTTTACGGACGGGGCGTGCTTCGTTCGCAGTCCACCGATATCTTTTATCATCCGCGTGATCTTGTACTTCGTGTGGTGTGGGGTCGGCACCCCACTCCTGAGTAACTTTGATCATCATAGAAAACAATAACAGAAAATCCCGCTTTACCTCGACCGGGCTCGGCACAAGTCGGGGGATGGCGAAAACAGGAAATGAACAGGGGGCGTCCCGGGTCACGGCACGTTCGCGAGCATTTCGGTAAAGCGCTCATTGCCCCCCCATTTTCAGTTCCCGGAAAAAAACAGAGGGGACGATCCAGCCGGTCCGTCCCCTCTCCTGTACAGGCGCACTGCCGTGCGTCACCTGTTACTGCTCATGTCAGGCCACCTTCGCGGCTTCCACAACCTGCGGTACTTCCATCACCAACACAGTCGCATTTTCGCAACCATAGTCGCACATTTACGCCCGTCTTCATAGTTTAAACACCATCCCGAGTAACTTTGGGTAGATCCCGAGTAACTCTGGGTAGATCGCGAGTAACTCTGGGTACATCGCGACTTACTCTGGGTACATCGCGACTTACTCTGGGAGCATCGCGGTCTTGTTTGGGAGCATCGCGGTCTTGTTTGGGAGCATCGCGGTCTTGTTTGGGAGCATCGCGGTCTTGTTTGGGAGCATCGCGGTCTTGTTTGGGAGCATCGCGGTCTTGTTTGAGAGCATCGTGGTGTTGTTTGGGTGCATCGAGGTCTTGTTTGG
>JBNLDC010000046.1:0-53197 GCA_050304135.1 Chitinispirillaceae bacterium | reverse complement strand
AAACTTCTTCTATCCTTTCCGAAAAGTCTTTTAGTTTCCCTAATAATTTCTGTATTTTTCATTTTTTGTTCTTCTCGGGCAGGACGGCCGATTCTTCAGCGCCCATTATAATATCTTGAAGCCCCTAAACAAATTTCCACCAACGGTTCGCGGCACGCCAGAAGTTTTTCGCAGCGATAGCGTAGGAAAATTTGGGTGGAGCGATAGCGGAACCTTGCTGCCGCTGTTGTGAGAAGTTGCTTTTACCCAAATTTTACTAAAGCGGCGATATTCATAGTATTAAAGGTTATTTAAGTAAATATTTTTCTACTTCTTTCTGTTTTTTTAATTGATCAATATTTTTTTTTAATTTATCCATTCGAATCCAAAAGGACGGACGAATTAAATACCATATACTTATTCCAATAATAATTGTAATAACGGAAAATGGTATAATATTTCTACTTGGAAATGATTTATTTACTAAAACAGATATGACTATCGATAAAATAAATATCCCTTCAAACAATGCAAAAAAAACTGCAACTAGGTACCCCGCCCATTTTTCCAAATTTATAAGTCGAATAATTATGAGAACTATTCCTATATATACAATAAGTTGCAGAATGAGAGCCGGTGGAGATTTTAAATCATTGTAACCAAGGAACTTTGCCAAAATAAAGAATACGCTTCTACTTAGAAAAAAGAAACTAAATATTGATATTACATAAATTTGCCATGGTTTTTTTGAATTCATTTATTAATTTCTTTTCTATTTTTGTTCGCCGCCTAATAAATAAATCTTGCTACCATGTTTGGGTAAAAGCAATTTCGTACAACGTGTTCGTAAACATATGCTGTTTGTGAAGTGCAACGGAACAAATGGCATATTTTACGTGTTGTTTGTCTGTAGCCAGACAGCCCATTTTTTGCTACTGTATTTCTTCTTTTGGCGCGCATTCTTCAGTATATTTCTTTTTCTTTTATTTTTCCTATTTTTAATATATATAGACAAAAAGATCTGAAATCACCTGATTCTGGTGACCATCGTTTAACCATATGGTATTTATCTTTATTTCTTACCTCTAAAATCCATTCTGCACCGTCTTTACCATCATCGTCGTTATGCGTCGCAAGTGTCCAAAAGGATATTTTATCGAATTTAATTTTGATAGTTTTGATTGTTTTTTCATCAAGCTGTAAGGTATCATTTCTTTTCAAATTGCCAGGGGCATATCCTCCAGCTCCATCAGTCATTTTAATAATTACTTTACCTTTTCCAAGAGAATCAAATATAATGGTCACAACATATGGGTGGTGGAAGGTTCGAAGCCAAGTAAATCTGTATATTTCAATATCTGCTTTTTGAAAATTATAAAGTGAAGATTCACCCATACATTTAAGGTGTTTAGAATACCATTCATTCTCAAATGGTGTTATACAATCATCATTTACATTCGTACTATCAATCCCAAAAAAAGAATTTGAAGCTATAGTGGTGAATGCTAAGAATGTCATTAATAATAATGGTTTATTTCTGTTGAATTTGTTAATAATAATTTTAATATTCCTTTAATGTTTTTGTCTTTTATGCGCGCCTTTTTAAAAAAGCATTCAAAAAATGGGCTGTCTGGCTATTGCAAACAACTTTTCCCATCCCGAACTTAAGTTCGGGATGGGAAAAGACATGTCTCTCCAAGTACGAAAAAAAGTTCGTACTTGATTCCAGATTTCAAAAAAGACGAACTTTTGTTCGTACTTTGTACTTCTTTTCGTAGCAATGACGAACAAAAGTTCGTCATTGCTACCTCCGGTTGTCTTCAGCATCCCTGCAATCGGACCCCTGATTCCGAATATCTTAATATATTGTAGCGTATACAGTTCCAAACTCCCTGTCTCCGTTCTCAATCAGGTTCTCCAGCTGTAGATATCTATTTCATTCAGCGCTCTCCGTCTGTTCCGGAAAGTCTGGTACCCTTCAGTCCGGGATTGAGCCAGCAACCTGCTTTAAAAACGCACCTCGCTCAAACGTTAAAGCTAAATTTACCTAAAAAAGGAATGTAGTGTAAACGGCATTGTTCGGGATCACGGAGCCTGCTTCGCGGAAACGGCAGGCTACAGATAAAATAAATACGCAATCGGGTAGTGCAAAGTTTTTTTTACGGTTATGGCGGGAACGGTGCTGTGGTTCGCTGTGGTCGGGGACTGCTGGTGGTGTTGAAATTGTCCGGATCGGGTACCGGCCAGGTGGATTGGAAAGAAAACAGAGAGGGGAGGGGATTTTATCAGCACAGGCCCTGGTAGCTGTCGAAATCTATCCAGTCCACCGGTAGTTTTCCCTCCGGGAGGCTGCCCGGTTCGTAATGCGAAACATCGGTTTTATGCAGAATCGGTCCAACCACATCCCACGCGATCTCCGACTCCCGTGCACTGACAAACAGGGTGTGATCGTTGCGGAGAACATCGTAAAGAAGCCGCTGGTATGCTTCCGGAATCGCTCCGCTGAAGGAATCGCGGTAACAGAAGTTCATGGTGGAGCGGCTGAGCGCATCATCGGTCCCCGGTATTTTGCTCTGAATATCGATGATGATGCCTTCGGCAGGTTGAATTTTGAAGACGATCTGATTGGGGGCCAGTGCACCCTTATTGTTGAAGAGCAGGTGCGGAATCGGCTTGAACCGGATGCCGATTTCGGTGCCGCGACGGTGGACCGCCTTGCCGGTGCGGATGTAAACCGGTACTCCCGCCCACCTGAAATTGTTGATGGAGAGTTCAAGCTCGGCGAAGGTTTCAGTGGTGGAGCCGGGTGTTACGCCTTTTTCATCGTGATAGCCGCGATACTGGTACCGGTGACAGCGTTCGATCCGTACCGTGCGGAGTGCCGTCACCTTCTGTGCACGGATGTCGTCGGGATGCAGTGATACCGGCGCCTCCATGGTGAGGAGACAGAGCAGTTGCAGCAGGTGGTTCTGCACCATGTCGCGAATAATGCCCGCCTTGTCGAAATAGCCTCCCCGTTCAACAATACCATCCGATTCAAGTGCGCTGATCTGTATTGATTCTATGTAGTTGCTGTTCCATACCGGGTAGAATAATGAATTGGCGAACCGGAACACCAGAATGTTCTGGACCGCCTCTTTGGCAAGGTAGTGATCAATACGGAAAATCTGCTGTTCGTTAAAATAGGGGGCCAGGCGACCGTTGAGTTCATGGGCTGTGGCGCTGTCGTAACCGAACGGTTTTTCAATGATGACCGAGGTTTCCTTGCCGAAACCTTCCGCGGCGATCTCCTGGGCGGCGTCGCCATATGCTGCGGGAGGGAGCGAGAGAAAAAATACCGTCCGTTCGAACCGGCCGTGCTCTTCAATGAATGATTTTAGTCCGCCGATTCCCTGATGGTAAAAAAGACGGTGTGCGAATTCAGGGGAAACAGCGAACCGTTCCCGGAACGCCTCATCGGTAAAGGATGATCTGCCTGTTCCAATGATGATGGGGTCGGGGCCGAGACGTTGCTGGCTGAAAAGTACATCGAGTGCCGGAACAAGCTTACGCTTCGCCAGGTCTCCCGATGCTCCCGGAATGACGATTGCAGTTTTCGGAATGTTCATTGCAGTGAAGGTTTCCAGTGTTGGAGGTGGATACCGGTGCTGCGGTCGTTTTCGCTTTGGCGGCGGAAGGACGGCACTTACTGCAGCGGTCCTCGGAACACCATTGACAGAAAAAACAGTCGGGGCACGGATATTTCTTCTTTTGAGGTGAGGTCATGTCCGCATCCCGACGATGATCCGGTCAGGTAGTGATGCCGGTTATTCTTCCGGCGAGAATTCCTCTTTGCCGACACCGCACTGGGGGCAGACCCAGTCTTCCGGCAGGTCTTCAAAGGCGGTACCGGCGGCAATGCCGCTGTCGGGATCACCGTACGCAGGATCATACACATAGCCGCATGCATTACAGATGTACTTCTTCACGAAATGTCCTCCTGTGGTGGTAAATGGTTCGGCTGCCTCGTGGCAACCATTTTATTTATCGATCGTTACCGTAAACAATCTCATCGACACAATTTCTCCCGGCGGGATTCCCGCATGCCGGAAGATTTGAGCAGCCATCTTCATTGGTTACTATTTCGATCGTGATTTCAGAAAATTTACTTTAATCCAGCTCCAGTTCAGAACAATATGAGCGATTGCTGCCGCAGCGAGCAGATACCCGACGCTGCCGTGTGCTTTCGCGAAAATCCCGTACGGAATTATATCGTGGAAAATGCCGCTGAACGCCTGCCCGAAAAAAAGTATCGCCAGTATCGGGTTGACAATTTTAAGCAGCTTAACGTTACTTTTTGCCATAATACAATTCCTCCTCAGGCGGCACTCATTGCTGCAGTGACACCAGTGGTGAAGTTGGTGGGAACATTGACCATCCGGGCGGAAAGTTCTTTGTCGTACAGGTAGAGTGCCGCGGTATTGTCGCCGATCATCTTTAGAATCTGGATAATATCGTTGGCGTTTTTCTCTTCCTCCACCTGCTCGGTAACATACCATTCCAGAAACGATTTCGTCGCGTGGTCCTTTTCCGCAATGGCGAGTTCCATGAGATGATTGATGCTGTTGGTGATAAACCGCTCATGTACCAGTACCGCTTCAAACAGGCTTAAAGCCGAGGAATAGGTCCCTGCCGGTTTTTCGATGGCGTCGAATGCAACCGTATTCCCCTGATCCTGAAGGTACTCATAGAATTTCATCGCATGCACCATCTCTTCGTGGTACTGCACCATGAACCAGTGGGCGGTTCCTTTCAGGCCGTTCTCATCTGCATATGCCGACATCGCCAAATAAAGGTAGGCTGAGAATACCTCCTTGTTGAACTGTTCGTTAATCGCTTTTTCCATTGATTTGCTGAGCATGATTCCTCCAATGACGGGTTTTAACAATTGTAATCAAAATAGAACATTATGTCGGTGTAATACAATAATTCTCTACCGCCACCGTGCAATTGCCTTTGGTATAAATTGTACTATTCCTCATTTTCCTCGCTGTCCCAGGTCCCTTTCCTTTTATGTGCTTCACGTTCTTTTCGGGCCAGATCCTGTATTTTGTAGGCACAATCTCTGGCCATGCCGAAAAGGACACCGCAACTGTCATCCTCCCGTTGAATGTCACCCCGGTCGGCACAGAACAGCAGTTTTCTGCTGAGCTCAATAAGACACTCGATATTTTTATTACACTCGCGCATATAACCCCGTATGGAAATGGTATTTACCATTATGCAAACGCCGTTCCAGTATTTTCTGCACCGCAAACCGCAATTTGTCTGTTTTTTAAGGCAAAGGTGTCTCGAAATATTCCAGAGAACCGGAATTTCAGTACAGCATTTGGGAGGTGGACGCGAGGTGCAGGTTGTTATCCGAAAACATACGTCTACTTCGGTACAATAGATATCGACTGACTTATTATCTCGTTCGCCTCACCCCGATCCCCCTCTTCACGCGTGGAGTGGGGGGGGGCGGAAATGAAGAATCTATAGGGGTGAGGTGACAGGAGAAATGCCGAAACGACGTTGTTTTATGGGACTAGAGATACAACAGAAAAAGAATCGGTGAACCGTCCACCGGATGCATTCGTTTTCTATAGTGGAGTGGGAATGTCGATGAAAGATGCCGGGATGCCGAATTTCCGTGTGATCAGTTCTCCGAGCGCCTGTACTCCCCCTTTTTCGGTATGGTAATGACCTGCGTAGATAACGTTGATGGTTCCTTCGAGTGCGGCATGGTAGTTCTCGTGTGATGGCTCACCGGTGATGTAACAGTCGACTCCTTTGGCGATTGCTTCGGGGAGTTCGCCGGCGGCACCGCCGCTGACCACGGCGATACGCCTTATTTTCTCCGGTCCGAAGGGGAGTACGGTGCATTCGGCATCGAGATTCCGGCAGAGAAGGTCAACCAGCGCATCCCGCGAAATTGCGCTCCGGCGACTTCCTTCAAAGCCGATGTTCGTTCCTTTGTAGAGGCCGAAGGGCTTTCGCTTTTCCAGGCGGAGCAGATCGGCCAGGCGGGCGTTATTGCCCAGAACCGGGTGGAGGTCGAGCGGGAGATGTGCCGCGTAGAGATTGAGCGAATGGTCGACGAGAAATTTCACCTGCCGGTAAACCGGTCCGGTGATACTGGTGAGCCCCCCCCAGATAATACCGTGGTGGACAAGCAGCAGGTCACACTGCTGCTCTGCCGCCATCCGGTACGAAGCAAGGCATGCGTCAACGGCACAGCCAATGCAGGAGATGGTTGCGGCGCCTTCCACCTGGAGTCCGTTGCTCGAGAGGTCTGCAACAGCGGCTATACCGAGTGTCTCGTCAAGAAACGAGCATACATCATTTCTGTTGACCGATGGTTTTTTTCGGGCTGCCGGTTTTCGTGCCATGGGACTCCCTGACGGTGGTTACTGGTAATTGAGCAGGTAGGATTCAATGAACTCGTCGATCGCACCGTCGAGTACCGCCTGCGTATTTGATGTTTCGGTATCGGTACGGTGGTCTTTTACCATATTGTACGGGTGCAGAACGTATGACCGGATCTGACTTCCCCATTCAATTTTCTTTTTTTCAGAGAGCTTCGACTCCCGCTCACGTTCTTCTATATCCTTGTAGTGCTGGCGAACCCGTGCCTTGAGCAGTCGCAGGGCGACCGACCGGTTTTTCATCTGCGAGCGTTCATTCTGACATGCAACGACGATGTTGGTCGGGATATGCGTCATACGCACGGCGGAGTCGGTCTTGTTGATGTGCTGCCCGCCGGCACCGCTGGCACGGTAGGTATCCACACGAATCTCTTTTTCATCAATTTCGTAGTCGTCAATTTCTTCGATGATCGGGTAGGCGTAGACCGACGAGAAGGAGGTATGGCGACGCGCGTTGGAATCAAAGGGGGAGATACGCACGAGCCGGTGGACGCCGCATTCGGCCCGAAGATGACCATAGACGTAATCACCGTGAATCTCCATGGTAACACTTTTCAGGCCGGCTTCATCGCCGGGCTGGGAGTCGAGAACACTGACACTGAATCCGTGGCGCTCGGTCCAACGGGTATACATGCGGAAAAGCATTTCCGTCCAGTCACAGGATTCGGTACCTCCCGCACCACTGTGTACGGTAAGAATTGCGGGGGAATCATCGTCGTCGCCGCTGAGTTTACGGATAAATTCAATGCGGTCGACCTCTTTGGCGAGTTTCTGTACCTGCGGTATCAGTTCCTCAAGGGTGGCGTCATCATTTTCAGCGAGTGCCAGCTCATAAAATTCAGCAAGGTCGGTACCCGCGGAATGGGCGTTGTCCCAGGGCTCAATGATTCGTTTGGCGGTTTTGATCTCTTTGAGGATTGCTTTGGCGTTGTTGGTGTCGGTCCAGAAATCAGGCTGTGCCGCTCTTTCCTCGAGGTTGTTTACCAGCTCTTTTTTGGTATCGATGTCAAAGATACCTCCGTAAGTTATCAATACGCTCGTTGAGTTCCTCTATCCGCTGCAGTTCAATTAGTTCCGCCATGTGTTCCCCCGGGGATTAGTTGTATATCGGTTAACGTGTCTGTATAAAATAGTATGTGACAGGGTATGCCATTTTCCGGCTGGAAGCATGCCGAAAACGGGTTGGACTGCAGGTCTGAGGGAATCCGCGGAAGGGCCGGTATTTCTTCGTCGGCAGGGTTGTGCACAAAAATGCTTAAAACAAATGGTTTTTACGGTAAAAAGGGTATCTGACTACTACAGATAGGGCAACATTCAGGAGGAGACACTGCATATTGTGTAAAAAGTGGTTGAACATTCTTGACACTGCCTGCAACGCTGCCTATTTTTATTTCATTCGGGTTGTGGATGCGTCTTCGGGTATGCTGTTTCCTCTTCTTTACGGGGCGACATTTCATGTTCATACACTATTTCCCTCCAGCCCGACGTAACCGTACTACCGGAGAACCGGGCAGACCCATTTACTTTGGAATACGAACATAATCATCATAACCGTCGGACGAGGAGCTCATCATCATGGTTGCCAATACGAGGGCAGAGGTAAAACCGATCACAGCAGACGTTTTCACCGAAAACGAAGAGGAACAGGTGAAGAAAGTATCACTGAAAGAACGCTTAACAATGAAAAAGGCGGTGCTGAGTGATAATGCCCATACCGTACTGGAAAAACGGTATCTGAAGCGGGATGAATCAGGAACAGTTATTGAAACGCCGGAAGAGCTTTTCTTTCGGGTTGCCGAAAATATCGCCTCTGCGGAGAGAAAATTTTCCGGGGAAGGAAATGCGGATCAGTGGACTGAAAAGTTCTACAACATGATGATTGACCTCGACTTTCTGCCGAACTCTCCCACCCTGATGAATGCCGGCCGGGAACTCCAGCAGCTCAGTGCCTGTTTTGTGCTTCCGGTGGGGGACTCGATGGACGACATTTTCACCTCGGTGAAAAATACGGCCCTCATTCATAAAAGTGGTGGTGGCACCGGCTTTTCTTTTTCTCATGTCAGGCCGAAAAACGATCGCGTCAAGTCGACCAAAGGGGTGTCGAGCGGACCGCTTTCGTTTATGCGGGTGTTCGATATCGCCACCGAAACGGTAAAGCAGGGTGGTACCCGTCGGGGCGCAAATATGGGCATTCTCAACTGCACCCATCCCGAAATTCTCGATTTTATCGAGATGAAGGCGAAAGACGGTTTCCTCTCGAACTTCAATATTTCCGTCGGAATCACGAATGAGTTCATGGATGCGCTCAAACGGGGCGAGGACTACGAACTGCGTAATCCGCGAACCGGCGAGGCGGTCGGTAAACTCAACTCCACGAAGGTGTTCAAGCGCATTGTGGAGCTCGCCTGGAAAAACGGTGAACCCGGAGTGGTATTTCTTGACAAGATAAACGAGTGCAACCCCACACCGCAGGTGGGTGCCATGGAGAGTACCAATCCGTGCGGCGAGCAGCCGCTGCTGCCCTACGAATCATGCAACCTCGGCTCCATCAATCTGGCGAACATGGTATCCGAGAACAACGGTAAAAAAGAGGTCAACTACTTCAAGCTCGGCAATACGATCCGAAATGCGGTCAGGTTTCTTGACAACGTGATCGAGATGAACCGGTATCCGCTCCCCGAGATCGAGAAGATGACCAAGTCCAACCGGAAAATCGGTCTCGGCGTGATGGGCTTTGCCGATATGCTCATAGAGTTCGGTATTTCCTACAATTCACATGAAGCTGCAATGCTTGCCGAAACAATCATGAAGTACATCCAGGAAGAATCCCGGAAGGTCAGCGCGTTTCTTGCACGTGAACGGGGAACGTTTCCCAACTTCACCGGATCCACTTTCGATTCACCCGAAGGCATTCAGGTGCGCAACGCGACGGTCACCACCATAGCTCCTACCGGTACCATCAGCATGATTGCCGGTTGTTCTAGCGGGATCGAGCCGCTCTTCGCGATTGTCTACGAAAAGAACGTCCTCGACGGCAAACGGCTCCTCGAAGTGCATCCCGGCTTTAAAAAGCTTGCCCAGGAAGAAGGGTTTCACAGTGAGGAACTGATGAACCTCGTTGCACGCAACGGCAGTCTCAATAAAATCTACGGAATTCCCAAACGTATACGCGATGTGTTCGTTACTTCACACGATATCGAGCCGCGCTGGCACATCGAACTGCAGGCGGCGTTCCAGAAGTTCACTGATAACGCGGTGTCGAAAACGGTCAATTTCCGTAACGATGCCACCGTTGCCGATGTGGAAGAGGTGTTCCGGTATGCGTTTGATCTCAACTGCAAAGGGGTCACGGTCTACCGCGACGGAAGCCGCAGCGGGCAGGTGATTACCGCCGGTACCGCAGGTGCTCCCGCCGATGGCGCTCCGGTAGTGACGGCTCCCGGTACGCTCCACCCGCGCCCGCGTCCGTCGGTAACGCACGGTCGCACCTACAAAACAAAAACCGGGTGCGGTACGCTCTATGTCAATATCAATTCCGACAGCTACGGGTTCTGCGAGGTGTTCACGCAGATGGGTAAATCGGGTGGCTGCGCCGCATCGAATGCCGAAGCGGTCTCCCGTCTGGTATCACTCGCGCTGCGCTCGGGAATCGATCCCTCCACGGTGGTTGAACAGTTGCGCGGTATCCGTTGCCCGATTCCCACCTGGCACGAGGGGGAGATGGTGCTCTCCTGCGCCGATGCGATCGCTCGCGTTATAGAGAAGGCGATGAAGGAGGTCGCTGGAATAGAATCGCAACCGCAGCTCAGCTACACCGGGCTTGATATGGGGTACTGTCCGCAGTGTCCCGATTGCGGTGGTATTATGGAGAATGAGGGCGGTTGCTCGGTCTGTAAAGTATGCGGGTACTCGAAGTGCGGATGATTACCCGGTAACTTCGACAACTGTAATGGTTTTACTGACGGAATGCCGGAAACGGTGTTCCGTTTTTTTTCTCATGATTCCACGGAGTTCACTATGGTACACGGTTCAATGCTCACCCTGCAGACAAAAGGGTTTTCCGACATCCACGATGTAACCGGGCAGGTCCGCAACGTGATAGATGCCGCTTCGGTGACAAACGGCATCGTCGTGGTGTCGGTGGTCGGGTCTACCGCGTCGGTTTCGACTATCGAATACGAAGGCGCCCTTGTTGCCGATGTGCAGGAGCAGCTCGAAAAAATGGCTCCCCACACCATGCGCTCACGTCACAGCGAAACCTGGGGCGACGACAACGGTTTCTCCCATATCCGCTCAACCCTTATGGGGCCATCCATCACCATTCCGGTCGCCGGCGGCGAACCGGTACTCGGCACCTGGCAGCAGATTGTTGTTATCGATCACGACAACCGGCCACGTTCACGGAAAATCTATGTGCAGGTGATGGGGGAGTAACGGCGCACGGTCCCCTGTAGAGACGCACGGCCGTGCTTCTCTACAGGGGACCGTCATTCATTCCCGGAACCGCTGCACTGTTCCGTCAACTTCACAGCTGTCAAGGGTATACTCCACGGTCCATCGTCCGTCATAGTCGATCAGCTGCACAATACCGATCGAATCGGCCAGGGTGATTTCGTCGAACCCGTGAATGATCGGCGAACTGTATTCCAGCGTGACTGCATCGCCAAAGGTTCCGGCGCTGCACGAAAACGACTCGTGCCACGTATACGTTACCGTTCTTCCGTTGGAGGTGAACGTATCGGTGGACGCATCAATTTTTACCGGCAGAAACTGATGATAGGTGCCGATAAGCGACGGTCCGAACAGGGTGCCGCGGGAGGTCTGCTGAAACCAGTCGTCGGTGGTGTCGACCCGTAACTCCTGAAACGATACCCGGTAATAGAGAATGTTGTCGTCGGAAATAGTGTCGGTAACGGCAATCCGCAGAGAATTACCGCCCGGTTCACTGTACTGCCACCAGTTCTGGTTGTCCCGGAACGGAAAGAGCGAGGCCGTCTTGAACGAGATGCGCTGCGGTTGGGTAGTGGGTGTGGTGGTGGTCGTGGTGGTCGGTCGATCGTCATCGTCATCGAAGTCGGTGCCGTTGACCATAACTTCGCACGAAGAGAACAGTGCAAGCGATAGGGAAGCGGCAGCAATGAGTACAGAGGTGCGGTTCATGTCTTCCTCCTATCTGCCGGGACCGACGAGGGTCGGCTGCTGATGAATGGTGATCGTGATTGAATCGTTGTCGCTGGCATGATCGTCGTCGTCATCGTAAACGAAAATCGCACAGGAACAGACTGTCAGATACAGGAATGTCGCGGTGATACTTATGAAACGAAACATGGTGTTCTCCTTTTTTTCGGGTAATGCGGAGACAATAAGCCCCCTGTCGGTGAAACAATAACTTCACCGTTCCGTGGTACGTTGTCCTTTTTTTGCTTACATGTTTTACTCGTACGGTTGCGCACCCGCAGAGCAGCTGTGAAACGATTTACTGTGTTGTTGCAGGTTTAGTCATAGTTATTCCCCCGTGAAAGATTGCAGGGTCGAAATGATTCCCGGTATCGGGTTCTCCAGCGAAAATTCATAATCTTTACTGAGCGGTTGCCGCAGACGGACGACAACGGAGTAATCGGTGCCAACCGGGATCCGGTCGATGGTGAACGCCAGGTCGCGGTCGGCGCAGCGCAGCTGCATGCCGGTGCCCCGGATGTCAATGTAGAACAGTACGTTTCCGGAGGTGGTGCCGGTATAGGAGATCGACACTCCCGCTGTTTTCTGTGCATACAGGGTTCCCACATCCACCCGTGGTTCGTCCTCGTGCACGGTAACCCGGCAGGCAATAGCCTTTTTACCGCTGTCGCGAATATAAATGAGATGGGTACCGGGCACCACGTTGCTGATGCGGAACGAACCGTCCTCTTCGGTACGGGTTACCGGTGTTTCCCTGCCGCTGCCGGTTTCGGCTAGGTAGTTGACCGGGTTGATAAATACCGTTCCATCGATAACCGGAAGCCGACCATCGATCGGTCCGGCGCGCCGTTTTCCCGCACCGCTGCTGTCGGGATATTCAACTACCCCCACGACTTCCGATCCGGTTCCTCCAATGGAGGAGGTTTCGTCGGGGTCGATACTGGTACAGGCGGTAATCCCCGCAGCCAGGAGGCATGAAAACAGCAGGTGCAATAAAAAACGACGTCGTTTCATACCTTCTCCCTGCTGTCGGTTACCGGAAAAAGCTGAAGGTTGAGATGGTACACCCGATCGAGCGGTTCCGGATCATGTGCCACCATACTGAGCAGTTCCTGCCTGACCTCGTCGATCCGCTCGCTGATTTTCCGGTATCCCTCTTTTGAAACACTGAAGGTAAGTGTTGAAAGCCGTCGCTCCTGTTTCGGTACGCCGTCAACGGACCGCCGTGCCAGATCAGCGAACTCAAGGAGAAACCGGTTGACGATTACCTGCGGTACCTGCGTGCCGCTGGCGGTGAATTTGTCGGCAGCGGCAAGGGTACCGTCGTTGTTCCGGCGCACCACCCCAAGGTGGAGCAGATGATCGAGAGCGTCGCGCACTTCGCCGTAACTGACCTTTGGTTCCAGCATACGGGAAATATGGCGTGCATACTCCTCAAGCGTAGTGTACTGCGGGACAATCGAGAGCATCTCGCGTACTACCAGGTAATACCAGTGTGAATACAGTTTGTACTGCTCGGTGGAGATTTGTTTTACCTGTGTTTTTTTGAGCTGAAGAAGCTGTTCAAAATTGTGGTCCCGCTCACTCTGCCGCTTGGCGTGGTTGTAGGCAACGAGCAGTTCGAAAAACCGAACCTCTTTTTTGGTGAGCCTGAGGATTTTTCCCAGTTCAACTATATGTGCCGGCATGATATTACGTTCACCTTTGAGTATCCGGTTGAAAAACCCGGGATTGCACTGAATCTTCCCGGCCAGTGCTCGCATGGAGAATGCCGGATTCTCTTCCTTGAGATACGCGAGTACTCCCCTGAGGTACTCACGGTATTCCATATAGTCGAATATTACAGGTTTTTCAGTGTTCATGCGGTATTCCCTTTTCTGTACTAAATATACCGTGTACGTACCGGCGGTACAACGCGGAGGGTGGCAAAGTGTTGCCGGTTGGCAACACCCGGGTGGGGAATGGTTTGCGGAAGGGTGAGGTCCGGGGGGGGCATTGCTATCTTTCCCCCCTGATATATTTTAAAAGAACCGTTGGAATTGCTGGTAGGACTGCTGATAATCGTTCCATTGGTTTCTTCTTGACAATAAGTACCTTTAAAAAACAGCGTTTCTGTAAGTTTCTCGGAGGATTTAAGGGAAATCTTATGAAAAAGAAAGTGTTTCTGGCAAGTATTTCATTCGGGATATTTATGGGAGCGGTGTTTCCGGTGTATGCTTCTTTTTTTGTGCAGTATCGCGAACAGATGTTTGTTCCGTTTGTTATCGGGTGTGTTGCAGCGGGGATATTCGTCGGATTGTTTTCGTATTTCATTACCAGTGTGTTAGTGTTTAACTTCTTCAAAAAAAATATACCGATTATCCAGGATCTGAAAAACGGAAATCTGTCCCGTACGATTGCGCTTAAAAGCAACGATGAAATAGGATCGTTTGTAGCGGTATTCAACCAGTTCATAGTACAGATGAAAGCGTTCAGAGATTCTCTTCGTGAAAATTCTCATTCCATTCAATCAACCTTCACTACCTTTGCCGACCAGTCTGACACCATTACCGGGGCTACGGGAACCATGAATTCCGATTCCGGAAAAATAAGCCGTTCGTCAATGGAAGTTGCGGAAAAATTGAAGCATATTGCGGAGAGTTCAAATAATATCGCCGATTCAATAAGAATGTTTGAAAACGCTATCGAAAAAGTAAATCAGGTATTCAATGCTGTCGCACGGGATTGCGAGGATGAATCGGATAAGGCGAAAAACGCCTGTGAACAGGTGATACGTGCGGAAGAACAGATACAGAAAATGGCTGCAGCCTCCAGGGAGATAAGTAGTCTGCTGGGGAATATCAGTAAAATTACCGACCAGGTCAATCTGTTATCCTTGAATGCAGCGATCGAAGCTGCTTCCGCGGGGGATGCCGGAAAAGGTTTTGCCGTTGTTGCAAATGAGATAAAGGAACTGGCAAGGCAGACGGCAAAGGTGACTGGTGCACTGGATTCCATTGCCGGAAACCTCCACTCAGCAACCGAGAGTTCGCTGCAAAAGATATCCGCGGTTTCAGTGGTTACCGCGGAGGTTGCCACTTTTTCCCGGAAAATTCAGGAGACAATAGTCGAAGAAACGTCAACGGTAGAGCAGTTGCACGAAGGAATTAAACTGCTGGAACAGAAAGGTGGGGCTGTGTTATCCGATGTTAACGATGTGACTGCCTATATGGGTATAATTTCGGAAAGCATTGCGGCATTTTCAGAACAGATTTCCGGGATCGTTTCCGGAATGATGACCATACGGGAAAGCATCAGGAGCCTTTCACAAAGTACCGGCCGTCTGACGGAATCTGTGGATACCTACACTGACTGATACCGGAAAAGTAACCAGTCTCCTCCTCAGTATTACTTTACCGCCTTCTCCGTTGCAGCGTTGCGCTGCGGGGCAAACGGCACATTCGGCGTATACGCAAGAAGAAGCTCGCTCAGTTCCCCTATTTTCCGCAGATGTACCTCAAGGTGATAGCTGATGAAACTTTTCGTGTTGGCATCCTGAGCATTGCGGATCGCAATGAGCAGATTTTGCTTAATTTTATAAAGCTCGAAGAGCTTTGTCAAGTAGCTGAGTACCTGTAAAGAGTCTTTCCGATTGTTTTTAAGCAGGTAACTGATATAGCGTTGTTTCTCTGACGTGGGGAATGCCTTCATCTTTTTGAAGTACCGGTCGTTGTCGTGAAGGCTGTCGTTGACCACATTGATTCGTGCCTGCAGGCTGTCTATCTCACGGGCGTACGGGTTGTCTGGCGCGATGGTGATGGTGCGTGCGGAGAGGTTGTCGCTGTAGGCCGGTACGGTTGAGCGGATCGGCTCCACTACCGGCCCGGGCAGTGCGGCGGCAGCTTTGGCCGCCTCACGTTCGTCGGTGATTTTCATATCCGCGTTCCGGTACCGGGCAATGACGATTGAGTCGGCAATGCGGGTTGAGTCGGCTACACGAATGGAATCGAGAATTTTCATTGAATCAACTGTCTGCTGCTTAGTCTGTTCCCGGGAGTAGAGACGAAATTTCTTTTTCTTGTCGGATTTGAGATAGCCGGCTTTAAGCGTCGAGTCTGCAATGTAGCGGGTATCGGCATGTTTGATCGAATCCCGCACCCGCATTGAGTCGGCTTTCGCCCGGGAGTAAAGCCTGAAACGTGCATGTGCGGATGGCGGCAGCAATAGACAGACGATCAGGAGTATGAGTTTCGTAGGCAGCGACGAATAAAAAAACGGCAGGCGCGGTGTGCTCATGATACAGTCTCCGGTGTGTTGATGACGAACAGGGTGTGCGGTTGCGGTCTAAAGAAAAAGTATATCATTTGTTCCGGCAACCGCAACCGGTAGTGGACCGTCAAGTGTGAGAAGGTGCGGCCGAGTCGTTGTGCCAGGGTGAATTTTTTGAAGCGAATGGCAGTACCGCAGTGCAGACATCATCATGAGGAAGGTTTGTTGATGGCTGCAATGCGGTGATTTTCAGAACGTTGGCAGGGTGCTTACGGTTTGTCGGTTTCCCACAGTTCGATTGCCGCTTTTTTGAGATCCCCGTACCAGCGTTTGACCTCTTCGGGGGCAACCTTGAGGCTGTCGGCGATCGCTTCGAGAGCAGTTCCGCATTCGACCGCGACAATGGCGTTCCAGCGGTCTTTCGGGGCAATGACGGTGGTAGCGGGGGAAGTTGCAGTGGCCTGTGTATCTGCCGGCGTCATGTCGGCGGCGACCGACTCACCGGGTTCTGCGGACTGTTTACGGGAGACTTCTTTTCCACTGCGCAGATCATTGACAATGGCATCAAGTTTGGTGTCCAGCGCTTCCTTGCCGTCGTAACCGACCGAAGAATAGCGGATGATTCCCGTCTCATCAACAACGAACAGCGCGGGAAGAGACGTGACGCCGTACCGTTGAGCGGTTTTGCGGTACTGGTCAAGTAATACCGGCAGGGTAATGCCGTGTTCCTTAACAAACGGGGCAACCAGAGACGCGCCCTCTTTATCAATGCTGATCGCGAGCACCTTGATGCTGTCGGTGGTATGGTTCGCCGCGAATTTCATCAGTTCAGGGAGTTCTTTTTTGCAGGGTTTGCAGTAGGTGGCCCAGAAACTGAGAACCATAATGTGCCGGGTGGCATTAAGGTGCGGCTTCTGGAGCTTTTTACCGCAATAGAACCGCAGGCTGATCCGGTCCTTGCCGAGCGTCGGCAACGAGAAGGTCGGAGCCGGTGCGGGAGGCTGAAGCACCGTGGAGGTATCCGCAGGAATGGCGGTTGTCGCAAGAAGTCCGATAAAGAACAGTGATACATATTTCATAAAAACACCTGTCTGATGAGATAGTGGATTCTGTGTGGGATTATGTATTCGTTGGTTATTACTAATCAATTGTGGTCAAAGCCGCTTTCGGAACATGCGTTACCCGAGGGATTACTAACGCCGGTGTCCCTATGTTTACGGATCAGGCACCGAGTTCCGCGGAGCGGGTTGTTGCAGCGGCCACTGCTTCGATCACGGCATTTTTAAATGCATTGCGCTCAAGTGCACGCAGGCCTGCAGCTGTAGTTCCGCCGGGCGACATGACCCCCGCCTTGAGAGCTCCGGTATGTTCCGTAGTCTGCCGCAGCATTGCCGCAGCGCCGAAAACCGTTTGTACCGCACATTCACGGGCCGTTGCAAGCGGGAGACCGGCGGTCACACCGCCTTCGATCAGTGCTTCAATAAAGAGAAAAACATAGGCCGGACCGCTTCCTGAAAGACCGGTAACCGCGTGAAGCAGCTTTTCCGGAACGGCAACGGTTCTGCCGCATGAGGTAAAAATCGCCTCTACAAGAGCGATGTCCTCTTTTGAACAGGCGGTGTTGCAGGCGTAGGCGCTGAGCCCCTCTCCCACCCGCGCTGGAGTGTTGGGCATAACCCGGCAGATACGGGATTCGGGCGTACCGAGTCCCTGAAGTGTCTGCACGGTTATGCCGGCGGCAATGGATATCCATAGGGGCTGCTGTTTGTTGCAGGTCAGTACTTCCGCGCACGCCGCGGGAATGTCCGCCGGCTTAACGGCGAACACGATCGCGTCGGGAGTGGTCGTCTCTGTAAACCATTTGGCGGGAGGAGCAACGGTGACTTCGTCTGGCAGACCGGTTGTTGCCTGCGGTACAGTATCCCACGCAGTGAGCGTCACTGTTCTTCCGCTTCGCAGCAGACCGTCGATAATTGCTTTTCCCATGGTGCCGGTACCGAGTACGGCAATGCGCATGAAATCCTCCTCGGGAGTGGTTGGGGATACCCCGTATCAGCTCTTCATCACGTCGAGAAATTCGCGGTTCGATTTCGTGGTGAGAATTTTTTCGTTGAGGAATTCCATCATCTCGATGGGGGTCATGGTGGCCAGGAACTTTCTGAGTACCCACATACGGTTGAGTTCCTCTTCGGTAAGCAGCAGCTCCTCTTTTCTGGTTCCGGAACGCATCAGGTCGACCGCCGGGTAGATTCTGCGGTCGGCGATCTTGCGGTCGAGGACCAGCTCCATGTTACCCGTGCCCTTGAATTCTTCGAAAATGACCTCGTCCATCCGGGAGCCGGTTTCAATAAGTGCGGTGGCGATAATGGTAAGTGAACCGCCATTGTCGATGTTTCGTGCCGCACCGAAGAACCGTTTCGGTTTGTAGAGTGCCTGTGAATCGACACCACCCGAGAGAATGCGACCCGAGTGGGGTGCAACGGTATTGTGCGCCCGTGCCAGACGGGTGATACTGTCGAGAAGAATAACCACGTCGCGGTTGTGTTCCACCAGTCGCTTGGCGCGCTCGATGGCCATTTCCGCCACCACCACATGTCGTTCAGCCGGCTCATCGAACGTTGAACTGATAATCTCCGCTTTTACCGATCGCTGCATGTCGGTAACCTCTTCAGGGCGCTCATCGATCAGCAGAACGATCAGGAACACTTCCGGATGGTTGTGCAGAATACCGTTGGCGATGCTTTTGAGCAGTACGGTTTTTCCGGTACGGGGCGGTGCGACGATAAGCCCGCGCTGCCCTTTCCCGATGGGAGTGAGCAGGTTCATGATACGGGTGGCAACGTCTTTAGGGTAGTGCTCCAGATTGAACCGTTCCTGCGGAAAAAGTGGCGTGAGATCATCAAAGTTGATTTTCTTTTTACACTCTTCCGGATCCTCAAAGTTGATCATCTCGACCCGCAGCAGCGCGAAGTACCGTTCACTGTCTTTGGGCGGACGGACCTGACCGGAAACGGTGTCACCGGTTTTAAGATAAAACCGTTTGATCTGTGACGGGGATACGTAAATGTCATCCGGTCCGCTCAGGTAACTGTTCATTGGTGAACGGAGAAAGCCGAAACCGTCGGGCATGATCTCAAGAACTCCTTCGGCGAACATCTGACCGTTCTTGGCAGCTTCGGCATGAAGGATTTTAAAGATCAGCTCCTGGCGCCGCAGGTTACGATGTTCGCCGACATCGTAGGAGGAGGCGAGTTCGTTAAGTTCCGTCATAGACATTGATTTCAACTCTGCAACATTCATTCAGTACCCCGTACTAAGAAAAGTTTATTATGTACATCCGGTTATTTGTCGAGATTGTTCGGACAGTTGTCTTAAAAAAGATCAAAAGCCGCAGGTCAGTAATTAAGAAGTGATTCGTGTGATGTTATTGAAGATAGAAAAACCTGTTTTACGTTTCAGCACCAGCATTCGAAACCGGATCAGCCGGTTCAAACCTTGTCAATTGTACAAATCGGTTATTTAAAGGATTGTACTAATTGAAATTACTGCGGATGCGAGGTTAAACATGGGTGTAAAAAAACCGTACTGCAAATCCAATTCGTGTAAAATATGAAATGATGGCGGGGTAATGTCAAGGTTTTTTTATCCGGTGGTTTTCATAATTGCGGCATTCCGGTGTGCGGGGGTGTTTTAAGGTGTGCTCCGGTACGGAGCAGACTCCGCACGCAGCTGACCCGTGTTTAAAAAAAAGAGAAGTTTTATAAAAGCACTTAAGTAATTTCCTACTATGCGTAGCGTAATTGTTACAACATCGTGTGTTGGATATGAGCGCCGGGCGTGCTCTGTACCGCTGGTTATTTTTCTGCTTTTTATTCTGCAGGGGTGCCGTGAACAGCCTTCCGATCGCAGTGCGGGCGGCGGTACTCCTCAGACGGATACCTTTTCCGTCGCTTTTTACAATGTGGAAAATCTATTCGACAATGAATTTGATGGCCACGAGTACGTGGAGTACCGACCCAATGCCACCAACTGGAACCGTGAAATGCATCGGCGCAAGCTGGAAAATATCGGTTCGGTTTGCGCGGCACTCAATGCCGATATTCTGGCACTCTGTGAGGTGGAGGACCGCGACGCACTCGCGCAACTCAGGCAGGTGCTGGATAAATCGGGGTGCGAATACAGCTATCATGCGATCATCGATACACCGGCGGCAGCTTCAAATACCCACCCGGCACTGCTCTCCCGGTATCCGATTAAACACTGCCGTGTTCATCGGGTAACACTTCCCGCTGCCGGAAAAACGCGCGGTATTTTCGAGGCCGATATTGATGCTAGCGGTACGGCGCTCAAACTGTTCGTCAACCACTGGCCCTCAAAACATCATCCAGAATCTTACCGTATGGCTGCAGCTGCGCGCCTGATGGATCGATTGCGGGAACTTCCGGTGGGGACTGATTATCTGATTGCGGGAGATTTCAACAGTGATTTCGATGAGTTCGCCACCTTCACCACCTTCGGGCACAATGATACTCGCGGCAGAACCGGGATTAACCATCTGCTGGGAACCGTCAGTAGATTACCCGGGGGTGTACAGCGGCCGATTTCCGAGCGGGAGATGCTCTCCGGCGGGTTTCCCTCGCATTATGATCTCTGGTGTGAGCTGCCATCGCAGAGCAGGATGAGTTATTATTACCATGGAAATCTGCAGACGCCCGACCACATTATACTTCCTCCATCGCTGTATGATTCCTCGGGAATTACCTACGTGGATAACAGTTTCAGGGCTTTCACCTGGGGAGGAAAACTGCTTTCGGGCGGAAGGCCGATCCGCTGGAAAATGCGGTACAGCGGTGGTAAAAAGTATCATGCGGGTGAGGGGTATTCCGATCATCTTCCCGTTACTGCCAGGTTTGCAGTGACCCCATTCGCCTTTGCCGAAACAGGTAGCTCCACTGAAGTTGCAACCGGTGCGGACAGTGTTGCCGGAGCAGGATGGTTTGAATATCACGGCAACGGTTGGGTTGCCGACGACAATCGTGTCAGGCTGAAACGCGATACCGCAGGCCCGGCAAACGGGCGGTACCTGCTGCATATTACCGCGACACCTCTGAGGAGGAACCGCACCGTCGCAAGAACCGTCGTTCCGGTCGAAGCGTACGGAAAAAACCGCAACTTCGTAATTATGTATCGTGGTACGGGGAAGGTATGTCTGAGAACCCGGAGCCTCGGCTCCAAAAAATGGCGGTACCATTCGTTTTTGAGCGGCAGGGTATCGGGAGCAGCGAGATACGAGGTAGTTCATCAGGATGCGTGGCGGCAGGTGGCGATTCAACATCCAAATTCGAAACGGCTTCCCCTCGAAATGGAGTTGCGCTCCGGTAAAGAGGCTGCCCTTGATTTCTGTATTGACCGCTGAGACAATTGCCGCACGGGAACAATGGTGATGGAGCGGATCATTTTTCATATTGATATGGACGCGTTTTTTGCGGCGATTGAACAGCGGGATAATCCGCAGTTTCAGGGCAAACCGGTGATTATCGGAGCGAAGCCCGGCGGCAGAGGCGTTGTTTCCACGGCAAGCTACGAAGCGCGCCGGTTCGGTGTCCACAGTGCCATGCCGATCGGCGAGGCGTATTCACGCTGTCCGCACGGCATTTTCATTCGGCCACGGATGCATGTTTATACCGCGGTATCTCAGTCGATAATGGAACTCTTCGGCAGGTTTTCGCCGCGGGTTGAGCAGGTTTCGGTGGACGAGGCGTTTCTCGACATGAGTGGTACGGAGCGGCTCTTCGGAACCCCGCTTCAGGCGGCGCGCAGCATGGCTGCCGCGATCAGAAACGAGCAGCGGCTGACCGCCTCCATCGGTATCGCGCCGAACAAGTTCTGCGCGAAAGTGGCATCGGACCTTGACAAGCCGGATGGTATCACGGTCTGCCCTCCGGAGCCCGAGGCGGTCCGCGCCTGGCTCGCACCCCTGCCGATACGCAAAATCTGGGGTGTTGGGGCCAGAACCGCCGCGGTACTGGAGGGGTACGGTGTTTCCACGATAGGCGAACTGCAGGAACTGCCCCGACAGGAGCTGTCCGGGCGCTTCGGAAAACAGGGGAGCCTGCTCTGGCAGCTTGCGCAGGGAATCGACGACCGGTCGGTGGAGCATGGCGGTCCCTGCAAATCGATCTCACGGGAACAAACCTTCGCGACCGATTCCCGCAGGTACGAGGAGTGGCGATCGACCCTTTTCGAGCTGGCCCAGGATGTCGCACGCCGGGCACGGAAAAGCGGAGTAAAAGGAAGTACGGTGGTACTCACCTGGCGCCGGTCTGATTTCACCCGCCACTCCCGACGCAGAACTCTTTCGCAGCCGACGAATGTCGCCCGATTTATTTTTGATACGGCACGCGAGCTGCTCGACGGTATCGACGAACGTGCACTGCGGCTTTTAGGGGTGGGAATTACCGGCCTTGAGACACCGTTACAGCTGGAACTGTTTGCCGAAAGTACCAGTCATGCGGGGTGGGAAAAATCGGAGGCTGCGGTGGACCGGCTTGCCGACCGTTTCGGTCGGGAGGTCATTGCCAAAGGATATCAGATGAAACGGCGGGCAAAAGGGGAAGATTGCACGCCGGATAATCATAATGCATAATTAGTTTCTGTTCAGAATGCGGTGAAAAGACTGCTCTTACTTCCCTTCGGCAGGCTCAGGGTAAACTCGGCTCAGCATGAGCGGCCTTAGTAAGTGAATTATGCACATTTCGCTCATCCTGAGCTTGTCGAAGGATAGCATATAATTGCGTTCTGAACGGGAACTGATTACATTCACTCATTGAAATTTCGGTGCGGTGGTACAGATGAATTGTTGAAATGAGTTGTTTCACGTCACACTGCAACCTGCTCAGTGTATCGCTTCGGGAGCCTCCATGTCCGGCGTGACGTCGGTTCCGCCCGCAGCAAATAAATTTTTTAAAGAGAGATTTTTATGATAACAGTTATCACCTGCTGTCGCCATCCAAAGCCGCAGACAATTCAGGAACGGAATATTGCAAAAACTATCGGTGTTCCCTATGAATATTTTCCGATCGACGGGACTGGTACGCTCAATAATGCGTCACTCTGGAATTTCGGTATCTCCCGCGCGGCGGGTGATATACTGGTGTTCATTCCCGAAGATGTCTATTTCATGAAAGCGAACTGGGGTGCCGTGCTCGAACGGAAATTTACCGATGCGTCAATTGCCGCCGTGGGTGTTGCCGGAACACAGTACTTACCCGCAGGGGCGCCGTCAATTACTGCGGCAGGACGTCCCTTTATCAAAGGGCGGGTGGTGTACCACCTGGAAAACGGTGATTTTTTCGCCGTGGTGTACTCCCAGGATAAGGGTGATTTCGAAGTGGTCGCCTGCGAAGGGACGTTTCTTGCGGTGCGTCGTGCACATTGCGCGCAGGCGTGGTTCGATCAGGATACCTTCGACGGAGAACACTTTTCCGATCTCGATCTCTGCATGCAACTGCGCCATTGCGGCAGACTGATCGTGACCACCGATATCGTGGTGAAGCGCAGGTCGCAGGTTAATTACGACAGGGTCTGGAAAGAGTACCGTCAGCGGTTCGGGGAAAAATGGTCGGCCGAACTGCCTGCAAGCTGTGTTGCCGCGGTTCCTGATCCGAAGAACTTTGTGTCAAGTCAATGTGTCAATCTCAAGGGTAAAGCACCCATGGAGACGATCTGCTAAAACATTCATACCCCCTCAGATTAGGAGTCTGTATGTTCCGGTACTTCCTTATTGTCACATCCCTGCTGCTGTTGGCGGCAACAGTACATTCGGCGGAGGTTAGGGTAACGGTCTCCGCCCCCTCGATTGTTTTCCGCGCTGCTCCATCAGTTGTTGTCGTTGAGAAGGACATTGCCGTGATACCCGAATTCGACCATGAAGTGTTCGTGGTTTCCGGTAGCTACTGGACATTCTGGGGCGGACACTGGTACCTTCTGCCGAAGTGGAACGGCCACTGGGTAAAGGTTAAGCCGGCACGGGTTCCGGCGCGTCTGGTCGGGTTTCCGCGGGGGAAGTTTCTGCGGTATAAACATCATCCTGTGAAGGCCGGCGGGGTGCATGGTAAAAAGAAGAAACACCACAGAGGAAAACATCCGGGAAAAGGGCACGGTAGAAAAAAATAGCAGTAGAGCAGATCTGACCGGGGTATTTCCGGTTGTCTGATCGCTTCTTCTTATGCAACCTGGAATGCCTCAATCCCCCCGACAGGCAGGTATGATCGGGTCCACGTCGTGCTTCTGGTACAGCCTGCTTTATTATCCTTTCAGAGTAATGTTCCTTGGCCGTTGATACAGTATTGTATCCGTCACTCTCTCCGGAACAACCTCTGGCGCGCAGATCTATCCTGAACGCTCAGTCCGGTTGCTGGCATGGAAATCGCTAAACTCTTTCTATAACAAGTTACCCTTAGAATGTTTCGATGAGTCTGGAACAATCTACAATGCGGAAGGGTCTTTTAACGGTTGCTTCGGAACCGGATCGTGAAGGTGTAACCGGTAGATAGCAAAGTTGCGTTAATACACTAGCAACGGGAGGCGGAACTGTATTGAAAGACAGGGTGAAAATACAGTCCTGTCCGCTGATGCCGTTTTCACGTTTAGAGACTGCTGAAGGAGGGAGTGAATGACCTGTTCGGTATTTATCGCAACAAGTATCGATGGGTATATCGCACGCGAAGATGGCGGACTTGACTGGCTCGCTCCGCAGTCGGGAGAATCAGAGGGAGATTATGGTTTTGGTGATTTTCTGGGAAGCATCGACGCGGTTGTCATGGGGCGGAAAACGTTTGAAGCGGTTGCGGCGTTTGAGGTGTGGCCGTATGAAAAACCGGTATTTGTTCTGAGTACTACCCTGCAGAATCTGCCCGTTTCCTTTTCGGACAGGGCGTCGCTGATAAGTGGAACTCCTGAGGAGGTGGTGCAGTCGCTCAAAAGTCGGGGCTTCTTCAGACTCTATATTGACGGAGGAAAGACGGTCAGCAGTTTCCTTCGGAGCGATCTTATTGATGAAATGATAATTTCGACGATGCCCGTTGTTCTGGGAAGTGGTCTGCCGCTTTTTTCGGGCGGTGATCAGGAACGATGGTTTGAACCGGTGGGGGCTCAGGTGCACGGAAATGCGCTGGTGACGATCACCTACCATCGGAAAAAAACACTGGATAATTCTTGACGGGAGGACGTATATGAATCGGATCGTACATTTTGAGATTCCGGCAGCCGATCTCCAGCGGGCGGCCGATTTTTACAAAAAGGTGTTCGGCTGGAAAATTGAGAAATGGCCGAACGGAGCGCAGGAGTACTGGTGGTGATGACCGCCGATCGTGAGAGCAGTGAGCCGGGTATCAACGGTGGTATGGTAGTGCGCAAAGCAGAGGTGGCACCTGCCACCGGGGCGAATGCGTTTGTGTGCACGGTACAGGTGGAGGATTACGACGAAATTGAACAGAGAATCTTCGCTGCCGGAGGAAGAGCGGTGGAAGAAAAGACGATTGTTGCAGGGGTGGCGTGGCAGGGGTATTATCTCGACACCGAAGGCAATACCTTTGGTCTTCACCAGCAGTTCAAGGAGAGTACTTCCTGAAGCAGGGAACAATTAACCGGAGAGTGGGGCGGTTGTGAAAGCGATTGTACAGCATGAATACGGCGGGCGGGAAAAACTGTGTCTGGAAGAAGTACCGGATCCGGTACCGGCTGCCGGTGAGGTACTCATCAGGGTGAAGGCTGCGGGGGTCAATCCGGTCGACTGGAAAATACGCGAAGGACGACTCTCCATGCGACTGCCGCACCGGTTTCCGTTGATCCCCGGCTGGGATGCGGCAGGTGTTGTCGAGCAGGTCGGGGAAGGCGTGGAATTGTTTACTCCCGGTAATGAAGTGTATGCCTACTGCCGCAAGCCGATCGTGCAGTTCGGGGCGTATGCCGAGTACGTGGTGGTTCCCGAAACATCAGTTGCCCGTAAACCTTCCTCCCTGTCCTTTGAAGAGGCCGCCGCAGTGCCCCTTTCCGGGTTGACCGCGTATCAGTCCCTCTTCGAGGCGGCGGATCTGCACAGTGGCGAAGTACTGTTTCTTCACGCTGCAGCCGGAGGGGTGGGAACTTACGCGGTACAGCTTGCGGCGCAGCAGGGTGTTCAGGTGATCGGTACCGCGCGCTCCGGCAATCACGATTATGTTCTGGGACTCGGGGCCTCACGGGTAATTGAGTATACCGCCGAGAACTACCGCGATGTGGTGAAAGCGGCTTTTCCCGAAGGGGTTGATGTCGCATTTGATCTGCTCGGTGGCGATGATACGTACACGACTATGGAACTCGTCAAACCGCAGGGGCGTATGGTATCACTTCTCGTATCGGAAAAAACCGTGAATTCCGCACGTGTCACGGCTGCAGGTATCGCTTACCGCTATGTGTTTGTCCGACCGGATGCCATGCACCTCCGGAAGCTGGCGACACTCATCGATGCGGACAAATTGCGCGTGTACCTTACGGCCACACTCCCGCTTGAAGAGGCGGCGCGGGCCCATGAAATGATTGAATCGGGGCACACCCGGGGGAAGATCGTGCTCTCCGTCGGGTGATACCGGGAATAACGGTAGCTCCGGATGTCAACGGCAGGTTGTATCTTCACAGTGATGTATTTTACCGTCTGATAAGATGATGTTTCGTTTTTTCTGTTTATAGATCAGGTGGATTATGTTGTTGCGTGCCGATGCACTGCTTTCCCGATACGGTTACTGTTCCCGTAAAGAAGCAAAACAGTGGCTCAGGCAGGGGCGCGTGCGTTCTGAAACAGGCCGAATTTCCGACCCGTCCGTGAAAATAGATCCGAAAACGGTACGCGTAAACGGGGCTGTGGTAGAGTATCCGGACGGTCTCTTTGTCAAAGTACATAAACCGGCCGGCTATGTCTGTTCACACGATTCGGCCGAGGGGTCTTCCGTGTACGATCTGCTGCCGCAGCAGTGGATGCGGCGCAATCCGCTTCCGACCGTTGTGGGGCGCCTGGACAAGGATACTACCGGACTGGTACTCATCACCGACGATCACCCGCTGGTGCATCGTCTGATTTCGCCTAAAAATAAAATTCCCAAGGTCTATCGGGTGGAGCTTGATCGTTCACCCGATGCCATGCTTATCGATCATTTCGCTTCGGGAACCCTGCTGCTCAACGGAGAGAAAACTTCCTGCCTTCCGGCGGAAGTATCGGAAATTTCAGGGACCCGATGTGCGGTTACCCTGTATGAGGGACGGTATCATCAGGTGAAACGGATGTTTGCCGCCTGCGGGTACCATGTGGAGTCGCTGCACCGGGTGCGTGTTGGGGAGTGGGAGCTCGGGGGGCTTGCGGAGGGGTGTTGGGAGGTTGTGGAAATTGGTGTTCCTGGGTAAAACCGAATTGAACGCAGGGTTTGAAGTATTAATTTACGGGTCGTTAATCTGCGATTAAAAGGTACGGTCTTTTCTCAGTTCACGAACATGGGTAGTAACATCTTCGCCCCTCATCGTTGCTTCCAGAATTTTTCCGGTATGAAATCGCAGTGACTTTGCGGTCGCTATCGTGGTGGCTCCTTTAAGGTTTATAACTATCCAGAGTGCCGATCGGTTCCTGCATTGCGCTGCTAACTTTTGTGAGTGCTAAAAGTATATTGCCGATCCGATTCGCTACTCTGATTTCAAACGATTTTAAGCGTCTTCCGCGAGTGGATCTTCCTCTGTTTTGATACAATCAATTTTTTCTTTGACAGTGTTGTAAAAATATTTATATTACTTTTTCGCTTCCAAAATTCATTGAATAGCAAATCCTTTTCATAAAAAACGGAGGTTCGAGATGCTTAGAACGATGCTGTTCAGCTTTCTGATCGTAACGGTTGTCGGTTTAACCGCGGTTCATGCGGATTTACTTATGTTTGATATGGGATTCAATGTCAATGGAACAGTGACTGAATATTTTTATGATTACGGACTTTCAAGTACTGAAAACGGTGACAATGCAGCAAGCATGATGAGTACGATTGACGGCTATGTTTCTTCGACATTAAGTTATGAGACCGGGCTGGGAACCGTGAGCTTTGGATATGATGCACCGGGTGAATACACTATAGGGTCTTTTTTTGATATTGAAATTAATGAGGATGTGAATACTTTTTTCGACGAGACCGCCGAAGTGTTTGGTACCGCACCCGCGGATCTGACCTGGGAGGTTGATGAACCGGGGTATCAGTTTGGTGATATTTATGATAATTTTTCAGATGGCTCTTTTGATAACTTCAATGCGGTTGATGCCGACTTTCCCGATGACGTATCAATCGGACTCGCATGGAATTTTTCTCTTGAAGAAGGAGAGTACGCATCGCTCTCATTCTCCGTTATCAACAGTACTCCCGCTGAAGGATTTTATATTATGCATTCCGATCCTGAAACCGGTGAATATGTCTGCTATTCGACGGATTTGACCATTCAGGGTGGGGGAACGCAGAGTGTTCCCGAACCTGCAACCGGCGGTATGCTGCTTTTCGGGACACTGGTAGCGGGAGCTGTTTCTCTGATAAAACGCAGATAAGCAACATTCTGCTCTGAAGTTTTTAACATGTGCCATTAGTTCATCGGTGAAATCCTGATGCCAAATGACGTGGGCTTGCCTTTTCCTCTCTGATTCTCTCTCCTGTCGCCCTCCGGAATTCCACCGGTAGTTTCTGAAATAACAATCTTGGTTGTTGTAACGTTGTTGTTGCCGGATTTTTAACGGCATTGCCGGCACCGTTTTCTTATGCAACAGTCCCGATGTTAAGCTACCCTCCATAAGGAGCTACTATGGTTAACCGCCAGTCCGGGCCGAAGAAGGCTGCCACGTATCAGGCAGGTCGTTTGTTATTCAGATTTTCTGCGACAGCGGCACTGTTGCTTCTCGTTGGTTCTATCGTTTCCGCACAAACGGAGTACTGTCTGACTACAATACAGGTACGGGAAAGACAGACCTCCGTTACACTTACCTGGAATCATGACGGAAGTTCCCTCTACAGCATATTCCGTTCGACAACAGGTCCTCATGAAGGGTTTTCTCCTATCGCTACAACCGGAAGCGATTATTCCCTGTTTATGGATACCACTGTTTCGGTCAACCGGATGTACTACTATAAAATTGAAAGTGCCAACGGATGCATATCGCCGGTAGTGAATGTGATGCCACGGGCACGTACCCGGAACAGGCCGCCTGTATTTGGCTCCGATCCGGTTACTGTTGCCGCAAGTGAACAACCATACTCCTATCAGGTTGAAGCGACCGATCCGGACAGAAATCCACTGGACTATTATCTCGATGTCGCTCCGGATGGTATGACTATCGATAATGCGGGGATGATTACGTGGATTCCGCAACAGCAGCAGGCAGGATCGGTGTGGGTGGGAATTCGGGTAACCGACGGGTATCTGTGTGCGGTGCAGTATTTCCAGGTGAATGTGGCTGCGGGGAATCAACCTCCGGAAATTACAGCCGTTCCCGATCAGATGGTGGAAGAAGGTGCAACCGTTGACATCGCAGTTAGTGCGACTGATCCTGATGGTGATATTCTGCAGTTCTTTTCGGTTGGTCTCCCTGCATTCGGGGAGTTTTTTGACCTTGGTTCGGGAAACAGCACCCTGAATGTTTCGCCGGGGTTTGATGCTGCAGGGAGCTATCCGTTAATGATTATTGTGTCGGATGGGGAGTTGTTTGATACCACGGAGTTCACTCTCACCGTCAACGATGTCAACCGACCACCGGTTGCTGCTGCTGACTCCTATACGACCAATGAAAATACGTCTCTTACGGTTGCAGCTCCGGGAACTCTCGGGAATGATAGTGATCCGGACGGGGATGTGTTGACCGCATTGGTTGCAACGCAGCCTGAACATGGAACAGTGATACTGGAGACTGATGGCGGGTTCTCGTATATACCGGAGAGTGATTTTTTCGGTAATGATGTTTTCAGTTATTATGCGAGTGATGGTTTGGCGCAGAGTGATGTTACCTCGGTAGCGATTGGCGTCCTTTCATTCAGAATCGATCTGGCGCCAACTGATGTTGATGCTGCCGGTGTAAATGTAGATCCGCAGACACTGGTGATGAACGGAACCGTTACCGTAACATTAACCAACCAGGGCACAACATCGGCAACCATCACCTTTACGGTTTTACTCTTTGAAGATGTGATACTAAATGGCGTATTCGACAGTGGAAGTGATGTTACCCTGGGGAGCACATCGGTCAATGGTTTGGGCGCGGGAGAATCGGTAACGCTTGAAATAGCTGTTTCCGGGACGTCGCTTTTTAAAGGGAATCTCATATATGCTTTTGTGGATAGTGAAAACAGCATCGATGAGACGGATGAGGAGAATAATATTGGTCATAGCATGGCTGCTTGTGTCTATGAGCCTCCGGTGGGGGAATTTGATCCGGTGCTGGAGTGGTCCAAAGAAGAGTTTGCACTTCACCCGTCCTCGCATCAGGTAATGATGACTCCTAATGTTGTTAACCTAACAGATGATAACGGTGATGGGCGGATTGATCTGGATGATATTCCCGATATCGTGTTCATTACCTATGATGAGAGTTACTCTTATTATGAAAACGGTTACCTTCGTTCGATCAACGGGCAGAATGGCAGTGATATTTTCACCATAGAAGATTATCGCTTTTTTCCTGTGGGAAATATCGCTTCCGGAGATATCGATGGAGATGGACTGGTTGAGATTATCGCGATGGAGACCCCGAATACCGCTACGCATATGGCACGGTTTATCGCACTGGAAAATGATGGACAATTCAAGTGGGCAAGTGAATCGATCTATATCAATTATGATGCACCACAGTATGAAATACCAAGCATCGCTATTGCCGACCTTGAGGGTGATGGCTCTGTGGAAATTATCGTTGGCGCTCACGTTTTGAGAAGTGACGGCTCTCTCTGGTGGAGCGGTAATGCAGGCAATGGTAAGAACACTTCGAATGTAGCTGATATTAACAATGATGGAACAATGGAGGTGATTACCGCTAATACAGTATATGATCATGACGGCAGCGTTGTATGGCACAACCCTGAAATTGCCAATGGCTATTCAGCCTTGGGAAACTTTGATGAAGATGACTTTCCGGAGATTGTAGTTGTAAAGAGTGCAGAAGTATATCTTCTGGAACATAACGGAGATATAAAATGGGGACCGGTTTCGCTTCCTGGCTCATATGCAGGGTATGCAGGTCCAGGCGGGCCACCGGTGCTTGCAGATGTTGATGGTGACGGCGAACCGGAAATAGGTGTTTCCGGTTATCAGGCATACACCTGTTTTGAGACAGATGGTTCCATGAAATGGACTCAACCTATTTTTGATCGGTCATCTATTACCGGATCTTCCGTTTTTGACTTTGACGGTGACGGTAATGTGGAGATCGTTTACACCGATGAGGAAGCATTACATATCTATAGTGGTAATGATGGGGCGATTCTTTTTGAATATGCCATCGGTTCCGGAACAATTCTTGAAATACCTGTGGTGGCGGATGTTGATAATGACGGAAATGCTGAAATTGTTGTAATTGGTAACTCTACAGGTGTGAACGGGCGTCCGGGGATTTTCGTCTTCGGTGACGCCAACGACACCTGGGTTAACACCCGCAAGATCTGGAATCAGCACGCCTACAGCATCACTAACGTCAACGAGGATGGTACTATTCCAATCAATCCCGAACCGAGCTGGCTTGCACACAATACTTTCCGGTGTAACATTTCAGATGATGCACTCGCCTGTGTCGATCTCACCGCATCATACATTCGCGCGTCAACGGGCAGTATCACTGCCCGCATTGGAAACGGTGGAGCACTGCATATTCCAGGTGAACTTGATGTCGCGGTTTATAACGGGAACCCGGAAAATGGTGGAACGCTTCTCGGAACGGTAAAAACGTCAGGGCAAATGCAACCCGGACAATTCGAGGATGTAACACTCTCTGATGTTTCACTTTCACCTGGACGCCACGAGATCTGGATTGTTGCTGATGATGACGGGACGGGGAGTGGGAAGCATCGGGAAATTGATGAGGAGAATAACAGGTCGTATGTTGTGGTTAACATCAACAGTCCTCCTGTGTTCACCTCAAGACCGGTCACCTGTATCCTCGAAGACCAACAATACACATACGATGTCGACGCAGAAGACCCGGATGGTGACGCCCTCTCATTCACAATTGAAGTCTTTCCGCAGGGTATGACTATTGACCGGAATTCAGGTATGATCAACTGGAATCCAGAGGAGGTAATACCATCCGAAATAGATTTATACAATGGCCTGGTTGCCTACTATGCTTTTGATGGTAATGCGAATGATCTGAGCGGAAAAGGGAATCACGGGACTGTTGCAAATGCGATTCTTACCACCGACCGATGTGGCAATGAGAATGCTGCATTTCAGTTTAATGGTGTAAATTCGTATATAGATATGGGTAATGATCCGAGTGTGAATATTGAAAATGAGATTGCTCTTTGTGCATGGGTACAATCCTCTGATCATTCACAGTTTGGTAATGTTATCTCAAAAATTCAATCATGCAACCATGGCGGAAATTATAGACTGTTATATACCAGTGAAGGATATGAATTCTATTATTATGATGGCGTTACGCAGGATAAAAGAGCATATATTGAATTTGCTCATACTTACAATTGGGAATTTGCAGTAGTTACCTATAATTATTCAACACATGAACTGCATGCTGTAATCAACGGGATAGCAAGAAACTTCAGGTGGAATACACCACCGGTTTCAGATTCAGCTATTCTGACTGAAAATCCACTTTGGATAGGGGCAGACAGAGTTTATTCAAATAATAGTTCCTGTTCTGGAATGCCGGTGGGTGCACCAAAATACGTCTTTAACGGTAAAATCGACGACATACGCATTTACAACCGTGTTCTTTCAGATGAAGAAATAAGATACATTTACGGGCAATACCCGGTAACGGTCAGAGTTGAGGATACTTACGGTGCGTATAACGAGCAGGAGTTTACTGTTAATGTAATTAAGGAGTCTGTAAACCGGGCACCCATAGTTAACGCCGGGCCCGACCAGACCATCACACTCCCGGCAACAGCAACACTCTCCGGTTCCGCAACCGACGACGGTTTACCGAATCCTCCGGGGCAACTCACTTACCTCTGGCGACAGGTAAGTGGACCGGGTATTGTGACTTTCGCCGATTCTCTATCGGTAAACATTACAGCGGCATTCAGCGGGCCGGGTGAATACAATTTGATTCTGATCGTTTCTGATAGTGAACTATTTGATACAGATACTATTACAATCACAGTAAATCAAATCGATAATCTTATCGCACGTGATGACTACTTTTCAATTATCGGGAATTCGGGCGACTGTCTAAATCTATCACCTGGCTTTACTTGTCGAATTTTAGTACAAGGCGTCCCATTTAGTGAAATTTCTTCATTATGTTATTCAGACGAAAGCAAGCTTTATGTTGCTGATATTGGTAACAAGTCAATATTTGAAATTGATATTAGCAACCTTTCAATAAATCGACGTTTTCAAGGGCTGCCTCTCAGTTTCCCTAGTCGTATGATTTTCGGGGGAGAGCATAAGGGATTCGAAGAAAAACTGCTTTTAGCAGATTGGAATACTGAAATAAACAGATCTTGTTGTGATGGTGCAGTTGTTGCCTTTGATACAAGTACATGGCAATATGAAGTTATTACAAATGGAAATCCGGCCTATCCACCTGCAGGTGATCCGTTTGCATTGGCATTCGGGACAGAAGAGTTCGGTTCATTATTATTTGTAATGGACGAAGAAGGGGCATCCCCCAATCCGCCGGTTCTATATACAATTGATTCTAACTGGACAGCAGAAACATTCCTGACTAATACTCCAAAATGGCATCAATCAAGAAATCCATTTGACATTGTTTTTTCACAATCAGTAAGATTCGGACAAGCTGCATATGTAGCTGATCATTCGTCTGATAATGAGGCAACAATAATCTGGAAAATTCTACCTGATAAAAGTATGGATACTTTTTTTGTTGCACCGAACAGCAATCAATTCTTTCAACTTCGATTCGGACCCGGTGGTACATGGGGAAACAGTCTCTATACAATTAACGGACCATATGGACAGATTCTACAAATTGATTCACAAGGGAATTCGACCGAATGGGCATCGGGTCTGAATACACCTGTAGGATACAGCCTTCCAGACTTTGTTTTTTCTAATGACATGGAAAAAATGTATGTGGCAATATCCGATATTATTTATGAGATTACTTCTGATTCGACAATGCCAATTGATTTACATGTTAATTCTCCTGGCATTCTTTCAAACGATTCCATCGGATCTTCAAATGATATTTCAATTATTCTTATCCAAACAACACAACATGGTAAACTTGTTTATTACCAGAATGGAGCCATCTCATATCGACCTAATCCCGGTTTTTATGGGGAAGATAATTTTTCTTATGCTGCAGTTGTCGGAAGTGATACGTCGAATAGTGCTACTGTACATATAAATGTCGGAATGAATTCAGCACCAATTGTCTCTGCAGGGCCAGACATCCTTCATACCACCGACGACCCAGTACAATTGGCAGGTGCTGCTTCCGACGACGGATTACCTTTCGGTACTCTCACCACTGCCTGGCGAAATCTATCCGGTCCGGGTGCCGCAGTTTTCGATGATACAACCATACTGCAATCTACGACAACCGCATCGGCCAGTGGAATGTACCATATGGAACTGTTTGCTTCCGATGGTGAGTTGGGTGCTGCTGACAGTATGCTACTTTGTGCATCTGAACCTAATGCGCCGTTTTTTGATGATTTTGATAATGGGGTGATTGACGGATTACGTAGGTACAGTACAGCATGTCATTGTAACCATGGGATAGTTGGTGAAGAGAATGGTTTGTTTTTTACTGGACAAGGCGATAATCCTGGAAGTAGTGAACATAAATTTTTCGCCACATTTGAAAATTATTCTCCTTTTGGTGAGGGTGTTGTGGCTAAAGCACGGATTCGATTTAACGGTGATTTTCAGAATTTCGGTTTTGGTTTGGAAGCACCTATGAATTCTAATTACACTGATAATCTGTGTATCAGATTTTATACCGGTGAACGACCGACAGATCCTCCAAATACAATATTCCTGCATGTCGCAGAAGCTATCACCTCTGATTCGTGGAACTCAATATACCTCGTAAATGTACCTATGACCTGGTATGAGTTCCATACACTTTCCATCGAATGGCGATTGCACTCTGCACACTTCTTCATTGATGATGTCGAAGTCGGGCAAACACTGGTTCCCATCGGATGTAATCAGGAACTAACCATTGCAAATGCCCGTCCACAACTTATGGAAGTGGACTGGGTATCAGTCTGGCAGATTGGCATTAATACACCTCCTGTAGTCGATGCAGGATCCAATCAAACCATCACGCTCCCGTTAACAGCAACACTTACCGGTTCTGCAACCGATGATGGATTACCCAATCCTCCAGGGCAATTAACCTATCTCTGGCGACAGGTCAGTGGAGGACCGGGAACTGTGGCTTTCGGTGATTCACTGGCAATTGTTACAGTTGCAACCTTCAATGATACCGGTGAGTATACCCTTATTTTCAGAGCTTCTGACTCTGAACTCTCAGAAGAAGACACCATTACAATTACAGTCTACAATCCAGTTCCTGTAGCAAACAATGATACGATCTATTTCCCTGCTACTGCCACATCACCAGATGGTCCGGAGGTCGTGGACCCACGCTTTAAGATCGATCGCTATTATGAGGTGCCGTATCCGATTGCAATTGAAAAAACAAGCTCACAATCCGCATTTGGAAACAGCATTTATTCAATCGGATTTCCCCCTGAAACACAAAGTAACCAGGAACCACCGGATACTGTTTATAGGATCGATATAGACTCAGCAACATTAACAGTCTTTTATGTACTGCCGGGAGAATCTGATCCGCATCAGATTGAAATGGGTAATGGAACCTCATTTCCCGAAAACCTTTTCATTTGTGCCAACAATCGTGATGGAAATCTCTATGGTGACCAGGGTGGAGCTATCCAGATGCTTGAAGCTGATCCATCGGTCAATGGTGAAATTCTGTTTACACCGCTTGAATCAAACTACCTCAGTGAACCTGCTTGTATGGTATTTGGTGAAGGAGGGGGATGGGACTCATCGTTATTTGTAACAAATACAACCGATCCGCCCTTTGCAATTTACCGATTAAATCTGGCAGGACAGAAAAGTATTTATGTCCCGATGAATACTGTGCAAAGTAACCGATGGCCGACAATGGAATTTATCCCGGGAGGTGCACTGCAGCGTGGCTTGTACTTAAGTAAGGTACCCGATTTTCAATCGATATCCATATTTGATAGTCTTGCTCAATCAACACACTTTACTACAGTCCCCTTTGTTGATGAAATAGATGCGATTGAATACAGCCAGGGAACGACGTTTCCTGCAGGTCTTTATGTTACAGGTGTTATCGGTAAACAGTTATTTGTAGCATTTATTGATCCAACTGGAAAAGCCAGTATCTTTGCCAGTGGTTTTTATGGTATAAGCTCGACAGAAACGAGGACTGATTGTTATTGGGACAATCTACATCTGGATGAAGAAACAGGTAAGTTATATGTCTCGGATTATTATGACAGTAAAATCTACGTTATAGGTTTCGACTCCCTGACAGTCGGGCACGATATCTCTTCCAATGATGTACTCCCTTCAGGTGTGCAGTGGCAATTTGAAATCGTTGAACTGACAAATAACGGCTATGCGGCAATTGACACTGCCGGAAAACTGTTCTATAAACCAGCTCCACAGTTTGAAGGTGTTGATACTGTTCGTTATTGTGTTTCAAATAGTAGCGGTATTACTGATACTGCTGAAGTAATCGTAGTTGTTCAAACTAACGATTCTCCGATCACCAATGCCGGACCCGACCAGACTATTACCCTTCCAGAACAAGTCCAACTCTCGGGAATGGCAAATGATGACGGTCTCCCACAAGGTTCGATTCTTGCCACCACTTGGCAGCAGCTCAGCGGGCCGGAAGAGGTCACTATCCCGGAACCATATGAACTTTCCACCACAATAAACTTCACACTTGCAGGAGAATACACTTTTCATCTCATTGCCACCGACTCTGAACTGTCGGACACCGATACAGTTATTATTACCGTCAACCCTGCGCCAGTTCCCAATACTCCACCGGTGGCAGAGGCTGGTGATAACCAGACTATTACGCTGCCACAAGAGGCGACCCTTTCAGGCTCGTTTGCCGACGACGGGCTTCCGGTTGGCATAACAGTACAGCTTACCTGGGAGCTGGTAAGCGGTCCGGGAACAGTCGAATTCGCCAATACGCATTCTGCAATAACAACCGCGACTTTCAGCATTGACGGCAGTTACACACTGCGGCTGATTGCTTTCGACTCGGAATATTCCGATACCGATATGGTAACCATTACCGTGCAACCCGAAGTTATCGTAAACCAACCACCGGTCGTCAGTGCAGGCAACGACACTACCGTTCCCATCAACCTCGGGCTTGCCCTGCAGGCAAGCTACACCGACGATGGTCTGCCTGAAGGCGGACATGTTACCTTCCAGTGGTATTTTGCTTCCGGACCTGCACAGGTCGGAATCGACGATGATACGATTCTGCAACCGCATGCGACGTTCAGTGTGCAGGGTGAATATGTGCTTGCGCTTGATGTGAGTGATGGAGAACTGGTTACCAGAGCGTTTATTACCATCACCATTGACCCACCGGAGAATATCGCACCGGTAGTCGATGCGGGTTCAGATGATACGGCGTTTGTAACCCGTACCATAACGGTGAACGCCTCGGCAACCGACGATGGGCTACCTAACCCACCGGGAACGGTTTCATATTTATGGAGCGAAATTACCAGTAACCCGGCAGTGGTTATTTCTGATCCGGCTCTTGCACATACCTCTGTAACTTTTTCAGACACTGGCATTTTTACACTGACCTGTAGTGCCTCCGATGGTGAATTGGCAGCTACTGATACAGTTTTTATAACCGTTATTCCATTACCCATGAACTCACCTCCAACGGTGTTTGCCGGGAATGATCAGACTATCCAGTTGCCCGCGGCTACGACGTTAAGTGGCAGTGCCAATGACGATGGTATTCCGGCACCACTATCGTATGTCTGGAGAAGTGTAAGCGGACCGGGGGCAGTTACATTTACCGATTCGACACAGCAGACAACAGAGGTGGCATTTAGTACTGGTGGACTTTACCGGATAGCACTCATCGTTACCGATTCGGACCTGAGTGCTGCCGATACGGTTGCTGTTATGGTGTACAACCTGCCTGATGGTGAATACCCGGTTGCGGAGCTTACCTTTCCACTGGATACGTCAACCATTACAAAACCCGATTCGATTATTGGTACCGCTTCCGATGCGAACCTGTTCTATTATATGCTGGCGTACCGAATGAAAGGTGACAATAGCTGGACCGATTTCGATTCGGGCACGACCGGTGTAACCGGTAACATCCTCGGTTCGTTCGACCCGACGCTGCTGCGCAACGGCATGTATGAGATGCGGTTGACGGTGGTTGACATGGGGGGGCTGTCCGCAACCGCAACGCGGTCGTTTAAGGTTGATGGGGGTATGAAACTCGGACACCTCGCTTTCGGGAAAGAGGACTTGTCGGTCAAAACTCCCGGGCTTCCGCTCTCGCTTGTCCGCGAATACGATTCCCGCATTATTGACGGAGACTTCGGGCCTGGATGGAGTCTGCCGCAGAAGAGTGTACAGGTTGCGACAACCAGCGAGATCGGTGAAGGGTGGCTGCAGTATACGGAGCAGGTATGTAATTTTGTTTGTGTGGATTACTTTGTCCTACGGGAAAGTACCCCGCATGAAATAGTTATCCGATTAAGTGATACTGAGGTAGAGCGTTTTGGGGTGACTGTTTCACCTTCCCAAAATCCACTGATTCAGATCAGTGAAGTAACAGTCAGTTTTGTGCCATTAGGCAAAACTCTGTCGGCGCTTTCAGTAGTCGATTATCAGTCAACCGCTTTGGTTGAAGGTACTGGTCAGACCAGGCTGCTGAACAGTAACGGCCAACCATGGAATCCCTCGAGATTCCGTCTTACTACCCGCGATGGAACGGTATACATTTTCAGTACGGCAAACGGTATAGAGAGTGTTACCGACGTTTACGGTAATACAGTTACCTATTCATCAAACGCGATATCACACTCCTGTGGTTCCGCAATCTCCTTTACCCGTGACGTTTCCAATCATATCGTCGAATCGACCGACAACCTGGGGCGTACGATCCGCTATGAATATGAAAACGGTGCACTCGCCCGGGTGATACAGGTGCAGGCCGGCGGTCAACCGGTGAACAACCTGCTCGAAGCGTATACCCCCGAAGGTCTGCGCAGCAAGATCCGGGAGATCAGAGCACCCGACGGCACCGTGCTCGGATCATTCGAGTATAACTTCATGGGAAAACTAACCGGAATGCTCGATGCCAATGGCAATCGTGTTATATACGGGTACGATCTCCCGAACCAGCAGCAGACGGTTACCGACCGGCTCGGCAATGCAACCGTCTACACTTATGATACCCGTGGGAATGTCACCCGGAAACAGGACCCGATGGGATACTTCACGGAATGGGTGTACGATGCCGATGACAACATGATCAGCGAGACCGGCCCGCTGGGGAACACCACAACAAAAACCTATAATGCGAAAGGTGAACTGCTCAACGAATCCGACGGACTCGGCAGAACTACGTCCTATACGTATGACAATTCAGGGAATGTCCTGACATCGGTCGATCCGATGGGCTTTGCCACGATTAACAGCTACGACGCACACAATAATCTGCTTTCGACGACCGATGCGCTCGGTAACACCACTTCGTATCTGTATGATGCCGCAGGCAATCAGACAGCCACGATATCACCGGATGGCGATACTTCATTTTCCTATTATGACAGTCGCGGAAATTTGACGGGGCAGAGAGATCCGACCGGTGCAGTAAGCGAGTATACCTACGACTTGTACGGCAACCAGCTTTCTGAATCTCGTATCAGGACCATAGCCGGAGTTCCCGACACTATTACCACCCGGAACGTTTACGACAGCAACAACCGGTTGACAACATCGTTTGATGCCTATGGTGATTCAACCATGGTCGAATACAATGATTTCGGAAAACAGACGGCAACTATCGACAAAGCGGGCCGACGGACTGAATACCGTTATGATACACAGGGTAATCAGGTGGTGGTGATCCATCCCGACGGAGCCCGCGACAGTACGGTGTACGATGCCGAAGGCCGACGTGTCGAACAGATCGACCGGAACAACAATAGTACCCGCTTTGTTTATGATAAGCTTGGAAGACTGGTTAAAACCATTTCTCCCGATACGCTTTCCGACTCAACCGTTTACGATGCAGGTGGAAGGACAATTGCGACTATCAACGCACAGGGAGCGCGCACAGCCTATCTCTACGAAGATGGGTGCGGCTGCAGCAACCGCAGGACCGCGGTCATCAATGCGCTGGGCGATACGACCAGGTTTACCTACGATGAAAACGGCAACCAGCTCACCATGCGTGATGCGCGCGGTAATACCACCACGTTTGTCTACGACTCGCTCAACCGCCGGGTGAAAACCGTATATCCCGACGGTACGTTTGATTCAACTACCTTTGATATTGCCGGTCGCATGGTTGCGAAAACCGATCAGGCGGGAATAACGACCTGCTATGAATACGACCGTAACGGCCGTCTGGTCACGGTGGTCGATGCGTATAACCAACGCACCGAGTACACCTACGATGAACTCGGCAATCAACTTACGCAGACCGATGCGCATGCGCATACAACCACCTTTGCCTACGACAAACTCGGGCGTAGGATCAGCCGTACTCTCCCGATGGGGATGAGTGAGTATTTCACCTATGGTGCCGATGGCAACATGGCAACGAAAACCGATTTCAACGGGAACACAACCGTTTTCGACTACGATACTTCCGGCAGGTTGCTGCGGGGACACCCGGACCCGGCAATGTCGGAGCCGGATATCATTTACACCTACACACCCGACGGAAAACGGGAGAGTATGACCGACATGAGCGGCACTACGCGGTATGTGTACGACAACCGCGACCGTCTTGTACAGAAACAGACGCCGCAGGGAACGCTGGAGTATACCTATAACCACTACGGGCAGCTGGAGACCATTGGTTCACAGCATGTCAACGGAGTCTCCATGCACTACGCGTACGATTTGCTCGGTCGGCTCGAACAGGCGATTGATGAACGCAGTGACGATACTACCCGCTATTTTTATGACCATAACGGTAGTCTTGAAGATGTACGTTATGGTAATGGGGTGGAGCATACCTATACCTACAACTTGCTCAACCGGTTGACTGAGCTTACGGTGCAAAACGGTGCAGGTCCGATCGCACGGTACACCTATACTCTTTCTCCAACCGGAAACAGGAACTCGGTGGCGGAGCTGAATGGCCGGACCATTACCTATGCGTATGATAGTTTATACAGGTTGGTAAGCGAAACCATTATCAATTCACCGCAGGTTGATAACAACGGCACCATCGGGTATATATACGACCCGGTGGGAAACCGGATGCAGCGAACTTCTACGGTTGCTGGTATCGGCAACCAGGCGTTCGATTACGATGCGAATGATCGGCTGACCTCGCATACGTATGATAACAACGGGAATACTCTGAACGATGGTGTAAACGCTTGTGAATGGGATTTTGAGAACCGGATGGTGGCGCTGAACGGCGGTAGTGTGCGGTATCTGTATAACGGTGATGGTATCCGGGTGGCGAAGATCGAGGGGGTTGATACTACGAACTACCTTGTTGACGATAAAAACCATACCGGCTACGCGCAGGTGGTGGAGGAGGTCCGGCAGGGCGTGGTGCAGAAGCGTTATGCGTTCGGGCTTGATCTTGTGTCGCAGACTGATCTTGGCGGTGCGCAACCGGTTGTCAGTTACTATGTGTATGATGGGCATGGCTCGGTGCGGATGCTGACGGATGCGAGTGGTAGTGTAACGGATGAGTATGATTATGAAGGGTTTGGCGGTTTGATCAGGCATGTGGGGAGTACCGGGAATGAATTTCTGTATACTGGGGAGCATTATGATGAGAGTGTTGGAGGGTATTATTTGAGAGCGAGGTGGTATCGGGAGGGGGTGGGGAGGTTTATGGGGATGGATCCACTTATGAGTAGCCAGGTATTTTCAAGATTCTTGCATCCTTACACCTATGCAAAAAACGCTCCCACAGTTTTTGATGATCCAAACGGAGAAATTACACTTGCCGAAGTTTCTATCGCACTTAGTATTGATCTTAATCTTCAATCGATCTACCTGAAAAAATCAATCGGTATATTGCTTAAATCTGCAAAGATTGGTTATTGTGTGATTGAACCTGCAAAGAAAATGAGAGATTTTGCCATTCGAGCAAGTATGGCAGGAGCAGGAGGTTGGGCAAGCGAATTGGAGGAAGCTGCCAGAATGCAAATGAGTGCGGGTTTCAAACAAATAAGTAGCAGCATTGCGGGTGGTTATATTGAAATGGCTGATGAAGTACAGAATAGCATGGTCAATTTTGATGCTAAAGTGAAATCACCAGCAGCAGAAGCTATTGGGAGGTTTGCTTTAGAGTATTACAGACTTGGTTGGATACGTAAAGCGGTTGGAATCGCCCAATTCGGTAATTCTCTTATAAATCTCATGGATAAGTATGGCGAAACCACAGCTAATGTCATTGGTGATCCAAGTCATTGTAATATAGCTTCATTCACAGAGATGGCAGGAAATGTACTTGCAGGAAAGTTTATTCCAAATATGGGATTAACTAATCAAATATTTAGTTTTTCCGCAGGTGCTTATTGGGTAGGTATGAACGAGGGGGAATTTACTGCCTTATTATGGAACACCTTTTACTAAGTTCTCTCGCATCTCCCTCTTTACTTTCAAAACGGTATTGAGGGAGACCTTGTGTATAAAAGTGATTTTTCAAACTGGGAGCAGAGGGTGCTTTAGTTTACCGGTGGCTTATTCCAGTCAACGGAATTGAAGATTTCCTGAAGCTCTTCAGATTCTTTATGCCCGTATTTCTTGACCCTATTAATTTTGCTTTCGAGGGAAAGGCGTAAGTCTTTCCTTTTTTCGAATGGGTCGCACGGGTGCCCCGGGTGTGTGAAGTATTACAAACCATGTGTGCCATGGATCTGTGATCCATGATCATGCCTAACTGTGTGCCAAAAAAACGTACAGGTGCCCCTGTGTGTCGGAACGCGACAATTGAAAGAGTTTCTACGTGTGGACTATATTTAGTAATAGGATACATCACTACCTAAAATCCATCCTAAAGTGATGGCTTTACAGCAAAGGATTTTTTAATGAGTTTCTTAACAGGTTCTATAACTGATTCAGTTTTTCCAATTGCTAAAAAAATGATTCAAGCCTGGGCGGATGGTAACAAGCAAATTAAAGCGATTTTAGTAACTGCAAACATATCTGTTTTGCTGGGAATTTTGTCACTTGTTTTATTAGACCACATGCAGTACTTAAAAACATTATGGGTAATTGTACCTTCAATAACTCTTAGTTATGGAGTTTTTGGAGTTTTTGGAGTGTTGGCGTACCATGAAGTAAAAAATGAACGCAAGATTAATGCTGCGATTGAAAAAGTCGAAGAAAATGCCCGAGAGAAACCTAATGATGTCCAACCCTCTTGGGAATTAGCAAAGTTAAAACTCGAAACATACCTCAGTCGAAATCTTCAAAATGTCCGGTGGATATTTTTCCTGACTCTATTTGTTTGCACAGCTGGTTTTGTTTTAATCGGATACGGTGTTCTAAAAGCATATGCGGATCCTATGAACTTTAAACCATCCATTATCGCTGCTATTTCGGGGATTATGGTTGAGTTTATTGCTGCGACATTTCTCGTTATTTATAAATCTATGATGAAACAATCGAGAGATTTAATTAATGTACTTGAAAGAATAAATGCAGTCGGGATGTCAGTTCAAATACTTGAAAGTATTGAGAATCAGGAAAATGGGTTAAAGAATAGTACGCGTGCAGAAATTGCCAAGAATCTTCTGATATTATATTCAAAATTTAAGTAGAGCTTTTTATTGCTGACTTTCGTGATTAAAAAGGTATTATGTGAATGCGCATAGGTGCCTGTAAATTATTTGTCAAAAAATTCCGTGTGCACTATTCTTCAGTACAGGTTTTCATGGGGGGGGCACATGTGAGTAAATAAAGCAATTGGTCGTTTTGTTGGCGGAAGGCATTTAACCCATTACGAAACCGAAGTTGGTTAGGTTACAAGGAAAAACAAAAAAGAGGAACATAATTTATCTAAATTAAATACAACCTCAAGGAGAGTAGGATGCCCTACGGTCGCCGCGTTAGTGCACAATCTGGTCGAAAAACGGAATTTTCCTTTGAGGTACACTCCGAAGTTGTCGGCGAAATCCGTCTTGAGAAAAACCCGTCGGATGGCATATGTAACGGGTGTTTACAGCCGTCTGAATTAACTTCAGACCATGTGCCTCCACAGAGTGCTGGCAACAAAGGCAAATGGAAGTACCAGTCATATTTTAATTATAAAAGTCACCCTGAATTCACGAAACAATTTACGCAGAATGGTTTATCCTGGCAGACAGTTTGTCGTACTTGCCATGATAAAATCGGTAGATTCGATCCTGCAATAGGTGATCTTTTTTCCCGTTTGAAAGCGCAATACAAGTTTAGAGGGTACCCATATCTACCAGTAATGGTGAGACCTTCGGCAATAATACGGGGCGCATTGATGCATTTTCTTTCCACAAAATCATATCACGCAAGAACTTCTTCTGAGGACCTCTTTGCAAATCTGTTGGATGATGATGGATTTGAAATTCCGAAAGAATCTCACTTTTATCTATTTCCTTTTATGCAGCGGCAGATACGGGTCTTCAATGGTTTGGGTTTACCCTTCAACGATAAAAAAATTGCACTTGTGCATTGCGTTAAAATTTATCCATTGGCAATGCTCTGGTCTGATATCAAATTGCCCGGCGATGACAATTTACTCGACTGGAACTGCTGGTATAAAGAAAGGCCCGATTTGGAGGTGGAAATTCAATTTCCTGCAACGATGCCGATAGATGATGAGTTCCCGGAACAGTATCTGTTTGGTCCAGGGGCGCAGCTTTTAGGCAGAGGCGGTGTTGAGTCGGTTATCGCGTGGCCGAGGAAATAATACTACAGCAAGTATTAGTGGGCCCACTCGACCGATTTGAAAATCTCAAATAACTCAGCCGCCTCCTCGTGCCCGTATTTTTTTACCCGATTGATTCTACTCTCCAATGAAAGCTGGAGGTTTTTTCTTTTCCCGAAAGCATTACACTCATAATTTTCCTGCACAGAATTCCATCCGGAATGCCTGCATTCGAGTAGTAGGTCTCTTAATTTATCGATATAAATTTGTGGTAGACTGGGGGCTGAACCAGAAACATTTAACCCAACGACAACAGGGTTGTTCGGGCGAATTTCAAAAGAGGTCTTTTTGTTGCTCAATTTAAATTTGTTGAATGAAACTGCACCGATAAGACTTTGTGCATGTCGCTTCAAAGTATCCGTGCTGCCGGAAAATGTGATGTCGTCCACCCATCGAGTTCTCCTTATCCGGTGCTTTTTACAGTAAGATAAATGCTGGTTGTCCAAGTCAAATGCTATAAGGTTCGCTAACATCGGGCTTGTAGGAAACCCTTGTGGAAGCGAACCATTTAGAGTCGTAATGTCTGTTAGTATTTCGCAAACATCATTTCTGCAGCCGCTCCTTTTGAAAAATTTAAAAACACGCCCCGATTCAATATTTGGGTAGAAACTCTTAAGATCAATTGAGAGTACAGCTTCCTGTTCGCAGTGTATCTGAGCGAGTGTGTCGATACTGCTTCCGATAACACCACCCAGAACACCGTCAGGTAGTTTTGCCTTTGATAGAAGATTTCGATTTACTCTACGGAGGACATCTTTATATTTAACAGAAGGATTGTAAACAATACGCTCTTTTTGTTTTCCGTTTTTAAACTGAATAAGAGTTAATTCCTTAACCAGTTTCGATTTGTTTGCTCCAAAATACCGAAGTTCCTTTTCGGAAGTTATCAGACGAAGTTCCAGATATTTTGGATCTCTTAAATTGAGCGACAAGGGGAAGGAAATTACGTCGCTCATGACTGGGATCTATCGGGCAGCTTTTAAAGCTTGTTTCTCAAGATCGAAGATCAGATGTTTCATTTCGGCCATTACAGATGTAAAATCCGGTTTACCCTGTGAAACCGGTTCTTCCATGAAGGAAAAAAGCTGGGCAAGTGACATGTTGAATTGACGAGCATACGTATCGAGAAAACGGAGTGGTGGCTCACGTGTACCTTTTTCGTACATGGAGAGCAAGGGCGCAGGGATCGCAAGCTCTTCGGCAAGGTCTTTCTGCTTTACCCCTGCGGCGATCCTGATCATTTTCAATCGTTTTCCCAGTTGTTCAAGCAACTGCATATATTTCCTCTTTCAATAACAGAAATTAAGAATCTCCAAGTCCCAAGAGCTTCAGAAAAGTGTAAGCTTTTGTGAGTACTCTCAGTATCTCCGATACTTTTTCCAAATCCACGGCTTTTTTCTTTTTCAATACACTCACAGCTTCCTCAATTTCAAACCGTGCTCGTCGAATAGTACCAGTGCACTTTTGCATTTCGGGCATTGCCTCTGCTGTTTTCAGCAAGGCACAGGCTTTGCCCAGTTTCGTTATAACGCGCAGTTCTTTTTGCTGCATGTCACCTCCTTGTTAAATATTAATAAAAGTGCAAATCGTCTTGAAGACGACCCGCCATCATAATTTCTGGTAGTTTGTTTGTAATGAAACAAACCAAGACGGCCTGACCAATAACGAAAAACAAGGAACATAATCTCTCAACTCACAAACATGCTGGATTCTACCTGCTACTGAGATCCAGTAACTGGTTGCTTCCGGCTTGTTGCAATATTGACCGATTTGTGACCTATGGACGGGATTAACCATCACGGGTCCTATTGGTCGGCAGCCACCGTTGCGGGTCAAACGGGAATAGTTTCCTATCCAACAGGAATGCTTTCGCATTAAGGAGGTGACCATTATAACGAAATTTCAAAGAACATGTCATTTGCATGACAGTAGGAATATAAATATTTAAAGGGGTAAAGTCAATTATTGTTAACAATATTGTTAATAAAATAACCCAAGTCTGTCAGACTGTTCCTAAATGAGTACGGGCAGCGAAAACTGCCCGTACCACGGAGGGGAAGGGATTCAAACCCTTGATACAGTAACTGTATGCCCGATTATAAGTCGGGTGCTTTAAACCGCTCAGCCATCCCTTGGTGCGGCGATTCGCCTACGTCGCATTTTCCCGACCAAAACATCTTCTGATGGTTGCTACTCCTAAATTGGATAAAGCATATCTCCAAAAATTCCGTGAGCTTGGATTTGTGGAGGAGGAAATTCCGGAATGAGGTTATTTTGGGCACAGCAATGTTTCGATATTTTCGAATGTACTGCCGCATATCGCTACTGGATTGGTATAAGGTGATCGTTTTTTGTTGAAAGGTGATTGTTTTCTTACCATTCAGGATTAAACAATGCGAATGATGGAGAAGCAACTTCCACGAACGCTACAGTGATGATTTCGGTGAATGCCGTCAATGATCCTCCGCAGGCAGCGAACCGCTTTGCTCTCCTCGCCGAGACCCATGTGATGCACGTTTCCGATATGGACGGAAAACAGCTTGTAGAGTACCATCGCCGCTTTACGGGCTTCAGGATTCATCACATTGTGCATGTTTCCTTTGGCCACATCCCTGAACATGAACAGCAACTCATCCCGCTTTGTATCGCATTGAACGATCTGTATTGTCTTTGGTGAAAAGGTGTTATCAGTCAGTCTGGAAATTACTTCCAAGATTAAACATTATCCCATGTAGAGCGATCCACCCACTCCCGAGTATCCGGAAAGACCAACGCAATAAAGCCGTGCAGTTTCCGATCTGCAACATGCAAATTACCATCGGAAAATTAAATTCAAGCATAAATTGAAGAAAAATCAATAAATGAATAAATTTTAATCATTCCTGACAAAAGTAATACTCTCGGCAAGAAAAAATCCGTGAACCTGTGCAAAAGTAATGTTAATAGCGAGAAAAAAACCGATGACTCCGACGAAGGAAATGTTCCCGGAGAGAAAAATGCCAGGGACTCCGATAAAGGAAATGGTGACGGCGGGAAAAAAATCTGAGACCTCCTACAAAGGAATGCTCTCTGCCAGAAAATATCCGGGAGGTCAGACAAAGAAAATGGTATCGGCGAGAAAAAATCCGTGAGATCTGACAAAGGAAATGGTCCCGGCGAGAAAAAAGCCGGGAACCCCGACAAAGGAAATGGTATCGGTCAGAAAACATCCGCACGCACGCCCTGATCTTCAGGTCATGTTCCCGTGTGATAAAATGGATACAAAACAGATTGCTCCCTATCCGCAAAAAAATATTTTTTACACGGTTTCGATAGGCACAGGTTAATACACATTTCTTTTTCGGCATTTATCTCCGGTTTTGATCGATACCGCCTCTGAGACACTCTTCATCAGTATGCGGGGCTCTACGAAAATCGCTGGAGACCTTAGAATATACACACAAGTGCCCTTAATCTCCGTGTGACTGCAATGACATAGTAATGCATATATGGTGCTGGTATTTTATAAACTTCGCTTTAAAAGTATAGCAGCGTTGTAATGCTATGAAGATTGAAAGTACTTTCCAAATATGACACATAGACCACTGACCGATACTGAATTTGAACAACCATGGTACAAATATGCTTGGTTATCCGAAGTCGATTCCGTATCAGGTTTACCTTTCCCTTTAAAAAACCTTAGGGACAATACACTTTTTTTCCAAAGTCCTGCCAATTTTAATGATCCCTATGACTGCAAAGTAGTCATTAACCCTTGTACTTATGAGGAATGGGAAACGGGGCTAAAAAGGGCGGTCAGAGAAGAATTTCCTCAGATGTCCGAGTCAGAACTTTTAAGGGAGTTTGAACAGCAAAAAGCCGCAGGAAGCCCTACCCGTTCCATTGAAAGATATAAACGAATCATTGAAGGTGCAAAGGATAGGTTTGGTGTTTTTTGTTTAACAGATAATCCACTCGATATGCTTATGTGGGCTCATTATGGTGATAAACATGCAGGTATATGTTTTCAGATTGATGTTAAGCTTTGTTGGCAAACCTTATGGGGTAGCAAGGTCAACACAGATATTGGGCACGTCAACTATGTACGTGAAATCCCACATATAAATTTTTTGCAATCATGGATGAGCGAAGAACAAGATTCCGCGTTAAGGCAAGTTCAAGAAATCACTTTTAGTAAGTGGGATAAATGGGCTTCAGAAAATGAAATAAGAATACTGATTGATGAGATTGAGGTTCAAACAGGAACCAGACTTCTTGCGTTTCCTGCTTGTATATACAAGGCTGTTGTCCTTGGTTTTAATACAAAACCGGATAACATTACGGCAGTTAAGACGATACTGAGAGAACAGGAACAATATATACCGATTTACAGAGTGACTCCCTAACGTTCTGCACGGAATCGCTGTTACCCAAAAAATATTTTAATAGTCAGAGACACTTGATTCGATAGTTGTTGCCATTCATATCCAGTATTTGAGAAAGGGTTCCCTGGTGTGCGGTTACCCTAAAAGCAGTTTAAAATCAGAAGGGGCAATCTATAATGTCTAGTACGACTGATGTACCTCCGGTTATTCAGGATAAAATCAGTAACATCGCGGATTCTTTCGGATTCAAGGAAGAGATAACCGTTTACCGGGAAGCTGGAATTACGGGAGCGGAAACCGCGGTAATAGCGGTAACTTTCATTCTTACCAATTTCGTCGGCACAATCCTCAAGGAGGCGGGCAAGGATTTGTGGCAGAAAATAAAAAACCTGAAAGACACGGCAAAAAAAGAGAAGGAAAGTACCCTTGAAATAAATCTGAAAATTCCAATCAAAGGTACCACTAGAGATGTCTGCCTGTTTGCCTCAACCGAAGAATGGCAGGAGTTGTCTGATTTGCTTGAATTTATTGAGGAGAGTATCGAAAAAAAGAACGCTGTTGAAAATGAGCAGAAAACTCTTCCCGCTGCGGTTTTTCGCTATTCCTCCGGTGGCGGTTGGCAGCAATTATAAAAAGGATCACTATATGCCGGTACAAGGTGATGAGGAATTACTGCAGAGGCTTCGTGAAAAATCGTTGACAGTTGATGAATATTATCCGCAGTTTCTCACGGAATGTATTATGTGGGATTCCTACGCATTGCCTGATTTTCAATATAATCCGACGAATCACCGCTATAACCACAGGAAAAAAGGTGATTATCACGCCCTGATGGCGCCTGATCCGAAATCTGTCCGTAATGCATTCAATACCGTACTCCGCAAGCTGCTTGATGATGAGGAAATGTGGTTGCTGGAAATACCCCGGGAATTGGTATGTACCCATGTATTCGATACATATATACTGCGGTCACCAAAAGGTGTTGCAGTGGCTATGGCAAGAGGGTTGTTCGGTAACCTCTTTATTGTTAATGAAATCATTGAACAGATACGACTTGGCATTGAATCGAAACTTGATCCGGCGTCAAGAATTTATTTGGAAGAGCATTTTGCGGAGTATGTGAGCCATCTGCTTGCGGAAACGGAGGTGTGGAAGAAAACCAGAAATGGTTTTATTGCCCCCGATAATGACCTGAGCAAAATTACCCTGATGTTGCAACAGCTCAGACATTCAACAGATGAAGAATTCAAAATGAAAATTTGGCGGATGACGACCATCCAGCAGTTGTTTATGATTCTGCATGAATTCGGACATATCGCGCAATTCGATTGTAAAGATACTACCGGTGATGTGGCTGATGGATATTGCGAAGATCTGTCCGCCCGGCCATTCGAAGATGATTTTTATGCCGACCGGTGGGCAATGTGGAAGCTGCGATATGGCATACCGGGAGTGTGCGGGGAAAACCATACCGAAATATTCGCTTCTGTTGCACGACTGTTTGGAATGCTGGTAATCATTTCTGAAACCATTGCGGAGTATGGAAAATATTCCGACAAGACAGTAAAAAGAATTAACCACCTATCGGATTCGCTCCCGGTTGCGATTTTTAATGGTGCTGAGAGTTTGCCGGTCTTTTTAAGTGGACTACCCCGAAGCCCGGTACGTTTCCTGTTGGAAGGTGCTATTGATAAGGTGTTTATTCAGTTCGATACTACCGAAAAAAGTGTCCAAGATTATTACCGTAGCGGGTGTCGTGCGATGAGTGAGGAGGATATAGTCCGGGCGGAAGTACTTTTCACCAGAGGATTGGACTGCGTCCCAGCTCATTTACCTTCTCTCGTTAAGAGAGCGATGTGCTATTATCAACAGGAAAAGATCGAAAAGGCCGAAGAAGAGTATGCAAAAGTACAGAAAATCACACCGATTAATGAATCGGAAAGGGTACTTTATTGTATGGCAGTACAGCATGCATCTGTTTGCAGATTTGATCGTGGGGATACGAATGGTGCCATAGAACTGGCTCAACAGTGTCTGTCTCTCGATTGGGAGGATGGTGTTTCCACGGTTAAGTATAATTTAGCCTGCTATTATTCACGCCGTTCCACGGAACATGGAGAAAACGCCGATCAGTCAATTATTGATAAGGATGTATATAATGCAGTTGAATACTTAAGCCAGGCTGTCGCAGAGCTGCCGGGTTTCGTGAATATCGCCCGGAAGGAGGTCGATTTCAAGCCGATTGCCGATACACTTGAATTTATCTCACTGGTTGGTGTGTACGAACCGGAGTACAAGGTGAAGTAATAGTTTCTTTTCTGGTTTAGGGACACATTGGCAATCTGTTTAGACGTTTTAGCACTAAGCTGTATGGTATCTGCTTCTATTATTGGGGGGAAGTTGTAAATAAGATTTGCAAAGACGGGTCTATCTTTTAAAGTACTACGACAAGTCAATAAAATTAAGATAAAAACACGGGCACTACACTACCTGGAATGTCTTGAAATGTAGACAGTATATCTCTTTCTAATACAATAAGATAGAAAAATAACCTTCAAGCGGAAAAATCCTTTTCCCGCTTGCACTCTCAGGCGAGGGTAATTATTTTATTCCCATAAAAGATTGCTCTGTCCCGGGAGAATGTTCCCTGCCCGCACGATAGTTTTTCCGCACCATTCCTCCCTCACTACTGGTAAAATAACCGCTTGTCAGGTACTGTTCATCGAGCTTGTGCCGTAACGTATACATCGTGAAACTTATTGGTGAATTGAGGTTCAAAATGATGAAGTATGCATTATTTGTCGTACTGCTTGCATCGACATTCGCGTCTGCAAGTGCGCCGGTAGCGATTAATTTCAATGAACCGTTACGAGGTGAAGTAGTTCCGATGGATGATGTCGATACTTTTTATTTTGAGGGTACGGCAGGGGATTTGATTACGATTCGGTTGGATCCGGATGGAGACAATTCGCCCTATAGTGATGATCCGGATTCCCGACTGCAAATAGTAGCTCCCGACAACAGTGTATTGATAACGCAAGGGTCAAATGAACGCCTGTTGAATGCAGTAGAAGATGTAGAACTGCCATTGGATGGGACATACATAATTCGCATAATGGAAAAAGGTGGTGACCAGACCTTTAACTATTCGCTGGCACTATACTCGAATCAGGATACCAGAGCGAATGCGCCATCGATAGAATTTGATACGCCTGTTCGTGATACTATATCACCAACGGTTGATGTGCAGTCGTATCTGTTCGACGGTACTGCGGGAGATAGAATCACAGTACGTCTCGATCCAGATGGAGATAACTCACCCTACAGTGATGATCAGGATTCCCGGTTGCAGTTGGTTGGTCCCGATAACATTGTGTTGATAGATCAGGGGGTAAATGAGCGTTTGTTGAATGCAATTGAAGATTATGAGTTACTAACGAGTGGAGTTTACCTTATTCGCGTAATGGAAAGAGAGGGTGACCAGACCTTTAACTATTCGCTGGCACTATACTCGAATCAGGATACCAGAGCGAATGCGCCATCGA
>JBNLDC010000045.1:0-19717 GCA_050304135.1 Chitinispirillaceae bacterium | reverse complement strand
TTACCGGTGCAAAATTATGATCAGGAACGCAACCGGTCAATTTTCGGTCCGTGAAAACTGCGATCTTCAAACGAACAGATGGGTAAGTGGGAAATTTTGAGCCCTAAACAGTTTTTTGAAAACAATCGTCCGATTTAGGTAAAACTAACTAAATTTTAACAATCGATTAACAATACAAAAACATATGAGAGGTATGTTTATAAATGAATAGAAGACATACCGTGCAGTATGCAAACGAAATCAGCTGATGGCACTCAATTGAAAACAAAGAATAAAACGCCGAAAATTTTACCTCGACAGACAGACACCATACTATGAACAGTAAACAACGCAAACACCATTTCACCTTATTAAAAGGAGTCCGTATGAAAAACCGTTTTCTGAGAACCCTGTTCGTCGCGGCAATTACCGTGGTCGGAATCACCATGCTGGTCGCAGGGTCAAAAAAAACCATCACGATTAAGGGATCTGACACACTGGTGATACTGGCGCAGCGCTGGGCCGAAAAGTACATGGCGGCACATCCCGATGTGGTGATACAGGTAACCGGGGGTGGTTCCGGCACCGGTATTTCCGCACTTATCAACGGAACCACCGATTTCGCCAACGCCTCCCGCTCCATGAAAAAGAGCGAGATGGCAAAGCTCCAGAAAAAGTACAGCAGCCCCGGCAACGAAATAAAGGTGGCCAAAGACGGCATCGCTCTTTATATCAATGCCGAAAACGGTGTCGGGGTACTTTCCCTCGCGCAGCTCAAGGCCATCTACCTTGCCGAAGTGACCAACTGGAAAGACGTTGGCGGTGCAGATGCTCCGATTGTGCTCTACGGACGGGAAAACAGTTCCGGTACGTTTGTTTATTTCCGGGACAACGTCCTCGACGGCAAGGATTACAGCCCCACAATGCAGAGTCTTCCCGGAACCGCGGCGGTCGTCAATGCCGTAGTGAAAGACAAAAACGGTATCGGTTACGGCGGTGCCGCATACGCTGAAGGCATCAAAGTTGTCAAAGTTAAAAAGGACGACGCCTCAAAAGCATGTGTTCCGACTGCCGAGACGGTAAAAACCGGAAAGTATCCGATCGCACGGTATCTTTACATGTACTCACGGGCGAAACCCTCAAACGAGAAGAAAGACTATATCGACTGGATTCTCGGTCCTGAAGGTCAGAAACTGGTAACGGAAGTCGGTTATTTCCCGGTGAAGTAACTCCTTCGTCACCTCACTGTTAAGCGCCCGGTATCGTTTAGGATACCGGGCGTATCACCCGAAAGGTGCGGCAGGAATAAAACCATGCGACCATTAAACAAAGTAAATTTCAGACTGGGTGAATTTATCGCCGAAAAGCTCATTGGAGCAATCGCGTTCACCTCGTTTGTTTTCATATTTCTTATCCTTTTCTTTGTGTTCAAGGAATCAATCCCACTGGTTGTAGGGCAGGCAATGGATGACAATGGTCTGGTTTCCCTCAAGGCCCTGTTGTCGTCGGAATGGGTGCCGGTATCCAACCAACCCCGCTATGGACTGTGGCCGCTCTTTATCGGAAGTTTCAAGGTTACCGCTGTGGCAATGTTCATCGCCTTCCCGATAGCCGTACTCGCCGCAATCTACACGGCAACGCTCGCACCACCGAAACTCAAAGAGGTCATGAAACCGGCAATCGAAATCCTCGCCGGGTTTCCATCGGTCGTTATCGGATTTTTCGCCCTCATGATTCTTGCATCCTTCTTCCAGCAGGCTTTCGGGCTCAAATATCGGCTCAATGCATTTACCGGTGGGGTCGCGCTCTCGCTGGCGGTAATTCCGATTATCTATACCGTTGTTGAAGAGACCCTCAACTCCCTGCCGCGCACCATGACCGAAGCCAGCCTGGCCCTGGGAGCGACCCGATGGGAAACATCACTCTATGTTCTCCTTCCCGCCGCCACTCAGGGCGTTTTCGCAGCTTTTCTTCTGGGACTCGGACGGGCCTTCGGAGAAACCATGATCATTCTTATGGCAACCGGAAATTCGGCCCTCTCTACGCTGAGCATTTTCGATTCGGTTCGGACAATGTCGGCGGCGATCGGCGCGGAAATGGCCGAGGTTGTCTTCGGCGATGCACACTACAACATTCTTTTCTTCATTGGAGTTTGCCTCTTTTTCTTCTCCTTTTCACTCAATGCAATCGCTGAATTTTTTCTTAAACAGCGCATGATGAAACGGTTCAAGGGGGGGGCATGAAACTCGGAAGAGAAGCTGCGGGAAAAGGGTTCATCTTCCTTACCTCCGGCAGTGCATTTCTTATTATCGCCGTTATCCTTTTTATCTGCATTACCATTTTACACGGTAGCTGGGGCACCATAAGCTGGGAATTCATCTTCAACGCACCCACCAACGGCATGACCGAAGGGGGCATTTTTCCGGCAATCATCGGTACATTCATGCTGGTATTCATCATGTCACTGGTCGGTGTTCCGGTGGGTACCGTCACCGCCATATTCCTGTCGGAGTATGTCAAGCGAAGTTCATTTATCGCGAAAACCATCAGGTTTGCCGTCAATACGCTCGCCGGAATTCCCTCCATTGTATTCGGGCTGTTCGGACTCGGGTTCTTCATTCAGTTTGTCGGAAGAAACATGGACCGTGCCTTCTCCCCTCCGGGAGAACTGGTATGGAGTCAGCCGTCGCTGCTCTGGGCAGGTCTTACAATGGCGCTGCTTACCCTACCGATTGTCATTGTCGTTGTCGAAGAGGCAATAGCCGCTGTTCCGCGGGAATTGCGCGAGGCGAGTCTGGCACTCGGTGCCACCAGGTGGGAGACGATAACCCGAATTGTTCTACCGAATTCAATTACCGGTATACTGACCGGGGGAATTCTTGCGGTTAGCCGCGGCGCAGGCGAGGTTGCACCGATTCTCTTTACCGGAGCGGCCTATTTTCTTCCCTATATACCACACCGTCTTTCCGACCAGTTCATGCATCTGGGGTACCATGTGTACGTCATGGCAACCCAGTCTACCAACGTCGAAGAGACAATGGGTATACAGTATGCCACTACCCTTGTGCTGCTGCTGTTGACGTTTCTTCTCAACCTTTCAGCAATTCTGCTACGGTACCAGATGCGAAAAAGGATGCGTGTATGACGTTACTACCTGCTATGATCCGGGAGGAATATTTCCATGAGTCATGAAAAAATACTCATTATTGAAGATGATGACGATATTGCCGAACTGATCCGATACAATCTAGCAAAGGATGGTTTCCGTCCCGTTTCTGTGGCGAGTGGAGAATCAGCGCTGGACCGGTTGAATGCCGGATCATTCGATCTGGTGCTGCTCGACCTGATGCTTCCGGGTATCGATGGCCTCGACGTCTGCCGGGAGCTTAAAAGCAGCGACACACACCGGTCGATACCGGTCATCATCCTTACCGCCAAGGGTGAGGAGAGCGATATCGTAACCGGTCTGGAACTCGGCGCCGACGACTATATTGTCAAACCCTTCAGCCCCAAGGTGGTAGTGGCACGGATTCGTACAGTTCTGCGGCGCAAGACATCCTCTAAACTCATCGGTGCAGAACTGCTCGTTTTCGGAACGCTATCAATACATCCCGGAAAGCGGGAAGTGCTGGTGTGCGAAAACCCGGTGGTCCTCACCAACCTTGAATTCATGGTACTTCACTTTCTCGCACAACACCCCGGCTGGGTCTATACCCGTTATCAGATCGTTGAAGGGGTGCGCGGCAACAACTACCCCGTTACCGACCGATCGGTGGATGTACTGATCGTCGGACTGCGGAAGAAACTGGGGAGTGCCGGTGATTATATTGAAACCGTACGTGGCGCAGGATACCGTTTCAAAGGAGAATAATGTGCGGCCCAGAAAACTGATCTGGCAATTATACTTTATCTTCATTCTCACCATGCTGGTGCCGGCGGCATTGCTTGCATGGTATATCACCGTGTCGTTCCGCGGTTTTTTTCTCGATACTACCGTTGACGGGCTTACCGAGCAAGCCCATCAGATCGGTTCACATATGGAAGGGTATATCGGTACCGCCAATGGTCGGGAAATCGATTCCCTCTGCAAGATACTGGCAAAAGGTGTTCCGACCCGCTTTACCGTTATAGCGCTTGACGGAACGGTACTTGGCGATTCCGAGCATGACCCTTCAAACATGGAGAATCACCGCAACCGAATGGAGATTATCGCAGCACTTTCGGGAAAAATCGGTATCTCCGAGCGTTACAGCCATACGCTCAGCCAGACCATGATTTACGTGGCGGTCCCCATTTACCACAAAGGTACCCGGTCCGGTATTGTGCGGACTTCATTATCGACCGCCTTCATTCAACGTGAATTGACCGCCATGTACGTCCGTATTGCTTTGGGCCTTATTCTGCTCCTGCTTCTCGCAGCTCTGGTCAGTTATTTTGTTGCCCGCAGCATAAGCCGTCCCATCAATACAATCAAAATCGGGGCGGAGCGATTCTCGGCCGGTGATTTTTCTGCGAAATTATCACCCGCGGGATGTGAAGAAATCGACCAGCTTGCCGGCGTACTCAACGATATGGCGATGCACCTGCGCACCTCAATCGACAGCCTTACCGAGCAGCGCAACCGGCTCAGTTCGGTACTCTCCAGCATGGCGGAAGGCGTCATCGCTGTTGACACCGAACAGAGCATTATCGCCATCAACAATGCGGCAGTTGATCTTTTCGCCTTGAAACAGATTCCTGAAATTGGGACATGGATAGGTGAAGTGCTGCGCAACACGAAAATCAATGAATATATTTCAGATATAAGTGACAGCGGCAGGGAACGTTCCGGAGAAACGATCATTATTGGAGACGAGAATGATTCAGATTCGCCGGAACGACTGCTGCAACTGCATGGGAACGCACTCTGTGACGGCTCGGGAAAAACCATCGGTGTACTGGTGGTCATTAACGACGTGACCCGTCTCAAGCGTCTTGAAACCATGCGCAGCGATTTCGTCGCCAATGTTTCCCATGAGCTTCGTACACCGCTCACCTCGGTTAAAGGGTTCGTTGAAACACTGCTTGCCGGTGCACTTGAAGACAAAGAGGAAGCGGAACGGTTTCTTCATATTATCGCCCGCCAGGTTGACCGACTGTCGACCATTGTGGAAGATCTGCTTGCCCTCTCGCGAATCGAAGAGGATGCGCAGGCACACGCACCCGACTTTATTGACACCCCCATTGCCGGAATCCTTGCCAATGTACTGCAGACCTGTACCGCAAAAGCAGAAGCGAATAAAATTGCCATCGAAAAGCAATGCCCCGAAGAACTTCATGCGTCAGTGGAGCCGGCTCTCATTGAAGAGGCACTGATCAATCTCTGCGATAACGCGATTAATTACTCACTCGAAAACGGGACGGTTCAGCTTACGGTGTCCGCTGATCACCAGTCGAATGAACTTACCTTGCAGGTAACCGATCACGGGCCTGGTATCGCCGCTAAATTTCACGAACGGATATTCGAGCGGTTTTACCGGGTCGACAAGGCACGCAGCAGGAAACTCGGTGGTACCGGCCTCGGGCTGTCTATCGTCAAGCATATCGCCATGGTCCATGGCGGAACGGTTGCTGTCCGGAGTGCCCCCGGTAACGGCAGTACCTTTATTATTTCGATTCCCCTGCAACGCGATAACAGTTAGGAAGTGGTAACATGATGAAAAGCAGCGACAAAATCAAAATACAGGTGAGTGAACTGAATTTCTTTTACGGAAATGTGCAGGCACTGTTCAACATTTCCCTCTCGATGCCGTCAAAACAGGTGACTGCATTCATTGGGCCATCGGGATGTGGTAAATCAACATTTCTCCGCACGCTCAACCGAATGAACGATACGATCGACCGCACCCGGATCGAAGGAACGGTCAGTATTGACAACCGGAATATTTACGGAAGCGATATCGATGTAGTGCATTTGCGTAAGCGGGTGGGAATGGTGTTCCAGAAATCGAACCCGTTTCCAAAATCCGTTTTCGAGAATGTCGCCTTCGGACCCCGCATCCATGGTCTCAGAAACAAAACGGAGCTCTACGGTATCGTCGAAAAAAGTCTTGTGCAGGCGGGGCTCTGGAACGAGGTGAAAGACCGGTTGAACGACAATGCACTCGGTCTTTCGGGCGGTCAGCAGCAGCGGCTCTGCATTGCCCGTGCCCTGGCCGTAGGCCCCGAGATTCTCCTGATGGACGAGCCCGCCTCCGCACTCGACCCCCGCTCCACGGCGCGTATCGAGGATCTGATCGGCGATCTTAAAAGCGAATTTACCATTATCATCGTGACGCACAACATGCAGCAGGCAGCCCGGGTGTCCGATTACACCGCATTCTTTTACGAAGGCGAACTTGTGGAGCATGGTGACACCAAACAGCTGTTCACCATGCCGAAGAAGAAAAAAACCGAAGATTACATAACCGGCCGGTTCGGCTGAAATCACCCCGACGAGGTACCCCATGGCGAAACATTTGCAACGTGAACTTGATGCACTGCAGAAACAGCTGCTCTCACTCGCTTCGATTGTCGAGGAACAACTCACCTCAGCCGTCCGTTCGGTTGAAAAAAAGGATGCCCCCGGAGCTCGACGGATAATCGAGTTTGACCGCAATGTTGATCTGCTCGAGGTCGAAGTGGAAGAAGAGTGCCTCAAACTGCTCGCTCTGCATCAACCGGTGGCAATCGATCTGCGGTTTATTATCGCAGTCCTTAAAATCAACAACGACCTTGAACGGATCGGTGATCTGGCAGGCAACATCGCTGAACGGGCGATCGCCCTTGCGGTAACACCATCGTTTACCTTTACCTCCAAGCTCCCGCTTATGTGCGAAAAATCAGTCACCATGCTCAGGCAGAGTCTTGATGCACTGTTTAGAATGGATAGTACCCTCGCAAAGTGTGTCTGCAAAGCGGATGGAGAAGTTGACGATCTCTACCGTGATATGATCGGAATTGTCCGGGATGGTATCGTGGCAAATACCGAACGGGCCGATGAGTTTCTGCTGATCATGTCGGTATCACGGCACCTGGAAAGGATTGCAGATCACGCCACCAATATTGCCGAGGATGTGATTTACATGATCGAAGGTGATATTGTACGGCACTCGGAAGCCCGTATGTTTTCAGAAAAAGAGTAAGTTCGCCTGCGGCAGACTTCCTGGGAATACGTACTCTTCCGGATATTCTGAATTGTAATTACGCGTACTGTGCACCATTTGCCTCCCCCGGCTTTCAGCCCCCCCCTCTCGTGGAGGCTATCTATAACCAATAAGTCAGTCGATCGACAATAATGCGGCGAACAGCTAATCACCACACTGCCACCTGAGCACCATATCCTCCCCGGGAAGGAAATCGGAACGTCGCGTTGAATACACAAGGGCGTCATTTCGAGTAAAAACAGTATCGCTGGTGAACGACCAGAACGCAAGAGTGATACCATCAGGTACCGCAACAGTAAAAGTGGCATCCTTCAGGGGTTTACCCCAGAATTTAGTCGTGGTCAGGATGTATCGTCCTTGTGCAGTGGTTGTTTTCTGCATATAGGTCACCACAATGGAATCCGTCTCCCCCGCTCCGACGGTCATCCGCCAGCGTATTCCCTTCGTTACTTTAGCAAAGGTTGTATCGAGTTTGCCGGAGGAACGTATAAGCTCGATAAAATGGGGATATGCAAGTATGGAGTCAACAGGAAAGGGATAATAGATGGAAGTGGTATGCGACAGCGAGTCGGTATTTTCAAAAAAATAGGTCCCTTTTATTTTCAGGGTATCGCATGCGATAACCGTAGCTTCTATCCGCTCACGTCTGAAGAAGATACCTCTGTTGCGCGCGGTGGACAACGTAGACAGCAACAGCACTGTCCCGATGAGCACTGCGGTTCCATTGACATTTTTTATAATAGCGTAACCTTTCGAGTTGCAATGGTTTTTCCGTTATAAAGCAACCTGCAGATATATCTTCCCGAAGCGGCCACGGCACCCGCGGTCCCGTTGCCGTTCCAGAGCACGGTATGCGTTCCCGTCTGCTGCAGCGCCACCGGCACCGAGGCGACCGTCTTTCCGTTTATTGAGCATATGTCAATAAATGATGTACCGCGCATACGATACCGGTTTACAACAATTAATTTCACGGTATTGCGACCGGTTACCCTGCAGGTCAGGGTTGCCGGTTGTCCATGGGCCAATACTTTATTCGGTGCGGATCTGTTTTGTACCGGCGTCGCGACCAGATTATGGAATACGGTATCTTCGGTGTCGGTATACAGCAGACTGCATGCGGCAACCACCGTGCTGTCCGAAACCGTCATGAACTCGATATACCGTTTGGAATTGTCTCCGAATAATTCGTAAATGAACATTCCGGAATCGACAGGTTCTCCGAAAGGAATACCGCTTGTCTGGGGATCATACCACGCTACCGGCAGTAATGACGGCTGGGGATCACCGTTATTATCCACAACGGTGATCATATGGCAATTGGGTTTGTAAACGACAGTATCGGTTACCTCCTTATGTGAATCAATGTAGTTCACTCGCCAGTTCGGATATTTGCAGAATGAAATTTCAGTGAAGGATTCCAGCGGTTTACCGGACAGGTAGTAGGTCTCGCCGCCCGACCAATATATGTACGCCTCTTTATTTTTTATCAATCCGTTACTGTCCGAAACGCCGGTCTGTATATAATCTGTAACATAGCTGGTTACCTCGCCCACGGCGTAACCAAGACTGTCAAAAATGATTTTGATACGTTTGCTGCGCCGCTGGTACGTGCAGCCTATTCCGGATAAAGGAAGACTGTCCCGGTCAAGAATCTGAAGTGTATGGGTGGTAGAATAGTCACCTCTTGTACCAATGGATGAGCGCGAAGTGGAATAATACACAATTTTTCCCTCTAAGTAATTACTGACTAATGACCTTCCCCGCTGTAGATTATCAGGCACACACAACCATCCGGGTTCATCGGGAAAGGATGCTTCACCTTCCTGATAAGGAATGAAAAGTGTATCATAGTTTTGAATAGAAGGCGGAGGATTTCCGGTTTTCAGGAGCGAGTCCTGAGTAATAACGGCAAGTGATGACTCATTGAAATAGAGGTCTAGTTCGTACATCTGGTGAGTTGATGCGAAATATATCCGGAAAGAAGGGTATGTCGCTTCACGTTCAATCCCGAACATCACTTTACCATCAATTTCGATGGACCAGTGTTTACCGTCCATCCAGAGTATCTCGGAAATGGCCGGCAAATCAAACTCATCAACGGGATTTGCGGAGAGATACGGGACAAAATTGAGTAGCAAGGTGAGGAAAAACAGACGGTGTTGCATACTCCCTCCTTGAAAACGGCTAAAATACATTTTCTGATCAGGCAGAGGGATTTAAATCAAGTTCGTCATCGAAGCAATATGCCTGTAATAATAAAATAGTACATTTATTACTCATGTGGAGCATTAATTTCCTGCTCATTTAATCGACCTTTTCCACAGTCGCCAAACTGTTTACCGTTTTTTGGAAAAACCAATACTTCCTTCCGGAAAGACAAGCAGAATTGAGCTTTTCAAACAGCCCCCCCCTTTGAACAACGCGGATGAAGATTTTATACATAGGTACCGGATAAACAGGTAATGAAGCGATGTTCGATTATTCGGGAACGAATCTTCTCCTTGACCTAATCTGTAAAACAGGTGCTTTGGTTTATAACCTTTTTAAAATATTACTTAATCGTGAGAGCAGCCAAATTTCATCCGTCGTTTCCAATAAACAGCCCTTTTTCTTTCTTTAATTAGTTCCTGTTCAGAATAGGTTAAATTCGGACACTGAGGCTCTCGAAGTGACCGGATTTCCTGTTAAAATGTGTCATTTCGAGAGCCTCAATGACCGTTCAGTTTTGGAACTATGCAATTCTGAACAGACACTAATTAAACTACAGTCAGGTAGTCTACAATGTAAGAGTGAAGAACCGGTATAACTGTTTTTTAAAATAGCGAAGCAGCAATAACGGCAACCTACAAAAGCGACCGTATTTCCTCATACTCATCTTCAAAAAGAAGGGTATCACTGTCCATCGAGGCACCCGACACCTTGCCTATAACCTCTTTCACCCGATCAATCCGGTCCTTGAGCGGCGGGTGAGTGGAAAACGGTTCAAAGATCGGCAGATCATCACCATAAAGGTTTTTGAGTTTCTGCAGAAAATTCCGCATGCCGATCGGATTGACCTTCGCAAGTGTCGTATATGCCACGGCACAGCTGTCCGCCTCGAACTCATGATCACGTGTATACTTCAGAAAGGTCATGTTGCCAACAAGTGCCGCCAGCCCGGAGGCAATCGAGGCACTATCCCCGAAAAGAACCGAGCTGGCTAATCCGAATGCGGTCTTTCCGACAAACATATCCCGACCGTGATATTGCGTAATGTGCCCGATTTCGTGGGCGATCACCCCCGCCACCTCGGCAAGGTTGTCGGCGTTTTTAAGCAGTCCGGTATTGACGTATACATGGCCGCCGGGAATGGCGAAGGCGTTGATTGACGTGTCTTCTATGACCGTAAAGGTAAAATCAAGCGTTTCGCGATCTTTCTGTAATTCGGCTATCCTCTGCCCCAGCGAATCCACAAACCGGCTGATACGCTGATTACCGTGAAAGTGAGGATAGGTAACCGTATCCTTGTCGATCTCCGCCTTGAACGAGTTTCCGAGCTCCACTTCCTGTTCATCTGAAATGAGAAACGGCGCAACCCAGCCGGTGATCCTGTTACAGGAGCAGATACAAAACATCACACACCAGAGCAGGGTCATCGCTGAGAATGTTTTCATGTTTTTTTTACGGGTCATGGTTTTTCACCTGTTAAATTTTTACGTTATGTTGCTGTTTTTAAATTCAGAGAAGGTCGTTCGACTGGAATCAAACCTAGTATACTTCTGTGTTCAGTCCTTTGGGCGAAATATTTTTTACACGAGAAGATTGGATGAGGGAAGATGCAGTAGTCCATACCATGGCACGCTTGCTGAACAGAGTCGCACGTTAGCTCCGGAATGAAAAACAAGTGTGACCATCCCGGAGTGGGTTATCGCATGACGGAAATTGATACTATCTATTGGTACCGGTAACGGCGAAAGCTCCGGTGCACCGCAGGAAGGTCCGGTAGCGCTACTTCGTTAGGGACAACGAGCAGCCAGTCGAAACATAATGCGGAAGGGGATTGAAACGGAACGGAGTGAGCGTTGCACTCTCCCCTTTTCTTTATTTCTATCGTTGAAAAGAATGGGGATAAAAAAAGCTCGGAGGAAAATCCGAGCCTTTAGTTGCACCAACGTGGGCAGAGTTGCCTAAAACGATTACATTTCTCTTTTTCTGTTTATAAAATTATTCGATGTTTGCACCAACAACTGCAGACATCTGCATCATGTCGATTGTCTGCCCTTCTTTTAAATTGGTCAGATCGGTAACCTTACCTGATTTACTCCTGGAATTTGTATTTTTAAAAACCGGAAGCAACTTTGCATCAGCAACAATATATTTGCCCGCATTTTCCGGCTTCCCGTTTTCCGTTTTGGTCTGAAGTTTATTCGCTTTGATATAATCCCAGAGTTTTTTGGTGATCTCTGTCCTGGGAAGTTCCGTTGCTCCCAGAAATTCTTTCAGCTCATTTTTCAACTTTACCGGTTTATTCAATCCTTTTGCTTCTGCCATCTGTATTCCTTTTCATTTGACATTAATAGTAAAAAACTGCCCGATCACTACCACGACATATCAGGCCATCTAAATGGATGTATAGTACTTCTTCTTCCTGGCGGCAACTGTTTTTTTCTTTCCCGCTGGTTTGGTTTCCTTCTCGTTCTTATTTGTTCATTAAGTAGTTTGATCTCTTCCTTTAAAAACCTTGTTCTCTGCTGTCAGTTTTGACGATTTGACTTTTTTCTGAGCAAGCTTCAAACGTAACTGTTTCAATGTAGCAATAGAAACACTCCCTGGAGTTGGTGAATTGAGAAAATGATCGTTCGACTGGAAAATACAAGAAGCTGCGCCTATTTCCTATGAGAAACGATCTTTCTATCCACTCTTCGGTAGACTTGAGATTGCAACCAGCGGGTTGCAATCACTTTCAGCACAGCTGTAATGCAATGTTTTCAATACGCTCATGGTGAGCTGAGTTTACCCTGCCTCCCCTCTGCAGTCTACCTGCGCAAAACCACCCACCCTCCGCGCGGGCTACGGCGAAGGTGGATACCTGCTACCAGCCCTCCCCATCCTCCGTAGCAACTACTGCGGAGGATAGACGTATGAAACTTCGGGAGGTAGGCGGAGGACGGGAGCGGAGTCGAAGTGAACCATTTCCCCGTTTTCACGTCCGTTTTATCCTTCGACAGGTGTTACACTGAGTACATTCGACAGTCTCAGTGTAACACCTGTCGAATGTGCTCAGGATGAGCGGAATCTACAATCTGATACCTGAGTAGTTACAATCATTTATTTTGGGCAAGGGCAAACATGGTTGTTTCCATTGACCTGAATTGTACCTATGTATATACAACATTAAAGTCTATGTTTGGCAGTTGTTCCCCAGCTTTCACAGCCTCATTAATTCCCTTTTTTAAAGAGAGATATCAACCCATCCTGTAAATTTTTTATTCCATTAAGAATCACCATATCTTAACAGAATCAATTGCGGCATAACCCTTCATGTACTATCATGTAATTGACGCATTGTATATAGATTCAATTGAAGAGAATAGCATTGAATCAAATTCCTTATCAGATTGATGCAAAGTCAATCCTTCTGCAAGAGCACGAGAAAAACTTGCAATAAGCCTTTGGTTTTGCGCAAGTTTTTCAGTTGCATCCACTCTTGAATAGCCGCCTGAGAGTGCGACCACACGAACAACTTTTGGATGATTTATTAATGGCATATAGAAATCCGGTTTTGAAGGAATTGTTAATTTGAAAAACAATTTTGTATCATCTTTTAACTTCGTTAATTCATTCATGATTAAATCCAGCAATAGCTGTTCACATTTTTCTTTCTCAGGACAATGAATATCGACTTCTGGCTCAAGTATGGGGACAAGCCCTCTATCTGTAATTTGTTTTCCAATATCAAATTGCTGATGTACGATTTTATCAATTCCTGATTCATTATACTCTTTGATTACAGAGCGCATTTTTGTTCCAAAAACATTTCGGTCAATTGCCCGAGTTAATACCCCCCCTACATCAGATATTGGTTTCATAAGCTGAACACCGTCTTCCTGTTCAGCGAGTCCTTTGTCTATTTTTAAAAAAGGTACTATCCCCTTATCTTTCCAGAGAAAGTCCGCAGTATATTTATCTCCGATAAAACTATCCATTGTACGTTCAAATAAAATAACACCAAGAATTTTCTCATTATTAAATGATGGACTTTTAATTATGCGCGTACGCATTTCATGCACCAAATCATACATTTTTTCTTCAGAATCGTATGAATCTGGAGATATACCGTAGTGGGATAAAGCCTTTGGGGTGCTTCCTCCACTTTGATCCAGGGCTGCAATAAATCCTTTACCTGTCTGCATCAATTGAAGTTGCTTCTGGTTCATAAATGCCTCCCGGTTATTTAAAGTATTTCGATACAAATTATATAAGCCCTAAAACGGTCGATACCTTGACATAGCAAATACACCCATTGAGTCCTTTCAAGCAGTAAATTACAGGTGATCAAAACTTTTAACCACCCAAGAAAACAGACACTCAAACGGTGATATAATGAAGATAGGTTACGACAGAAATGAAAACAAGATCAACGCCGTTGAAATCACCAACGATACCCTTTCTAATCGTGGTGGACTAAGCTTCATGTTGCGTTATATCAATACTGCCGGCATTTCGACGATGATCGCGGATCGCTTCGGCCACCTCCGGAAAAGCTGTAAAGGGGAAACAATCTCGGAATGTTGCCGTCAGATCATTGCATTCTGTATGGACGGGACACAACATTCGATAGCCTGGTTGGGATCCCGGGTATACCGCAGTCCTGGAATGCGATATAAAGTCGCTCATGAGCACATCATCGGCAACAAGGTTTTTCAGGAAATTCAGAGGTACCGCCTATTTGTCATTCCGGGCACTACTGAACGAGCTTTTCATCCGGCGTCTCAAGCAGGATACGCCATCAGTGATCAAACGGTATCTCGATACCATGGCACTGTACAGGATAGCAATGATGCGGTAAAACGTGAAGGCTGCAACCCCACGTAAAAAAAGTCTTAGGTTTTCAACCGCTGAAAATCAATTGGGGGCCGTACATCGCGGATATGCATTTCCGTACCGGTGAGAAGCACTCAAATCACGGTAATGATGCAAGAGACGCTGTTGCCCGCCTGGTCCGGTTGATCCGGTGTCGTTACGATGAAAAAGTTCCAATAATAGTAACGGCAGACAGCGGTTTTCTCTCCGATGAGAATCTGCTGTACTTTGAAAATGAACTCAAGATCAGGAACGTGACCGTTCGGTTTCCGGTTCGCAAAAAGTGCAATTTTCAAATGAACAGATGTGTGAGTGGTAAAGTTTGATCTTTAAACCGTTTTCGAAAACAATCGTCCGGTTTAGGTATCAGTTTAATTTGGATATTTTAAGAGTATTGTTGCCATGGCAAAAAAAATAGCCTCGACCTGTGGTCGAGACTATTTTTGAAACTTTCAAAAAAGGGCAACGTTAACACTGCCACCCACCCTAAGTCGCTATCAGAACTGCTTGAAAAAATTCCAGAACTCAACCGGTATCCAGTCTACATTAGACCCCTGATCGGTCTTGTTGCACTCGTGCCCACCATTGTGTGATAAAAATTTTACCGGGTACCCCTCTTGACATCCTTTGAATTCATTGACAACATGCGTGCCGTTTGTTGCAAGCTTTATATCTGATCCGGTAGTAGTACATCCATTGTCTTCCCCATGTTGCAAGAGGCAATATTTCCCGCCTACAGATCCCCGTTCCCATGGACAAGTTCCATCCTGGGTACCGGTCGTTTGTACGTACGCAAGAGGTACGTGTCGGTTGGGTGGCTGATCCATGACAAAATTGGCGGGAGCATTGCATGCGACTGCCCGCAATATTTCCGGGTATTTCAGCGAAAGCGCATACGTAAACATGGCGCCGAAACTGAAACCGACGGAGAAAACCCGTGTGGTATCGACACACAAGGAGTCTTTTAAAAGTTTCTGTAGGTCGAAAAAGAACGTTCGATCGGGTTCTCCCTGCCAGGTACCATCACCGTTTCCCAGTGGAGCAACATAAATACACTGGATGTTGTCTTTTTGCGCCTGAGTTTTGAGACCGTAATAATTTTTAGACTGATCGGTTGTTCCGGCAACTTTATCGGCGCTGCCACCCATACAGTGCATACCGAAAATCAGACGATACGGTTTATCCTTGTCGTAATCGGAGGGAATATCGATTCTATAGATCCGGTTCTTTCCCGAGCTTATCATTGTATTGTTACCGGTTTTATTGAAGGACCCCAATGCCTTGCCGCAACCCGCACTCCCGGTCGACCCGCCGGCAGCAGAATCTATGGTGATATCCAGCTGCTGATCGTAAGAAACGATTGCCACCGTTTTTTCAGCATAGCCTGCAGCAGTAATTTTGAGGGTATCGTTGATAGCCATTAATTTCGCCAGCCGGACGTTTACCGGCATACCGGAATTTTCAACGGAAGCATTAACCGTCGACTTACCATTAGACAACGGAATATACCGGAACGTCATCTCGGTCTGACCGACCGATGCTTTGATAATCAACAACTTGGACGTACGCGTGTTTTCGGAAACACTGAAGCGGTAGAAACCGGTGGAAATATTCGGTAAAAAATCTTTCTTCAGCAGAATACCGTTAATATCAAATATCTGAATGGTGACCGCAGAAGCTTGAGACAGACTGAATGCCAGACCGCCGTTATTCAGAATGATACTCTCATTTTCCGGTACCAGCAACGGCATTTTTAACGCGGTGGCAGTGGAGATTGTGTAGGCGCCATCGGCATCGGTGGTATCTTTGAGTCCCTGTTTAACAAGGGTAACAATTGCACCTGAAACCGCTTTCCCGTTTTTGTTTGCCACCTTGCCCCGCAGGTTAACCGTAGTTTGAGCATTGGCGGTTACCACCAATCCGATAATGCCGACACAGGCTATTAAACGCTGTAACATTTCACGCCCCCTTCAATAATGCTGGTAATTAAAAAAAGAACCATTTGTAATTTTGCTCGTTTATCTCGCAATGCGTATTCAAATGAGCAGTTGTGTTAAATAATATACATCCAATTTATCATCAACGACTGGTTGATGGGTAAAATTTTCGAAACTTTTTGATATCCTGAGTTCTGACTACTGAGTTCAGCTACGAATAAAAGGTGTATTTTAGCCGCGACCTGTGGTCGAGGCTATTTTAGAAACTTCCATAGAGGGCTGTGCTGACAGCAGCCGCCCAAGCTAAGTCGCTATCAGAACTGCTTGAAAATATTCCAGATTTCCTGAGCAATCCAGTTCACACTATTTTCCGTTACACTGCCCTGATGCCCACCAGTAGGGGAACCGAATTTCACGGGATATCCTTCCTTACACCCCGGGAACTCGGTGGAAAGATTTTTTTGTTTGTTACCAAAGGTATGTTCGATGGTACAGTGCATTGTCTTCGATATGCCCCAGGACGTAATATTTCCCGCCATCTTTTCTCGCATTGGAGTTGACCCATGAACAAAGAGTGCCACCGGTGCCGGTCGTCTGGTAGTATGCAATGGGTTCGAGGGTGTTCGTAGGGAGATAGATGTTCCAATTGGCCGGAGCATAGGTGGCAACCGCACGCAAGACTTTCTGATGATTTGTTCAGGAACGACCAGGCGGATACTCGCCCACCCGCAAAGAAACATATACCAACTTACGGCACAACGAAAGTCACCAGTGAATCGGCTACCTGCTGATTTTCGTAGGACAATCGTATCCAATCGGCACTTCGGGCCACATTCGAAAATTCGACCTCATCAATGACGCCGTAAAAATATCCACCGCCCTTTTCGCTGACGGTATCGGGCGGGATGAATCCGCCGATGGTGAAATCGTTTCCAGCGCCTTGTAACATCGAAGAGAAATCGGGCGTCGTGGTACCTGAAGACTGCACCTCCACCCCGTTGACGTAGAACGACGCGACACCGCCGCGACGTACTCCGACGAGCAAATTCCACGCATTGCTTTCAACGAAACGGTTATCGGTCACCGCATCCCACGATTGAGCCGAAGAATCGGCGCACGCGGCGAAGCTCCACCGGGAGCCATCGGCCCGAGAGTTCATCGTCAGAACGCATTCCCCGCCTGCATTACCGGCGACCATCTGAAAGCCGGTGTCGGGCGTTTGCAGATAGACCCATGCAAAAAGGGAGTAATCACCATCGGGCACGACGGTGAGTCTGGTATCGGCGGTGTGCGGGATACGGATATATTCCTTGCCGCTAAAGAATCTGCCTATTTCGTTGGGCCATGGGTTTGCGATTGTTTCATTCCGGTATGCGACACCGTCATAATGATTGTACGTGACATCGTACACCGTATCCTGCTCGGAGGATTGCAAATGCCAAACGCCCTGGTATCCGGTCGCGGTATCGAATACCTTTGCTCCGTCCGAACTGCTTTGCGCTTCGGAATTTCCCCAGTACATCTGAATATACTGGACATCATTATTGCCGAACACGGAGTCTACACGTACCCAGAGTTCAGCAAACTCATTTATGGAATCCCATGATTCAATTTCACAGAGCAGGGGTGTGCCGTCTGCCTTGGTAAACCTGATATCCGCACCATCGGTTTTGGCTTCGGAGAAATCAAATTCGCCCCACGATACCCCCAATCTGACAAATACCGGAAAGTCAAGCATTGTACCGCTTACCGCTGCACCCTGTGTTGTCGTATTCAACCGGAGCTTCGCGGTGTACCGCCATGCCGAATAGACAAGCACCGTCGTATCCCCCGGAACGACCATTACGTTCGCCTGGAGAATACGGGGCGCGGTGCCCTGGCTTGCGAAGTAAATATTCGCCTCCGAATCCGCCGGAACACCGTCGAATATAAGAGAGTTGTTGACTACGCCGCGTGAGTCGTCCCAGAGCGTCGTACCCGGTATATACACGTATCCGGTCGCCGGGTCGAATTCCTCGGGAAGCAATAACTTGACAGCGCCCGGCAGGTGCAGCGTATCGCTTGCGACGGTTATCGACGAATCGGTAATATGGATATTTTTGACAAGCACTATTTTTTGATCGCCGACAGCTTGAATGTTGAAGTCGCCGGAATCGGTACTGGAAAAGGAATAATTACCGAGGGAATCGACGGTGGTCACCTGCGACAATGCAAGCGGGGCGTCGCGCCGGGGATTATAACCGGTCGGAATGAGTGATGCGCGGGCATTGACGGCCGGAGCCCCATTTTCGTAATAAAGAGATCCGGTAACCTTCGCATTGCCGCTTACACTTGAACCGCCGGGAGATTCAACAGGACCGGTGCAACGTACAAAAAAAAGGGATACGATTCCCGTAAGGAGTACGATGAGCGTGCTTCGTCGCATCAAATACCATCCTTCTGATCCGGACCGACCATCAGCGGGAAAATCTGAATTGTCACCTGATACACTCTGTCGGCTTTATCTACCGAATTGATGAATTGCACAACCCTGTCACGAAATGCTTCCGCCTCGGCGACAAGGATATCATAAGCCTCCGCGTTGATACCAACGGTTATCCCCGAAGCAAATCGTTTCTTGACCGGAAACGCGTCAAGCGATTCTCCGGCAAACTGAATCATCGTACGATTGAAATTCCTCACCGCGAACGACAGTACCTCGCAGCGGGTGGTTATGGACCGTTGTGACTGCTGATAGGTTCCGTTTTTCGTCCTTTTCAAAAATTTGTGAGCGAGAAGCCATTTTACCGCCTCCTTCACTTGCCGGCTGGTGATACGCGGCCGGAGACACGACGCGACGAGATCCCAGTCATCATTGAAATTGTGATGACAGAGGCCTTCCCGTAAAACACTGTAATACCATTTATCAAAATATTCGAACTGTTCATCCTCGATGACATGTTGCGGAACCATGCGGTAGAGCACCCGGAGCGAATGGTAATGCTCCTGTTTTTCCCATGCCGAGTTTGCCTGATTGAAAAGGACCAGTGATCTGAAATACATTGCGGCATTGTCTTTCAGATCAAGCCCGGTGATGAACTTCTCGATGGTTTTACGGCTGAGATTACGTTTCCCATCGTTTACCATTTTCAGTAAAATCGGAGAATTAAGTCCGGCTTTTTGAGCGAAATACCGATAGGAAAAATATTTCTTAGTGGATTTCGACTCCTGGTAAAAATCCTTTAGAAATTCCCGGTAATCGATGTATTCGAAAATCGACTTCATGGTTCGCACTCCAGGATCAACCGATTTTTGTTTCGTGCAGTCGGAGTTTCCCCTCTTATCCGATTCGCATACCGATTATCAGGTGAGAAAGGGGGGGGGACAACAAGAAACAGGTTTGCTTCTCTCCTAAAAGATGCCAGTACTTAAATATACTGGAGTTATCCCAAAATGTGAAGTTGAATCATGTGTAACATATTAAGAAACAATTAGATAGATATAAAATAAAAGTGAAATAAGTTGCGGAAAGTCTCATAATTTCTTATTGTATTAGTAGGAAAAGAAACAAAAAGA
>JBNLDC010000044.1:0-38957 GCA_050304135.1 Chitinispirillaceae bacterium | reverse complement strand
TTAAATATACCTCACTCGTGTTTCAGAGATTCTTCGACGATGCTCAGAATGAGCGGGAAAAATACCGTTCATGCTGAGTTTGAGTTTACCCTGAGTTTATCGAAGGGAAGTATGAACGACAGTTATGGGTAATATTTATTTACCGGAATAATAATAAGTTTCATGACTGAAAAAAGCCATTTTACTCGATAGGAATAGTATTTTTATAGGAAATTAATATGATCCCATTGTTTTTTTGCTACCAGATTAAATTTAGAAATTCTACTAAGTGAAAAAAGTCCTCATTGATGCCCGTCATTTAAAATCAGGAATAGGACAATACACAAAATCTATTCTGCGATACATACATGAATTCCATGTTGACGAAAAGTTTGAAATTCATGTAATGGGTAATCGTGAAGAACTCAGGGAACTTTACCCACGGTTTACAATCCATCATTCAACGACTAAAATATATTCAATAAAAGAGCAGATAGATTTTTTAAAATATTCTAAACTTTTTGATCTTTTCCATGCTCCGCATTATAATATACCAATTTTCTTTTCGGGAAAGTTATTGGTTACCATTCATGATGTAATTCATCTGACAGAGAAACAGCATAAGAAAAACCCGATAAAGCAGCTTTATGCAAAATTCTTTTTCAAAGTTATAAAAATTAAGGCATACAAAATTGTAACGGTTTCAAATTACTCCAAAGAAGAAATTGTACGAAATACTGGAATTGCAGAGGATAAAATCCAGGTGATTTACAACGGTTACGAGACTGAATCTTCGCCTGATTACAATGGTACCGGACTGATTCCAATGATTTCCGGGAAATATATTCTGTTTGTCGGGAATTTAAAGCCTCATAAAAATATTAGCGGAATGGTAGAAGGTTTTCTCAAGTTTAAAGAGCGATATAATCTTCCATATTCATTGGTACTGGCAGGAATGAGCGAAACAAATCATTTTAAAGTGGATAAAAATATTCATATACTAGGTTTTGTCTCCAGAGAACAATTATTAAATTTGTATAAAGGGGCCACTCTTCACATCCTGCTTTCATTTTTTGAAGGTTTCGGTATACCTCCTTTGGAGGCACTTTCACATGGTATACCTACGTTGGTTTCTGATATTCCTGCTTTCAGGGAAATTTATGGTACTGCAGCGATATTTTGTAATCCATATAATACCGAAGAAATTGCAGAAAAAATCTATTTGGCGGTAAGCGATGATAAAAAACGAGAAAATTGTCTGTTTGCAGGAAAGGCATTGCTTCAAAAATATAGCTGGAAAAGGGCCGCTTCAGGTGTATATAAAATTTATGAAGAAATGTTGTTTGGAGGTTGGTGAGTTTAATTGTGGAATTATCAATTACTTGGGTAACTGTAATCCTCTGCATCATAGGTTATTCATGAATAAAAAAAGGGGATATCAGAAGTATCAAAATAAGTACAAGGTGGCAAATACCTGAATAGATAATGAAAAAAGAAGCTTACTGTTTGTGAGGCTATTTTTTCGCGGTAAGGTTTTTGTGTCCCGTTTATCCGCTTTTCTTGGTACGAGTGTTTTTAACGAAAAGTTGCGCGTCTTGGGAGTATCTTCAGAGGAACTGCCCGTGCCTTATCTGATGTTTTGGAATGAAGGAATTTTTTGCTGGTTTGTGATTCGATGCTCTCTTTGGGATTTGAACTGTTTAATTTTCTGACTGATCTAAATAGATAGAACATCAGGAGTTTCGGGTGTTTTTGTTGGGAGAGTCCCGAATTTTGGTAATAATTATTTTAAAGAGTATTTGAATCGGGTATCATTTTTTTAAATAATTGTTCACTTAGAAAAATTTCTATGAAAATTGCGTTATTACATCACTGGTTAAACGACATCCGGGGTGGTGAAAAGGTTTTCGAAATATTTTGTGAACTGTTCCCCGAAGCAGATATCTATACTTTATTTTATACGGAAGAAAAAACAATCAAATGTATAAAAAATCATAAGGTTTTTGTATCCCGTCTTAATAGGTATAAAATTTTCAGAAATAATCACACAAACCTCTTCATGCTCTTTCCCTTTTTTACAGAGCAATTTGATTTGACCGGATATGATCTGGTGATCAGTTCGGATACCATTTCGATGAAAGGTGTAATTACCTCACCGGATACTTGCCATATCTGCTATTGTCATACACCACCACGATATGTTTGGGACCGTTATTTTGAATATCTGAATAACGCAGGATTGGGAAAATTGAAAAGGATGTTTGCAGAATATTTTCTGCATCGATATCGAATCTGGGATAGCATTGCCGGAAATCGGGTAGATTACTATTTTGCAAATTCCAATTTTGTTGCCCGCAGAATAGCAAAGATCTATAGAAGAAAAGCATGTGTACTTAATCCACCGGTTCGTTGTAATGAATTTTCCATCGGTACTGCAGGGGATTATTATCTGGTACTTGGACAGCTTGTTCCGTATAAAAGAGTTGATCTGGCTGTAGAAGCTTTTAAATTGATGCCGGATAAAAAACTAATTATTGCCGGTTCCGGTCCGAACGAAAAGATATTGAAAAAAGATGCACCGGCAAACATCGAGTTTATCAGTGATGTTAGTGATACCAGGAAAGTTGAGTTGTTCAAAGGGTGTAAGGCATTTCTGTTTCCTGGAGTAGAGGATTACGGTATAACACCTCTCGAGGCTCAGGCATGTGGAAGACCGGTAATTGGTTATAAGTGTGGTGGCATTCTGGATACGGTAAGAGGGGTGGATTCTGAAAATGCGAATTTATTTGATAGTAACAAGCATACAGGTATGTTTTTTAATGATCAGCATCCGGAATCAATAAAAGATGCAATTGAACAATTTGAACTTCATGTGGAAGGTGCACTTAATCCTGGCGTGATTAGAAATCATACAGAAAAATTTGACGCTAAGCATTTTTCTGATAAATTTCAAAAGTTTGTTATGCTGTATTTTGAAGATTTTAGAAAAAATGGTCCCCCTACATATACTCATTAAGAAAAATAAGTGTAAATGGCACCTTTTCTGGTGGGCAACTATATACTTTATCGTTATTAAATCGAGGTAATGATGAACGCATCATCAAAAATCTTTATCGCCGGCCACAACGGTCTCGTCGGCTCCGCCTTGGTCCGCAAGCTCAGGGAACAGTCATTCACCAATCTTGTTTATCGTTCACGTAAAGAGATGGATCTCACCAATCAGCAGGCGGTGGATGCCTTTTTTGAAAAAGAGAAGCCCGAATACGTTTTTCTGGCAGCTGCGAAGGTCGGTGGAATCCATGCCAACAGTACCTACCCGGCAGAGTTTATTTACAGTAATCTGCAGGTTCAGATGAATATCATCAATGCGGCCCACCAGTCGGGAGTGAAAAAACTGCTGTTTCTCGGCTCATCGTGTATTTATCCGAAATACACGCCCCAGCCGATGCGGGAAGACGCATTGCTCTCGGGAAAACTGGAGCCGACGAACGAACCATATGCAATTGCGAAAATCGCCGGCATTATCATGTGTCAGAGCTATAACCGGCAATACGGTACCGACTTCATTTCAGTGATGCCGACCAATCTTTACGGACCGAATGATAACTATCATCTTCAGAACTCACATGTTCTTCCTGCTCTCATTCGGCGTTTTCATGAAGCCAAGGAAAAAAACGATCCGAAAGTGACCATCTGGGGGACGGGAAACCCGACCAGGGAATTTTTATATTCAGATGATCTGGCAGATGCCTGCATTTTCCTGATGGAGAAACATACCGGCAATGAAATAGTAAACATCGGTTCAGGAATTGAGGTGACCATTAGGGATCTGGCATTGCTGGTTAAAAAGGCGGTCGGTTATGAGGGTACCATTGATTATGATGTAACGCAACCTGATGGAACTCCCCGGAAACTTCTCGACTGTTCGAAGATTCACTCAATGGGATGGCGCCATAAAATTGAACTGGAGGAGGGTATCAGTTTGGCCTATGATGATTTCAGGCGGATGCTCTCCGATGAGGCATATAAAGGGAGAATGTAATACAACGATTTGGGGATTTTCGTCGGCTGGATAGTTGACGATAGATTTTATTCGGTAAAAGGAACTAAATGTCATTTGAAAATTTATATGAAACGGTGGTTACTGAACATCTGCAGCTTCTGAATGCGGTAGCCCAATCGGAACGTGTATTCAAAGCGGTATCTGATGCTGCAGGATACTTATTAACTGCCTATCGGGGTGGAAACAAGCTCCTTCTCTGCGGGAATGGCGGGAGTGCTTCCGACGCGCAGCATATCGCTGCGGAGCTGGTAGGAAGATTTTATCTCGAGCGCCCGGGGATCGACGCTGAAACGTTGACGGTGAACACCTCTTCTCTTACCTCGATAACCAACGACTATTCGTTCGATAATGTTTTCGCCCGACAGGTGGAAGCAAAAGGGCGGCCGGGCGATGTTCTCATCGGTCTTACCACCAGCGGTACCTCAAAAAATATTCTTGCGGCATTCGAAAAGGCCCGGAGCATTGGGATGAAGAGTATCTGTTTTACCGGAGAGAATGCACCGGTGTCGCTCGATATGCTCTGCGATGTGGTAGTGCGGGTTCCTTCATCGTGTACGCCAAGAATTCAGGAGGTACACATCCTGCTTGGACATATTTTGTGTGAGTATATTGAGAAGGAGCTCTTTGGTCAGAGGTAATTGCCGATGTCACAAAACAGAATTGCTATCCGACCTGAAACCTGTTATACCGGTTCCCCCGATGAACAGCGTATTTTTGAGCGCAAGTGGGAACAGATGCGGCAACTGCGCCGGACTGCCTGGGATTTGAAATGTGCCGCTGTCAAATCCGCTCACCCTGACTGGAACGATGAACAGATTGTCAACCGGGTTCGGGAAATATTTCTTTATGCTACAACGTGACCTGCTTGATATATTTATAGCTCCGCTTGAGGCCGGAAAATTTGAGTATATGGTTACCTGATCGGTGGCTGCCACGTTTTACGGTGAGCCACGTTTAACACATGATATTGATCTGGTGCTTGCCTTGAAGCCTGATGTGATTGAGCCGTTTTTATCTCAATTTCCAGCCGGAGATTTCTATTGCCCACCCTACGAGGTTATTCACCTTGAGATGATTCGCCGGACATTCGCACATTTTAATCTTATTCATCATGACAGCGGTTACAAAGCGGATATCTATCCTCTTTCGAATGATGCCCTTCACCAGTGGGGATTTGAAAACAGGCATCGAGTTACAATAAAACAGAACCTTGAATTGTGGCTTGCCCCTCCGGAATATGTAATTCTTCGCAAGTTGCAATATTTCAGGGAGGGTGGTTCTCAGAAGCACCTGTCTGATATTAAAAAAATGCTTGATCAGGAGGAATCTGTCATAGACAGATCAATCATTCAAAAGTGGGTCGTACAGAAAAATGTTCTGAAAGAATGGGAAATCGCTCAAAATTTCGCTATCTGAAACTGCCGATCAACTCTGATTATCTTGCAAAAATGCTCGTGGAGATTAAACTCTCATGAGTTTTTTTTTTGCAGACGAAACGGTTACTGTTTCAGCACTACGATCAACGAAATCTTCCGGTCCATTCCCGCAACAGGGAGCTCAATTTCCGCAGCGGGAAATTTTTCGTCATTGATAATAATCTGATTATCTGAAATGGCCGACACCGAGGTGATGTTTTCCATTCCCAGGTAAGTGTCACCGTTTTTCAGCAGGAGCAGAATCTGCTCATTAGGGGTAAGGCGTTCGAGGAGTTTTGTATCAACAATAATACCGCCGGAGAGGTAAAACTTGAATCCGGCAATTGCAAAGGGATATTCAGCAAGCAGTGTAAGTGTCGGGGTTCCTCGGAGGTTTTCCATGGTTGCAGCGAGTTTTTTGGAAAGAACTCCAGCCTTATGCAAGCTTTTGTTACCGGCGCTGGCGGGAAAATGACCTGAAGAGAGAATCGTACGGGAAGAGTCGGCTATTTCGAGAACAGAGAGACTCATCGGGCCGAAAAATTGACCAGCCATTTCGGTGACAGCAGGTGCGGAACGGTCATTTTCAACAAGAATTCGCAGAGAAAACTCTTTGTCCGCCTCAACCACCCTGGCGAGTGACTGCAGCTGGGACTGTGTGCGGGTCGAGAAGTCTTGGAGACGTTTTTGAACTGTTTGCTGTGCGGTGAGAAGCGTCTGCAGGTCACATTGTGTCTGTTGCCTGGACCCAAAGCTCTTCAGGGAGAAAAAGGTTCCCCCGCCGACAACAATGGCAGTGACAATGATTGTGATAACTGTTTTCATGAGGTTCCTTTTTGAGGATTGCAACTGGTTTCAGATTCAGTGTAAAAATAAAACCGCACCCAAGGTACGGGAAACAACATTTTACCGATTACTGACCGACTCGTCAATTCGTAAGGATTTCCTAAGATGCCCCGGTATTTACATGAAAATGCATTTACCGATCTGAAATCGCTGTCAGTTTATTCTGATTGAATTGCAGTGTCTGTGACGGATATATCCAGAGCACTCCACCACTGGAGTCGGCCGGGAGCGGATTAGTGGCAAGTGGGTATCCCCAGCTTGCGGTAACCTGGTCGGTGGTCATTTCAAGAACAACGCGGTGATTGTTGATGGTTTCCCACATGTTATCATCCCACTGGTAAAGATCCGCCGGATTGGTTTCGTAAATATCGTCGTCCCATGGGGCACGTTCGGTCTGTCGGTCGGTCATGGTATTTGTCCAGCTGATTCTTGTGGGTATGAATCCATCGGTGGTATCATTCATACGAACCATCAGCCAGAGAGGTTTGACCGGAAGCGGGGTCATGCCCCACCGGACGTCAACCACCCGGAGGGAATCCTGGATGCGGATTCGCTTGCTGGTAATCGCTGTAGATGGAGGGAGCCCCAGCTGTGAAATTACCCCTTTTTTGGAGAATACGGTTGTATGCAGCCACCGTTTTCTGGCTGCAATAAGATCATCCGCGAAAGCGATTTCGCTGATTGCCTGTTTGTGGGTCCGGGAGAAAATCCGTTTTTCGGTCGGTATATGCGAAAAGGTTATCTGCCATTCGCTGCCGTCCGGTTCGACGTTATCAACATACACGGAATCGCCGGAAATTTTGTTGCAGTGAATCCGGTGTTTGCTGTTTTCCCATTCAGGATTGATCGCTGCAGTATCGCACGCTTTGGATCTGCAGGTGGTAAGTGAATATCCCTGAGCGCAGAGAAGCTGTTGTTTGGGAAGAACGATGAATTTTTTACCTACCCACTCAGGTGGCTGAAGGGTTGGCGGTGCTGCCGGACTTTGTACGGCCTGTTGTTCCGGAGATTGTGTTGCAGTGTCGGAAGAACCACTGGCGGGTTTTTCAAGGGAATCAGGTATCAGGACCGGTGAGCGTTTAGTCGCCGGTCCGGTGCAGAGAATAAAAACCGTCAGAAAACCTGTAGTCAGATAAAATTTCATGTCAGTCGCAGCCGGATAAAGTGAAGATGCAAAGACTCAAATACGATGTGCCGACCGCGGGAGTCAATACTACGTAGCCCCATGGTTTCGCTTGATACTATTTTACACTAAACCGACCAAAAGACTCTACTGTTTTTTGCAACCTCCAACGGGTACAACGTAATGAAATCAATCACCGCACTACTGGATTCGATAAACGGCGTAGTTTGGGGTTGGCCTATGATCATCATTCTCATAGGTACCCATATTTTTCTGACCTTCCGCCTTAAGGGTATTCAGCGGTATCTCTGGTATGGAATCCGGTTATCGCTGCAGCGCGGGAAAGAGGGGGTCGGTGATATCAGTCAGTTCGGTGCTCTGACAACAGCACTTGCAGCAACGGTAGGTACCGGGAATATTGCAGGAGTCGCAACCGCCGTTGCGGCGGGAGGTCCGGGTGCGGTATTGTGGATGTGGCTGACCGGGGTATTCGGCATTGCGACAAAATATGGTGAGGCGTTGCTGTCGGTGAAGTACCGGGTTGTCACCGCCGACGGCACTTTTGCCGGTGGTCCGATGTACGTGCTTGAACGGGGACTGAAAAACAAACCCCTCGGGATGGTGTTCGCCTTTTTTACCGCACTTGCCGCATTCGGAATCGGCAATACGGTTCAATCGCATTCCATAGCGACGCTCGCACACGAGACGTTTAATATTACCCCGTGGATAACCGGTATTGTTCTTGCTGTTATGACAGCGCTGGTCATTCTGGGCGGTGTTGGTTCGATAGCCCGTACCTGTGAGCGGCTGGTTCCGTTCATGGCGTTTTTTTATGTTGCGGGATGCGCAATCCTGCTGGTTATTTTTGCTGGTGAAATTATTCCAGCGATTAAATTAATTGTAACAAGTGCTTTCAGCGGACAGGCTGCAGCTGGCGGGTTTCTTGGAGCGGGGGTACGTGAATCTGTCAGATATGGTATTGCGCGTGGGCTTTTCTCGAACGAGTCAGGAATGGGGAGTGCCCCGATCGTTGCCGCAGCTGCACAGACGAAAAGTCCGGTGCGGCAGGCGCTGGTGAGCGCGACCGGTACCTTCTGGGATACCGTAGTCATCTGTGCCATCACCGGAGTAGTAATTGTTGCTTCCGGTGAGTGGGTCACGGGGGCGAGTGGCGTAGCGCTCAGTAAGGCTGCATTCGCCCATATTGCGGGGGTTGGGCCCTATTATCTGACGGTTGGCCTGGCGGTTTTCGTCTTCTCAACCATTCTTGGCTGGTCGTACTACGGCGAAAAAGCGGTTGAATATCTTCTTGGAAAACGCAGTATCAAACCCTACCGGTATGTCTGGGTTGCCGGGGTGATGATCGGCGCGGTGGTTAATCCGGCGGTCTGGTCGTTCGCCGATATTTCGAATGCACTTATGGCTCTGCCGAACATTATTGCTTTGCTCCTTTTAAGCGGTGTTATCGCCCGGGAGACAAAAGAGTATTTTTCAAATTCTGAACGTTAAATTCGTTGTATAGTATCGTTTGAAAAGGTTTCCTCTCTGATGCAGATCGTATCGTTGTTGCTGACAAGTGCCCGGCCCAAGCAGTGGTCGAAAAACGTCATTGTTTTTGCGGCGATACTTTTTTCAAGAAACATCTTTGACGTATTGTTGTCGCTCAAAGTTGCCGCCTGTTTTGTGCTTTTCAGTCTGATTACCGGCGCCACTTATCTAATGAATGATATTGTTGATCGGGAACACGACCGGTATCATCCGGAAAAGTCGGCCAGACCGGTCGCATCGGGTCGACTGCCGGTCGGTATCGCCGGAACGGGTGCGGCAATTGCGGTTGCTGCAGGGCTATCCGGAGCATGGATGTTGCATCATTCCTTTTTTTACGTAACCGCCGCTTATTTACTTTTGCAATTACTGTACACGTTGCTGCTCAAGCGGATTGTGATCCTCGATGTACTTGCCATCACTACCGGATTCGTGCTGCGGGTTCTTGCGGGAGCCTTGGTGATCGATGTGGAGATTTCCTCGTGGCTTCTTATCTGTACTTTTCTACTGGCACTGTTTCTTGCGCTCTGCAAGCGTCGCCATGAACTGACCCTGCTCGAGGAAGGGGCGGGAAAACACCGGAAGGTACTCCAGGAGTACAGCATCGCACTGCTCGACCAGATGATCTCTATGACCACGGCATCTACACTTATCGCTTATACGCTCTATACGCTTTCCGATTGTACCGTCGCGAAGTTCGGTACCGAGAAGCTGGTGTTTACCGTACCGTTTGTCGTGTACGGAATATTCCGTTATTTGTATCTGGTGCATATAAAGAAAGCGGGAGGAAGTCCCGAGACACTGCTCCTGAGTGATTTGCCGCTTGTCGGTGGAATAATCGCCTGGGGAGTATGTGCCGTTTTGATTGTTTATTTTTAACATGGGGCATTCTCGGATGCACCTGTTTTCCATGAAAGCGGGAGAGTAATGAAAAAACCGCAGGTAGCCATTGTAGCAACTGATCCTTCCACTGTGCTTGATGATTATCACCATGTGATGAATCTGGCCCGGTACCAGAAGTGTATCAATAAGAAGCTTGATACTGCACTGAAGGTGAATATCAGCTGGCACTATTTCTATCCGGGGAGTTCCACTACACCGTGGCAGCTTGATGGTGTCATCCGTTCCATGAAGCGTGACGGATACGAACCGTCGCTCATTCATGCGTGTCACAACCGCACCGTAGTGATTGATGCGCATTTCGGTGAACGGCAGAACAAGCAACTCAATGTGGTTGAGGCGCACGGACTACGCAATGTCCATTTGTACGAGAATGAGGAGTGGACCAATATTTTCGATGCCGTTGGAGATCTCACGAAGGACTTCATCTGTCTCAACAAGGTGTACCCAAAGGGGTTCAATATTCCGAAGCGGTTTATCGGCGAAAACATCATCCATCTTCCCACGGTGAAAACGCATGTCTTCACCACCATGACCGGTGCAATGAAAAACGCCTTTGGGGGTCTGCTCAATGAGCACCGCCACTGGACCCATCCGGTTATCCACGAAACACTCTGCGATCTCCTGATGATCCAGAAAAAAATCCATCCCGGGCTCTTTGCCGTAATGGACGGAACTTTTGCCGGCGACGGTCCTGGCCCGCGATGCATGGTGCCACATATCAAGAATGTGCTGCTGGCTTCAGCTGATCAGGTAGCGATTGATACGGTATCAGCATATCTGATGGGGTTTGATCCGCTCAAGGATATCAAATTTATCCGTATGGCTCATGACCGGGGGCTGGGGTGCGGAGACATCCGGGAGATTGAGGTGGTGGGGGATGTACAGCTACTTGAGAAACGGTGGAATTTTGTAGGCCCGTTTAAAAAAATGACCTTTGCATCAAAAATGCAGCACCTGATCTACTGGGGACCACTGAAAAAACCGCTCGAGTGGAGTCTTAAAACCTTCCTTGCTCCGTGGTCGTATATAGCAAGCGTTATCTACCATGATTTTTTCTGGTACCCCATGCATCTGAAACTGGTAAACGGTGTACTGAAAAGCGGGTGGGGAAAACTCTTTCACAATTGGGAATCGAAGGCCCTCTCTGCCGATGACCTCACGACAAAAGGGTTTACCGATACCGGGAAAGAGGCGTATCGCCTTGACCGGAGCAGGCTCCCTTCGGTGGTGCGATCGCTGAAAATTCTCGGTACTTGTATAAAAGAGGCTCCGGAACTCTCTGCCAAAAAAAAGACTACGGGGCAAGCCGGGGCATAAGCCCGATAATTCTGTCCGCAGCCCGTCGGCCGGCTTTGCCGTCAGGGGTATCGAAAAACCGTTCCACCGCGGCTGTCTGATTTTTTATCAATGCCTCAGGGGATTTTGTTATCTGGTCAACTGCGTGGATCAGTTCCTCAAAGGAATCAATTCTCACCGATATTTTTTCGATCATCTCGATGACATCCGGCATGGTTCTGGGGGTTGGCGGCAACCGGAAAGTTACCGTCGGTTTTCTGAGCAGGCAGAATTCTGCGATCAGCGAGGTGGTATCACTGATGCAGACATCCGAAAGTTGTATATAGGGGAGCAGATTGTATTCCTGGATTATGAATATATCGGGAGTTGCCTGCACTACACTGCGGAACTGCTCGCTGACCCAGGGGTGCAACGTTATCATGATGTTGAACCGGTCCGTCAATTCTGAAAGCCGGTTGTACCAGAGGTGAACGGCCGACATTCCGCTACCATCCCAGGTAGCGGAAAAGAGCAATGTTTTTCTCTCCGGTTTCAGTCCGATCGAAGAGGTAAGTTTTTTCAGGTGCTTATCAGTCAGAGATCCGTTGAATAGTGAGTCGATTTTCGGATACCCTATCGCAACAGCCGTTGTAATCCCCTGTTTTTCCGCCCTGCGGACGTCATGGGTTGAGGTCATGAAAAACACGTTGAACAGATTGTAGTAGTGTGCTTTAGAGAAACGCTTGAAATTATAGGCACCGTGTTCAAAACCGATTTTTATGATTTTCCGGCAGGGAAATTTCCATGCCATATTTCTGAACATGATTACGCATTCAGGAAATGCCGGCAGGGTAGTGCTCTGTATCCCCTGCGCAGCGAGTGCCTCCCTGACCATCCTGTTTTTCGCGACAACCGGGATGGGACGAAGGTGCCGCTGAACGTTGACGAACAACTGTGCATCGAACGCATCATCGCAGTAGAGCAGACAGGTCCTGGTTTTCCGTATCGCCCGAAGAAAGTGCCAGACCATGCTGTACAGAGGTTTTTGAAGGTAGTAGGAGAGTACCAAAAAGAATCCTTCCGGCATCAGAAAAACGTATACAATATACTTTTTGTGGGAGTGATACGCGGTCGGGGGAACCGAAGTGAGTATGTTCCGCACGGGTAGTATTTGCTTGCGGTGGCGGTTCCAGTTGAAGGCGTTGAATGGGGTGGTAACTGGAAAACATTCAAGGAGTGGCCTCACTATCAGTTGGTAAATGGACTTTCGACGTCGAAAGTTCGGGTGCCTTTTAAGGCAGGAAAACCTTACTGCTGTAATGCCGGTTTTTTCGGATCCGTCCGGAAAGAGCTTTCTGCCGGTCTTCATATTGTGGAGAATGGTTTTTTGATTCTTAATCAGCTATATTAGGATCTATGGATAACGCACAACTTGCACAACTTCTCGGCAGTCTTCGCGATCAATCGATTACAGTTGATGAGGCATTGCAACAGCTTAAAGACTTGCCGTTCAAAGACTTGGGGTTTGCCAAGGTCGATCATCACCGGGCCCTCCGTAAAGGGTATCCGGAGGTGATCTTCTGCCAGAGCAAAACGCCGGAACAGGTGGTTCGTATTGCTCAGGTGCAGATTGAACACGGTGAAACCATCTTCGGGACCAGAGCCAACGGTGAGGTGCTTGATGCGGTTGCCAAGGAGATTGACGGTGTGGAAATCGACCGGCTAGGGCGCTGTTTTTGGAAAAAGTCTGCACACTGGAAACCCAGGGAGAATGTACGGGGTGAGATACTCATCTGTGCTGCTGGAACGGCGGATCTCAGTGTTTCACTTGAGGCACAGCATACGGTTGATATCCTCGGCCATCCATTCAGTACGTTAAGCGATGTCGGGGTTGCCGGGATTCACCGGCTCTTTTCTCACCGTGAGGTGCTTGAACAGGCGTCGGTCATACTTGCCATTGCCGGTATGGAGGGGGCGCTGCCCTCGGTGATCGCCGGTTATGTATCCTGCCCGGTAATCGGTGTTCCGACCAGTGTGGGGTACGGTGCGCATCTTGGCGGGATGGTTCCACTGTTCGCGATGCTCAACTCCTGCAGTGCCGGACTTACGGTGGTTAATATCGACAATGGATTCGGTGCGGCCTGCGCTGCCGTGGCGATAAATGATTGCCGCAAAAAGTGAGGGGGGGTTAAAACCCGTCCCTGCACGAAATACGCACATTTTAAATTGTTGATCTCTACCCTTACCTTTTAGGCAGGGTAACAATAAAAATATGCTTCCAGTTTTTCCCCGTCAGAAAAAAACGGTCGGTATCGCCATTGTAGGCAATGCCGTTAAGTACCTGCTCATCTGAGGTGGGCGCATCACGTGCCACGAGCTCGCTGCAGTCGATTATCCGCTCTATAGCTCCGGTTTCCGGGTTGATTTCAAAAATAAAGTCACTGAACCAGACATTCGCGTAAATATAACCACGTGCGTATTCCAGTTCATTCAGACGTTCGAGGGGCGCTCCGTCGTTGGTGACCGGAAGTTTCCGGACCACCTCAAAGCGGCTGTTTCTGAAGTATAGGGTATCGGAGCCGTTGCTCATAATAAACTGTGAATCGTTTGCGGTGAGTCCCCAGCCTTCTCCCGTATACAGCAGGGTATCTACCGGAAACAGCTCTTTCGGGGAGTAGACAAAGCAGCGTTGCTGTCGCCAGGTGATCTGATATACGCTGCTACCGAAAAAGGTGCACCCTTCCGCGAAAAACTGTTCGTCTACTGGCCGGCTCAGTAGAACGGTTCCATTGGTGTCAAGTTGCCGGATGGTCGATTTTCCGTAAAGTCCGGTACTTTCGTACAATTTGTTTTTCTGGAAGAACAGTCCCTGGGTAAATGATGTCGTATCATGAGGAAGTGTGTCGATCAGTACCGGTAGCAGGTGTGAGGGGGCAACGACTTGTTGCTGTGCATCGCTTTTCCCGCCGCATGAGACGTTCCACTCGAATAGTGAGATTGCTGCAACCGCGAATGCGATCTTCCGGATACAGGTACTAGTGTTCATCAGAATCCTGAGGTGAGCGAGAGGCTGAACTGTTCATTGAGAATAAAATAGCTGAAATCAAATGATAACTGCCGAAAAAAGAGGTAGGACAGATTATGTCCCATAGTGATACCGGCGGAGACGGTGTGTTCGAATCTGATTGATTCCGGTCGGTAATAGACGTCGGAAAACATCTCCGGCCCGAATTCATCGGTATGGTCGAAAAAGGAACTATTGGCATAGCCGAAGAGCTGATAGCCGACATATCCGTAAAGTGCATCAAAATAGTACCGGCGCCCTCGATTTATGGTACGGAATAGAGGAAATACCGCCCGGATACTATTAATTGAAGCTACATAGGAATTGGAATACCCGTTAATAAACGGTTCGCCATTACTGCTGCCAACCACCATATCATCACGAGTCCGTTTGGAATGGTAGGTTCCGGTGGTATACGACATCAGCTGAATTGAAGCATATTTGAGAACCGGTAGGCCGTAAAAAAAACTGACATTCGCTCCGATGCCTCCGACAACCGCAGTGTCGTTCCGATCTCCTGTAGAATCGGGAAGTCCCTCATAAAAAGATGGTATAAACCGGGGGGCCAGGCCAAGTTCCAGTTGAAGAAGGTCTCCATAGTTATAGGTCATATCCTCATTGTATCTGCCGGGATGAACCCACTGCAGATAGACCGGCAGAGTACCATAGAGCGGGAATCCGCTAAACGGCATTGAAACGAAATTGAGACGAATACCGGTCGTCCATTCGCGCGCTAACTGGAGTTCCATATAGGGGGTAAATGTTATAAACTGCGGAAGAAACATAGCTGCAAGCTCTGCACTTAATTCGAGACCAAATGTTGGAGCGGCACACCTGTTCTCCATTGCGAAAAGCGGAGCCGCTCCGAAGAAGAGCGTTGAAGCCTGAGCAGAATCGGTCGTATCGGAAGCAGACTGCTGCAGTGTGGTGCGAGAAGGCGGGACAAGGGAAAAGCGTGGAGGGGGAGGTGCATACCTCCGGTTGCTACGGGAAGCTGCTGTTCCGGACAGGCGCCGATTGATGGCTTTCTCAAGGAACGGAGATGAATCACGTGGTGCGATGTTCAGCAGGCTGGAACGTAACGAACGGTTGTTGGAGGGTTCTTCGCCGAAGAGTGCCCCTGCTCCGATGGCCAGTTGCAGTACGCGTTCCTTTTTATGAAGTGCATCTGATTGATATTTTGAGATTCCGCCACGGAGGAGAAGTACTGAGCTATCCATTTTGGAAGAAAATTGACCGGTGATAAGACTGGAGTTCCTGGTCAGATCACCCATCAGCATCAGTTCGGAAACGCTCCTGCGGTATTTTGGAGAATAGGGCCGGTCTTTAATGGTGACCTTACCGGTCGGTACCGGGAGCGGTCTGAATGTACAGCCGTTGCTTTCCGGCAGGGGAAAGGGAGTATCCGCGGGCGGCAGTATAGCTACCTCGAATCCGGACGCTCGGTAGTGAGAGACGGCAAGTTTTCCATCGGGTGTACGTCGTGGCGAAAAGAACCCGCCGGTTGTGGTCGTGTGCCGTTTGAGGTCGGAGCCGTCGGGAAGAACGGAATAAATATTGAAAATGCCATCGTAGTCGGCACTGTAATAAACTCTGCCGTCCGTAGCCCAGTGAGGAGACTCCTCCTGAGCACCACCGGGAGAGAGCGGTTCCAGCTGCTTTGTCGAGAGGGAGAATCTGAAAAGTCGTGATTGTCCGTTGATTATTCTGGAAAGTATTACCGAGTCGGGATTTTCAGGGTTGACGGTACTGTTGACGATCGGGCTGCCGGCGTCGCCCGGTAGAAGCACGGTTAAAAAGCCGGTAGCAGTGTTGCAGGTATACAGGCCGAATGCCCCGGAGCGATAAGCGACACAAAGAAGGTTCTCACTGCCGGGAATCGGGGAGATATCATAAACGCGTCCCGCACGGGTCAGACGGTGTTCCGTTCCTTCGGGAAGGTCCCGGTAATAGATATCGTTGAAATAGGAACCGGATTTAGCGGGTGTACGGGACTTTACATAGTAAATCCGGTCTGAACCGGGAGAAAAACAGTGGGCATTGTGAGCGTAAGGTATCAGAAGCTTCGGTTTTACGGAACCGTATGGTGCGACGAGCAGGTCGGTCCTCCCGCCGTCATCACTGCCGCTGCTCAGCCATGCCCACCACGTGCCGTCAGATGAAATCTCAGGACGCAGATTGAATCTCCCCCGTTTGTACCGGGAGGAGAACGTCTCTTCTGCGGCTGGAAAACGACGGGCATAGTCGCTTCGCAATGAGTCAAGCCAGCTGTTGTACAGATCGGGGAGCTGCTTCCCGGTAACTTCACGGAAGAGGCGAGAGAAATCCCTTGCTTCTGATGCGCCCGTTCTGAAAACCTTATGCAACTTTTCGGTACCGACTTTACCGGATAGATAGCGGGTAAAAGCATATCCCTGATTATACACCTGTTCGGAACCGATCCGGTCATGATTGAAAGCACTCATTTCTTCAAGGGAGAGCAGGGTATTCGACCGGACCGCACAACGCAGCAGCATCTCCCGTCGAGAGTCGAAACAGTCATTACCGAGGGCATCGGCTTCGAATTGTGCGATACCTTCCGCAAGCCAGGCGGGGTAGGTAGTGATGCGTGGTGTAGGCAAGAGAACTCCGTACTCTTCATCGGGAGTTGCACAGGAGAGACCAATGGCGACATCGATCATCTGTACCCGTTTTTTACTTTCAAGACTGATGATATGCGTCAGCTCATGGGTGATCACGTTTCTGAGCCAGGTGGTGTTGCTGCGTAGTTCAAACCGGCTGTCGGGAAGCCAGATCATGATGCTTGCCGATGTCCACTCGGCGAATCCGTTGCTGTAATCATCGTAATCGGCGAGTGACAGAGCGATTTTTTCCCGGGGAGTATAATCGTAGAGATCGGCGAGAGTGGCGTAGGCCGCTTCGGCGATTTTCCAGGTTGCGTAAACCGCAGGTTCGGTATTCTCGTAGTAATTGATGATGAAATGCTTTGTGGAAACGGATTTCCAGTCGATTTCAGGATGGTTGAAGGCGGAAAGTGTTGTTGAGAAGAGTATCAGCAGGTTGATGATGTGGCAGATCCGCATAATGTATCCATTAAATGAAGTGGAAAGGGGGAACAGGTCGGATGCAGTTTTTCTGAACGGTATCCGTAGATTATAGCAGAAAATTGTTCCGCCGGACCATCCGGTATTGTTGGTTACGCTTCAGACCGGTGAGGAGGTCTGTTTCACCAGGTTTTCACCTAAAAATATATGTTTGCGCTGATCGCCAGACCAACCTTGAGAAACTGGACTTCCTGGGTATTGTTGGTCGCATCGGTTGAGTTATATTTGAAGTTTCCCTCATCCCATTCGTCAAAATCATAATCGAACTCAAACTGGATCGCCTGGAATACAAAGTCGGCGCTGAACCCGAAATGGTTGCCAAGAAGGATTTCCGCACCGGTACGGAATCCCGGGATAAGCCGCATGAACGGAGTAGTACTTTCCTCGTAAAAATAGTCGGAGGTTGAGTAGTTTGAATAATCAAGACTGTAATAAATTATCGGAATTGAAATGTTCCCGAAAACCCCGACATTGATTTTCAGAGGATAAAACCGCTTTACGAAATCAATGCCGAGATGAACGCCGGGGATATAGTAACTACTAAAAAATTCAGCTTCAAAGAAGTCGGAGTTTGCTCCGGAGTATACATACGTTTCCGTGCCGATCATGATATGAGGCCCTATTTCGATGTTGATGTATTTCCCCGCGCGAATATAAAACCGGATGAGATAGTCGACAAACAGTGAAGCTGTTTTTTCATAGTCAACGTCATCTACAAGAAGAAAGTTGCCTGTGTTTGGATTGATAAGAAAGATTCCTTCATAGTCATCACTGTCCAAGCTGTCACTGGTAATTATGTGTGAGGGTTCACCGAAAAAGTTGAAGGTGAATCCGACGCCACTGCGGTTCTTGTTTTTATCGGGGGTTTCGTAGGCTTTTTTAACCACGGCATCTGTTTCTTCCGGAGCGACTTCCAGCGGTGAGGGTGCAGGAGCCTCCGCTACCGGTTGCGGCGGTGGTGTCTCATTCTCTGGTTCCGGCAATGGTGCGGCAACTGTCGGCTCCGGTGGTGCCTCTGCTAATTTCTGATCACCCGTTATCTTCACAGCAATTTTGGAGAGATGGTCGACCACTTCCTCGATGTCACCTTTGACATCAACGGAAACGACCTTGACGACCTGTGCTGTCTGTACGTCAATGGCACGGATGTTGATCATGAACATGGAACCGAGTTTCCCGAGTGAACCGATCACCATGATCTTCACCCCGAGCATCTGCCCCATCTCCACCAGACACGCTTCGTCGGTGCAGGCGCCGGATTGCTGAAATCCCTGCTCCTTGAGAATATCCTGCATCTGATTGCGCTCCATCATACTGACTTTACCGGTTTTAAACAGTTCAGTACGGAGCCGGTCAGTAATGAGTTCACTCTCTCCTTCGGAAACACCGTCACCTGGTTTCAGGTTGACAACAGCGTAGGTTGTTTTTCCCTCAGCTGCGGAAACGCTGTTGAGAGGCAACAGGTGCATGAATAATACGCAGGTTATCAGCAGCAAGCCGTGGTGTTGCATGGTCAATCCTCTGGGTATAAAGTGAAATTACTGCCAGAAATATACTTTAATGAAGAATTTTATCACCATTCCGCAGGTTTCGGCAATATAAAGATGCTGTCAATCGTCATTTTTAAGTATATTTATAGTACTAACCATGGAAGGGTCATATGGCTGCGGAACGGATTCATGCAGTAGCAAAACGGTATCAGGAATACCTCCGGAAAAAAGCGGAGCAGGGAGACCGGCTTACGCGTAAGGTTTTTGCTCCTCTCGATGCGGTTACGTTTGATCAGCTGGAGCTCACTGCTCCAAAGCAGAAAGCCGGCAGTGACTATTTGTGGCTCACCGACTATATCAAAGGACTCTCCGACGAGGAGGTCTCCCTCAAGATGAAAAAGTATCGCGACGGTTTTCCCACCATTGACGAAGCTTTCCTCGATAAACTCCAGATGGAACTCCTGTAATTTTCCTGACCTTAATCTCCCGGGTTGTTGCCACCCATGAATTTCAAACAGGAACTTCATAATCTTCTTAAAAACAAGCTTGTTATTCGCCATAGAGCCTCCGGTGAAGACGACGGTTCAGAAGGTGGATGTTGCCTGTGCGCACGAAAAATCCGGATGGCTCCGGGAAATCTCTGTATTGCTGTTGGCAATGAGGGAATACTGTGCAGGCTTTGCGCCGAAGAGTATGCTCCTGAAATGGCCGCGAAAATAGGCGATCAACTTCCTGTTAACGAAGAAAATGGAACGGGTGACACTATTCCGGGGAAGGGTAGTTCACTCACGGTTGAACAGTGGAGCGAGATTGCTGCTACTATCGATTCGTTGAAAGATATCTCCACCGATCTTGCCAAAGGAATTGCCCGAGGAATTGTTGAGGCTCCGGCAGGACATATCGGACTCCTCCATTACGCGAAAGATATTCAAAAACCGCCACTTAGAGAGAGTGAATCGGAAAAGGAGTATGCTCTTCGCGTCAGAACTCACCGAATGACAAAGCTTTATGAGATTATTTCCAGTGAGACGGTGGGTCGGATTGATCGAATTAAGGCGTATCTTGTACAGCTCGGCCTGCCTGATAATTTGTCATAATATATTGTATAGTAATTAGTTATACTTCAGTAGGATAACGTAGTATCGGCATTTCTTCCAATTGCCTCACTCCATCACCCCGTCACTTCGACAGGCTGCTCAGTGCATCGCCTTCGGACACCCCTCTTCCCCTCTCCATATATGGAGAGGGGAAGAGGGGACGGGGGAGTTGGGGTGAGGCGATGGAAACCGACGGAAATCGGGAAAAATGTTTATCGTACCGATGCAGGTATAGTTAGGTAGATTAAATGGAAATGGTAGCTGTCGTATCGCCTACTGGCATACCAACTGGTGAGATTATATCTCGTAACGATGCTCACAGCAAAGGGTTATGGCATAAAACGGTACATGTATGGATCCGCAACCGGGCGGGAGAGCTTCTATTGCAGAAGCGGGCCGACACCAAAGAGTCCCATCCGGGACTTTGGGATATCTCCTGTGCTGGACATGTCAGTGCCGGAGACAGCAGTAGTGATGCTGCAGTCAGGGAATTGTCTGAAGAACTCGGTTTAACAGTACATCCCAGCGATTTGAAACAATTGTTTTCCTTATCTCAGCAGTATACTGATTTTAATAATTCCTATTTTGACAATGAATTAGTTGATGTTTATCTCTGCAGTGTCCCGGTGGAGAATGAACAGATTACCCCGGATGTAAAAGAGGTGAGTGATGCTGTTTTTTATCCTCTTACTACATTGAAAAATAAGCTGTTGGAAGAACCCGAAGTTTTTGTTCCACATCAGAAAGAGTATCAGCTGCTGTTTGAAATGTTGTCGTTATTACCTTAAATAATTCAATTAGTTATTATGCCTGATCTGCTTATAAAATTATATGATCACCACTGGTGTATCCCGGCTGATGAAGGTGTTGCGCAAAAGCATTGTATTGTGCGCAAACCGATTGGTCCAGAGGTTACAAAAATTGTTGCCTGGGTGAAAGTGCATTTCAACAGCAATTGGGCGAGTGAAGTATCTGTTGCATTGGGTTCTCATCCGATGGGGTGTTATATAGCTTTAATTAATAAAGAGTTAGTAGGATTCTGCTGTTTCAATTCAACAGCATTGGGTTATATCGGTCCAATCGGTGTTGCTGAAAAATACCGATTCCAAGGAATCGGCAGAATGCTTTTGAATGCAACCTGTTACGAAATGAAAACTGCCGGATTCGGTTATGCTGTTGTCGGGTGGGTTGATCCTGCGACTATTGAATTTTATCAACGGGTTACCGGTGCCACTTTGATTCCTGACTCAGAGCCGGGATTATACCGGGGAATGATTGAATAGTATCTGTTCAGAATCGGTCAAATTCGGACACTGAGGCTCTCGAAGTGACCGGATTTTCTGTTAAAATGTGTCATTTCGAGAGCCTCAATGACCGTTCTGTTTTGGAACTATGCAATTCTGAACAGAAACTAAATAGACAGGCAAAGAAAGAGTGTGTTCAACCTGTTGATAAAATGGTATTTAAGAAAATAACACAACTATACGTATCGACTAAAAGTAGTCCAACTATTTTAATAACAATATGTTATTGAGATAACGCTATTCAATGATCAGGACTTTATTGATTTTGCAATATCTTTAGTAATACCAGCAACTTGCAACAAATCTTCAACGCTTGCCTCTTTTACCCGTTTATAAGACCCGAAACGTTTCAACAGCTGTTCGGCCCGCTTTTTTCCAATACCTTCAATTTTCTCAAGTTCCGAAGTTTTAAACTGTTTTCCCCGGAGTTTTCGATGAAAGGTAATGGAGTACCGGTGTACTTCGTCACGAATGCGTTCCAGCAGTTTTCTGGCCGGATGTGTGGGAGGAAGTCGGACAGGTATCTTGTTGTAGGGAGAGTAGATAAGCTCCTCTTTTTTAGCCAGCGAGATTATCGCTGGAGGGTTATTGAATTCGTTGATTGCATTAAGCGCCGCATTCAGCTGGCCGGGACCACCATCGATCAGGAGCAGGTCGGGAAACGGCTTGTTCTCGTCGTAAAGTCTTGTAAGCCTGCGGGTTACTACCTCCATCATCATGGCAAAATCGTTCTGGCCTTCTACGGTTTTTATTTTGTAGTGGCGATACCCTGATTTGTTTGGTCTCCCCTGTTTGAACTGCACCATCCCGGCAACGGTAAACGACGCTCCAATATTTGAAATATCAAAGGCTTCTATTGTTTCAGGGGTAACGGGGAGCTGCAGTTCTCTCTGAAGATCGGCGAGATCCTGTGTTGCATCAGGAGTAACATGCTGATTCAAATTGAGAAAGGCATTTTTTTCGGCCATTGCAACAAGGATTTTACGATTGCCTTTCTGAGGTATCGTGATCTGTATTTTACGATTAAAATGCTGATTTACCCACTGTTGCAGTGTTTCCTGTGTGAACCCCGCGTTCTCGGGAATAAGGATAAGCGGGGGAGGTTCATCGCCCCGTGTCAGATAAAACTGCAGGAACAGGTTATCGTGACACGGGTTGGAAGTATTCCATGCTGTTTTGGCAAAAAGGTAGTGGCGGCTGTTCATCAGCAGACCCTCACGAAAATGGAGCACTGCCATACAGGTGCCGCGGTCTCCTTCGGCGATGCCGAAAACATCACAATCGGTAGCATCGAGTTTCAGATCAACCTGTTGCAACCGGGATGCATCCTGAATGAGCCTGATCTGATCGCGGCAGCTCGCCGCTTCTTCGAACCGTAAATTGCCTGACGCTCGCTCCATCCGTTCGGTGAGTTCCTTGAGAAGATCAGTTCTGCGGCCGGAAAGGAACCGCAGCAGATGGTTTACCTGCTCCCGGTAGTCCCCCTGAGAGATTTTTCCCGCACAGGCGCCGCTGCATCGCTTCATGGCGTAATTGATGCAGGGGCGGAGCGGCTTTGCCGCCGGGAGGTTCCGCTTGCAGTCGCGAAGAAGAAAAATCCGCCGTGCGAAAGCGACCAGGCGGCGCATGGCGGTGGCGTCGGTATACGGGCCGAAGTATTTCGCGCCATCCCGCTCAACGCGCCGGACGACCAGAAGGCGCGGAAACGGCTCCTGAACGGTGACCTTGAGATAGGGGAAGTGTTTGTCGTCGCGCAGGTCGATGTTATACTGGGGCTGATGTTTGCGAATAAGGTTCGCCTCGAGGATCAGCGCCTCGGTTTCGTTGCGGGTGGCGATCCAGTCGATGCGGTCGACCTTGCGGAGCATGACCGGGATATTCGGACGGTCGTCGTGCGTATCAAGAAAATAGGAACGTACCCGGCTGCGGAGGTTCACTGCCTTTCCTATGTAAAGCGGGAGGCCGTCCCGGTTTTTCATCAGGTATACGCCGGGTTCTTCCGGAAACCGTGCGACCAGATCGGGCAATGGTTCCGGTACGGATGAGGAGGAATCGTTTTCCATACCATAAAAATGGCATTATGCTGAAAAAGTATTCCATTTGTTCGCTGCCGGAGCGTAGTAATGGTTCCGGGTGGTACCGGCTGGTATATTACTTTTCCGCTTCAGACATAAGGGAATCACGATGAACATCACACATCATTTCCTCCATATTCCGTACTGTCGCATGGTTGGAGCACTTGCTTTGCTTACCGGTATCGTTATTACCGGTGCTGCTGAAGGATCAGTTGCCCGCTCCGGGAATACCGGAGGAACCGCGGTCGGTTTTTCCGCCGAGCCGAAACTGGTTTCGGAAGGTACGGTGGATCTTCCGGTACTACGACTTTTGAAAAAAGGGGTGTCGGGTACCGTGGTGGTGGAAGTGGACCTCGATCAGACCGGAGCGGTCGAAGGGTGCAGGGTGCGCAGTGGAATCGACCCGGAACTGGATTCCGTGGTTGCAGCATCGATGCGCATGTCCCGGTTTACTCCCGCGTATGAGCAGGGCTCGGCGGTTCCTTCAACCGTGTCGCTGCAGTTTACCTTCAATCCGTATGAGGTCCTCCGTAAAAGTGACGCACTGCCACCGAGTGTTTACGGTACCGTGTTTGAAGGTACGACTACCGCCGCGGTTGCTGGTGCCACGGTCAATCTGCAGCTGAGGGATTCCCTTGCGGATGCGGAGCTGAAGATTGCTCCCGGCGCCTACCTTGAACTCATCGGAGAGATGCCCGGACAGTCGGAGCGATCCGGCATTCTCTCGACCGTTACCGACTCGCTCGGACGGTTCGCCTTCCGGCTGTTGCCTTCGTGTCCTTTTCGGATGGCGGTTACCGCCAGAGGCTACGAAGTGGCTCATGCCGCGGTTAGCATTGCAGCGGAGAGCTCAAAAAAAATAACCTGCCGGCTTGAACCGATCGAACGTGATTCAACCATCGAGGTGGTGGTATACGGATCACCGCTTGATAAAACGCGCATGGATATTGAAGAGGAGCAGCTCGCTTCCGGCCTTACCCATTACCTCAGTGATGTTCTGAAAACGAAAGTGACCATACGTTCGGTACCGGAATCCCGCTCGCGGATGATGGTACGTGCGGGGAACCCGTTTGACAACAGGTATTATATCTGCGGGGTGCCGATGCTCGCGCCGTTTCACTTCGGGGGGCATTCCTACGCCGATATCGACGGGCTGATGATTTCGGCACTGAGTGAAATTGACCTGACTATAGACGGCATAGCCGGACGTCAGATCGACGCAAGCGGCTTCCGGCTCGATGCGCAGCCGGGCATTTACCGGCCGGCGAACCGGGAGCTTCTCAGACGGCCGGAGCTTTCGGTGGATTACAGTACCATCGGGCAGGATTTTCTGCTCTCTCTGCCGAAGAAAAACTCTGACGATGTATTGCAGCTCGGGTTTACCCGATCAGAAAATTATACCCTGCTCTTTTTTGATTCACGCCGACAGTATGATCAGAATGAGTACGGTTCACCAGTTGGCTACGGTAATGTGACACTGACTGGTGCCGGTATGATAGGGAATATGCAACTTAAAACATTTTCCTGGCTGGCCTGGGATACTTATAACCGCAATGACGAGCGACAGACCATTCCCTGGGGAATGGGTACTGTTGCTCTGCGGTCACCGAACAACCTAATTCCTGAAATTACCTTTGGAGGATCCCGGCAGTATTTCGCAGCGGGGAAACGGGCCGGTGATGATCTGTTTCAAACTTTTTCTTCCTGTTACAATGGTTCGATAAACGCAACGTTTGATACGCTGCTATCCGGCATATTTGATGTAGCCGCCGATGTTTCAATGGAAATGCTGCAATGGGAGGGTACGGTAAAAAGAATAGAGCAGTTGCTGGTGGATTCCGCCTACAGAAAAGACAACAGGGACTTTCTGTATTTCTGGGAAGATTCGGCAGTTTCGACGGTATACTCCGCAGGAAACAGAGAGGTTGATCTGCAGGCACATGGCAGGCTGAAAAAGACGTTCGGGCGGTTTACCGCTGCCCTTGATCTGCTTGGTGCCGGAATTTTGTACGGGAGATCACCGGATGTGATCGGTGATGTCGGATTATCACTACTGTGGAAAGGTGAGCGGTTGGAAGCTGGCATCAACGGTGGCAGAGTAACCTCCCGACCGGATATCCGCGGTTTGCCCGATGATCACTTCCGAAGAGTGCACAACAGCAGCTATCTCCTTTCGACCCCGCTGTTTTTACGATTCGGGCCGGTGTTCAAATGCGGTATTCAGCCGTATCTCCGAAAAAAGATGAACGAACCGAAACTTGATCCGATTATGCAAATCTGGGTACAGGAGGCTGCAGGGCGGGTTTATGCCGCAGGAGCGGACATAGACGGTGAATTGAAGCCGTTTGACTGGTTGTCGATCAATGGCGCAGTCAATATCGCCCGTTCCTATCGTGAAACCGGAGGACGCCGTGAAACCTACGAATGGGATATTCCCTGGACCGGCAGATGGAGTATTCACACCCATTTCGGTAATAAAGCGCAGATGCATTTTTACCTCAACGGCACTGCCGCCAAGGGGTTACCGTTTTATGATTTTATGGAATCCGGCTATTTCCGCGCACCGGATTATTTCCGTCTTGATTTCAGTATGCAGTATCGGTCCCGATTCATTGATCATCGTTTTTTAACACGCTATGATGCCTATTTCAATATTTTCAACCTCACCGACCGGTACAATGCAACAGACTACTACTGGGATCACGCTATGCGGTTGCATCCGATTCCACAGAGTTACATGACCCTTGAGATGGGTGTGCGGTTGGGGTTCCGGGTGTAAGGTACTGCAACGATGGTGGAAACCTCCCGGTATCAATACGGATGCCACCATTTCCCGTCGTTTTCAAAGTATTCAAAGGCATCGATGATATCGAGGTAGACCCCGGAAAACCCTGCGGCAAGGATCCGGTCGAGATACGCTCCGGTACCGCCGTAGATTATTGACTGCCACGAATCTTCCCAGTAGCGCACCTTGTAGTTTCCCGGCCATGCCGGATTCTCACCGGCAAGCCAGTCCGGAGCATTTCTGCTCCAGTCAGCTTTCCAGTAGAACCGGTAGTCTTCGGCCTCGCCGATACTCATATAGCAGATCACCAGCCGTGCACCGCCATCCGGTTTAATTTTCAAACCGGCAACATCAGCAGCGGTTAACGGTTCATCCATGAAAAACGCGTCAATAATGAATGCATCGTAGGTGGTATTCTGAAGCGCGGTCAGAAATTCCTCTTTTGTGGCATACGCAATATCCGGATTCAACAGATAGAGAAAATTACCGGCATCATGCAGCGATGCAATATCGTTGTTGTTTTCAGCATACGGTGCCTCCGGATACTCCGGAATCCGGTCGAGTTCGCGGGAGTCGGCGGCAAAGGAGATGTAGTGGTTGTCACTGTTTTTTTTGTAGGAGTCATCCATTTTTGAGGGTGTTGAACAGTAGTCGGTCGTGAGCACTTCAACGCCGTGCGCTTCGGCGATATCAAGAAATGATCGCATATAGGCAATGTCTTCGGAAGCCGTTGGTTGATTATCTTCGTCGTAACCGTAGTAAAGATCCTCCCGTCCCACACCGTCAATGGCATCAAGATAGGCATCTGCCGGTTGACCGTCTTCCTTACCATGTACCGTGAGCAGCTCCTGACCGTTCTGCGGAATGACGATAAAAGCGGCATCCTGATCTTTGGCATACGTGCTGATTCCGATAACAAAGTCACGCATCCGCTGCCGGTAATCGGTGGTGTCACGGTCCACTGCACATCCGATCAGCAGAATTACAAAAATTGATACGGCAGCAAACCGGGAACGCATAGTATTCATTTGTCACTCTTCTTTTTTATGGAGAAGCGGTACCCGGCGGTAACCATTGCAACGGAATTTCTCACCGACTCCTCTTCGTTCCGGTTGATATCCATCACTCCGAAACTGTACCCGCCTTCAAGAATCAGGTTGCCGGGACCGATCGGGTACGAAATCCCTCCGGAAACGACAACGCTGAAATCGGTGTTCTTAACATCCTCATTTTTATCTCCCCGAAAGATCTCGTTACCGTCAATTTTTACCACTTTATACGCTCCAAGAAAAACCGATCCGGCCACCCCCGCGGCAACAAACGGCCTGACCGGACCGATCTGCGGAAAGATTACCTGGGCAGCGAGGGGAATATCGATATACCGTGCATATGAAACGTCAATCGCATCGACACTTTTACCCTCATCGCTCTCACGTTCATACCGCCAGGCTGCACCTTTCGACGAATAGATCACTCCGGTACGAACGCCGAACCATCGGGTGAGTGCAACGGAAAGGTCGGTTCCGCCCCGGAAACCGATCCTGCGCCCGAGAGCGTCGTTGTCGTTATCAACCGATATCCCGGCCAGATTCATCCCGATACGAGGGGTTACGGAAAATTCAGCAGCGGAGAGACAGGTAGTGAACAGCATGATTGTTGCCACCGTCAGAAAGGGTCGAGAGAGGAAGGTGTCTCTCCGGGGTATGGTATTCATTTTATAGCCACTTTCTATCGGTGTTACTACGGGATGCCGGTATACGCAAATCGGATTAGCGCCCCTTTACGGCTCAAACGACATTCGTCGATCACCACGGCTCCTTTCGCAGACGGCTTACATGCACTGAATACCATCCTCTGAAAAGACGCTGCACCGTCCTGAAATTACCTGGCACCGTAAAAGAATGAAAGAGAATCTCTACCTGCGATTAAGGAGTTACCGAAGTAGCGCCACAGGAACAATGCTTCTGACACTTTTCGAGCGGAGTTCAACCAGATACTGTCCTGAAACCCGGATACTGTTTTCTACCATCAGCGTAGTAGCCCCTCCGGGAAGCTTCCTTTCGAGGAGTGTACCAACCAATGCTCCCTTTTGATTGTAAAGGTTTACTCTGAACATCTGGCCATCGGCACCCGATGGAACATTCATGCGGAGTCGCAGTGCTCCCGAACCCGCCAGTTCACAGTTCAGTAGTTTCCCGGTAGTTTCCTGGTTCACGGTCATCCTGTTTTTACGGCCGTCTTTTACCACTGTCGCCTGGTATCTGATATACTCCTCGATATTCTTTTTTTCCTGGGTAAGCCAGTTGTTTCTTGCACCCAGATTGTCTTCCGACCCGGCATGCACTTCCTTGTACGTTCCCCACTGCGGTACCCCCAGATCAATCCAGCAGCGTATCTTCCGCAGCTCCTCATCGGTTAGCTGAACACCGTTCATCCGGCTGATGGATACTTTCTTGTCAAGAATGCTGTCGAGACGACTCCTGCACGATCCCGCCCGGTTCGGCGGCTGTAACAGGGGTGAATCTTCCGCATGAAACCAAGACACATATTTGCTGTACGCATCACAGGAGTTATGACGGGTAAGACTGTTGTATGCCGATCCCTGCCGCAGGTCAAGCCCGCCGCCGTTCGATCCACCGTTGTGACAACTGGTACATTTCGCATTGAAGATCGGCTGGATCTCCCTGTCGAAGGTGAATCCCCGCCGCGGACCGAAGAACGGTTCGATTGCAAGCGGTTCCTGTTGAAGGGCGACCGGCGTGTAACCGAGCGGAGGAGTGGGATTGAGTCGTGATTCATGGCAACCCACGCAGGCAAAGACCTCTCCCGGCTGCAGGGTGACCCATGAGCGCATGGTCTGCACCACCTGGCCTTTTTCATTGAGTGCCTGAAAAAACAGCGGTGTGCGAGCCGGTGCCCTGAAATGCGCAGAACCGTCACTCTGTACCGGTGTTTCCCCTACAATCCACTTCGCATCCCACGAGGCGTTTTCAGTTGCGATTTTGGTGTGGTAGGTAGCCCCGCCGAAATTGATGCAGCCGGGACCGCAATGGGGTCCGGCACCCGGGCCGGCCGGACCGGGGCGGAAATAAAGCTCCGCAATACGCAGTCGTTTGATAACGCCGTCGGCGACACCCGGCAAACTCTGTCCGAGATTGATTTTCATAATCTGAAACGTGCCAAGGGAATCACGGTAATCAACCATGCTGCTGATCATCTTCGGAGCCGGCCGGGGCATTGCAAGCGTTGCACCCATACATGATCCTGCAGGATCGACGTAGAGCATCTCCCGCTCACCATCCACCGTCATGAAATAGAGCCCCATCCGCCCGTTCCAGGAACTCTCCTTTGATGCCGGGCGATAGGAAACAATGAAAGCCTCCTCACTGAGTGGACAGGGATATGCGAACATCGGCGGTTTCTGGCCCCATTGATCAAGCGGAGCCGCACCGGAACGCGGGAATGCGGCGGCATCAACCTGACTCCAGGAGTGCGGGCCGCCGTTGGGATTTCCCCACATATCAACATTGTCCTCTTCAGGTTGACGAACCGGTGCCACCAGCGTGACCCCCACACCGTTCTGGGTACCGATATTCACATCAATAATACCGATTTTCCCCCACTGTTGTGTGTGATAACCGCCGATCATCGCCATAATTTTCGTACTATTGGGAATCGGACGCTCCTGCAGAATCATGGTTGGCCACCACGAATTGTTGTTGCAGTACTCCTGCTGCGCGGTACCGTCGGGGTTCATGATGAAAAGTGCATGACCGTAGGTATGGCTCTTGTCGTTGTAATCCCATCTGCAGTATATCACTTTACCGCTGGGTAATACCTGAGGATAGAGAATCGGCACCTGGTCGAACCCCACCTGCCGCATGTACTTACCGTCTTTATCACAGAGCATCAGATTGGTGACCCGTCCGGCAATACAGTCGATTTCCTGCGCGAAGCGTGTCGATACGAATACGATGTCATCGTTGGGCAGGTAGGCCGGATCGAGGTCAATGGAGAATTCACCGCTTCCGAAGGTGAGCTGACGGGTCTTCCGGGTTTCGAGATCGATTTCGTAAAGATGGTAATCGGATGAACCGCTATTGCCGCCGCGCCATGGAAACACCGCCCGTTTACCGTCAAAGGAGACATTTGCATGTCTGGCCTCTCCGCCTGAAAGCAGGTGGGTAACTGAACCGAACAATCCTTTCATTTCAAGCAGCTCGAGTCCCCTCCCGGCGACACCGCCCGCTTTCCAGACATTATCGTAGAAGTAGAGGCCACCGAGCACCGGATGTTCCGAAAAGAGCACTTTCTGAAACTGCTGAGGGTAATCACCCATCCGCATTGCCCGCCGGGCGCTGCAGGTACGGATATACAGCCGCTGCATTTCGGTACTGTTACCCGCGGCACCGCCCAGCGCATCAAGTCGGCCCTGCAGCATAGTTCTGTCGGTAAAGGGAAGTTGCGGCAGAATTTTTGTAATCGCTCCACGGTAATCGCTGCTTCCGGCAATGCCGTCCTGGTCCTTCCAGTCATCAACGATATCGTTATAACACGACATACCCGGTGAAAGTGTATCCTGTGCGGCAACAAACCCGAAACCCGCCATCACAGTCAATACCAGCATACTGCACAACACCTTTATCATACACACCCCTCTTCGCTACCTCTCTCCTGATTCCAAACCATGCGGGGGAAACAGAGAATTTTCTCGTTGTTGGATTAACTGTTGACGAACTGGACCACAGTACTGAAATATTCAATCTTTCTAGGAATCAGTTGCATTGCGGCGTCGTATTTCCGCATAACGGCAAGGGTCAGCTTGCACCGACCTTCGATTATATCTTTAAGCACACTCGACGAAACACCCGTTTTTCCGGCGAAATACCGGTATGAAAACGAGCGGATCTTCTGTTTCTGAAACAAGTAATACTCTTTAAGCAGCAGCCGATATTCGGTATAATCGAAAATAGTGAATTGCGAACCGCTCCTTTTATTCATATCCCGGTAATATAGGCAATTTGACGCCGGAAAATTTGAAAGAAAGTTATTACTACCTGATATAGTGCGAACACAACAGTATTTAAAGTATTGATTTATAAGGTATAAATAGTATTGAAATTTGGGAACACATCTTATTTTTGCGAACAGATAGAGGGTGGTATTTCCGCGTTATTTTATTATTTTGTTTTGAAAGCATGTTTTAATTCTACTTCGGTAGAATGACGTAGTTTCGGTAGTTCTTCCTATCGCCTCACCCCATCACCCCTTCAGTTCGACGGGCTGTGTTACGGTTGCAATGAATAATTCGGTCGTTTGGAATCATACGATACTGTTGAAATAACACCGACAGATGAATGATTCACGGGCTTGTGGCAGAGGAGCCCGTCATTTCCTTTATACTCCATATAATTGTTAACCCGCATTAAGTATTTTAAGGCGTCAAAGCAGCCATTTCGGCAGTGCTCCATGGTGATACTGTTGAAACGTTCCTTTAAAAGATTAATTAGTAATGCCTTACGTTTATTTTCAAACCTTCGGATGCCAGATGAACGTTGCCGATTCGAACGAATTGTGCGATCGTCTTACCGCACGGGGGTACAAGCCGACCGAAGATCCAACCTTTGCTGATATCATCGTGGTGAATACCTGCAGCGTGCGGGAGCATGCGGAGCAGCGTGCGCGGGTTCGAATAGGGGAATACGCCCGGCTGAAGAAGAGCGGGGCGCAACTCTGGGTGATCGGTTGTATGGCTGAACGGCTCGGTGATCTTCTGAAAAAGAAGATTCCGGGAGTAACCGCAGTAATCGGCGCCCGTTCGATTGATCAGATGGATACTATTATTGATTCATTACTTCCGCAACAACCGGTTGATTCACAACCGGTTGCTGAACTGCACGAAGCGAGTGATTTCGTTTCGGTCATGCGGGGATGCGACAATTACTGCTCCTATTGCATTGTTCCCTATGTTCGAGGTCATGAATTATCCATCCCTGCTGCAACCATTCTGGATAGCGTCCGGAAAAAAGTGGATAGGGGGATACGGGAGATTACGCTCCTTGGACAGAATGTCAATTCGTATCGTGATAACGGGGTCGATTTTCCCGATCTGATTAATATGGTTGCCGGGGTAAACGGATTGCAGCGGATCCGGTTCACCACCTCTCACCCGAAGGACTGTACCGAGAAACTCATCAGCACTATGGCGCGGGAACCAAAGTGTTGCCGCCATATTCATCTGCCGGTTCAGGCGGGATCCGACCGGGTGCTCGATCTGATGAACCGGCGGTATACCGCGCTCCACTATCGGGAGCATATCTCCATGATCCGGCAGTACCTGCCTGAGGCCGATATTACCACCGATATTATGGTCGGTTTTCCTTCGGAGACCGAAGCGGAGTTTGAGGAGACCCTCGCGCTGGTTCGTGAGGTCCGGTATACCACGGCGTTTATGTTTGCCTACAGTGTGCGCGAAGGAACAGCTGCCGCGAAGCTGCCCGACTCGGTGCCGCAGGAAGAGAAGTCGGTGCGACTCAAGCGACTTATCGATCTGCAGACTGCCATTACAAAAGAGATATACGCATCGATGGCGGGGAAACAACTTGAACTGATGCTCGGCGCACGTCAGGAAAAGCGCGGCAGGGACTGGATGGCCCGTGACAACGGCTGTAAAAGGGCGCTCATCGCTTGCGAGGGTGTCGAGTCAGGAACGATTTTAACAGCGAAGGTCGCCCGGGTGTCCGGTATGACCCTCCTCTGTGAAAGGGTTGCTTCATGAAAGTACTTAAATGGATAGTCAGCTTTTCGATTACGTTCCTGTTTGCCTGGGTCCTGATTTTCACCTTTATTCAGGAGCCCTTTAAGGCGGTGGCAAAAGCACGAATTCTTACCTACTGGACACCTGCGATTCCCATTTACGCGTATGTTGCAGGGGCGTTCGGTATCGGTTTGCTTTTGGGGCTTTTCGCCGCGTTCTATTATTATGTGGTAATGCAGCGTAAAGTGCATCAGCGTACCAAAGAGCTTCGTGAACTGGAAGCGAAACTCGCCGATGCAAAGCGGGTACTCGACGAGCAGGAACGCTCGCATCAGTATGCACTTCCCGAAGTGCCTTCAGAAGTGGTTCCCGAGCTGCCGCCGGAAACCGATGGCGACCTTCCGGATGGCGGTGAACCGTTGAGCGATCAGGACGATGACGGAGAAAAATCATGACCGGGAACTCCCGATCATCTGGAGTGTTTACAGCGCTGCTGCTGCTGGTGACAAGCGCAGGAATTTACGCCGCGCCTGACAGTAATTACCGTAAGGGATTAGCGCTTCTTTCCAAAGGGGCTTTTGGTGAAGCTGCGGAAAAGCTCACTCTTGCCTGGAAGGCGGATCCGTCCGATGCGAAGATCGCACTGACCTATGCCCGCGTTGCCGCTCCGTGTTCGGTGGCGGTGGCGCTGTTCACGCGGTACGCGACTGATACCACTGTTTCCGATTCACTCCGCGCTACGGCGTACAGCGAGCTCGGTGATTATTCGTTTGTCCACAGTGCCTTCAAAACCGCTGCGAAGCGGTACCGGCTTGCGGCATCGCTGCGGTCGGAAACGCGGTACCGGCACCGGTGGGCGCTCGCTTCGGCGGCGCTGCACGACAATACGACCGCACGGTCTCTCTGGCAGACCATCACCCTGGAGCATGGGATTGATCTCGCGAAGGAGGCGTACTACCACCTCGCACTACTGGACATGGAAGAGGGGTTGTTCGATTCGGCTCTGGTGAAACTTGACAAGCGCGGCACTCCGGATACCACACGGGGATGGACACTTGCCGCGACAGCGGCTAAGCTTGAGTGTGCGGTACAGCTCGGTAAAAGCACGATGGCGAAGTCGCTTGAAAAGCAGCTGCGGGTTTATGGTGATCTCCTGCTTGAGCGGGATCTGCTTGCGTTGGCAACGATACACGGTGGAGAAAAAAAGACGGCACCCGTAAAGGCACCTGCCGCGAGTGCTTTTCCTTCGGGCGATGGCGAATATACGCTGCAGGTTGGGGCGTTCGGCTCGCTCGACAATGCGACCCGGCTGCAGAAAAAACTGGAGGCAACCTTCGGTACGGTGACCGTGCTGCCGGTAACACTTTCCGACCAGGTCTTCTACCGGGTTCGGGTGGGAGCGTTTTTAAGCAGGGAGGAGGCTGAGGCGTTCGGGAAGGATTCCCTGAAGCCGGCCGGCATTACCTACAAGGCTGTAGGTAAATAATATCAGGCCCAAAATTACGGGCCTTGGAAGACAGTAACTGTTTTGATTGATCAAGGAGAATTCCGGTGGTGGAATACGAAATAGTCGTCGGGTTGGAGATTCATGCTCAGCTGCTGACCAATACCAAACTCTTCTGCGGTTGCAGAGCCCGTTTCGGTGACGAGGCGAACAGCAACGGCTGTCCGGTCTGCCTCGGGCTGCCTGGTTCGATGCCGGTACTCAATAAGGCTGCGGTGAGTATGGCGATCCGGATGGGGTGCGCAATCGGTTGCAGTATTGCCGAAAAATCGATATTCGCACGAAAGAACTACTTCTATCCCGATCTGCCGAAAGGGTATCAGATCTCCCAGTACGATCAGCCGCTCTGCAGTAACGGCCGGTTGCCGATTGTGGTGAACGGAGAAAAAAGGACCATCGGCGTGACCCGGATCCACATGGAAGAGGATGCCGGGAAGCTGATCCACGACCGTGCGCCGGAATCTCTTTTTGATGTCAACCGGTGCAGCACACCCCTTATCGAGATTGTGAGTGAACCGGAGATCCGCAGCCCGGCGGAGGCGTACGCCTACCTTACCGGCATAAAATCAATTCTGGAATATCTTGAAATCTGCGACTGTAACATGGAGGAGGGCAGCCTCCGATGTGATGCCAACATCTCGCTGCGGCCAAAGGGAGCTACCAAACTCGGTACCAAAACAGAGATCAAGAACATGAACAGCTTCAAAGGGGTCGAGAAGGCACTTGAATACGAGGCGCGGCGTCAGGAAGAGGTCCTGCGCAGCGGCGGAACCATCGTTCAGCAAACGTTTCTCTGGGATCCGGCAACCAATCGCTCCGTGCCGATGCGAACCAAAGAGGACGCGCATGACTACCGGTATTTTCCGGAGCCCGACCTGCTGCCGCTCATCGTGAGCAGCGAAGAGATTGAGAAACTGCGTGCAACACTTCCGGAACTGCCTGATAATCGTCGTGAGCGTTTCATCAGTGCACTGGGGCTTCAGGAGAATGCGGCGGAGGTGCTCACCTCTGATCGGAAAATTGCCGATTTCTTCGAGACGACACTTGAGCATTTTGCTGATGCACGACAGGTGGCCAACTGGATAATGGTTGATCTTCTCCGGTTGATGAACGACAGAAAAATTGATCTTCAGGAACTCAACATTACGCCGAGGCGGCTCGGGGCACTTCTGAAACAGGTCGAGAACGGCGCGGTGAATGTGAAAAGTGCCAAAAAGGTACTGGATCTGATGCAGGACCGCAACCAGGATCCCGATACGATTATTGCCGACGAAGGGATGCAGCAGCTCTCCGATACGAATGAACTTGAAAAAATCGTCCAATCAATTCTCGATGCCAACCCTGCAGAAGTCGAGCGGTTTAAAGCCGGTGATAAAAAACTGACTGGTTTTTTTGTCGGTCAGGCGATGCGGGCGACGAAAGGTAGTGGTAATCCTAAAGAAATCAACGCATTACTTTCAAAATTGATAGGCTGATATGCTGTTTCGAAGTATACTGGTTACTCTCTGCTTCACTGTTCCGCTCTTTAGCGCCGAGACTGTTTCGGACAGCCTCAGGCCAGATACGGTCATCATCAGCACCGAGCGGGATTCATTGGTACAGGATTCCCTCGTTGAGCAATCTGATTCCATGGACACAACTGCCGTAGTATCAGAACCTGATTCACTTCTCCCGACAGCAGGGGGAACTTCCGGCAGTGGAACAACCGGAGAAAAACAGGTTCAAGTAACTGAAAAAAAAGATGTTGCAGCAACTCCTGCTGTCAGAAAAATAAAGTTGCGGAAGAGGGAATACAACTACCGGCAACAGATTGGCCTTGCCGTGGGAATGATGGCCTTCATCGCGATCATGATGACGACCGCTCAGACGCTCAATCCGAAATGAACTATTTGAGCATCATTTCAACACCTTGTGGGTATTTTATTTCGAACAGCTCCAGAAGTTGAAGTCGCGACCTGGTAGCAACAGGAACTGCGGTAAATTCATAATTAAGTATTGACACTAAAATCTGAATTGTATTATTTTTTGCTTCTTCTAATGCGAGAGTAGCTCAGTGGTAGAGCTCCACCTTGCCAAGGTGGCTGTCGCGAGTTCAAATCTCGTCTCTCGCTCCAAATTCAGGGCTTCTCCTTGCGGGGAGCCCATTTTTTTCCGGCGGCATAGCCAAGTGGTAAGGCAGAGGTCTGCAAAACCTTTATTCTCCAGTTCAAATCTGGATGCCGCCTTTTTTTCTCTCTTCTAAACAGCCTCACTCGTCTTAAAAAACCATGCACCAAGTGCGATAAGCACCACCGCGCCTCCCGTACATACCGCCAGTGAAACCGGCAGTGGAACAGTTGCTGTTCCAAGCAGTGTCGCACGAAGTCCTTCGATACCGTAGGTGAGGGGATCAATGCGGGAGAGCATCCGGGAGATTGCCGATGGGGGCGAAAGCTCCCGAGAGGAACAGAAACGGCATGATGAGAAAATTGATGATGAGACCGAATCCCTGTTTGTCTTTCATCCGCGAGGCGAAAATGAGTCCGAGACCGGTAAAGATCACCGAGGTAAGCACCATGAAAATAAACGCCAGAGCGAATTGCATCGGTGAAGGGAGCACAAAGCCGAACAGGGTTGCAGCGAGAGCGATAACCGTTGCCTGGATGATGCCGGTGGTGCTGCCGCTGGCGATCCGTCCGATCACGATCACTACACGCGGCACCGGGGCCACCATGATCTCCTTGAGAAAGCCGTACTGCCGGTCCCAGAGCACCGACATCCCCGAAAAGGTCCCGCCAAAGAGGATCGTCATGCCGATCATTCCGGGAACAAGAAATGAAAGATAGTCGGGTGATTGCAGTCCGGGAATCGGCATGCGGCCGAATCCGGCACCGAGCGCAATAAGCGTCAACAGCGGCAGGGTAATGCTGCCTATTATGCGAGACGGCGAGCGGATAAGCCGTTTCATGTCCCGCAGCCAGAGAATTCCTGCGACACGTATCATAGTACTCCTTGTTATCGTTACCTGTCAGTGACCGTGGTGGCCACCACGTTTTCCACGGGGCGCCGGTTTGTCGCCGTTTTCTTCGCGGATTGTTTTCCCGGTATAGTGAATAAACACATCGTCGAGACTCGGTTTGCGAATATTGACCGATAATAACGTGAGGTCCGCCGCGACCGCAGCCTCCACCACTGCCGCCACTTTTGTTTCCGCTTTCTCCAGAGTAAGCCGCACCACATCTTCCTGCACCGCAGCGGACTGAATCCACGGTTCCTTCTGCAGCTTCGCGGCAAACATGGTGGTATCACCGGTTGCGGAAAGTTCGATCACATCACCACCCAGAACGTTTTTGAGTTGTGCGGGAGTATCCAGTGCGACGATACCCCCGTGGTCGAGAATCAGAATCCGGTTCGAGAGTGCATCGGCCTCTTCCATGTAATGCGTGGTAAGCAGGATGGTGATCCCGGTTTCGCTGTTGAGTTTTTTCACGTATTCCCATATATGGCGCCGTGTCTGCGTGTCGAGGCCGAGTGTCGGTTCATCGAGAAAAAGTATGGCGGGACGGTGCATGAGTCCGCGTGCGATTTCCAGCCGGCGCTTCATGCCGCCGGAATAGGTATTCACCAGCAGTGAGGCTTTGTCTTCAAGTTCCACCAGGGAGAGCACTTCGGCAATGCGTGACTTGCGTTCTCCTGATTTCATTCCGTACATGTGGGCGTGAAACTCGAGATTTTCCCGACCGGTAAGCCGACTGTCGAGCGCCGGTTCCTGAAAAACGACCCCGATGGAACGCCGGACACCGTTACGGTTTTTAACGATATCGTGGCCTTCGAGTTCCGCATGACCGGAGGTGGGGGCGATGAGTGTTGAGAGCATATTGATGGTAGTGGTTTTACCGGCACCGTTCGGTCCAAGAAATCCGAAGATCTCGCCTTTGTTCACTTCGAACGATACAGCATTGACTGCGGTGAGCTTCTTGAAACGCTTGGTCAGGTTTTCGGTTCGTACGGCGATCATTATTCTGCTGCTCCCGGGTGTCTGGAAATGTCATCCTGAAGGATGGTAGGTAAGACGTATAAACGGAAAAAATATTGCATGGAAAGGAGGTGCTATTTATTAACTCATCGTTAAGCGATGGCTATGCCGGTCAGGATAGCAAATGCTCAGTTGAAGTATTGACTAGGGCATGGATTCATCTGTGGTTTGATATTGAATCATGTGATGATTTAAATCTTCAAATTAACAAGAGGAGTAACAGATGACGAATAAAGTACTAAAATGGTGTAAAGAAAATGGGAATGCAAGTACCATGTGGCCTAGATCCTGACGCGTCGTAAGAAGGTAATGTACGGTAATTTTAAGTTAGAATAGGGCGAATACATCGAGAATTATGTGAGTATAAGGATGTCGGTCTTCTGGAAGGGAGTGTATGTATTGATTATATCCATATAGTGCTATCGACACCTCCGAAGTATTCAGAATCTTAAGTTTCCGGGTACCTTAAGGCTCAATGCCATTGACTTAAGGTATCTATCCCTTCTCTGAGCGACTAATACCGAGTTTCTTGAGTCTTCCAATTATCCATCTTGATGTCGGTGTTTTGCTGACTCGTGGCTGATTTGGACGTGATTTCTTTCTGGAAACATTC
>JBNLDC010000043.1:0-40153 GCA_050304135.1 Chitinispirillaceae bacterium | reverse complement strand
TTGGACGGGCGATGCTTCGGGCACGGATGATTCGGTGACCGTTACGATGGATGGTGCGAAGAGTGTGACGGCGAATTTAGCGATCAATACGTATGCGTTGACCGTCGGGAGTGGTGGCAATGGTACGACCGATCCGGATGGTGATGTAACGGTAAATCATGGCGATGCAACGGCAATCGCGGCGACACCCGCAACGGGATACAGTTTTTCCGGTTGGACGGTGACGAGTGGAACCGCGACTATCGCGACACCTTCCTCAGCAACAACGACGGTCACTCTCACCTCGGGAGATGCGACGGTAACAGCGAACTTAACGCGGATCACCTATACACTGACAGTAGAAAACGATGGTCATGGAACCATCGATCCGGATGGGGATGTAACGGTAAATTATGGGGCGACGACAGACGTTTCGGTTACACCATCTACGGGTTACAATTTTTCAAGTTGGACGGTGACGAGTGGGACTGCTTCGATTACAAATCCGTTGTCATCGGTAACCAAGGTAACTCTCATCAGCGGCGATGCAACCATCAGGGCAAATTGCTCGGCGCTCTACTCCCTAAGCTACAATGGAAACGATAACACCGGTGGAAATGCACCGCCAACAGCGGGTGATTTAAGTTCTGGGTCAATCGTTACCGTTGCAGCAAATACCTTTACAAGAACAAATTATAAATTCTCCGCATGGAATACGGAACCGGATGGAAGTGGAGATTCATATGCACCCAACACGAATATTGTTATAACTGCAAATACAACGTTATTTGCAGTTTGGATTCCGGTATATTCTTTGAGCTATTATGGGAATGGTAACACCGGGGGAACTACGCCGTCAACGGTGAACGATTTGCCTTCTGGATCAGTCGTAGCTGTTGCATCAAATTCTTATACAAGAACAAACTATACTTTCTCCGTATGGAATACCGAATTGGATGGATCTGGAACTTCATACGCCCCTGGAGCAAATATTTCTATTACATCGAATACGAGGCTCAATGCACAATGGACAATAAATACCTATTATGTACATTATGACAAAAATGCGCCAGCCGCAAGTGGTTCCATGCAAACACAGAGCATACAAAGTGGTTCTTCAGATAATTTGTTGCCAAATGGTTTTTCATACCAGTGTTATGATTTCACTGGATGGGCGACCAGTCCTTCCGGTCCGGTCGTTTATTCTGATCAGGACAATATCGTAATGGGTGGCAGTGATATTTATTTGTATGCAAAATGGACGGCTAAGCCGGCACCAAATTTGTCGACAGTTCAGAATGTAGATTGGTACTGCGGTAACCCTAGTCCAACTTATTCAGTACAGGTAACGGGTGCGACGGGAGCTGCAAGTTATGTTTGGTACTTTGATAGTTCTGGAACCCCAAAACAATGTAGTTCGTCTCCAGTTTATTTTAAAAATTACTTTTCATCGACATTAACTGTTTTCGCACCGATTCCTGTTAACACTTCATCCTTCTGGTGCGTTGTTACCGATAATTGCAATACAGTGGAGACAAATCATGCGACATACCATCAACATCCGGTTGCAAACCTACCCAGTTCTGTAAACGGGACATGTTTTGAACCCTATAATTTGAGTCTTATCGTGTCATGTGGCGGTTCTTTTGACTGGTATATTTCGAGTGATGGGTCTACCGATAATCCAATAAAACTTGCAGACATGGATCCCTATTTGAGGGATTGGCTTGGATATTCGGGTTATGATACTCCAACATTGCATATTGAACAATTGCATTCTGAGACGGACGCTTATTATTTCTGTGAAGTGACTAACTTTGGAGAGGTCGTAAGAAGTAATGTTTGCAAAATAAATGGAAGTGATGGAAATGACTGCCCATAAAATAAATTGATGCCGCTATGATCGTTTAGGCAGAAATATGGTTAAATGTGGCAAATGTAGTGGTTACTTTTAATCTAAAGATACTATGAACTGTTCAGGTACTCCCGATCAATGTTTATAGAGTTGCTCATGGTGAGCTGAGTTACCCGGAGCGAAGCCGAAGGGAACCATAGGCATTTTTCAACGGTCGTGCGGTTGTTCACCCTTTGACAGGCTGAGCGGAATCGCTGTTTAGGGTACCTGAACAATTACGATAAGGTCTTCCTGTCACGCCTCGCCTTAAATAGATATTTAGTTCCTGTTCAGGATTGGCCATTTCCGGACACTGAGGCTCTCGAAGTGACCGCGTTTCCCGTTAAAATGTGTCATTTCGAGAGCCCTTCGATGCACTCAGGGACCACCTCAATGACCGTTCTGGAAGAAACTGTTCAATCCTGAACAGGAACTGTTTAAGTGGCTATACTGATCCTACTTTGATTGTGCTGAAAATACCTGAATTTGACCAAATTCCAAAAAATTCGTGCACATCCAAAAAATTGAATTTATATTAACAAAAACTGTCGATACTACATGCAGTGCTAGTACACTGGTACAATAAAACTTTAAATGAATTAAATAGACAGCAAATCTTTTGAAGTAATTAAATAAATACCTGATAGTTCGGTTAGCACAAGCTTCAATTATCTATAGTTCTCAACCGAGCTTCAGGGGTAAAGTTTTAACTTGAACATTTTCATTACCAGAAACAAGTGGGGTTTTTGATGCGGTACAATTCACTATTCAGTTTACTGGTCTGCTGCGCAGCAGCATCTGTATTCAGTGCGGATCTCTATGTTTCGCCAACCGGAAGCGACGATGCCGATGGAGCCAGTCCGGGTACAGCACTTGCCACTATCGCCAAGGCGCGTGACAAGGCGGATGAGCTTAAGGCTGGTGGGGCGGTTACGGTCCATCTTCTGGAAGGTACATACTATTTAACGGAACCACTTGTATTCGGGCCGACAAATTCCGGAACGGCAAGTGCTCCGATTGTATATAGCGGGTGCGGTAAGGCGATTATCAGTGGTGGTATCAAGGTCGTTTCGACCTGGACAAATTCGGGCGGATCGGTCATGAAGACCACTATAGCCAAAGATCTGAAAGCCGATCAGCTTTTCCTGAACGGCAAACGTCAGATAATGGCGCGATATCCTAATTTCAACGAAAATCAGATGCTTCAAGGGTCTGCAAGTGATGCGGTAGCCAAAGCGAATGCATGCGCCAATCCGGCGGAGGGGCCGGGATACATACGCGCTCTGCATGGATCAATGTGGGGAGGTAACAGTTACATACTTACCAAGAATGGAAATTCGGTAACTCCAGTTTGGGTTGGTGACAATAATCGCGGTAGTGGTATGCATTCTCAGTACAGAATGGCGGAAAACTGTTATGAATTTCTGGATGCCGCCGGTGAGTGGTTCTACAGAAAGTCAACGGGAGAACTGTTTTTCTGGCCGCCATCAGGTACCGATTTGAGTAGTTCCACCATCGAACTCGCATCGCTCACTGAATTGCTTCGTTTCGTCGGTACCGGAGCTAATACCGCCGGAAGTGTCAAGTATATCACGTTTGACAATGTTGTTCTTACTCATACTTACCGTTCGCTTTTCGATGGTACCGGTGATTTTTTTGAGAAAATTACCAAATCTGACTGGGGAATTGTTCGCAAGGGAACGGTTTTCATGCAGAATGCGGAATACATAACGATTAAAAATAGTTTCTTTGACCAGATTGGTGGTAATGGTGTTTTCTGTAGCGGATATAACCGTAAACATGTGATATACAATAATAACTTCGTAGATGGGGGCGCTTCGTGCGTCTGTCTGTTTGGCCTCAGAAGTTCCATTCGATGTGCGAATTCCTGGTCCTCTCCACCGGCCTGTAATGATAGAACACCCGGTCCGCTCACAGAGGAGTATCCGGCATATATTACTGTCGACAATAATATGATGAACCATCTGGGACGGTTTGAAAAACAGACCGCTGGATTCACCTGTTCGGCGACTCGTTATGACACCATCCGTCACAACACCATCCACAATATCCCGCGTGCCGGTGTCAATTTTTGTGACGGTTGCTGGGGCGGCTCGGTCATTGAGCATAACTGGGTGTATGATTGCGTCAAGGAAAGCGGTGATCACGGTCCGTTTAATGCCTGGGGACGCGACCGGAATGAGCGTTTTCAAAACGATCCAGCCGCAACGTTTTACGATGCGGTAGATACGACCTTTATCCGCAACAACCGTTGGGAGGGTGAACCGGGCAATTTCGGTATTGATCTTGACGATCAGGCGTCAAACTACTACCAGATAAACAACCTTTGTATCGGCGGGGGGCATAAGCTCCAATGGCATCGCTACAATACCTACCTTAATAATGTTATTATCGACGGAAACGTTCAGTTTCATGGTGTTTGGGATCAATCACATCATTACGGTGCACACCTGATAATTTATCAGACAAAGGAACCGTGCGTGTACCAGTTCTGTTGTGGCAGTGATCCCGGTCAGGTAAAAAGGGTCATCGCGCAATGGGATTCCAATGTTGTTTACACCACCAAAGGTGAACCGAAATGTTCGGATTGGAATAATTGTGGTGGCGGTAATTTCTCATGGTCACAATGGACGGGGGCCGGTAATGATCAGCATTCAAAGGTCGCCGACCCGATGTTTACCGATCCCAATAAAGATTGGGGGCCCGGGAGGCCGAAGGGCGATTACAGTGTGAAAAACGGATCACCGGCACTTGCCCTGGGCTTCAAGAATTTTCCTATGGATTCATTCGGGGCACTGGGAACACCTGGGCCGAATACGGACGCCTGTGTTACTGCTGCTTACCATCCCGGCAGGAAGCCGGAAACTTTAAGGTCATTGCGGGTCAGCCAGATGTCTCATACCTTTACGGTGTCGTTCGATGGTGGTGATTTCAAGGTGTCTATCATCGCTCCTTCCGGTCGTACGGTTGCGAAATGTGACGGCACAAAGCATTCAACCGTCGTATTTGATACGAGGAGTATCGGTTCCGGAATATATTTTGCTAACATCATAACCAAAAATGGTGTGAATACGCGGCAATTCGTTGTCAGTAAATAACTACTTTATTCAGCATTAGTACTCAGCGAGAAAGGAATAATATGATTTCCCGGTTTCTTTACACAGTTATAGTGTTGGCAGGGTTTATTGCGTTTGGGACTGGTTGCAACAACCCGGCTTCCGAAGAAGCGGGGGGCGATACTCCCGTGGTACCCGCCGGCGCTACGGCAATACTGAGCGAAGGGTTCGGCGGCGACCTGTCGAAGTGGGATCAGGATTATATGATTGTTGCAGGAGCACCTCATTATGTTCGAATGACGATTAACGGTGATGCTGCCCATACCGGAAAAAAGTCCCTCGTGAGTGACTCCAACCAGACGGCGCTGCTTTATTCGCTGGATGCCGACCACTGGGTTGCTAATGGCACCGTGGGGGTACAGTTTTATATGATGGCAAAGGAAAAAGGTGGAATTAATTTTACCGTGGAAATCGGAAAAAATGCCGGTTCGTCAGGGGGGCTCGGCCATGCTTTCGGTATAGGATTTGATCCGAACGATTCGATCAAGTGCAAATTTTACGATATGCTCGGTAGTGTGGCGAATACCGACACCATGATTCAGCCTATGGAGCTTGACCATTGGTACAAATGTGTCGTCGAAGTCAGCTTTACTACAGGAAAAATCACCTATTCTATTGACGACGCTGTAGTACTCACCAGAGATATTCCCATGACAAGCATGACGCAGATTGATCGGTTACTGGTGTTCCGGGGGGCCGGTGTGGAGCGGGCGGATTACAGCTACGCGTCGTGCAGCGAAGGACCGAAGATGTATTACGTTGACGATATCGTCTTTTACAATAAGTAAGCCTGCGTTTTCTGATATCCTGCTATTTATCTCACTTCTCCGGCAGGTCGCTCGTCTTTGAGGGACTACCGGAGGGGTCTGTTCGCATGAAAGGCTCATAATGATTTTTTCAAGGATTTCCGGGGCCGGAGCAGCTCTCCTGTTCTGTGTTACAGCGGCAAGTTACGGACTCGATGTCGCCGGAGTAAAAATCACCCCGACCGGCCAGGCCGCTATTGAATTCGGACAGATCGTTCATGGCGAAGATCATGGTAAGGAGATCGACCATGTCACCTTCGATAAAATCTATCTGCAGACGGGCTTGACCGCGCAATTGAGTGAAAAAACGACATTTTCAGGAAACGTGGAGGTTAAGACTTTCAACGAATACCCGCGTCAGATCGAGAGCGGCTATACACGCCGGTATTATTACTACTTTTATCTGACACAGGCTGAATTGACCCGCAGGTTTTTTATCGCCGACAATCTCACTGTCAATGTCGGGGGAGGATATTTTCCCTATAAATACAACGAGAATGTGAGAAACCTCGGTGAATTTCTTTTCAGAAGTACCGCTTACCCACAGACGATAAACACGGAATTTGATTTTCCCTTCGCCCGTCTTGCCGGTTTCTACGGGCGAGGTACCTATACCACTGGGTTGGCCACTATTAAGCTGGATCTCCTGGCAACGATCAACACCGAGTGGATGGCGATCGGCGATCTGAATTTATCCGCAATAGCCTCCTGTAATTTAGCGAAAATATTTGAAATCGGTGCAGGGGTAGAGTTCGGCAGCGTCGTTTCCGCCGAAGAGGCGGTGACCACCCCGAAAAACGATGCGACGAGATATTTGAATGGAACTGATACCGCCAATTTTTCCTTCAGAGGGACGAAATTAATGGGGAGATTTTCCATTGATCCGAAAAATATTTTCGGTAGCCCCTCACTATTCGGCGATCAGGATCTCAAGATTTACGGCGAGGCTGCCCTGTTAGGTGTTAAAAATTATGATGCGGCGATGAGTTCTCCTATCTGGTACAACAGTATCCTCGAGCGAATTCCGGTGATGCTGGGAATAAACCTGCCGGCATTCAAGGTGCTTGATGCGCTGAGTGTAGAGGGAGAATGGTGGGGCAACCGGTATCCCAACAGTATGGAAGGAATCATACGGGAAGGATTGCCGCTCCCTTTTCAGACGTCGGTGAAGAGCATTGCAGAGGATTCGACCACCTACAAACAGGATAACTTGAAATGGAGCGTCTACGGCGCCAGAACATTCGCGAAGCATTACCGGCTCTCCTTCCAGGTGGCGAGCGATCACATGCGTACCTTTGCATGGGACTGGTACCGGCAGGATTGGGAGGAAGCACTCAAAGGTCCGAAAAAGTGGTATTATGTTCTGAAATTCGGCGTTTTAATATAGCTTGAGGTACCGTTTTGGATTCGTAAAATGACCGGGAGTATCGGATTACATCATTTAAAGGGACTGTTATGAAAAGAAGTATGGTAATCACGGCTATCGCGGGTGTTCTCGCGATTACGGGCCTTGTTCTGCACTGTACTATTGAAACCGCCTCGGGGCCTACCCCCTATTCCGTTTTTTCCGGCGAGGGAAATTCTCCTTCGACAAATTCCATCGGGAATGGTTGGAAGGAGTTTACCTTACCTGGTTCAATGGTTTTCACCGGCATCGATCGATGGGTAACGGTTACTCCTAACGATGCTGACTCGACCTTTTATATGAAAGGTATTATCAAGGGTTACAACCGCAACAACGGGACGTTTACCGTTAATGTCACTGATTTCAACGGATCGGGTGAATTCGATAGCTGGAAGGTCGTTCTCGAAAAATCCATGGAGGAGGTACTCGACAGCGTAAAGCAGGCATATGCGGATTTAAGCTTCGGCATGTTTTATCATTTCAACATGTCGACATTTGCCCGTCACAGCTGTGACCGATGTTACAGCGTCTCGGGAGAGTGGGGGAGAGGAAAGAACGATGCTCCGGCACAATTGTTCAAGCCGACCCAACTCGATTGCGGTCAATGGGCAGATGCGGCTAAATCTGCTGGTTGTAAATACATGGTGCTTACCGCGAAACACCATGACGGGTTTTGCGTCTGGCCTTCGGAATATACTGATTACTGTGTGAAAAACGCCTCGATCACTACCGATGTTTGCAAACAATTTGCTGATTCCGCACGGTCACGGGGTATGAGGGTCGGTTTTTATTATTCCATCAGGGACCTCACGAATGGAATAGGACTCGATTTCATAAAAGGGCAGCTGACTGAACTCCTCACAAACTACGGTGATGTCCTCTGTCTCTGGTTCGACGGCTGGGGGTGGGATGCAGGATACGACAGGGTACCGTATGATACGATACGCGCTCTCATTAAAAGTATTCAGCCGAATTGTCTGATTGTCGAGAACAACCACGAATTTTCAACAAAACATTCGGAGATGCTCGAGTGGGAGATGCCGATCGACGGAGCGCCACCTGTAACCAATACGAAACCTGCCGAGGGGAATGAACCGATTCGCTACTCACCCGACGATGTGGAACGCTGCTGGTTCTGGCACCCGGAAGGAAATTGTGACCTGATGACGGCGCAGATGATTGTCGATCATCTGAATAATAACAACAAGGGAAATGCCGCCTATCTTCTCGATTTGACACCGGATACATTGGGGCTCATTCCGGACTGTCAGGTGGAGCGAATGGAAGAGGTCGGGAAGTTGATCGGCGTCCCGCAATCCTGAGTAAGTATAATTGGTATGTTACCGTAGGTGGCAACAGACTATCCACAGATTGTCAGTTTATTTTACATACAGAGAAATTCTCGGGCAGTTATGGTTAAATTTATCATGCATCAGGTTGGCTAAGATCCATCCTAAAAAGTAATGTATCTATGGACATTTTCGTCGACAGGAATTCAACAGTTCCTCCCTATCTGCAAATTAAAAGCAGAATACTTGACCTCATTGAAAGTGGTGTGCTTCGTGAGAATCAGGGTATTGAATCAGTGAGAAATATTGCGCAGATTGCCGGGGTTTCGCCGGCTACTGCACAGAAAGCTTTTTACGAACTTAAGCAGCAGCGGTTGATTTACCCGCGGGCAGGAGCCGGGTATTTTGTTGCGAAAAAATCGCTGCTCTCAAAAAACGTCTATATTTTTCTCCCCAGCAGCCGACTCACCTTTTTTACCTATATTCTCGACGGAATGTTCGAAGCGAACCAGTCGAACGATCTGAACCTTCAGGTGTATAGTCTGGATACCAATAAACATGCATGGGATGAAAAGACCATCGATCTGCTGCGTGATGCCAGAAACGAACGCAGCACTGTCATTTTCATTGAAGAACCAACGGGTGAGGTTCGACATGAGTGTCTCAATACTGCAAAAAAGGTACCGTTCCTGACGATTGAATGGGTACTTGACAATGCGATAAGTATTGTCAACGATTACCGGCAGGCCGGGTTCAGTATGGTTGATTACTGTGTCAACCGTCGCGGTGCGGAATCGATCATGGTACTCAAAGGACGTGAACGACAGTACAATGCCCGCGAACGGATTATCGGTATGCAGCAGGCGGCAAAGAAATACCGCCTTATTGACGGTGAGACCATACGGTACTTTAATACCGATTTCGATGCAATAACCGCCTATGAAACTCTCAGGAAACATTTCAATGCATCGGATAAAAAGCAGGCGGTTATTTGTGCGAATGATTACGAGGCGATGGGGGCTATTGGTGCCTTTATGGAAAAACAGGTGCTTGTGGGGAAAGAAGTCGCACTTATCGGCTTTGGCAATATAATTGATTCCGTGACTTCGTACGTCCCGCTCACCACAATGGATCAGCAACTGCGTCTGATAGGCATAAAAGCCATTTCGCTGATTGCCGATCTGCTGAAGAACGGCGGTGAAAAAGAATCCCGCATTGTTACCATTCCTACTCGATTGGTCGAGCGGAAAACATAACAGTACGGCCAGGGTAGTGTTCCGGCATGCACGAAACGCTGAAGCATGCTGGTGGAAGCGATATCGTGATGGATCTGTACTAGTGCACTATAACAATAGCAGGGGGCTGTGATGGAAAAAACAATGATGGCAGCATATCTTCCGGGGAACAGTACAGCTGTTCTTAAGGAGGTACCTGTTCCGGAGCCGGGGCATGGTGAGGTGCTGATAAAAATGAAAACCTCGACAATTTGCGGAAGTGACATCAGGGCGATATACCATAAGCATCTCGGAAAAGGTGCGGAGGGATACCAGAATAAAATCGCCGGTCATGAACCGTCCGGTCAGATCATTAAATGCGGACCCGGCATGCGGCGTTTCAAAGAGGGTGACCGGGTGGTGGTGTACCATATTTCCGGTTGTGGATTGTGTAATGACTGCCGTCGCGGGTATATGATCAGTTGCACCAGTCCGCTGCGGGCTGCATATGGATGGCAACGGGACGGCGGGATGGCGCCGTATCTGCTTGCCGAGGAGAAAGATCTTGTCCTTCTGCCCGATAATCTCACCTACACCGACGGAGCACAGATCGCCTGCGGATTCGGGACGGTGTATGAAGGACTTCAAAAGATCGGTATCTCCGGAAATGATGTGGTGCTGGTAACCGGGTTGGGACCTGTCGGCCTCGCCTCGTGTATGCTTGCAAAGGCTCTGGGTGCAGAGAAAATAATCGGTGTTGATGTTGTAAAGGAACGGTGTGATATCGCCAAAGAGAAACATCTGGCCGATGAGGTGCTCGTTGCCGGTCCGGATGCTCTGGAGCAGATCAAGGCGTTGACCGGTGGAAAAGGTGTGGAACGGGCGGTTGATGCTTCCGGACATACCGACGGTCGGCAGCTGGCGATCCGGGCAACACGCCAGTGGGGTAAAATCGTGTTCGTGGGTGAAGGTGGTACGGTTGAGTTCAACCCAAGTCCCGATATTATTCATGAGCAGAAAACCATTTACGGTTCATGGGTAACGACCGTCTGGCTCATGGAGGAGTTGACCGAGCGGCTCTCGCGCTGGGGAATACATCCGGAAGAACTCGTAACGCACCGGTTTACCCTTGATAAAGTTTCCGAGGCGTATGCGCTCATGGCCGAAGGTAAATGCGGAAAAGTGGCAGTGGTTTTTGATGAAGAGGTGAAATGATGAGTATGGGAATACCTAATGAGACAGGCATTGATCCGGCATCGGTTCCGGCAGTAACGTTATCGTCGGGAGCGCGGCTTCCCATGATAGGTCTGGGAACATTCGGCAACGACCGGTATAGCCCGCAGCAGATTGCCGATGCGGTGCGTTTCGCACTTTCGATTGGGTACCGGCATATTGACTGCGCATCGGTGTACGGTAATGAAGATGCGATCGGTCTGGTGCTCGAAGAGGCGATTCGCAGCGGCATCCCGCGGGAGGAACTCTGGATAACCTCCAAACTCTGGAATGACAAGCATGCTGAAAAAGATGTGATACCCTCGTGTAAAAAAACGCTTGAAAATCTCCGGCTTGATTATCTGGATCTCTATCTGATTCACTGGCCGTTTCCCAATTTTCATGCCACGGGTGTTGATGTCTCCTCGCGCGACCCGAATGCGAAACCGTATATTCATGAAAACTATATGAAAACCTGGCGCCAGCTTGAAATACTGGTGAAACAGGGGCTTGTCAGGCACATCGGTACGTCGAACATGACCATACCGAAAATGAAACTGCTTCTTCAGGATGCGGAAATAAAACCGGTCAGCAATGAATTTGAGAGTCATCCGCATTTTCAGCAGCGGGAACTGTTTGAGTTCCTGGTTGCAAACGACGTTGTCCCTATCGCATTCAGCCCGATAGGCTCACCGTGCCGTCCTGAACGTGACCGGACTCCGGAGGATACTGTTGATATTGAAGATCCGGTTATCGTGAAAATTGCCGAAAAATACGGTGTACACCCGGCGGTTATCTGTTTGAAATGGGCTATTACCCGTGGGCAGATACCGATCCCGCTTTCAGTTACACCGTCCAAAATGGTAGCAAATCTGCAGGCGGCTGTTTCTCCACTTCTTTCCGAAGATGAAATGTGCTCAATTGCGACAATCGATAAAAACTGCAGACTCGTCAAAGGACAGGTGTTTCTCTGGAAAGAGGGACAAAGCTGGGAGGACCTCTGGGATGTCGACGGATCGATAACCCCTCCCTGATCACCGGAAAAATCACACCACACTTAAACAAGGAGTTCTTCCTATGAGTCACCAGGATGGCGGTAAACCGGCGGTAATCCCCCCGGCGATGCTGTTCCCGTTTGTAATGGTTACCTCACTGTTTGCATTATGGGGTTTTGCCAATGATATCACCAATCCTCTGGTGAAGGCCTTCAAGGATGTGTTTGTTATAAGCAATACCCAGAGCAGCTTTGTCCAGATGGCATTCTACGGCGGCTATGCAACAATGGCGCTGCCGGCTGCGCTTTTCATAAGAAAATTCAGCTATAAATCAGGTATCCTGGTCGGATTGGCGTTATACGCTCTGGGAGCATTGCTCTCGTTTCCGGCAGCCTCGATGGTAAACTTCAATTTGTTTCTTCTGGCTTTATACATTCTTACCTTCGGCCTGGCGTTCCTCGAAACAACGGCCAATCCCTATGTCCTTTCGATGGGCGACCAGAAAACCGCCACGCAGCGGCTCAACTTCGCCCAGGCTTTCAACCCCATCGGATCTCTGACCGGAATGACCGTGGCAATTTTCGCCATTCTCGGAAATCTTCAGGTGCAGGACTTTCGCAACGATGTTGCACAGTTCAGGGCCGAACGGGCGGCGGAAGTTCGTGTCGAGGATCAACAGGCCTCCGGAAATGTAAAAAAGAGTCTTGTCGATAACCTGATGGCATTTCTGAAAATGGATCAGGATGACGGCATGCAGGTTGATGGAAATCTGCAGGCGTTTCTTGCAAAAAAGGAGGCGGGACGCGATGCACCGCTGACCAGTGAACAGATGGCAAATGTCAAGGCTAAAGAATTGACGATCAATGAAAAGACCGCGTCGCTGGCGGATATCCCTTACGATGCGGTGTTGACCATGGCGCTCTCGGCGTATAAAAAAGGAGAGATCACCTCATTCCGTGATAAAACGCACTCCCGTATGCAGGTGGAGGATTTGAAAGTGGTCCGAAAGCCTTATGTCGCCATCGGACTGATTCTGCTTATTCTGCTCATAATTTTTGCCGTAAGCCGTATGCCGGATACGGGCACAAAGGATAAAAGTCTCCATCTGGGCGAGACGTTCCGGATGCTGCTCAAGAATGGGCGGTATCTGGAAGGGGTGGTTGCACAGGCATTTTATGTTGGAGCACAGATCATGTGCTGGACATTTATCATCCATTATGCAACTGATCTTCTCGGTTTCAGCTTTGCCAAGGCGCAGGCGTACAATGTTATTGCGATGATCATTTTCTGCTCCAGCCGGTTTATCTGCACGTTTCTGCTGAAGTACATCAGTCCCGGCCATCTGCTGATGTCGCTTGCGATCGGTGCTATGGGGTTGACACTGGGGACTATATTCTTTCAGGGAATGCTGGGGCTCTACTGTCTGGTTGCCATTTCCGCCTGCATGTCGCTGATGTTCCCGACCATTTACGGTATTGCGCTGCGGGGCATGGGTGACGAAGCCAAGATCGCATCGGCGGGACTGATTTTTGCAATTGTCGGTGGATGTCTGATGCCGCCGTTACAGGGTCGGATTATTGATGCGGGAGCGCAGTTCGGACTTGAAGGCGTTCGTGTTTCATTTTTTCTGCCGTTTATATGTTTTGTGGTCATTGCGATTTTTGCCTACCGTACGTTTGCGGTGCATAGTCGTGCGTCACAAAGTGCCTGAAAACTAAAAAAACGTAAAGGAGCACAGACATGTTGAAGGGAATACCTTCCATACTTTCCCCCGAACTGTTGAAGATTCTCATGGAAATGGGACACGGGGATGAACTCGTCATTGCCGACGGTAACTTTCCTGCCGGCAGTATCGCGAAACGGCTTATCCGCAGTGACGGCAATATGGTACCTGAACTGCTGGAAGCGATTCTGCAGTTCTTCCCGCTGGATAAGTATGTTCCCAAACCGGTAGCACTTATGCAGCTGGTACCCGGTGAAACCTACAAACCGGAAATCTGGGAAACCTATCGGTCAATCTGTTCAAAGCAGGAATTCTTTACTGATTTTGATTCGGTCGAACGGTTCGCTTTTTATGAGCGGGCGAAGAATGCCTATGCGGTAATCGCTACAAGTGAAACCGCATTGTATGCCAACATCATTCTGAAAAAAGGGGTGGTGGTGTAATGTCACTTTTGTTGTATAATGAGTAGCATTTTATCTTGATTGTCTAATGCTCCCTTCGTCGTTTCGTTGGGGGCATTTTGTTTGGCATCAAACGGTTGTGTCGTGCTGTGAGGCAAAACGGGGGAGGCACAGGCTCAATTTTCAAGGCTGGCGTATGGTACCTGAGAGAAGCGATCCGTTTTTCGGCAAAATACAGAGAGGTGATTGAACATGATAATGACTGGCTATCGTTTAAAGGGAAACCTGCCTAAAATTGGAATCCGCCCGACAATCGACGGACGGAGAAACGGGGTTCGTGAATCGCTCGAAGAGCGAACCATGGAGATGGCACGATCTGCGGCAAAGCTCCTCTCGACGCTGCGCCATCCGAGTGGTGAACAGGTAGAGTGTATGATTGCCGACACCTGCATTGGCGGATTCGCTGAATCGGCAGCTGCCGCTGATATGTTCGCTCGTGCCGGAGTCGGTGCGACACTCACGGTTACTCCCTGCTGGTGCTACGGTTCAGAAACCATGGACATGGATCCTCTTCGCCCAAAAGCGGTTTGGGGTTTCAATGGTACCGAACGACCGGGGGCAGTGTACCTCGCAGCGGTACTCGCCGGTCATACGCAGAAAGGGCTTCCCGCGTTCGGGATTTACGGTCGCGATGTGCAGGATGCAAGTGATACCTCGATTCCGGAGGATGTACGGGAAAAAATACTTCAATTCGGCCGGTCGGCAATTGCCGTTGCCACCATGCGGGGGAAATCCTATCTCGGTATGGGGGGCGTTTCCATGGGTATCGCCGGATCAATCGTCAATCCTGCGTTTCTCGAAAACTGGTTGGGGATGAATTATGTAGGAATTGACATGTCTGAATTCATCCGGCGGATTGAGGAAGGAATTTATGACCCGGAAGAGTTCGCGAGGGCGCTCGTCTGGGTTAAGCAGTCATGCATTGAGGGGCGCGATTACAACAAACCGCCGCTTACTCCTCAAAAGAAAGAGAAGGATTGGGAGTTCATCGTTAAAATGGCGATGATCGGTCGGGATCTCATGATCGGGAATCCGGCGCTTGATTCACTCGGTTTCGGCGAGGAAGCACTTGGACACAATGCCATCGCAGCCGGGTTTCAGGGACAACGTCAGTGGACGGATCACTTTCCCAACGGTGATTTTCTCGAGACGATGCTTACCACCTCGTTCGACTGGAACGGTATCCGACAGCCGTTCATTGTGGCTACCGAAAATGATTACCTCAACGGACTCTCCATGCTGTTCGGCAACCTGCTGACCGGGACTGCGCAGATATTCTCCGATGTCAGAACCTACTGGAGTGCGGATGCGATCAGGCGGGTAACCGGTATCACACCTTTGGAAACTGCTGCCGGGGGAGTCATTCATCTGATCAATTCAGGGGCTACCTGTCTCGATGGAACCGGTCGTCAGACGAAAAACGGTGTTCCCGCGATCAAACCGTTCTGGGAGATCATCGATGCCGATGTTAGTGCATGCCTTGAGGCATCACGGTTCTGTCCCGCTGATTTCGGATACTTCCGAGGAGGAGGTTTTTCAACCACCTTTGAAACCTCCGGGGGTATGCCGGTGACCATGTCGCGAATCAACTGGGTTCAGGGACTCGGCCCGGTACTGCAGCTTGCCGAGGGGGAGACCGGAACCCTGCCTGCCAGTATCGGCGGCCATATCATGGAACGGACAAATCCCACATGGCCAACCACCTGGTTTATTCCACGACTTACCGGGAAAGGCGCATTTACCGATGTGTACAGCGTGATGAACAACTGGGGTGCGAACCACGGGGCGATCAGTTACGGGCACATCGGTGCGGATCTCATTACCCTCGCGGCAATGGTACGTATACCGGTGTACATGCACAACGTTGACGAGAATCGTATTTTCAGGCCTTCGGCGTGGCGATCATTCGGAATGGCTGATCCCGAAGGTGCGGATTTCAGGGCGTGCTCCACGTACGGTCCGCTGTACGGCAGAGGGTAGCTGTGCCAACCGTATCACGATATTTCTGTGCACTTGATCTTGGCGCCGGAAGCGGCCGGGTAATGCTCGGCGCGTTTGACGGTAAAGGAATCTCACTATCGGAAGTTAACCGATTTGAAAGCAGACCGGTGTACCTTCCCGACGGCCTCCATACCGATGTTCTTCATATCTGGTCGGAAATAAAAAAAGGTCTGGCAGTCGCACTGCGGGAAACCGGCGGTGCTCTCGACGGGATCGGCGTTGATACCTGGGGTGTTGATTTCGCACTGCTTGACCGGCAGGGGGCTCTGCTTTCGAACCCGTATCATTATCGTGACACACGTACCGATGGTATCCTTGTAAAAGCGTTCGAGGTGGTTGATCGGGCGGAACTGTTCGAACAAACCGGTCTGCAGTTCATGCCGATCAATACTCTTTACCAGCTCTATGCACTCAAACTGCGTGGTTCCCCTCTTCTTGATTATGCAGATACATTGCTGATGATGCCGGATCTTTTTAATTACTTACTCACCGGAAAAAAGGTCACTGAATTTACCATTGCAACCACGACGCAGTGTTTTGATCCACGGAAGAACCGCTGGGCGTATCCTCTGATGGAGCGATTCGGTTTGTCTGCAGGGTTATTCCGTCCGATCGTCACACCGGGAACGGTACTTGGAGAACTCCTGCCTCAGGTGGGTAAAGAGACCGGTTGTACCAATCAGGTAAGGGTCATTGCACCCGGCTGTCATGACAGTGCCCTTGCCGTGGCCGCGGTTCCTGCGGAAACGGAAAATTTCGCATATATCAGTTGCGGTACCTGGTCACTCCTGGGTACCGAAGTGAAAAAACCCCATATGAACCCTGAAGTGCTCAAGGCGGATTTCACGAACGAAGGGGGAGTTGCTGGAACGTACCGGTTGCAGAAAAATCTCACCGGGCTCTGGCTGGTGCAGGAGTGCCGTAGAGCGTGGGCAGCGGAGGGCGAAGAGTGTACTTATGCGCAATTGACCGGTATGGCTGCTGACGTGGAACCGCTCCGCTCGCACATTGATCCGGAGGCCTCAGGTTTCATGCAACCGGGAGATATGCCTCATCGTATCCGGGAATTCTGTCGGAAAACAGGTCAGAAGGTTCCGGAAAGCAAAGGAGCAGTGGTTCGTTGCATTGTTGAGAGTCTGGCTCTTTCTTACCGGAGAGCGCTTGAGCAGCTTGAAACGATACTTGGTCGACGGCTTCCAGTTATTCATATCGTTGGAGGAGGGACAAGAAATACACTCCTCTGTCGGTGTGCTGCGGATGCAACCGGTCGCCGGGTGGTTGCCGGACCGGTGGAGGCAACGGCGATCGGTAATGTGATCATGCAGGCGGTGGCGCTGGGGGATATCGGTTCTCTCAGCGAAGCCCGGGGCATCGTACGCTCATCCAGTGAAACAGCAACCTACCTCCCGGAGCATCCGGATCAATGGGGAGAGGTGTATGCTACGTTCAGAAATTTGGGTGGTGATTGAGTATGCATATCTCAGCCTGATGATTTATTACCAGTTTACGAGGGGAAAACGATATTGTCTTTTTCCTCTACACCGTACTTTTCTCTCAGACCGGCAAGGACCTTGACCTGATGAAGCGGGAGTGTGTTGACCCTCCCGAGACCCTTTGCAATGCACATCATCTTCGCGAAAAGCTCCACTGCCTCCATTCGGAAAAACGCCTGGTAAGGCTCCTCTCCCGCAGAGAGTGCTCCATGGTTTTCAAGGAGCCAGGCATCGTGGTTTTTAAGCAGCGGTGCAAGACCATCGGGGATTTCTTCGGTGGAAGGGGTACCGTAGGGTGCGATGGGAATTGAGCCGAGGCCAACGACAATCTCCGGTATCACACATTCGGTAAGGGGAATGCCAGCGATCGCATGAGCCGTCGCATAGGGTGGGTGGGCGTGGAAAACACTCCGGACATCGGAACGTTCTCTCAGAACTCTCAGATGCATCTTGATCTCACTGGATGGTTTCCATTTGCCGTTTTGTTCCCGTACCGTTCCATCCATGTCAACGGTGCAGATATGTTCCATTTTCAGCATTCCTTTAGAGACGCCGGTAGGGGTGCAGAGTACTTCATCATCGGATAGTCGCCAGGAGATGTTTCCGTCATTCGCCGCTACCCATCCTTTCTGCCAGCATTTCATGCCGACATCAATAATAATCTCTTTTGCTTCCCGGGTGCTTACTTTCTGTTCAACCGTCATCGTTTTGTCCTCTTATTAAAGATTCATCTGTTGTCTTTGTGAACTTTCCGGTTTACGTACCGGTGGGGTGTTCCTTGATTTCAAAACGGTTGCCGTCAAAATCATCAAGGAAGTCGATCCAACCGTCTCCTCTGGGGATCCTGGTTACTGTACACTCAAGTGATGTCGCCCTTTCAAGCAGCAGTTTGATGTCTTCCACCTCGAGACAGGTATGGGTTAACCGGTCGTTATTTCCAGGATGACCGTCGATGAGGAACAACTCGACATGGAGACCGGTACCAATGTAGTTCAGTGCGGGAAGCGGCTTCTCAAGACCGAACAGCGGTTTGACGATCGACACCGGAATTGTTTTCCGTTCCTGTCTGGTCAGTCCGAGTAGGTCCCCGTAAAACCGGTCCGCATTCTGTTCACTGCTGCAAACCAGTCCGATATGTAACGTACGTATCATCGTTTTCCTTCACACTCCGTAGATAAGGCTCTCAATTTGCTTCAGCATGCGGTTCGATGATCACCTTTATCGCTTCTTTGCCTTCCAGAACCAGGTCGAAACCCCGACCGATTTCGTCAAGCGGAAAATGGTGCGTGATAAGTGATGCAACTTCGATGCTGCCGTTGTCGAGTAACTGCATGGATTCTTTAATGTCATCAGCCCCGCAGTAGTACGAGGTGAGAATACGAACCTCGCTGGTCCAGAACCGGTTGATCGGAAAACTGACTGTTTTATCCGGCCCGGGAACGGCGAAGAACACCACAGCTCCCCCCTTGTCAACACTTGCCCACGCCTGATCAATCGCAGCAAGTGCCCCGGTGCAGAGGATGACCGTATCTGCTTTTCCCCCGAAGAATTTTTCAATCTCCTCCGGAATGTTACCGGTTGCCGGTATGGTGAGATCTGCGCCGAACGCTGCTGCCCGTTCAAGTTTACGCTCATCGAGATCGGTTACCGCAACACGGCACCCCTTCTGTTTGGCGAGCTGTACCTGCAGGAGTCCGGACATGCCGCTCCCCAAGACTAGTATTGTATTCCCCGACTGCAGTCCAGCGATATGTTGGGACCGCACAACGCAGGCAAGGGGTTCAATAAAGGTGGCCTGATCAAAGGAGAGCGAATCGGGCAGCAGGTACGCTCCATGGTTGACGAGTGCCTCCGGAACCGGAATATATTCGGCAAATGCCCCGGGGAGTCGTTCCCTTATGCCGACACACTGGGGATAATGCCCGGCGCGACAGTATTTGCACTGAAGACAGGCGACTTTCGGAGCAATGAAAACGCGGTCTCCCGGTTTGAAACGGGAAACTGCTGAACCGGTTGCAACCACTATCGCCCCGAGCTCATGACCCTGAACGAGCGGCGCCCGGGGAAGACGATACCACTCAACTACATCGGAACCGCAGATTCCGCAGGCCATTACCTTGACTACCATTTCATGGTCATCTGGTTGTCGGAGCGGTTGTTCCTCGATCCGGATATCCCGGTTTGAGTACCAGACCGCGGTTTTCATGGTTTCGGGCAGACTACTCATCGTATGATTTCCCGTCAGTCTTTTTTCTTTGAAGCGTTTTTGTCTTTAAGTGACCGATATAGATCAAGCGCATGTTGTGGCTGCATGTTTCTGTGCACTACCGCCCCGACAGCCTGAATCATTGCAATCGGATCATCGCTCTGAAAAATATTCCGGCCCATATCAACACCCGACGCACCACCCTGAATTGCATTGTATGCCATGGTAAGCGCATCAAGCTCGGGAAGTTTTTTTCCTCCGGCCATAACAATGGGTACCGGGCAGGAGGCGGTAATGGTTTCGAAGTCTTTTTCCACGTAGTAGGTTTTGACATACGTGGCACCGAGTTCCGCGATCATCCGGCAGGCAAGGCGGAAGTACTGTGCGTCACGTTTCATATCCTTACCAACGGCAGTTACCCCCATTACCGGCATGCTGTGCCGCATGCCGAGATCGACCAGACGGGTCATGTTGTGAATTGAGCGCGTTTCATACTCTCCGCCGACGAACACCTGAATCCCGACGCCGACGGCATTGAGCCGCAGCGCATCCTCCATGTCCATGGCGATCTCTTCGTTGGAAAGCTCTTTAAGGATACTCGGACCACCGCTTGCGCGCAGTACCATCGGTTTGGAACTCTGCGGGGGTACCACTGAGCGCAGAATGCCACGTGTGCAGAAGAGGGCATCGCAATGGGGAATAAGGGGGACGATAGAGAGGTCGATGCGTTCAAGGCCGGTGGTAGGTCCCTGAAAATAACCGTGATCCACTGCGAGCATTACCGTCCGACCGGTACGGGGGTTGAACGTGCGTGCAAGACGGTTTTTCATACCCCAGTCATAGGATCCGGACCCTTTGAGTGTAAAGGGTTTCATTTTCTGAGGGATTTCAGGATAATACTGTTTCTCTTTGGTGGTGGTATCAACTTCAGGCATAGGACTATGCTCCTTTCGTTCCGGAAAATGGCGACAGGTACTAAAAATACGTCGGGGCACAGCCGGGAGGTACCATCACGGACTGTTGTGATAGTACAGGTTCCGGAGATGCTGATTCATAAATAGTATCCGAAGAAAAGACGTCTGGTACTGATGCCGGTGTTTATGGTTATGTTGTCTTTTTTGAAACTGTCCAAATGATGAAATTTCAGTAAATAGTCCCTACATATGATATTTTTAACCTGCTGTTGCCTGATCCGGCTACAGATAATCAAAAAACGGTCCGATTTTATCTCCTGTTTGGGTTATATTATCTACATTATCCAGATTATCCTGAACAACGATTGATGTGCAGCGATTGCAGTGATATTGCTTTGGCGCTTTAGAGGAAGAAATGAAAGAAGTATTTGAATATATTGATTACCGGCTTTTTCTGCGCGATTTCTATGATCATGCAAAGCAGAATAAACCCTATTACTCCTATCGATTTATTGCGGCACGTGTTGGTATCAACCCCGGATTCATATTCAGGTTACTAAGCGGTAAAGTGCATCTCGGTATGAAGAAAGTTGAGTTGTTCGCGGATATGCTCGAACTCGACGGCAGGGAGCGCGACTATTTTATCGAGCTGGTACATCTGGGTCGGGCCAAGCGGGAAGATGATATCCGGGAGAGTCTTAAACGTCTCAAAACCATCCGTGGAGTGCAATTTTCGACCATCGCCGATGATCAACTGGAGTTCTTTGGAAAATGGTATCATATGGCCATGCGCAGTCTGCTGAGTATTTATCCTTTTAACGGTAAAAATTACCGGAAGCTCGGCGGGATGCTGCAACCTTCCCTGACGGCTGATGCCGCCCGCGAATCAGTAGACCTTCTACTCCGGCTTGGATTGGTGCATCGTAACGGGGATGGTTATTTTGAAGTGAGCAATACGTTTGTTTCATCTTCGGAAAAATGGAACTCTCTGGCAATTCATGATTACCAGAAAACGTCGATTGAGCTGTCGCTTCGGGCACTTGATAAAATCCCCAAAGCGGAACGTGATATTTCAACAGTGACGTTTACCTGTTCCCGTAAACAGCTCGAGACCCTTCGGGAGCGGATTCAGGATATCAGACAGGAAATCATGACGTTTTCGCAGGATTGTCCGGATGAGGATTGCGTCATGCAGTTGAATTTTCAGCTTTTTCCCGCGGCGAGCGTAAAAAAGGCTGACGTATGAAATATGTTGTTTTGCTATTTCTAAGCGGGGTGCTCCTGGTGTCGCTGAGCGGGTGTACCGGCGATTCCGTAAGCGGAGTGGGAGGGCAGACCACCAACGGGATAACGGTTTCCGTTGTATATCCCGACGGTAAAGCGGGGGCAGGACTTCCGGTACGGGTACGCCGGACTGACTATCTGGCTGAAATCAGCGGGAGTGCTGTGCTGTCTCGAGAATTCGGTGTTAATGGTACGACCGATTCGTCTGGTGTTTTTACCGCTGATTCTCTCGGAGGGGGAACGTATATCATTGAAGCGAATGATGGTCGAGGATTTGCGGTCGTGTTTGAACACCACACTTCCGACGGGGGCGGGAGAGTTGATGCCGGTTCCGAAATGCTTGCCCCGACCGGTGTGGTGCGCGGCTGTATGCCTCCCCGGGAGCAGGATGGAACAGCCTGGTACGTGCAGATTTACGGATTGGAACGGTATGCTGCGGTGGACCGGTTGACGGGAAGATATGTTTTCTCCGATCTTCCCGCGGGGCAGTATACTTTTCGCATGCTATCGGCGGATACCACGGTTAGTCCGATAGCCATTCCCGACGTTAGAGCGCATTTTGGCGACACCACGGAACTTTCCGCTTATCCCGAATGGCGATATACCACCGTACTGACGCTCAATACAACAGCTACCGGAGCTGAGGTTGCGGGGAATGTTGCGAAGTTTCCGCTGCTGGTACGACTGACGGAAGAGAACTTTCCTTTTTCTCAGGCTCAATCTTCAGGCGCGGATATCAGATTCACACGATCGGACACGCTGACGCTTCCTTGCGAGATTGAACGCTGGGATCCGGTCTCGGGGCTTGCAGAAGTGTGGGTACTGGTTGATACCGTGTTTGGCGACAGCTCTCAGTCGATCACCATGTACTGGGGAAATCCCGATGCCGTGAGCAGGTCAAACGGTGCAGAAGTGTTCGATACGGCATCGGGGTTTGCGGGTGTCTGGCATCTCGGTGAGCGCTCCGGGGATGTACAGGATGCTACCGGCAATGGTGTAAAGGGCAGCCGTGCCGGCAATCTGCAGCAGGTTGAGGGTATGATCGGTTACGGCCAGTTTTTTGATGGGGATGGTGATTATTTTGAAATGGGTAATGCGGGCAATCCCGACACTGCCGGTTTTACGGTGAGCGCCTGGGTGAAACCGTCGATTGCCGACAGCTACCGGGCGATCCTTACCAAAACATATGGCAATAAGCCCTCTTCGACCTACGGATGGCTTGTTGAACTTGGTGAAGACGGGGCTCTGGCAGCATTTTCAGCGACTGCTGCAGGAGATTGGGGCGACCCGGGAACCTTTGTGTCAGGCTCCGATAACTATATCGTTGATACCGTTGCATGGCATTATATTACTGCCGTATTCGATCGCAGCGGCAACAGTAACTGTCTGCTGTATATTGATGGTAAAGTGTCTCTATCATTTCGGGGCGGCGGTGATATCACGAGTCTCGGGTCAATTGTCAATTCCGCTCCGATGCGCCTCGGTGCCGACGCAAAAGGGGGGTGTCCCTGGAACGGTAGTATCGATGAATGTTCCCTCGCATTCACGGTGCGCTCACCGGACTGGGTTAAACTCTGTTATATGAATCAGAAGGTTGATGATAAACTGCTGTTTTTCACTATAAACCAGAACAACTAGTTTCATTTTTCAAAGGGGAACGACATGGTACGATCTACGTTAGCCGTCGGTGCAGTTATGGCACTTCTGACGGTTGGTGGTGCAGGCTCGCCGGTAGCTGCGAAGGATTACACGATCACTGTAGACGGCGATACAAAACAGGGAGATGTCCCACATTTCTGGAGCCGGTGCTGCGGGACGGGGGGAGCACAGCTTTGCAATGTGCCGGAGTGGAAAGTTGCGGCGAAAATGGGTGTCGAAGAGGCTGGTTTTATGGCGTATCGGGGTCACAGGATTCTTTCTCACTCGAATCCCCTGATCTGGAACGGTGGCGGAACCCCTACCTTCAACTGGACGGAATTCGATAAGATCTATGATTTTCTTGTAGATACGCTGGGTACCATACCAATCGTCGAGCTTAGTTCTCAGCCGAAGGCGCTTGAAACGAGCGGCGAGTGGAGTCCGCCGAAAGACCTCAACGTGTATCGTCAGATGATTGAGGCCCTGGTGAAACATTGCAATGAACGGTATGGGCAGGAGCGTGTCAGAAAATGGTACTGGGAGGTCTGGAATGAATGGGATTATGCCGGGTTTTGGTCGGGCGGTAACGAACAGCAGTACTACGATATGTATAAGGCTGCCGTACAGGGTGCAACCGCGGCCGATCCGCAGGTGAAAATCGGCGGTCCCTCCTCTACCGGAGCCAATCGGCTGGCGGGTTTTCTGAACTACTGCAAGTCAAATAATGTCCAGGTCGACTTTGTATCAAATCATTGCTACGGTGGTGGCGGTCCCGGGCCGAATGCCGATCCAGAGCAGGTCATGGCGGATAACCGCAGTCGATCCAATGCCATCAAGAGTTTCGGGAAACCAATTGAATCAATGAATACCGAGTACAATTCCTCCTATTCGGGGCAGGGCGGCAATGCGCAACCGAACCTCATCAGCATGGATTCACATGTCAATGCACCGTATGTTGCCAAGTGTGTAAAGCTGATTCTTGATGATTACACCGGCAATCGCTATCAGATTCCTTATGCGTTCTCTTACTGGGCAATTTCAGATGTGTTCGACGAATACGGGCGTGAAGGGTATATCAAAGACAACGGTCTGGTTCCTTTCGGTGAGGTGTTCGGATTGATCAATTATCAGGGAATTCCTAAGGCGACGTTCAATGCATTCCGGTTGCTGCACAAAATGGGCACAACCCGTATCGGTTTCAGTGGTATCACCAGTACCACCGCCGATGGTGTCGACGGATTTGCCACGATCAATGCGGATACCACCGAGGTCGCCGTTTTGATGTACAACTTCTTTAAAGCGCTCGCCGGACACACTGCATCGGATAACATCAATCTGACGGTAAATAACCTGCCTTTTCCGAATGGAAAAGTTGAAGTATCACATATTCGCATTGATTCAACTCACAGTAACGCCTATAGCGTCTGGCTGAAGATGGGGAAAAAGAGATCACCGTCGGAATCGGAGTGGCAGCAGATGCGTGATGCTTCCGAGCTTGCCGTAGTCAAGAAAGATACCATCGAATATTCAGGTGCGGGATATACGGAAACCTTTCCGTTACCGGAACAGGGCATTTCATTCTGGATGTTTAAAGATCTGGAGTCTACCGCTGCGCAGTCAGGCAATCTGGAACGTTTCAAACCGGCAGTACATTTCTCCGGAACAAAACTGATAAATAACCGGAGTCAGATTTCTCTTTCGTTTTTCAGTGTTGACGGAAAACGGTTGAAAACAGTGGTTACTGATAAATCCGCGATAGAGTTACGGAATGTTGCCGGAATTCGGGGCGTCTGTCTGGTACGAATTGAGTCTGATGGGAAGCTGCTGACGTCGAAATTCGTGCGGATGGATTAATGATTTTTTAAGCACGGAATTGGTAAACAGGTTATTTTAATGAAGTGTCGCTTCGGCGGCACTTCGTTTTTCCGGTGAGAGTGCCAAGTTTTACCTTAAAGCTGCAGAAGTTGCTGGGAAAGTGCAGGGAATGATGTTGTCAGGAAAGAGTACGGGATTACTGCTGGTTGGAATTTTGTGCCTTATCCCGGTGCTGCCGGTGAGAGGAAAAGGGTATTCACTTACCGTTGATGGTAACGTAATCCAGGGGGATGTACCTCACTTCTGGAGCCGGTGCGTTGGAACCGGGGTGGCTCATCTCTGCATGAGAGACGATTGGCGAAACGCGGCACGGATAGGGGTTGAAGAGGCCGGTTTCAAGGCGTTTCGTGGTCATGGGATTCTGAATACGCCGAACATGTTTCGTTGGGACGGGTCCGGAGATCCGGTGTATAATTGGGCTCCTTTTGACAGTATCTATGATTTTCTGGTTGATTCACTGGGGACGACTCCGCTTGTTGAACTCAGTTTCATGCCCACCGACCTTCAGTCACAAGCCGGGAATGTTAGAAGCACGCCGAAGAGCTATGCCGTATGGGGCGAATTGATTCATCAACTGGTTGCGCATTGTATTGAACGATACGGCAGGGAACGGGTGAGGAACTGGCGATGGGAGGTCTGGAACGAATACGATTTTGTCGGCTTCTGGATTGGAACGGAAGCCGATTATTATCAGTTATACAAATATGCGGCAGAAGGGGCGAAAAAGGCAGATTCGCTTATAAAAATTGGTGGTCCGGCAGCAACAAACCTTTTGCAGGACAAAGGGCTCAAGTTTTTGAATTTCTGCAAATCGAACAATGTTCCGGTCGATATGCTGATTAATCATACCTATAGTGATGCGGGGCTTATCGGCAATGTGGCTCCAAGTGTCGATCCGCTGATTTTCCGCGATGATAACCGGACTCGGGTTACCCTCATAAAGAATTTCGGTAAAGACCTCATTTCGATCAATAGTGAATACAGCAGTTCCTATGCCGGAGCAGGCGGGAAAGAGGGGGCAAATACTTTCAGTATGGATTCCCATGTCAATGCGCCATTTGTTGCGAAATCGATAAAAATGATACTGGATGATCACTCGGCAGGTACGTATCGGGCACCGGAAGCATTTTCGTACTGGACGATATCTGATATTTTTGATGAAGGCGATTATATTGAAAATAACGGATATATTCCCTTCGCACAGGTTTTCGGTATGATCAATTATCAGGGAATTCCGAAGGCGACCTTCTATGCATACAAAATGCTCCACATGATGGGCTCCGAACGTCTCTCACTCATTGGCGGAACAGGTGAGGCTGACGGTGTGGATGGTTTTGCCACCATCAACGATGACTCATCGGAAGTGGCAGTACTGATCTATAATTTTTACAAGATGTTTGGCGGGCAAACCGCAGTTGATACGGTCTCACTTACAATCAACAGTCTTCCATTACCCCAGGGTGGAAAGGTTGAGTCGTATCATTACCGGGTTGATAGCACTCACAGTAATGTGTATACTGTCTGGCAGCAACAGAACAAACCGTCGAAACCGACGGAATCGCAGTGGGCGGAGATGCGTGCCGCATCGAAACTTGAAGAATTCAGACCGATGGCGGAAATAACCTTCGATGGTGGTCCCTATAAAGAATCATTTCCACTGCCCCGTCAGAGTGTTTCTCTTCTGCTCTTTAAAGGTCACAAACCAACAGCCGTACCTTCCAGAAACTTTTCCCGACACATGGATGTTGCAATTCGGGGTGAATATATCGTCGGTGGAGGAAAAGGGGCCATCTTCTCAATTTTCAGTCTTGATGGGAAGCGAATTGTATCCTCGGCGGTTCCCGGAGGTCGAACTGTCGCTATCCGAAAATGTACCTCCCGACGCGGAGTCTTTCTTGTTCGGGTTGTGGTGGAAGGCAGAATGTTGACCTCGAAACTGGTACGTCTCGATTAAGGTCTGATGGTGCGTCCGCTATGAAACTCCGGGGAACTTCCCCCGGAGTTATTTCGGTGGGGTAATTCACTGCTTGAATGTACCACCGGTCTGATGTAACCGCAGAGAAAATTGTTGTCTAATCCGAATCAAATCCCATTCAAATAATCCGGGATATATTTGCGACATCAGTTGATTTCGCAGGGAGAAAAAACATTCATACCACGCCATTTTCGTATATATTTAAAGAGCTGTAACTTATCAAATGATAGTTATCTATAAGTTGCGTTAACATTAATACAAAGTGTTACAGCTTAATCGATTAAACTACGGTAGCATATCAAATGTTTATTTCATGACTGACAAGGGAGAGAGATGATTACAGGTATTTTAAAAAGGCATGAAGGTATAATCCGGCGTTCCGGTTTCATTGTACTGCTGGCAACCGCCATTGCGGTTACTGCCGCTCCCATTGCCGAGGGGTACAGTAAATTTCTTGGTAATATCACCGGTAATTCTCCTGCTTCCAATTTTGCCGATTACTGGAATCAGATTACCCTTGAAAATGGTGGTAAATGGGACGCGGTAGAATCGCGGCAGGGTTCCTTCAACTGGGGGCCGACGGATGCCTCATACAAATATTGCAGAGAGAAGGGTTTTCCCTATAAACACCACTGTTTTGTATGGGGAAATCAGCAACCGAGATGGGTGAACAGTGGGAATGCCCGGTCGGCCGTCGAAAATTATATAAAAACATTTGGAGAACGATATCCCGAAGCGGAATATATCGATGTGGTGAATGAGCCCCTTCATGCACCTGCCGGTTATCGTGATGGACTTGGTGGAAATGGCACGACCGGGTGGGACTGGGTGATTACCGTCTTTGAACTCGCACGGAAATACTGTCCGAAATCCAAACTGATCCTCAATGATTACGGAATTGTAAATGATACACGTCAGACGGGAAATTATATAAAAATTATCAAATTGCTCCAGGAGCGGGATCTTATTGATGTTATCGGGGTGCAGTCTCACTACTTCAACCTCGAGAATTACCCTGCTTCCACCATCAAGAACAACCTCGACGAACTCGCCAAAACCGGGTTGCCAATTACCTCCTCGGAATTTGACCTCAGGGGCGATGAAACCACGCAACTCAACCGGTACAAGACCTATTTCCCCATTTTCTGGGAACACCCGGCGGTTATCGGTGTGACGCTTTGGGGCTATACCAACAACTGGGGCGGGGCAATAATAATGCAGAACGGAAGGGAGTTTGAGGCGCTCAAATGGCTCAGGACCTATGTCAACAGTTTCGAGAAAACAGCTGTTGCGTCACCGCTGATGTTAGAAAAGTCGTTGTCGTCTGCTGCTGGAATGACCATACACAATCAGACATTTCAGCTCTCACTTCCATCCGCACAGGAAGTTACTCTGACAGTATTCGATCCTACCGGAAGAGCGGTTTATCAGGCACCTAGTATTGCTGCGGGAAGAGATATTTCGGTGCAATGGCCGGGAGAGCTGCTGAGTAAGGGCACCTACATTGCTGTTGCCAGGGGGAAACGATTGCAGGTAGTGCAAAAATTCATTTGGTAACTTACTGAAATTTCCTCGCATTAGAACTGTTTCCGTTGCAGCAGGGGAGAGGCGCACGGTGCTGGTCGAATTCGTAAAAGTGGGATGTACACTGATGTAGCCATACGGAAAGTATAGGTGTGTTTCAGTACTATTCGCTCGATACGAAATGAGAGTGTATCACCTGAGATTCCAGGCGGGAAATGCTGAGGAGAAAAAGTTCAGCAAAAAATGGTCTGTACACGGATTAACAATTATTTTTATACCGGGCACATGGAAAGTAATGAGTAGTTTTCGGGCAATCCGGAGACTCGTGAATATTTTATAACACCGATTAAAAAAACAGGTATAAACAGGGAACTCTAACGAAAAAAGGGTAGGTGGAGTATGTAGCGTAAAATTGATTGGAATCGCCTGTAAAATGTTTCGAACACTTTACTTCGAGATGCAGGTAATCATCAACAATGTTATTAAGCCGGAAACAATTATAAAAAAGGAGAACCATGAGAAAGCAGCTTTGGATACCGATTGCGTGTATCGCGGCGGTTTTAGCCGGTACGAATAGCTATGGAGAGATAGAGGCTCCAAGCTTGAAGTGGAACGGTTTCGCCTCACTTCGCGAGGGGCAGATTGTAAAAGGGGAACCGGAGACTATTACAAAAAAACAGCAGAGGACCGACCACGTCTGGGTTCAGGAAATGAATATCGGGCTCGGGCTGGAGACAAAATTCAAGCAGCTTCCGGCAACCGGAAATATTGGAATTGAAATAGCGGTAGTGAATGATAACTCGCCGTATACCGGTGACTTGGGAACCTCACGACGCCTCAATTTCTACCCATTCCTTTCCCGTGCGGATCTGTTATTTGATCTGATGGATAACGGTCTCATTTCACTGGATCTTGATCTCGGTTATTTTCCCTACAAATACAACAGTTCTGTGAGAAATCTTGGTGAGTACCTTTTTCGTAGTGGTACTTATCCACAGTATCTAATCACCGAAGTGGATTTTCCTTTGGCACGACTGATGGGATTACGTTTAGGGGCGGGAATCGGTGACAATTTTGATGTGGATATTCTGGCGACTACCAATACCGAGTGGGTAGCTATCGGAGATCTCAACCTCTCTGCACTGCTTGCCTGGCGGCCGTTTTCAGTTCTTGAGATAGGATTGGGTGGCAGCTGGTGCAGTATTATCACTACTGATATCGACAGAATTACTCCGCAGGTTGATGGATCCAGGTACATCGCGGTGAAGCCCGGAACTAATGATACCATGACGTACCATTACACATTTGCCGGACAGAAAGTTATGGGGAGACTGGCATTTGATATAAAGAAAGCCATTCCAGGGTGGGAAAACTTTTTCGGTGAAGAAGATCTGAAATTGTACGCTGAGGCGGCGATTTTAGGGTTAGTCAATTATCCGTTGGGTATGGACAGACTGACACGGTATGATAGTCTCTGGCAACGGATTCCGGTGATGGCGGGATTCAATGTGCCAACGTTCAAAATTCTGGATGTTTTGAGTGTTGAGGTTGAGTGGTTCGGCAACCCATACCCAAACAGTACGAATACGATTCGTTTTGATAATCAGCCGATTCCGCTTTCAAGTTACGGAAATGAAAAGGATCCCATAAACACCAATTTGCATGATGATGACTGGAAGTGGAGCGTGTACGGGAAAAGAACGTTTGCCAATCACTTTTTCGCTATGTTTCAGGTTGCCCGGGATCATATCCGCTGGTACCGATTAAATTATACAGGTATGGACGGTAAAGAGGCCCTGCGCAAAAATGACGAGTGGTATTATACTTTCAAACTGGGTTATGCATTCTAGAAAAAGAGGACGTTGACAATGAAATTTATAAAGACATTACTTTTTGTATCGGCGTTGTCTGTTGCCGCATCCGCCCAGCTGGATACCAACAGTCAGCATTTCTATATGTACAGCTATTTTATCAATCTGCAGCAGGATGCTGGGGCACGCCTGGCGTTCAGCACCGACGGAATAACCTGGTACCGATATAACAATGGGGATCCGGTGATCGTTCCGAAAATTGCCGAAAATGAACTGCCGCTCATGCGGGATCCGAATATATACTACGATTCCCTGACCGGTATTTTTCATATGGTGTGGACTACTGCATGGAACCAGACGAATGTCGGTTATGCATACTCCGATGACCTTGTCAACTGGTCGGAGCAGATCTATGTTCACGTAGGAAAGGAAATTCAAGGATGTCAACTCTGTTGGGCGCCGGAATTGTATTATGATGATACACGGGATAGTGTCATGTTGTTCTGGTCGACGGATCGGGGAATTATCGGTAAAGAAGCATTCTGTTCCTATACAAAAGATTTCAAAACCTACACAACACCGAAAGTATACTTCAGGCCGTTAAAAAATGGAGTAGGAGAGCGGTCGTATACCGTTATCGACGAATCAATTGTCAAACTGGCAGACAAGAAATACTTCATGGTTTTTAAAGATGAGCGGGAACCCGGTGTAGCAGGAAAGAAATCGCTTAATATCCATTACATAATCGGTGAAACACCAAGTGGCCCTTGGGGTTACGGAGGGGCTGATGCCTGGGATGATGTCTCTGACCCGATTACCAAAAATGGTTGTGAAGGACCAACGGCATTAATTTTCGGCAATGAGCTGAGAGTATACTTTGATCCGTATGGACAGGGCCCTTCCGGAACCTACCGGATGGTTAAAATCAATCTGAGTGAGTTGAATCTTGACGATCCGTTCAATACACCTTCTCCCTGGACGCCGGGACCGGTGCTTAAAAATGAACTCGGACAGGACTTCTCGTTGAGTCACGGGAGTGTTTCGGAAATTCCTCGTAATAAATTCATGCAGATAATGTTCAATGTCCCAGATACGAAAACATATCAGTCGTGGACGCCGCCAACTCAGAACACCGTTAGTATTAAGAAGGTTGTGGTTCAGGAGCGAGAATATCCTCTCGGAAAACAGAACTGCGGTTGCGGAACCGGTGTCGGACTTGCTTTTTTCCCGCCGATCGCATTCAGGGCGTTTTCCCTGCGCAGAAGGAAAAGAAAAAAGGAAGCAAAAAAGTCCTGATCAGGGCATTGTAGATATCAGGGGCAGGGGAGTCTGGCGAAAGCTGTATCTCCTGTCCTTTTTTATTTGCCGGTACGGGACCAGAAATTAGTGAAAACGAATGTTTTCATGCCGGAGGGTGTGGGCTTGTCGTTAGTTACACTGATGACCTGCTGAATTGCACAATACCCGCCAACCTGTTATTTTTGAATATGCACAGGAATTTTCGAGTCCGGTTCTGCAAAGCTGATTCTTTCTGATCTGAGGAGGAATATGGCGTTAATAGGCTCTGTCCCGGCTCGAAAGATGTTCGGTTAATGGATAGGATGATTTGATAGCAATAACCAAGGGGAATCGCATGTCGAAAAGGACTTCAGGGTTTATGTGCCGTACTGCTTTAACCGGGGTAATAAATAAAGGTTTGGTGGTTCTGGGAGTATCTGCCCTCCCGCTTTTAGCAGCAGCGCAGGACATAGCAAATTTGCTCATTGATGTAACAAATGGGCCCCAGGAGTATTACACCCCTGATGCGTATTCCTATTTTACTTCGAAAGGGACTCCGTTACCGCCTCAGCAGTCTCTCGAAGAAGCCCGTAGAAGTTTTCTGTCTGCTTTCAAGCTGGCTGATATGGGAAACCGCGCCTCTGAGGCTCTTCCGGTACTGGTAAAAAAATTCCCGCGCGGTATTCATGTCACCGAGACGAAGAGCATTTCCTATTCCGGTGAGGGAACGTTTGAAGACTGGATCCAGACCTACATTACCAGCGAAAAGAACCGGTTTATTCTGTCATCGCCTTTTTTTGAGTATAATACGATGTCACAATTTGAGCAGTTTATTATCAGTACCCATCAGATTCACCGGTTGAACGGAGAACCGGTAACAATACCTACCAGAGATCCGGTCAGGCTTTCGGTGATACACACAGTCTACTTTGGTGCGTATGCGATCAGTAAAATTACCGGTGAGGAGTTCGGGACCGACAGTGTTCAGTGGCGGCAATGGTGGAGTGGAAGAGGCGGCAGCGCCCCGATGCCGAGCAGTATGACCGCGGCGACCGGAGGCAGTGACCGTTTGCGGAGCGGACAGTCATTCAGTGATATCGTTGTTCGTGGAAAGTATCATATGTATCTTTCAACCGGCGACGATCTTATCGGGAGAGTTGAAGGGAAAAGTGACGAGGAGCTGATACTGGAGACTTCCGAAGGAAAAGCGTATACCTTCCGCCCGTCGATTATTATCCGGTATGATTACCTCGAACCGCCAAGGCCATCGGTCAAGACCGCAAACGCGGCGGTGTCAGATAATTCTCGACCGTTTTCATTTGATGAGTTACGGGGGAAACGGGTTGGCAACCACCAGATCGAGGTTCGGATCAACAGTGGAATGGTATTCCGGGGTGTACTTGCAAGTATTGACGATAACGAGCTGAAACTTAAAGTTGATGGTTCGACGATTCCGATTGCACGTGAGGTGGTGGTCAATATAAAAATCGTTCCGCAGAAGGCGGTGCCGGTCAAGCCTGCCGGAAAGAAACAGGAAAAACCTGCAGGCCGCGATACGGTAATCGAAAAAAACACTACAACCGATGACTGGGGCGTTCCGGGGCCCGACATTGTGCATGTCGGTACCATCTCAGCGGATAACGGTGACGCGGTTGTTATTGAAACCAACGACGGGGAAAAAAAGCGCATTGTCCGGGCAAAAGTACTCCGTGTGGTGAAGAACAGCAATGAAAGCTATCAAACAGTGATTAAACGGTATGCGGAGCCGCTGTTCTGTCCAAACGATATGTTTCTTGTGGATCTCCCGCCCGGGAAGCAGGGACGCCCGTTTTTCAAGGTTTGTGTTGACCGGTACGAGTATCCGAATGTGAATGGTGCCCGGCCGAAAACCGGTATGTCCTACGATGACGCCAGGACCCTCTGCAATAAACGGGGGAAAAGACTTTGCACTGCTGATGAATGGCAGTGGGCATGCAGCGGTCTTGAAGGTTATACGTATCCGTACGGATGGAATCCCGATAAGGAAAAATGCAATACCGATGGCAGCCGCCCCCCCGAAGAGAGTGGTTCCCGTCTCAATTGTGTCGGGAAATTCGGTGGATACGACATGGTGGGAAATGTTTTCGAATGGGTGGTCGGCCCTAAAAAACAGCCGTCGCTCATGGGTGGTCCGATGTCGAAATGTCAGACGATCACCGAAGGGGTCAGCGGCGGGTCAAAGCCGAACAGCGGTTTTCGCTGTTGTAAAAGTAATTAAGACGGTCATCGGGATGTGGTTGGGGCTGCAGGTCTACTGGTTAACCCCACCACTCTGTGCCACTTCCTCAACCAGAGCGTCAAACAGGGTGATCACATCGTTATTTGCTTTGCGTAACCGTTGGCAGATAATTTTCGCGATCTCTCGGGTGACAACAAGTCCGATGGCGGGTGATCGGTCTCCGAGGGCGATAAAGTCCCGGCGGGAGAGCACATAAAATTCACAGTCGGTTTTGCAGGTCACGGTTGCTGAGCGTTTTTCCTGGTCGAGCAGTGCCAGCTCGCCGAAAAAAATATTCATTGATGCGTTGAGTTCGGCAACTTTGTAAGGATCCCCCGGCCTTGTTTTTTTGATTATCTCAACTGCGCCGCTTTTGATAATATAGAGCGCCTCGTTTTCTCTGCTTTCTGTTCCCTCTGTTATAACCGTATGTCCCTGCGGGCAGCTGACTGTTGTAAATAGACACGCGAGTTTCTCAAGTGAAGCGGCATCATCATAAAGTTTCTCGAACAGCGTAATGCGGCGGAGAAGGTCGATTTTATCCTGAAGCGCAGTATCGTTTGTCATGCCGGTACCGTTTCGGTTATGGTGGAACCGGATATCACAATCCCCCGGGTATATTTCCTGACAGGGTAGTCATCCGGAGGGTTGATAACGGGAACATTTGCGGTGAGTTCCTTGATTGAACGGAGATCGGTGATGATGCGTTCAATGTTGGAGTTTTTCTGTGTTTCCCTAAGGGCTTCGCTCTTTCGGGTGATCAGGTTGCCGGTGTTTTCGAGCAGGCCGATGAGCAGTTGATGGCCTGCGTCGGCACAGTAGTGGCGAACCGATTTGTAGGTCCGGCCAATCATCTCTTCGGGGAGGTCAATGGTGGTGATACTGGCTCCGCTTTCATGGGCAAGCAGCGAAAAAATAACGTGGGAGGTTCCGACACCCTGTGAAGCTGAAACAAGCATGCTGCGCGAGAACTCCCGGGAGAGCAGCACTTCATCGCAGTGGGAAAGCTTGAGATATTTTTCGAATTTGTTGTCGAGGAGTTCAGCACAGACGTATGCCTTCTTATTGATATTTTTAATCGACATCACCGCCATGACTGTTTTGGAGTCAATCTGCTGGAGGTTACCCTGGGTGTAATGGTCGGCGAGAACCAGAATCCGGTTGGCTTCTCTGACCCCTGCACGAATGAGATCCCGTTCCTCAATAAAATCTCCACTGACAAACCGGATCACCTTGAGTCGATCATCGCTGCGCAGCTGGTTGATCTCTTCGGGAGATGCCTTGTTGATCAGCACGATCCGGTTCGCTTCAAGAGCCGGGTTGTTGTCGAGCATTTCGTTGAGCAGCAGTCCCATCTCCCGTTTCCATCCGCAAATGATGAAGTGACCTTTGAAACGGTCGTACGACAACAGGCCTTTCTCCTCTTTCATTTGACGCTCCAGTAAAAAAGATGCGATGCGGCCGGTAACCGTTCCCATGGCACCGACACCGAGAAACATAACAAGGATCGCGATTATGCGACCACCGCTTGACACAGGAAACCGATCGCCGTAGCCGACGGTTGAGACGGTAACGATTGTCCACCAGAAACTGTCGAAAAAACTGCTGAAACCGTCGTTGCGACCGTGCTCAATGAAATACACCAGCAGAGAACTCAGCATCAGTACCGCAATAAAGATGAGAATCAGGCGAATTCCGGCAACGGTTCTAAAGAGTTGTTTCAGCGGTTTGTTTAATGATCGTCGGGTGGTTCGTCGTTTGGACACGGTGGTACGTACCTGAGAAACGGTGAAGTTAGAATGCCTGTTCTGTAATTATACCGGGATGGGAGGCTGTCGGCAAGCCGATCGGTAGAGCGGCAGGGGAAGGTGAGATTTCAGAAAGAAATGGTGATCCCCGGAACGGGGCGTTCCGGTTTCGAACTTTGACGTTCAGTTACAGGAGGTGATTTCGTCGATGACTGGTGCGATTTCATCGACAATCCGCGAAAATATCTTGTCGGTGAAATAGTATTCTTCTGAGATTCTTTTTTTTAAGGCAGTGATGTATTTCGATCGAGCGGCAGGATCTCTCCAGAGAAACTGACCTTTACGGTTTGCGGGATTATTGTTGGGAGAAGTCATCGTTTTCCATCCATGGAAATTGGCGAAAGGTTACTGTCTATACAATATATCGACCATGGTGGAATGAATCTTTAGGGAGCTTTCGACATGGTGATGTTTTTTCAGAAAAAAATCCTTCGGGCTACGGGGTGTTTCGTGAGAAACTCCTCTTTCTCCCTATAAGCAGTATCTGTTCAAAAAGAGTAGAAATCAGTCATTTTCGCTGTATTCATGATTGGATACCCGACAAAACAATTCAGGTATGATGAAAGCGGGGCTATTCCGATCAGGAACTAATTGTACATATTCGGCTGAAACTGAAATATGCACAAAAATCGACTTTAATATTCGGGCACAGGGCTGTATAATGAGGTTTGGCGAGGCCCGTAATTTCAGCAAAGGGAGTGTTTTGGTTCGATATACCATCGACGACATCAATGATGATATGGTTCTTGGTGAGTCGATTTACCTGCCGTCGGGAGAACTGTTGCTTGCCACCGGGTACCGTATTAAAGAACGGTATCGAAAGCGCCTTATTGAAATGGGGTACCGCAGCCTGTTGATTGAGGTGGAGGGTACCGAGTCGGTGCGGCCGGAGAATACCGTATCGGAAGTCGCGGAAAACGAGATGGCCGGTGCACTGGACACCTCATCGAAGGGGCTGATGGTCGCCATTCAGGATTTCCGGGATCAGAGTAGTGAAAAAGTCAAGGATCTCATCAAGAAGAACAAGCAGCATCTCAACAAGTACATCATGACTTCGGGTATCGCGCGGGCACTGGAGCAGTTCATCGAGGAGATCATGAGCCAGTCGTCGATTGTTCTCAATCTTTCGGCGATGCGGCAGACCGAGCCGAGTCTTTTTACCCATGCGTTAAACGTGGCAATTACGTCGTTGTGCATTGGTAAAAAATATAAACTCGCCTACGAGGAGATGAAACAGCTTGGTATCGGCGCGCTCAATTACGATCTGGGACTGATCGCTTTGCCGAAAGAGCTGCTCGAAAAATCCTATGCCGATTTTTCCGAGAGTGAACAGAAACTCTACCGGCAGCACTGTGCATTCGGTTTCATCATGCTTTCACAAAATCATCTTATTCCGTCGACCAGTGCCGCGGTGGCGTTGCAGCATCACGAGCATCAGGAAGGTACCGGTTTTCCCCGGGGGATAAAAGGGGACAATCGGCCGCCGCTCAAGGATTTCTCCCGGCAGAACATGATTCACCGGTTTGCGGAAATAGTTGCGGTTGCCGACCGGTATGATGCCTGTCTCCACGGGCGCCTGCAGATGGGCTACGAACGTATGAATGTGAAAGATTCCCTCAAGGCGGTCATCGAAGCGAGTGGCCGGGAACTCAACAGTGATATCGTTAAAACGCTTATCTCCATTGTTCCACTATATCCGGTAGGAGCACGGGTACGCATTGTCAATGCGCCTTCTCCACAGCTTATCGGCTATTACGGTGTGGTTGCGAAAGACAACCCTGAGAACCTTGAAGCACCGCAGATTATTATTTACGAATCCAAGAATCATCAGAAAATAAAACCGGTGCTGATCGACATGAATCGCCACAGCGGGATTGTTCTTGAGCTTGTAGTGTAGACGGCAAGTGCGCGAAACGTTTTCTACCTATTCGTGCTGCGTGAAGTGGATAGTGTTTTCTCTATTCAGATAACCTCCCCCGGCCTTCGGACACCCCCTCAATGAGGGGGGTATGGCACATTGACAGGCTATACTTCCGAATACACTGAACTACGTCTCGATCAGGTCTTCTCCCTGTGGTGGTGGCAGCAGGCCAAGGGAGGTTATCGCGTGATGCCGCTCACGACGGGTGGAGTAAGTTATTTTCGGATGGAGTAACGGATTGCATGTACGTATTTCTTGTAAAAGGGAAAATGGCTCATTTCGATGGGTTCGAAAGTCCACCTACCACGAGATGAGCATTTCTCTGCTTTCCTGAACTGGAACCAATCATATCACCGACCCTGAAAGATGGAATGTGACCACTAACCGGATACCTCCAGCGGAATTAATTATTGAGCCTGATATCGGTACCCGTGCGGCACGTTCGGGGGGAGCGATGTTTGCCGCAAAAGGTATCCGCTTCTTTTTTATCATGCTGGTCAATCTGATCCTGATCAATCTGCTTGTACCTGCTGATTTCGGGATGGTGCGCTATGTGCTTCTGGTGGTGGGGATCGCCAATCTGCTCAACGAGATGGGGTTGACAACGGCGATTGTGCAGCGGGAACGGCTGGAACGGGAGTCCCTCTGGTCACTCGCGGTGATCTGCACCGGGTGGGGATGGTTTCTCTACGTGGTGCTGTTTTTTCTGGCGGCTCCGCTGGCACGGTTTTTCGGGGAACCTGAGCTGGCGGCTCTCTTGCGGGTGGGGGCACTGATGATTCCCATTGCCGGAATCTCGGCGGTGCATCGGGCATGGATGCGCCGGACGATGCGGTTCGGCAGACTGGCGCTCATTGAAATGAGTGCTGCTGTAGTTTCGGCAGTGGTATCGGTGACCATGGCGGTTTCCGGGTTCGGCGTCTGGTCGATTGTCGCAGGCTATCTGGTTTTTGAAGGGTGTATCAGCGGCGTGCTACTGGTAATCTGTCGGGTTCCGGTAACGTCGTTGCAGTCGTGGAAGGTTCTGCGGCCGTTGCTTTTGTTCGGCATGGCGATTATTATTGCCAGAATGGTTGATTACACACTCGGAAATGCACCTTTTTTTCTCATCGGTAAGGTGATCGGCAAGGAGGGGTTGGGTCTCTTCAGTGTTGCCCATGATCTTGCGATCTTCCCGCAGATGACGATAAACGCGGTGCTCAGTCAGGTGATGCTCTCCACGTTTTCCCGAATCAGGTCTGATGGAGAGAAAACTGCCACCGCATTCGGACGATTACAGCTCTTCGGTATTGCGGGTGCGCTCCCGGTGCTGCTCGTAATGGCCGTTATGCCTGTCGAACTGGTGCGGGTCATCAGTTTTCTACGCAACGGAGACGTCTGGCTCGAAGCCGCACCGCTGCTGCGGTGGCTGGCGCTGATGGGCATCATGTATGTGGCGACCACCTTCTCGAATGCGGTCTGGTTATCCCAGGGGAAAGTCCGGGAATCGATCGGGGTGTCGGTCGCGATGTGCGTTACAATAATTGTTGCGATTGCAATCGGTGTCCGCTGGGGAGTCGAGGGAATATGCATTGCTCTGCTGGTCCGGTCGGTCGTGGTATTTCCTCTGTATGTACATATAAACTATCGGCTGACAGGTATCGCTCAGAAGGTCTACTACAAAGCTGTTTTTCCACCGATTCTCGCCGGAGTGGCAATGGGAAGTGTGCTTGCTCTGCTGCACCGATTGATTCCCGGAGATGATCTTCCACGTAATGTGGGGGTGCTGATTGCCGGAGGAATCGGTGGGTCAGCGGTTTACACCGGTGTGTTTTACCTCTTTTTCAGATCATCATTTTTGCATATCGTTGGAATGGCCCGGTTACTTATTCCCGGAGCTGTCTCACAGAAAAAGGAATAACCCCCGGAGAGGTCAATGCCATTGACTTAAGGTATCTATCCCTTCTCTGAGCGACTAATACCGAGTTTCTTGAGTCTTCCAATTATCCATCTTGATGTCGGTGTTTTGCTGACTCGTGGCTGATTTGGACGTGATTTCTTTCTGGAAACATTC
>JBNLDC010000042.1:0-96236 GCA_050304135.1 Chitinispirillaceae bacterium | reverse complement strand
GTCGTAACCTATCTTCATTGTATCACCTTTTGAGTGTTCGTTTTTGTGCAGTGTTTTTTTGTTTCAACACCTTAAATTTACTGCATGAAACGCCTCAAAGGGTGTATTTTTTATGTCAAGGTATCGTTCGTTTTAGGTAATTATTGATGCTATGATCATGAAGTTCCTTCCAAAAAAATTGTGTTTTATTTTACTAAGTATACCAACGATCGTTATGACACAGACATACTTTAATGAGAACGGCGTAAGAACAGAAATTGACATTCATGCAACTCCTGATCAGATTTGGCAGCTTCTTATTGATTTCAATAAATATCCCCTCTGGCATCCATATATAACAGCCATAAAGGGTGAACCAAAATTGAAAAGTAAAATAAAGGTTACTGTGAAAAACGAAGATTCCACTTCCACAAAATTTTCCGCCTACATTCTTGAATTAAAGTCCGATGAATTACTCTCATGGGGAGGGTCATTGGGATTTATTTTTCGGGCGAAACATTACTTTATACTGGATCCGATAGATAGCACTACCGTTCGGTTTATTCAGGGAGAATATTGGAAGGGGTTATTCGGTAAATCCTTTGGTGGAAAGATTTACAAAGAAACGTATAACAGGTTCAATGTGATGAACAATAAAGTAAAGGAACTGCTTGAAAAAAGAGTGAACTTCAAACCACACCTGTAATTACAAACCTTCCACACGCTTGAAGATAAGATTGACATTTGATGTTCGTGCGGTGCTGAAAAAGGTCGAAGAAATCCTAAGGGTGGAAGCCGAGCCATCCTTAGGCCGGGGCAGCAGGGGCGGAGCGCCCGCTGCTGAGTCAATTGAGTTTGGAAAACTGTAGAATGGCATGGGTGTTAACAGCGTATCCAATATTTCGGTCTCAGATCACTCTGTCGTGCAGCAATGAACAGGTGCATCATACTGTTTTATCTCGTAATTACACTGACCGCAGGCAAATCATTGAACCGTATCAGGCAGACACCGGTGGTCCTGACCGGCAGGTAGAACGGACTGGAGTCGATTTTCTTCACTTCCGCCAGTTTGGTTCCCGACAGATCAAATATCCTGATCGTACCGGTCATGGCGGTAGCTACGATCAAGCGGTTTCCGGAGCTTGCATACCGGACAGCATTTCGTACTGCTGATCGTTTTTGGTTTTGTTTATAGTGCGGGGAAACAGTGCTGCTGAAATAGATGTTATCAAGAGCCCACTGTGCCCAGATTGCGCGCAGTTGTTCATAACCGGTTTTGTTCGGGTGCAGTTTATCGTTCATCCATTCGGTATGGTCCTTGAATGCGCTGTAGAGATCCGGCCCCGTGATAATGTTCGGGTAGGCGGTACGCAGCTCATCAAGTTTTTTATTGAACTCCTGAATGTTGTACTGGTTTATGGCGTCCGTCGACCACATAATTGTTCCGACAACCGGCGTTTTATCCGCATCGGTAACCTGCTCTACCATTGACTCGTAATTGTTGTAAAATGTGGTGAGGTCATTGGCAGTGGCTTTTCGACCGAGTGTGGCGTCATTGGTACCGAGGGAAATAGCCACATACTTTCCGGGAAATTCAGGAAGCCATTTAGGCAGCATCCGTTCGGCACCGTCGGACGTCTTCATATACCCGATACCGCCTCCGGACCACGCAGGCCGGAACTCTTCCCTTTCCTCGTGAACAAGCACACCGAATTCATTCGCCTGCCATGCACCGGCGGTAATCGAATTCCCGACAATGAGCCACGAGTCGGTGGCACCTTCGGAAATATCGTAGACGTCCATTTTAAGAGTAAGGTCGTGATTATATAGATCGTTGTCGGGGTTGTCCTTCAGGGTGCGGAAACGAAGCCAGTTGTAGCTCGAAAAATTATCTAAACGGAGCTGATAACAACTGTACGATTGAGAATCGGGATCGGGGCTGCTGTAGAGGATGTCCCATCCATCTGTCGGCGCACTGTCTTCACCCCCGTTGGCGCTATTTCCTTCAATGACGTAAGGTCCGGGAGCGTTATACCGTTTTCCGTAAACAATGTGATTGTCATGATCACCACCCTGACTGTACCATGCCACGAGAATGGTGGTTCGTTGCTCCGCGGGAACCGTGGAAAGATCATACGCCACCCAGGCGGGTTGCCCTTCCGAGCGCCACATGGATGTGGAGAATGCGTTGGTCATCGAGGCGTTGCCGGTAATTGTCCCGGAAACGAATGCCGGCTGGTCGCAGCTGATGCACGGCATCGGTTTTATCGCGGCAAATATCGATGCGGGAATTAAAAGAAATGTACCAATGAGTACCAGTGTACGAAACCCTGAAGAAATCTGTGCCTGCCGGTGGATCATTGTGTTCCTCGTACTATCCGGTTGATTGAGGTGATGATGTAAATTCAGTTGGTAATAAAATAAATATTACCATTGAGAACGAGCAGAATCAGCATAAACGGAGTGCCAAGGCGGCACTATTACAGCAGATGAAACAAATGCCCCATAGCGGAGCATTTTTAATATACCAGCGGTCCGGACATCGGATGAAAAATAAATTTCCAGCTCGTAACACCCCTGCCGGAACGGCCATTTCACTGAAGTGGTTTTGGGGGGTTATGTCCCCGCGTGTGCGGGGAACATTCTCTCAATATCGTCACAGCCTCGACCGTCGACGCGGCGATCAGGCAGGCACGCTTCATCTACCGGCATGACCGGAAAACCGCCGCCGAATTCATGATCCGGCCCCCACGGCGCCGGGGTGCGAAGACGAAGAAAGCGGATACCGTCATGGAACCGGCAGCAACCTGAACGGGGCGCCCGCTTCCCGGTATCCCGCAGGGGTACGCCACGCGGCGTAACCCTGCGTTGTCGGTTCCCGGCAGGTATTCCACGGTACCGCATGTCCGCGGTCCCTCCCTCCCCCGGGGTGCAGGGTCGGCGCTTCAGGCAAGAATCAGTTCATCACTGAACAGATACTACTTGTAATATATTTTCAATTTTCCTAATCCCCAGATCGGATCACGAATGACAAACCCGTACCCGTATACATAGGATAATTCTATCGGTTTTATACTCTTGTCAAAATTTTTAGACAGCGTATCCGGACAAAAAAAGTAGTGCATGGAAAACGAATACGCTTTTACGAGAATTTCAGGGTTATCCTCCTCGGCGACACTGATCAGCGGTATTGAATCATACAACCAAGCCTCAAATCTGTTCGGTTCATATTTCGGTACAATAACGGCGCTGTACATGCTGGTATCATACGAATGCAGATACGAAGAATCAATCGGCCGTAACAATGACTGACCTTTTTCGGTGATTTCCACATTACCGTAATATTGTTTATAATGGGTAAAAGTATAGACATTATACGAATACAGATCCAGGACGATACTGTCACGATAGTCACCAATCGTTGAAACATCCACGGGATTTTCCTTTGTGCAGAACGTGCAGAAAGAAAACAACACGGCAATAACGATATGCCTTTTTTTCATGAACTCCTCCTGTTATTGTGAATACATCCGTCTATTTTCCAATGACGATTTTACCGGTCCACCCCACTCTGCCGTTCAGTGTCGCCCTGCATACATAAACACCTGCCGGTACCCGCGCGGCATTCCAGACATTTGTATGTCTGCCGGCGGATTTAACGCCGTCAACGATCGCATCGATCATTCTGCCCTGCTGATTAAAAACAGTCATGTTCACCTGCCGGGCGGTCCGAAGGGTGTAGCCGAAGACCACGGAGCTATTTGACATATTATAATCAACCACCAGAGGAGACAACACCCGCGCAGTGGCGAAACTTTTCGAAATGTACACCGGTGGTGCCGTTTCACTCCCGTACCCGGCGGCAAGAATGTTGTTGTGAACCTCCTCTTCGGTCTCATCCGACGGATAACCGGCGACAATAGCCCCTTCATAGAAGGTCCCGGCGCTCAGGTTGGCACCGCCGCCCGGCTTGCAGCAGTCACCACCGCACCCCAGTGTAATGGCTCCCTGTTTCTTCATCGGGCTCCATCCCGAGGGAAGTCTTCCTTTGTAATTCGTGTAAAGGGTATCGCCATCTTCATAAGCTGCGTTGGCACCCTTCAATGCGAACTCGCTTGTCCCGTTGTTTTTAAGCATGGCCGTGACGTACTGGTGAGGAAACGACTTCTGGTTCGAATTCCAGGATTGGCTGCCTCCAGAAAAAAGCCCCCATTCAAGATCAACCTGCACCCATGGCCCCGGACTGTCTGCCTTGCCGTACCAGCACTGATTGCTGAAGTTGATAGCATCCATCGTACCTGCACCGTCGGGCATTCTCGTTGTCTCGCTATTCCCGTAATCAAAGCAGCACCCTCCGTTATAGTGCTTGCCGCTGGTCACCATGTACATTCCCTCCGGTTCGCTTCCGGTCGGCATACCCGACCGTGAACCGTCATGCCAGTAACAGACATTGGGATCTATATAGAGCGAATAGGTCTTGTGACCGCTGATGGTAACCACTTCCTTGGTGGCGGTTGCCGGGATACTGACGTTTGAACCCGGGACCTGGACTGAGCCCTGGTACCACATGTCGTTTCCCTTGCCGGACTGATCGTAAACGCCGGTGACAACACACTTTGTACCTGCACAGAATGCATCCTGCGCGGCACCGTCGGCAAAGCCTCCGGGGCTCAGGACGCCGATGTCCAGAGTAGTATTGTCCGACTGACGCCGGACCTGGTAAAGCGGTCCGTCATATGATGCGTAAAGGGCCCGCACCGTACTGTGAGCTGCGACACACGGCGTTCCTCCAGCCTTGTAGATGTCGCAGGGACAGGCCGGGGCTGCGGAATTCTCCTGCACAGCCATACCTACCACCGCAATGACGGACAATACGGTCTTACAACGAAAAACTATTCCTGAGTATCCCATAAAGGTTTTCTCCTTCCTCAATTTTCACAAGTGAGAATGAACGAGCGTTCCGGATTGACCGGAAATTCAACGGACAGCATGTATCACCATACGTGAAACCAATGTGGCAATCCAGAAGGAAGTAACGGTAAAGTCTCGAAAACAGGCATTGCACCACCTATCCGGTTCATTGCCTTTTCTCCGCACGAATCGGGAAAAATGAACGAGGCCCACCGCCTCCACTTCAAAGACAGCCCCTTAAACGTCTTGTTCGTACTGTATAATTCACCGAACTGTCATCTGACCGTATTCTATCGTCGGCATGAATAAAGAAGAAACATCGCGAAATACTTTGAACTTTTTGTAGAACCCGTAATTAGTTCCTGTTCAGAACAGGTTAAATTCGGACACTGAGCGGAGTCGAAGCGATGCACTGAGCCCCGTCGAAGTGTGCCCGAATTTGTAAGGAATCGATCGTTTCGACTCCGCTCAACGACCGAATAGGGAAATCCTGAACAGAAACTAATTACTCAGGTACGTGAACTGCCGATTCCGTTCATCTGACACCTGTCGAAGGATAATGCGAATCTGAGAACGGGCTTATGGTTCCCATCGGCTCCGTCCGCAGGCAGGCTGCGGAGGGAGCCGATGGGTAAACTCAGCTCACCATAAGCGTACTGAAAACATTACATCGGACCACCGAACTCTTTATGAAATATAATGGAGAAAAAGAATAAATTACAGGAATCGACAGCTTTGCTTGAATTTTATGTTCTGATTAATCGGAACAGGCTATTGCCCGATGTATCGACCGGAAGCGTAATCAGTTGCGCCTCCACTGAGTATACCTACCTTCACCGGTGCAGAATTTTAACCCTCCACGACACAACCTGCCCGTTTCCACCGACAACCGAAGTGAAATCGTTTCTTTGGGGAGCGCATTTTTACCTGTCCAGAGATACATGAATAACCGGGGAACAAACAAAAACATCAGTATCGTTCTTATTCACATTATCCCGCGCTTACCGGGTCGGACACATTCGCGACGTTTAGTGTCCGGGTAGCGGCTATCCGAGGAGGGAACCTGCCTAAACTACTTATGGCACGACCTGCAGAAAATTTCCGAAGCATGGCATACCGTACAGTCCTTCTCGCCGGTCCGTACCGAAAATTCATGGTTATACCTGAAACCGGGTTCATGTACCGCCATGCTACCCTGCCCCCGGTGGCACTTGTCACACGAAGCTGGTTGATGACACATCTCACAATTTTCCGCCTCTGTTTTTGCTTCCAGCGCATGCCCGCGCCGGGCGAAGAAACTGTTTTTATGCGACTTCGGTTTGAGATCCCGGGAGGAAAGGTGACAAACCGAACACCGGGATTCCGCTTGCTTCCCGCTGTGACAGGAAGTGCATGATTCCATTTTTATTTGGGGAGCATCCAGATACGATTCTCTCTTTTCTATCAAGGTATGGCAGTTACGACAATCCTTTTCCAGTTTACTGTGCTTATTGTGAGGAAACATTTCCACCGAGCGGTGCGGTTTATACGCAGTAGCGGTTTGAACATTCGTATGACACAGAACACACTTCGTCATATCATCGGTGGCTATATTCTCTTCGTGGCACTCATTGCACATACTCATTACCGGAAGTTCATGATAGATACCGTCAAAAACACTGCGATGACAACTCTCGCATTCCACACCCACATCACTGATATGCAGACGGTGCGAAAAGACAACCGTATCGGGAGTAGTGGGTATCTGAGCAAAAACAGTACCTGCACTCGCGAGCATCAAGACCGCAGCAATCCGGTTAACACTCATTGCCGTTTCTCCTCCCGGAATGTAGACAGCTGCAAATCGGTCTTTACATAGACCCTGAAATCAGATTTGTAATACCGGTTGGAAAGCCCTTCCACATCTATTCTTGCCCGGAAAACCGGATGCGGCATTATACGCAGCGAGAAAACTCCCAGCAACGTATTGTTACTGGTGTAATTCATAAACGGCGAGGCCCCGTACCGCATGATGCGCGACCAGAGATCGGCATGAAGCCAATCGGCAATTCTGACGGAAGGGCCGGTCCTGAGTGACCACCCTTCACGACTGATATCCTGATTGAAACTATAGGAAAACCGCTGCAGGGTTACTGATAAAGAATACGAATGGGAAATATATGCGGATTCAAATACACGCACCTGATATGAACCCCGCACCATCAAACCTTTTTCACGTCCCCCGGCGAATTCTATCCCACCTTCCGTACGTTTGCGTACAACAAGCTGTTCAATACGTGAACTGCTGTCAACCGATCGGTCGACAACAGCTCCAAGCAGCGACACGGAAAACAGATCACCGGGATGCAACTGAAGTACCACCCTGCCATCCTGAACGACTTCATTTTTAAGGCTGTAGTCCACAAAACTATACAATGAAAAAGGGCCGGTGATACAACTCGCCTGAAGTTCCGTGATCCCGTCAAATGCGGTTTTTCTGGTAAAACGCTGCTGATAGCCGAGTCCGAACCGGATATGCCGGTTGATCCGGGAGGAGAGGCGCAGCATAGCCTCGGCCAGGTTCCCGCTGGAACCGGGCTCCATAAAGTAACCGGTCTCTCTTGACGGAAGGATTCGCCCTCCGGCAAAAAAGATATTCAGCAGTTTGTGCGGAGAGGCCATGAGTGAAAGGCCGTCGATGTACATCGGGTCAATAGCCAGAAACTGGTAATGACGGCCTAACTTGAACGACAAGGTACTACCAGGCAATTTACCATCAAGGTACAAATGACTTAACTCGACAGGATGACGTACCATTGCGGAAAAACCGTTGGTTGCATACCCTCCACCGTACAGCGAAAAATCGGACTGGCCAATACCTTTTGCCTGAAGATTGAGGCCTTCGTACAGCGTCACCGGCGTAGAGGTCGTATCTATCCGGTCCTGTTGCAGATAGACACCGCTCGATATACTCCCACTCATTTCCGCAGCTTCCCGCCCTGCCGCGAGCAGGAGTACGCAAATAAAGATCCGGAAGAGAGCAGCGCAGCAGTAGTTCATCGCCAGGATTCCGAACCATGACAAGGACCACCAGCCAGACCACTGCAGGTTCCCCGCCCACCGGCAGTATAGGTTCCACCTATACTTGCGGCCATCTGCACCTGCACACTTCCGTTAGCATGCGTGGACCAGTTAACGGTACTTCCGGAAGTATAGCCGGGATGGCAGGTATTGCAACCTAATCCCTCATTACGATGTTGCCGATGCTCTCCCGAAGAAGAGGTCATCGTGTGGCAACTGCCGCAGTTTTCAGTAGTTGCCCAGACGGGGGTATCATTCAGTCCATTTGTAAAATTACCGTGACAATAGGTGTTGGTACAGGTTCTCGCGGTGCTGTTGTAGGTTCCCCCCGCACCGAGCGTGCTTCCCAGGGTTCCGTCGACCTGGTTAACCGAATCTATATGATGCGTTGCATGCGTGGCCATCGTGATACGACTGTAACCATTGTGGCAGACACCGCAATCATAGTTGCGATCGACAACATGCACCGCATGCGTACCGCTTTGCGGAAGCAGATCGTGACAGCTGCCACAGGAAACACTGCCATACCAGTCAGGCGAGTCGGCATTGCCTCCTGTAAATTTTCCGTGACAGTAAACATTTGTACAGGTGGAGCCTGCCGGTACAAAGGCACCCCCTTTAAGCGGTCCATCGACCTCGACGACTGAATTGCGATGATGCGATGCAAAAATACTTGAATCGAGCATACTGTACCCCTCGTGACACTCACTGCAGTCGATACCATTATTCGTTGTATGCACGAGGTGAGCTCCGCTGTCGGGAGGAGTGCCATGACAGGTACCGCAACCGATTGAACCGGTATACCAGTTGATGGCCGAAGCTGCGCCGTGGCATCCCACATTTGAACACGAGGAATCACCGTGCGTAAAGGATCCACCATCGATACTACCGTCCACTTCGGTGGTTCCATTGTTATGATTCACCTGCGACACCGAGGAGTCGACCATGCTGAACCCACTGTGACATTCGCTGCAATCAATATGTTCCGTTGCTACATGGTACCCGTGCGATCCTGTTGCGGGAGGCAGCGCATGACATAAACCGCACGTCAGCGTGGTATCATACCAGTTGACCGGCACAGCACTCCCCCCGTGGCACCCGACATTGCTGCAGGAGGTATCACTGCGGGTAAACCTGCCGCCATCAAGCAGACCGTCAATATCAGTGGTACCGTTACCATGATGCTGAGCATTACGACTTGAATCCGCCATCCGGTAACCGCTGTGGCACACCTCACAATCCACCTGTTCATCGGTAACATGCACCGTGTGCGCGCCGCTGTCGGGAGGCAGACCATGGCAGCTGCCGCAGCGTATCGTGCCGGTATACCAGTTGACCGGTCGCGTTAGCCCGACATGACAACTCACATTGGAGCAGCTGCTGTCGATGGCGGTATAGGTTCCTCCATCAAGCGTTCCGTCGACCTCAACAACTGCATTGTTGTGATGGGTTGGTGAGATGGTGGAGTCCGTCATTCGGTAGCCTGCATGGCACTTACCGCAATCAACGCCATTGGTGACAGAGTGCATGTCATGCGCTCCGGATGCGGGCGGAAGCGCATGACAGCTGCCGCAGGAAAGGGTACCCGAATACCAGTTAAGCGCAGCACTGCTGCCATGACATGCCACCGAGGAACAGGTGGTATCAGCTCTGTTCCAGCGCCCCCCCGCAAGAGGACCGTCAATGGTGAAAATGCTGTCGACATGATGCAGTTTTGACGTACTCGAATCGGACAACCGGTAGCCGGCGTGACAACTGTCGCATCCTATCGCATTGTTCGCAATATGAACCGTATGCGCTCCGGTAGTCGGAACCGTCGAATGACACGTACCGCACCCTACCGGCCCGTTGTCCCAGATCGGTGTGGCGGTATCCCCCCCCCGGAAGCTGCCGTGACAATACACACCGGAACAGCGCTTGTTGACTGATGAGTACACCCCTCCCGAAAGATTGCCGTTGACCGATATGCTGCTGTCGACATGAGTACGGGGAGAAACGCTCAACAGCGTTTCACTGTATCCGGCGTGGCAGACGTTGCAGTCGTACCCGAGGGAATCACTGTGACGCCGGTGCGATGACGTGGCAGGCGGTAAGGTGTGGCAACTCCCGCAGGAAACGGTACCACTCCCCCATTTGGGCATTTGGGGAGTTCCGCCCATGAAACTGCCATGGCAATATACCCCGGAACAGGTGCTGTCGACTGCGCGGTATGAGCCTCCGCTCAAATTGCCGTTAACGTTTACATGACCGTCATTGTGCACTGAACCGTTCAACGACGAATCGACCATGCGGTATCCGGTATGGCACGTATTACAATCATTATCGAGTGAATCCACATGCCGCAGATGCGACCGGTCCTGCGGCGGCAACATGTGACAACTCCCACAGACCAGGGCGGAATCGTACCAGCCGACGGCTACCGGGTTTCCGCCATGACATCGAACGCTTGAACAACTTGTTGCAGAGCTATCGTAGGTTCCCCCTGCCGGGGTTGGATTGACATCAACAATAAAATTGGTATGAGCTGCCTTATTAACTGTACTGTCTGCAACCGAGTAGCCACTATGACAGCTGTCACAGGCAATCCCTTTACGGCTGTGCACCCCGTGTGCACCTCTGTCCGGTGCACCGCTATGGCAGGTTCCACAGAAAACCGGACCACTGTTCCATACGACATCCGCACTGTCTCCACCCGCAAATGCTCCATGGCAATACACATTGCCACATGAACTGTCGGTTGCACTGAAGGTGCCGCCACCAATAGTGCCGTCAACATTCACGATACCGTTTATATGCTTTATCCCGTCAACAACAGCATCGGCACCACGATACCCCCGGTGGCACTCATTACAATCAGACCGGGCCGATGCCGCATGAGCAGTATGGGATGCGTCCTTCGGAGGGATGGAATGACAGGCTCCGCAACCAACGGTTGTATCTGCAGCATCCGGGTGAAATACCGCATCATGACACCAGTAACAATCGGCACCGGATTGTGCCCGCATAACTGCGAAATGCTGGTTTGTTTGGTGACACGATGCACAGTCGAGGCTATCTCGCCATGCTACGGCGCGGTTTTGCCATGCTATTCCCAGACTGTCCTTGTGACCTGCACCATGGCAGGAAATATTCAGGCACGTTCCCGAAACATATCTGGCTGAATCCAGGCCGCCAATCGCCGCATTCTTCTGAATCACCACATCAACCTTACGATTTACATGAGTGGCCGGATTCGCCATTGAATCGGTAATGGAGTACCCGGCATGGCAGAAGGCACATTCATACCTGCTGTGTTTACCGTGTGCCGAATCCGAAGGAGGGCTGCGGTGGCATGAAACACAATTCAAACCGGTTGTATCCCAGCTTATGGTACTCTTCCCTGTGGTGCCGGCAGGTGAATGGCAGTAAACGTTCGTACACGTTCCGTTGGCGGTATTAAAAAATGCAGCTGTTGTTGAAACCGCAAAAGAGTCGAGGGAAACATCGATTTTACTATTACCGTGGTACCGTCGGTCGGTACGCGTACCTGCGCTGTCTGTTCCGGGATGGCAATCATTGCACCCCATAAAACTACCCAGATGGGAGGTATGAGCACCCGAAACCGGAGGGTTTTCGTGACATTGAACGCACTCTCCCTCATTACGAACCTGGGCGCCATGATCACTCAGGCTTGAGCATGAATTGAGTAAAATTAGAATGGGGAAAGAGAGAAGAAAATAAATACTATGCCGAATCAGAATACAATCTCCCTATAACTAGTGCATATTTTCAGATTTTAAATATACCGCATTTTTCGCAATTTGCCTATAATATAAAGATAAATAACAAATTTAAATCAATCTGCTTCTTCTGACACTGGCTCCGGACATATTAAATGTTATTTATTATTTAATTTTAGAATACAAAACGACCTGAAAACCAGCCCTGGAACAGTTCGTACTTCGGCACCTGATTATACCTCAATGGAGGTCAGGTTTGGAAGTAAAATCCGGAGGCGGGAGGGATCGCCACTCAGCTAACAATACCGGGTTGTGGACACTGGTAGTTCCACATAACCGGAGGCCGTGGTCTGATTTCGTATGGTCTGCCTGTGCAACTACACAAAGCAGAGCAGAAGACGCCGTACCACTCCGGAGTACATCTTTTTCTGTGGCCGGTACTGTATACTATTGAACTGTTGTATTTTACCGGAACCATCGTCAGCACCATCGTAGCGTACATTTCCATTCTGTTTCCACACCGGAAAAATCACCATATGAGGAGTCTGCCGGATCCATGTTTCGCATTATTGACCACCCCTTCTTTCCGGACGAACACGGAAGGGGAACAGCTTTGCAGATCGGGTAATAGCTTTCCACTCAAGTCGACGGTAATGGATCGGTGTTTTTTCATGGCATTGCCGACATGAGGCTTGACGGGTATTATCTTAACGCCTGTCGTCCACCAGAACTGTTCGCAATCAAGGTGAAGCGTGTCCCGATGATTTTCGGTTACAAAAATCATTCTTCCGGGAAAATACGCGTAATGTAAATCGGCGTCAAATGGTATACAAGAACCGCCCCAACTCTCCCAACATTCAAGAATTACACCAGCGACAGAATAAATTTTGGAGAAATAGGGAGAACACATTGTAATCGTATCACCGGCTTCGATGGTCCGTTTTGGTACAATGCCTCCGTTATAGTCATTAAGATTCACGTCGTTGAGCTGTTGCAGACTTGTCAATTGTTCACCTTCGGATATAGTATAATAACCGGCCCTTTTCCACCCATCGTTCCTTGTATCGTTTTCTATCCAGGCGATGCTGAATTCATCGTAACCGACAGTGTCAAATTCGATCAGAATCGAATCGAAAACCACATCTTTTTCAGTAGAGTTTATAACGAGGACCGTGTCATCATCAGTCCTGTCCCAGTAATCGCTATCGTAGGCGGTAATCGTATCCGACGAAAAGGTGAGTGCGAGTGCATTGAACGACAGAATACTGAGTACTGTTATGAAACTGATCATAAGTGTAGGTCCGGGCAAAGCGTATCTCCGGTGAAGCGATAATAAACTGAAGTATAATTTCAATATATATCATTAGAAAACTGGTGAGTGGATTCTTTTGTGCAACAATGGACAAGTGCATCAGACTGTTTTATCTCGTAATTACACGGACCGCAGGTAAATCATTAAACCTTATCAGGCAGACACCGGTGGTCCTGACCGGCAGATAAAACGGACTGGAATCATTTTTCTTCACTTCCGATAGTTTGGTTCCCGACAAATCAAAGATCCTGATCGTACCGGTCATGGCGGTAGCTACGACCAAGCGGTTTCCGGAGCTTGCATACCGGACAGCACTTTGTACTGTTGATCGGGTTTGGTTTTGTTTACGGTGCGGGGAAATTGCATTGCTGGAATAGATGTTGTCAAGAGCCCACTGAGCCCAGATCGCGCGCAGCTTTTCATAACCGTCTTTGTTCGGGTGCAGTTTATCGTTCATCCATTCGGTATGGTCCTTGAATGCGCTGTAGAGATCCGGCCCCATGACGATGTTCGCGTGGGCGGTGCGCAGCTCATCAAGTTTTTTATTGAACTCCTGAATGTTGTACTGGTTTATGGTGTCCGTCGACCAGATAATTGTTCCGATAACCGGCTTTTTATCCGCATCAGTAACCTGCTCTACCATTGACTCGTAATTGTTGTAAAATGTGGTAAGGTCATTGGCAGTGGCTTTTCGACCGAGGGTGGCGTCATTGGTACCGAGGGAAATAGCCACATACTTTCCGGGAAATTCAGGAAGCCATTTAGGCAGCATCCGTTCGGCACCATCGGACGTCTTCATATACCCGATACCGCCTCCGGACCAGGCAGGCCAGAACTCTTCCCTTTCCTCATGAACAAGCACACCGAATTCATTTGCCCGCCATGCACCGGCGGTTATCGAATTTCCAACAATGAGCCACGAGTCGGTGGCACCCCCGGAAATATCGTAGACGTCCATTTTAAGAGTGAGGTCATGGTTGTACAGATCGTTGTCAGGGTTGTCCTTCAGGGTGCGGAAACGAAGCCAGTTGTAGCTCGAAAAATTATCTAAACGATGCTGATAACAACTGTACGACTGGGAATCGGGATCAGGGCTGCTGTACAAAATGTCCCACCCCTCTGTTGGTGCACTGTCTTCACCCCCGTTGGCGCTATTGCCTTCAATGACGTAGGGTCCGGGAGCGTTATACCGTTTTCCGTAAACAATGTGATTGTCATGATCACCGCCCTGACTGTACCATGCTACGAGAATAGTGGTTCGTTGTTCCACGGGAACCCTGGAAAGATCATACGCTACCCAGGCAGGTTGTCCTTCCGAGCGCCACATGGATGTGGAGAATGCGTTAGTCATCGAGGCGTTGCCGGAGATTGTCCCGGATACGAATGCAGGCTGGTCGCAGCTGATGCACGGCATCGGTTTTATGGCGCCATATATCGATATGGGAATTAAAAGAAATGAACCGATGAGTACCAATATATGTAACCCATAAAAAGTGTTTGGTTGCCGGTGGATCATGGTGTGTTCCCTGTGAAGTCTGTTTGATTGAGGTAACGATGAAAATTGCGACAGTAACAACATTAATATTACCATTGAAAACGAGCAGAATCAGTATAAACGGAGCACCAGGGCACCACTAAACAGCACATGAAACGGATGCCCGTTGCGGAATATTTTGAATACACTAGCGTCCCGGTCACCGGAGATTATAATTTCCCTGCTCGTAACCTGCCGGAGCAACCACTTTACAGAACACTCCCTCTCACCAGGCGTACCTACTATGCATTATAAGTTCTACCAGAGTCTGGCTGGCAGATAGCCACCCCAATCCACAGGCTCCAAGTATAACTATCGTCAGCTTTGTATCGACTTTACCTTTTCTTGTAAAAAGGCCTTAATTTCAGTCTATAAAGAACTTTCACATGGGGCCAAACGAACTATTCTCAGATAAAAAACAGGGCTGAGTGTTCTATGAAGTCCTGGGATTCCAAGAATTATACCACAAGCGAAAAACAACTCTCAACCAGTAAAAATAATCCAGGGAAAGGCAGTAGTCATTGGACTCACAGGATTGTAGTAGTGAATTTTTCTTGTTTTCTCCCGGAAAACAGATTCTGGTAACACGTATAGCTATATCTCCATTTTAACAGTATATTTAAAACTGACAGATAATATCGAATTGGATGAATAATGGAGTTGCGTCGAATGCACAATCAGATAAATGTGATAAAGTTGACCACCACAATTTTAAAACCAATTTTCTTATTTTATTTTTTAGTAAATATTAAGTGTGTGGTTGACAGCAAACCCTCAGGAGCGCTGTGTGACTTTTATCCGTTAGATGTTGGAAATGAGTGGGTAAATTTTATTGAAGATTCCTTATGTAGTTTTTACTATACAGGTTGCGGTAAAATCGGAGAACGCCTTGTAACTGACATTGTCGATAGTATAGCAATTGATAATAGCGATACACTTGTCTACTTAACAAGAATTACCAAAGGCTACGGAGGTAGCTATATAACAGGTCCTGTTATGTTAACTGACACTGAGTTTATTGATGACACATCGATTATTGAGTTGGAGCTATCAGGTAATCAACTGAATGGGAAGAATATTCGTTGTTTTAATTTTTCAGATGATGCAGTTGAATTTATAGGGGAACCAGTGATTGATTTAGCTGAGGCATCAAACACTGGTGCTTCGTTTGCATCGGTTGAATATATTAAGACAATTAACGTTAGTGGAGAACCGTCATTAATGATCAGATATATTTCGGGTTTTCATTTAGACAAATGGTCTGTTCATTGGCCTGATTTTGATACACTACTGCAGCATGTTGGCCCATATTCTTCGCATTTACGAAAATTTCACTCAGGACGAACCGGAAAAACAACATATTTCAACGGAGGACTCCCGGGTGAATAAGTTCCAACGTACAGTTAACAGGATGGATAGGATTTGGCCCTTTCCGGGAACAATGTGGAACATCATACTTGGCATTCCATCGACGGATAGTACATTTGAGAGGTGATCAAGGTATTTGTCAATGGGTAAGAATGGGCTGTTAAGAGTGCACCGGAACTATAGGAACTAACAAGATTACCATTAAAATTACCCGGTAGGGACTTTTTTTAACGAGATCATAATCCCCTCAATAATACAGTATTTTTCCTTCTCACCTCCGGGATGACAGCAGTATCATTTCCCCCTCGTCTGGCGAAGTGGGAGTGCCCCGGGTGAAGTCGTACCACTCCGGAGTACATCTTTTTCTGTGGCCGATACTGTATACTATTGAACTGTTGTATTTTACCGGAATCATCGTCAGCACTATCAAAGCACCATCGTAGCGTACATTTCCATTCTGTTTCCGCACCGGAAAAATCACCACGTGAGGAGTCTACCGAATCCATGCTTCGCCTAAGTAACCGCACCACCATGCTAAAAACGCTGCGTTTGATAAAGACCCTCAAACGGAATTTCCTGATTGCAGTTATGCTACCGGCACTCCTGTCCGTATCGACCAACGCCGCATCGCAGGACCAGATCCGTCTCAATCAGCTCGGATTCTACCGGTACGGCCCCAAAGTGGCGGTGGTTATCGCTCCGGAGACCTGGTACTTCAGCATAAAAAGCCCGGACCTCGCCACTTCCTACCATACCGGCGAACTTTCCGCCCTGGAGAGCTGGTCCCGTTCCGGCGAAGAAGTGAAATCAGCCGATTTCTCCAGCTTTACCCGTAAAGGAACCTACGTAGTCTACATTTCCGGCATTGGAGCCTCATACCCTTTCACCATCGGTGACGACAATTTCACCGGAGTCGCCCGGGGGCTCCTCAGAGCCTTCTTCTTTCAGCGCTGTTCTTCGCTGCTCCCGCTGGTGAATGCCGGTCTGTGGTATCGGGGAGCAGGGCACCCGGACAACAATGTCATAATTCATGAATCGGCTCAGTCGGATCCATCGCGACCTGGAGCGCGTAAAACAGGAGAGACCTATAAATCTCCGAAAGGATGGTACGATGCAGGCGATTACGGCAAGTATGTCGTCAATGCAGGCATTTCCACCTACCAGTTACTGATCCTGTATGAACTGTTTCCAGATTATTTTAACAATTTCTCACTCAACATACCTGAATCAGGCGACACCATACCGGACATTCTCGATGAAATCAAATGGGAACTTGACTGGCTGCTGACCATGCAGGATCCTGCAGACGGCGGTGTCTACCACAAAGTCACCACTAAAACCTTCACCGGCGACGTTATGCCCAATGCCGCCACGGGCTCCCGCTACTTCATCGGTAAAGGCAGTGCCGCCACGTTCGACTTTGCCGCGCTTCTGGCGGCGGCCCATCGTATTTACCATCCCTTTTTCCCGGGTTTCGCCGATTCCTGTCTTGATGCCGCCCGATACGCATGGGAGTGGGGAACCGCCCATCCCGACAGCACCTTCTCCAACCCTTCCGACGTGGTAACCGGAGAGTATGGTGATCGCAGCCTGCGGGATGAACACGCCTGGGCAGGGTTTGAGCTCTTCTGCGCAACCGGCGACTCCTCCTATCGCGACACCGCACTGTCGCTTAGCGCCAGTTACCAGCTTCCCGAATGGCCTAAAGTCGGACTTCTGGGCTACTACTCAATGGCATTTAGCCGCAACGATACCGTTGCACGCGATCGGATACTGTCCATTGCCGACGGCCTTGTTTCACGGATAGGAAAAAACCCCTACCGGACGACGATTTCCAATGAATTTTACTGGGGGAGCAATGGTGTTGTCGCCAATCAGGGCATGGCCCTGATGATCGCCTTTCTATTGACGAAAGATTTTTCATACCTTGAAGGAGCCATCCATGCGACGGACTACCTGCTGGGTCGCAACGCCACCGGGTACAGTTTCGTTACCGGCTACGGCAAACGTCCGGCAGCGCATCCGCATCATCGTCCATCAACCGCCGATGGAGTTTCATCCCCGGTTCCCGGGCTTCTTGTAGGCGGTCCCAACAGGTCGGCGGGTGATGGTTGCGCGGGAGAGTACTCTTCCTATCCGGCAAAAGCCTGGCGGGATGAGAACTGCAGCTATTCAACCAACGAAGTGGCCATCAACTGGAATGCTCCGGCAGCGTTTCTTGCCGGGGCCATCAATGCCGTTTTCTCGTCGGGAGCATTCGACCTTTCAGCACTGGAGAACAGGTACGCGGCAGACACCAGCGCTCCCGGCGCACCGGAATCGGCAGTTTCCGGGATCAGTGCGGACCAGGTAACCCTCACCTGCATCAGCACCGAACCGACAGTTAAAACAATAAGCTATGATACGTCAACTTCATTCAACGGGAGCCTCAGATGCTACCAGCACCGGTCCGATACAACGATCTGCACCCTCACCACCCTGCTTCCGGGCACCGTGTATTACTTCCGCTGCCACCTGGTGGATGACAACGGCAACAGTTCGGTTTCTCCGGTTGACTCATTCAAAACAGAAAACTCTCCCCTCTCGGAGGCCGCAACAGCTGACTATACCCATAGTGACTACCGGATCGGTTCGCCCCTTACGATTTCATTCAGCGACAGCTCGCTTTCATCCGCACAATTATCGTATGCAAAAGGAGGTGACGCGACTTCCACGGCACTTTCATTTTCACCGTCAGGTTCCAACTACTCGGCAACCATCCCGGCAGAGGATATCACCTTCACCGGAATAACGTACTCAGTCACCCTCTGCGACACCTCCGACACCATCACCACACCGCTCCGGTCAGTTGCGCCGGATTCAATCACCCTCTCGATTCCGAAACTTTGTGACGCCGGGGTTTACACCATGTTCAGCCTTCCCGGCAGGTATCCGGCGCACGCCTCACCCGACCTTTTCGGACCGGTTCTTGGAGATACTTCCCAGTGGCGTTTTTTCGGGTATGATCCGGCTGAGTCCGACTATGTAGCATTTGATTCCCTGCACAGCGGTGCCGGCGGCTGGCTCTATGCAAAAAAAAGTGGTGCATCCTTTACCAGTTCCACACGAGCGCTTCCACCGGATACCCTTTTCCCCATTGTCGTACGGCGCGGCTGGAACTGTATCGGTAATCCGTTCCCGTTCCCGGTGTACTGGTCGAACAGTTTTATCGACCTGGAGGGAGCCCTGGCAAGCATCACCGACAAGGCAGCGTTTCCACTGGTATACCGTCAACTGTTCTGGTACCACGACACCCTCGAAAATGGTCGGCATACAGGAACGTACAGAACCAACAGAGAATTAACTTCGCACGTTTTCAACGACTCCGCAACCCTGGAACCGTGGAAAGCGTACTGGGTCTACAGCGAAGCGGACTCCGCCACCCTCCTGATCAATCCTCACCCGGCAATCAGTACGCCGGTTCTGAAAAAACTGCGGCACGCACCTCCGGTTTCGTGGTTCTGTTCCGTGCGCGTTTCAGCGGGAACGGTACATGATGATCCCGTGGTTTTCGGTTGTTCAGAAGAGGCGCGCAACGATCGGGATCTTTACGATGTCCCCAAACCACCTTCGCTTTCAAAAGAGATCTCCTCCGCATTCGTTCACAACGACTGGCAGACGTCAGCACGTCTGTTCGCATCGGATATCGCAGCATTTCCTTCGGCGGCGGACGTCCAGTGGCAGCTCGAGGTAACAGCATCGTCACCCCATCCGGTTACCCTCTCATGGGAAATGGATAACACTACACCAGGTACGATATACCTCATTGATGACGCAGCGGGGAGAACCGTGTCGATGGACCGTTCCGGAACCTATACGTTTACTCCCGATAACACCACCCTCCGCCGTACGATACTATTTGCACGATCGGAGGCCCTCCCGGCAGTGGACCTGCCAACGCACTGGGCGTTTTTCAGGATTCCCGGATCAGGCTACCGTTTTTCTTATGCAGTGCCCCGAACTACAACGGACCGGCAGGACATCGCCATTACCATTTTCAACCTTTACGGAAGGACCGTCCGTTCACTTTCGTCGGGCAAGGTCCGGGCAGGCATCCGCACCGTTGCATGGGATGGAACCACATCCGATGGCACTGTTGCCGCACATGGAATGTACATCATCAGGTTTTCCGGCGGTACATTTACAAAAAGTATCGGTTGTACACATACACGATAACCCGAGGATGACTCATGAAGCATACATGCGAAGCTAAAAGTACCATTCTGACCAAAACCGGAACGATGCTGTCTATACTGTTGTGTACCCTGACACTTCATGCGGAAAACGACGGCACGACACATCCCGGCAATGACGGGCAGTATCCTGATACCGCAGCGGTTCTCCCGAAACCAGATACACTCCCTATCGCACCTGAAAACAGTATCGACATCCCGGACCAATCGGAGACGAATGCATCACAACCCATTGAAACGGACACGCAGCTCTCAACAAATGACGTAACTCCCACCGACTCAATCCCGGGCGACAGCATTCAGTCCGGTACTGATTCCGTGCAAAAAACCTCCGCCGGAACACCCGGCGACGATACCACCTCAGCGGCACTATCCGAAACTGCTACCGCCGCACCAGCCGAAATATTTTCGGAGAATTCCTCATTGGACTCTCCCGCTGCGGTGATTACTGAACAACCAGACACTCTGGAAAGACCAACCGCACTCACCCCGCCGGCACAGGATGCCACAATGACACCAACACCGCAAGCAGCACTTTCCGATTCAATACCGGCAAAGCCGGAACAACCCGTCACCGCAACGAATGCCGCCCTGCAGAAGCTGGACAAGCGGACAAAAGTCCTTGTTGCCGCCGGTACCTCTGCCGCCATACTCGGCGCCGCTGCCTTTATCCTGGTCAAACAATTCAACGATGATCATTCACAGAAAGACACTGACATTCCCGACCCACCTGCCCCACCGGGATACTGGTAACCTGTTCTGATCCGTGACTCTCTTATATCAAAGAATACGGAAGTTTTCAGTTTTTCAGCGTCTCCCCTCCATCGTAAGCTGAGGAGCGTCGCACTGCCTCCTGCGCACTAATGCCCTTCCTTGGAGGATGGGTGCTACGGCGGCGGTGCGAGGCTACTCGAAGTGGGACCGGGAAACCGTTGAAAAATACGCCATCATTTACACCCGATACACCTACCCCCATATCAAAGAACGAAAAACCGCAGTACCTCTGTTTCATAACCTGGCACCAGATCTTGGTACGACATCTCCCTGTCTCCCTGTCTCCCTGTCCAATCCCAATTCTCTGTAACAATTTCCACCGTCCGCACGTCTGTTCTATGAGACGTTGATTATCACTTGTGAAAGGAGGCCTGCTGACAGGTAACTACGTGTACTGACTACCCCGGGACCGCTGGATTTCATGGCGCCAAATCCTCTCCCCGGACTGATATATCATCTCTTTACACTAGAAAGGAGTGGAATATGCACACCGCTCCAAGAACCGTAACGATGAAATCAGTCGACATGGATTTGAAACCGTTCATGAATCTCATGGTCGTACTGATTCCCATGCTTCTGCTGTCCGCCGAATTCTCCCGGGTGACGGTTATTGATCTCAAGCTGCCGCCCGATCGCGGGAGCACCCCGTCGCGCCTTCAGAAAACACCATTTTCCTCACCTGCAACCGACAAGCTCAACCTCACGGCACTTATCACCGATTCCACTGTAACACTCGGTGCCAAAGGCGGTTTTCTTCCCACCGTACGGTATCGGGAGTACCACCGTTACACCGCCCGGGATGACCACAACAGTTTCACCGTTGAATACCACCCTGGTAGCACGGTAACTCATCCGGCGTCTGGCAGGACGATGTCTGATCAGGAACGTCAGGACATACTCCTGTATACCTGCGACGACAAGGGTGCCCTTGAGCACCGTCTTTACACACCGTATGGTGAACTGGTTACCGATACCGAAGGTAATGCACTCGCAGCGGTTGCCCGCGGAGACTCGGTATACGCGCTCTCTTTTCCGCGGCGCCTCATCGTCGTAACAGACCCGCAGGAGTATGATCTGCGTCCAATGAGTGTGTACGATGCGCTGCATAACCGGCTCATGAAAATAAAGGAGCGTTATCAGGATGCGTCGGATCGTGACGCAATCATTATTGCCGCAGAAAACAGTGTTGTTTACGATAAAATAATCCAACTCATGGATACTGCCCGTAAAGCGCAGTTCCCTGAAATCAGCATCAGCAAGGTAAGGAGCTGACCCCATGAAAACGCCACACGGAAGATCCGCGGTACAGCGTTGTGCAGTACCGCTTCAGGTTACCTCCATGATGGACATGTTCACCATCATCCTGGTTTTTCTTCTGAAAAGTTTTTCGGCGGAAGGCAGTATCCTGACCAATGCGGATAACCTTGCCCTTCCCAATTCCGATTCAATGAAAAAACCAATAGCCGTCAACCTTCAGATTGCCGTCACCAACGACATGGTACTTGTGGATAATCTGCCGCTTCTGCCTACTGCGGATATAAAAAAGATGTCGCCCGATGAATCCAATCCGGTTATCCCCAAATTGTACGACAAACTCCACACCTGTCTCAAACTGGAAGAGGAGATGGTGAAATCCGGAGCACTGAACGCGACCGACCGGAAGGTGGTCATTCAAATCGACAAGAACATGGAATTTGACGTGCTTTACAAAGTCATGAATACCTGCGGTACAGCAGGCTATACCGCAATGAATTTCGCCGTTATGCAACGAGAGGAGTAGGTATGCGATACAAAGTCATGATACAGCCATGCAGAGACCCCAAAAGCGCCGGTGCAGTGGCGTTCGGTGTCGCACGACGGGCCGGAGTCGCTCCGGAAAAAGTGTTCGGAGTCATTTCCGAAAAGACCATTTGCATCCGGAAAAAAGCGGGGCACGACGAGGCGCTGCAGCTTAAAAGTGAGTTTGAAGCACTCGGTGCATCAGTTGACCTGGTGCAGCTCGACGAACCCCGGACAACAGTAACGAATTCTCCGGCGACCTCCGACATGCGGGAACCGGAAGAGGACGAGGAGCCTGCGGGACGAATTCTTACTAGTGAAGAATATGCCGCCCGGATGCGTGATCGTGGCGACATATTCTACATCGAAAACAACCGTCCTCTCAACCGAATCGAGATTCTCTGTCTTGTGGTGGCGGTCCTGGCGGGGATGTTTATGAGCACACGGGAAATTACAATAGTGTCCAATGACTTCCTTGAACCGGGTGCACCTGAACGGGTGGTCACTGTCACCGGTAACACAATTCCCCGACCACCCAGGGAAAAACCACCAGAAGTAAAACCAAAGATCCTTCCAACTCCAATTAAATCACTTCACCGAAAAGCTTCAACGGGGAGTGGCATAAAATCAGGAGGAGGAGGAAGTCCGTACGAGCGGGTTGTTAAAACGGGACTTCTTGCACTCGTTGCCGACCAGATCAGAGGGGTGGATATCGCCAATGCAGATATTTTTGGAAAAGGTGGCTACACTGAAAATATTGATGCCATACTACTCGGCATGGGAGGACTCAAAACCGGTGGAGGAGGAGGCAGTGGAAGAAAAGGTGAGACCGGTATGGGTTTTGGTACCGGATACAACAGCGGCTTCAATGGTGGAGCTCCCGGTGGCATCGGTGATGATATCAGTGTCCTGTTTAACGACAATGATATAGGTAATCTGCAACTGAAACCCCGTACCTTAACACTGCAAATACATACACCCACGTTAACCCGAGGTGGTTCTCTCACCAGTGGACGCAGCAGACGGAGTATCGCTCGCGTGGTGCAGCAGAATCTCGCGGCACTGCGACATGCCTACAACCAGCGACTCCGGGAAAAACCGGGACTGAAGGGTCGGATTACCGTCAAATTCGCTATTGATGAATTCGGCAACGTGGTATTCTGTTCAATTGAAGAATCAACAATTGGCGATCCGTCACTCGAAAACGAGATTACCATGAAAATCGGTCGCTGGAAATTTGAAACAATCGACAAGGTGGGAGATATTACCGAAGTGATCTATCCGTTTGTTTTTTCACAATAATTTCCGGGGAGGTGCAGCCTCCCCCCTTCCCTCCATTTTTCATCGATGCAACCAGCCCTACTCCCTGTAAACACCATTTCTGCAGTTCCTAAAACGTGTATTTCTTTACCTTACAACACTATAAGCAAACAGACAATTCTGCTTTTCTATACACGTTTCTGATCATTTTCAAACGCACTGCCTATCAATTACCGGTAAATGAGACGCCATTCATGCTTTTAACAGCTGTTTTTGTTATATTTCAGAATTCCATCACATCCGCCCGAACGCATCATTTTCAGGCACACCTTTTGATAATACAATAGTATATAAGGGTACCAATAGTAGCGTTACAATGCACCATCAATGATTTTGACTATACATTTGTTTCAATATAAGCACGGGGGGAATTGTGGCTCTTGGGCGAAGGAATTTTTTAAAGCGAAGTGCAGCAGGAGCGGCACTGTTGACAGCAGGGGCGGGAGTATTTAAAAACAGCGCCTTCGCAATAAATCCCACCCTGTATCAGGAAAAGAGTGATGTTTCGTTCGTTGGTTCGTCTGCAGAGGGAAGCAGACGCCAGACCATCATCGATGTTCTTGAACCATGGCGCGAAACTGTTGCTGCGGGTATTCAGGGTAAAACCGTATTGCTGAAGGTGAATCTTGTCTACTGGTTGAGCATGCTTGATGACCCGACTCTGCCGCTGACCCACGTCGACGCAGTACGTGGTTGTCTCGATTTTCTGAAATCCATAAATCCCGACGTACCGGTTGTTATCGGTGACTGTTCAGCTACCCCGACCCGTATGGGAGACGTCACCACAATGTTCAAGGGTGCCGGGTACAATGAGCTGCTCGAAGAATACACGAATATAACACTCAGTGACCTCAGTACCTGGCCGGCCTATGAAAAACCTTTCTGGACGCCGGAACTGACCAATAATGCCACCTGGGCAGTTCCCGTGATCTGGTCTTTTACCGACCCGTCATGTTACGTTATATCCCTCTGCAGACCTAAAACCCATAACAACATGGTTATTACCGGTGTCAATAAAAACATTCTCATGGGTGCTCCACTCAATTCAGGAACAGTAGACGGGACCGATGTTATCCCCAAACAGTTCATGCACGGCGCACAGGGGTATGCGAACGGCAAGAATCCGGACGAGGTAAAAATTCTTTCCTACAACCTCTTTCAGATGGCCAATATCATTTACATAGAAGGTTCACCGGCACTCTCGATTCTCGATGCCTGGGAGGGAATGGAGGGAGATGGTCCTGTTTCCGGAACCAGTATCATGCAGTACTGCGCAGTCGCCGGTATCGACCCCCTTGCTGTCGACCGTATTGCAGCGAAACTGATGGGATTCTCCGATGAACCAACGGAGCCTATGAACAAGGAGACGCCGAGCTACACCGACATGCGTTATCTTCTCTGGATCTCCAATGCCGGTTTCGGAAATTACGACCTTGCACGAATCAATTTTATTCTCGGTTCGCTGGAGCAGGTGGAGACCTATGTTAAAACCTACGAACTTTCTCCCAACTACACCGGTGATCCCTCATATGAAACAGAATGGACTGGTGGTGCACCGTCGATTGTACTCGATAAAATTGTAGCAAACAAATCCCGCAGCCTCGATCCGAAACCCTACCTGATTCCACAGCTGCAGAAAAGGAACTCATCCGGTTCGGTAACCATCAAATTCAGTCTTCCGGTCGCATTTACCATCAAAATGAGCATCTACAACCTTCAGGGAGCAGCGATCCGGAAACTCGGAAAAGACTACTTATCGCCTGGCCGGTATTCGATCACCTGGGACGGACGCGACAGCCGGGGTTCACGCGTTCCTTCCGGAAAATATCTCATTAAATTCAACTATGGATCCGGTGAGCTTGTTGATCATGTATTCATGGTAGAGTAAGTACTTTCCACCAACCCGCATAGGGCTTATATCGGTGGGTAAACAGCTTGGACTACCCCGAATTCGCTTGTAACCGTCACGAAGTGCCACAGATACCGCTTCTTCGTTTTTCCCGCCAACAAATGCTTTTTCCGCTATCATCAGCCCGGATACCCGCAGAAACACCGAAGTAGAGCAGAATAAGTCCTCCAATGGTACATCCCCATTCTGTCCGGCACTACTTTTTCGTGGACAGTACCGATGGCATCAATATACAATTGTAGTTCATTAAAATACCGACATCCTGAACGGGACCACCACCCCTGCCGGGTTAACCGTCGCAATTGTAAGGAGTTGTTATGGGGAGTAAAAAAACACCCGCCGGAAAGCCCGATAAAAAGCTGCTCCGGCTTACCGTTAAGAAAAACATAATCGGTGAATACAGCACCGAGCTGGAAAACCAGTTCAGGACCGAGCTTTCGACTGTCAACTGCCCGGTCGTACTCGATCTCTCGACAATAACGATAGTCGATTCACGGGGAGTCGCACTCTGTGTCGGCCTTTATAAGGAGTGCCAACAGAAAAACCTGCAGATTTCAATTGATGTCAGTCCGGAACTTGCCCAATTTTTCAAGCTGCTGAAGCTTGACCGCATTCTTCAATTTAATGAAAAAGGGAGCGGGAAATGAGTTTGTACGACAAGGAAATGCTCAATGAGCTGATCGTTGAATCAAGGGAACACCTCGCATCCGTCGAACCCGACCTTCTGGAACTTGAACAGCGCGGAGCCGATGTTTCCGACGAACTGATCAACCGTGTTTTCAGAGCGGTGCACAGCATCAAGGGTGGCTTCGGATTTTTCGGTATCGAGCGGATCACCACGCTCGCCCATTCCATGGAAAATTCTCTCTCGCGGGTGCGTAATAAAACGCTTGCAGTCTCCTCGGAACTGACCGACGCGCTCTTTACCGGTATCGACAAACTGCGCCTGCTCCTTGACGATGTCGACAACGCCGACCAGACTTCAATCGACGACGAACTGGCGAAACTGGCGCCATTCATTGATGATGCGTCTGCCGCCACGCCGGCATCTTCCCCATCGGAACCAAAGCGGCCTGAAAAACCGCAACTGGAGCTTGACCGCAACATCCGCGAGAAACATCCGGATCTTTCCGACTCACAGATTGTCGATTCGGTAAAAAACGGTCAGCTGCTCTACCAGATTATCCTGCGATCCCATACCGATCTCGAGGCAAACGACCTCACCCCGATCAATCTTTTTAACGAATGGGATAAGATCGGCATGGTGCTCGACATCGTGCTCGACTTTGACACAATCACCGAACTCGCGGGATCTACCGGTACCGAGCTTACCTACTCGGCAATACTGGCATCGGTGCTGGAACCGGATCTCATCAGTACCGCCACCGGAATTCCAAGCGAGCAGATTTATCATCTCGACACGGCGAAAATACGTAACCAGCTGCAGAAGGAACAGCGCAACACTCAGGCGCAGACCGCAGCAACACCGGGAAACGGAGCCGCGAAAAAAACAGGTGCCGCAACAGCGACAAAAACAGAATCACGGATTGAAGATGCTCTCAGGGTAAAAGTAAGCCTGCTTAATAAACTGATGAATCTTGCGGGGGAACTTGTACTCAGCCGCAACCAGCTCCTGCAGCGGGTAAACCGCACTATCCGGGAATCACTTGACTCCGACGCCATTTTCAGCGAAGTGGAACGACAGATCGAGCAATCCTATGAACAGACCGCCGAAGCGGTCGCACGTGATCCCGCCAACGGACCACAACGGATCAAAGCCGAATCCCAGCGCCTTATCGACCTCTTCAGACAGTCGCTCAATTTCAAAATAACCGAACTCTCGGGCGTACATGCCATTATACAGAATGTCGACCGTGTGACCAGTATGCTTCAGGAAAGTACCATGCAGACCCGGTTGCAGCCGATTTCGGTACTGTTCAGCAAATTCCCCCGGATCGTCCGGGATCTCGCGAAAAAATGCGAAAAGGAAGTGCAGCTGAGCGTCATCGGCCAGGAGGTTGAGCTTGACAAATCAATTATCGAACTGCTCTCTGATCCATTGACGCATCTGATTCGCAACTCCGTTGACCACGGTATTGAACTTCCCGCCAAACGCCAGGCGGCGGGGAAACCTCCGGGAGGACAAGTGGTCCTCAAAGCGTATCACGAAAGCGGTAAGGTCAATATACAGATCGAAGACAACGGCGGCGGCATCAATACCGAACGGGTGCGAAACAGGGCGATCGAGCGCGGTCTTGTTACCGCCGAAGCGGCACAGCAGATGAGTGACTCCGAAATCAACCGGTTTATCCTCATGCCCGGGTTTTCGACAGCCGAAAAAGTCAGCGATGTTTCCGGACGAGGTGTGGGAATGGATGTGGTAAAGACGAATATTGAACGTCTTGGCGGCGTTATTGATATACAGTCCGTCTATGGAACCGGTACCACCATCACCATGCAGTTGCCCCTCACCCTTGCGATTATCTCTTCGCTGGTGGTCGCCTCTGAAGGTCGTCGATTCGCCGTACCACAGGTTGGTATTGAAGAACTGGTTCGTGTCCGTTCCAAGGATATCACGAAACTGATTGAACGGGTGGGTCAGTCGGAAGTCTACCGCCTGCGCGGCAATCTGCTTCCACTGGTCAGACTGGCTGAAATTCTCGATCTGCCGCCGACGTTCGTACACCCTCAGACAGGGGAACGACTCCCCGATCGCAGGGCACGCTGGTCGGACCGCCGGGGAATTCCCAAAGGAGACAACGGCAAGGAACCTGCAGCCCCACCGCCACCTCCCGAAGAACAGAAGTCCGATTCCGAAGCGATGACGCAGAAACAGTGGGATGAGCGCCGTAGGGGTGGCGACCGTCGCAAAAATGTTCATAACGCCGTTAAAATAGTCGTGATGCACGCTGGAGAGAATCTGTTCGGTCTGGTGGTTGACGAAGTTTATGACTCTGAGGAGATCGTGGTGAAACCGCTCAGTGCCTATATAAAATCGTGCGGTGCTTATGCGGGTACTACCATCCTGGGCGACGGTGCGGTCACGATGATCCTCGACACGAATGGTATTGCCCGCCTGGGCCATCTCAAGTTCAGTGAACTCGATAACGCCAATAACGAGGAACGTGAAAAGTTTGAACGTGAACAGAGCAAGGTTCTGCAGGATATACTTCTGTTCGACAATGGATCCGAGGAGCGCCTTGGTGTTGAGCTGCTGCGGGTTGCCCGTATCGAAAAAATCGATTGCGAACGGATTGAACACGTGGGTAACCGCGAGTTCGTCCGTTACGAAAACAGTAGCCTGCCGCTCATCCGGCTGCAGAACCACCTGCCGATCTCTCCGCCGCAAGCTGTCAAACAGCATCAATTTATCATTGTACCTAAAACTGATAAGAATCCGGTCGGTATCGCGATCGAAAATGTTCATGATGTTATCCGGACGGAACTGACCTTCGTGGCCGGCTCCATGGAGGGAAGAAATATCGCCGGATCAACCATTCTCAACAAGCGTATGACGATCATACTCAATTTACCGGAACTCCTCGAAGGGGCGGCGGCCTGATGCAACCGACCAGCATTCCTGCCGCCGGCACTCCCGGTCAATTGATATCCGACACTGCTTTTTCCCGCCCCAACCGTAAGGAAAGGCGTTAACATGGCTACGCAGCAATTAGCTACATTCACCATCGGAGAACATCTTTTCGGTATTAATGTACTTCTTATCCGGGAGATCAATCCAAATACCAGTTTCACCCCGGTAGACCTTGCACCCGAGTATATCCGCGGACTTATGAATCTCCGCGGTCAGATCGTGACGATCATTGATCCGGCGGTCCGGCTCGGAATGCCGCAACGGAAAATCACGGATGCTTCATGCTGTCTCGTACTGAAAACAACCCGTGAAGTGGAAGACCGCGAGGATGCTTCCCAATTGGCCGGAGAAACGGTCAACGACATCGTTGGGCTTCTGGTAGATTCCATCAGCGATATGGTATCCGCCAACACACGGGAGATAGAGTCTCCTCCGGCGAACATCGGAGATATTGACGGACGGTTTATGTTGGGTGTTCTGAAAATGGAGGACCGGCTCCTGATCATTCTCAAAACAAGCGAAATACTCAAAGAGGGTAAATAAATAAAACATGGTACCGGCCGGCAGCTACTGAACCTGCTTCCGACGGTGCTGTTCCCGATAACGGTTCACCTTAGCTGGAAAATATCTATATGGCGCTTATTGAATGGATAACCAATCATATTCTCGGCACCGATAAAAAATATACCGCGACATTCAAGGAACAGGGTATCCAATAAATGCCGATTACCACCCTGATTGTTGATGATACGATAACTTACCGGAAAATCCTCTCCGAAGCTGCAGCAACGTTTTCGGAGTTGTCGGTAATCGGTACCGCTCCGAGCGGGTCGCTGGCGTTGCGGAAAATGGCGCAGACCCCAGTAAAGCTTGTACTTCTTGACATTCATATGCCCGACATGGACGGCGTTGAAACACTCCGGCAGATAAAAGCCTCCCATCCAAACACCTTTGTCGTTATGGTTAGCGGTATAAGTTCCCGGGGTGCCGAGACCACCATTCAGGCACTGCAGCTTGGAGCAATAGACTTTATCCGAAAACCGGACGGGACGAATCCTGAAGTCAATTTTCACCAGCTCATTAGCGATCTCAAACCGGTAGTCCGCCTCATCACGCTGCGGACGCAGTTGCACCCCGACACGGCGGCCGCACCGGGCACCCGATCCGGTGACACCACTTCGGCACCGGTACCACCGATAGTTTCCCGGCCGCCGGTACCACATGTCAGAACCGGTTCAATTCCGCACAAATACTCGGTTGTCGCGATAGGGGTTTCCACCGGAGGTCCGGAGGCATTGACAAAACTACTACCGCTGCTGCCGGGAAATCTTCCGGTTCCGGTGGTACTGGTACAACACATGCCACCGCTCTTCACGAAATCACTTGCCGACAGTCTCGGTAAAAAATCACCGCTTAAAATCATTGAAGCCGCCGAGGGAGACATCGTTTCCGCCGGTACGGTATATATCGCTCCCGGCGGACGCCATATGGTCGTACGAAAAGAGGAAGACAGTGTGGTGATCCGTCTTAATGACGGTCCACCAGAAAACTCCTGTCGACCTGCAGTTGACGTTCTTTTCCGATCGGTAGCCGCCACCTATGGCGACAGCGGAATACTTTCAGTTATTCTTACCGGTATGGGAAGCGACGGCTGTGCCGGTGTACGTGCCTGCAAACGAACCGGCTGTTTCAGCATTACCCAGAGTGAACCGACCTGCGTGGTATACGGTATGCCACGGGCGGTGGATGAAGCGGGACTCTCCGACCTGTCCCTCCCGCTTGATAAAATCGCCGAAACCATCATCACCAGAACCAGACGATAAGGGGTACGTCATGCGGATACTTTGCGTGGATGACGATCCGGTTATTCTTCAGCTGTTTGAACGGTCCCTCGCCAAAATCGAATTGCCGGAGTACGAATATCTCTCAGCAGCCAACGGCAACGACGCCATTGCCATTGTAAGCAGGACCCCCGTTGATCTGATACTTCTTGACAATGTACTCCCGGACATAACGGGGATCGAGGTTCTTGAAAAAATCAAACCGGTCCACCCTGCCACCGAAGTGCTGATGATTACCGGCCATGCATCAATAGCCGATGCGGTAAAGGCAATGAAAGCAGGGGCACGAGACTTCATAGAAAAACCGTTTCACCTCGATCTGTTGCGCGAGAAAGTGTACAACCTGGTAGAGTACCGTCTACGCAACCGCGAAGCGGAAGACTACCGTTTTGCCAAGGAAGTGATGGAAAACGATGCCGGAAGTCAGATTTCAGCGCTTGAAACGTTTATTGACAATATGAAACAGTGTCAGTCACGGGTAATCGCAATTATTGAATCCGACACCAGTAATATTGCCAAAATTGAATCCATCCGCAATGAAATCTCCCAGTATAAAGGCAGGTATTGATGGGAAGCGTCATCACCGATCAGGAATTTCAACTGCTGCGTGATTATATAGAAAAGCATTGCGGTATCAGTCTTGACCGGAATAAAATGTATCTGATTGAGAGCCGTCTCAACACGCTCATGATTGAAAACGGGTGCGACAACTACAATGCACTCTACCGCAAGGCATCATCGGATGCTACCAATGCGCTGCGCGATAAAATCATCGATGCGATGACCACCAACGAGACACTCTGGTTCCGTGACAGTGGCCCGTACAACTCTCTCAGGGATCTGCTCGCCATGTACGTATCGGAGCTTCGCTCGGGAAAACGTGTGAAGCTGCGTATCTGGTCGTCGGCCTGCTCCACCGGGCAGGAACCGTATTCCATCGCAATCACTGTTCTTGAATATGGCATCCGCCCAGAGCAGGTGGAAATCATCGCCACCGACATCTCCTCGACGGCACTTTTTATGGCAAAGCTGGCACGCTACGATGCGATTGCGATCAACCGGGGGCTTTCACCGGAAATGCGGGACCGGTACTTCAAGTCCGAAGGGCGGGTCTGGGCGCTTGCCGATAAAGTCAAACAGATGGTAACCCTTAAAAAGATGAACCTGCAGGAGAGCTTCGTCTCCATTGGAAAATGCGACATCGTATTCTGCAGGAACGTGCTCATCTACTTTTCGGAAGCGTTCAAGCGTGACATTTTCATCCGGCTTGCCGCGCTGCTGCGTCCGTCGGGGTACCTGTTCATCGGTGCTTCCGAATCACTTTCAACTTACAGCAATGAATATTCCATGGTGAAAGGCAGCCATGGAATTTACTATCAGGTCAAGTAAGGAGTCGACAGTGAAGATTCTTACCGTTGACGATTCAAAATCAGTCAGACACATGATCGGCATGACGGTCGAGCTGCTCGGATATGAGGTGCTCGAAGCGGAAAACGGAGTAGAGGGACTTATGGTGCTGGAGCAGCATGCAAAGGACGTCGTAATGATTCTTCTCGACTGGAACATGCCGGAAATGGACGGTATAACCTTTCTTAAAACGATCAAAGGTGATGACCGTTTTAAAGAGATTCCGGTCACCATGGTCACCACCGAAACCGAACGGATAAAAATGATCGAAGCGATCAAATGCGGTGCGAAGACCTACGTTTCCAAACCTTTTTCCCAGGAGATGCTGGTTGCGAAAATCAGCGAGTGTCTGGGGATGGGATTTTAAGTGTGCCCCGGTTCCCCGATACACGACCAATCAGCAGATCTTTCCGTCAAGAGCCATCTAGGTGAATGCGTTCACATCCCGTGGAATGCATACTTCATTGCATGTAATCAATTGGCTATTGCTGCAAGAATGTGTATCACCGCAACCAAACGCCTTTTCACCTGTTTTCAACCGATTTTTCTGTTACCATAAAATTATTCCGATGATCATTTTTTTCTAATCAATAACGAACAGCTCTCTCCGTGACAAACAGGAACGATCTTCCATCAACATACAATCAAACCCTGTGGTCTTGAAGACAATGCTGCAAAACGTGTAGTTTTCCCAGAAAGTAATTGATTTCAGACAAGACGTAATACTATCATTTACATTCAGGGAATTATTGCCGGAGTCCGGCAAACCGACTTTTCCTCAAACGATCAAATTTATAAAAACACTTATCTTCAACTCCAGTTGTTGGAAAAGAGATCTGACATATGAGAAAAGACAAGAAGGTATTGGTAATAGAGGATGAACCGTACATGTTGAACCTGTTGACCGAACTTCTCGAAGAAGAAGGGTACACCGTATTTTCTGCAGCTCATCCCGGCCTGGGCGCCTCCCGTGCTCCATTTGCCGACTGTATCGTTCTTGACCTTAGCCTTACTCAGGAAGAGAAACTTGAAGGTGCAAGTATTATGTCCCACATTTGGGAAGATACGTGGTGCTCGATCCCGGTTATTGTTTTTTCCGGTATGATAGGAATATCGTCAGTCGACGAGACCCTGAAACAAATCGAAATCTTATGCGGTAGGGGTAGAAACATATTTCAGTGTGTTTCTAAAAAGGATGGCGTCGACTCACTGATAAGGGCCGTCAACGGCTGGTATGAAACTACAATGGATTCCGCCACCGAAACTTGAGTTTGAGACAACCCGGCATACCTCACTTTTACACTTTACAAAAACTGCTATTTCCCGGCATTTTTTTTCAACACTCACAGTTTCATAGTGTAAACCTTAAAAATCAATAATTTCTCTGAGCGCCTGCGCCCGCCGTCGAGAGAGTTCCACCTGCATACCGTTGGAAAGCTCAATCGTGTACATACCGGGCAGCAGTTTACGGATCGACGCAAGATACTGAAGATTAATGATATCCGTACGGCTTGCACGAAAAAAACGCTTCCCCTGCAGTTTCTCTTCGTAGTGATTGAGGAATTTATCGGAAATGATTTTTTCGGACTCCGTGTGGAGATAACAGAAACCGTTCTCGAAGGAGATCCTGACGATATCCCGGGTCGGCACCACTCTGGTCACCCCGTTGACCGAGACGGATAGCTGCCGTGCAGCGTTCGATGAACCGTCCCCATCTGCCCCGGCAGGAACCGCAACAGAACCGAGCCGTTCCTTGATTTTCCGGACCGTTTTCTCGAGCCGTTCGAACCGGACCGGTTTGATCAGGTAGTCAAGCGCATTGATGTCGAATGCCGTGGCGGCATGTTCAGAGTAAGCGGTCTGGAACACGATCAGCGGCGGTTCAGCAAGCGAAGGAATCGATTGAAACACCGGTACCCCCGGCATATTGATATCCAGAAACGCCACCTGCGGTTTAAGTGTCACCATGCAACCGAGCGCCTCGTTACCATCAGCCGCTTCACCGACGATAGCAAACTGGTCGAACCGGGCGAGGAGGTCACGGAACCGTTCACGGGCGTGGATTTCATCGTCGGCAATCAGTGCAGTTATTTCAGGGGAAACGATAGTACCACTCCTCCGTTTTTGATGGTAAACGAACCGTTGCCGTTCTCAACCCTCTTTTTAGTTATGGATAACCCCTGACCACGGTCGACCATTGCAGGATGCATCTTCGCTTCTGAGTCGGTCACGGTTACCGTTGCGCGATTATTTTCCCGAAAAAAAGACACTGTAACCGACAGATGTACCACCTGCTGCATGTTATGCTTAATGCAGTTTTCAACCAGTGGCTGGATGATAAGCGGTGGAACAGGAAAATCGTTACTGCCGGTAATGGTAAATTCGAGCTTTTCACCGAACCGCAGCTTCTGGATTTCAAGATATTTCCGGACGTTGTCAATTTCCTGAGAAATGGGAATACTTGCTTTTTCCGATTGTTCCAGATTACCCCGAAGAAGATCCGACAGGTTCAGCAGCACCATTTCGGCCTTGTCGGGTTGCTTGAGAAGATTGAGAATCATATTGAGCGTATTGAACAGAAAGTGAGGGTTGACTTTTGATGAGAGCAGCTGCATCTCCATCCGGCTTCGCAACTCCCGTTCGCTGCTGATGGTCTTCTCCTTGCCCAGAAGCAGTTCCCGGTAAATGATAAGTCCGGAACTTATGGTGTAAAGCGCACCAATGAATAAAAAATTAATCAGAAGAAACGAAAAGGCACCCCGGTCGTAGTAGATAAAAAGTGTCGGCTCCAGCAGCAGCAGCATCACGAGACTTATAATACCGATCCCGAGCAACACAGAAAATGAAATGGCAATGATAAACGCTGTCTTTATTCGGAACAGCATCTGCTGGGTAAAGGAGCAACTGCCCACGAGTGCAAGGCCCAGTACCAGTGAATTGATCAGTGCGATTCTGACGAATCCTGCAATGAAATCCTGCAGAATAAAACAGATCACCAGACTCAGCAGAAGACCGGTTATCTGCGTTACGATAAAAAGGATGGTGTAGATCAGGAAATTGGGGGATTTTATGAGGGGGTGGAGTTTCATTATTCAGGATACCGTCCATCAGGCGAGATCAGAAGGATATGTCTGGTGAGATTAACCCGGAAACCAGATACCTGAATAATATAGATTTTGACCCTGATGTAACGTAGAGATGCCATGCCATGGCGTCTCTACACCGGTAACGGATACAATGACATGCAAAATAAAAAGGCTGCCCGATACATCAGATGTATCGGGCAGCCTTTGGTAGTCCCAAGGGGAATTGAACCCCTGTTCCAGGAATGAAAATCCTGTGTCCTGACCACTAGACGATGGGACCGTTAAAAACAGGCGTATAATATACAACAATTTTATTGGTTGGGCAAGATTTTGTGATATTATGACCGTTTATGGGGTTTTTGCCGGTTTTAACACTGCATAAAGCTCGAACGATCGAGAAAAATGCAGGCGGATTAGTCATTCCGGAGCCTGATACGTTTTCCATTTTTCCTGCTCTGAATAGAGCCACTATGTGCCATCATGAGAAAACGGCAGGATTCAGCCCAGTTGGCCAACATCAGTTATTTAAAGGATTACACCGAATCAGCTCAGGAGTATAATAATAGTAGGGATTGTAAAAGATTACTGTTTCCCCGTTGCCGGACAGGTGAAAATTCGAGTAATTCCGAGTCGAAAAACCCGCATCCTTATGCATCGTTGCCTTGAGCTGGTAATTCTCGTCATATACCTGAAAGGTAGTTCTCCTGACCGTGGAACTCTCTGAATCTATATAATAATCTTCCAGAAGAAGGTACAGCTGATTATTGCTTTCATCATATGCCATATCATAGAGAAGACCTCTGCCTGCATATTGCTGGGAAACAAGGGTGCCGAGAGTATCGTAGAGGTTTATTCCGTAATTACTATCTGAACTGTACCCGAGGAATAACTGGTCATTCCTGCCTTTAAGGATTTTCTGTATCCAGTTCACATCTTGAAACCACGAGCGCAATCGAGTCCCACTATAGGTGTATATCGATACAGAATAGCCCGTACTGTTGTATTCAATAAGGTATACGAGGCTATCCTTTGCATCGAAATCGATTATTCGCTGCCTGGACAGTACGGTATCGGTGATGCTGTCGACCATACCTCCGGCGGTATTAAAAATATAAAATTTTGAGACGGGCGATTCTAAGGTGTCAATAATACTTCCATTAGAATCATAGGGCCCGGATAGTGGACGTACACACGATACAATCACCCGGCCGTTTTCATCGATAACGATTTTCCGTGGATTAGTGAGATACCCTTCACCTATTCTTCGTTTAAAATTCATGGTTCGATCAAATACCTGAACACAGTGGTTTGTGACGTCCGTAAAATAGAGGTCCCCGTTATCCGACACCGCAATTTCCATCGGAAGTGCTGCAGGCAGAAACTCGTTTTCGCTCAACGTGAAACTGGTATCAACAGAAAAGTATGAAGCAGCAGTTACGAAGACACTGTTACTTTTTGTCCCTGCCTCATGGTTCACTCCGGTCGCTGCCACACGATACTCGTAACGGTCATCCTGTTGTGCCGTACTGTCAATCATTACCGTATCAGTATCGGTTAATGGATATCGGCTGTTTAGATTTGCAAAGACCATATTCGAATCTGCAATTCTGCGAAAAACCGCGTATCCAGTGACTCCAGGAACAGTACATCTGTTCCAGCAAAGAGTCACCCGCATTGTTGTTGTATCGTAGGAGGCCGTAAGGTTCTGAGGTACCGGAAGGTTGTCGGATTGTAATGTAACGATACCGATATCCGTTGTATCTGCGGCTACCACGTTAATGTCAGAGGTATCAAAAGCACCATAATTTTCTGTCAATGACAGTATCCGCAGTGCATAGGTTCCTGCGCCAAGGTTGGTAAAGCGGAAGCTGCCGTCCTCCGTTACCCGGGTAAAACGGTCAATCCCGAAAGCTAATACAAAAACATCTTTAACGGCACGGCCTTCGGAATTGAGTACGCTCCCTTTGATGGTCCCGGCCGGTTGAAGGGTTGCCGGGGGTGTGGTAATCGCTCTATCATGTGTTACTCTGACCGAATCGATAATCACGATGTCGTTATCACTCATCGCTTCGATCAGGTACGTACCGTTCTCAATAAACGTATCAAACGAGAAAGCACCCTCACTGCTGGTCATCACCGTATCTTTGATGGAGTTCAATTTGCCGAGGCCCTCAGCTGCGGGCTCGGCAAGAAAATCCCTGGGGCGTATCATTACCCGGGCTCCGGCTGCGGGGGTTACTCCGTCCGTATTTAGAATTATGCCCGAAACAGCACCATTTTCGGGGACATGACCGGTAATCGTCGGTGAGCTGTTCTGACAGTGATGCAGCAACAGTGTTGTCAGTACCAGCAAGAGTTGTGTTCCGTATTTCATGACTCCTCCTGAGAAGGTAGCGCAGTGGTGTCTATTTATTGAATACATTGAACCTGATAAGATCTACGTCATCGTGTACCAGCAATGTGCCATTGCCAAGTAACTGCAGTGAATTATTAAATACAGTATAACTGTACGGATACCGGTCGATAATGGCCATATCCCGGTTGTACAGCTGCAATTCCGGAGATGAATGAGGGGGAATGGTCAGCATATAGAGGTACTGCTGAGCCGTATCAATCGCAATTGACATCGGTCTGGTATACTCCATGGGTATGCTTGAAAGCAGGTTACCACTGCTGTCATACCGGCAGAGCTCGCCATTATAGCCCAAGTCTTTGCCAATAACAACATTGCCGCCGCCATCGGCAATGCACTGCCCCTTTTCAGTGTACCAGGCGGTTTTTCGTCGGCCTTCGCTGCCAAAGCTGATCACCGAATCTTCGCTGGTCAACACATAGAGTGAACCATTGATCACTTCGAGATCGGAAATTCCCTGCGCTGTAATTGACGGATCGTCAATAGAGTCGATACAGGTGTTCATATTGTCAAAAACAAACACTGTTGCAGTAGTGAAATTTTCTACATACAGCAGGTCCGGGTTACCGGTTCTGCAGATATGACCCGGGATGAACGGCTTTGTAACGGGGATTCCCTGGGAATCACCCGGCGCCATGGTCGGGATGGATTCTTTGTTATTGAACGATGAATCAGTGATGTATATACAACTCTCTACACCACCGGTTATATAGATGTCGCCGTTACCGGCAATCATATAGTCGACAATCGTGAAAGCGTGGTTTTCGGACAGGTCTCCTATGTTGACGGTAGAAAATAACTGCTTAAAAATCAGTTCCACCGTAGCGCTTGCGGAACCCTCATTTTCGGCACTGTCAACTGTGACTACGCGGTAAAATACCGACTCTGGAATTTTAGGGGGATTGTAAGCAGGTATTGTACTGTCAACAAAGAAGGTGTCGGTAATCTGGTGATCGTTGAGTCGTTTTGTATACAGGAATGTTCTGGTGTCATTCGGCAACAGTATTTCTGTATCCATTCGGTAGACGATGTAGTACTTCACCTGCGGGTGATCAACCCTGTCCCAGTGCAGTGTTGCGGCCATCGTAACCGGATCGTAGGTCACACTAATATTCTGCGGTGCCTGGATACCGCTGTAGGAGAGGTTGATTGTCCCCAGATTGGTTGTATCAGACGATACGACCGGAATCCCCACGGTATCAAATGCGCTGTAATCGTCGAGCGTGGTGATTATCTTGAGATGATACGTTCCTTCACCAAGATCGCCGAACGAAAAGTAACCCTCGCTGTTTACCTGCGTAAAGCGATCTATTCCAAACACAAGTACATACACCTCGGTTGGATCACCGCCTCCAATAAGGTGTATGGTACCGGTAACCGTTCCGGTCGGTTTGAGGGTCATCGGGTCCAGGTCCATTGTTGGAGGGGTGTTGCCCACATTTACCGGACTGGAAAATGCGGCATTGGCATCTTTTGTTGCTTCAATCGAATATATCCCCTCATTAATCGTTGTATCGAATGAATACCGACCGGCATTATCGGTAACGACGGTATCTGCTGTACCGTTCGCGGGCTCCCCAACAACTCCGGCGATTGCTGCCAACGAATTCTGTGACCTGATGATCACCGTTGCCCCTTGTGCAGGTGTTACTCCGTCAGGTTCGTAAATAATACCGGCAATACGGGCATTTCCTGTTTCAGAAGTATTTCCTGCCAAATTTACACTGCACGACAGAATGAACGGCAACATGGTTAACGAAACCATCCGCAATAAAATTCGCACAATCATTTGTCCCCCGCTGGTGAAATATCGGTTTTTGTAACCGGAAACAGGTGAACATTCAACTGGTACGTGCGATCGGCGTGATCATCCGCCTCTGCAAGTGTTACTATTTTTGCCCTGAACGCCTCAATTTCATCACATATCTGCCGGTATACCGGTTCAGAAATCCCGAGAGTCAATCCGGTAATATTTCTGTTTTTCGGCGGAAGAACCTCGATCGCCCGTTTTGCAAGATCTGCGGAATGCTTATGAAACTGTTGCACGGCAAGACTTTTAACCTCCCGGCCCGTAGTAATACTTTTGCTGGTCAAACGAAACCCGCCGCGATCGTCGGGTTCGACAAGTCCCAGATGCAACAACAGTTCAACGGATTTTTTTGCTGTTTTTACAGAGATTGGCGGATAGATTTTTTTTGCAAGCCATCCATAATCCGACGAATGTGCCGGATACATATCGATAAGGGACCTGATAGCGCTGTGGTGCCACTCCGCATAGAATTCGTACTGATCAGTGCGCAATCGGCATGCTTCGATAGCCGCTTTATCGCCGGATCGCACCTGGTTCATCTTTTCAAAGAAATACCTTCGCTCATTGAGATTCGACGCTTTATTGAAAAACACCATGTTTTCGAAGTATTCAGCCTCGGAGATCGTGAGGCCGATGGCAGCGACGACCTTGATGAGGCTTGCCTTGGTAAGATCCCGTTTTCCGTGAATAACGTTGTGTAAAAATCCCCGATCACGAAAACCGGCCTCTTCGGCAAAGCGGGTATATGAAAACGATTTGTTCGTTCTTTTTTTCTCCATAAACCAGTCTGCAAGGAAGGTATGATAGTCGGAATAGTTGTAAATTATAGGCATTATCAAACTCCTTCTCTTACTATCAATGTACCAACACCAGGATAGAATTGCAACCATCGAGGAAATATTCTGTTTTCAGGTGAAAACAGTTCTGTTGGTATTAGGAAGTGATAAGCCGCGCGGGTCCCTTAGCGTGTGACAAAAAGAAGAAAAAAATAAAACAAGTGTGCTCTGGATCTGTGATCCGGGTTCCCGAGTCCAGACAATGCACGTCTAGACGCATACAGCTCCGATGTTACGGTACTGCGCGTTTAAAAGCGCCACAGTCAAACAAAATGGAGAGGGTATGACACCTTCGGAAATGATACCTGGATCACAGATCCAGGCCACACATGATAATTTAATCTTGTTGTTAGACGGTAAGGGCACCCGTGCGCACCATGTTTAATACCACCGGTGATGTCACCCCAAGAGTCCTGGCTAACAAGGCGGTGGGTATGGGATAGTGACTATGGTACGAAACTGAAGATTACTGTAAAGGGTGATACGTATCCATATTGTATTATCAGTCAAAATTACCTGCTTTGTTATGTCATTGACCTGGAACAATGTTGATGATGAGGAAAAACGGGTCGTTCCTGCCTATGAAAATTAACTGACGATTACAGGTATAATTTAGTTTACATGAATTTTCATGGAATAAATTTTGTCACGCTGTCGGGCTTGGAACTGAATCGTTTGTACTTGAAAACATAGTTATATGGATTTTCATCCGTCCCATCTACACGGCAGGATGAATACATTTGAAAGGTGGTGTCATTTAGAATTGTACCAGTGTAGCGGTAGACCGGGGCAGATCCCATTCCATCAGCAGGTACCCAGCGTTCATATTCGATTGTATTACCGGTAATGCGGAATATGCCCCAAAACGTATTATCATTTTTTGCATGTTCATAATACTTCCCATTTGAAAAGAAGCTCTCCAAATTCGCTAAACCACCCAGATTTGTAGCTGTGCCGTATAGCAAATTACCATTTCGGAAAAAAAAGTAAATTTCAATATTATCAAAACTTAATGACCTGTAATAATAGCCATCAAGCTTTAACTTGTTTTCTTTGCAAGGTGTCCTTGAAAACGACAGCTGATCTTCTTGACTTTCAAACCAACTGCATTTTAAATTAAGCAACATTACAAATAGCAGTACTATCGCTGTTTTTATTGAGTAAGTTTGAATTATTACCATATGGAAAATTCCACCTTTATTGACCTGGAACCACTTGATAACATTTTACTTGTGGTACGTTGTCTTTCTTTGTCAATATATCGTGTGCAAAACGGTTATGTGCAACAAAACGGCGGGTGCCCCCTCTGTTTTCATACATTATGTTACCATCTCTCATTGTGTGGCCTGAATCTGGGAACCAGGCCACACAATGAGTATGTTGTTTTCTCTTGTCACACGTATAGGACACCTGACGGAAATCAATGTGAAGTTGACAGTATTCTATATTCTGACTTCTGTTTCAAATCAGAATATTCACCACAATCAGGTTACTCAGCAGAATCAGCACCATCGCGGCTACCACGGCATTCTTTGTCGCGACACCCACCCCTACCGCACCACCGCTGGCCAGATACCCGAAATAACACCCGGAAAGTGAAATAACACTGCCGAACACGAATGCTTTCACCAGGCAGATCACCACATCCTGAACTCTGAAAAGCCATTTAAGACCCTGATAAAAAATTGCCGCATCGAGACCGAGTGCCATTTGTGCGAGGAGTTGTGCACTGACGATGGCAATGAAAGAGGAGAATATGGTAAGAATCGGCAGCATCACCACCCCTGCAATAAGCCGGGGAGCCAGAAGATAGGTGTAGGGATCAAGCGACAGGCAGGTCATCGCGTCGACCTGCTCGGTCACCCGCATGGTACCGAGTTCCGCCGCAAGCTTGGCACTGATGCGACCGGTGATGATGAGCGCGGTAAACACCGGCCCGAGTTCGGTGAACACCGCCTTCCCGACCGCGGCCCCGAGGTAGGTCAGCGGAATGGCACTGGCGAAGAGATACTGCACCTGCCAGGTACTCACCGCCCCCACAAAGACCGATGTCATGATGATAATCGGCAGCGACGATACTCCGAGCACCATCATCTGCTCGACCACCAGATGAAATCGTTTGAAGGTTGAAGGGAAAACCCGGAATATTCTCCAGGTGAAGAGGGCAATATCTCCCACCCGTTCCACCTGTTCCCGGGTGAATACCCCCGCGCTGACCGCAAGTTCATCGAAAATATTTTTCATGCCACCGCTTCTTTACGATATCGGCGTTCACGACGCCAGACACACCAGACCAGCCAGAGCGTATGCACCAACGGAAAGGTAACCACAGCCACGCCAACCGGTGTCAGCACCCGGGCCAACGAAGTGGAGACCCGAATACTTCCGCTGCATTCAAAACAGTTCCGCATGAATACCGGTTCGTACACAAATGCATACGGACGCTTGAGCGGCAGACCATTCAGGAGCGCCTGATACAAACCCGAAAAGGTTCCGATCAACACCGGATCATGTACCCCGGCACGAATCGCCAGCTGAAAATGATCGAACCGTACAAGATGAAAAAGGGTACGAATCACCCGTACCAGCCAGCGGAGCACTTTGGAGCGCCACCTGCTGTTACGGATAAAAAACAGATACCGGTTGCGTTCAAGCCGCGTAAACCAATTATCCTTTTTTTTCGCCTCCGGAGCCACCTTTTCTTCGGGCTTCACATCCGCCTGCACAGCAGACTCCATGCTGTCTACGCCGGCAGAAAAAGTTTCCGGCACCTCGGCCATCTCGGCAGGAGGTAATTCTGATGGTACCGTCGGGGCCGGTGGTTCCTCTATATTCTCTGCAGGTGATATATGCTCTGCCAGTGGTGTGTCCGGTGCTGGAGTTACTTCAATTGTCTTAACAACTGGCAGTTCTTCGCTCGGTTGTTCCGGTACTTCTACGAGTTCTTCCGGTACTGTCGCCTCCACCCTGGGCAGATCTTCGATCGGTGGTTCCGGCAGCACTTCCGGCTCCTCTGCAGGGGAAACATTTTCGGTTGCATCGGTTGCCGGACCGGTAGATTCCTTTTTTTTCTTTTTACTCCCCAACGCCCGACCCAGAACAATAAGACGGGACTTTTTACCGGTCAGATCAATCGTCACCGAAAGAACTCCCGGATGTAAAAATGATACAACGCCGCCACCAGTTACCTGCAGCCCCGCTGCGGAGAACGAGAGACGAACTGCCAAGGGAGCAAAGAGAACCACCACCCCGACGGCAAGTACACTAGACAGGATTATAAGAATGACCTTAAAGACCATAGGGATGCATCCCTACCCCTGCAGTCCGCTTGCAGCCACGTTGCGTTCCGGTGATCCGACAACAATACCGCTTTCGGTAATCACCATATCCATCGGCACATCATGATAGTCAAACGGCAGGGCCTCAGTGAGCATCTGACAGTCAAAGGCCAGACCGATGATCGGCACCTGACCGCGCAGTTCACTCAGAAAACCGTCGTAACAGCCGCGCCCACGCCCGAGCCTGCCCCCCTGGGGATCAAAGGCAACCCCCGGACAGAGTACCACCTCGATATCACTTTTAAAGATTTTTTTCCGCAACTCCTCGCGCGGCTCGGGGACGGCGTAGTTTCCGGTGGTAATATCGTTATCGATATTGAACACTTCGGCAACTCTCATTTCCGCGGTGTTAGCGACAGTATAGGGTAGCACAACCCTTTTTCCGCTGCTGATGAGTTCGCGGATCAGTGGCCTTGTGATCACCTCCGCCCCCATCTCCACGTAGAGCATAATCATCGTCGCCTTTTGTACCGCCGGGTATTCACGTACCGTGGCAGTTATCAGTGTGGATTTTTCGGTACGTGACGATTCATCGAGTGCTTTACGTGCGGAAAGATACTGTTTCCTTAGTTCCGTTTTTTTTGTGGAGTGTTCATCTGCAACCGGTGCCGGCTGCGGATCAAGCGACCGGGTCACGTCGTCAAGTTCCCGTTTGATCCGGTCACTGTAGCGACGGACCTTGGCAGTGAACTTTGCAATCTCGCGCAGGAATCCCGGCAGTTCCTTGGAACCGAAAAACACCACGACAATAACAAGAACGAGAAGAATTTCCGAAAAGCCGAATCCGGTATTCACGCTGATTTTCTCCGTGCAGCCAGTGCCGCGACAATAATGCTCGTTCCGTAGAGCAGCAGCATCGGTCCGGCAAGCATCATCTGTGAAATAACATCAGGTGGCGTTAGAATGGCCGCCACAAGGAATATGGCAACCAGTGCATAGCGAAATTGTTTGAGCATGAAACCGGCAGTCAGAATGCCCATGCGGGCAAGGACAAATGAGATCACCGGCAATTCAAAAACCACCCCGAATGAAATACTGATTTTAAGCAGGAAACCGAAATACTCCCCAACCTTGAACATCGCATCAAGTTGACTTCCGGCATAGGAGGTCAGAAACTTCAGCAGCAGGGGAAACGTATAGTAGCTAAATGAGATACCCCCGATAAAAAATACCGTGGAGGCGACTACCGCCGGAAGAATAACCCGTTTCTCGTTGCGGTACAACCCCGGGGAGATAAACCGCCAGAGTTGATAAAATATCACCGGAGAGGCGGCGATCACTCCCCCGGCGATTGCTATTTTGATGCTGAGAATAACACTTTCCGATGGATTGGTATAGATGAGTTTCGGTTGTGGCGACGTAGTACGCAACGGATAAATCATGACGACATCAAGGATTTTCTGCCAGTAGACGGCACACGGAATGGCGAACACTGCAACCGCAATCGCCGATTTTATCAGGCGCCACCGCAACTCTTCGAGATGGTCCAGAAAGGACATCTCCCCCTGACGTCCACTCACGACCCGCTACCCTCTTTCTCTGCGGGTTTTTCTTCGTCCTTCTTCGTACTTATCTGTTTGTCAACATCATTCGATGCTTTTTTGAACTCCTTGATACCGGTACCCAGCCCCTTTGCCAGCTCCGGAATCTTTTTGGCACCGAACAGTAACACAACAATGATCAGGATGATGATCAGTTCCTGCCCGCCTAGAAATCCCATACCAAACCCCTTTCAGGCGCACCACATGGGTGCATAAAATCCGGCAGGAGCGCTCCACACTGCCGGTAAAGAGAAAAATATATTAAACACTCCGCTACCAAGTACGTATATTATCCGGTCTGTAGACAGGACCCCCTTGCCGACTGGTATTTTATGGATAATCCGTCGGCATCCGGCCCATTTTCCCTTCGCCGACGCAAAGGGGACCTTTCAGGAATATACCGTTTTTTATGAGGGAAGCAATGTATAAGGATCAGGTTATTTACGGAATACATCCGGTGGAGGAGCTGCTCAAGACAAGGATTACCTCGATTGATCACGTGTACTTTGAACAGGACCGGAAAAGTGCTCAGCTGTTCGAACTGCTGAAAATCTGCAGAAAAGAACGCCTCTCCTACAATCTGGTTCCCGAAGTCAGAATGCAGCAGCTCTCCGGCACCCGACGTCACCAGGGTATTGCCGCGCAGTGCAGTGTTCTCCCCTACATCGAAATGAGTGTTATCGAAGACAGAATTGCAGGGAAGAGCAATCCACTCATAGTAGTTCCGGCATCAATTGAAGATCCGGGCAATCTTGGAGCCATTATCCGCAGCGCAGTAGCATTCGACGTTGATGCGTTGCTGCTGGAGCGTAAAAACACCGCTCCGCTCAATGCTGCAGTTGCCAAAAGTAGTGCCGGTATGGTTGAACACCTTGCCGTTGCACGCCCGAAAAACCTCGAGGGAATCATTGGCGGTCTGGCGGAAAAGGGATACTCCGTCATCGGAGCGGACATGAAAAAAGGCAGACCTCCCCAGGAGATCCGCCTTACCGGACCGGTCATTCTTGTTTTAGGAGGAGAGCACCGCGGCCTTCCTCCCTATCTGTCAAAAGCCTGCACCGACTTTGTATCCATCCCGATGAGCAGCACTGTTGAATCGCTCAATGTTTCGGCATCCGCCGCAATACTCCTTTACGAGATTGCACGCCAGCGGTCGATAATACCGCCGGCATAAGCGTCCAACGGATCAGTTATTCATCAAAAAGCCCGAAAAAAGCATCCATCTTATCGGCAACATCATCGCCGGTAATGGAATCATCTGCCCGACCTCCACGTTTTGTCGTGACAGGACTCTTTTTGGTGACGGGCTTTGCACTCTTTTTTAATTCCGGCGTTTTTTCTTTCTCCACTGGGGAAGACGGTGCACTACCGCCACCGTTTTTTTTCTGACTCGACTCTGCAACCGGGCCGACTTCCAGAGCGGCGATTTTATCTGCCACATCATTCCCGGTGATAACATCCGCATCGGTCAATTCCGCTTCGAAAAGCTCCGCACCAGTGTCTTCTTCGGTTGTCGTGGTTGCTGCAATCGCCGCGGAAGCCGGTTCGACCTCGACCGGTCCTTCCTGAAACAAGACTTCAAAATCATCCTCTACCACCACATCCGCAGCGGGTTTTGGTGCCGAATCCAGATTCCGGGTAAGATCTTCCGCATGGGTGTAGGTGGTCTCTTCAGGAATGCTGTCATCAAGATCACCAAGGTCCGCTTCCTTATTGTCGGAAGATGCGGCAAACTGCGGCTCTTTCGGAAGATCGATCACGACAGTTTCATCAACAACCGGCATATCGGTATGGCCGGCATTGGAGGCAACCACCACCTCGAGATCATCCTGAATGTCGGCCGGTTTTTCCTTCTCGAGGATGGAAGGGGACATTTCAACCGTTGCATCAAGGGCAGGGTCCGGGGCCGAAGATGTTTCTGCGGCAACGTTCTGCGGTTTGAGGAAGGAAGAGAGCGAGTTGATATCAACATCCATCATAGTTTCCATCGTGAACTCTTCGTCGTCGAACATCCGGTCGCCTGGCTCAGTTCCGGCAGAGACGGTAGCGGAGATATCGGGCGCCGGTGGTTCTTTCAGTTCAAAGACCACGTCCTCTTCATCGTCTGAGTCTTCGGCTTCGGGGGCACTTTCAGGAACTGATGGTTCCTTTTTTTCTGCCGCAGCCTCTTCGGCAACCGGTTCTTTTCCGGCGATGACCACATCGAAACTCTTATCCGTCTTCGCCGCGTCATCAGCAGCCTCTGATGCGTCAAAGATATCTTCCACAATATCTCCGACCCTGTTTTCGGAATCAGGATCCCGGCTGAAACTCTCCGTTTTCGTTCCAGTGGAAGTATCTGCAGGAGCTTTCGCGACCGGTTCAATTGCGACATCACCGACATCTTCAGCCTGCGATTCAGCAGCTTCAATTTCAGATACGGGAGATGTTTCAACAAAGGTATTGTCGGCAACCTCCACTGTAGCCGGACTTGCGGGCTGAACTTTTTCGAGGAGCGCTTCCGGCGGTGTTTCAACAAAGTTCAGACCGGTTTCCATCTCAATTTCGGGAATCGGTCGGGAAGTTGGCTGTACGGCAATTGCCGCATCACCGAAAACCTTATGGTTGTAATAGTCGATCAGAGCTTCGGTGTATTTGACGAAATATGACTCCAGAATATGTATATTCGGCCGCAGTTGGCGGTTAACCTCGTCGAGCCGTGCAGTGAATCGTTCACGAAATTCGATTTCCGCTCTTCCGCCGCCGTGGCGTGACGTTACCAGTGCATCGATTTCATTCCACAGCTCACCCAGAGAGTGCATGACGCCGTCGCGTTCCCGCCGTATTTTGTCGTTTTTTGATTTGAGGACAAAGAGAACAGCCCCCCATACCAGTGAGGCAGCTGCAGAACCCAGGAACATTCCTGCCAGCAGTTGAATTACCATAACATCCCTTCGTTAGATACCCATTACCCTGTTAATCAAGACAATATATTGAAAAACCAGCAAAAATACCGTTTTTTAAGAGATAAATGTAAACCATTTTACAATTTTCCCGAAATATCAACGATTCTTGAAAATGGGGTGGCAGTATCCAAATAATAGATTTTTTTCAGGTTTATGTCAAATTTCACAACGTTTAACTAACGAAGCCGTTTATTACAATTAATGATTCAGAAACAACTGGTGACATCAATTATCGGCAAAGCATACTACCACAACCGGTTGCACGGCTATACTCCCCGTGACACCGCGACATCAAACACCGCACGGTATTTGGCAACCGCAATCTCCCAGGTATGTTCTCGCACCGAACGAAGTCCATCAAGAATCATCGCTCCATAGCGCTGCTCATCCGAAGTTACACGACATGCCTCCGAAAGTGCGCTCTCAGCTGCGGTGACAATGGCCCGGTAGAGCGGATTGGTTCCGCGCTGTTGTAGTGACGCCTCGAGCAACGGACGCCAGAGCTGCTGGGCCTGTTCATCGGGGAATTGTTCACGGTATAAAACACCGTTCCGGTTGCGGGAAAGTGCCGGGGGAAACAATGATGAGTAAAGTGCCGGGATGGTAAATCCCCTCCCGGGATGAATCTGGGCCAAAAGACCGCCGGTAGCCCGCGCAATCACCGGAGTTCCATGCAGAAACCCCTCACTCGCAGCACCGAACGGCTCATACAGTGACGGCATCAGCAGAAAATTCGCCCCCTGAAGAAACGTCCGGTACTGCCTGACCGGAATTTTAAACGGCCAGATAACGATGGAGCCCCGGCAGCGATCGGCAACCTCGCTGAAAAAGGTGAGGTCGTCATCGCCATTGTGCATCGTGGGGGTAAAAAAGAGATGTGCACTGCCCGGTTCGAGTGCGGAGAATGCATTGAAGACAGTATCGAACCCTTTCTGCATCAGATCGAATCTGCCGGACATGAAAAATATCGGAATGGTGGGATCATCCAGTGATGCACTGTCAAGCTCACCGATAATTCTCGGATCGTCCGTTGAACGGAGCTCGGAGAGAAATGCGTTGCGCCATTTCTTTTTCTTCGTGAGTATCGGCTCATAATTATTTTTTTGAGCCGCTTCGATCTCCGCGCTGGTGAACGGAAATTTCGGATCACCGAACATGCCGTTTTCTATTCCCAGCGGCGGATTTCTCCTGAAGAGCTGCTGAAGGTGGTCGGTGAAAAACCCCCGCTGCAATGGATCGTGCCGCAACTCATGAGCAAACGGTGTACTCACCGAGGTAAGCGGCCCGTGAAAAAAAGGAAGCATACACTGCAGTACCGTATGACCGGAAAAATCTTTGTTGAAAAAGCTGAGTTTCAAACGGTCGGGAAACGGGGCATCGAATGAATTATGCAGCGTGAGGAGTGTCCGAACCTGTTTGAGTACCGAACTGAGTACCGCGTACCGGGCAAAGATGGCAATGGAAGCGCATTCCCAGTCGTGTGCGTGCACTACGACATGCTCGCGAATACCGAGATGATCCAGTACCGAAGGAACTACCGCACAAAACGCCAGCGCATCCACCAGCAGAGCTTCCGGATCGGCGTAACCGTAGGGATTTTCTCCGGCAAGAAACCTCCCTTCAACACCGATATGCCAGGTCGGTACCTGAGCATCAACCTCTTCGTAATAACTGACGGTACACTCATAGTTACAAATGCGGACAGTCAGACCGGAGCACCGTTCACGCAGCGCACCAGTGGCAATCGCTTTCTGCACCACCGGATTGTTCCGGTGTAACGGAGTAAGTAAAACCACCGATTCACCTGCTCCGGCAAGCGTTGCCGGCAGCTGTTTGACCACGGCACCAAGCCCGCCTGCGGTGGCAAAACGGTTTTCGAAGGAGAGTTGCACCACTCTCCTGGCTTCCGACCGGAAGGTGCGGTTGCTTCGTTCCAGAGCGGCCAGTTCCTCTTCACTGAAGAGGTCGTGGTGATGCACTGACAGTGGTGTCCAACTGGAGAGTTTAGTGTGGAAGATGGTGTTGAAAATGTCACGTTGCGTCGTCATTGTCTTCCTTTATTGCGATGCGCTGATCCGCCTGTTTGTCCAGATATACCCAAAAAAGCCCGATCGCTGCAGGTAAAATAATATTTATAAAAAGAATAATGGTGGCAACACCCAGTGCTACCGCACTGCAGGATAAACTGCCGGAGGCTGCGTGGTGTGCCCGGGCCAGAAAAAACGAAAAAGCGTATTCACGCAATCCGATATTGGCAATAAAAAACGGGAGCAGCAGCATAAATGAAAAGGCCTGCGCCAGAGCCGCCATGGTAAGTGGCAGATCCCGTTCACCGAACATCGAAAAAAGAAGCGCGACCTGCAGTAAAAGCAGCAGATGGGCGGCTACGGAATATACTCCGAGTCGCCCGAAGGGAAGTGACCGATACCGTTCAAAATGTATCAGAACCGGTTGCAACCGGCGCAGAACCGGCAATCGGAATACCGATAAACCGACACCGCCAAGCAGTAACCCGGTAAAAAGTATAAAGCCGGCAATGAAAAGTATTGATGCAGCTGCAAGCGGCATGAACGGCGGAACTCCCAGTCCTCCCCAGAGCAATACCATCCCGACCATGCCTGCAAAAACGGTGACCACCACCGAACAGAACCGTTCCTCTACCGTAGCTGCCATGGTGGCGAGTTTGCGGTGCGGATCAAGGTGCATGGCCCTGAAAAGCTCCCCCATTCTTCCGGGAGTTACAAAACCGAGAAAAAAGCCTCTGAAAATAGTTCGGAGAGCAACCCCCGCACCGGCGGGAAGATCATGACCTGCAAGAATACACTGCCACCTGAGCACTTGAAAATAAAATGAACCCGCACCGAGAAGCAGCGCTACAAGAAGCCCGAGCGGAGAGACGCTGCGCAGGAGCGCGGCAAGATCCGCGCCGGCAATACTCCGATTCACCAGAACGACAAAAAGCAGGGTCAGCAGCACACGGATCGCCAGTCGGAAGAGCGGCCGCGAAGACCACTGCGTTAACCGCCCGGCGAAGGCGGCAACAACCCGGTACCCCGGAAGTGCAGCAAGAATGGCCCGCATGGATTCGATGAAGGGAGATTCATGCCGTTTTTGCGATATATCGTTGATAATCCTACCCTTTTCTTTAAACAACAGGATTATTACTGCTTTGGGGTTATAGTGTGCAGGATGCGATGAATTGTTCAGAGGAGTGTTATCGCCGGTAAGCCGGCAGACATGGTATAGAGATAAAATAATTTTCCGTCGCGCGATTGATACCAGCAAAGTTTCATTTTATACCGATTGAGGCGGGGCGTACGCTCTCCGGCAGGAAGTTATAACATATTCACCGGATCAACATCCACAACGATACCCGGACCGGCAGCACGCGAAGACTTTCCGCGCGGCACGGTTCTGAGTATCCGCCCGAGAATCCCTGCATTCTGAGCTTTCAAGAGAATCGTAAAGCGTGTTTCACCGGCAATCCGTTCAAGTACGGCCGGTGACGGCCCCAGTACCGTAATTGCACTGCCCGCACCTGCCTTTATCTGCCGTGCTATTTTTTCCGCAGTGTTCGCCACCTCGTGCTCCGCCTTTCCGGAAACGACGATCCGGGCAATCCTGCCCCAGGGGGGATACCCGAGCATCTTGCGGCTCTCACACTCGGTTTCGTAGAAAGATTCATAATCATGCGTAACGGTGCATTGCAGGGCGCACTCCTCCGGACAGTACGTCTGTATGATCACTTCACCGCTGCTGTCGGTACGGCCCGCACGACCGGCCACCTGCGTAAGGAGCTGGAAGGTCCGTTCAGCCGCGCGGAAATCGGGAATGTGGAGTCCGGTATCCGCGGCGATCACCCCCACCAGTGCGACACCGGGAAAATTGAGTCCTTTCGCCACCATCTGTGTGCCGAGAAGAATATCAGCTTTACGATCAGCGAACTGCTGCAGAATCGCCGCATGGGCCCCCTTGCGGCGGGTGGTGTCCTGATCCATCCGGATGACCCGCACCTGCGGAAACTGTTCCCGGAGATACTGCTCAATCTTCTGAATACCGATCCCTTTGTATTTGATCTTCTCGCCTCTGCATCCGGGGCAGACTGCCGGCGCATCTTCGATATAGCCGCAGACATGGCATTTGAGTGCCGTATCCGCCCGGTGATACCGCAGCGTTACCGAACAGTCGGGGCAGCGGGCGGTGTGCCCGCACTCCTTGCAGAGAAGCACCGTGGCGTATCCCCGTCGGTTAAGTAATAGAATTACCTGACGATTCGCTTCGATAGTTTCAGCGATTGCCGCCGAGAGCGAACGAGAGAAAGGTTCCCAGTTGTTCTCCTCCTTTTCGGTGCGCATATCAACCAGTGTTACCTGCGGCAGTGCCGCCGCACCAAAGCGGCTAGTCAGCCGGAGGAGGTGGTACTTACCCTCATGCGCATTGTGAAAGCTCTCGAAACTCGGGGTGGCACTTCCCATCACCACCAGCGCCTTCTGAAAAAAACCACGCATCACCGCAACATCCCGGGCATTGTAGCGCGGATCGAGATCACTCTGTTTATAACTGCCGTCGTGCTCCTCGTCGACAATAATGAGCCCCACACCGTCCATTGGTGCAAGAACGGCACTACGCACGCCGATCACCACCCGCTTGGTCCCGTCAACGAGTTCCTGCAGGCTGTCACGCCGTTCGCCGTCGGACATATGACTATGAATGACGGTGATTACCCCGCCGAGTGCTCCGCGGAACCGCTGGATCGTCTGCGGAGTAAGAGCGATCTCGGGCACCAGAATGATCACCCCCCGGCCGAGGGCAAGCATCCGTGAAGCAAGCTCGATATATACATGCGTTTTACCGCTGCCGGTAATCCCGTACAAAAGAAAAGGGCGCTGCGGAGCGTCACGATCATTCATGATCCGCTCAACCGCCTCCGACTGCTCACCGGTAAGGACTACTGATTCATCAGGTACATCTCCCGAGAGTTCACCAACCTCCCGCAGCACCGTCTTTACCGACTGCACCACGAGGTTCTTTCTGCAGAGGGTCCCGAGTACCGCCCGTGATATCCCGAACCGCTGTTTCGCCTCGTCGGCAGTAACGGTTCCGACCGGTGAGAGCTGTGCATACAGTGCCCGGTATTTCTCGGTGACCTCCCCCAGGGGTGCCTCCGGATTTATTGAAAACACCTGCACCGTTTTCTCGGAACTCTTCAGAAGACCTTTGCGCATCAGCGGCTTGAACACCCTTCCGAGATCACACTGGTAATACTCCGCCATCCACCGGTACAGTTTCAGCAGAGTACTTCCCGAATCGGTCCACCTGCCGGTTTTGCAGTCGAGAACCTCCTTGAGATCAGGAAAGTCGGAATTCTGCTTGATTTCCACCGCAACGCCCCAGGTTTCCCTCCTGCGCAGCGGTACCAGCACCGGAGTCCCGGCAAGGACCTTTCCTGCAAACCGGTGCGGTACCCGGTAATCATAGATTCCCGATACAGCATTGGGAAAGGCGACGGCGACTATGTGCGAAACATCTGACATTGCAGTGTAGTTATCCCGGAACCGGTCGGTTCCAACAGGTTATTTCATGCGAAAGTTTGGGGCAGTACTTCCGATCCCGCACCTGATACAGCAGAGAAGCAGAAGGGTCTGCACCGCTCGAAAGGGGTGCAGCAGTATGGGAAAGTATACAACATGGCACTCTCAGCGATCCTCACGCCGAACAAGGTGTGAAAGCAACAGGAACGAACAGAGTGCACCTGCAACATAGTGCGGAAAATCAGACCAGGTGAATACATACAATTTTCAGAGGGGCAAAACAGCATAAAGATGCAGCGCAAAGTGTTTAAACGCCTTTGCTTATTTTTAATCCCCTTGAGGTATTTGATTTGGTGAAAAATGGTGAATTTACAGTCAATTCCACGTCTGTGGAATCATCTTCAACCAAAAGGATTGTTTTAAGTTTTTTCATGAACCAACTTCTTCCTGGATTTGGGCAATGAAAAGAAAAAGGCAGCCCCGCGGTTCGGCTCAGCTTCCGCCCAAACCCTGCCGTCATGACGATTGATGATACGCCAGACATTGGCCAGCCCTATACCAGTCCCTTCAAAATCTTCCTGCCTGTGCAAGCGCTGGAAGACATTAAAGAGCTTGTCCGCATATTTCATATTAAAACCAACGCCATTGTCATGGATATGGACGACGATTTCTTTTTTCTTTCGCCGGCAGCCGATTTCAATTTCAGCATGGTCCCGGGTCCTGGTGAATTTGATAGCATTGGAGATCAGGTTCATCAGAACAGCCTGGAGCATGGCATAATCACCGTTAACCTTTGGTAATTCTCCAATGTGCCAGGAGATGTCCCTGCCGGTAAAATCCGGTTTCAGTTCTTCAATGACAATCCGCACCAGTGCCCCAAGATCCACCTCCCTTAGGGACAATGGCTGTCTCCCCATCCGGGAGAAGGAGAGCAGATCATCTATCATTATTCCCATCTTTTTTGCCGATTTGGATATCGAGTCCATGTAGTGCCGGCCCAGGTTGTCCAGTGATTTTTCAACTTGCCGTTGGAGCAGTGCTATAAAGCCGTCGATATGGCGCAATGGAGCCCTGAGGTCATGGGACACTGAATAGGCAAAAGCCTCCAGTTCTTTGTTGGCAGTTTCTAACCGTGAAGTTCGCTCTATAACCCTGTTTTCAAGTTCATGATTGAGATTACGGATTTCCTCTTCAGCCTTTTTGCGATCGGTGATGTCCCTTGCTAAAGCAAGGCTGTAGCCCTGACCGTTGTATTCAAAAAAATTCGCACTAATTTCAACAGGATAGATGAAACCGTCATTTTTTTTATGTCGACTTTCAAAAATCAGAGAACTGTGCTTTTTTATTTCATTCCAATGTTCAGGCCAACGTTCTAAAGGAAAATCAGGGTCGATATCAGCCACATTCATCGCAAGCAATTTTTCACGGCTATAACCCAGGACCTGGCAACTTTCATCATTTACATAATCGAAACAAGCTTTTTCATTAATTAAATACACCTCTTCGTATACATTATTTAATGCAAAATTAAGTAGTTTGAGCTTTTGCTCGACATTCTGTTGTTCAGTAACATCCCGACCAAAAGCCAGTGCACCAATAATATTGCCTTCTATGTCATACTCTGCTGTTAGTCGAACCGTATGAATTCGGAATCCGCCAGAACCATTTGGTATGTGCATTTCAACATCCATAGTGCCGTTGCCCGATAATACTGACTTTAACGCTGCTTCGAAGTTGGCTACTTCTTCCCTTCCTCCGTCGTATAAACCGTTAGGGTTGCTTTCCAGGGGTGTCTTGCCCATGAAAATTGATTCGTCATAGCCAAAACTGGTTTGCGGCTGGGTGTTTGCATAAATCAATTGGCAATCCTTATTATAACGCATGATATTGTCAGGAGAGTTTTCAGACAGACTTCGAAACTTCTGTTCCTGTTTCCTGATAGCTTCTACAGCCTGCTTGCGCTCGGTGATGTCAATTAACGAAACCAGGATTTTAGATAGTGTATCCTCATATCCCGGACAAACTGAGAAATACACTGTTACTTCCCGTAATTTGCCGTTTAGCGTTTTAATCACAGTATCACTTGCATTCTCTGTTCCACCATTCCAGATGCATACAAGTTCTTTACTAAAAGTTTCAAATGACTTTTCTGTAAATGTATGAACAAGGTTTGTCATCAAATCTTTTTTAGTTGAGGCTTCGTGCAACTCAAGAGCCGACTGGTTTACATCAACAATTTTAACCAATTCGGCACATTTTTGAACTGTTTGGGGATATTGGCTAAAATATGTTTCGATGTCATTAACCCCGTTTGATTTAAGGTCGTCAAACAATATTTTAATTTCCGAAAAATCTTCCTCCCATATAGAAACAGGTGAATTTTCAAATACCAACTTATACCGTCGCTCGCTTTCCTGTAAGTTGCGATAACTTAGTAAACTCGTAAGGCCATCACTAAGACGTCTGCTAATCTCTCGAAACAGTTGCATCTCTTGCGGTGTCCATACCCGATTGTAGGAACATTGGTGCAGACCAAATTGCCAGGGCTTGCTGACTTTTGGGTATAAAGCCATTCCTAAAAATGATTTAATCCCAAATTTTTCTTCCGCATCCGGCACTAACGAATACTCAGATTCTGGCCCGAATCTTACCGGATCACTCGATTTCAATAAAATCCTAAAGATTTCAGCGACATCCGGATCTGTAGGCACTATTCTACCCAATTCAAGAAGGCCAGGGTATTCAGACCGTGTACGTTCCATCGGAGAAGACCAGGTAGGTGACTCTGGATCGCACGGATACACCAATACTGCCCGGTCACAATCAAAAATTGACAACACAACATCAAGTACATCGCTCAACATCACTTTCATATCTGACACCCCTTGAATAGCACGGTTGACCTTGTCCATACTTTCAAAGAAATGAAGATGCACCAGATGTTCTTGTTCTGCCTGCTTTCTTTCAGTCATTTTATCCAAACTCCCAACATTCAGGAAATATCCTATTGCTATATATAAAATTGTTTATACTTTTAAAATATTGTAAAAAAAAGTTTTTATAGTGAATTATTTCCATATCCGAAGCGACATGTACTCTTTATTGCCCCTCCATAGATTTTTTTTAGGACAACTGTCGCTATATTACCGATGCGGACGCAGTGCGAAGCGCGACCAGTAAGGCCGACGATCCGACCGATCTTAAAACCTTCATGGCGGTTGCCACCAACATGCGCAATGACGGCTCCACACAGCCTTCTTCCTCGGGAAAGCCATCGTGGACCAGCGATTACGCATGGGATACCGTTATACAGCTGTAGTCAATTTGGTACGGGAAGGTTTCGGAATGGAACCGGTGCTGCATTCATCAAATCACCCACCGGACCGGAGGAGAGCAACCGCTCCTTTTTCCGTCTCCTCCTCACGTGAGGTCAACGACGGTGTTCTCTTCCGCATACGGACCGGTTCACCGGTGGAAGTATCGATAGTGTTTTTCGACCTCAACGGCAGATTGGTGCGCGATCAGGGAGAACTTTTTACCGACGGCGAGTCTGCTGCTGTTGATCTGTACAGTACTGCTTTTTTGATTTACAATAATTTGCCGAGTTCGGTGGTTTTTAACAGTTCACCAAGTGGAATATTTTTAAAAGGAAGGTAATTAATTCCAAGACAAGTCTTTGCCGCATTAATTAAAACCCGGACATCATATTGAGATGGATATACCGGGTCAACTTCCTTCCCCAATTTCAAAAGTCCATACACAGCCATCATCGGTCCGGCTAATGATTATGGCAACTGAAAGCCGGTACCCTGCAATCATTTACTGACAGCATAAGTGATTTAAACAACATGATTTCAAAAAACCAGGCGTTCAGTTTTCAGTAGATTCCCGTTTGAAACTGACATAAAATACATACCTGAGGCGAAAGCCTTCCTGTCAACAGTGACGGATGCAGCACCTTGAGTGGTGACCGTTTGTGAAAAAACTACCGTCCCATTTGCTGCCAATAGCTGAACCTTTACCGGGTGCTTTGAAATAAGTGACTGATTGACACTGATGATATATAAGGAACCAGCCTGTCGGACTTTGATGTCATATTTTTCAGAACGGTATGCTAAAGCGTTATTGCCTGTTTCACTAAAAGATTTTACAATGGTATCGATGGCATTGCCAAATTCACGAACAATTTTTATCTGCGATGGCCCCTGTTCAGTTTGTGTCCAGGTCAGGTTACCTGTTGCAGAATCTATGTTAACCCCTTCGGTGATCGGTTTGAAGAAGGTACATTTTGATACATCTTTTCCGTTCTTGGTGGAGACTAATTTAACAGAATATTTCTGACCTGCAACAAGCGTAGAAGGAAAGTCAGCTGTAAGTTCAGGAGTTGTGTTAACTTTTGTCGTCTGAAGTGTGTAGTCCCAAACGTGATGTTTATTTGAGGCATCTGTCCCATCTTTTACCCACTGAAAATCATAGATCTGAATACCATCATCCTTCCATGGGTTCATCAGCCAGCACATTTTGTTTTGATAACCTATTGCAACGACAAAATGACCACCGTTGTCATTATCCCATTGATACCGCACTACAAATGGGTGTCCATTCTCTATTTCGTTCTTGAATTCTTCTTCTGTTAGAACATACTTTGATGGATTGGTGTTGGGTCCTTTAACTTTAAAAGGGACGCCGTAATGGTCGATTATGATATTGATTCCTCGACCATAGCAGGTGTCCCACTCGGAAGGCGGCACTCCCTTGGACCAGTCCCAGTCGCTTGGTGGAAATTTATAAGATATTATGGCTGCTCCAGTTTCCTCTTCGGTATATATCCAGTTCCACTGGTCTCTTACTTTTCCATCTGTAAATCCATATTTACAGATGTCGGTCTGGGAGAGTTCTATTCCATGGAATCCAAGTATCCACTGGGAACAGGCGTCCCAGCACCAGTTGTCCTTTTCCTGTTGTATACGGGGATATTTAAACACCCGGTCTGCATGAACGACACTGGATAGAAGCGCTAACATTCCGATACAATTGATAATGTTGTTTTTTAATGTATCCATAAGTTGATCCTTTCAAAGTTATCTGGAAATTCTTGAACGCAGGTCTTTTATGGTGGCACTCAGGGTTTTTAACTGCTTACTTCTTTTATTCAAACCGGGCTTTGGAACTGAATATTCCGTTTCAGTGAGATTGAATTTATCTACCTGAGGAATACTGAAAAAATACGCTCCAATATCGAACTGACGGATGAGTATTGGCGTGTATCCTTCTGCTGGTGACCATCGAATGGTTATATCCTGCAAATGCCTGGCGAGGCCGGCAGAACCAAGACCGGCACGCATCCATACGTTGTCCTTTTTTCCGACATATAAAACCATCTTAACGGTATTGTCAATCATGATCGGAAAATACCACATCTCCGATTCGGTAATGATCGATCGGATGGGCGCATTTTCCCTGTAATTACGGATTGAGTCTGCACTTAAATTGTAAAGTTGAAATGGCGTGCCGAGGGTAGCTTTACTCAGATTATCTTTAGCATCAAATCCAAGAAAAGTTTTACCATCATCAGGAACAACGTTTGTTAAATATTGACTGAAATTATCAGTTGCGGCGCGTAATACCTCTGTTGGTACTGTTGTAGACTGCGCATAAAGTGCACCTGGTAACGTGAGTAATAAAACGCAGATAAAATTTAATCCTTTCATAAAAACTCCCCAATAGAAAAGTGTGTACCGAAATAATTAAAAGGTAAAAAACAACCAGTAGAAAACCTGTTCACACTACTTTTCCCCTGAACAGGTTTGGGGATCACTGTTTAATTACCCGAGAAAATTATCTACTATTTACTATTCATAGACAAACCGTATTAAAAAGGTACGTGTAGTATTGTTTGCTTTGTGCAGTCATTGAATAGTTTTATCAACTCTTACCAGGCCGCTGCCATAACTTCCCAACCAGATAACCCCTGATGAGTCAACAACGATTGATTCAATGGTCGTATATTTTCCCCAGATGCTGAGGGCGGAAAACACCTGACCATTATTAAAATCATATAGATTTGAACCATCCCCGGAAACCCAGAGGTCTCCTGTGCTGGAGACAACACCATGTGTTATATCATAAAAGGGATTTCCACCATTACTTTGGGTAAATGTGTAGAGATTCGAACCACTTATTCTCACAAGTCCTCCAACAGTCCCTGCCCAGATACTACCCGATGAATCCTGAACGATAAAATTAACAGTGTTGGACGGAAGTGATGAATTGCTTATTGAATAGTTCTGTCTGTAGGTACCATAGTCAGCGATAATTCCATTAGTCATTGTACCAATCCAGACTGTTCCCGATTTGTCGACCAGCAGGTTGGTGAAGCCGCTTACTTCCTGGATATTGTAGTCGGTTGACATCCAGGACCCATTGTCTTCTTTGAATATTTCCGACAATGCAACGACCCATTTGTTATTGTTTTTGTCGATAAATAGCGATTTGATATTAATGTGGATTGTATCTTCAGCGACAATCGGTACCGGATGGAACGTGGTGCCGTCAAAAGAGTAAAGACCGTCATTCGTTCCAATCCAGTGCTGGCCGTTGTGGTCAATCTCATGGCAATTGATGGTACGGCCGGGAAGAGAGAATGGTGTCCAGGTGTTAATTTTGTCAAATGAGTAAAGGCCACCGTTACCGGTACCAACCCACAGGTTGCCTTTACTGTCAAGTTTGCAGGTAGTTATAAAATCAAACAATGAATCATTGTTAATCGCGATGAATACTGTTTTTATGGTCCCTGCGTCAATTTCCGAAATACCACTGGAGGTAACATATGCATGCCTTGCAATGAGATGCGTGCCACTGAGCTGTTCAAGAATGACATCTGGAATTGATCCAGCAGGCAGAGAATCTATGACGACCGTATCGTTTTGAGGCCCCAAAGGCATGTAGAATGTAGTACCGCGTATAAAGAGAAGGCCGGTAGTTTGCTGCATGCTTTCAGGAAGAACGATTCTCAGGGCACCTGGTGCTCTCATTGTATCAACCGGTACCACTATTGTATCATCATCAGCTGCAATCTGTTGTATCAATGTTCGTGTACCTTTTTCAGAATGCAGAGCCTCAATATTAAAATAGCCTCGTGACGATATGTGTAAAACGTAGTTACCCTGTTCATCAGTAGTATCAATAAGCGAATCAGCAATTTTTCCATCTTTTGATGGATTGTAATTTTCACTGATAAGCGTTACCTGTGTATTTGCGGCAGGAGTTCCATCCTGAAAGACAAGCGATCCTGTCACATAGCCATTGGTCGTTTCACCTCCACCGCTTCCGGGATTTATCATACAGCGGAACAAGGAGAGAAACAGGAGTACAAATAATGTCGTTCTGCATTTCATGATTGACTCCTGTTTCCGGGAATGATAGCTGCAGGAAATATCTGGATGTTGACCTGCAGGACACTATCACTGCCGGTAATTTTTTCTGACATGGACAGCAAATCTTGACGGAATAGTGCTACACGTTCACGCAGTTCAGGTATACTGTCAAGAGGAAATGTCATGGTTATTGTTGAAATATCTCGCACAGATTTGTCGTCTTTCTCAAGTGATTCGATCCCCATTTCCATAACTTTTCGCTGATAGTTCTTTATAATCGGTGATTTCCACTTTTCACCCGACGAAATAAAGCGTTCTGTTAATTCAAAAAATCCATGCTCGTTTTTGCTGATCAACCCCAACCGTTCAAGGAGTGCAATCCCCTGGCGAGCCTGATTGGCAGTAACAGGAGGATGAAGAAGTGATCCGAGTTCGCGATAGTTCTTACCATCAAAGGGGTAGATACTGAGTAGTGCACGCAACGCCATAACATACCAGTTTTGAAAGAAATAAGTTTCTTTTTCTGCAATTGTTCGTAAGCGGACTCCTTTTATGGATTGAAGACGTTCGAAGTGTGTTTCGATCTCTTTTTCGTTGTGTGCTCGGCCAAAATAAACCAACTCTTCAAAGTAGTCGCGTTCTTTGTTTTTTAAACCAAGTACATCTGCGAAAAGAGGGATATTTTTAACTCCCAGATGTACTTTACCTTGAAAAACTTTCAGGATATAACCGGGGTTGATACCAACTCGTTGTGAAATGTAACGGATAGAAAAGAATGGGCGTTCCTTTTTTGCTGTTTTCCAGTAATCATTAAGGTAGACCCGGTAATCAAGGTAATCAAAAATCGATATCATTAACATCTCCATCCTGGACTGCACTTTTCAAGCAGTACCGTTTCTTTGCTTATTTATAACATACTTTAAAAAAACCGGCATGTAGAGTATATTTGAGATTTTAAAATGATTTTGTTGCATAGTTATGCAACAATGATATTGTGATATATCTTATTAACTTTTTGATTATTAATGATATAGTATTCATATCTCTTCATGATTCAACTTACTTATTTCAGGTTATTATGCAACACCTGTTGTCTTCTGAAGATGAGGCTTCGGTACCTTACAGTTCTTGAACTCACCCGTTCGATAATCTTTCCACTTATCCGGATTACCGGCTTACTACAACGCCTTATCGAGTATATTTGTCACTCTGGTCTGCAGCATAAGGCATCCCGGCATATTGCCGTACTTTTATAACAATATTTATGCGGTCAAGGAGCCCGTTTCCACTTACAAGCATGATACGTCTGACCGATGACGGCAAGATCTTTTATAGGGCCTCGAAGCCGGGGTGTATACCCTTTCCGAAGCAGGGTGATCCTGAACCTGATGTCGGCATCCCGCGGAACTACAAGATTTACGACCCGCTGGATTTTCTCCCGCTAACTATGCCTGGTTATTGATATTTTTCATCATTTCACCTATTTTCAAAATATAGTCAGGTTTTAATTTGTTGAAAAAAGGGATTTTTAGTTAAAGCGGTACAATAAAACAGTGCACAGCACTGGATACTCTGCGCTTAAAGAACAATTGTGACAAAACGTTATAAAAAAAACGGTATCAAAAACACCGGATACATTACGTTTAAAGAACGACAGTGATAAAAGCCACCAGTATTGCGAACGGTTTTTAGGTAAGGCCGGCTCGAACCGGAAAAAAACAAAACCCCGTCAGTTAATTGAGTAGGTCAACTGCAATCAGTCCTGACATCAAAATACCTGCCCGAAATTTAGTTTAATAAGGGAAGCGGTACAGTGTAGTATGTTAACAAGGAAGAACTATGTGGTCAAAAAGAAACCTGATATTCAACTCATTAAGAATTGCGATTGCAGTATCTATTGAAATCACAGCAGCACCGGTAACAACAGTTCCGTGGCATGGATATAAAGGGGCGGTCAGTTTTACCTTTGATGATGGGTGTCAGTCGCAGTTGACTAATGTTGTTCCTGCACTGAAATCCCGTAATATTCATGCGACATTCTTTTTAATTGGCGTTCCCACTTCCAACAAGGCAGCATGGATTCAGGTAGCGCGCGATGGTAATGAGATAGGGAATCACACTTATACTCATCCAAATCTGACTACAATTTCCAACCTGGATAGCATTACTAACGAAATTGTTAATGAGGCAAAAGCATTGCGGGCGCTGGACACATCAATTCAATGTGTTACCTTAGCATATCCTAACTGTGCAACAAATACTCAGATCGATGCTATTGCTGATCAGGAAAATATTATTGCACGCACCTGTGGAGGTGATGCACACTTTGCATGGAGTTCAGAACCATCTAACTGGGTTGCACTGACATCTGAAACCCAATCCGGTGACCCGGTGTTAACAGGTATTGATGATGCAGCAAAGAATAGTTCATGGTATGTTACGCTCAATCATGGTGTAGGCGGTGACTGGTTGAGTGTAGATGTCAGTGCCGTTACTGCCATGTTCGATAGAGCAATAACGGACAGTTTATGGATTGAAACATATCAGAATGTTGCTGCTTACTGGAGAGCAAAATTCACAATGGATACGATAAAAGCGGTAAGAAATGCAACAGGATGGAATTTATCATGGACATCACCGCATCCCCGGATGCCAAGAAGTGTTCCCCTGATTATAAAACTTGATCCGGCAACTTTTGGAACCGCATTGTATGTGTATCAGAATAATAAGCAGATTCCAAAACGACCTGATGGATCCTACCTGATCGAATTTATGAATAAAGCACTCACCATCACAAAGAATCCTACAGAAGTTACATGGCTCGGAAGACGGAGAGCCGAGGAGATGCATCCGATAATCAATAGATCATCTATACAGTTTACTACTATTTTGCCGGATACTTATACCTTCAAAATTTTCACTATTGCGGGGAAATTAGTAAATCATGTTACTTTCGTTGTCGATAACAATGTTAAGGATGGCGTATCACTACCTCTGCGCGGATTACCGTCCGGGATATTTATTTTGCAACTTGCTCCAGCCAACAGTCCTTATGAGAATATGAACTGGCAGTTTACAACAGAATGATTATTTGCAAAAATTAAAGCCTGCTGTTCCCAATACCATGTACTAATGCCGTTACTTTTTACCCTGAAAGACGGGAGTATTAACTATGCACGTCAATCGAAGCCCCGTGTGGGTTGCCATTCTAGCATGTGTCACTATCAGTCAGGCCGTTACGGCCGGATTTTATCCTCACCGGATCTATCAGTTAAGAAAAAAAACAAGCCTCAACCGGGGGTGGAAATTCTACCGGAATTCTCCGGCGGGAAACCCGAATGAATCTTCGTACAATGATGCGGCGTGGGAAACCGTGAACGTTCCGCACTCCGCCATGTATGTCGCACCGACTCCGGAATCGGAAATGACCACCGTACCCGACGGCAACTGGACCGGTATAAGCTGGTACCGCAAAACATTCCGCATTCCGCAGGGCGATCATACCAGGAGAATTTTTCTGGAGTTCGAAGGGGCGATGCAGAGTGCCGAGGTGTGGGTGAACGGGCAGAACATCGGTACCCACGACGCGTGCGGGTACAGTGGATTCTCGTTTGACATTACCGATGCCGTTATCAGCGACGGTGACAATGTGCTGGCTGTAAAGATCGACTGTAATTACCGGTGGGAGATTCCGCCGGGCAATGTCGAGAGCCAGGGGTCATGGCCCGATTATTTTCTCTTCAGCGGGTTGTACCGCGATGTCTGGCTGGTCTGCACCGATGAGGTGTACATTCCGCTCCACGGACAGCGGATCACCACGCCGCGGGCGGCAGCCACCGGCGGCACCGTCAGGGTGCGAACCACGGTGCACAACAGCGCCACCGCCGCGCGTACCACGACGGTGAAGTTCATGGTGGTCGATGAGGACAACTCGATACTGCGCAGCACCAGTCAGACCGCCACCGTTGCACCGGATGCCTCCTTCACCTTTGACCGGACTACCGACGCGATTACTCCGGTGCAACTCTGGTCTCCGGAACACCCCGCGCTGTACCGGGTATATACCCGGGTGTCAACCGACGAGAACGGTGTGGTGGATGACTTCGTGGAGCGGTTCGGCTTCCGTACCATCGACTGGAGCCCTTCCGGAGGGTTTTCGCTCAACGGGCAGCGCTATCTGCTGCGCGGCGTCTGCATGCATCAGGCGTTTGCATGGGTGGGTAACGCGGTTCCCGATTCCCGTTACTTCGAAGAGCTGAAACTGGCCAAAGATATGGGCGCCAATGCGGTCCGGTGTTCCCACTACCCGCGCGATCCGTCGTTCTATAACGGCTGCGACGAACTCGGTCTGATCTGTCAGCCGGAGCTTCCCTCGTGGGGAAATTTCATTCAGTCGTATCCCGATGTATTCTGGGACCGGATGAACATCATCGCGAAGGAGATGGTTGACGTCGGGTACAATCACCCGTCCATTATCCAGTGGGGGATGTTCAATGAACCGGTCGCTGATTTCTCATCGCAGTTCACCCGGCTGAACAACACCCTCAAAGCGCTCGATTCCACCCGATTTACCGCCATCATCAACAACCATGTCGATCAGCAGCAGAACACGATTCCCAACCTGCTCGGTCTGAACTACAATCTGTCAACACCGCTTTCCAACCGGAGCATCTACAATGCCGAATTTCACGAAGGATGGATCAAGTGGGGGTACCGGGGCGATACGAGTACCGTCAACGACGGTACACTCGAAGGATCGCTGAGCGAAAACAAATTCGCCGAGGACCGCTGGTCGGGCAATAAAAACTGGACACAGATCGAGGCCGCCGCGAATGGCAGCGGACTCGCGGGCGGATTCATGTGGTGCTTTATCGACTACTGGTCGCCGTTCATGAGTCATCCCATGGGAGTGCTCGATCACTACCGTATTCCTAAAAAAGCGTATTACACTTTTCAGGAACACTGGAACCAAGGCGTGCAGAGTGACTATGCCGCAACCGGTCTTTCCGCAACAAAGATCGGACTCGAAGCGGATGTCACCACACTGGTGGCCGACAGTACCGATCTCTCCCGGGTTATCGGGTCGTTCCGTACCGGCGGGAATGCGTGTGTCTGGTCCACGGAGGATATCACCTTCGAGGTGGAGGGGCCGGTGGATGTGTTCGAGGGAAATCCGGTGACGCGGCAGGCGGTCGCGGGTAAAATCGGTATTGTGCTCAAGTCAAGAAACACCCCGGGAACAGTAACCATTACCGCACGGTCGGGATCGCTTGCCGCGGGAACCATGACGCTGCAGGTCGTGCCTCCGGACACGTCGGCATTACCGTTTATCTGGAAAACTTCGGCCGAAATGAGCCGTATGGTTAAGCGCAGCGCAAATCGTGTCACGTTTGCACAACTGCCGGGACGGCTCAGGATCGTTGCATCCGGAAAGGACGGGCCTGGTTCCGGTATCGCACTTGTCACGATACAGGGGAAACGGTTCGACTGCCCGGTGACATATGACCCCTCGGGAGCAGTAGTTGATACACGCAACGTGGTACCCGGCATCTATACGCTGCAGTATGGCGGGAAGAACGTTGCAACGGTGCTGTTGGTGCAGTAATGAATTACTTGTCAAAATTGGTCGTTGCTGCTCCGGTGTCGGAGCCGGCATTGAAAAGGTCTTAAAAAAACGATTCCGACACCGTCAACGACGCACGATAACGCGACGCGTTTCCGCGTACGCCCCGGTCTGAAAACGATACAGGTAGACGCCTCTCGGCAGACGCAGCGAATGCAGGGGTACTGAATAGTTCCCCACCGGCTGCACCGCATCCACAACTCTCAGTACTTCACGTCCGGAAAGATCGAACACCTGCAGCCACACCGGCAAGGGAGCCGAAAGCGTGTAGTCGATTGAGGTCGCGGAAAAAACCGGAGCCACGTGTATGTGGTCGGATGACGGCTCCCGGCTGACTCCCGAAGCACCTTCAACCGCCATGGCGAACCAGTCGAAGTCTGCCGGGTTGACATTCGGGCTTCCGTTGCCCGACGCGTACATGCCGAGAAACACACCGGTGAATCCGGCGATGGTTTCCGTGGCAACCTCCTTCGTGAGCGTGGTGCCGATCAGGTTCGGTTCGCCTCCTTCCTGCTGCACGGAAAACCGGTATTCACGTTCGGTCGCGTCGATCCGTAAAATAACATCACCGTCCGGAATCTCCCGGTACACGGTTGCCGCTTCGGTATCCTGCAGATAGCTCCGGAGCATAACGGAGCGTTTTCCTTCATGCATCGTTATCAGAAAATCATACCGGTTGATGTCGTTGCCGCGGATGACAAGGCCCGCCTCCTCGTTTTCCGCCGTTGGTGTGAAGCTGATCTTTGCCGAGGCGACCATTTCAAAGGCGGTCTGTCGGCGACAGATGAATGCGGGTGATTCTTTTTGCGAAAAATTAATCCCGGTGCCATTGAGTCTGAGATAGCCGGGTTTTTCCGTCAGGGACCAGTCGTTGTCATTCGGGTTGCGCAGGAAGTTCCATACCAGTCGCAGTGATGAGCTGTCAAAGTCGTCTCTGATCGGCTCCGGTCCCCATATATGCTGCGGGAGATCCGGCACCGGGTACTCCTCCTGCACGACACCGTCGGTTCCCACTTTCGGCCAGCCATTCTCATTCCAGGTGACGGGTGCGAGAAAAGTCTCGCGACCGAGATGATGATACTTGCCATCCACCGGTCTGATGCCCAGACAGACCATCCACCATCCGACGGGAGTCTCCACCATGTCCACATGTCCGATGGCTTGAAAGGAGTTGTCAGGATCATTCATATGTGAAACGACCGGATTGACCGGACTCGCCTCGTAAGGCCCCCATGATGAGGTACTCCGCTGGATAACCGCCCGGTGCTGGTAGCCGGTTCCTCCCTCCGCGCTGAGCAGATAGTAATAGTCACCCCGCTTGTACATATGCGGACCTTCGGGAGAAGACCCGCCGAGTCCTTCGGCTATGGTGGTCATTTCTCCGGTGACCTTGCCGGTTTCGGTATCCATAACACCGAGCAGAAAACTGCCGTTGTTGTCGGGGCTATGAAACCAGGCGGTATCGCCTTCGAACAGGAATGACGGGTCCACGTACCACGTTCCCACCCAGTACGGATCCGACCACGGGCCTGTCGGATCGGTGGCAGTTACATAGAACTCCCCCTGCGAGCCCTGACCGCCGTAGTTGGTGCCGGTAACGTAAAAGGTGCCGTCGTGGTACCGTATGGTGGCGGCGTACTGCCCGCCGCTCGCGTCGCAGCCGGTAAGCGGATTGTTGCTCGCACGGGCGAGGGCGTACCCGATGAGTTTCCAGTGTACCAGATCCTTACTCTGATACACGGGGATTCCGGGGAAGTACTCGAAGGTCGAGGTCACGAGGTAGTAATCGTCGCCCGCCCGACAGATACTGGGGTCCGGATTCATGCCGGTGAGAATTGGATTCTTGAAGGTGGATTGGCCGTGAGTGAGGGTGGCAAGCAGTAGAATGATGAGTGTTGCTGCGATGGTTGATGCTGATTTCATGGTGGTGGTTATCCTCAATGTTCTAAATACTGCATTTTCTGTGATTGTAATACAATGATACGGTAATCAAATACCACGTACGGGTTTGAATTATGTGTTCCAATTCTATGAAACATAAGAGTTTTTACTGAAAATATTTTAACCCTAAATTCATTGAACCCAATCTCAGTATCAGAGGCTTCAATAGAAAAAGTCGAAAAATATTTATTTGCAGAATACCCTAATTTGCGAGACAAACTCGAACTTTTAGAGGGAAAGAAAACTAGTCAAACAACTGACTCCTTAGCAGAGCTTTGGGGTGTTCCATTAGCCGATGCTAATGACATAGTGGATAAAATATCAAAGGCAGGTGTCGGGAAAATTGAGGAAATGCATACACTACCCCTTCATGCCAGACGATGGACACCTGAATTAAAAAGTATATTCAAAACAGCCATAGATCACAGTTTCTTAAATTATACAAAGCATACATAGTGTGGTGGAGCGAGGTTTTCAGATGAAGAAAATACTATTTCTTGTACAGATTCTTTCCATATCCCTTTTCAACTGTAATAGTGCAACAGATAATGCCGATCGGTGTGACGATGGCAAGCGTCCACAGATTGAAGTTGGATTCATTGTCAAAGCGTATGATGTCGACACCTCCTCCGGCGGAGATTTCTTCAGTCTCCAGTCAAAAAAAGTGTATTGTGACGGAACTGTTAAAGGTGTGTTTGATATCGGCGGATATGTGGACAGTGACGGTACCTTTAAGGCAAACATGAAGGTTATCTACAAATTTGCCAATATCGAGGATCTGGTGCAGTTCAGTTATCGGTTTGATGGAATCGGATCGGGTACCAAAACGGTATACTACGAAGAGGTGCAGGACTATGATGGCGGGACGTACTATATGGAAATAAATACGCCATCTGATGAGCTGGTTCGTCTCAGACGGCAATATACTGAAAATCCGGAGAACTTTCGCCTTTGTCAGGACCTTCCCTGGGCAGTGGTTATTGGCAATCCGAAATCCGGGGGTATTGCCGATAAAGATGCTCTTTACGATAGCCTGAAAAGTACTGGGTATGTGGACATTGAACAGGGGTTTGTTGCCGAGGGCGATTCCAAAGTACCGGCAATAGAATTTGAAGATGGTGACATTGCCATGTTCAGTTTTGATGATACTCCCGGTACCGAAAGTAACAATGGAGCAAATCACTATGCTGTTTCATATGGCGGGAAATTTTATCAGATTTTAAACTGGACATCAATGGGTGAATTTGACGGCCCCCGTGATTTTTCTTTCTTTTTTAATCCCCGTACACTTTTCAATCCTGTTTCAGAAGAAACGGTAGTCAGTCCAAAAGAATATCAGTTTTACAAGGTGTGGCGTAAAGCAAGTAATTGATGGTGTATCGGCCTGAGTTATAAGCAGTTCCGGCTACTTCGCGGTTGGCAATTCATGCATATACCTTCCTACTGCCGATCAATCTTCACCAGCATTACCCCCTCCACCACACGATATTTCTTCAGATCAAGGATTTGTGTCTTCGGCACCGCTGTACAAACCAACCTGCCGGAAAGATCATACAGCACCACCTTCATTCCTGCCGACATCACCTCATGCGGTAACAGCAACCGGTCCCCAACGGTGCAGCAGTGAAGCGTCCTTATTGCCGGCTGATATTTCCGAAACACCGGCAGTGCCGTTACCGGTACCGTGGGCTCCTGCGCGACACTGATCGTTGCAGTACCGCTGATACCCCCCACCGATGCTTTACAGGTAATTGTTCCGGTTTCACCCGCGCGGGTCTTCACGAAAAAGGCAACCTGCCCTCCTTCGAGCGCAGTTCGTTCCTCTCCGATAAAATCACCGGCTCCACTTGCCGACGACACAACCGAATCCGCCCGCAGGTGAAGAAGCTGACCATTGACATCATAGAGCGATACAATCACGCGGGTCATATCGCCGCCAATGTAGAGAATATTCGTATCCGGCACTACGGCAAGTGTAGCGGGATTTCCCGGAGTATGCACCGTATGCTCCGCAGCCTGACTGCCGCCAATGTACCCTACCGCCCTGATAGCTCCGGGTGCGAACGCGGTATTCCACGAAAAAAGCGGATGCGGCAGATGGGTATAGAGGTTTCCAGCGCTCTTTTTTCCGAGTGATATTCCATCTTTGAAGAGTTCTACCTCCTCACAATTGCTCACCACCAGAACGGTAGTGGGAGAACCTGCAGTCCAGTAGTTGCAGATATGCACCATGGGATCATACAGTGCGGGATCGCGCTGCGACTGATAGAACCACCCGGCTAATTTCGGCAGGCGGAAGATACTCGATACCCCATGATGAGAAACATATCCGTTTAGCCCCCGACCGGTCTCTTTGGTCGTCGCATTCGGATGACCGGACGCGTAGTCAAATGCGCACCAGCCCAGGAGCCCGCCCCAGTTGGCGGTGGCGTAGCTGGCCTCGTGCCCTTTCGCATGCCCGTATTTTGCATTGGTAATCTGGTTGACCAGAATCCCGTCGGTATCCCACGCGTGCGCCTGCGGATCAAGATTATGACCGCAGTATTCGCTGGTGATCACCGGCATGTTGGGAGGACTGGTTGAAGGGCTTAAAAAGTTCTGTGTCCAGATATTCTCCAGGAAACTGGTGGCAGGATCGCTGTTGCTCCTTCTGACACCGCAGGTAAGCCGGGTGGGGTCATAGGCATGCGCGGTATCGTTCATCCGCTTGTAAAAGGCGTTATCATCGGGTGACTCATTGACGCGCACCCCCCAGGTCATGACTGACGGATGATTGCGATCACGCAGAATCATATCCTTGAGTACCTGCAATTCGCGGGCTTTCCAGGTATCATTGCCGATATACATCCAGCCCGGCACCTCTTCGAGCACCAGCAGACCAATTTCATCACACCGGTCAAGAAAGTCAGGCGCCTGCGGATAATGCGAAGTACGGACGATATTGCAGCCGAGTTCATACTTGAGGATATCAGCATCCATCCGTTGCAGCCGCCGTGAAGCCGCCCGGCCGATATACGGGTAGGTTTCGTGACGGTTGAGACCGCGCAGTTTGAGTGCCTTACCGTTAAGGTATACTTTCCCGTCGGTTTTATTCATAGTAAGCGAGCGGATACCGAACCGGGTAGTGTACTCGTCAACAACAGCGCCATCGACAATCAGCTGCGTCACGCAATAGTACAGATTCGGGTGATCGGTATCCCACAGTTGCACACCGACTACCGGAGATGTCTCCTGCTCAACGATCTCCGAACCGTTCGGAGGGATCTCCCGTGCCGGACTTGTTGCTGTTGCCACCGGGATATTATCACCGTTTAAAACAGTTGTGGAGACGTCACAGGTTTTCACCGCGGTTCCGTTGTTGGTGATCTCGACTTTGGTGTTGATCGTCGGGGAACCGTACACGCTCTGCAACGGATTTTCCGTAAAAGCGAACACCCGGTCGACATGTAATGGATCAGTAACGAACAGATTGACATGGCGGACAATCCCGCCGTAGATCATGAAATCGAGATTTCCGCCTTCGGGGGGGACCTCCGCCTGAAACCGCGCATCGGCTCTGACGGCAATCACGTTATCCCGCCCGGGAAGGAGCCGGTCAGTTATATCGAGAGTAAAAGGCGTATAGCCGCCATAGTGTTCCCCAGCAGCAGTTCCATTGACATACACCTTTGCCACCGTCGACACCGCCTGGAATTCGATCAGAAAACGTTTTCCGTTCCACGACGTCTGCGGGGTGAAATGTCGCCGGTACCAGGAGGCGAACCAGTAGGCATTCTCCGACTGATACATATGTCGGGTGATCACATTCGCATGCGGAAGACATACTTTGCTGAACGAACTTTCATTCACCTCTTTCGCTGAATACCCGGCATTGTCGGAACTGTTGTAAAGCCAGCCGGTATCAAGACTTATAACGACACGGGCAGGTTCCACCGCACCGGCAAGGGGTACCACTGCAGTCCATATAAATGCACCAAGCAGTGCGGCTACCGTTCGGGGTTTGCAGCGGAGTATCCGTGCCGTCAGATTCATTACATACCACCAGTATCTCATGATCGCTCCAGATTGCGGTTTATGTCGGTTTTTTCACAACCGCGTTCATTTCCATCCCGGAAGGAAACGGCTGATTCAGGTAATATATATATTATTCCGGTAACTGATGATGCCGCATTGAAAGTCTGCTTTGGGAGTACCCTCAGGAGCGAGTACCGTTTCCACATCGGTGTTGGTATAGTATTTTCAGATTAATCCGCATTTTTTAAACGCAGTACACGGAACATGAACCCGACGTATCACTACGGAAAGTGATCCCACCAATGGATCAACAGTACTACACCGACCAGCACTTTGACGGTGTCTCCTTCGGAGAAAAGCCGTTTGTACCAGGTGTCTACGAGACCTGCCGGTTTGCCGGCTGCAACTTATCAGCAAGCAATTTTTCCCGATCCACCTTCATCGACTGCGAATTCTCCGACTGTAACCTGAGCCTTATCCCCCTTACCAATACAGTGCTTCGTGACGTTGCATTCACCAACTGCAAAATGCTGGGACTCCATTTTGACCAGTGCGAACGATTCGGTCTTTCCTTCAGTTTTGAACAGTGTCTGCTCGATCACTCCACTTTTTATCAGATACTTTTGCAGAAAACTGTTTTCCGGAACACCCGGTGTACAGAGGTCGACTTCACCGGGTGTGACCTTTCCGGAGCAATTTTTGACAATTGTGACCTTTCAGGCGCAGCTTTCAATCGGACGAAACTGGAAAAAGCGGACCTGCGGACCTCGTTCGGCTACACGATTGACCCTGAAACCAACAGCTTAAAAAAAGCAAAATTTTCACTGGTCGGGCTCCCCGGCCTGTTGAGCAGATACGATATTGAAATTGAGTTATAGGATACCCATCCGATCTTATAAGTATTTTCCATATAACGATAATGATATAACCCTCATCAAAGGAAATAATTATGCTCGCCTGGTTTACCAGCCTTCATCCGGTTCTGCAGGCTCTCTGTGCAACACTCTTCACCTGGGGGGTAACCGCGCTCGGTGCCGGTGTCGTCTTTTTCTTTAAAACCATCAACCGTAAAATGCTCGACGGCATGCTCGGCTTTGCCGCCGGAGTGATGATTGCCGCGAGTTTCTGGTCCCTGCTGGCGCCGGCCATCGAAATGGTGGAAAATGACGGCGGCATCCCGTGGATACCTGCAGTTGTCGGTTTCCTTTCAGGGGGAATTTTTCTCTGGATTACCGATAAGATTCTTCCCCATCTCCATCCCGGGCTCGCCGTTGAGCAGGCGGAAGGAATTCACACCAACTGGCGGCGCAGTATTCTGCTGGTACTCGCAATCACCCTTCACAACATCCCTGAGGGGCTTGCGGTCGGTGTTGCCTTCGGTGCCGTTGCAAGCGGTCTACCGTCCGCCTCGTTGGGAGCGGCGATTGCGCTGGCGATAGGTATCGGTATTCAGAATTTTCCGGAGGGTGCCGCCGTTTCGGTTCCACTCCGGCGCGAAGGGATGAGCAGACTTAAAAGTTTCTGGTTCGGACAGCTCTCCGGTATCGTAGAGCCGATTGCCGGTGTTGCCGGGGCAGCCGCAGTACTCATCATGCGCCCCATTCTTCCCTACGCGCTCTCTTTTGCAGCAGGTGCCATGATTTTCGTTGTGGTGGAAGAACTGATCCCCGAGTCACAACAGGCTGGTAATACCGATACGGCAACTTCCGGCGCCATGATCGGATTTGCTGTAATGATGCTGCTTGATGTGGCACTGGGGTAGGACGGTAATATAGGCCTTTTTTTCTGGTGCCAACATTCAATGGGAAGCATTCCTTTAAAAGTGTTGTATTGAAATTCCACACCCGATGGAAAAATCCTTCAAGGCATTTCGTCATACACAAAAAACCACCTTATCCCCCTTCAATTCACTACGCAAGAGTAGTATAATCAATACTTCCTTTTGCCGGTAACTCCGATCCGTCATTATCGGGTACCATCTACGTGTTGGCGAGGTCCTGCTCCAGTGAAAATTTCAATAAATGAAGCACGCACCGGTATGATGCTTGCGGCAGACGTCACCATTTCAGGAGGTGTGCTGCTCAACAGGGACCAGATTCTCGATGAAGCGATTATCGATCTGGCTGTTTCGTGCGGAATAAAAACCATCGACATTGTCGAGGAAAACACTGCGGTACCAGAGCAACCTTCGATAGAGTCTTCTGCAATGACCGCATCCGGCCTCGACAGTTCCCGGGCAAGCCTCTCGGAAACTACATCTCCCAAAACGGAACGTCCTTCGATCACACCGGAAAAAAACCATCCAGCTCGAACCGATCCCCCGGCCACGGTTTCGACCAACATCGCTTCCGATAACATGCAACCACCGTTGTTCACCGTCCGAATCACTCCCGATGCGATGTCGGCCACCCTGATCATCGAGCCTCCCCCGGAGGGAACCCCGGCGGAAATCGACACCGATATGATCATGGCGGCACTGTCGGAAAAGGAGATCGTACACGGTATTGACACTGAGGCAATTACTCGCCTGGTCGAAGCATGGGCAAAATTGAAACGCCGTTACGAAACAAGCAATATCGCCGTAGGTACCGAGGCGCAACCGGCCCGTGAAGGTGCATTCCAGATGAAGGAACGGCACATCAGTTCCCGCAGGGAATTGGAAGAAGTAAAAACGGTGGATGTATACTGGAAACTCGCCGGAAACAACGCCCATCTTGATCGTGCCTCCAGAGGTGACACTATTGCGGAAAAACAGACAGGTCAGTTGGCACCTCCGGGGAAGGACATTCACGGTGCACCGGTATTTTCCGATGAAGTGGAGCAAAGTGACATCACACTGAAAGAGAATGTCTCGTTCTCCGCCGATGGCTCATCGGTAATTGCAGAATGTGACGGAATCGCCTACCAGATTGACGATACAATAGGCGTTATCCCGCTCGATTTTAATGGCAGTTTCGAATGCACCATCGCGGTTGACGGTATGAGTGCAGAGGTTACCGTACACCCTCCCGGACCCGGCGGCACAATGCCGGACAAAAAGTCTTTGCGGCTCCAACTTTCCAAAAAAGGGATAACCTTCGGTATACAGGATCAGGAAATCGACACCCTTCTTGCGCTCTGCGAAAACGGGACCTACCCCGACGAACCGGTCATCGTGGCGAGGGGGAGTCTCCCGGAACATGGCACAAACGGAAAAATCATATACCATTTCAACACCACCACCTCCCTTGCGCCTGCAATTTCCGACACGGGTCAGGCGGACTACAAATCAGTAAATATTGTCAATTCCGTTTCCACCGGCCAACAGTTGGCATCCGTTCAGCCCCCGGGCAAGGGTATTGACGGTACCGACATCTTCGGAAAGAACCGTCCAGCGAAACCGGGTATTCCGGCGCGTCTTCCTCAGGGACCGCACACCCAGGCAGACCCGGAAAACCCCGACATTCTGCTCGCTGAAACCGATGGTATTGTCAGACTATCGGGAACCGCGGTCGAAGTGTGTGAAGGATTTGTTGTTCCGGGAAACGTTGATTTCTCGACCGGCAATATTGAATACAATAAATCCGTTATCGTAAGCGGTGATGTGAAAGCCGGTTTCACTATCCACTGTGGTGCCGATCTTCAGGTCAACGGTACGATCGAAGACTGCCAGGTTACCGTGGGCGGCAACGTGCTGTGCCGGTACGGTTTTCTCGGACAGGGAAAAGGGATCATTGATGCGAAGGGAGATGTCAACCTCGGTTTTCTGAAAAACCAGACCGTCCGCTGTTTTAAAAATATCACTATTGCGAAAGAAGCAATCAATGCGACTCTGTTCTCCCGAGGATGCATCGCGGTCCACGGGTCACCGCTGTCGGTTGCCGGAGGAGAGCTTAAAGCTCGTACGTCAATCTCCGTTCATACAGCGGGAAACCATACCGGCATTAAAACACTGCTCGAAGTAGGCACCGATTTTCTTATGGCCGAGGAACTTGCCATGCTGGGCAAACAGGAAAAAGAAGTCGTCGCACACATCAAGTCAATCAGCGAAGTGTACAGCCGGTTCAGAAAATCCCTTGACACGAAACGTCAGCTCACCGTTGCTCAGCAGAAAAAAAACGGAGAATTCACCGCAGCCCTGCACCAAGCCCAGCAGCAGCTTTCGGTACTTGAAAACCGGAAAGAGATCGTTGCCGGAAAGCTCCATCAGCTCGATGGGGTATTCATTCACATTGAACACACCGCCTATCCTGGAACCCTTCTCAAATTCGGCGACCGGCATTTTCTGATAAAAGAGGAACTCACCGGTCCGAAAAATGTCCGCTACATCGGGCACGAGATCAAAGTACTGTAGGGACTATACGGATATTTACATATGCGTCTCAGAAACGCCATTCAAATTCCGGATTCGGCGAGCCGATCAAGTTCTTTCGGCGTTTCGACAATCGTGATGAATTGTGAAAGATCGGATATCTCAATAACTTCCTTGACACTTGATTGCGGGCGATACAGAACCAGTTTTCCTCCGGCACTGCTGCAGAGGTGATGCAGTCGCACCAGCAGTCCCAGTGCCTGTGAGTTGATAAAGGTCAGCCGTTCCAGATATAGGATCACCCGCGGTTTACCGGAAGCGATACAGATGTCAAAGTACTGCTCAAGCGCCTCCATGTCGCTGCGTTCCCAGAACTGTCCGGCCAGCAGCAATTTGCGGAACATTCCTTTTCGCCCACTGGTGATATCCATCAGTCCCTCCCCAGTAGTTTGCGACCCATAATACGGTTACCTGCAACGTTGAAAGTAACATCGTCCAGATAGTGCCTGATCAGGAAGAGCCCGCGGCCGTGATCCAAGGTGCGGTTCTCAGGCGTAAGGGGGTCGGGAATTGCTCTGTAGTTGAAACCGTCGCCCTCATCCACCACACTGATGACGGTATCGATCGCGGTAACCTTATAAAACACGAGCACTTTCCGGCCCGGTTCTCCGCGGTTACCGTGGAGTATCGCGTTTGTCATCATTTCAAATACGCAGATTTTGACCTGTTTAATACTCTTGTCGGGATACCCGTGACAGTCCATCTCCCGGAGAATAACGGAACAGACCTGGTCGATTTCCTGCAGCTGTGTTGCCATAAGTATCGACGGTTCATCTTCGGGAGTAAATCCGCTTTCGGTCAGGAGCCGTTTTGAATCACCGATCTGAATGCAGAGCAGGGTAAAATCATCCCGCAGCGGTGTACCGTCACGAAATGCCGTCTGGTCTGCTAACACCTGGTCGATAACATTCTTCACATCGGTATTGCCGTACCCGGTGAATACCTTTCTGAGCCGATCGCCGCCGTAAAGCGTACCGTTTTCATTGTACCCTTCGGTTAACCCGTCGGTATAGAACAGCAGCTTGTCGTCCGGTTCCAGGCGCACAACATCGTTATTGTATTCAGCAATCGAAAGAAGCGCACTGTGTCCAATGAAAAACCCCTTTGAATCGAGCCTGCTTACCGTTCCCTCTCCGGCATGATACACCAGGGGAGGAACATGGCCTGCCCGTGCATAGGTAAGGACGTTATTGACCGGATCGAGCACGCCGAGAAATGCCGTGAGGTACTGCTCGGTATTAATGAACCGGCAGAGCTGCTGATTGACATGCTGAAACACCACCGCCGGAGAATCACTTTTCTCGATATAATGTGCAAAGAGCATTTTGGCCATCGCCCCGATAAGCGCGGCAGGAATCCCATGACCCGAAACATCATAGATCAGAATGGCGATTTTCTGACGAGGCGTGGTGATGATATCATACAGATCCCCGCCGACTTTACCGGCCGGAATATACACCGCCGCCGATTGCAGGTTCACCAGTTCCGGCAATTCCTTCGGAAGAAGCCCCTCCTGAATGCGTTGCGCGGTTTCCAGCTCATCGTCAAGCTCGGAATTGATCCGTCCGAGCTGGTACTGGGCTTCCTTGAGCGCGGCGGCCTGTTTGCGCTGGACAAGCAGCATTGACTTCTGCCGGTCGAGGAGTTCATGCTGACGTCGTCTATAGGCGCGGCACAATCGCAGCAGACGTTCCTGCCGCAAGGTGTTCTCACGATAATTTGAAGATGATTTTTCGGTACCCATTGACACTTATTTGAATAGATCGAATGGAATTACTCTCTTTTTTTTCAGATATCCCCGGTCTTTTGACGCTGCCATCCGCTTGAGTATCCTGCGCTCTTCGCCGGTCAGCGAATCCATTCCCTCACGGGATATCTTTTCAAGGATAGGATCAATATGTTCCTCGAACAACCTTTTTTTTGAAGCTGACACTTCGGCATTCCGACGCATGGTCCGTTCCGCGCGAAGTGCGGTATACGTACGGTAACGCTCTTCAATTATAGGATACCATCTCAGATAGGCAATTGCCACCAGTATTCCGCCCAAATGAGTTATATGTGAAACCACTCCATGAGGAGCAAGTGTACCGAAAAGTGATAAAAGAGCGTAGCCGATCACTACAATCCTGATATTTACCGGAATAATAAAGAACAGCAGCACCTTGCGGTGCGGATACCACGCGGCATAAACAGTAAGAAGCGCAAGCACCGCCCCGGACGCACCGATTACTCCGGTCCATTTCATAGTGGTGGAAAAGAGATGAAACAGACTGAAGCAACCGGATCCGATTCCCGCAATCAGGTAGAATTGAAGAAATCGTCGGGGACCCCATACATCCTCGATCTCCTGCGCAAACATCCAGAGTGCAAGCATGTTAAACAGCAGGTGAAACGGGGCATTCTGATCATGAAGGAACATATACGTACCCACACGCCAGAGTTGACCGTGTGCAAAGGTTTGAACCGGTACGAGTTTGCCCCACTCCAGTAGGAAACGGCCGATCCCGGGCAGCAGCTCAAGTACATACACTGCAACATTGGCAATGAGCAGTCCTTTTACCACCGGACTGATCCGAAACCGGGAATCACCACCTGTTTCCATAAAGTTCATACTAGTTCCCGGCTTCCTGTCCACCTGGTGCGAACTTCTCAAACAGCCGTTCTTTTACATGTTCCGGAACGAAATTGCCGATTTCGCCACCGAACCGGGCAATCTGTTTTACCATCGTTGAATTCAGATAGGTATACCGGGCACTCGGCATCAGGAATACCGTTTCCGCCTTTTCGAACAATTTCCGGTTAGTGTATGCCATCTGAAATTCATACTCGAAATCCGTCAGTGCACGCAGACCCCGAATAATTACCGTCGCATTGTGCTCTTTGACACAGTTGACCACCAGACCACCGAAACTGATCACTTCAATCCGCGGAACATCCTTGAGCGCCTCCCGCACCATGGAAAGTCGTTCTTCAACAGAGAAAAGTGGGTTTTTTCCGGGATTCTGCGCCACCACCGCGATAACCCGGGAAAAAATCTGAGAAGCTCTTACCGCAATGTCGATATGACCAAACGTGATCGGATCAAATGTACCCGGGTAAAGTGCAGTACTCATAGCTACCTTTCATGTAAAGAACGGAAATGAACGGGGTGTACTTACCGTTTGCGATGACAGGGATTTTTAAAAAATACACGGTAGCGGATCGGTTCCGCTCTGTCCATAAAATACTTCACGTCCCTGCATTGCCATCAGATCTCCACTGCCACCACCTCAGGAGAGGGATCCCCCACCCCGTCACCGGTTGCCGCCTCGTTCCGGTAGAATCGTACTTCGGTCTCCCCGTACCTTCGGCAATCAAAGGGTACCGGGCCTTCTGTGGGTAAAAACCGGTCTGTGCCCCGCCGGTTTCTCCGCTCATACACAAGTATTCCCTTTTGAGAAAGCAATTTCAACTGCTCAGGAATCATCTCGACAAACAACGGTTCATCGTAGGGAGGGTCAAAGTAGATGATATCGAACCGTTCTGTGCAACTGCGGATTGAAGATCTGACATCACTCTGTGCGATGGTGCATAGCGATGCCACCCCGCATCGCTCCGCATGCTGCCGCAGCAGCTTCACCCTGAACCGGTTGTCTTCAACAAACAGGCATTTCCCGGCACCACGACTGAGCATTTCAAAACCGAATGCTCCGCTTCCGGCACACAGATCAGCGACAACAGCATCACGAATGACGGGTTCCAGAATATTGGCTACCGCCTCGCGCACCCGCTCTCTTGTCGGACGGAAATCAGCATCCCGTTCGGGAATGGTAAGATATCGGCCTTTGAGACTGCCGGATACAATCCGAAGTTTCATGTGGGATACTACTACTCTCTGACGGTTATGATAAGCTGAAGACCGACATCGACTGATGACCCGGTACGGGCCTTGAGATCGATTTTTCTGAATGCGCAGGGGATACGCGCTTCGTGGAGGGCCAACAGGTACTTTACGAAATCGTTATAGGTCGTACGACCACCGAGGGTATAATGAAAGCGCCGGTACGCCCCCACCCGTTCTACGTTACTCCGCCGAGGGGAACCCCTGAACGACACCCCGGTGCTGTCACCGATACGGACAATACGGCGGGTAAGAATCGGCAGATCATCGCGGGTCGGCAGATGATCACTCGCCTGGAACGGATCAGTCAGATCCAGACCGGAATTGATTTTGCAGGTAACGACGAACCGGTATCCTTCGCCGTCGTTCGAGGTGATATAGGAAAAAGGTTGCGGCAGCAGCTCAAGCTTTTCCGTTTTCAGAGCGATGAATGTTGAACTGACCAGTTCCCGAGACGTACCCAGTCCGACCGCGTAGAGCGTCTGAAAGTTTTCAATTTCAAGTGACCGCAGTCCGATACCGGAAGGGACCACCCGGGAGAGCATGGTGAACACGTTCTTGGCAAACAATACCTCATAGTTTACTTTTTCCAGAAATGAGAGATCGCTGTACGGCAGATCAAGTGTCCCCCGGCGGTCAGCCGCAGCTCGTTCACCAGCCACCTCCCGCACGACGTCCTCGACAATATCCGCTTTGCTGTATGTTGAGGGTTTGAACGGTTCCTGAGCAGGCGTCTTTTCTATCGGCTTTTCAGAAACCACGGGAACCTTTCGTCCTTTTAAAAGCTGCCATCCGAGATATCCGGCACTTCCGACAAGAACAAGCGACGGCAGGGTAATCAGAAGCCAAAGTGGAATACGTGGTCTGGAACCACCCGATCGCACCGGCACTCTTTTTCTGGCGAGGTTGATCCGTATCACAGCTCATCACCTCCCCGGATCGCGAGTCCCACGGCAACAGCGAGCTGCGGCAGAAACGCGGCAAGCTGTTCGCTGTCAACTCCGACCTTACACCCAACTTTTCTGAATGGGTTGAGAAGATCGATATTTCCCGTTACTGACTGCAGGGTTTCGAGGTAGGCAGGCTGACCAAAAAGCGAGCCGGTGGCGAATACCGGTACCCCGCCCGCACCACCGGCAAGTGCGGCCATACTGCAGAGTCGGCCGGACACCGCCTGAAGGAGTTGTGCAAACGTGTGCGGATCGGTACCATCGTCATACGCGAAACTTTCGTGATCACCATAACTACCCTGGTGCGTAAGGATCAGCATTCCCCGGGTTCCTTCCGCATGCAGCAACAGTACCGGACGATCAGTCATATCCGAATAATTGGCTTCGAAAACATTGATAAGAGCGAAGAGATCAACATCAACGGCACCACCGGTAAGTTTATGGCGTTTGAGCAGAGCCCCGACGGCGTCCACCTGCTCCCTCCGGTAAGCCACCACCAGGTATTGATCGATACCGTCTGCACCGGAACCGGTATGCTGATAATCAAACGCATACTCCTCAACAGCACCGATGATATGCTGACTGAGTTCCCATTCCAGTGCACCCTGAAGGTTCTTTTCCTGTGTCTCGACAGGAAATTTTTTTATAATGGCGAAATCACCGGAGAGTGAGCAGTTGATCGGTGCAGTACCGAACTTGAATTTACTCTTGAGTGTACCGATCTCGGTGGAAACCGCTGCAGAAGCGCTCCCCCCCGACGGACCGGCAAGCGGCTGTATCGCCACAAGCATCACCGCATGTTCATCGGCATTGTATTGAGCGACCGTAAGATACTCGTTCTGAATATCAAGACCCGAGAATGTGGCGTTTTGTTGTTTCATAAGCGAGACAGTTTCTACCTAAATATCATTTTTTATGCCGGTCGGTTCAACCTTTACCTGCCGGAACGGTCAGAAACAGGCAAACGCGCCTATTTTTTTGGAGGTTGCCGGACCGATTCCCTTAACACGTTCCATATCTGAAATCGTGGTAAACGGACCATGTGTTTCACGAAAATCAACAATCCGCTGTGCGATAACCGGTCCCACACCGGGAAGCTCATCCAGTTGCTTCGCATCGGCCCGGTTGACATTAATACAGGAATCGGCATCCTGAACAACACCGGGCGCCGTTTCCCGGGACGCTACCTGCGCAACAGGAGAAGACAGCTTGACAACAGTTCCCGATGGTGCGTTCTCCGCTGCACAGCGTTCAACCGCAACAGCCCCCCACAAACCTGCACACAGCAGCCACAATAACAGTGGCCGACACCATTTTTTCATCTTACGGATTTCCTGATTTCATTATATCCAAAAACGCATCAACCACCTGCGGATCGAACTGCTTGCCCCGTTCTTCGTTTAAAATACTGAATGCGACCTCCTGGGTGAGCGACTTTCGATACGGACGGTCCGAAGTCATAGCCTCATAGGCATCAGCGATACTGAGAATACGCGCCCCGAAAGGTATCGACGTTCCGGCGATCCGCAGAGGATAACCGCAGCCGTTGTAAAACTCGTGATGGTGCAGCACCATGGGAACCAGCGATTTGAGAAAAGGCACATCGGAAATGATCCGTGCACCGAGTTCCGGATGCCGCTTGATCTCATCGAATTCCTTAGCGGTGAGTTTTCCGGCTTTATTGAGAATACTCTCACTGATCCCGATTTTTCCGATATCGTGCAGCAGCCCTGCGTATTTGACAAGCTCAAGTTCGTGTTCAGGCAAGCCGAGGTGTTTCGCGAGCACCACGGTATACTTCATCACGTTTTCAGAATGGCCGTGGGTGTATTCATCCTTCGCTTCAACGGCAAGTGCGAAAGCGCGGATGGTTTTCAGGTAGTTATCGCGGATATTATGATACAACCGGACGTTTTCAATGGAAATACTCGCCTGAGAAGAAAGGACGTTGATGATTTCCAGATCCAGACCGGAAAAGGACTCATGCGCGTCGCTGCGCAGCAGATTGAGTACGCCAATTACACGGGAGGGCGTTTTAAGAGGAAAACTGATCATTGACCTGCATCCCGCCGGAAGCGGCAGCAACCGCTCATCGGAAAGCTGTTCCTGTGCATTGATGAGCACCGCCTCCCTGTTCTGAGCAACCATTCTGGAGGCTGCGACAAAAGGCCGGGCAAGCCAGAACGAGGGTTCATAATGTTCACCCGCAGTCTCGGTAATAGCCAGTTTTCCCGCCGGATCCACCAGCAGGAGTGATCCGCCGTCCGCTTTCACCATGCGTAGAGAAAAATCCAGAAACTTGAAATTGAGTTCCTGCACATCAAGGGTCGAAGCGAGTGTTTTCGTCACCTCATGGAGTGATACCAGCCGGGAGAAAAGCAGGTTTTCCTCCTGCAGTTTCCGTGACTGAAATGCACGTCTGACCTTTTCCCCGATCTCCTCAAGATGAAAGGGCTTGGTCATATAATCGTATGCACCGAGTTTGAGCGCTTCGATCGCCGTATCGAGGGTGGGAAATCCGGTGGTCATCAGTACCGGCATCGAGAGTGCCTGACCATTGATGTGCTTGAGCAGGTCGACGCCCGATATACCGGGCATCTTGATATCGGAAATAATCAGATGGACATCACTGTTGCCGATGATCTCCAGCGCTTCTTCACCACCTGACGCAATTGAGACGGTATACCCCTCCCGCCTGAGAAATTGTCCGAGAACTTCGCAGATGGAAACTTCATCATCGACAATCAATATGTGTCTGTTTTCAGTATCCATAACCGTTATGAGCTGCCCACTGACGAAAACGTTCCAGATCCTGCGGTGTATCGATACCGATCGATTCAAAATCATGCACCAGACACCGGATCTTCATACCGTGCTCCAGAGCGCGAAGCTGTTCAAGCCGTTCCACCTGCTCAAGGATTCCCTGCTGAAAACCGCAGAAACGGTGCAGACTTTCCGTCGTGTACCCGTAGATACCACAGTGCCTGAAACAAACATCTGCAGCCTCGTGCCTTACGTACGGTATGGGAGCCCGGGAAAAGTAAAGGGCCTGACCACCGGATCCCAGTACCGCCTTGACGGTATCGGGATCTGATTTTTCTTCAATTGTAGCATGTGAGACAATGGTTAGCAAGGAATTGTCATCCAGTTTCACCAGTTCTGCAGTAAACCCGCGCAGCAGATCATGCGGAATCCGTGGTTCATCGCCCTGAATGTTAACGATGTGGGTGCACTTAAAGCGTGACGCAGCTTCGGCGACCCTGTCGGTACCACTTGCATGATCGGTGGAGGTCATCTCCGCCCTGCCCCCCTCACGTGCCACCACCTCAGCAATACGCTTGTCGTCGGTGGCTACGCAGATCTCTCCAAACGCACCAGAGGCGGCTGCATTGCGGTACACCCAGACGATCAGCGGAATTCCGGCGATCAGTTCCAGTGGTTTTCCCGGCAGTCTGGTGGACCCCATCCGGGCAGGAATGACACAGAGGACATGAGGCATGATCAACTCGTTAGGCTTGACGGAATAGTTTTAACAGATTTTCAATCGCGTTCAAAATTGGCGAACTTCGCCATCAGTTTTCTTCGGGAGCCGTCGTTAAAGAGCACCATGACTTTCATATCGTTTCCGAATCCACTGATCGAAACGATTCGCCCCCTGCCGTAGGTTTTATGTCGGACGTACTGTCCCATCCGATATTCAACCGTATCCTGGGAATAATCTTCAAATTTAGGTGTCGGTGCAGCAACAGACCTCTTCTCCGGCATATCAAAGCGACTGTACCGTACCGCCATTCTGCCACCGGCACGGGAACCCGAAGCACGGTTTGCCGGACGGGTGGGAAATGAGGCGAAATTGGAACTCTGGTCGTCGGTATCGTACAGAAGCGGGTCGATCGCCAGCAGAAACCGCGACGGAGACTGCGGCAGGAGTTCCCCGAACCGGTATCGCCGGTCAACATGTGAGCAGTACAGTTTTATCTTCGCACGGGTCGCACCGACATACAGCAGGCGGCGTTCCTCCTGCAGTTTCTCATCGTCATCGAAGTTTTGACGCGACGGCAACAGTCCTTCCTCAAGCCCCGCAAGGAAAACAATGGAAAATTCCAGTCCTTTGGCGCAGTGCAGCGTCATCATATTAACGGCATCCTCTTTACGTTCCCAGGTATCTACATCACTGACAAGTGTCACCTCTTCCAGAAACTCGGCCAGACCAGCACCGGGATGCTCTTCAGACCAGATGGAAAGCGCATTGAGTAGTTCGTTGATATTTTCAATCCGCCCCTGCGCCTCTTCGGTCTGCAACGCCGAGAGCACATCCATATACCCGGAAAGCTGCAATACCTCGGTAAGCAATTCATGCGGAGTACTCTGCCGCTGCAATGCGGCATCGCGGAGCAGTTCAAACAGCTCCCGCAGTTCGGTAAATCCTTTTGTAAATCTTCCTCCCCAGTGTTCTGGAGGTGTGGTGAGCAGTGCCGTCAGAAGCGACACGCCACGTTCTGATGCTTCCTGCGAAATCGAGGCGAACGCCTTATCACCAAGCCCCCGGGCCGGCACATTGTAAACACGCTCGAAACTGACATTGTCAGCCGGATTCACCAGAAGCCTCAGGTACGCCAGGCAATCCTTGATCTCCGCCCGTTCGTAGAACCCTGTCCCGCCGACCAGCACATAGGGAATCTGTGCTTTGCGGAATGACTCCTCGAAGACACGCGACTGTGCATTGGTACGGAAAAGCACGCTGATTTCTCCTCCGCTGACCTTCCCCTCCGTTAAGGTTTTTTTAACCCTGTCGGCAACCGCCTGCGCCTCCTGGCGATCGTCACGAAACCGGGACACCGTCACCCGTGCACCCTTCCCGCGGTCGGTCCAGAGCTGTTTTTCGGCCCGGTTGGCATTCTCCACAATCGCGGCATTGGCGAAATCTAGAATCGACTGGGTGGAACGGTAGTTCTGCTCCAGTTTAAAAACCTTCGTTTGCGGAAAATGGCGTTCAAAGGTAAGAATATTCTCCACCTGGGCACCACGCCAGCCGTATATACTCTGGTCATCGTCGCCCACCGCAAACACCCGGTGATGTTTTCCTGAAAGCAATTTTACCAGATGCAGCTGTGCTCCGTTGGTATCCTGATACTCATCAACCAGAACATAGTCGAATACTCCGGCATAACGGGAGAGCACTTCGGCGTTATCCCTCAGAAGCACCACCGCATGCATCAGCAGATCATCGAAATCCATTGCCTGCTGCTCTCGCAACATCTGCTGATACAGCGCATACATCCGCACCAGTTCCTGTTCGTAAAATCCCGTTGCTGACTTCCTTGCCTCCTCGACCGACTGGCACTTGTTTTTAAACCGTGATATATGGGAGAGAATCTGCCGGGGCGAGACCGACCGGTCATCCAGTTCCAGGCGCTGCAGCACCTTGCGCACAAGCGACAGCTGATCCGCCTGATCGTAAATGGAAAACGCACTCTCAAATCCGAGATGTCTGCACTCCCGACGCAGCAGTCGTGCGCAAAGAGAATGAAACGTCCCGATCCACATGCCATCCATCGGCCTCCCGACAATACTCTCAAGCCGTTCACGCATTTCGCGTGCGGCCTTGTTCGTGAAGGTTGCCGCGAAAAGTCGTGAGGGAGCGACACCACGGTCAATCAACCATGCCATTTTTGCTGTAAGTACCCGTGTTTTTCCGGTTCCTGCACCGGCAAAGACCAGTTGCGGCCCACGATCGTACTCGACCGCTTCGCGCTGCGTACCGTTGAGCACCAGACGGCTTAAAACGCCGCCGTTGCCGTCAATCATTCTGCGTAGCTCCTAACACCTGTTCAATAGTAGTCAGTCCTTCAAGAGCTTTTCGTATACCATCATAGCGAAGCGAATCGAAATCACCCCGTTGAAGGACATATTGTTTTATCTGATCAGAACTGCTGCGTTTAAGTACGTGACGGGTAACCTCTTCGTCGGGAAGCAGCAGTTCATAGAGGCCGAGCCGCCCTTTGTACCCGGTACCGTTGCAGGCCTTGCACCCCTTGCCACGGTAGAGCACCGTTCCCTGCGGCAGCGCAAGCCGATCAACAAGAGCCGGCTCAGGTTCATATTCGGTGCGACACCGTTGACACACACGGCGAACCAGCCGCTGGGCAAGCACACCGATAACCGTCGAGGTGATCAGGTACGGTTCGACCCCCATATCAAGCAGACGCGTATACGCACTGGGAGAATCGTTGGTATGAAGCGTTGAAAATACCAGATGTCCGGTCAATGCCGCCTGGATGGCCATTTCACAGGTTTCTGAATCGCGCATTTCACCGATCATGATGACGTCGGGATCCTGCCGGAGAATCGAACGCATTCCATCTGCAAACGTAAACCCGGCTTTGGGTTGAATCTGCCCCTGGCAGATGCCGTCGATATGCAGTTCCACCGGATCTTCCATTGTTACGATGTTTTTTGATATATCATAAATCAACTGTAATGCGGTATACAAGGTTGAACTTTTTCCGCTTCCGGTTGGTCCGGTTACCAGAATTATACCATCGGGTTTTTCGATCAGATCGTTGAACACCTCGATTGCCCGTGGTGCGAACCCCATCTGCTCAAGCGACATCTTTTTAGTTGAAGGATCGAGGATACGCATCACGACTTTCTCGTTCACCCCGCGGTTGCGCGTGGACATGGGGTACGTTGATACACGCAGATCGATTTCACGCCCCTCATGTTTGATCTGCATACGGCCGTCCTGCGGTTTGCGCTTTTCGGCGATATCCATACCGGAGAGAATTTTGATACGCGAGGTAATCTGTGCACGCAGCTGCAGGGGAATGGCGCTTTTCTCCTGCAGGTCACCGTCGACACGGTATCGGAGGCGGACGAATTTTTCGAGCGGTTCGATATGAATGTCAGAGGCACCGTCGACAATGGCTTTACTGATCATCAGATTGACCAGCTTGATCACCTGTGCGCTCTCTTCATCGGTGGTGGTTTCGACCACCGTTTCAGGTGCGACGACCTCGATCTCCTCATCCACCTGCACCTGTCCGAGAATCGACGACATATCCTCCATGGACGCTGCGTAATTTTTCTCGATCGCCGCGAGGATACTCTTTTCGGTTGCAATAACCGGCTCAATCTCCCGACCGGTTTTGAATTTGAGGTGGTCAACCGTCCGGAGGTTGGTGGGATCCGCCATGGCGACCGTGATAACACCGTCCTGTTCGAACAGCGGTATTACCCGGTATTTTTCCGCCATCTCCTTGGGTACCACCCTGACCAGACGGGGTATAAACGTGAAATTCTCAAGCACCACATGTTGAATGTCAAGCTGAGCACTCAGAATATCAACCAGCTTCATTTCGGAAATAAACCCCAGTTTGACCAGGCATTTTCCGAGCCGCATACCGCTCTGCCGCTGTTCCTCAAGCCCCCGGTCAAGCTGTTCCTGGGAAATGAGGCCCTGTTCCACCAGCACCTCACCGATCCGCTTGCGCTGATTGAGATGGATCTGTTGCCCCAGAACACTGGAGAGATCCTCTTCGGAGATGAATCCGAGACGAACAAGCACTACTCCCAGGCTCACCCCGGTGCGTTTGTGCTCCTGGAGTGCATAAAGGAGCTGCTCCTCAGTAAGCAGTTTCTGAGCGATCAGGATTTCACCGAGTTTTTTTCTTCGACGTTCTACCATGGCAGTTCCGATGATGAATGGCTGATCCCCGGAATACTCTGGTCGGAGGGAGGCGATATGCACATGACGATACGGTGGTACTCGATTATATGCATAGAACTCCGATCCAACTGAGGAATCCAGGTTGAAAATAGCAGATTTCAGGCGCTATGACAACAAAGCACTTATATGGTCGAATCCACCGCCGGAAAGCGGTGTGCGGATACCGGAGCTTTCAGAGACAACCTCTTCAACCTCAGCGGAAAAAACACCGATCCTGACCGGCAGGGCTTCCGCACCAATTGGTGCATCGCGGGAAACGTCAAATTCGGGGGAAGCGGCAAACAGTAATTCGTAATCTTCGCCGCCGTGAAAAAACCAGTCCTCCCATAAACGACCAGTTTCCCGACTCAATTGTATCATTGCAGGAGGAATGTGTGAAGTATCGCACGATAAAATTATTCCGCAACGGTTTTCATAACTCAGGGTCCGGCAATCCTTTGAAAGACCATCGGAAAGATCCATCATTGCATGCACAGCAGAATCCTGAGCAAGAGACTGCCCGAGTGTTACCCGGGGGACTGGTCGCAGGTGCGCATCCACAAGCACCCGATACGCATCTGGAATATGTTCCCTTCCCCATTTTCTCAGCACTTCAAGCCCGGCGGCACTCCTGCCGGGACAACCGCTTACCCAGAGCCCGTCACCCGGTTTGGCACCACTGCGCAGAAGGACTCTTCCGTGAGTCTGCACTCTGCCGAGCAGGGTAATACCGATCACCCACTGCTCCCCCTGTGAGAGATCGCCGCCGACCACCGGAAAATTCCAGGTTCTGCAGGCTGCACCGAACCCACGGTAGAGTTCCCGTACCGCATCAAGGCGCGAGTTTGTTTCCGATCGCGGAATAACCAGCTGGACGAGAGCGCTGTCGGGCTGTGCACCCATTGCCGCGCAATCACTGAGATTGGATACCATTGCCCGGTACCCCACCTCGTACATACTCATATATAGTAAGGAGAAATGGATATTCTCAACGGAGAGATCGGTGGTGAGAACGATCTGCTCACCATGAGCATCGCTTCTGACTGCGGCATCATCACCGATGCCAACCCGGTACCGGTCATTTCGAACTGTTCCCAGTTCCTTCTGAAGTCGGGAAATCAGATCATACTCCGCAGAGGGTAGCCGCGTTGCCTGCATGAATTCCACCGGAACTTTGAAGATTAAAAATTAACGTCAGAACCGCATGCCGGGCACCTGTCGGATGAGGAAACGAAGGCACCACTAGCATGGAATATAGCTCAGGGAAAATCCCCATTTACTATTTTCAGAGACATATTACGCCAAAGCGCTACTGTTTTTCACCATATCGTAACGGGAGTTACCAATGCAGATACCCTTTACCCCCCCCCCTGAAAAAAAGAAAATAGCCGCCGTAGGATCGGCTCTTGTTGATATCTGTCTTACGGAAAGCGATGCTTTTGTAACAGGCACCGGAGCTGCGAAAGGCGGCATGACCCTTGTCACCAATGAGCAGATCAGGGAACTCGTCGGACAATCAGCGAACAAACCGGTTATCGTCCCGGGTGGATCGGCGTGCAACACCATACTCGGTATCGGAAAGCTGGGCAATCCCGCCGGTTTTATCGGAAAACGGGGAAATGACGACCTCGGTACCCTTTTTGAGCAGGGAGTCCGGGCCCATGGTGTTGAACCCCTGCTGCAAACCAGTGCAACACCTACCGGCAATGTGCTGTCGGTTATTACCCCCGACGCGCAGCGTACCATGTTCACCTTTCTTGGTGCTTCCTCCGAAACGGATCCCGCCTCGGTGACCCCGGACCTGTTTACCGACGTCGCGCTTGTCCATGTGGAAGGGTACCTCCTTTTCAATCATGACCTCATTCGAGCGACACTCGAAGCAGCCAGGCAGGCAGGTGCACTCGTCTCCCTCGACCTTGCGAGTTTTACCGTCGTGGAAGCGGAGAAAGCCCTGCTCGAAGAGCTCTGTGTAAAGTATGTCGATATCATTATTGCCAACGAAGACGAGGCACGCGCCTTTACCGGCCTTTCGGATGAACCGGCGGCCCTCAAAGCACTTTGCGCCAAAGCGGATATTGCCGTTCTCAAGATCGGGAAACGGGGAAGCTATATCGGCCATGGGGATACATCGGTCACCATCGGACGGATGGGCGACGGCAGTGCAGTAGACACCACCGGTGCAGGCGATCTGTGGGCAGCTGGATTTCTTTACGGGCTGGTCAATGGTCTTCCCCTCGAAACCTGCGGAAAGCTGGGCAGCGCCTGCGGCTATGAAGTTTGTCAGGTGATCGGTGCCCAGATACCGGAAGAGGGATGGGAACGGATTAAAGCAATAATTTAACGATTTTTCTTGCATCGGGCCGGGGGGAACAAGTATTTACCTTATAATAGACCATTGTCGCTGATCGTAAAGATCAGTTTGCCTTCGGGCGATCAATGCATCTGCAACGTTTCTCATGGAGGTTTTTGTGGCCAGTAAGTTGTATGTCGGCAACCTTCCCTTCAGTGCAACTGAAGAGACGGTAAATGAGTACTTCAGCGCAGTAGGCGAAGTACAGTCGGTCAAGATCATCACGGATCGCGATACAGGCAGATCACGCGGTTTCTGTTTTGTTGAAATGGAGAATGCTGACACTGCAATCGCCGAACTCAACGGTAAAGAGATGGACGGCCGCAAAATCACGGTAAGTGAAGCCCGCGAACGCGAACAGCGCGGCGGCGGCGGTGGTGGCTATCGCGGCGGTGGCGGCGGTGGTTTCAGAAACAGATATTAATCAGTAACTTCACGGGCCGCGAAAGCGGCCCGTTTTTTTTAGTTCCCTCCCCCTACTGTTTTCTGACAGAAAACAGAATTACTGTTATCGGCGTTTCCCGAAATAAAATTCATCCTATATTGAAATAAGCGATTTATTTCACTCACTGAAGGAGCCTCTTTATGATACGACAACTCGTTGGCGTGGCAGTGATGGCGATGGCTTTGCCGGCAAGCGCTCTGGTCGATTTTTACGGATACCGGGGGGCAATCCCTAAAAACGATTCAATAATGCGATACACTCAGACACTACTGGGATATTCCGAACTTGAAACATCGGAAATCTCAGTTACTCCCCGGGGCACCTATCTGGACATAACCGAAGATGCCTGGATCAGCAGCGATGTCAACAAACTCAATATTACCGGTTTGACCGAGGATTTTCTCTTCAAGGGAACAATTCCGATCCCCAAAGAAGCAACCATTACCGGACTGCAGACGTGGCGGGGAGCGGAGATGTACCGTGCGGTACTGAAGAAATCCGTGTATGTTGCCGACGCATCATTCAACGACAGTGTCACCCTGCAGCAATCTCTCGATTCACGGATCGCCCTCCTGCAGCAGCACTCGGAAACCACCTTCGAAATAACTCTCGCCCGCGTACCACTGGGCGACAAGGTACATGTCCGTATCAGGTATCTGCTGCGGCCTGCCGAAGGTGAATGCGGATCGTATGCAATTCCCGTACTCTTTTATACCGCTCACGGAAGCAACCCCCGTTATCAGCAGTTTACCATCGGGGCAGATGATCGTTACCAGAGCTATACCATGAGCACCGGTTCCGGCGAAATCCTTCTCAATGACACCCAAACCGTCATGGTACCCTTCATGCCGATACTGCAGCTTAAACGGCTATCCACCATCACGTCGACCATGACCCTCACTGAATTTACCTCCGGACTCTACCGCGGGAATTACATGATGGTGAATACCGGTGTTACCGACAGTATCGTAAAGCGTCTGTCAAAGCCAATCGCAACTGTCTTCATCTGGCGATGGAATAACCCACAGCCGATGACCACCTTCAGCAACCAGATAAAAACACTTTCAGGGTACGCTCAAACGGTTATTGAGCAGGCGCGCGTTCTCCGGGAGACCATCAACGCACTCAACCGGCTCGGCAACTCCTGCGCACTGCTCCATAGCGTGGAGGGAAATGACCAGTACGCCTTTGCTTCCAGAGCCGTCAACACGGCAACCGACACCTCCGCAACGGCGTATCTGGAGTCCATGAACGAGATGGAACTCTACGAACAGTATAAAAACGAACCTCCCCCACCCCCCGACTGGACGGTTACCGAGAACGCCACCGCCACTGAAATTGAACAATCCCGGACAGCGTTCATTTCCACACTCACCAAAGCCCGGAACCTGCTTGACGATTACAATGGAGCAGAATTCAAACATGTCGTTGTCATCACCACCCCCGGTTCCTACACCAACTTCCGTAAAGATCTCAGTGAGTCCGTTGCTGATATTCTCGACAGTATAACCATCGACGTCAACGGAGCCGTTTGGCAAGGGGTCGAGATGTCGAGTATCGATGCCAATGGCGCGCTCTACCAATGGAACGACTTCCGTTTCCCCGTATTCAATCCGGCCACGATCCAATTGACGGTCACCAATGCGCAGCAGCCGTATTCGTTTCCTCTTACGGTTACGAATTGGAACAATGCACTCACCTTTACCGCCAGAACCGATGCAGCCTGGGATACCATGCTGCAATGGGAAGGGTTCGACGCGGAGGGCGTTTCCACCCGCACGATTACCGAACAGCCGACCGTCTTCCGGTTTCATGCCGATTCCGGTCTCGCGAAACTCTGGGCAGGAGACGGCGATCACATTGCGGAGTCGGAGGCGGTGTATCCGGGGGGTACCTTCGGTATTCTGACGAAATCAACGTTCCTTCAGGCGACCACCACCGATATGGCAGAAGACGTTTCTTCAACCGTACCCTTTCTGAACGATGACGAGATTTACGCACCACGGGAAGTTGCCGTAAAAAATAATCGTTCAGCGCAATCATCCCGACTCTCTCTCAGAATGACAAGTGGTATACTCTATATAAGCAATCCGGGCAGTTTTACCATGCTCTCCGTGTTTGATCTGCAGGGACGGCTGATCGCCACGATCGACCTTCAGCACTACCGGCAGTCCGGAGGAAACTGCGTAATACCGCTGCTCAGGCTCCTCAAACGAAACGGTCTGCGCATGTTCGTGATCAGGCTCAGCGGTAAAGGCACCAGCAGAATGTTCAACATCATCAACGGGAGCTTACAATGAAATTCATAACAATCACGTTTACAGCAGGAATTCTGATCTCGCTGCACACTTCCGTTATGGCGGGAGTTTTTACCCCGGGGCTCGAGATCGGCGCAGAAGGAGGTGCAACAGAGTCGTTTCTCGAAACCACCGACCAGATGAAATATCTGTTTGAACCCACATCCGGTCTGGAAAAGCATATCCGTCCCGCGTTCGGAATATCCGCCCACCTCACCCTGGGAAAGTACCTTGGTTTCACTTCAGGTTTCGGCTACCGCCATTACGGACAACTGACGGAACCAACCACCGTGTACCTTCAGGACGACATTTTCGAGCATGACTTTAAATCCCGTGCTAACCTTAACTACATCACGGTACCCGTTCTGCTGAAAGTCGGAATTCGGCGTCCGCACATTTCGGCCTTCGTGCGGTTCGGTATTGAGCCATCACTGCTTACCAGCGGCGATATCGCATGGATTATTGACGGCAGGGAGGTTTCGATGGGCTCCAGCAGGATGCCCTCTATCGAATTTCGCGACTGGGACATCCCACTGCATGTCGGCGGCGAGATAGGAACACACTTCGGGAAAAACGGGATATTCCTGATCGGCGAGTACCATTACGGCATTAAATCGGTTGCAACAGGTATTCCGGGGAATGTATTCGTTCGTGGTTACGGGGCGACAGTGCAGTACCGGAGGGTAATTTTCTGAGAGACAAATGCATCTTGAATGTTCGGCGATGGTTCAAATTAGCCTTGGGGGTACTAGTATGCAACGAATAATGATTATACTACTCACGATAGTAAGTGGCTCAGCACTCTATGGTGCTGAGCTGGTAGGAGATTTCGCCCCACTGGAGGTGGGAAATCAGTGGGTGTATCAGTATTTTGAGACTCCACAACAAATCTACTTGTATCCCGTCGTGCACTTTGACACATTATTATTAGTCCGGCAATTAAATATGACTACGCGGCATACTTTACTGCCGGATGTTTAAAGAACTTTTTTACATGCTCTGGCGACTTTTGGAGCTTTCTCATGTGTGAAATGACATTACCATACATATCAACAGATGTTCGC